>VMTA01000020.1 GCA_013791855.1 Sideroxydans sp.
GTCGCGCGCAGGAAGTCATCGACCGTTGCTGGCAGATGGGAGAGAACAATCCCATCCTGAGCATCCACGACGTGGGCGCGGGCGGTATCTCCAATGCCTTGCCCGAACTGGTGCACGGCTGAGGCATGGGCGCGCGTTTCGAACTGCGCGAAGTACCGAGCGAAGAACACGGCATGTCGCCGATGCAGATCTGGAGCAACGAAGCGCAAGAGCGTTACGTGCTCGCCATCCCGGCCGAGCGTCTGGAAGAGTTCCAGGCCATATGCGAACGCGAGCGCTGCCCGTTCGCCGTACTCGGCACAGCGGTGGACGAAGACCGTCTGGTGGTGCACGACAATGAGTTCGACAACAACGCCGTCGACATGCCGCTCTCCGTGTTGCTGGGCAAGCCGCCCAAGATGACGCGCGACGTGAAGCGCGAAAAAGTTGCGCTGAGCAAGTTCGACACTTCCGGCATCGCCATCAAGGACGCCGCCGAGCGCGTGCTGCGTCTGCCATCCGTGGCCGACAAGACTTTCCTCATCTCCATCGGCGACCGCACCGTGGGCGGCTTCACCGCACGCGACCAGATGGTCGGCCCGTGGCAAGTGCCGGTGGCCGACGTGGCCGTCACCACCTTCGGTTACAACACCTACGCGGGTGAGACCTTCGCCATGGGCGAACGCACGCCCATCGCCGTCATCGACGCACCGGCCTCCGGCCGCATGGCCATCGGCGAAGCCATCACCAACATCGCTGCCGCGCAGATCGCCAAGATCGGCGACATCAAACTCTCCGCCAACTGGATGGCCCCCGCCGGTCACCACGGGGAAGACGCCGCGCTGTACGACACCGTGAAGGCCGTCGGCATGGAACTGTGCCCGCAACTCGGTATCAGCATCCCGGTCGGCAAAGACTCGATGAGTATGAAGACCGCATGGGAAGAGGGCGGCGAGAAGAAGACCGTCACCGCTCCGCTGTCGCTCATCATCTCCGCCTTCGCCCCCACGCCGGACGTGCGCAAGACGCTCACCCCGCAACTGGTGGCCGACACCGACACCGTGGTGCTGCTGTTCGATCTGGGCTGCGGCCAGAACCGCCTCGGCGGTTCCGCATTGGCGCAGGTGTACAAACAAGTGGGCGATGTCGCGCCGGACGTGGACGATGCCAACACGCTGAAAGCCTTTTTCAACCTGATACAGCGCTTCAACCGCGAAGGCAAACTGCTCGCCTATCACGACCGTTCCGACGGCGGCATGTTCGCCGCACTGGCCGAGATGAGCTTCGCCTCGCATGTCGGTCTGGACGTGATGCTGGACGAACTGAAAGGCGACGACCTCGAAGTGCTGTTCAACGAGGAACTGGGTGCGCTGGTGCAAGTGCGCCGCGCCGATCTGGCCGACATCTTCGTGCTGTGCGAAGAAGCCGGTCTGGCCAATGTTCACGAAGTGGCACGCCTGAATACCAGCGGCACGCTCAACGTCATGCGCGGCAAGCAGACGATCTATGAAGAGAACGCTATCGTCCTGCGCCGTATGTGGTCGGAAACGACCTACCAGATGCAGAAGTTGCGCGACAACCCGACCTGCGCGCAGCAGGAATACGATCGCATCCTCGACGCCAAAGACCCCGGCCTACATGTGAAGCTGAGCTACGACGTGAACGAGAACGTCGCACCGGCCATCATCACCGCCCGTCCCAAGATGGCCATCCTGCGCGAGCAGGGCGTGAACGGTCATGTCGAGATGGCTGCCGCTTTCGACCGCGCCGGCTTCCAAGCGGTGGACGTACACATGAGCGACATCATCAGCGGCCGTGTGAAGCTGGCGGATTTCAAAGGTGTGGTCGCCTGCGGCGGCTTCTCCTACGGTGACGTGCTGGGCGCGGGCGAGGGCTGGGCCAAGTCCATCCTGTTCAACCCGCGTGCACGCGACGAGTTCGAAGCCTTCTTCAACCGCAATGACACTTTCGCATTGGGCGTGTGTAACGGCTGCCAGATGATGAGCAACCTGCACGAGATCATCCCCGGCGCAGACAACTGGGCGCACTTCGGCCGCAACCAGTCGGAGCAGTTCGAAGCGCGCTTCGTGATGGTGGAAGTTCAGCAGTCGCCTTCCATCCTGTTCGACGGCATGGCCGGCAGCCGCATGCCCATCGTCGTCGCGCACGGCGAAGGCTATGCCGACTTCGGCAATACCAAGCGCCTGCACGCCGCACAGGAAGTGGTCACCCTGCGTTACATTGACCACTACGGCAAGCCGACGACGACTTACCCGCTCAACCCCAACGGCTCGCCGCAAGGCATCACCGGCCTCACCACCCCGGACGGCCGCTTCAGCATCATGATGCCGCACCCCGAGCGCGTGTTCCGTGCCGTGCAGAACTCGTGGTATCCGAAGGATTGGCAAGAGAAAGGCGCTTGGTTGCGCATGTTCCAGAATGCGAGAAAGTGGGTAGGTTGAAAATAGCAGCAGGCAGTACAGAACGATAATAAAAGACGGGCGTACGCGCCCGGACGAGCGGCACGAGGAGAGTAGGATGACGAATCTATCGGTACGCGCCAAAGTGTTCCTTTGGCTGAGCCTGATCCTGGCTGTGAGCGATGCATTGTTCGTCTGGATCAACTACAGGGCGGAACAGGCGCGCTTCCAGAACCATCTGGAGCAACGCGCCACCCATCTGCACAATCTGTTCGTAGTGGAGCTGGGCAACACCGCATTGAGCATGCAGCAGACCGCCACCTTTGTCGCATCCATGCCCGAAGTCCAGCAGGCCTTCCACCAAGGGCGGTTCGCGGCGGAACAGGAAGGCGCTGGAGCAGGCGGCCCGCGCGCCAAACTGGCCCGAGAACGGTTGCTCAATCTCGTCAGCACCCCCTGGCAGGAACTGCGCGACCACTACGACACCCGCCAGCTGCATTTCCAGTTCGGCGACAACGCCACCTCGTTCCTGCGCGTACATGCCACTGACCGCTTCGGTGACAACCTCGAAGGCGTGCGCCATACCATATTCCATGCATTGCGCGACCAGCGCTCGACCAAAGGCTTCGAGTGCGGGCGAATCATCTGCGGCATCCGCGGTGTTTCGCCGGTGTTCCTCAACGGTCACCATGCTGAAGATGGGCGATTCATCGGCGTGCTGGAAGCAGGTACCTCGTTCCGCACCCTGCTCGAGCTGGTGGAGAAACCGAGCCAGGCAAAATTCGTCGTGCTGCTCTCGATGTCGCACCTGAGCGACACCTATTTCCCTGATCGTCTGGAAAAGCTGAAGAAAGAGAATCCACCTCTCAACGGCAACCTCATCGAGGCCACCCTGCATCCAGAAGTGCGTGAACTGCTCGCCAATCCGCAGATCGCGCAACTGGTTGAACAGAAGGGCACCGTATGGCTAAAGGTAGGCGAGCGTCATCTGGCATTCACAGCTTTCTCCTTGCGCGACTACCTCGGGCAGCAGGACCCGCAGCGTGCGCCGGTCGGCACCGTCATGGCATGGATGGATGTCGAGAACGACATCCTGCAGCTCAAGCGCGATCTTTCTTTCAACATCGCATACGCGCTGATCGCTTTCATCGTGATCGAGATCATGCTGTTCTTCGCGTTACGCAGGGCCACCTTCAGTCTGGAAAAGATGATCGCCAATCAGACCGCCACCCTGCGTGATATGGCGGCGCACGACGAACTGACAGGGCTGTTCAACCGGCACTACCTTGACGAATTCCTGCAGAAGGAATTCGCCAGTGCGACCAGACATGACCGAACCTTTGCCATCGCCATCCTGGACCTCGACCACTTCAAGTTGATCAACGACAACCACGGTCACCTGGTGGGTGACCACGTGCTGGTCGATGCTGCCGCCCTGATCATGAACAGGCTGCGCACCTCAGACCTTGCCTTCCGCTTCGGCGGTGAAGAGTTCCTGCTCGTGTTCCCGGACACAGAGGCAGATGAAGCCCGACGTCTCTGTGAAGAACTGCGACTGCAACTCAGCGGACGCGGACTGGGCGGACTGGAAGCCGGCAAGATCACCGCCAGCTTCGGCGTGGCCCAGATGACGGCGTCAGGAGAATCGCTGGACACCTTGCTCGCCCGTGCCGACAGCGCGCTCTATGCGGCGAAGGACAAGGGGCGGAACAGGGTGGAGGTGTCGACTCTGGATTCAACAAATATGGTGGGAAAATGAAGAAGGAATTCTGGCTGGAGCGGTGGGAGCGGTCGGAGATCGGTTTCCATCAGGGTGAGGTGAACCCTTATCTTCAGAAGCATTGGCATGCGTTGCATGCGGCGCAGGGTGGTGAGGTGTTCGTGCCGTTATGCGGCAAGAGCCTGGACATGGTGTGGCTGCGCGAGCGGGGGCATATCGTGCTGGGGGTTGAGCTGAGTGCCATAGCGGTGCGGGATTTCTTCAAGGAGAACAGTCTGACACCCGCGCATTCGAATGGCGCGAAGTTCGAACGTTGCGAGGCGGAGGGCATCCGTATCCTGTGCGGGGATTTCTTCGATCTGAGTAAGGAAGATATGGCGCAGGTGCGTGCGGTGTATGACCGCGCTTCACTGGTGGCGTTGCCGCCGGAGATGCGCGATCGCTATGCGCGCCATCTGGTGGATATCCTGCCTGCCGGGTCGCAGGTTTTGCTGGTGACTTTCGATTATCCGCAAGAGGAGATGCCTGGGCCGCCGTTCGCGGTGTCTGAGGCGGAGGTGCGGGCGCTCTACGCGCAGTATGCGGAAATTCGTTTGCTGGAGCAGGCGGATATTCTGGAACGCGAGCCGCGCTTCAAGGCGCGCGGTGTGACGAGGATGCAGGAGAACATCTTTCTGCTTACGTTGAAGTGATAGTCGGGGAAAGCAGATGAAGGTCGTTCTGGTGCGCCACGGCGAGAGTGAAGGCAATGTTATCCACGAGATCAATGACGATCCCAAGCGAGTCGTGAATCTCACTGCGCGCGGCAGGCAGCAGGCTGAGGCGGCGGCCGAACGCTTGTGCAGGGTGCCGTTCACGCATGCTTACGTGTCAGAGTTCCCCCGTGCGCAGCAGACGATGGACATCCTGCTGCGACACCATGCCTTGCATCCGGAGGTGGATGCGCGATTGAACGAGCGCATCTCAGGCATGGACGGGCAGCATGTGGATAGGTTCAACGATCTGGTGCGTCCCGACTATCTGCACATCAAACCGCCCAAGGGCGAGTCGTTCATCGAGCAGATGGAGCGCTTGCGCAGTTTTCTGGATGAGGCGGCGGCTCGGCATCCGCAGGCGATGGTGCTGGTGGTGTCGCATGAGAACCCGATCATCGCGGTGCTGACGCTGTTGAGTGCGACACCGGAAATGGCCTGCCTGCAGAAGTTGGACAACTGCGGTTCGGTCGAGATCGAGTGGGGATGAGTTTGGCTCAGGCGGTGGTGAGTCCGAGCGAACACCAGTCCTGCATGCCGCCGCGATACCACTTCAGTTTTTCTGCCGGATAGCCGAGCGAGAGCAGCGTGCGGATATAGTTTGGTGTCTGGCCGCACCAGGGGCCGTTACAGAAGATGGCGAGGGTGCGGGCGTTGCTGAAGTCGTAGCTGCCGTTGTTCTCTTTCACGCCGAACAATTCCACTAAAGTCCTTTTCACGCCGGGCAGGTCGGTCGCCTGACCGGCCATGTTCTGCGCGTAGGGCACGTTCACCGCGCCGGGGATGGTGACTTTTTCGTACCAGTCCGGGGTGCGCGAGTCGATCACCATGTATTGCGTGTCACCCGCTGTGATGCGCTTCAGATAGTCCAATACTTCCAGTTCGCCGAACGTTTCGATGCCTGCTGCCAGGCGCATCGGCTGGATGCAGTAGGGCGGGCAGGCGCGCGCGGTGGGGGCATATTCTGTGCGGATCGTTGCGGCCGGGTCTTGCACGCGCTGGATGGTGATGGAAGTGCCTTGGTGTTGCACCTGCACGAAGGACATATCTGCGGTGATGTTGTATTTGTTCATGGTGCAATCAGGCAGGGGGCTGGATGTATGGATTGTACCCAAGTCGATCTTTCCATGACTGATGTCTGTAGGTGATCCTTTGGGGGCAGGCGCTGTTTGAGGTGCTGAACTATTTGTTGTGCAGGGATTTTCTGGTGGTTGAATGAGCTTTCTTGTGTGACAATCCGCTCCGCTTGGATGGGAGATCTATCCGGGCGTGTGCGCTGGTATCTGTATCAGTGAACACATGGGCAAACCTGTCGAAAGGCAGGGACGCAAAGCTTCCGGGCTAAGGGACTAGTTCCTATTCGACCAATTGTCGAGTGCCAGCGGGGCCGCAAGGTAAGTCATTCCTCATTATCTTTCGGCATTCTGCTATCCCGGATTCGGTGCGTATCACCAATACGGGGACACCATGGCAGTGGACAGGCCGACTTCAAGAAAATCAGACAAGAAGAAGCACAAACCGATCATTGTCCGGCGCACCAAGCTGGTTAAGAAGACGCATCAGAGCGGAACATGGAAGATCGCGTATGCCGATTTTGTGACCGCGATGATGGCGTTCTTTTTGCTGTTGTGGCTGTTGGGCAGTAACGATGAGGCACGCCTGCGCGGCATAGCGAAATATTTCCAGACACCGTTGATGGTTGCCTTCGCCGGCGGACCGGCGATGACCGACCAAAGCAACATCATCAATGTGGGCAATAACAGCATCGAGGAAGGCGCTGCCCAAGTGAAGACGGGGGCGGTGGAGGAGACACACCGCTTCGATCTGAGCGATGGTCGCCGGGATGCGAAACGCGCGGAGCGAGCCAGATTGCTTGAGTTGAAACAGAATCTGGAGCAGGCGATCAATGCCAGTTTGAATCTCAGCCAGTTCAAGGATCAGTTGCTGATCGACATTACTACCCATGGTCTGCGTATCCAGATCATGGATAAGAAGAATCGCCCGATGTTCGATCTGGGTAGCGCCAATCTGAAGCCTTACACCGTTGATATATTGCGCGAGATCGGCACGGTGCTGAATAGCGTGCCGAACAAGGTGAGCATGACCGGCCATACCGATGCGACGCCTTATCAGGGCGGGGCGGGCAATTATTCGAACTGGGAGTTGTCACTGGACAGGGCCAACGCGGCACGCCGTGAATTGGTGTCCGGCGGCTTGTATGAGGAGAAATTCCTGCGTGTGGTCGGTTTGGCTTCTTCGGCTTTATTCGATGCGGGCGATCCGTTCAGTCCGAGCAATCGGCGCATCAGCATCATCGTGATGAATGCAAAAACAGAAAGAGAGGCGAGTATGGATGGCGGGGTTGTGTCGGAGGAGTGATCCGGCGATCTGTCCGGCCTTGCAGCGCTGCCTTCAGCTGCCGGCAGCTTCTTTTTCCTTGGCGCATTCCGGGCAGCCTTCGCTGGGCAGGAACACGATGCCGTGCTTGGGGCAGCGCTGGAGGATGACGGTCTTGCCGTCGTGTTCGCCTTCTTCGCTGAGGATGAGGGAATCGTGGTTTGGTTGGCTCATGGTTTCCTCCTCTTGGTATTTATATAGCCGGTGCGATGCATTCAGTGATCATTCACTTGGGCCGAACAGTGCATCCAGAGGGTTTGTGCCTGCGGGTGCATAGGCCGACACCTTCTTTACGGTGAACTCTTCCTGGATGTTGTCGCGGAAGAAGCTCCACGCCGCACCCGAACTGGCGAGTCTGCGCCAGAGGTCATCCCCGACGCCAAGGTATTGCAATGCGTCGCCATTGTCCAGTTGAACTTGCAGGATGCGGGTGCGTGCGTCGTAGCCGATGGCGCGCAGTTTGCCGGAGTTGATCTTCTTCATTTCCATACGGATATTCCCTTCAGTTGTTCACTGCAGGATAAACGAAGTCTTGAGCGGCAGGTTGGTGCGTCCGACGTTGTCCTTGAGGGTGATGCTGACTTGCCATGCGCCGTAGGGATCGTTCTGTTCGCCGATGAATTTTATGACCGGCGCGGAGAGGTAGAGGTAGTTCGGCTGGCCTTTGAGCGTCCCTTTGAAACAGGTGGCGTCGGTCTGCTGGAATGAGGCGCTGCCGTCCGGCTTGCGCAGGTCGATGTCGCAGCTGATGTCGGCACTGCCTTGTTCGTCGAGCTTGGGATTGCTGAAGAAGGTGAGGGCGTAGATGGGCTTACCTTTGGAAACGGTCTCGGCCATGCTGAAGTGGGGGATGGCGTCCGGCTGCGTCTCCCATTTGGTTCTCCAGTCGTCATCCGAGGTGACGAGCAGCCAGCCGCCGAATCCGTTCTGTGCTTTTCTGGCATCGGAGTCTGGCTGGATGCGGCCTTGCGGATCCCGCCAGCCGACTTCCATTCTTTTGAGCTGGATCTGGATGGGCTGCGCCATCATCAGCGCGACGAGGGTGTATTCCTTTTCGCCGGGGCGGAACAGTGCATCCTGACGACAGAAGGCGAATGCCTTGTTGTGTACGCACGAGGGGCGGGTCTCTTGTAGTTCGTTCTCAGAAAAGAAGCGGGCAAGATCGGCAGGCTGCGACTCTTTTAGCAGGCAGCTGCGGCCGCAAGTGGCGCTGGCCCAGCTGCCGTCAGGCTGGCGTTGTTCGACGCTCCATTGGCCTTCGCTACGTGCGACAAAGAAACTGAAGTCGGTGATGTGGCCGTCGCGATGGACGACGGCATAGTTGCCGGTGTCGGATTGGTCCAGCGCACTCGCTTGCCATGTCAGGACTAGCAATGTGATGGCTGCGAACAGGTACTTCATGGTCTTTCTCCCCTTGGTCGAACAAGTCTGTTGCCGGCTGTTCCCGTCGGTGTGGGAATCATGTCTTGCGCCAGCCTCCTGTTCCGGGGATCTCGTCTGCGGCCTCTCACCGTGCATGCGGTGCGATGTGCCTTGAACGAACTGCAAGTCGTGTGTGAATGTATGGGCTTACGGTGATGCTGTCAATGGTGTGCCGGGTTCTGCAGGTTTCAGGTTGGCATCTGCCGGTGCAGGGCCGCGAGCAATCTGGCCAGGTTGGCCGGCTTGTGGAGCATAGGCCATGAGATATCGCTGGTCAGGTTGATGAAACCGGAGGAGGTTTCGCCAGTGATGATGACGGCGCGCAAGGGGGCGAGCTGTCGTTGCTGAAGGATGCGCAACAGATCCAGTCCGGAGAGTTTGCCGCTGAGTGAGTAGTCTACGATGAAGAAGTCGGCATTGCCTATGTCTGAATGGCGCAGTGTGTCTTCTGCTGAGTAA
>VMTA01000035.1 GCA_013791855.1 Sideroxydans sp.
ATCGAGCTGACCTATAACTGGGGTGTTGGCCATTATGATATAGGTACAGGCTACGGTCATATTGCCATTGAAGTGGACGACGCATATGCAGCCTGTGAGCAGATCAAGCAACAGGGCGGTAAGGTGATACGTGAGGCGGGCGTGATGAAGGGCGGCAACAAGGTAATCGCCTTCGTGAGCGATCCGGACGGTTACATGATCGAGCTGATCGGCAAAGCTGGCTGAAGCGCAGGTATATCAACGCCGACTTTAGTCGGCGTGCAGGCGCAGGAAGTTAGGCACGTCCCAAGGCAGAGTGCCCGCCAAGTGTCGGTCCCATGCGTGGGCGGGTGGATTAGTAGTTGTACTGCAGTTGCAGGTAAAGCGAACGGCCGGGCAGCGGCAAGTCGGAGGTCATGCCGACCGACTTGAAGGTCGGCTCCCATGCCTTGCGGTCGAACAAGTTGTACACCATGGCACTGAGTCCCCAGTCACCGGCGACTTTCTCGCGACGCAAGGTCAGGTCCACCAGCGTGTAATCTGGTACTTTGGCGCGGCTGTCACCGGGTTCGCGCATGCGGTCCGTCACATGGTTGATCTTGGTGCTCAAATGCCAGCGCGGGGCGAAGCGCCACTCGGCTCGGGCGAACAGGCGGCGGTGCGGTGCCATGCCCGCATCCTGTCCCGTGGCTGCGTCGGTGGAGTGCTGCAATGAGTAGCTGCCTGTCAAACGCAGGTTGCTGCGCGCATCCCAAGTCGATTCCAGTTCCAGCCCACGTCCGGTCTGGTCGCCCGCGTTCTGGTATGTGCTGCCGGTGATGGGCAGGATGATGTCGCGCATGCGATAGCGGAAGAAGTTCAGATTGTGCTGAAGATCACGGGCGGCTTGCCAGGAGAATGCCAATTCGTCGGTGGTGATGGTCTCCGGTTTGATGTTCGGGCTGCCGATGGTCACGGGATTGTTGATGGAATGTTGCTCGGAAAACGAGGGGGCACGGAAAGCATTGGCATGCATGGCTTTGACCACCACGTTGTAGGCCGCATCCCATACCAGCGCGATACGGGGATTGGTGGTGCCGCCGAAATCGGAATAACTGTCATGCCTTACGCCCGCAGTCAACGTCCAGTCCGTGGCGAATCCCCATTCATCCTGTACGAAGGCATAAGCCAGATTGCGTTTATGCGGCAACATGAAGACCAGACTCGGGTCGCCGGTCACATCGGTCAGGCCGCCTGGCAACGGTGCGAACGACGCATTGAAGTTCTTGATCTCCCTGACTTCGTACAAGTCCTGCACGCGATATCCCGTCCCGAGGTGTAGGCGATGCCGTTCGAAGCCGGTGTAGAAGGCGGAGAGGCTGGCGTGTGTGTGCCGTTCGGAATGGCCGGGGTTGCCGATCATGCCGTTGGGAAAACAGTTTGTACTAGAGCCTACGCAAGCACCGGCAGGGAACAAGGTGTAGGCCGGGTCACCCGGATCTTCTTTGTTGTCGAAATATCCGACAACGCCAGAAACATCCCAGTCCGGTGCCCAGTCGGTCTGCGCATAGCTCAGATCCAGATAGAGCCTGGACGAATGCCCCCGACCATCAGGATCCAGACTGCCGGCCAATGCACCCACAGCGACATTCCTATCCTGTAAGGCGGCGCGCAAGCGCCACGCATCGATGGACAGATCGGTGCGTACATCGACTGCCTTACGTTCGGTGTTCAGCGGGCCGGGGGCATGCGAGGCATTGGTGCCGAAATTCGTATCGGAGGTTGTCTGTGCATCCTGCTGGATGATGCCGCCGTGTCCGGCTGTGCTGCCCGCCCGCAGGTAGAAGGCGGCATCCACTGCGCCCAGTTTGCCACCGTGTTGCAGCCATGCATCACGGGTGTTGAAACTACCGGCACGCACACCGACTTCCGTGCCTTGGATGTCTGTCGCTGTCTTGGTGATGATGTTGATCACGCCGGAGAAGGCGTCCGCACCGTACAGGGCCGAACCGGGGCCGCGGATCACTTCGATGCGCGCTACGTTCTCCAGCGGCATGCCGCCCCACATCTGGCTACGGTCACCCCAGAACACGTTGGTGATGGGGATGCCATTCACCATCATTAGAATCTGTGGGGTATAGCGAGTATGGATGCCGCGAAAACCATATATCGGGTTCATCGCAACGTTGTTGATGGAGACATGCAGACCCGGCACGCTTTCCAGTGCCTGATCGAGATCGGTGACGCCCATCGCTGCGATGTCGCCAGCGGTGATCACTGTGGATACGGCAGGGGCGCGATTGATTGGCTGTTGGTTGCCAGTGGCGATGCTGATAGTTGCCTTGTCGCCGTAGGCCAGCGCCAGATCCTCTTCCTCGTATGACTGGGCACCTGCAACGCCGATCCAGCTTGTTGCCAATAGTATCCAGAACGGACGACGACTCAACGCTGGCATGACACTTCTCCCTGTGATTCAAAGTTGCCGATATTGTTATGTAGCTTTGGCAATCGATGTCGGCCTTGGGGTATCCAAGGCCGATGCCATTCTCCTTGTTACGGGACGCCAGCACAAGGAAGCAGAGGCCAGTCCTCTATATTCTCTATTGCGCAACGTTTTGTGTCAGCCAGGATTTATTGCGTATGAATACCCATGCTGCGGCTGTGGCGGAGTGTAAAGCCTGCTAATATCAGTAGCAAGCTGATTGAAGTCAAAATGATCGACAAATAAGCGCAGGTGATTCTGGAGAGGAGATATGCAAGGTTTTCAACGCAACTCAGGATGGAAATTGCACTTGTGCTGTCAGGGTCTTTGAACGACACTGCGCACAATCGTGACTATGTCCCATTCCCCTATCCGATCCGGCCGGAAATCTAGCTTCATGCGGCGCATGGGCATTGGCTCTTTGCTGTTCGCGGCCTTCACAAGCCTTGCGCTTGCGGCGCAGGCCAGCACAAAAGAAACCCACGAAATATCCCGTGATCAGCCGGTTTGGGTTGGTGATTCGCTGCTGGATATCGAACGTCTCGATGATTTCCAGGAAGTATTGATCGTTCCGGTGCAGGTCGCCGGGCTGGTGAACGTCGCCGTGCAGCGCAAGGTCGCCAACAAGCTGGCCGATGCCGGCGGGGCGGGCGGCATCGCGGTGATCTATCCCGAGATCGGCGAGCCTTATCGCAGCGTGTTCACGCAGATTATCGATGGCATTGAAGAAAAGGCGAAAGGCCGGGTCAGCAACTTTGCAGTCGGCAAGGATGTGGACGTCGGCCAATTGAAAGCGGCCTTGCGCCGTCAGGACACCAAGGTCGTCATCGCACTTGGACGACAGGGCATGCGGGTAGCCCGCTCTCTGGAAAGCGATCTGGGTTTGGTGGTCGGCGGCGTCCTGTCAGCTTCCGAAGAGGAGGTCCGATCTGCGCAGGTGAATAGTCTCTCGCCAGATCCGGCGCTGTTGTTCTCCCGTCTGAAAAGCATGATGCCCAAAGCGCGGCGCATATTCACCGTTTACGATCCCCGGCAGAACGAGTGGTTGATTCGCCTGGCGAAGGATGCCGCGCAACAGCAGGGTGTGGAATTGGTGACCTATCAGGCCGAGGATCTGCGTAGCGCCATGCGCGCCTATCAGGAGATACTGGCCCAAGCGGATGTCGAAAAGGACGCGCTGTGGTTGCCGCAGGATTCGACCACTGTTGAGGACAGCACGGTGATGCCCATGTTGCTGCAGGAGTCATGGGCGCACAATCTGGCGATGTTCTCCAGCAGCTTCAGTCATGTGCGGCGCGGGGTGCTGTTCTCGCTCTATCCGGACAACGTGGATATGGGGCGCAGTCTGGCCGGTTCGGCGTTGAACCTGATGGCATCCGGCGGGAATGGCTCCGGACTGATGCCTTTGCGCGAAGTGCTGATGGCAGTCAATCTGCGAACCGCCCGCCATCTGGGGGTCAATACCAGCCGCTTGCAGAGTTTCGATATGGCTTTCCCCGAGCAATGAGGCGCGCGAAATGAGACAACACATCAGCGCCTTCTTTCAACGGTTCACATTCAAACGGCAGATCGGCATCTCCATCACCTTGGGTATCCTGCTTCTGTCGCTGTTCGCCTCGATCTCGGGCTCCTGGCAGGTGAATGAGCAGGTGCGCGAGGACCTGATCTCGCAGGGGCGGCGCATCACCGACAATCTGGCACGGCAAAGTACGCTGGCACTCATCTACTCCTCGGCGGATAACGCCAGCGAGGTGATGCACGCCACCATGGCGTTCCCCGGCGTGATCGGCATGGAGATCAGGCATGCCAACGGCGACTTGTTGCTGGCGCAGGGTGACAACGATCTGGCGCAGTTCATGCAGCCGCAGCAAACCGGGGGGCTGCAAGCGGATTCCATGCTCAATGCGGAAAGCAACAGGGCATGGCATTTCTCCTCGCCGGTATTCTCCCAGCCCGCGGAAGAGTCGCCGTTCGGCGATGCGAGCAAACCGGAGTTGCTGGGATATG
>VMTA01000047.1 GCA_013791855.1 Sideroxydans sp.
AGCGCACCATCGTCGAGACCTTGTTACAGGCCTATCCGACCCATGCGATTCTAGCAGAGGAAGGCGGCGCCCAAGGCGAGTCGGAATACCTGTGGATCATCGATCCGCTCGACGGCACCACCAACTTCCTGCATGGCGTGCCGCAGTATGCCGTCTCCATCGCGCTGCAACACAACGGCGTGCTGACGCAGGCCGTGATTTACGACCCGACCAAGAACGACCTGTTCACCGCCACACGCGGACGCGGTGCATTCCTCAACGACAAACGCCTGCGCGTGAGCAAGCGCAAGGAACTGGCCGACAGCCTGATCGGTACCGGCTTCCCCTACACCCGCTTCGAACACATGGACGCCTACCTCAACATCTTCAAGGATGTGATGCAGCACACTGCCGGCTTGCGCCGTCCCGGTGCCGCTTCGCTCGATCTGGCCTGGACTGCAGCCGGACGCTTTGACGGTTTCTTCGAGACCGGCCTCAAGCCTTGGGATTTGGCAGCGGGTGCGCTGCTGATCTCTGAAGCGGGCGGCATCGTCACCGATCTGGCGGGTAATCAGAACCAACTGGAAAGCGGCCACATCTGCGCCGGCAACCCGCACATCCAGGAACAACTGCTGAAACTGATCGCGCCGCATCTCACCGACGGTCTGAAGGGCTAACTCCCCGAACAGGCGGCACGATGGATACCTCCCTGCTCGTCCTCGCCATCACGACCATCGTCATCGTGCTGGTGTTCGAGTACACCAATGGTTTCCACGACGCCGCCAACATCATCGCCACCGTCATCGCCTCGCGCGCGATGACGCCGGTGCAGGCGGTGCTGCTGGTCGCCTTCTTCGAATTCCTCGGCCCGCTGCTGGGCGGCACCGCCGTCGCCAACACCATCGGCACTTTCGTCACGCTGGACGACCTCGACGCGGTACTCGGTTTGGTGGTGGTGCTTTGCGGGCTGATCGGTGCCATCGCGTGGAACCTCGTCACCTGGTGGTTCGGCATCCCCTCCTCTTCCTCGCACGCGCTGGTGGGCGGATTGGCCGGTGTGGTGATCGTGGCGGCCGGCGCCAACCATGTGGAATGGGGATTTGCCGATCTGCTGCATGGCGAGTTCCACGGCGTCGCCAAAGTCATCGCGGCCCTCATCCTGTCGCCCATCATCGGTTTCTGGGTCGGCTACGTGCTGCACCGCGTCATGCTCACGCTGCTGCGCGGCGCACGCCCATCCATCAATCGCGACCTGCGTCATCTGCAATACGTCACCTCGGCGGGCCTCGCCTTCGCCCACGGCGCGAATGACGCGCAGAAGAGCATGGGCATGCTGACGCTGGTGCTGGTGCTGGGCGGGTTCATTCCCTCATTCGAGGTGCCGTTCTGGGTGATGTTGGCCTGCTCGCTCGCCATCACGCTGGGCATCCTGTCCGGTGGCTGGCAGATCGTGCGCACGCTGGGCTTCACCATCTACAAGATCCGCCCGCTGCACGCGCTCGATTCGCAGATGACCGCCGCCAGCGTCATCTTCGCCTCGTCGCTGGGCGGCGCGCCGGTCTCCACCACGCATGTGGTCGCCTCGTCCATCATGGGCATCGGCGCCTCGGAACGTCCCAAGGCTGTGCGCTGGGGTAAAGCCGCCGAGATCGTCGCCACCTGGATCATCACCATCCCCGGAGCAGCATTGATGGCGATAGGGTGTTATCTTGTCGTCCAGTTGTTCGTCTGAGAAATCGAGACCATGACCCCACCCATGCAAGCCTCCAAAACCATGCTGGCCCGTATCCTTGACCGGGTGTTTCCCAAGGTGCCGGACTTCTTCCACATGCTCACCGAGCAGACCATAGAAGTCGCGCTCACCGTCAGCCTGCTGGTCGACTACATGAAACACGGCGACCCGGCCATTGCCGAGTCGCTGAAAGAGAATGTGCATCAGGCCGACCTGCTCAAGGTGCGCAACCTGCACGAACTGAACGATGCCTTCTCCACACCCATCGACCGCGAAGACATCTACCGCGCCATCATGGCGCTGGACGACATCGTGATGTACTGCAAAACCACCGTGCACGAGATGGATGTGCTGGGGGTGACGCCCGACAGATTCATGCGCGACATCTCGCTGCGCATCAAGGAAGGCGTGGATGCGCTGGCCAACGGCTTTGCCAAACTGGGCACCACCCCCGCCACCGCCGCGCTGGACGCCGACATCGCGCGCAAGGCCGAACGCCATGCCGAGAAACTCTACCGCTTCGCGCTGCCCGAGCTGTTCGAGGGCGACGACTACATCAACATGTTCAAACGGCGCGAGATCTACCGTCATCTCACCAACGCCGCCGAACACATGGCCCAGTGCGCCAACACGCTGCACGACATCGTGGTCAAGATCAGCTGAAAGACCGATGAGCGCGACTGACACCCTCACCCGCTTCCTGCACGAACACATCCCGCTCACCGGCGCGATGCAGTTGCAAGCATCTGCCTATGACGGCGAACGACTGGAACTGAATGCCCCGCTCGCCCCCAACGTCAACGACAAAGGCACCGCGTTCGGCGGCAGCCTGTACAACCTCGCCGTGCTGTGCGGCTGGAGTCTGCTGCGTCTGAAATTGAACGAAGCCGGATTGAACGAAAAGAACATCGTCATCCACGAAGCGCACACGCGCTACCTGCTGCCGGTCACCGGCGAACTGCACGCCGCCTGCACGCTCACCGGCGACGCGCTGACCGAGTTCATTCAGCCCCTGCAAAAAAAAGGCCGCGCGCGCATCACGCTCACCGTCGCCATCCATCAACAAGGCCGGACCGCCGTGGAATTCACCGGCCAGTACGTCGCACTCGATTAGACGCATGAAAGACACCGCACCGCCAAAACATACCCCCATGATGCAGCAGTACTTCGGCCTGAAGGCCGACCATCAGGACAAGCTACTGTTCTACCGCATGGGCGATTTCTACGAACTGTTCATGGACGACGCCGTGCGCGTCGCCAAACTGCTCGACATCACCCTCACCCAGCGCGGTGCATCGGGCGGCATACCCATCAAGATGGCGGGCGTGCCCTATCACGCCGCCGAGCAATATCTGGCGCGATTGGTGAAGATGGGCGAATCGGTCGCCATCTGCGAACAGATCGGCGACCCCGCCACCAGCAAAGGCCCGGTCGAACGCAAAGTGGTGCGCATCGTCACGCCCGGCACCGTCACCGACTCAGCGCTGCTGGAAGAGAAGCGCGACAACCTGCTGCTCGCGCTGCACCAGCACCGCAATGAAGTCGGCCTCGCCTGGCTCAACCTCGCCTCGGGGCAATTCACCTTGGCCGAAGTGGATGCCAAGCAACTGCCCGCCGAACTGGAGCGTCTACAACCTTCCGAGATACTGTTCGCCGAAAGCACCGTCGCGCCACAGTTCAAAAGCGCCGCCAACAAATCCCTGCCCGACTGGCACTTTGAACGCGACACCGCGCACCGCGCGCTGTGCCAGCAGTTCGGCACACGAGATCTGGCCGGTTTCGGTTGCGAAGAATTAGATCTGGGCTTGAGTGCCGCCGGTGCATTGCTCGGCTACGCCAAACTCACGCAAGGCCAGAGCATCGCCCACATCCGCAGCGCGCAGGTGTACCACGCCGACCAGTTCGTGCGCATGGACGCCGCCACCCGCCGCAATCTGGAGATCACCCAGACCCTGCGCGGCGAACCCGCGCCAACGCTGCTCTCGCTGCTCGACACCTGCGGCACCAACATGGGCAGTCGATTGCTCGCGCACTGGTTGCACCATCCGCTGCGCAATCGAGACGTGTTACGCGCAAGGCTGGATGCAGTGGATGAGCTGGATGAAAAACACAGCGCCGTGCATCAGCAACTCAAACCCAGTGTGGACGTGGAACGCATCACCGCACGCATCGCATTGAAGAGCGCACGACCACGCGACCTGTCCGGTCTGCGCGACACGCTCAAGCAACTGCCCGAGCTGCACAACACCTTGGCAGGCATCAGCGCACCGCGTTTGCAACAACTGAGCAAGGAACTGCAAGCCGACAGCGCACTGGTCGAGCTGCTGCAAAACACCATCAAAGAAGAACCCTCTTCCGTACTGCGCGAAGGCGGCGTGATCGCCGACGGTTACGATGCCGATCTGGACGAGCTGCGCGGTATCCAGTCCAACTGCGGCGACTTCCTGTTGGCATTGGAAAAGCGCGAACGCGAACGCACCGGCATCGACAAGCTGAAGGTGGAATACAACCGCGTGCACGGTTTCTACATCGAAGTCAGCACTGCCAATGCCGACAAGGTGCCGGACGACTACCGCCGCCGCCAGACGCTGAAGAACGTCGAGCGCTACATCACACCGGAACTGAAAACTTTCGAAGACAAGGCGCTCTCCGCCAACGACCGCGCACTGGCGCGCGAGAAATGGCTGTACGACCAGTTGCTGGACGCGCTCGCCCCATCCATCCCGCAACTGCAACGCATCGCCGCCGCCATTGCCGAACTGGACGTGCTCGCCACCTTCGCCGAACGCGCCGCCACACTCAACTTCAGCGCACCGCGCTTCAGCGACGAAGCTCAACTCATCATCAAGCAAGGCCGCCATCCGGTGGTCGAAGCGCAGGTGAAAACCTTCACCCCGAACGACACGCAGCTCAACGACGCGCGCCGCATGCTGCTCATCACCGGCCCCAACATGGGTGGTAAATCCACCTACATGCGCCAGGTCGCCATCATCGCGCTGCTCGCACATGTCGGCTGCTTCGTGCCCGCACAGGAAGCGGTGCTGGGCGAGATCGACCAGATCTTCACCCGCATCGGCGCATCGGACGACTTGGCCAGCGGACGCTCCACCTTCATGGTCGAGATGACCGAAGCCGCCAACATCCTGCACAACGCCACCGAGAAAAGTCTGGTGCTGGTGGACGAGATCGGACGCGGCACCAGCACCTTTGACGGCCTCGCCCTCGCCTACGCCATCGCGCGCCACCTGCTGGAACTCAACCGCAGTTACACCCTGTTCGCCACGCACTATTTCGAGCTCACACGACTGGCCGAAGAATTCAAACAACTTGCCAACGTCCACCTCGCCGCCGTCGAGCACCAGCACAGCATCGTGTTCCTGCACAGTGTGAACGAAGGTGCCGCCAGCCAAAGCTACGGCCTGCAAGTCGCCGCCCTCGCCGGTGTACCCGGCAGCGTCATCCGCAGTGCGAAAAAACAATTGGTGAAGTTAGAACAGAACAGCGCCGCCCAGAACCCGCAAGGCGACCTGTTCGCCGCCGTGCCCGAAGCACCGGAGCCGGAAGAACATCCGATGGTGTCGGCGTTACGTGATCTGCAGCCGGATGAGATGAGTCCTAGAGAAGCGTTGGAGAGGATTTATCAGTTGAAGAAGCTTTTATAGGCTGACACATGACGATTCGTAAGATTATCCCTGCGCCGCTTTTAGCAGTTTGTGCTGAAATCGCAGCTCGACGTGAAACGCATGCAACGCTCGACAGTCTCTTCACTTATGCCGGCGCATCAGGGGAACCGCCAGAGGGAAGCAAGTCAACAAAGGCTTTAGCTTGGCTAAGAGCCACAAACAAAGATGCAACTATCCAACCATTAGATGTGCTCGGCAGGCTGATTGAAGACTATATGGAAGGGTTGGTTGATCCTGATGACTACTTCTACAAAGACAAAATTAAGGATCGAGAAAACCTCGTTCAACTTCTAGGGCAAAGTGAGCTTCAATACATCAAAGGTGGAAAGATCGTTGGGACACTTGGCTCTCCATCGAGAACTTTGGAGGAGTTTGTACGCGAAAAAAATATCGCCTCAATTGACGCAGAGTTTAATCGTGCACTCACCAATGTCGAAGCAAACCCACGCGAAGCAGTTTCAGCTGCAAGCAATATTCTTGAGTCAATTTGCAAGGTGTACATCGAAGAAGAAAATCTTGAACACCCCGCCAAACAAGACTTAAAACCCATTTGGACGATAGTTCGAAAAGATCTCGGATTTGATCCAAGCATGGTTGAGGACAAAGATCTACAAACAGTACTCTCTGGAATGATTTCAATTGTTGAAGGTATTGGCGCTCTTAGAACGCATGCTAGTTCGGCTCATGGCGCAGGGAAAAGGAGTTATAAACTTGAGCCGCGACATGCACGTCTAGCAATACACTCCGCTCATACAGTTGCATTATTTATTCTAGAAAGTTGGCAAAAAAAGAAAGGCAGCTAAAAGTTAAAGGGGTCAGCATCGCATTCGACCTCAACAATCGGGGGCAGACCACGGCTCGCCTTCCCTCTATCAGCCCCCTCTCATTCAAGAACAAACCCCCGCTCCCGAAACAGCCGCAGACAGGCATCGACCACGTCCGGGTCGTACTTGCTTCCGCGGTTGGTTTCGATCTCTTGCAGGGCTTGTTCTACGCCCTTCGACGGTCGATAGGGGCGATGCGACAACATGGCTTCGACCACGTCGGCAACGGCGATGATCTTGGCTTCCAGGATCATCTCATTGGCCTTCAGGCCATTCGGATAACCGGATCCGTCCATGCGCTCGTGGTGCTGCAGGATCATTTTCGCCACCGGCCATGGGAATGCGATGTCCTTAACGATCTCATAACCGACCTGAGGATGGCTTTTTATCATCGCATACTCAATGTCGTTCAATCTGCCGGGGCGACTCAGTATCTCTGCGGGCACGTATATCTTGCCGATATCGTGGATCATCCCGCCGAATCCCAGTCCTTCGATATGGTCTTCATTCAGGCCAAGTTCAGTGCCGATGGCGGCGCTCAATTTGGCGACCTTGTTCTGGTGACCGGCGGTATAGGGGTCGCGTTTTTCAACGACCAGCGAGATGGCGCGGATGGTGCCCACCAGGCTTTCGCGTAACTGTTCCAGCGCCTGTCTGCGCTCGGTCTGGTCCACGATGACGCTTTCATAATGGGCGACTTTTCCCGTGGCGTCTTTGACGGCAGTGGTGCGATCTTCCACCCAGAATACGCGGCCGTCTTTGGTGACCATCCGGTATTCCAGAATGAAATTATCGGCGTTTGCTTCTTTGTGTTCGGCCATTCTCCGCACTACTTTTTCCAAGTCGTCCTGATAGATCAGCGTGTCGGGTCGTATCCGGCCGGAAGTCAGTTCTTCCGAGGTATAGCCGATCAGTTTCTGGACGTTCTCCGATACGTAGTCGACCACCCATCCTTCCAGTGCCTTGATACGCAACAGTACGGCACTGCTGTTTTCCACCACAGCCTGTGCATCCTGCAGGTCACGAAAGACCAGTAGTGTGCTGAGCGCATCTGCCAGTCGCCGGGCAATCTCTTCGAACAGACGCAACTCGGTTGGCGTCCATTGGCGTTCACGCGAACATTGTGAGATAGCCAATCCCCATGGCTTGCCCGTTTTGGGGAAGAGCGCCATGCCGATGCCGGATTTGTCTCCGTATGCCTGGAATGAGGATGGGTAAGGAAAATCCGTCCCGACACCTATGGCCAGCGGCTGTTTGCTCTCCAGCGAAGCGCGATGCATAGCTGCCACTTCGGGCGTCATCGGCATTGCAACACCCTGCGAAAGAACGCCGGGATATTCCGGCTTGAAACGCTCCATCGGTACCGTCCAACTCGCGGCGTCCGGGTCACAGGGATAGACGAGGGATACCCGGTCACAATCGAAGACGGCAAGCACTTCGCCCAACACGTCGCGCATCATCTGTTCCAGATCGTTTGCTTTCTGGATAGCGCGATTGATGCGATCCATATTGGCCAAGAACTCGGTGTGGTGCTGGCGCTCCCTTTCTGCCTGTTTGAGTTCGGTAATGTCGTGTGCGATACCGAGTACGGTCATCACCTGACCATCCACGTCATGCTCGGGAACCAATAGCATGTCGTAGTCATGCGGGACACCGTGCAAATCGATGAAACCGAAATCGACATGGCATGCCTGATCTTTGTCGAACACACTGCGAATGGCCTGCGTCAGCTTCTTTGCTTCACTATCCACAAGAAGCTGGGCATCTGTTGGCTGGAAACCAATCAGAGATTCAAGGGGTTTGCCACTTATCCGACCGATCACCGGATTGACATAGACACGACGACAGTCGCGGTCATAACGCAAGATGGGGTCGGTGATGTTCTCGACCAGCGAGCGAAAATCTCGTTCGCGCACGATGAGGTCCTGCTCCATATGCTTACGCTCGGTGATGTCCGTCGCCACGCTGAGCAGGTACTTTTGATCATCGATGTTGATGAAGACCATCGAATCGATCAGCGAACGTATCTCTCCCGACTTTGTTCGCAGCTCTACGGGCATATATAACGCTTCACCCGTTGCTTCCAGCTGCTGGATGGCGAACATCCTTTGCGCCGGATCGACCCACAATTGCAGTTCTGCCGTGCTGTGCCCGATACATTCTTCCCGTGTGTAGCCGAAGTAACGACTGAAAGATTCATTGATATCGAAGATGTATCCATCATCCGGCCGGGTGATCGCCATCAGGTTGGGAGAGGCATAAAAAGCCTTGGAGAATTTCTCCTCGCTGAGTGCAAGTTCCACTTCCGTCTGTTTGTTCTCAGTGATGTCACTCATGACACCAGTCAAGCCGATCACCCGTCCATCTTTTTGCAGCGGGCGACTCGACGAACGCACTTGGCGGAATCCCCCCGCCTTCACATGCACACGGAATTCTTGCGGCTTCAGTTCACCTGCCAGCGCGCGCTCGAAGCTGGCCATCAAAGCAGGCAGGTCTTCTGGCAGGATGAAATCCTTGAATGACTTGCCGACGACTTCTTCCGGCAGGTATCCGGTCAAACTGTGGATGACCGGGCTGATATAAGTGACCACGCCCTCGGTATCCAGACTGAATATCACGTCGTTGATGTTCTCCACCAGTGAACGGTAACGGGCTTGGCTTTGGGCCAGTTCCTTGCGTACTGCTTCCACTTCTTCCAGGTGCTTATGCAGTTGTGGATAGTAGCTTTTGCGGATCGAGCGCTCCCCAAGCCCGATGATCTTGTCGCGCAGGGAGTGATCGCCATCAGGTTCAGAGTGCTTTTTCATACAGTCCTTCTATCTCCTGCACGCTGGCTCTACGCGGATTGGTGGCAAGGCACGGGTCGTTGAATGCGTTCAACGCGAGCTGTTTGATATCCGCTCGCTTGATGCCAAGTGCACCGAGCGTGGTCTCGATCCCCGCGGCTGTGCGCAATCCGATGAGGCCTTGCAACAACACCGCCTTCCGCTTCTCCGCTGACAGACCTTCTAGCTCCAGCCCCATCGCGATGCTGATCCGGTCATAGCGTTCAGGCGTGGCCATGTAATTGAAGTCCACCACGTGATCCACCAGCATGGCATTGCACATACCGTGAGGCAGGCCGGAAAGACCGCCCAGACTGTGTGCCATGGCATGCACCAGCCCCAGGCTGGCATTGGAGAAGGCCATCCCAGCCAGCAGGCTGCCCATCATCATGTTGTTACGGTGCGTGATGTTCAGCGGATCTTCGATGGAGGGGACGAGGTTTTGCACCAGCAAGGGGATCGCTGCCAGCGCATTCATATCGGTGATTGGTGAACTGGCATTGGAGACATAGGCCTCCATGGCATGCACCAGCGCATCCAGACCGGTGGCCGCCGTCAGTTCGGTCGGCATGGTCGTGGTGGTCTCGGGATCGATCAGTGAAACGTCCGGCACCACCGTTTTGCTGATGATGGCGATCTTCACCTTGCGGGTCGTGTCGTTGATGATGGCGAATTGGGAAATATCTGCCGATGAGCCAGCGGTGGTGGGGATGCAGATCAGCGGCGGCCCCGGCCGCTGCACCTCGTCCACCCCTTCGAACGCCAGCACGTCTTTGCCGTTCTCAAAGGCGATACCGATGCCTTTGGCGCAATCCATCGGACTGCCACCGCCCACGGCGATAATGATGTCGCAGCCGTTATCGCGGTAGAACTCGACACCAGCGGACACCTCGAGATTCTTGGGATTCGGCGTGACGTCCTGAAAGACCACCCAGGGAATCTGCTCCGCTTTAAGGGCATCCAGTACATGACCCAGCCAAGCCGTTCGGGCCACCCCGGGGTCGGTGACCACCAATGCTTTCTTGGCACCGAAGTTCTTCGCGTAACGTCCGACCAGATTCAACGCACCAGCGCCGAAGACGAATTCCGGTACGACGAATTTTCTCAGCTCCAAAGCGTTATCCAGATGCATGGCGATTCTCCCCAGTTCATCCCATCATGTCCCTTCCGATACGGCCCATGCTCTCAACGAATACTTCACTGAACGTGGCAGGAATCACTCACTGAGCCGTGTTCATTTTATTCGTTGCCAGCATTTGCTTTCGTTATTCAACGGTCTGGATGATAGCGCCGAGGCTACGTATCTGCCTATTGCGCAAACAGTGTCTAGCTGTCTGACAACGCCACAACTCCGTCCCGCCCCTTGATCTGGAGACGTGTGGGTTCCACCGCTTGTCCAAGCCGAAGCTGTCAGCTTCGCATTTCCCTCCACGATAGTCGGCAAGGGCGATCACATCTCCCCGGCATAGAAATCGTCGACGCTGATGGTTGTGCCCGAGGCGGCATAGAATCCAACTTTGCTGAGATAGAATTCCTTAGGCGCATCTACCGCCGTCTGGAAGTCGCCGTTGATGAAGATCAGCAAGCGGCCATTCTCCCAAGTCAGGTTCAGATGATTGTCTGTGGACTTGATGGAGGGGCTTTTCGTCCAATCCACCAATCTGACGAGTTCCGCTCCCGGCGGGAAGTAGTACACCACAAATGACTTCGAGCCCAGCAACAAATTGAGAACCGGGGTTTCGTCAGGCACTTTGTCGTGCCGTTTGGCACGCAGTTCCAAACCATATATGCCGTCTCCCTGCTCGCGATTGAAACGTGCGCCAACCTGAAAGTCCGAAAATCCTCCCTCCGAGTTGTAACCCGCATGACTGCTGTCTGCAGTTACCAGAGCGCTACTCTCTTTATCGTTGCACAAGGCGACAAAGCGACCATTGGTGATCGCCTTGCTGACATCGACGCAACTGCTTTCCCATGCAGGGATACGCTTGGCTTGCTTTTCGCCGCGCGTGAAGTCATCGATCACCAGCGGTTTGCTGCCGGGAATGACGGAGATATTCAGCAAGCGCATGAAACGAGTATCCATACCGAGTTCATCGAGAACGAGATTATCGAACTCGACCGTCATGGCCGACTGTGAAGACTGGACAACGCCTACCGAGGTCGGCGTGAAATCCATCACGCGGGTGCGACCGACATAGTCATCGTTGACATACACCCTGAAGAATCCTGACTCGCGCTCGATAGACAGCCGATTGGTCTCGTTGAGTTTGGTCTTGGCCCGCTTGGCATCGGCGAACGGCAGTGGATCGTTTTCTACCCATTTCTTCCCATCCCAATAGCTGATCCGGGCATAGCCGCTTGAAGTCAGCAGGATGTGCATGCCATCGCCCAGCGGGCCATTCACTGCAAGGCCGGCACGTTTGGCGGCATCTTTTTCGTTATAGCTGCGAAACGTGATGTCCACCGCAGCCCGCCAGCGCGCTGCCGGATTGATTCTGACCGGCTGGGTGAATTCACCCGTTCCACCGTCCTGCGAGGTGGTGGTCAGCACGCCATTCTCTACGGCGACCTTGAATTTGCTGTTGCTTTTAGAGGCCCAGTCCCCCGCTGCGGAGAAGCTGTCGCTTAAAGGAGGATCGCCTGCTTGTGCGGCTTGCATCATCAAGGACAGCACAGCAAGACCGAGGGTTGTGATCAATGTTTTCATGGCCGGATCAGCTCCTCGATCTGCACAGCACTGAGCTGCGTCTTCTTTTCCTTGTTGTACTTGGTGACTGCCTCGTTGCGGATCTGCTCTGCCTTTTTCGGATCGGCATCCACACCCCAGCCTTTCTCGTGCAAGCGAGCTAGATTGAAGCTGCAGCGTGCCTCTATCTCGACCCGGTCTTCCCGGTTGGTATCTTGGTAGGTGACAAAAGTGTAGTTGGCGCAGGACTCGAACAGGTGGCGCGCCTTGGTTTCATCGCGCGGCACACCGCGCCCGACCAGGTAAAGCTTGGCCAGTGTGTTCTTTGCCCATCCTTCAGTAAAACGCCCGTGTATCTTGCTGCGCAACAGATTGGCTGCCGCCCTTTCCTGCGGCTCCGGAAACACCTCCTGTGCACCGGGACGCAACCACAGTGCATATTCGACCAGTCGCTTGGTCGCCTGCCAATATTCGATGTTGGACATCTCCTCCAACAGCTCGATCAGCATGCGGCGTTCTTCCTCGCTACTGATGACGATATCCCAATCGTTCAGCACGGCTTTTTTGAATCGCTCGCGGGTCTCGATCCGATCACTCGCTGATTCGACACGTTCCCGGCTGCGCTGATACATGCGGCTGGCAAGATTGCTCAGGCCAGTACCGAGTGCATCGGTGGCTGCTTGAGGATTAGCCTTGCGTTCGTTGTAACGCTGCTCGGCCTCGGCCGTGGTGTATTGGCGCAACAAAGCCTCTTGTAACAAGAGATCATCGGCGGGGGCTGCCACGGCCATCGGCGTGAACAGGATCAGGGCGTGCAATACAAAACGACGCATAAATCGTCCTCTATAAATCGCGGTGGCGCAGTGTAATCGGCTGCAATTCTGCCCGTCAATCTGAGCCGTGGGGCGATGTCCAAGACAAGATATGGCACCTACCTGCCGTGATTGTTTCAGTCGCATTCGACCTGTCTTGCACCTTCGTCTGCCAAGGCGCATAGTGGTTCGCCGCTTGACCATACGAAAAGGAGTGCATCATGTTTATACGAACGATTGCAATCTCACTATTTGCAGGTGCTTTGGCAGTTTCAGCGGGGCCGCTGTTTGCGGCGGATCAGGTCCGCGACCAGAAGCAGGATCAGATGAAGGATCAGGATCAGGAGCGCATCTATGGCAGCCAGTTGATGACGCAGAAGGAGCGCAATGCTTATCGCGCCAAGATGCGGGCGGCCAAGACGGTGAAAGAACGTGAACAGATCCGCAACGAACATCACAAACTCATGCAATTACGTGCGCAAGAACGAGGTGTGACGCTGCCGGATATGCCGCCCGCAGGCGGCGGGATGATGGGCCCCGGCGGTATGCGTCCCGGTGGTGGCATGGGAGGTGGAATGGGGCCTGGCGGCGGCATGCGCCAAGGCGGGGGCAACTGATCATCTAAGCTGCACCCTAGCCTAGCCTCACAGGAGGGCGGTACTGCGGCCAGCAGTACCGCCCTCCTGTTTTCAACCCTGACGAATCAGGCTCCAGCGATGCCGATGGATGATGTTGGCGCATATATTTTCTTGCGCAGTGAACTTATAAGATCGTCCCCACACTAAAGCGCGCTAGACCGTCAGGCCCCTGCCGGTGCAAATTCAGGCGCGCTACTCACTATGCTGACCGCAGTGCAGATTCACATGGATCGTTCAACGATGCATTGGTGCAATCACCCCCAAAGTCCATTTGATGCAAATGGGCTTTTTTTTGTTTGAACTCGCTCCATTCACTTACCCACAGAAAGTCACCCCATGATCGTTCGCGGCAGGCCCTCCGGTTTACGGCTGTTCTTTATTTTTCGCGGTTCGGTGTTATCGCAGATCTGGATGGTGCTGACGGTCAACATCATCCTGGCCACAGTGGTGACGATGACGCACGGCGACTTGTTCAGCCACAAAATCACGCTGACCGCGATCCCGTTCACCTTGATCGGTTTGCCGCTGGCCATCTTTCTAGGCTTTCGCAACAGCGCGGCTTATGAGCGCTATGTCGAAGGTCGCAAGTTGTGGGGCGACATCGTGTTGCATAGCCGGAACTTCGCGCGCCAATGCCTGACGCTGATCGAACATAGCGAGCCACTCAAGCCCGATGCCGGTCTGAACGATGTGCGGGTGCGGATGATCTACCGCACCATCGCTTTCACGCATGCGTTGCGTCATCTGCTGCGCGGCACCGACACCCACGCCGAGACCAAGCCGCTACTCACGCCCGATGAGTGGCAGCAAAGCAGCAAGGCGGTGAACGTGCCCGACCATCTGATGCACCAGATGGGCCGCGACCTGCGACTGTGTCTGGATGAGAAACAGTTGGACGGCTGCCTGGCAAGCAACATAGATACGACCATGTCGGCGATCACGGCGGCAGCGGCAGCCTGCGAGCGCATCAAGAGCACGCCGATCCCGTTCTCCTATACCTTGCTGCTGCACCGCACGGCTTATCTTTATTGCTTCCTGTTGCCGTTCGGGCTGGTCGATACGATAGGTTTCATGACGCCATTCGTGGTGGGCATCGTGGCCTACACGTTCTTCGGGCTGGATGCGCTGGGTGACGAGATAGAGGAACCGTTCGGCGACCTGCCCAACGATCTGGCGTTGGACTCGATCTGCCGCGGGGTCGAGATCAATCTGCGCGACACGCTGGGCGAGGAACACGGGCTGACACCGCTGCAGCCGAAGAATTATTGTTTGATGTAAGGCGACGGGGGACGCTAGGCATCTGTTTTAAGCGTCCCCCTGTCAGCCTTTGGAAAGGCCTGTAGTAACATGCGGCCATTCCCTATGCACTTTGCAGGACAGCTGACCCGCTGCCCTCCCCCGATGATGACGCATTCCCCCACTGCTCCGCCTTTCACGCACTTGCCCGATTCGGCGATCGATACCGCCCAGAAGCATGTGCACGATATTCTGACCATCGCTTTCGAGCATGATTCGACGCATGCCGCGCTGGTGGTTTGGGATGGGCAATGCGCGCTTTCGCTGGCGCTGGCCGAGGCCTATCAGCGCTGCCTGCCGGATGCGACTTTCATCGATTTCGATACGGCCGAACCTGAGACTGTGCTCAACGCGTTCAAACGACTCGCGCCCGCCGATCTGGTGGTGCTGATCCAAACCAGCAGCTTCAGGCTGGATGCATTCCGCTTGCGGGTCGAGTTATTCAAACTTTCGCTCAAGGTGATCGAGCATCCGCATCTGGGCCGTATGCCCGGCGATGAGGCGCTGCTCTACATCGACTCGCTAGCTTATGACCCGGCTTATGTGCGCCGCGTGGGTCGCGGTTTGAAGGCCATCATCGACCGCGCTCCAACAGGGGTTATCGAGAGCGGTGGCGAGCAATTGCTGTTCGCCTCCGGCTTTGAACCCGCGAAGTTGAACATCGGCGATTACCGCGAGATGAGGAACGTCGGCGGCCAGTTCCCTATCGGTGAGGTGTTCACCGAATCGTTGGATCTGGAGGCGGTGAATGGCCGGGTGCGGATCTTCGTATTCGGCGATACGAAGTTCACCGTGAACAAACCCGCGCAGCCGATCACGCTGGTGGTCAGCCAAGGGCGCGTCACCGACACCATCGATTCCACACCGGAGTTCGACGAGGTGCTGGCGCAGATACGCGCAGTCGAGGGGGAGATCTGGGTGCGCGAAGTGGGCTTCGGCCTGAACCGCACTTTCACACGCGATATTCTGGTCAGCGATATCGGCACTTACGAGCGCATGTGCGGTATCCATCTATCGCTGGGTGCGAAACATGCCAGCTACATCAAGCCCAATATCAAACGCGCGGATGCGCGATTCCACGTTGATGTCTTTGCCATCACTGAATCGGTCATGCTCGGTGACACGGAGGTGTATCGCGACGGGGCGTGGCAGGTCTGATTCGCGGCATCATCAGCACAAAAGCTTAAGGACGGGCTTCAATCCTTAGCCCACCCTCGGCGAACCTTAGTCGTCCAGCTTCAACTCCAACTTATCCAGCGAAATTGCCGGCTTCGACTTCTCAGCCTCGGCAGCTGCTTGTGCCTGCTTTTCCTGTTGTTGCCTGAGGAGCTTATCGGCTTCGAACTGACGCTTCTTCTCTTCCTGCGCAGCCAGTTCTTTTTTGCGTTCTTCTTCCAGCTCTTCCTCGCTCTTGTGTTCTTGCATCGAGAGCACGACGCTTGACGCGTCTCCCGGTTCGCCGCGCTGGCTCTTGAGCTTGATGTTCAGTCGCAGTTCGTTGGCGGAGTCGGCGTTGCGGATGGCTTCTTCATAGGAGATGTGGCCGTCGTTGTATAGCTCGAACAGCGACCAGTCGAAGGTGCGCATGCCCAGCTCGCGCGACTTTTCCATGATGCCTTTGATCTCATGGAACTCACCCTTGAAGATCTTATCGGCGATGGTGGGTGTGTTGAGCAGGATCTCGATGGCGGCCCTGCGTCCTTTGCCGTCCGGCGTGCGCACGAGGCGCTGCGAGATGAGTGCTCGCATGTTCGCCGACAAGTCCATCAGCAACTGGTTTCGACGTTCTTCCGGGAAGAAGTTGATGATGCGATCGATGGTCTGGTTGGTACTGTTGGCGTGCAATGTACCGAGGCAGAGGTGGCCGGTCTCGGCGAATGCGATGGCGTGCTCCATGGTCTCGGCATCGCGAATCTCGCCGATGAGGATGACGTCCGGTGCTTGGCGCAGCGTGTTCTTCAGCGCGTGGTGCCAGCTATGCGTATCCACGCCGACTTCGCGGTGGGTGATGAGTGATTCTTTGGATTGGTGCACATATTCCACCGGGTCTTCGACGGTGATGATGTGACCCTTGGAGGTGCGGTTGCGGTGGTCGATCATGGCGGCGAGCGAGGTGGATTTGCCGGAGCCTGTTCCGCCGACCACCAGCACGAGGCCGCGTTTGTTCATGATGACTTCTTTCAGCACTTCGGGCAGGTTGAGCTTCTCGAAGTTGGGGATTTCGGCAGCGATGGTGCGGATGACCATGCCGACATGCTGCTGCTGCACGAATACATTGACGCGAAAGCGCGACACACCGGGCACCGAAATGGCGAAGTTGCATTCCATCTCCTGATCGAACTCGGCGCGCTGTGTATCGTTCATCAGCGCGTAAGCCAGTTGGCGGGTGATCTTGCCGTTGAGCTTCTGCGAGGTCATCGGCTGCATCTCGCCGTGCGACTTCATGCTTGGCGGAAAGTCGTTGGCGATGAACAGGTCGGAACCGCCCGCCTTGCTCATGGCTGTGAGCAGCTTGATGATGTATTCGTATGCTTGCTGATCGGTCAGGCCTGTCGACATCTTTTTCCCCGTTACAGTTATCACTGCGAATTGATTTGAGGGCGCATTCTAGCAGCAGCTTGTTAGGCTTTGGACTGCCGGATAATCTACTGCCCGCCCCCATTCTTCAGTGCTAGACTGCGCGCCCCATGGACATCGACCTCATCGCAAAAGAGCTGGAACAGACCGGCTATATCGTGCTGGCAAACGCGCTGGCGGATGAGCTATTGCATGGACTGCAAAGGCGCTGCGAGGACGATGGTTCGGAGCGTTTCCAGCCCGCACATGTGGGGCGCGGTGCAGCCAAGAAACAGATCGAGTCGCTACGCGGCGACGCCATCAGCTGGATAGAAGCGAACGACCCCGTCGACTGTGCTTTTCTGGAACAGATGGAAACGCTGCGACGGGAATTGAATGCCCGGCTATTTCTGGGTATGTTCGACTATGAAAGCCACTACGCCATCTACAACAGTGGCTATGGCTACGCGAAACATTCCGATGTGTTGCAAGGCAAGAAGAACCGCATCCTGACCACGGTGCTCTACCTGAACGAGGATTGGCAACCCGAGCATGGCGGCGAACTGGTCGTCTACGATCCAAGCGGTGAGACACCCATCCTCAAAGTTCAGCCGACATTCGGCACGATGATCATCTTCCTCAGTGAATCATTCCCGCACGAAGTACTCATCTCGAACAAGACACGACGCAGCATCGCTGGTTGGTTCCGCGTCAGCGGCAGTTGAATCGTTTTCAATATCGCCAATCAGCCAGACTTGCTCCGACTTTAGTTCGGTTATTCATTCAAGCTGGCATTGAAACACCCAAGTTCGCCTCGAAGGCCACCACACGATCTTTGCCCGTGCGCTTCGCATGATTGAGCGCTTTGTCTGCATCCGCCAGCAATATGTGTATCTGTTTCTGTTCGTAGCTTGAGATATGTACCAAACCGGCACTGGCAGTGAAGTTGAGCTTCCCAGCGGGTGTTTCGATCTGTTGCAGTCGTATCTCCGCCAGCAGCCTTTCGAGCAGCTGGTGGGCATCTTTCGCGCCTGCCCCATGGACCAGTAGCGCGAACTCCTCGCCCCCCACCCGTCCGACCAAGTCACTTTTTCTAATGATGCCGCGGATGATCCTGGAGAATTCCATGATCACCTGATCACCGACAGCATGACCGTATGTGTCGTTGATGGACTTGAAATTATCCAAGTCGATATAGGCGAGCGACATCTCCACATTGTTTTGATTCGCCATGCCTATGACTTGTTCGGCATTCGAAAAAAAAGCCCGCCGATTCATGATGCCGGTGAGCTCGTCGAGCATGGCGAGCTTGCGCATTTCATGTTCGAGGGAATCGATCTTCATGAAAGCTTTGAACAGCGGCGTCAGCATAATCGGCGCACTGAACAGCGGAGCAAAGATCGATATCAGCAGGGAATTGTCGGTAAACGGGACACCTCGGAGTTTCATCAGGGTGTAGGTCATACTGACCGACAGAACGATTGCCAGCGCTGTGGCAAATATAACGCTCAATACCAAACCCAGACGAATAACTTGATCACGAAACATGGCGATATCCTATGCAAAATTACTGCTTTCGTTTGTCTTCCATTCTCCAAACAAATTTCAGAGCAATATGAACGCAATGACTCAGTTCATTCCAATATCTGATATGGCTCCATGGTAACCGATTCGATCCGCTCCCCCAGCATGACCACTTCCCCTTCCCGTCTGGTGTTGCCCGTCTCAGTGAATTCAAAACGATAAGTGCGGCGCAAGGTGCGGCGTCCGTTGCTGTTGCGTGCCAGTTGCAGCTTGGTGCTGGCGACGGTGTCGTCGAGGAACTGCACGCCGGTCTGTTTGCAGATCAGCCGACCCGCTTCGCGCGCGATCTCCAGGATGCGGATACTGTTCAGCCAGAACCAGACCACCAAGCCCAGTACAGCAAGTACCAATAAACTCGCGAAGTCCATGAAGTCTCCGTTCAGTTCAGGGGGGCGAAGCGCGGCACGCTCTGCCCTTCGTGCTGCACTAACTCAAAGAAGATATCTTTGGGACGTGCCCAGATCAGACCGTTATCCGATTTGTAAATCATCAGCGTGACATTCGGGTCGGCTTCCAGCTTCGCCTCGCATACGATCTCGTAGATGCCGCCTTTGTAGTGTCTGTATCTCATCTTGCTTATCCATGTGAACCCGTTCAGCGCGAATCTTATACTGTCTGCCCGCCCTAGCAGTTAACATCCGCTTCATTCCGTCATAACTTTTATTACATTCATGCGCCATAACCTTGCCGCCGATGTGAACCGCCGCGAAGCCTGGGCCTGGGCGATGTATGACTTCGCCAACTCGGGTTACACCACCATCGTTATCACGGCGATCTTCAATGCTTACTTCGTATCGGTAGTAGCTAGTGGCGCACCGTGGGCGACGCTAGTGTGGACGCTGTCGCTAGCGCTCTCCTACGCATTGATCATGCTGACTGCGCCCTTACTGGGTGCGTATGCGGATGCTTATGCGGCGAAGAAGCGTTTGCTGCTCATCACCACCGCAGGCTGCGTGCTGTTCACTGCCGCGCTCTACTTCGCCGGGCCGGGCATGCTGTGGCTGGCGATCCCGTTGATCGTGTTGTCCAATTTCTTCTACGGCAGCGGCGAGAACCTGATCGCGGCATTTCTGCCGGAACTGGCGCGCGAGGGTTCGCTGGGCAAGGTATCGGGCTGGGGCTGGAGTCTGGGTTATGTGGGCGGCCTGCTCAGTCTGGGCATCTGCCTCGCCTATGTGAGCTGGGCGCAGGCGCGCGGCGACACTGCGGCGGATTTCGTGCCGGTGACCATGCTGATCACGGCGGCGCTGTTCGCGCTGGCCAGCCTGCCCACCTTCCTCATCCTGAAAGAACGCGCCCAGCCGCAGCCGCATCTGCTTGGCAAGAACATGCTGCAGGAATCGTTCGCGCGCCTGCTGCAGACCCTCCACCATGCGCGGCATTACCGCGACCTGCGCCGCTTCCTGATCTGTACGGTGTTCTATCAGGCGGGCATCCAGACCGTGATCACGCTGGCCGCCATCTACGCACAGCAGGCGATGCACTTCACCATGCAGCAGACGCTGGGGCTGATCTTCGTGGTCAACATCACGGCCGCCATCGGTGCGTTCAGTTTCGGCTATCTACAGGATCGCGTCGGCCATGTGCCGGCCATCGCCTTGACGCTGGTCGGCTGGATCGGGATGGTGTTGATGGCATGGGCATCCGAAGGACCTGGGCTGTTCTGGGCGGCGGCGAATCTGGCGGGGTTGTGCATGGGTGCCAGTCAGTCTGCCGGGCGGGCGCTGATAGGCTCGTTCTCGCCCGTTGAGCGTCGGGCCGAGTTCTTCGGTCTGTGGGGGCTGGCGATGAAGCTGGCCGCCATCCTCGGCCCGGTGACCTACGGCATGGTGAGCTGGCTGACTGCGGGCGACCACCGCACGGCCATCCTCTTCACCGGCGCGTTCTTTGTGGCGGGGCTGCTGATCTTGCGCGGTGTGGATGCCGCGCGCGGACAGCGGGCGGCGCTACAGGAACAAACCTGATCGCGACTCGAAATGGAATTGTTCTAGAATCACTGCACTCATTCCTCCGCAGGTGAATGCCATGTCAGACCGCTACTTCAGCAAACAGACTTTCGCTTTCCTCTCCGCCCTGGAGCAGAACAACAACCGCGAGTGGTTCGAGAAACATCAACAGGAATACGAAGATCTGGTGCGCACGCCCGCGCTGGATCTCATCAGCGATATGTCGGACGAGATGCCGGCGATCTCGCGCCACTTTCTGGCGCAGCCGAAGAAGGTGGGCGGCTCCTTGATGCGCGTGTATCGCGACACACGTTTCAGCAAAGACAAGACACCTTACAAGACCAACATCGGCATCCAGTTCCGGCACGAGCTGGGCAAGGACATCCATGCGCCGGGCTATTACCTGCACATCTCGCCGGGCGAGTGTTTCGTGGGCGTGGGCCTGTGGCATCCGGATGCGGATGCTTTGTTCAAGATACGCGAGGCCATCGTGAAAAAACCGGAGGCATGGCTGGCGGCGCGCGACGATGCGGCTTTCAGCAACCAATACGAACTGGTCGGCGATACGCTGGCCAACGCGCCGCGCGGTTTCGCCAAGGATCACCCGCAGGTGGCAGACCTTAAGCGCAAGGATTTCATCGCTCTGGCGAACCTGACCGAAGCCACTGTCACCTCGGCCAAACTGCGTCCGCTGGTGGTCGAGCATTACCGGCAGGCCGCCCCTTTGATGCGCTTCCTGTGCCAGGCGCTGGAACTGCGCTTCTGAACCGAACAACCCTGTTGCGTGTAGCCATTTTTATCGGCTTGCCAAAGGCGTAGCATGGTTCGCACTCGCGGAGATCAAGCCCGCGACTCTCGTTCTTCAATTACCGTGAAGGAGATGACCATGCATACAGCAGACATGTTGATCTACGTGCATCCCGAACTGGAATCGCAGATGAGGATGGATCTGGAAAGGAAGATCATGGGGCGCATCGGCGTGGATTGCGCCGAGTTCGAGCACAAGCCGCATCCGCATTCCTTGCTGGTGAGATATGACCCCGAAGAAGTGGAAGGTATCGAGTTATTGCATATGGTGCGCAAAGTCGATCCCGCCGCTTCGATGGTCGGGATGTGACCTCCCTGTACAACAGATAGAATCCTGAAGCCCGCCTGTGCGGGCTTCCTGTTTTCTGCCCACACAACGATGGAGGCCCTTATGAAACGATTGTTGATTTCCCTCGCCCTGCTCTGCCTGACCGTGCCTGCCTTGGCGTCTGTCGAAGGTGAAGAGGTCACCTACTCTGCCAATGGCACCACACTGAAAGGCTGGCTGGCTTACGAAGGACATGCGATGGGCAAACGCCCGGCGGTGCTGGTGGTGCATGAATGGTGGGGACACAATGCCTATGCGCGCAAGCGGGCGAACATGCTGGCCGAGCTTGGTTATGTGGCACTAGCCGTAGATATGTACGGTGAAGGCAAGCAGGCGATGCACCCATCCGATGCCGGGAAGTTCTCCGGCGAGGTGTCAAAGAACCGTCCCCTGACGAAAGCCCGTTTCGAGGCGGCGATGAAAGTGCTGCGCGATGATCCGCGCGTGGACAGCAGCAAGCTGGCCGCCATCGGTTATTGCTTCGGCGGCTCGGTGGTGCTGAACATGGCGCGCGAGGGCGAGCCTTTGCTGGGCGTGGCGAGCTTCCACGGCGGGCTGGCGACCGACACGCCCGCACAAAAAGGCAAGGTCAAAGCCAGGATACGTTCTTTCACCGGCGCGGATGACAAGATGATCCCGGCTGCGCAAGTGCAAGCGTTCGAGCAGGAGATGAAAGCGGCAGGCGTGGACTACAAGGCGGTGGTGTACCCCGGTGCGATGCACAGCTTCACCAACCCGGATGCGGATGCCTACGGCAAGCAGTTCAACTTGCCGCTGGCCTATGACGCGGCGGCGGACAAGGATTCATGGCTGCAGCTGCAAAGATTCCTGGCTGAGGTGCTGCAGCAGGGTGCAACCGTCCGTTGATCAATCGGTCGCCTTCACTGGTGTGGTGGCATCAATGGGCGCCTGAAACACTTCAGGCGCGACTGCGGCAGGTGCGAGCGGCTTGGCCGTCACAGCTACAGGCGCAGCAGCTGGTTTTGCCACCACAGGTGCGGACGCCCCGGACACGACAACCGGGGCACGCAGCAACGGTTTGGCCGCTACAGGGGCGGAGGATGCTTGCGGCAGCGGCACCGGCTTCGCGGTGGCGATGGGTGGTGCGACTTGGGGTTTGTTCTGGGGCGCGACACGCACCGGCACCTGCGGCAGTGGCTTGGCGATCTCAACGACAGGCTTGGGCGGTGCGATATAAACGATCTCAGGCTGGCGCGAGGCATCGCTGACCAGCCACACCGCACCGACCAGCAGACTCATGAATAGCAACGTCCAGCGCAATGCACCGCGCACCTCGTCCTTCTGGCGATAGACACGCACCTTGGCATTGCCGAATATCGAATACTCCACCTCCGCATCGCCGATGTCGGTCCACACATGCGCTTTCGGCTGCGTTTCATCCACCAGCGGCTGATCGAATCTTGCCATGTCGTACTGCATGTTTCTCCCCTCGGATCGGTACCGCGCGGGCAGATAATATCAAGCAATAATCCATAATGGTCGGCAACGTGATCTGCACACTTCGATTTAAGATGACAACCTGTACAACATGACCGAGGACGCGGAATGAAACTGCGCATACTGATTCTGGGATACGGCGAGATGGGCCATGCCATGGAGTTTCTGCTGGCGGATCGCCATGATGTGCGCATCTGGAACATGGGCGAAGTGGTGAAAGGCAGCCATGCCACGCTGGAAGAGGAAGTGGCCGAGGCGCAGGTGGTGCTGTTCTGCCTGCCGGTGAATCCGCATTGGGAGATCGCTCAACGCATCGCCCCTTTCCTCAGCGCGGATAGTGTCTGCCTCACCATCGCCAAGGGACTGGACGAATCCGGCCGCACGGCGGCACAGGTGTTCGACCAAGTGTTCGACGGGCGGCACCACTTCGGCGTGATCTACGGCCCGATGATCTCGGAAGAACTGCGCGCGGGGAAACTGGGCTTCGCCGATGCCGTGCTGTCGGATACGGCGGATTTCGAGGTGATGCGCAGTCTGTTCCGTGGCAGCGGTCTGGTTTGCCAGCAGGCGAGCGACCTGCACGGGCGCAGCTGGTCGGTGATCCTGAAGAACGTGTACGCCATCCTGTTCGGCATGGCGGATGAACTGAAGCTGGGTGACAACATGCGCGGCCATCTGGTGGCGGCGTCCATCGCGGAGTTGAGCGGCATCGTGCAGGCTTTCGGTGGCCAGGCACATACGCCTTACAGCTACGCCGGACTGGGCGATCTGATCACGACGGCGACCAGCGAGGATTCACATCACCATTCACTGGGGCGCAAACTGGTACGCGGCGAGTGGGACGATATATCCGGAGAAGGTGTGCACACCTTGCACATGGTGGAGAAGTTCGGGGTGTTCGATTGGCAGGCTTATCCGCTGTTCGCCTTGTCACATGACATCGTGACAGCACCGCAGCATCTGCGCGAACGGCTGGAGGAGTATCTGTTGTTCCTGCGCGGTACAGAGAGCTGCCCGATCTGACGTGGGCAGCGGAAGTTACGGCTTACCGACCAGCTTGGCGGCTTCCGCGATGCTGATGATCTTGCTCAGCACACCGCTCAGATCCTGCATTCTGGTCTTCAGGTCGGCCAGTTCCTTGTCTTTGGCTTCCAGCATGCGGCTCTGGTCCGGCATATTGGCCAGCTTGGCTTGCTCCTGTTTGAGCTGAGCCTGCAGTTCCTTGCACTTGCTCTCGGCCTCGACCGCCTTCTTCATCTCTGCTTCAAGTTGCGCATCCTTGCGTGCCAGTTCATTCGCGCTGGAAGCACTGATCTGCTGCAGACCGGATTCCAGTTCGTTCACACGCTTGTTGACTTCGGCGGTCTTGGCCTGTTCCAGCTTCAGCGCTTCGCGCAGTTGCACGATGGTCTTGAGCTGTTCCAGCGATTTCTTGCGCTCATCATCAAGCTGCGCTTCACGCGCGGCGAGTTCGATGTCCTGCTCTTTTTGCCTGGAAGCAGGCTGTCCCGATGCGGGGTCGGTGTAAGCGCGAATCTTGACGGTCTTATCCATGATGTCGTTTCCGTTATCTCGGGTGGTCGGCGGCGGCGCGCCGAAACAGTTGTCTGTGGGCGATTCTAACAACAAAATCGCCTGACTATCAGCCAGATACGACGCGACCTCCCCTTCGGGTGATTGCCAGCAAGCGCTGCAGCCGTCACCATGTCAGCCTTCCCACCCCTGACCGACCAGCATGATCGAATATATCTTCTTCTCCACCGAGCTGCGTGACCGCTTCGTCGCCTTTGTGCAACAGCATGGCCTGAACAGCGAGAGCAGCGACGACCCGCTCGGTCTGGTGGTCGCCATCCCCGAGGACATTCCGGAAGCACTTTCGGATGAGATCGAGACTTTTTACGAGTCGCTGGAGGATGAGCAGGAGGATATGAGCGCGGCAGACGGCGATCTGCACAGGCTGGCCGGCTTCGGCTTCAAACTGCCCAACGGCGAGGCGCGTCTGCTACCGATAGAGCCGGACATGGCGAACCGTCTCATGGCGCACTTCACGCTGGAAGAGATCCAGACGCTGCTCAACGATGTGGCCCACTACACGCTGGAACCGGCGGACGATCACTTGTGCCACATCCTGGCGGAAAGAAAAGCCGAACAAGGCTGAGCCGCTGATCTCCGGACAACAAAAAAGCCCGCAAGCGGGCTTTTTTGTTCAGCTACTCCGGTTTAGTGGTGATGACCGCCGTCGCCGTGCACGTGGCCGTGCTCAAGCTCTTCTGCCGTCGCAGCGCGCACGCCGGTGACGGTGCCGGAGAAGGTCAGTGTCTTGCCGGCCAGCGGATGGTTGCCGTCGACGGTGACTTCCTTGTCGGTGACTTCGGTCACGGTGTACAGCATGAAGTCTTCGTCATCGTCGCCTTCCGCGCCGCCCTCGAATTGCATACCAACCTCGACTTCTGCCGGGAACATGTCGCGCGGCTCGACGCGCACCAGGTCGTGTTCGTATTCGCCGAAGGCTTCATCGGGCGTCATACTGACGGTGAACTTCTCGCCCACATCCTTGCCGTGCAGCGCTTCTTCGACGGCGGGGAAGATGCCATCGAAACCGCCGTGCAGGTAGCTGATAGGCTCGTTGGCTTGCTCGATCAATGCGCCGCTGGCGTCATTCAATGCGTAGGTCAGTGTGACGACAGCGTTCTTTTCGATCTTCATTTCATTTCCTTTATCAGTGTAAGTATCTCTTGTGCATGCCCGTGGGCCTGAACTGCATAGAGGGCGTGACGCAACGTACCGGTCTTGTCGATGACAAAAGTGGAGCGTCGGATGGAGAGTTTTTTGTGACCATCCACTTCCTTCTCGTACATGACACCGTATTTCCTGCAGATGCGTGCCTCGGGATCGGATAACAGCAGAACCGAGAGCCCATATTTGTCGCGGAAGCATGCATGACTGATGCAATCATCGCGACTGACCCCAACGACGATGGTATCCAGCTTTGCGAACGCTTCCTCAAGATCGCTGAATTCGTTCGCTTCCATCGTGCAACCCGGCGTGTCGTCTCTGGGATAGAAATACAGAACGACGTTGTTCTTGCCTTGTTGCGCGACCAGTTTGAACGTCTCCATGTCGGCATCCGGCAACTCGAAGTGCGGCGCCTCCATTCCAGCTTGTAGTGGTACAGCTTGTGTGGGCATAACGTCCTCCTACCCGCATTCTATCGAAATTCTCGCGCGGTGCCCTCCGGAATTTTATTTTTCCCGCACTTTTCAATGCATGCGGCAGGGCTATAATCTCCGCATGAAAAACACTCTGCTCGGCGGACTGACTCCGCAAAGATTCCTGCGCGACTACTGGCAAAAGAAACCGCTGCTGATTCGTCAGGCGGTGCCCGGCTTCAAGGGCCTGCTCGACCCCAAGCAACTGATGGCGTTGGCTTGCGACGAAGATGCGCAGGCGCGTTTGGTCACGTACCAGCGCGGCGAATTCGATCTGCGTCACTCGCCATTCGTCGCGAAGGATTTCACCGGACTGTCGAAGAAAGGGCAATGGTCGGTGCTGGTGCAAGGCGTGAACCATTTTCTGCCCGAGGCCGGCGAGTTGCTGAATCGTTTCGACTTCATCCCGCATGCGCGACTGGACGATCTGATGGTGAGCTACGCACCCAAAGGTGGCGGCGTCGGTCCGCACTTCGACGCGTATGACGTGTTCCTGCTGCAAGGCCACGGACATCGCCGCTGGCAGATCTCCACCCAGGCCGACCAGACCCTGATCGAAGGCGCTCCGCTGCGCATCCTGAAAAATTTCAGGGTGGAACAGGAGTGGGTACTGGAACCTGGCGACATGCTCTACCTGCCGCCGCACTGCGCGCACAACGGCATCGCGGAAGACGACTGCATGACGTATTCCATCGGTTTCCGCACGCCCTGGTATCAGGAGCTCGCGGAGCAGTTCCTCGTCTACCTGCAAGACCGCATCGATATCAAAGGTACATACGCCGACCCGGACCTGAAGTTGCAAAAACATCCTTCCGAGCTCGGGCCGGCGATGTTGAAGCAGGTCGGCAGCGCGATCCGCAAGATCCGTTGGGATGATGAGGATATCGCCAATTTCCTCGGCAGCTATCTGTCCGAACCAAAGCCGCATATCTTCTTCGATAGCCCAGCCCGACCGCTGTCCGCTATACGCTTTGCCGACGCAGTGCGAAAGAACGGTGTGGCGCTGGATCTGAAGACATTGATGTTGTGTCAGGATCGCACGGTGTTCGTCAACGGAGAGGCCTACCCGGTACGCAAGAACGACTATCGCGTGCTGCGTGAATTGGCCGATGCACGAAGACTCGCCGCCGACACGGCCTTGACGGATGAAGCGCAGGAATTGTTGTACGAATGGTATCTGGATGGATACCTGGCCCCCGCAACACGGAGACGCTGACCATGAACGATGAGACCTTGCAGCACACCACTTTCGACGGCATAGCCGATTACATCGCGGCGCTGGACACGGTATGCAGTTCTGCACAGCACTCGCTGAATATCTTCGAAAAGGATTTCTCGGACATCGGTTTCAATTCCGAAGCGCGCTACGATGCGCTGCGCCATTACCTGCTGCTCAGCAGCAACAACCGCCTGCAACTGCTGGCGCACGATACACAACATCTGATCCGTTTCTGTCCGCGCATGATGATGCTGTTGCGCGAGTTCAGCCACAGCATGTCGATCTACCAGACCCCGCCGCACATGCTCGGCGTGACCGAGCCGTTCGCCGTCGCCGATGGCCACCATTTCGTGCGCCGCTATCACTTCGACGATACGCGCGGACTGTTGGCGAAGAACGATCCGGAGGGCGCGCACGAATTGAATTCACGCTTCCAGGAGATGTGGCTGGCATCCCATTCCGGGGCGACGCCAACCCGGCTGGGACTTTGATATTTCGCATGCTTTGCTAGAATCACGCTGCAGCATTCCGTCACTTCATATCTTGTACACATCGAACCATAGGAAACCGCAAATGAAATTCTCCACTCTGATCGCCGCTTTGCTCGCCCTCTCCCTGACCGCCTGCGGCGAACAAGCCAGTGAATCTCTGGACGCTGCCAAGAAAGCTGCAGTGGAGGCTGCCGACAAGGCCACGGATGCGGCAAAGGAAGCCGCCAAGGATGTAGGGGATGCGGCCAAGAACGCAGCCGAGGACGCCGCTCAAGCCGCTGCCGACAAAGCCAAGGAAGTTGCTAACGATGCCACCGCCGCCGCCAAGGATGTTGCCAAGAAGGCCGTCAACGAGGCTGCCGACGCGGTAAACAAGTAAGCTTTTCGCCTTACCGGTGAGTCGGGCAAGCCCGATTCGCCGCCCTCACTCGCCCTTTCAGAAATTGCCAGACAATCACAGAAATTGCACGCTTTTGACAGCGGCCTGAAGAAGTGCTTTCCACCTGAAATAAAAGGGATTTTTCGCCACAACATCCCGCTTGTATTTCCCTTTGGAAGCGCTAGAATGCGCCGCCTTTTCTTTGGGAAGGTTGCAGAAAAGGCAGCTCAATACAAACCTTCACTTAAAGTCTAGTAGTACCTATCTATACGATTGGAAAATTGAAAATGAAACGCTCCGCATTGATCGCAGCTCTGTTGGCTCTGTCTTTGTCTGCTTGTGGTGAGAAGTCTGCCGAAACTGCTGCTCCTGTTGCCGCTGCTCCAGCAACCGAAGTTGCAGCACCTGTCGCAGCTTCCGCAACCGAAGCAGCTGCACCGGCTACAGAAGCTCCGCAATCTGCTGCCAAGTAACACCCGTACGACAAAAAAGCCGGCGCAAGCCGGCTTTTTCTATTTCTCGCACCGCATCAATCGATAGTTATCCAGTCCAACCCTTCGGACTGCGACGCGATCGTGATCTCATCCTGATTGCAAGACAGCACCTCACTCAGTGCCTGCGCGGCCAATTCAGGCTGGTTGTTCTGCTTGCTCAGGTGCGCAGCCACGATGTATTTCAGGAGACTGATATCCATGCTCGCCAGCAGACCTGCCGCCTGACGGTTGCTCAGGTGACCGACACGTCCGCCGACGCGCTGTTTGAGCGAGGGCGGATAACGCCCGGTACGCAACATCTCTTCGTCATGATTGCATTCCAGCACCAGTGCGTGACAACCCGCCAGTGATGCCTCGATGTGCGGCGTGATATGCCCAGTATCGGTCAGCACGCCCAAGCGGCGCGTGCCGTCGCTGAACACATATTGCACAGGCTCGCGGGCGTCGTGCGGCACCAGAAAAGGCTGCACCTCGATGTCGCCGATGGCGATACGATGATGGGGATTGAGTTCGGCGACCGCGATGTCCGCGAACGCAGCCTGCTGCGTCAGCAAGGTGCCGTGGGTCATCCACACCGGGAGTTTGAACTTGCGCGCCAGCCGCGCCACACCGCCGATATGGTCGCTGTGTTCGTGGGTGACGAGGATGCCGTTGATCTGTTCGGCCTGCAGGCCGAGACGCGCCAGACGTGACACGGTCTCATTGACGGAGAAACCGCAATCCAGCATCAGGGTGGTGTTACCGGCTTGCACTAGCAGCGAGTTGCCCTCGCTGCCGCTGCCGAGGAACGCGAAACGCATCACTGCGCTTTATTTCTCCAGTCGCTGGAACAACAGGTCGAGGATGCGAGTCGCTTCTGCCTGTGCCACTGCATCCGCAGCAACCGTCACAACACTGACGCCCTTCGTCTCTTGCACCAGCACGCGCAGTTCAGACGGCTGTTTTTCAGTGCCCTTCAGGTAGAACACGCCCTTGCTGCGATTCACATCACCAGCGGCAAGCTGGGCACGCTCCAGTGCCAGACTGACCTTGCGCCAGGCGCGGTCGAACGGCTCGGACAACAGCACGAAACGTTGACCTTCCACCGTCATCAGGCGTGCCGGTGCAGCCTCTGCCACCGCAACAGCCGCCGGTACGGGTTCTGCACAAGGTTGCCCGGCAGCCTGCACATCACGCGAATAATCGGAGTAGCTGGCCACCTGCGTGCCGTCGGCAGCAGGGATAGCATAGCGCTGGCTGCTACCCGGCAGTGTCAGATCGGGCGGCACTTCCAGTGCGGGAGCGGGCGTTCCGCCGTTCTTGTAGTCCACCGGCTTGCGCTCTGGCATGAGACCGCACCCAGCCAGCAGGGTGAGGACGAGGACGGCTGTGATCGCATTGCTTGTTTTCATAGTGATTCCAGTGAGTTCAAATGACGCCGGCCTGACGCATCGCTTGTTCCACCGCAGGTTGGGCGGCAGCTGTGAGCGGTGTGAGCGGCAAACGCAGTACGTTGTTCATCTTGCCCATGCGCGCGACCGCCCATTTCACCGGGATCGGGTTCGCTTCGATGAACAGTTTCTGGTGCAGACCGAGCAGGCGGAAGTTGATCGCGCGCGCCGTGGCGACATCGCCCTTGAGCGCAGCCGCACACATCTCGTGCATCAACTTCGGCGCGACGTTGGCCGTCACCGAGATGGTGCCGTGCGCGCCGAGCAGCATCAGCGCCAGCGTGCTGGCATCGTCACCGCTATAGATGGCGAAGTCTTTCGGGGCGCGCTTCAACAGGTCGCTGCCACGCTCGATGCCGCCGGTCGCATCCTTGATACCGATGATGTTGGGGATCTGCGCCAGACGCAGCACGGTGTCGTTGCTCATGTCCGCACCGGTACGCCCCGGCACGTTGTACAGGATGTGCGGCATGTCCACCGCTTCAGCGATGGCCTTGAAGTGCAGGTACAGACCTTCCTGGGTCGGCTTGTTGTAGTAAGGCACCACCGTCAGCGAGGCATCCGCACCGACCTTCCTGGAGAAGGTGGCCAGCTCGATGGCTTCCTTGGTGGAGTTCGCGCCGGTGCCCGCGATGATGGGCACGCGCTTGTTGGCATGCTTCACCGCCTCGGCGATGAGCAATTCATGCTCTTCCAGGTCGACAGTGGGGGATTCACCGGTGGTGCCGACCACCACGATGGCGTCGGTGCCTTCGGCGATATGGAAATCGATCAACGCGCGGAATGCCTCAAGGTCGAGGCTGCCATCCGCATGCATCGGCGTGACGATCGCTACGAGACTGCCAGTAATCATGATCTTATCGATACGTTTTGGAAGCGCGCATTCTACCTTAATCACGCAGGCTTACGCGACAGGAGCGCAACGGCTGTGGAATAATGCATAGACCATGTCAGCCTCCACTTTAGCCACCCTGCAACAAGGCGATCTCGCCACCATCGTTGCCATCCACGCCGATCAGGCCTTGCATCAGCGCCTGCTCGCGTTGGGCTTCCGCAAGGGCAAACAGATCGAACTGGTGCGCCAGGCCGTCTTCTCCGGCCCGTTGCAGGTACGGCTGGGCACCACCGATGTCGTCTTGCGCCGCAACGAGGCCAGCAAGATAGAAGTTTGCAAAGGAGCCGGCTGCGCATGAAACGCATCGCATTGTTGGGCATGCCCAACACCGGCAAGTCCACCCTGTTCAACCGCATGACCGGCGGCGCGGCGCGTGTCGGCAACTGGCCTGGCATCACGGTCGAGCTGCTGTCCGGCAAGATCCTGCTGGGCGGCGACATGGTGGAGATCATCGACCTGCCCGGCATCTATGACCTGCACGGTTTCTCGGACGACGAGCAGGTGGTGCGCCACTTCCTGCACGACAACGTGCCCGACCTGGCACTGGTGATCCTCAACGCCACGCAGATCGAACGCCAGATGAGCCTGTTACTGCAGTTGAAACAGCTCAACATGAACGTGGTGGTGCTGCTCAACATGTCGGACGAGGCGCGCAAATACGGCATCACCATCGACAGCGGCAAGATGTCAGAGATGCTGGGCTTGCCTATCTATCTGCTCAGCGGTAAATACGGTGCCGGTTATCAGGATGCGTTGCAGGCCGTCACCAAAGCCCTGCGCTACCCGACTCCCGGCATGGCCGAGCAGTTGCGCTCGCAACTGGAGCAGGACGAGCACATCGAATCCGAGATGGCGCGCGTGTTGAAACATGCGGTGCAGGTGCCGGTGCAGATGCCCGAACATCTCACCGACAAGCTCGACCGCGTGATGCTGCACCCCTGGCTCGGCCTGCCTATCTTCTTCGGCATCATGTATCTGCTGTTCCAGGGCATCTTCTTGCTCGGCCAACCGCTGCAGGGCGGTGTCGCCGAAGCACTGAGCTGGCTGCGCGTCACGGCGCTGGAAGCGGCTGTGGCCGGCGCGCCGTCGTGGTTATCCGGCTTGCTGCTGGATGGCATCTACAACGGCGTGGCGACGGTCGCGGCTTTCGTGCCCATCATCGTGCTGTTCTTCCTGTTCATGGCCATGGTGGAAGACAGCGGCTATCTGTCGCGTGCCGCGTTCCTGATGGATGCACTGATGGCCAAGATGGGACTGGACGGTCGCGGCTTCGTGATGTTGCTGATGGGTTTCGGTTGCAACGTGCCCGCGCTGATGGGGACACGCGTGATGCGCTCCCGCAGCATGCGCCTGCTGACCATGCTGGTGATCCCGTTCTCGCTGTGCTCGGCGCGACTGCAGGTGTTCGTGTTCATCACGGCCGCGCTGTTCTCGCCGCAGCATGCCCCGCTGGTGTTGTTCAGCCTGTACCTATTCAGCTTCGCCGCCGCCATCCTCACGGCGCTGCTGTTCCGTAACAAGTTCCAGAGCAGCGAACCGTTCGTGCTGGAATTGCCGCCGTATCGCTTCCCAACCTTGCGCCAGATGCTGTTGCGCGGCTGGATCGAAGTGCGCCATTTCCTCAGTCGCGCCACGCAGTTCATCATCGCCGGCGTGGTGCTGGTCTGGCTGCTCACCAATCTGCCGGCCTCCGCTGCAGCGGGCGGCCCGGACACGCTGGCCGGCATGATAGGCAGCGCGCTGCATCCGATCTTTGCACCCATCGGCATCAACGAACAACTGACCATCGCACTGATCTTCGGCTTCGTCGCCAAGGAAATCGTGATCGGTTCGCTGGCGGTGATCTATGGCATGAGCGGTGATGCGCTGAGCGGCGCGCTGGGCCAGCAGCTGGACTGGGTACAGGCCTACAGCTTCATGCTGTTCACGCTGGTCTACACACCCTGCCTGTCCACCATCGCCACCCTGCGCGCCGAGGCCAAGGACATGAGATATACCCTGTTCACGCTGGCTTGGTCGCTGGCGCTGGCCTGGGCCATCAGTTTCGTGTTCTACCAGTCGGCACGGGCACTCGGCTATTGAAGCGATTCATCATGTACCAAAGCAAAACGCCCCGGCTTGACCGGGGCGTTTCGTTTGCAGCTTGGCACCGATGTGATCAGAAGGAAAGACGCACACCGATGTGACCACCATTATCCACGCGACCTTCGGGGAAACCGTTCTTCATGATGAACTTGCTGGAGCGGTAGCCGATGTAAGCCTGGGTCAGCGGAGACATGGCGAACTCGAAACGCGCCATGCCCTGTGTGAAATGATCCACATCGCCGAAGCTGATGATGCGCGGTGCATAGTTGTATTCACCCACCAGGGCGAAACGACGGTCGTTAGGCAATTCGAAACGCACCTGCGCCCCCAGCGCCACGCCGGAGACCAGCTTACGCGACGAAGCCACCTTGCTCAGGGAAGCTGCCACGACCTTGGCGCCAACGCCCAGCGACAGACCGGACACGCTGCCTTCTTCGTTCAACACCAGCAGACCGGCATCGACCATGATGTCGTTCAGATCGTTGTAAGCCACTGAGGCGAACAGATCGGACTTGCCGGCGATACCGCTAGGAACCGTGTACTTGAACTGAGCGGTGCTGTTGCTCAGATTGATATCCAGCGTATCCGCAAAGGCCGTCGAACCGACCATGATCAGTGCAGCAGCAACGAAACGACGCAACATATTGAGCTCCTTTATTGGGAAATTGGCGGAAGCGGTGAGATTCGAACTCACGAACGACTCGCATCGTTGCCGGTTTTCAAGACCGGTGCCTTCAACCGCTCGGCCACGCTTCCTTATTCTTCAAACACTTGCAGCAAACGGCCTGTAACCACACGCAAGCAGCGCCGCGCATGATACCCGAAATCATCAGGCCTTCCAAAAACCGGCTTTCATCTGCGGTTGCAACTTTTTCGCAGCTTGCGTAGTCTCACGCTCGCCGTGCGCAAAGTCGCACTTTATTTGAACGGAGCAGAAATGAACTTCCAGACCCAAACCGCACCTATCGGAACACTACCCGTCGAACGGAACAAGGTCCTGCGCAACACCTACATGATGCTGTCGCTGACCATGATCCCGACCGTGATCGGCGCTTTCATCGGCACCTCGCTGAACCTGTCGTTCATGGCTGCCAGCCCCATCATCTCCTCGCTGGTGATGTTCGGCGTGATGCTGGGCATGCTGTTCGCGGTGTCCGCGCTGCGCAACAGCGTATGGGGCATCGCCGCCCTGCTCGGTTTCACTTTCGTCGCAGGCGTATTCCTCGGCCCCATCCTGCAAGTCGCCCTGCATCTGAAGAACGGCGCGCAGCTGATCGGCATGGCAGCAGGCGGCACCGGCATCATCTTTTTCTCGCTGGCCACCATCGCCACCGTGACCAAGAAGGATTTCAGCTTCATGGGCAAGTTCCTGTTCATCGGACTGATTTTGCTGATCGTCGCTTCGCTGGCGAATCTGTTCTTCCAGATCCCCGCGCTGTCGCTGACCATCTCCGCCATCGCGGTGCTGATCTTCTCCGCCTACATCCTGTATGACGTGAGCCAAATCGTGAACGGCGGCGAGACCAACTATGTGATGGCGACGCTGGGCCTGTATCTGAGCATCTACAACTTGTTCATCAACCTGTTGCAACTGCTGATGGCATTCACAGGCGAACGCGAATAAGCATTCCACACACACAACAAGGCGGCCTCGCGGCCGCCTTTTGTTTTCACGGAGACAAGATGGAACTGAACGAATTTCTGAAAAAACTGGACGAGACGCTGGACAGCGTCTGCTTCAACGACACGATAGCGGTGATCGACGCGCATTACGATTTCACCCCTACCGCCTTCAGCAACGGCGCGGCACGCAACGAGGCGGGACAGAACAACGGCTCGTGCAAACTCTTTTCTTTCGCGATGCTGAACGGGCTGTCACCGCAACAGACGTTGGCTTGCTTCGGCGACTATTACCGCAAGGATGTGCTCGGTAATCCAGAGGGAGCGGATCATGCCAACATCCGCAATTTCATGAAGACAGGCTGGGAAGGTATCTCGTTCGAGGGCGATGCATTAGCGCAGAAAAGCGCCTGATCACTTGGGTCTGCGTTGTTCCGGCTTCACGCGCGATGCGAGCAACTCATCGCCCGCGTCAGCATCCACCACATTGCCGTTGGCGTTTTCCATCGGCAACTCGGCATCGTTCCAGCCGCGTATGCCGAGCTTGAGCGAGACGACATTGATAAAACCCATCTGCTGCATCACATCCGCAGCCAGCACCGACCGTTTTCCCGAGCGGCAGATCACCACGATCTCGCGCTCGCGTCCCGCAACCAGTTCCGGCACGGTCTCGTCGTAATCCCATTCGCAGGACTGCTCCAGTATGCCGCGCGGCACATTGATCGAACCGGGGATGCGCAAGGCGTCGAATTCAGCAGGTTCACGAATATCAAGCAACAAAGGCACATCGCCCGACTGGTAGCGCCGCCCAAAGTCCCATGGCGTGACTTCCCTCACGCGCGCAAGCGCTTCTTCAACCAGTTCGTCATAGCGTTTCATGCCTGACCGCCTGCAATCTTCTCGAATATCGCGATGGACTCCACATGCGCCGTCTGCGGGAACATATTCATCACGCCTGCCGCTTTCAGCGTGTAGCCCTTCTCATGCACCAGCACTTCCGCGTCGCGCGCCAGTGTGGCCGGGTTGCAGCTCACGTAGACGATGCGCTGCGGTGCGGTCTCAGGTGTGATGGCCTTGATCAATTCGATGGCACCGTCGCGCGGCGGATCGACCAACCATTTGTCGAAATGTCCTAGCTTCTTCAATCTCTCTTCGTCCATCTCGAAAAGGTTCATGTCCATGAAGCGCGTGTTGGCGCTCAGACAGTTATGTTCGGCGCCCTGCATAGCGCGCTTCACCAGCGCCGTACTGCCTTCGATGCCCAGCACCTGCGCGCCGCTGCGCGCGATGGGCAAAGTGAAGTTGCCCAGTCCGCAGAAAAAGTCGGCGATGTTCTCGTGCGCTTGCGGATCGAGCAGACGCAGGGCGCGGTGCACCATCACTCTATTGAGCTGGTGGTTGACCTGAGTGAACTCGGTCGGCGCGAACGGCATCTCAACATCGAATTCCGGCAGGCTGTAGGTGAGCGGCGGTGCCTGCAAAGGATGGAAAGGCACTACGGTCTCCGGTCCTTTGGTTTGCAGCCAGAACTGGATGTCGTGCGCATCGGCAAAAGCACGCAAGGCGGCTTCGTCCGCAGGTGACATCGCCTCCATGATGCGAAGCACCAGCACATCGACGTTGTCGCCGCAGGCGATCTCGATCTGCGGCACACGCTCGCGGATGGATAGTCCATCGATCAGCTCCGACAACAAAGGGATCAGCGCGGAGATCTTGGGCGGCAGTATCTCGCAGCGCGACAGGTCCGCGATGAAGCTGCTGCGTTTCTCGTGGAATCCGATCAGCGTGCGCCCCTTCTTCAGCACATGGCGCACGCCGATGCGCGCACGCTGGCGATAGCCCCAGTAGATGCCGTGGATGGGCGACAGGATATTTTCCGGCGCGACCTTGCCGATACGCGCCAGATTCTCTTCCAGGATGCGTTGCTTCACCGCGACCTGCGCACCGGAATCCATATGCTGCATGGCGCAGCCGCCGCACATGCCAAAGTGGATGCACTTGGGCTGCACGCGCATGTAGGAATGATTGGTCACACTAGTCGCCTGTGCCATCTCAAAACTGGGTTTCCTGCGATACGAGGCGTATGTCGCCCGCTCGCCCGGCAGTGCGCCTTCGATGAAGATCACCTTGCCCTCATGATGCGCGATGCCGCGCCCTTCCTGATCGATGGATTCGATCACCACTGCCTGTTCAATGTTTGCCATTTCGTTCCAACAATAAAATCGCGCGCCCCATGCGGGTGTGCGCCAAACCCCATCCCATCAACACGCCGCCGGTATTTGCCAGCATGTCTGCATATTCAGAATATCGGTAACCACCCATGCCCTGCAATATCTCGATGCCGACACCCAGCGCCACCAGACCGACCAGCACTCCGATGCGCGATGCGCGTGTCACATACACCTGACAGAACCACAGCATCAGCCCGACATAGGCCAGCAGATGCTCAAGTTTGTCGACACCCTCGAAGGAGACCGGCTGCGGTGGGTGCGGCATCAGCGACAGATAGCACACCAGCAAGATCCACAGCCAGCCAAAACCCAGCCAGACCTTGTGCAAGCCGGACATGCTTACTTCCAGGCCGCCAGATACTCCGCCCAGTGAGCTTCGCTAGACTTTGCCAAGTTGCTGCGCACCAGCTCGATCTCCTGCTCATAGCGCGCCTTGCTGAACTGGCCGCGCATCAGCAGGAAGCGGGCGAACACCAGATAGGTGTTCACCACATCCGTTTCGCAATAGTTGCGTATCTCGGCCAGCTTGCCTTGCTGGTATGCCTCCCACACCTTGCTGCCGTCCATGCCCAGCTTGCCGGGGAAGCCGATCAGTTTGGCCAGATCATCCAGCGGCGCATTGGCGCGACCGCTATACATCGCCAGCAGGTCCATCAGGTCGAGATGGCGCGTGTGATAGCGGCTGATGTAGTTGTTCCATTTGAAATCGCGGTCATCTTCGCCCATGTCCCAGTAGCGCGGGCACTGGATGCCGTGGATCAGGCCGCGATAGTGCAGCACCGGCAGATCGAAACCGCTGCCGTTCCACGACACGATCTGCGGCGTGTATTTCTCGATGCCGTCGAAGAAACGCTGAATAATGCTGCCTTCGTCCTCGCCCGGCTCGCCCAGCGACCACACCTTGAAGTTGTCGCCCTCGCGCAGCACGCAGGAGATCGCCGCCACACGTTGCAGATGATGCGGCAGGAAATCGCTGCCTGTCTTCTGGCGACGCATCTGGAACGCCATCTCGGCGACCTCAACGTCGCTGACTTCGGCATCCAGCTCATACAAGGTACGCAGGCCGGCGATGTCGGGAATGGTTTCAATGTCAAAGACAAGTGTAGGATTCATGGCAAAAATACGAATCTGGGGAGGGCGTGCATGATACCCGAGCCGCCGCCGGCTTCCTATCCGCTCATCTTGACGCCCGGCCCCGGAAGGTAAAGAATCCCCAGCGAATTCCCGCACTTAAACCCAGCGCTTCGGAGGTTGTCATGCAAAGACTCTCATACTTGATGTTCACGCTATTGGTGACGATGCACACGTCACTCGCCCATGCCGCCGCAGGCGAGACATGGGAGATCACTACCAAGTCGGAGATGGCCGGCATGCCGTATGCGATGCCGGAGACAACCATGACAGTCTGCCAACCCAAGAACGGTGAACCAGACCCGAAGCAGATGATGGAGCGGGACGGAAACTGTAAGGTGACCGACGTCAAGCACTCAGGTAGCAAGACCACCTGGAAGATGCGCTGTGACGGTGACGGGCAGAAGATGAGCGGCAGCGGCGAGATCAGCCACAGCAAGAACAGTTATCAGGGCAAAAGCCGCATGAGCGGCACTGCAGACGGCGAGAAGTTCGATATGACTGCCACCTATCGCGGCAAACGCATCGGCAGTTCCTGCGACACCTCCGACCCGGTGGTCGTTGGCGGCAAGGGTATGGAAGACATGAACGAGATGATGGGCATGGCCAAGGCGCAGATGGCGGCAGGCATGGCCGAACAGTGTGAAGTAGGCCGCTACAAAGCCACTGAACTGATGGGCAACCAGTTCTTCGGACCGGACGCGATGTGCGCCAAGAACCGGAAGTATGCGTGCAAAGTCATCAGCAAGGATGCGGCGAAGAAGGCCGACGTCTATCTCGCGCTGGTGAAGCATGACGACACCTCGGACGTCTCCATCGCCGCAGCCTGCAAGATCGACATGAAGTCCCTCACAAAAACCATCTGCAAGAAGGTGGATGGAAACAACTACGAAGATTTCGAGGACGCCTGCCCGAAAGAGTATGAAAAGTTCTCTGAGCTGGAAGGACGCAGTTACACCAGCTCCTCACGCTCGGCAAACATGGTCACCGACAACCCGGTCGGCGGCGCCATCGATGGCGCGAAGAAACTGAAAGGATTGTTCGGCTTCTGACCATGCGCTACCTGATCGGGTTGTGGCTGCTGTGCCACGTCACGTTGGCCGCCGCCCTGCCCGATCTGTTCCCCGATGTGGCGAGCGCCTACCGGGTCGAGATTGACGGCACCCCGACCTGGGAACGCAAGGCACAGACACGCCTCCCGCCTGCCAGCCTGACCAAACTGATGACCGCCCTGCTCGTCGTCGAACAGGGCGATCTGGCACAGCTCACCACCATTTCCCCTGCCGCCGCCCGCGAGACCGGTGCGCGTCTCAAACTCAGGGCTGGCGAAAGCTATCGACTGCAAGACCTGCTGGCGGCCACGCTGATGGCCTCCGCCAACGATGCCTGTCATGCACTGGCCGATGCACTGGCCGGCAGCGAAGTCGAATTCGTGAAGCGCATGAACCGGCGTGCCGCCGAACTCGGTATGCGCGACACGCATTTCGAGAACGCGTGCGGACACGATGCCAAGGGGCACTACTCCAGTGCACATGATCTGGCCTTGCTAGCGAAGGAGATCGTCCGTCACCGCCCCTTGTTGCTGCTGACCTCTCGTATCGACAGCAGCATGCGCAGCACGGACGGAAAGCGCGACATCCGTTTCGAGAACAAGAACGCGCTGGTCGGTCGCTATCGCGGCGCATTCGGACTGAAGACCGGCTATACCGCGCGCGCCGGAAAATGCCTGATCGCCTACGCCAAGCGCGGCGACACCACTGTTCTGCTGGTACTGTTGCACGGCAACGATCGCTGGTGGGACGCAGTCGATATCCTCGATGTCGCCTTTGAACACGCCCACCCGTCGCATTGATTGTGACCTGCGCGCGCTGGGCTGGCTGGCGCTGGCCATCGCACTGGCATATACCAACGCGCTCACCGGCCCTTTCCAGTTCGACGACTACAACGTCATCGCTCACCGTTCAGGTGTACACAGCTGGACAGCCTGGGCAGCAGGTCTAGGCCACGGCATCCGCGCCCTGCTCAAAGCGAGCTATACGCTGGACTGGACGCTGGGCTGGGGTGTCGTTGGCTTCCATCTGACTAATCTGTTGATCCACCTGATTGTTAGCTGGCTGGTCCTCCTGCTCTCCCGCCACTTCATCACACAGCACACTCGACTACGCGATCTCACGTCGCTGCCTTTGCTCATCGCCATGCTGTTCGCCCTGCATCCTGCCAATACCGAGGCTGTGACTTACATCAGCGGCCGCTCTGCCTCGTTGATGAGTTTGTTCTATCTGGGCGGACTGCTGGCCTATGTGCATGGACGCAGCAAAACCGATCTATCACTGCTGCACCTGCTGACACCGCTCTGTTTCGCGCTCGCGCTACTGAGCAAGGAAACTGCCGTGACCTTTCCAGTCGCACTCTTGCTATGGGAGCTGTGCAAAGGAGAATGTTGGCGTAGCGCCTTCGCCAAACAATGGAGCAGCTGGCTGCTGTTGCTTGTCGCCGCACTGTTCTTCCTGTTCAGCGACAGCTACCAGTCGCAGATGCTGCACAGCGCCAACTTCAACGAACTGGGCGGCAACTTTTCCACACAGCTGGCCGGGGTAGTCTGGTTGTTCAAGCAGTGGGCCATGCCCTTGTGGCTCAATATCGATCCCGACTTGCCCGTGTACCGCAAGGTGCTGGATGCCCCGTTCGCCTTGTTCACCGTGTCGCTGCTGCTGGCTGCCAGTTGGCATTTCCGCTTGAGTCGTCCGTGGATCACCTTCGCGTTGACTTGGGCACTGCTGCAATGGCTACCGCTCTACCTGTTGCTGCCGCGTCTTGATGTCGCCAACGAACGCCAACTCTATCTGGCTGCCTGGCCGCTCTGCATGGCGATAGTCATCGAGATCACCCTACTGCTCAAACCCGCACAAGCCCGATACGCAATCACCGCACTGTTGCTTGTCTGCGCCCTGCTCACCATCCAGCGCAATCAGGACTACCGCAGCGAGATCGCTTTATGGGAAGACACCGTGCAGAGGTCTCCCAACAAGGCTCGCGTGCACAACAACCTTGGCCATGCCTATCTGCTGGCCGGACGCGACGATGAAGCCGGACAGCAATTCGAATCCGCATTGCAGCTCGACCCGCAACAACCCGAAGCGCTCGCCAATCTGCGCAAGCTGGCAAACAAAAAGGCCGGGGCATCGCCCCGGCCTTGATGTGGAGTTGATCTACTGCAGGCTTACGCGAAGTTCTTTTCCGCGAATGTCCAATTCACCAGATTGTTGAGGAATGTCTCGACGAATTTGGGACGCATGTTGCGGTAGTCGATGTAGTAAGCGTGTTCCCACACGTCCACGCACAGCAGCGGCTTGTCGGCGGTGGTCAGCGGTGTTCCGGCTGCGCCCATGTTGACGATGTCCACGGAACCGTCGGCCTTCTTCACCAGCCAAGTCCAGCCGGAACCGAAGTTACCCACGGCGGAAGTCTGGAATGCCTTCTTGAATTCGTCCAGCGAACCCCACTTCTTGTTGATCGCGTCGGCCAGTGCGCCGGAAGGTGCGCCGCCGCCATTGGGCTTCATGCAGCTCCAGAAGAAAGTGTGGTTGGAAACCTGCGCTGCATTGTTGTAGATGCCGCCGGCCGGTGCCTTCTTGACGATGGCTTCCAGATCGAGGTTCTCGTATTCGGTGCCCTTGATCAGATTGTTCAGATTGGTCACATACGCCTGATGGTGCTTGCTGTAGTGATAGTCGAAAGTCTCGGCGGACATGTGCGGCGCGAGCGCGTCTTTGGCATAGGGAAGAGCTGGCAGTTGGTGTTCCATGAGAGTCTCCTTGTAATGAATTCGATGAGCGGTGATGGCATCGCCACGGGGCGGAAATATACCATACTTTTATACTTGGGTATTCGGGATGCTTTACAATCCGCCCCATGAACGACACCACCAAACAGACCGGCGCGGCCAAAACCGCGCGTAACCCGATCAAGATCATCCCCCTGCAGGAGCGTCTGCGCAAACCGCAGTGGATACGCGTCAAATCAGGCAGCGGCGCGGGCTATAACGAAGTGAAGCGCATGCTGCGCGAGCATAGCCTGCATACCGTGTGCGAGGAAGCCTCCTGCCCCAACATCGGCGAATGCTTTGGCAAAGGTACGGCCAGCTTCATGATCTTGGGCGACATCTGCACCCGCCGCTGCCCGTTCTGCGATGTGGCGCACGGCAAGCCGCTGCCGCCCGATGCCGACGAACCCAAGAACCTCGCCCACTCCATCGGCCTGCTCAAACTGCGCTACGTCGTCATCACCAGTGTGGACCGCGACGACTTGCGCGACGGCGGCGCGCAGCACTTCTCCGATTGCCTGCGCGAGATACGTGCCGCCTCACCGACCACCAAGCTGGAGACACTGGTGCCGGACTTCCGCGGCCGTCTCGACGTGGCACTGGATGCCATGGCCAGCGAACTGCCCGACGTGCTCAACCACAATCTGGAAACTGTGCCGCGCCTGTATCCCATGGCACGTCCCGGTGCCGACTATGCGCATTCGCTCAAGTTGCTCAAGGAATTCAAGGCTCGCTTCCCGCAGGTGATGACCAAGTCCGGCCTGATGCTGGGGCTGGGCGAGACCGACGAAGAAGTGTTGCAAGTGATGCGCGACCTGCGCGCGCACGATGTGGAGATGCTGACTCTGGGCCAGTATTTGCAACCTTCCGACGGCCACCTGCCCGTGTTGCGCTACGTCACGCCGGAAGCGTTCAAGATGTTCGAGGAAGAAGCAAAGAAGATGGGCTTCTCGCACGCTGCCTGCGCGCCCATGGTCAGAAGCAGTTATTTCGCCGACATCCAGGCAGAGGAAGCCGGCATCGCCATATAAAAACGGGGGCGCATCCCTGCGCCCCCGCTACGCTCAAAGTGCTGTTCCGACTCAGGCCTGTACGTTGATGACAGAGCCTACGGTCTGCCCCTGGGTGTTCACAGTCGGCTTCGGTGCCTGCGCTTCCTGAGTGGCGGCAGCAACCTTGGCAGCGTCATCACGATCCTTGACTGCCTCGCGCTCTTCCCGAGGCTGCGGCTGCGGCTGCACTTGAGAAACGTAGTTACTGCTTGAATCTACTGGATTAATCGCCATGATGACCTCCTATATTAATATTCCATAGACGGAATTCCGCTCATCTATGGACAACTTATCGGCACGTCTGGCGGATACTTTAGGCCTTTTTTCAAAATCTTTCAAAATTCCCCCTGCACCCCGAACGATATCGGCAATTCAAAGGTGTAGACCGGTTCGCGTGTCGAGTAATCCGCGCTGTAGGTATAGCCCGCGATGTTCTTGCGCCGGTAGACGTTGTTCAGCTCGAAGTAAGCATTCATCTTCCAGCTATCCATCAATATGGTTCGATCCGCACGCAGATCGAGCTTGTGATAGACCGGCAAGGTGCCGGAATTGATCCCGGCATAGGTCGGGATGAAGCGACCGTCCGGATAATTGCCGCTGGTACCGATGACCGGCGTATAGGGGCTACCCGAGTGATAGTTCCATTTCAGGCCGAAAGACCAATCCTCGTTCAGTTTGTATTGGCCGACCAGTGTCGTGTTCACCGGCTGGTCATACTCGAAGCGGAAGGCTTCACCGGTCACGTCATTGCGGCGTTGCGATTTGGCCAGGTTGATCACCCACCACCCGGAGATGCGCTCGGTCTCTTCCTTCTTGAGCAGGAATTCGAGGCCGTAGGCCTTGCCGCTGGCCGCGTTGATGTAATTGAGCGCCGTGTCGCTAACCACCAGATTGCTGAATTTCTTGTAATAGGCCTCGCTCTTCCAGTTCCAGTCTGCATCCACTCTCTGCGCGATGCCGACCACGCGATGGTCGGCACGGATATGGTCCAGACCGGGATTGCCGAACACGCGCACGATCTGTTGGCCGGTCGGCATCTGGTTGTGTTTACCCCATCCTGCCGTGAGCAGGGTGTCGCGACTCCACTCCCATTCCACACCGATGCGCGGTTCCGTATAGGCGCGATCCAGATAATCCTCTTTCGAATAGCGCACACCGCCGACCAGCGTCAGATCGTCCCGCACACGCTTCCTGTCCTGCACTGACATCGCCAGCAAGCGGCTGGTGAAAGCATCCTGCAATTTCAATCGCGTGCCGGTGGTGAGGTCACAGTTGGCGTCGAACTGCGTGCATGGAGTGTTGTTCAGGTCGGCATCCACCGTGACCTTAGTCTGACCCAGTTCCGCCCCCAGTGTCAGCTCATGCCCCGCAGATAGCTCCAACCGAACCTGATCGCGCAACAGCAGACTTTCCTGGGTGAAGTCCAGCGTGCCTGCCTGTGCGATGCGGTTGCTGGCATTGCGCGTCCGGTGCTGCAAGGTCAGGGTATTGAGTGTCGTATCAGACACCACGCTGTCCAGTATCACGGCCTGCGATGCCCCCGAATCGGACAAAGACAGATCCCCTGCCAGAACAGGTTCGCGGATCGCCGCATTGGAGGTCGGAGAGAAATTCAACGCGAGCTGGTCACCTGCACCGTGCAGATGGAAGCTGAGCTTGTGCGCATCGTTCAGGTTCCACAGATACTTGCCCTGATAGTCCCAGTAACGCGGGATCTGGATGGTCACGCCCTTGTCTTCTATCTGTTTGATGAACAGGTCGATATAGCTGCGGCGCGCTGCGAAATAGAACGACTGGTCTTCGTTGCGCGGCCCTTCCACCAGGAAATCCGCGCCCATCAGACTAACGTTGACCTTGCCGCCTATCCTGTCGGTACGCGGCTTGCGCAGGGCGACATCGATCACCGCACCGGTCACATCACCATAGTGCGGGCTGAACGCCGCGCTGTGCAGGTTGAAATCCTCGATCAGGTCGGCGTTGAACACGCTGAGGCTGCCGTAATGGAACAACTTTCCGATCACCAGACCGTCCACGTAATACACGTTATCGCCGGGCCCGGAACCGCGCACTGCCGGTGCGCTGCTGCCGTTCACGGCCACGACGCCGGGCAAAGCCTGCAGACCCGCCAGCGGATCACCGCCCGAACCGGCGATGCTGCTCAAGGTCTTGCCGCTGATGACACTCTTGCTCACCCGGTCCGGCGAACGCGGCGCCGTCACCACCATCTCGCGCAAGGTCTCCGGCAAGCGCAGATAGATGATCTGCGGCATCACCTCTACGCCCGCTTCAAGACGTAGTTGCCGGACGGCGCTGACACCCATGTAGCGGGCGACCAGTTCTACATCCCCAGCCGCATCCAGCTCGAAGCGGAACGCACCCGCGTCATCCGTCGTGGCGGCGGGCTCTGGCTGACCAGACACGGCAAGCACCACCCCCGGCAAAGGCCTGCCCGTGCCTTTTTCCAGCACCGTCCCGCTCAGTGTCCAGCCCGCAGCCTGCGCCGGTACGATCAGCACCAGCCACGCCATCACACATACCAGCCATCGCATCGCTTCAACCCCGGACGTTCTATCAACCTGCATTCTATCCAAGTGGCACTACCGCCACACAGCCATTACAGCATCAGCCGCATTGCGGTGAATATGCCCTGCCCTGATAATCGGCGTTATCGACACCACCATACGAACACACAGCGATGGAAAAAGAACGCAGGGATTTTGAATCGGTCGCCGCCCGCTGGGACAGCAATCCCGGCCGGGTCAGGATCGCCAACGAGGTCGCCACCGCCATCCGGCGCAGCGTTGCCCTGTCGCCGCACATGGCCGTGCTCGACTACGGCTGCGGCACCGGCCTGTTGTCCCTGCAGTTGCTGCCGCAAGTCGGTTCGCTATGCGGCGCGGACAGCTCGCCCGCGATGCTGGAAGTGATGGCCGGCAAGATCGCGGCACAAGGCATCTCCAACGCCCGCACCCAGTTCGTCGATTTCGAGCACGGCGCACATGCGAGCGGCAGCTACGACCTGATCGTGAGCAGCATGGTGACGCATCATGTGCCGGACACCGCCGCGCTGTTCGCCGAATGGTTCCGCTTGCTGAATCCCGGCGGACAGATTGCTTTCGCCGACCTCGACAGCGAGGACGGTGCTTTCCACGGCGATAACACCGGCGTGTTCCATCTTGGTTTCGATCGCACGTACCTGCGCGAGCTGCTGCAAAAGGCCAGCTTCAGTGAAGTGCGCGACAGCACCGCGACTTCGGTGAGCAAGGAAGTCGAAGGCCAACAACGCGAATTCCCCATCTTCCTCATCGTTGCCCGCAAGCCGTAATGAACAAGGCAAAAGCGATCAGCGCAAGGCTGCATGCCCTCGCCTCCCCCGACACTGCGAACATCCTGCAGCGCTTCTTCAAGACCGGGCCGGGACAGTATGGCGAGGGGGATTTGTTCCTCGGCATCAAGATACCGCCCTTGCGCGCACTGGCTAAACAGCATCGTGATGCAGACCTCGCCACCATCGCAGCATTGCTGAGTTCGAAATATCACGAGGAACGCTTGTTCGCCTTGTTGCTATTGATGCAGTTCTACGCAACGGCGGATGAGGCCTGCAAGCAGGCCGCCTATGACCTCTATCTCGGCAGCACGCAGCACATCAACAACTGGGACTTGGTGGATATCTCGGCACCGCATATCGTCGGCAAGCATCTGGAAGACCGTCCGCGCAAGGTACTGCAGCGTATGGCCAAGTCGGAATCGCTGTGGGAACGGCGCATCGCCATGGTCGCCACCCTGCATTTCATACGCGGGAAAGACTTCACAGACACGCTGCACATAGCCGGGATGCTGCTGGATGACCGACATGATCTGATGCACAAGGCCGTGGGCTGGATGCTGCGCGAAGTGGGGAAACGCGACCAAAAGATCCTCGAAACATTCCTGCAGCGCCATTACCCGCGACTGCCCCGTACGTCCCTGCGCTATGCGATCGAACGCTTCGATCCAGCGCTACGCGAACAATATCTAAAAAGAACGTTCTCTATTGCTTGATTCCAACCTGCTGTTTCTATAAAGTTCGCCAATCTTAAACGCCCGCAAGCCAGCATGTCACGGTTCAGCGTCCTTCAGTTCAATATGCAATTCGGCCAGGTCTGGGATGACGCCTATCCGGATCACGCCCCGATTGACCTTGAACAGACCATTGCCGAGATCAAGCGTCAGAATGCGGACATCGTGCTGCTGCAGGAAGTGGAGCACGCCGAGTCCGGCGGCAAGCAGATCGACCCGCCGCCCAACTACACGCGACTGAAAGCGGCGCTCTCAGATTACGACAGTTACTTCAGCTACCCCAAGCCGGACGTACGCGAACTGCCTTTCGGCATCGGCCTCGCCATCTTCTCGCGTAGCAAATTGTTCGACACAACCAGACTCGACCTGCCCTCGCCGCCTATCGAATTCAACTTCAACGGCGAAACCAAAACGCCGACCGACCGCCTGCTGATTGGCGCCAAAACCAAGATCGGCGGCAAGACCGTACAACTGTTCAACACCCACCTGCTGGCGTTCTTCATGCTCAAGTCCTCCAGCACAAATCATCCCGAGCAACGCCAGATAGTAGTCGATCAGTTGCGGCAATCCGATCTGCCGGCGCTGCTAGGCGGGGATTTCAACGTCAGCGGCCATGAGACGCTGGTGGCGCAATTCGAGGAAGCGGGATTCTCTACTGCCCAGATCAGCGAGATCACCTGGCGGCGCATGCCGCTGGTGCTGGACCATGTCTTCTTCAATGAGCAGCTGCGTTGCGTGAACCAGCAAGTCATCCCGACACCGAGTTCCGATCACCACCTGTTGCGGGTGGAACTGGAACTGAAAGACTGATTCAGGGCACCTCTAAAAATTCAAAATTCTAAGCAAGACAAGGCGCGAGTAAAAAATCGCGACGCCGCATATGTCTTATATGCAAGGAACGATTTTTTGTGAGCAACGCAGTATCGCGACGAAGTTTGAATTTTTAGAGGTGCCCTTCAGTCGTTGACCTTGCCGCGCAAAGCCTTCACCCGGCCACGCAACACCTTACCTTCCACACGTTTCTTCTTGGCCGACCGCGACGGCTTGGTCGCGATACGCGGCTTGGGCCGCTCGGCCGCCGATTGCAGCAAAGCCTTGAGTCGACGCAGTGCCTCGTTGCGGTTCTGTTCCTGATTGCGGAATTCCTGCGCCTTGATGACGACCACGCCGTCCTTGGTGATGCGCTGATCGTTGACCTGCAGCAAACGCTCTTTCATCTCCTGCGGCAATGAAGAGGCACGGATATCGAAACGCAGATGCATTGCGCTCGATACCTTGTTCACATTCTGTCCGCCCGCGCCCTGCGCGCGCACGGCAGTCAATTCGATCTCGCACTCCGGAATGATGACGTTGTGCGAGATATACAGCATGACTCAGGCAACCACTCGTATTCGCACGCCGGTCAGCGCCACCACTTGCCCTGCACGGATCTTGGCGGTTTTGCGCGATTCCACCTGACCATCGACGGAAACGGCCCCGTCTGCCACCAATGCTTTGGCTGCCCCGCCACTGTCGCTTACGCCGGTCAGCTTGAGCAGATCGTTCAGCGCGATGAATTCGCCGCGCAGCTGGAATTCGATTTGTTGCATCAAAGTTTCACCGCGTGCTCGCGCGTCGTATGGAACACGACTTTCGGCCAGCGTTCCTGGGTCAGTTTCAGGTTGACGTTGTTCGGTGCCAGATAGGCCAGATTGCCCGCCGCGTCGACCGCGAGGTTGTGCGACAGCGCTTTCTGGAAATCGGCGAACACTTTGGCATCGTCACAGGTCACCCAACGCGCGGTACTGACGCTGGCGCCTTCGAACATCGCATCCACGCCGTATTCACCATGCAAACGACTGGCCACCACATCGAACTGCAGCACACCGACCGCACCAAGGATCAGGTCGCCGCCGTCCACCGGCTTGAACACCTGCACCGCGCCCTCCTCGCCGAGCTGCTGCAAGCCCTTGTGCAGCTGCTTGATCTTGATCGGGTTGCGGATGCGCACCGACTGGAAATGGTCCGGCGCGAAATACGGGATGCCGGTGAACTGCAACAGCTCGCCTTCAGAGAAACTGTCGCCGATCTGCATGTTGCCATGGTTGGGCAGGCCGATGATGTCGCCCGCATAGGCTTCTTCCACCTGCTCGCGGCTGGAGGCCATGAAGGTCACCACGCTGGACACCTTGATCTCGCGGTTCAGACGCAGGTGTTTGATCTTCATGCCGCGTTCGAAATGGCCGGAGCACACGCGCAGGAAGGCGATGCGGTCGCGGTGGTTGGCGTCCATGTTGGCCTGGATCTTGAACACGAAACCGGAGAATTTCGGTTCGATCGGGTTCACGCTACGTACCGAGGCATCGCGCTCGCGCGGCGCGGGCGCCCATTCCAGCAGGGCGTTCAAAATCTCGCGCACGCCGAAGTTGTTGATGGCGGAACCGAAGAACACCGGTGTCTGTTTTCCATCCAGGAAACGTTGCAGGTCGAAGGGGTGCGATGCGCCGTGCACCAGCTCCACTTCCATCTTCAATTGCTCTATCTCCATCGGAAAACGTTCGGCCAGTATCGGATTGTCGATGCCCTTGATGACTTCCACCTCGCCGTCGGCGCGCTCCTCGCCCGGCGTGAACAGCAGGATCTCGTCCTTCATCAGGTGATACACGCCACGGAAGGTCTTGCCCATGCCCAACGGCCAGGTTACAGGCGCGCACTGGATCTTCAACACCGACTCGACCTCGTCCAGCAGCTCCAGCGGATCGCGTACCTCGCGGTCCATCTTGTTCATGAAGGTGACGATGGGCGTGTCGCGCATGCGGCACACGTCCAAAAGCTTGATGGTCTGAGTCTCCACACCCTTGGCTGCGTCGATCACCATCAAAGCCGAGTCGACGGCAGTGAGCACACGGTATGTGTCTTCGGAGAAATCCTGGTGGCCCGGCGTGTCCAGCAGGTTCACCACATGGTCGCGATACTCGAACTGCATCACCGAAGAGGCGACCGAGATGCCGCGCTGTTTCTCGATCTCAAGGAAGTCCGAGGTGGCATGGCGCCCGCTCTTGCGCGCCTTCACCGCGCCCGCCAACTGGATCGCACCGGAGAACATCAGCAGCTTCTCGGTCAGCGTGGTCTTACCCGCATCCGGGTGGGAGATGATACCGAAGGTGCGGCGGCGAGAAACTTCGCGCGTGATCGGATCGCGCGATGCAGCAGCGGATTCTTTCGAAGTGGGTTGGAGTTCTGCGGACATGATGCTGACCTGTAAAAAAGGCCGCAAGTCTAAAGGCTTAGTGCTGCAATGTCTAACCAGAAAGCGCTTTATACCTTGCCTGCCCATCGCCATGTCCGAGCTATGCACGCAGCCTGCCGTAGTAGAATCACACCTCAAAAACACGCCTCACCCGCATCTCACATAAACAAACGCATGCCCACCACGGACAAACTAGGTAAATACGAATTACGCCGCGAACTCGGCAAGGGTGCGATGGGTATCGTCTATGAAGGTTTTGACCCCTTTATCCAGCGCACCGTCGCCGTCAAGACCATCCAGAAATCGCTGGTGGATGCTTCCGAGATGGAGGAAGCCTTCGCGCGTTTTCGCCGCGAGGCACAGGCTGCCGGCCGGCTTTCCCACCCCAAGATCATCTCCATCTACGACTACGGCGAAGAAGGCGATCTGGCCTATATCGCCATGGAATATGTGGACGGTGACGAACTCAAAGACCATCTGGAAGCGGGCGAGACGCTACCCGTCGCCGACAGTCTGCACATCATGCTGCAGGTGCTGGATGCGCTGGAGTATTCGCACCAGCGCGGTGTCATCCATCGTGACATCAAGCCGGCCAACATCATGATCACCGCCGATGGCAGCATCAAGATCGCCGACTTCGGCATTGCCAAGATGGATTCCAGCCACCTTACCCAGGCGGGCATGGTGCTGGGCACCCCGACTTATATGTCGCCCGAGCAGTTCATGGGCAAGGATGTGGACGGGCGCAGCGACCTCTACTCGGCAGGTGTCATGCTGTACCAGATGCTGACCGGGGAGCGTCCGTTCACCGGCAGCCCGATCACCATCATGAACAAGGTGATGCATCAATTACCGACGCCCCCTTCGCACTTCAATCCCAAAGTATCTCCGGAACTGGACCTGGTGGTGATGCAAAGTCTGGCCAAGACGCCTGAAGAACGTTTCCAGAATGCCGGCGAATTCATGCGCGCGCTCAAGCGCACCATCACCCGCAATGCCCCGTCCCCCGCCCTTTCGGATACGACACTGGTCACCCCGGCAGCCAGTCTGGCTGACGAAGAAACCGGCGCGAACGATTTCGCTTCACGGCAGCGCGACATCAAACTGTGGCGCGAGATCAGCGACAGCACACAACGCGCAAGCTTCGAGCAATACCTGAAAGAGTTCCCCAAGGGAGAGTTCATCGATCTGGCAAAACGCCGTCTGGCGAATATCGACAAGCTCGAACAGGAAGCCGCGCGAGAAAAGGAACAGAAACGTCTGGCATTGCTGGCGACAGCCGAACGCAAGAAACAACTGCAACTGGCACAACAGAAAGCGGAAGCCGCCCAACTGGCAAAAATGGAAGCGGCAGCCCGCGCCAGAGCCGCGGCAGAAGCCCAACAAAAAGAGGATCAGGCACGCAAAGCGCTGCTAGCGCAGCATCTTGCCAAGATCAAGGACATCGGCAAGATCGAGCGCCAGACTGCCGCCGAGAATCAGGCCAAGCTTGCCGCCGCGCAGGCACTCAGACAAAAACAACTTGCCGATCTCACAACCGACCGCGCAAAAGGTTTTGCGGAGATCATGAGCAGACGGACGGCCGAAGCGCAGGCAAAAGAAGATCTGGGCACAGAATCACCCCGCAGATTGCGCCGCCGCCCCCCGCGCGACGTCGGGAAGTAAGGATCAGCAACCTTCGCAGGAAAAAGTGATCGCGCCCGCCGCATCCTTGCCGAACGAATGCCCCAGACAGATCGTGCCACGCCCGCGCAACACGATCTCCTCGCGCCGCAACTGCAACTCGCCCTCCCCGGCGAAGGTGATGTAACTGCCGTTCGAGCTTTGATCGATGTAGACGAACTTGTCGCGCCGCAATTCGATGGTGGCATGCAGGCGCGAAGCGCGCTTGTCCTCCACCACAAAGCCCGCCTGCGCATCGCGCCCCAGCACCAGCTTGCTGTGCGCCGCATCCACCACCGCCTCGCGCCCGTGGTGCTGCAAACGCAATACGCCGGAAGAGGCTACGGGCGCGTGTGTACGCCCCACCATCAGCGTCGCATCGTCACCCTCCTGCCACAGCACTTCGACCACCTTGATATTGGAAGCCTTGCCCTTGATCGGCAGCAGATCGAGACTGCGCGTGGAGGTGCGCAGCAAAGGCGGCAGCGCCTGCACCGTGGAAGCGTCGGAAAGTATCTGTCCCGCATTGGCCAACTCGGTCAATCTCGCCGCCACATTGACGGTGTCGCCGAACACGTCCGAGTCGCCGTCCTGCATCAGCACCGGGCCGTGATACAGACCGATGCGGATCGCCAGCCGCACCGCGTCATCCAGCGGCACCATCGCTTCCACATCGGCCTGCATCGCGCACGCGGCCTGCACCCCGCTCAGTTCGGAAGGGAATACAGCCATGATCTCGTCGCCGATGGTCTTCACCACCCGCCCCTTGAACATCTCCGTCACGCGCCTCAACAATTCGATGCACTGGTTGATGGCGGCAAAAGCGCGCGCGTCGCCGAGCACCTCGTACAAGCGCGTGCTGCCGCTGACATCGGCGAACAACACCACTTTGTCATGCGTCGTCTGCTGTACTTTTTTGTCCATATTCGGCCCGGTCGTCTGCATCATGCGGTGTATTATACAAGCCGCTTTTTTACCCTCTGACGTCATATTCGAACATGTTCACGATAGACCAGCTCCCACCCCACATCTATGTATTCGCCGGCATTCTGGGCCTGCTCACGATCTCGTTCCTGCTGTTCTTCTTCCTGCCCTCGCTGATCGTTTCATGGCGCATCTCGCGCGTGGTCAAACAGTTGCGCGCGCTGGAAGGCAAACCGTCGAACGATATGCCGTCGATCTTCGCCAACACCGGCGTGCTGGAACATCTGTGGCAGGAATATGCCGACTCGCTGCATCGCCAGTCCGATGCGCGCTGGCGCTCCACCGTACCGGCCAACCTGATGTTTCCGCACGAGACCATCATCGACACGCCGCTGCGCGCCGACTTCTTCAAGCACTTGCCCGGCCTGTTCACCGGCGTCGGCATCATCGGCACCTTCTACGGCCTGATCATGGGCTTGCAGGCCTTCCAGGTATCCGAGAATCCAGCCATCGTGCGCGAGAGTCTCAATCATCTGCTGCACGGCGTGTGGGAAGCCTTCCTCGTTTCCGCCATCGCCATCACGCTGGCGATGGTCATCACCTTCATCGAGAAAGTCGCCATCACGCGTCTGAACGGACAGGTCGAACAACTCACCCAGTTGCTCGACAACCTGTTCGAAGGCGGCGCCAGCGAGGAATATCTGGCACGTCTGGTCAAAGCCACCGAAGCCTCCTCCGGCCAGACTGCGTCCATGCTGCGCAACGAGATGCAGCAGATGATGGGCGAGATGTTCGAGAAGCAGATCGCTGCCAGTAACGCGCAATCCGAAGCGCTCAGCAAAAGTCTGGCGAGTACGCTGGAAGCCAGCCTGAAGCAGCCGCTGAGCGAGATCGCCAGTGCGCTCAAGGAAACCCGCAATGACCAGCAGGACGCGGTGCACAAGATGCTTGCCGGTGTGTTGAGCCAGTTCAGCGACCAACTCAAGGACATGTTCGGCTCACAGGTCGGCGGCATCAACAGCCTGCAACAGCAGACCATCGAATCGCTGCAGACCGCCACCCACACCCTGCAACAAATGGCGGCAGAGATGCAGAGCGCCAGCAAGCACGGCAACGAGACGCTGGCCAACATGCTGGCCGAGACCATGGCAGGTGCCGAAGCGCGCCAGCGCACCATGAACGACAAGCTGGGCGAATTCATCGAACAGGTACGCTCGCTGATGGAACAATCGCAAGGCGACACCCGGCAGGGCCTGGAGCAGGCGCTGGACAATCTTTCCGACCGCATGGGCGTCATCATCGAAGAGTTGGGCACACAGGTGCGCTCGGCCGGTTCCGCCAGCAAGCAGCAACAGGAAGCGCTCGCCGCCAGCAGCCAGGCGATGGTGGGCCAGTTCGGCGGACAAGTCAGCGCGCTGGTGGAGGGCGTCAACCTCGCCGTTGTGGAGATGAAGGCCGCCGTGCAAGCCATGCGCAGCACCACCGGCGAAGCGCTCACCAAGATGAACAACGGTGCGGACACGCTGTATCTCGCTTCCAAGGATTTCGCCAAGGCGGGTGCGGGGGTGACTTCCACACTGGACAAGTCCGCGAGCCTAGCCGGGGAACTGACACAGGCTGCCGGTGCCATCGGCTCGGCCACCAACAGTCTGAGCAGCGTGTTCGCCGATTACCAGAAGGCGCGCGACGCGATGACCGAGCTGGTCGGCTCCATGCAACTCATCGTCGAACAGGCACGCCGCGATGCGGCCATGTCGCACGATGTGGTGTCACGCATCGAAGCTGCCACAGCGAAACTGGTCGAAGCGCAACAGCAAGCGGACGGTTATCTGGAAAAAGTCTCGGATGTCATCGGCCAGGCCCACGAATCGTTCAGCACCGGCATGACCAAGGCTGTCGGCGAAGCCAACCGCGACTTCCATCAGGCGCTGGCCGATTCGGTCAAGCTGCTGCGTGAAGGCATACTGGAACTGGAAGACACGCTCGGTTCGGTCTCCAACTAAAACGGGAAACAGAACATGCTGGGCAAGTACATTCCCGTTAAGCGGCGCAACAGAGACGAAGGCGAAAAACCCTTCTGGATCTCGTTCGCCGACCTGATGACTGCACTCATGGTGATGTTCCTGCTGGTGATGAGCGTGGCGCTGCTCGCCATCACCAAGAACGTGAGCGAGGCCGAGAAGAAACAGGCCGACCGCGTGCACGAGATCGACACACTGTGGGAGCGCATCGAGCAGACCGCTCAGGGCCACCCCGGCATCACCGTCGACCGCAACCGCAACGTGATCGACTTCGGCGACCGCGCCCGTTTCGACACCGGCAGTTCAAGACTGACCACCGAACAGGTGGAATATCTGAGCGCCTTCGTAAGCGACATGCTCACATTGGCACGCGACGATCTGGCGCAACGCTGGCTCAAGCGCGTGGTGGTGGAAGGTTTCGCCGACCAGCGCGGCGACTACCTGCTCAATCTGAACCTCAGCCTGCAACGCAGTGAACGCGTGCTATGCACCCTGCTCTCTCCCGCGTCCAACCAACAGAAGACACTTTCCCGCGACGAGATGGAGCAGGTGCGCGACCTGTTCCTGGTCGGCGGTTATTCGTTCAACTCCTCCAAGAAGTCGCTCGAAGAAAGCCGACGTATCGAACTGCGACTGGAGTTCTACGGCATCGACGAAGCGCACACCAGGACCGATGACATCCCGCGCAACGACTTCGGGCAGTGCCGCATCAGATGAACACGCTGGACAAGCTTGCCGACACCATGGCGCGCATGAGCCGCATCGCGATCTCCACCATGCGTGCCGGCGACCTGCTGCCCATCCAGCACGAACGCGAACAACTGATCGCATGGCTGGGTAGCGAAGTGGACATGGAAGCGCTCGGCGACGACCGCATCCTGGTCGCGTTGCGTCATTTCGCCGAGGCCGGTTTCGTGCGCGACCTGCGCCAGGCCAGACTGCTGTGCTACGGCTGCACGCAGGTATATTCCGAACAGGGCGAACGCCTGATCGAGAACCTGAAACTGTTCACCACCCTGCTCACTTACCTCACCCAGCATCAGGAACGCACACGCGCTTTCCGCAAATGCTATCGCGGCTTGCTCAACGCCTACTTTGCCTATGATTCCGACGCGGACAGCGTGATCGGCAGCGGCCGCAGCAACTGGGCATCGCTGCACACCTTCCTGCAAAACGCACTGGATCGTCTCGCCAGCGACGGCCACACCCCGCAATGGGTGCGCGTGCTGTCGGCGAACAAAGGATTGCTCGGCACCGTACCCTGCGACGACTACCGGAGCGGCGCGGCGGATATCGAACGCATCGAATCCTTCCGTTTCGAACTCAACATCGGCGTCGACTCCTGGTTCATCCGCACCTTCGTGCAATCCCATATCGAACGCACCATGGCTCTACCGGATGCGAAGTTCCAGGACGAAGTGAGCGAAGCGCTGCAGCTGCTGGTGCAATATCCGCTCTACATCCCGCGCTTGCTGGGCATGCTGCTCGACCGCTACAGCCAAAGTCAGAACAAGCGCACCAATGACGCATTGCGCGATTTCGCCATCGAACAATGGGGCGCACCGTGGATCGCGCAGAACGAGAGCAACTGGCTATGCAGTCAGACCGCCCGCGACATGATCGCCAACTGGGGCAAGAAACATCTGGTGCATGAGTTCTTCCACCTGTTCGCCGCGAAAGGTGCAGACAACACGCGCCGCGCCGCGTTCTGGAACCTTTACAGCGAAGACCTCAAAGGCATGTACTTCGCGCTGGGCAGCGATGCCTTCGAGATCAGCAACCGCGCTTTCCTGAAATTCAGGAACGACGCAAAAGGTCTGGTCGTCAAACTGAACGACAGCAAACACAATCTGCATGCCGTCATCCTGCAGTTCGAAAAATTCCACATCGTGGAATTCAACCAGCAGATCAACGTCGCCTATTTCTACGACACCGCCAAAGGTACGCCGGAGTTCTATCTGAGCAAGGGTTGGGTGAATGTCGGCGCGCTGAGTGTGGGCAATGCACTGAAAGGCAACACGCTGTCACAACCGGCACGCCCCATGCAACACAGCGACGAGAAACATCTGAGCTGGGAAGGCCGTTTCGCGCAGGAACTTGGGCGCTCGGACAGCGCAAGACAACATTTCTGCGAACGCCACCATGCCACCTACAGCGAAGCCTCAGGCAAGGCTTGGATCAAGCCTAACGACCAGCAGCGCTACACCAAAGAGATCGGCTCGGTGCTGCAAGGCTGGGGCTATACGTGGTCGCCAGAGGTGAATGGCTATTTCCGATCATTGAACTACTGAGCCTTCGATTATCTGTCTTTGGGTTTGCTGAACCCTGCTATATCATCCCCGCGTCGGCACACGAAAGGCAGCGCTCACCATGTTCAAACTTTTCGGCGAAAGACCGGATCACCCTTTGTTCAATCTGGACGAGACGCAGCGCCTCATCGGTGAACTGCCGCAGGATGAACCGCGCAAGGCGCTGGAAGAGATCGCCTTCTGGCTGGAATCGATCAAGGACGCAAAAGGCTTCACGCCCGAGCTGCGCAGCGACGTCATCATGCGCGTGGACATCGCCGCACAGCCCCTGCACACCGAGTTGCTGCATCGTTATCTGGAAGCACCGCACCTGCGCGACTTTCAGGGCTTGCATCTATGGAAAGGCATGCATGCCTTCGCACAGGCCTTGGCAGCCGCCTACACCGCCAGCCTCGATGAATATCAGCAGACCGACAAACGCTCGCGCGAACTCGTTGAACGCATGCCGCTGATCTGCGTGCGCCAGTTGCTGGCAGTGGCGACTCAGATGAAGCTGGAGCTGATACGCTATATCGACATCGATGCCGCGACCTGGGCCATGCTGTATGCCGGTTACCGCTTCGCCGAAATCACGCAATGCACCGAGACCATGGTGCTGGCCTATCCCGGCCATGTCATCCACACCAGTCCGCAGCGCGAATTACTGCACGCGCTGGTGATGTTCACCTCCTCACCCGACACCTTGGCCGCCGATCAACTCGAAGTGAGCTACCGCATCGCCGGACGCATGAACAGTTTCTTCGAGATCGCCGGCGCGGCAGAGAACGACTTCCCCTACCAGTTCGACCTCGCCGGTTCTGCCCCGCCGCACCGCGCCGAGCGCGAACAGCCGATCGCGGAAAGCACGCGCTTCTTCAGCGCCGCCAAAGCCGTGGCCGCATTGCAGAAGATCGTCACCCAGAACGAGAACGACCCCATCTGGCGCGAGCGCCGCTTCGGCAGCGAGTTCACCCCGGCGGGCAAGCTCACCGTGCTCAAACACCTGATGACCTACTGGGCCGCCGAACCGCCGCATCGCCATCTGGAACGGCGCGAGATACACGCCAGCATCGAAATCGCACACAGCTTCCGCACCATCAGCCAACTGGTCACCCACATCGACGCCGGACACGACGCCGAGCAGGATGCCGACGACGCACGCAAACGCGCCCGGATAGACCTCGTCGAACAAGAAGAGATCGCCTACACCACCGAAACATGGAACGTCACCGACATGAGCGCCACCGGACTGGGCGCGATACTCGGCGGCACACAAGGGGAATGGATCAAGATCGGCGACCTGTGCGCCCTCAAACCGGCGAACGCGCAGCAATGGTGGGTCGGCATGATCCGCCGCCTGCACACCGACAGCGCAGGCAAGGTCCACGTCGGCATCGAAATCCTCACCAAACGCCCCGCCTCGGTGTGGATACGCGTGCTCGGCAAAGGTGCCGAACGCGTATCCAACTGGGAAAGCAGCTCCGGCTCGTTCTCCTACGACTACCTGCCCGTCATCCTGCTGCCGGACGAACACAACTCATATGTGCACGCCACCCTGCTGATGGAATCCGGCAAGTTCGTCGTCGACACTCATCACCAGATGATGATGGGCGAGAAGAGCCGCGACATCAAACTCACGGCACTGCTGGCGGAGGGAGAGGATTTCGAACAGGTGGGGTTTGAGTGGTTGTGAGGTGATTGATTTAGCTGCTACTCGGCCTAAGCGGAAACTGAGGATAGAGGTGGGCTATTTCCGCTATGCGCCAGTTGCTGACTGTCAAGGTGTAAAATGTCCCTGCAAGATAGCCGACATTCGTGAGCAACATCAACGTACCATAAACGGATAAGTAAAATGTTCCAGCGTACAATCATATGTTTAGCCAATTCCAGAAAGCCGCCCTCTGGGCGTTGCATTGCAGGCAAGGTACTGAACGGCGCGGACTCTGGCCAATGGTTACGGCCAGTCAGTGCGCGCCAAAGCAGGGAAGTATCTGAGGAAGAGCGCCGCTACGAAACTGGCGAAAGAGCGCAGTTGCTGGATATTATCAGCGTGCCGCTAAACAGCCATTCCCCATTGGGACACCAGACCGAGAACCACATTCTTGCCGATGATTATTACTGGGCAAAGGTCGGCACAGCAACGTTGGATCAGGTTGCTGCCCAACTTGACCCGTTCGACGCAAACTTCTGGGTGCAGGCAGAGAGCACCTACCATGGCCTCAATGACAAAGTCTCCGAACAGGTCGCGGCAGGTATTACCAGTTCGCTCAAGCTAATCGCCACCTCCAACTTGCAGATTCGCGTACTGATGGAAGCCGGCTTTGAAGGCCGGCCATCGCGTAAGCGTGTACGGGCGCAGTTTGGCTACCACAATCAAACGTACACTCTCTCAGTCACCGATCCGGAAATTGAAGATCACTATCTCACGCAGGCCGAGGGGGTCTATCCCATTGGGAATGCAACCCTGTGCATCAGCTTGGTAGAGACATGGAATGGCTATGCTTTCAGGGTTGTCGCTTCCGTCATTACTCCAGACAGGTTCGGAGGCTAAGCATGTCCAGCGAGGTTTTCACCATAGGGCACTCCACCCACACAATCGAGAAATTCATAGCCCTCCTATCCGCCCACGGAATTCAGGCGGTGGCCGATGTCCGCTCCTCACCATTCAGCAAATTCAACCCGCAGTTCAACCGCGAAAATTTGCAGAACAGTCTCAAGGCATCCGGCATCCGTTATGTGTTTCTGGGTAATGAACTCGGCGCACGTAGTAAAGACCCGGCCTGCTATGTCGCGGACAAAGTTCAGTTTGATCGTCTGGCGCAAACCACGCTTTTTCAATCCGGGCTTGACCGGGTGATTGAAGGGGCTAACAGCTACCGCATCGCGCTGATGTGCGCCGAAAAGGACCCGCTCGATTGCCACCGCACCATACTCGTCGCCAGAGAGCTGGTGAAACAGGGAGTGACGATCAACCATATCCTTGAGGACGGCTCGCTTGAGAGTCACACCGAGTCAATTGCCAGACTCGTGACCTCCCTTGGCATGTCGCTGGACGACATGTTTATTTCCAGAGACGAAATTATCGAGCAGGCCTACAGCAGGCAAGCCAATAGAGTTGCATACGATCAAAGCGAATCGCAGGCAAGGCGTTTTGCAGAACAAAACGAATTATCAGAGGGGGTGCGCTGAGATGAAACTGTTTACCATCGGATTCACCAAAACAACCGCAGAGAATTTTTTCGAGCGGGTCAAACGTTCTGGGGCGAAAGCAATTGTGGACGTCCGACTGAACAACGTATCCCAGCTTGCCGGTTTCGCCAAGCGCGATGATCTGAAATACTTTGCCCATGCCATTTGCGGCATAGACTATCGCCACCTGCCCAAGATGGCTCCGACTAAAGACATCCTCGACAAGTACAAGAAAGACGGCGGCGACTGGGCCGAGTACGAAAGGAAATTTCTTGACCTGATGCAGGCGCGGCATATCGAAAACATAGACCGGGAGTTGCTGGATGGAGGGTGCCTGCTATGCAGCGAAGACAAACCTCACCATTGCCACAGGCGCTTGGTTGCGGAGTATCTGAAGCGGCAGTGGGGGGATATTGAGATTACTCACCTTTAACTGGTAGTGATTTGCAACACGTTCAAATTGTTAAATTACAATTTAATTCCTCCCTTAACTACTTGCTAAGTTTTCGCATAGTGTCGTTTGAGAAATGAATTCAACGATATTGTTAGCTGGATAGCGGCCCTCTGCCAAGTTCTACAACGGCACAAATCGGAAGCTTGGGATCGTAACTTTGAAGGTTGGCTCAGGCCGAACACCCGACTAGGACACTTTCTCGGCCTAAGTAGTCTGTCGTGGGAAATCGCACTTTCTTCCGCTTCGCACCAAATCCAGACGGTCTATTTAGGATTGAAGTCCTCTTAAATTGCACATGCCCCAATTGTCCATTGCATGCATCATGCCCTTGGTGTCGAATGCCTGAAGGTTAATTATTGGCAAACCAAGTGTATCGGCCACATGCTTCGCATGAGCGATTTCTGCATCTTGGTGTGACTGGAATATTTCAACTGGATGTAACACGCCATCGCGGGCATGCATTCTTTTTGAAATCTCTGCGGGGTGGTCTGTAAATAACACAACACCTCCAACACGAAGCTCTCGGAATACATCGACATGGATGGCCTCAATATCCCCATCCGATTGGCGTCGCATCGTGAAATGACCATCAAGCAAGAAATGTCCATTTTCAATGAGTCGCGATACTCCTTGAATTAGCAATCTCTGATTGTCCGCAACATCGGATACCAGCTTAGAGTTTTCCAAAACAGCAGAAGCTTTTTCCTGCCGAATAATTTGACTAGCTGTGAAGTGAGGTATTCCAAACTCATTAGAAACCAGCATGCAGGAGGTGGATTTACCAACCGCGTGAATGCCCGCTACAAAAATTACTTTCATGCGCTTGCCTTCCATGACTGTTGAAGAATTTTGCTGTAGTCCTTGCCATCCAGATAGCGAAATGACTGCGGCGGCAAGAAGTCTTTGAAGATCTTCTTGGGATCAACGGGGTGCTCGAACTCGAGCACGTCAGCAATCTCAATTGCATAGCCGGTCTTCTTCCCAGCGAAGTAGTCGTAAATTAGCTGGCGCGACACCCCCCCACCTTTTAATTTAGCCAACTCCCATAGCGCGGTTGGAGATCCTTCAGTAACGCTGACTATATTGACGGTAGCTACAATTCTTTGAGTAGGTGCAGATGAATAGATCACCAGCACATCAACTGGTTGAGCAGCCCAGCTTCTTCTGAATTCCAGCTTCTTCTCACCAGACAGGATTTTTTCGACAAAGCATGGCCGGATGGAAATAAGCGCAACTCTAAGCGGCATGGGAAATAAGTCTTTGGTACGCGTCATCATCAATTTCTCTGATAGTTTGGATGTTGCCACTTACAACTCGATTCTGTGTGAGCCAATCAAACGATGGCGGGTGAACAAAATGCTTAACCAATCGGAATAGCATTACCTTGGTTGGCTTACGTGCCATTTCCTCAATCTCGGTCATGCCATATACCGTCCTGCGTCGCACTCGATCTACAATTTCATTCGCATTTTCGAGCGTTTCATATCGCTCAACGATACCGATACTGGTCACTGACATTTCATCCTTTGAGCGATAAAACAACACCACATCTCCCGGACTAATTTGCTTCAATTGTGCATGGCACAGATATGCCTGTTTTATCGCATTGCTTGCCGTGTGCGTTGCATCGAACAAAGCCATTTGTGGGTCACATGGGGATGCGTAATCAGAAAACAGAATTCGGTGGTACTCAGGGCGAATCGGAATGACAAATTTCTTGATGCTGCGATCCTGACGAAAATGAGGAAAGAATCTTCTGAAGTATTCAAATGCGGGCAAGTCCGCAGTGGATTCATCGGGCGCAACAACAGGATGTTTTTTCACATACACCACATCATCGTTGTATCGACCAAATTCGGCGAATCCAAAGTCTGCCAGCAGTTCGAAAAGGAAGCCGTGCTTCTCAGCATCGCCATGAATAAATATGTGTTCAAGTCGGTTGTCTGTCGCATAGCGGAATGCTTGCTTCAAAAACAACTCGCCGACCTTTCTCCCCTGGCAGTCAGGTGCCACCTTAAACGTACACAGCTTTAGCGAAGCGCCCGGAAGGATATCCCCATGCCCTGTAATATCATCACTCTCCTTGCGGGCATAAATGCAAAGCGCCCCAATTCTTTCCGGATCAGCCCAGTAAGCCCATGCACGACGATCATTTCTTGCACATCCACGAAACCATTCATCGAATCCTGAATACCCGTCTCGCAAGGAATCAAAGAACTCACTACTCAATAATCGCGTGATCGAATGAAGGGGAACATCCTGAATGTTTGGAAGCTGAACTGAAGTCGTTTCATGTAAACGACGCAGAAAGTCCTCTGCAGCTTGTATAGCAAAAACTCGATCCCCTAAATTTCGACTTACCGCTTTCCTATGAATCTCGCGGTCTTCCGTAACCAAGTAATGTGCTGCATCGCATTCAAGGGCAAACAAGATAGCGTTGTCACAGGCATCGTTAGGACGAGTTTCCGTGGTGTTCCACGGACAATCAGAAACCCCATCAAGTCGCGTGTACTGAGCCAAACGATCCCGAGTACGCATGCGCCGATCTGCATTTTTGTCGCGGTTTATATCCTCTTCGGAAGCCGGATGGAATACTAAGGGGTGTCCATGCTCTTGAGCCAAACGCACGAAGTTCGCCAGCCCCGGCTGTAGCCGGACATTAGAATCCTCAAGTGGGATCAGAATGTTGGTGTCGAGAAGGAATCGCATGAATAGAATTTAGGAGATTGACCTTATTGTACTGGGTGTAGGCCGGGGGTTGGTAGCCAACGTGAACGCAGGAGGAATGCTGTAGCGTTCTGCCTGCATATGCATAATGGTCCGGTTGGAAGAGGAATATCTTCTTTTGTCACAGAGCGAAAGTCCTGACGCGCAATTATGAGGGGCGGCTTAGTCCGAGCAGCAGAAGTAACGACACAAATACTCGCAACCGCTCCGCCCTCTCCGCTCCTACAAGACCCTGTTCACCCCTGCCCCAACAAAGCGAGCATCGATTCCACATCGACTATCTTGTCGCGCGGAGCGGCGCGGCGTTCGCCGCGTGACACTTCGACATCGTCCAGCCGCTTCCAGTCTTTGAACGAGATGTACTGCACGCCGCGTTCGCGCAGCAGGTCGATGATGGCGTCGCGCGGGGGGAGTTCGCGAGCCGATAGTCCGCTGCCGTCTGCCGCCATGTGGGCGACTACGTGGGCGGAGGCGGCTTTGTGTGAGCCGATGAGTCCGCGCGGGCCGGTGCGTGCCCAGCCGACGACGTATTCGTTAACGACCACGGCGCGGCTGGCCGGATCGACCACGCGCCCGTCTTCGTTCGCCACGATGCGCGCTGCTTCGTCGTAGGGCACGCCATCTATGGGATCGAGGCTGAAGCCGATCGCGGGCAACACCATGCCCACTTCCAGCACTTCGAACTCGCCGCTGCCGCGCGCGACCGTGCTGCCGTCGGCCTGGGTCTCGATGCGGTTCTTTTCCAGTTTGAGTCCGCACACTTTGCCTTCGGCGTCGGCCAGCACTTCGGTCGGCGAGACACGGAAACGCAGGTGCAGTTTCTTGGTGTCGCGGCCGTGTTCGCGTGCCGCGAAAGATCGCAGGATCTTGAGGTTCTTGTCCTGCTGCGAACCGGGCTCGACGCTGGCGCAGTCGGTGAGTTCGTTCGGCGCAACGACGGGGTCGACGCCTTCCATCTCGCCCAGCTCTTTGAGTTCGACGGGTGTGAAGGCGGCCTGCTCGGGGCCACGTCGGCCGAGGATGTAGACCTCGCGCACCTGGCTGTTGCGCAACGCCTCCAGCGCGTGGGCGGCGATGTCGGTCTTTTCCAGTTCGTCGGGTGAGCGCAACAGGATGCGCGCCGCGTCGACCGCGACGTTGCCGTTGCCCACCACGGCCACGCGCGGGACCGTCAGGTCGATCATGGCGTGTTGGTAATCGGGATGGCCGTTGTACCAGCCGATGAACACGGTGGCCGGCGTGCAGCGCGGAATGCCTTCGCCGGGGATGCCCATGCGGCGGTCGGCTTCGTTGCCCACGGCGTAGACGATCTGGTGGTAGTGGCGGCGCAGGTCTTCCACGGTGAGGTCCTTCCCCAGACGCACATTGCCGTAGAAGCGGAATTCGGGACGCGCCGAGGTTTTTTCGTAGACGCGGGTGACTGCCTTGATGTTCTGGTGGTCGGGCGCGACACCGGCCCGCACCAAACCGTAGGGCGTGGGCAGGCGGTCGAACATGTCCACCTGAACCACTTCGTCCGTGCGCCTGAGCAGCGCTTCGGCGGCGTAAAAACCGGCAGGCCCGGAACCGATGATCGCGACACGCATGAACAAGCTCCTGTGCTGAAAGTATGGTTTTGTCGTTCCCGCCCTGCGTCAGCCGCGCACCGGCTCCAGCGTCGCGTCCAGATTGAGACTGTCGCAGTAATCGAGGAAATCGCCGCGCAGCGTGGCGATGTGCATCTTGGCCGGGATGCCCACCGTCATCATCACGGATAAAGTTGTCGAGCCGGTGTGCGGCGCGGGATAGGTGCTGGTCTGCAGGTCTTCAATGTTAATGCCGCTGCGCGCGAAGAACGCCGCGAGGTTGCGCACGATGCCGGGATGATCCGGCGTGACGAGCTCGATGCTGTAGGGGATGGCAGGTTCGGCGCGCTTGCCGGTGCGTTCGTGATGCAGGTTCAGCGCTAGCGATGAACCGAGCGCATCCAGTTGCCCTTCCAGTTTGGAGAGCGCATGCCAGGGGCCGGTGGCGAGGATGATGATGATGCACTGCCCGCCCAGCACGGACATGCGGCTCTCTTCGATGTTGCATCCACTGTCGGTGATGCTGCCGCTGAGCCGCTCGACCAGACCGGTGCGATCCGGGCCGGCGGCGGTGATGACCAGATGGGTGTTCTCTATCTCGGATTGCATGTTGTTGTGACCGTCGTTGTGCGTTGGATGTGAAGGCATTTTAGCGCCTGAGTGTGCCGAAGTGACCTTACTGGATGTCGCCGTCCACGTAGAACCAGCGCCCGGTTTCTTGCACGAAGCAACTGACTTCGTGCAGTCGATGCGCACGCCCGTTCACCTTGTAACGTGCGACGAATTCGACGATGGTGTGTTCGGCGTCTTGTTGGGCGTGACGTTTCACTTCCAGGCCTAGCCACTTGGTCGGTGCTTCATCGGCAAGGCCTAAAGCAGCGGGACGTGTGGAGGGATGCCAGCTTGCCAGCAGGTAGTCTTCTTTAAGCTGGGTGTAGGCGGTGTAGCGCGAGCGCATGAGGGCTTCGGCAGTCGGCGCTGGTGTTCCGCCTTCGATGTAGCGGGCACAACATTCCGTGTAGGGCTTGCTGCTACCGCAGGGGCACTCGATCAGTTTTGCCACAGTGGCGGTTCTTCCATCAGTGCTATCTGTTCGCGCAGTTCCAGGATGCGGTTCTGCCAGTAGATCTGCGTGTTAAACCAGGGAAAGGCTTGCTTGAAGGCGATGTCGTCCCAGCGGCGTGCGAGCCATGCGGAATAGTGAATCAGACGCAGGGTGCGCAGCGCTTCAATGAGGTGCAGCTCGCGCGCATCGAATTCGCAGAAGTCTTCATAACCTGCCAGCACGTCGCCCATCTGGCGTACACGGTCTTCGCGTTCGCCGGAGAGCAGCATCCACAGGTCTTGCACGGCAGGCCCCATGCGGCTGTCGTCGAAGTCGACGAAGTGCGGGCCTTCGTCCGTCCACAGCACATTGCCCGCGTGGCAATCGCCATGCAAGCGCAGTTGCTTCACATCGCCTGCCCGGTCGAAGCAGTGGCGCACGCCGTCCAGCGCCTGTTGCGACACAGTGCGCCAGGCTTCGAGGATGTCGGGCGGGATGAAGTCGTTGGTTAGCAGGTAGTCGCGCGGCTCGGTGCCAAAGGTGGCGATATCCAAAGTCGGGCGATGCTGGTAATCCTTGATCGCGCCGACGGCGTGGATGCGCCCGAGGAAGCGCCCCAACCATTCCAGCGTGTCGCGGTCTTCCAGTTCGGGTGCGCGGCCGCCGTGTTTGGCGAAGACCGAAAAACGGAAACCGTCGAAGTGATGCAAGGTGCTGCCGTTGATGGTCGAGGCAGGTACAACGGGGATCTCGTGTTCGACCAGTTCCTGCACGAAAGCATGCTCTTCGAGGATGGCGGCATCGGTCCAGCGCGCGGGTCGATAGAACTTGGCGACCAGTGGCGCGCCTTCGTCCATGCCGACCTGATATACACGGTTTTCGTAGCTATTGAGCGCAAGCAGCCGCCCGTCGCAACGCAGGCCGATGCTTTCCAACGCGTTGAGTACGCAGTCGGGGGTGAGTTGCGAATAGTCGGGTGTAGTCATGGATCAAGGATACCGTCATTCACCCATCACAACTCCGAAATCACCTGCTCCATCGGGAAGCGTGATTTTGGCAGCTTGGCATTGAAGTCTTCTGCGCTGCGATAGCCCAGCGTGGCGATCACCACACTAGTCAGGCCTTGCTCACGCAGGCCGAGTTCTTCATTGAGAATGCGCGGGTCGAAGCCTTCGATGGGTGTGGCGTCGATCTCCAGTGCGGCGGCACCCAACAGCAGGGTGCCGAGGGCGAGGTACACCTGCTTTTCCATCCAGTGTTGCGTGTCTTTTAAGTCGTAGCGGTGCAGGCCGGTGTAGAAGCTGCGGCCCTTGCTTTGTGCCGCCTTGGCTTCGGGCGTGGGATAGCGTCCATCGGCTTCTTCCTGCGCGAGCAGGCTGGCGAGGTGGGCGTCATCCATGGTGGTGCGGGCGCAGAACACGACAACGTGGGAGGCGTTGAGTATCTTGGGGCCGTTGGCTGCGTAAGCGCCTTGCTGTGCAGCCTTGGCTATGCGCGCCTTGCCTGCTTCGCTGGCGGCGATGATGAAGTGCCAGGGCTGCGAGTTGATCGATGAGGGGGAGAACCTGAGCAGGGTCTTGAGTTGCTCGACCTGCGCTGCGGGTATTTTTCGTGCGGGATCGTAGGCTTTGCAGGTGTGGCGGTTCAGGGCGATGCGGGCGATATCCATGCGAGTCTCCAAGTTCAAGTTGAGCTGTGGGCTTGAGGCCGGGCAGGATTATGCCTGAATCACTTTTTGCTTCTTTGCACTTCCGCCAGACCCAACGCATCCCACCCTTCGTGCCCCAGCTTGCGCATGGTCTCCATGTTCTTCTCGAAGATCATTTCGGCCTCGGGGAAAGCGGCCACGGCCTCGTCGATGCTGTCTTCGCGTATCAGATGCAGCGTGGGATACGGCGAGCGGTTGGTGTAGTTGGTGATGTCGTCCGGCTCGGTGTCGGCGAACTGGTAGTCGGGGTGCATGCTGGCGACCTGCAATTCACCCGCCAGATCCACCTCTTCCAGCGCCGCATCCACCACGGCGAGGAAATCGTTGTAGTCGAGGAAATCGGTCAGCACCTGCGGATGGATCAGCAGTGTGGTGTCGATCTTGTCGCGCGGCGTCTCGGCCAGCAGCTCCAGTTCGCGCAACACATCGACCAGCAGTTCATCCGGCGTCTGTGCGGCGCTCACGAAATAGCGTATCTGTTTCTTGACGTGCACGCCCTTGGCGAACGGGCACAGATTGAGGCCGATGACGGCCTTTTCCAGCCACAGCGTGGTGTCGGCGATGGCTTGTTCGTTGCTTACGGTTGTGTTCATAGATACTCCATAGTCCGTTCGCCCCGAGCCTGTCGAAGGGCTTGCTGATATTACAAGTGGTTCGACAAGCTCACCACGAACGGTCATTGATGTTTATCGGCCACGCCCGCCGGAACGGTGCTGTGCACCTGATGGCGCACTACCGCGCCCTGCACCACCCGCCGGCTTGGCGCCGCCTGTGCGCGGAGCACCGCCTGCGCGAGCCTGACCGCCGCCACTACGCGGTGCGGATTGACCGCGACCTTGTCCTTGACGTTGACCACCGCCACGATTCGAACCGTTCAGGATAGGCTCGGCCTTGATGCGCGGATCGACATCGAAGCCCGGCACATTCACCACCGGGATCTCGCGCTTGATGAGGCGCTCGATGTCACGCAGCAGTTTATGTTCGTCGACGCATACCAGCGAGCTGGCTTCGCCTTCGCTGCCCGCACGGCCTGTGCGGCCGATGCGGTGCACGTAGTCTTCCGACACGTTGGGCAATTCGAAGTTGACCACATGCGGCAGTTCGATGATGTCGATGCCGCGTGCGGCGATATCGGTGGCGACCAGCACTTGCAGCTTGCCGGTCTTGAACTCGGCCAGCGCGCGTGTGCGGGCAGCCTGGCTCTTGTTGCCGTGGATCGCCATGGCGGAGATGCCGTCCTTGTCGAGCTGTTCAGCCAAACGGTTGGCACCGTGCTTGGTGCGCGTGAACACCAGCACCTGGAACCAGTTGTGTTCCTTGATGAGATGCGTCAGCAGTTCACGCTTGCGTTCACGGTCAACCGGGTACACGCGCTGTTCGATCAGCTCGTTGGCCTGGTTGCGACGCGCCACTTCGATCAGCGCCGGGTTGGTCAGCAGGCCGTCGGCCAGCAGCTTGATCTCGTCGGAGAAGGTGGCGGAGAACAGCAGGTTCTGGCGTTGCTTCGGCAACACGGCGAGGATCTTCTTGATGTCGCGGATAAAGCCCATGTCCAGCATGCGGTCGGCTTCGTCCAGCACCAGTATCTCGACTTGAGACAGGTTCACGGTCTTCTGCTGCAAGTGGTCGAGCAGACGACCCGGTGTCGCCACCAGAATGTCGACACGGCCGTGCAGTTGCTTGATCTGCGGATTGATGTTGACGCCACCGAACATCATCATGGATTTGAGCGGCAGGTGTTTGCCGTACAAACGCACGCTCTCCTCCACTTGGGCGGCGAGCTCGCGCGTGGGCGTGAGCACCAGTGCGCGGATGGGCGCCTTGCCGGCGACATTCTTTTCCATCAGGCGTTGCAACAGCGGCAGTGTGAAGCCGGCGGTCTTGCCGGTGCCGGTCTGCGCGCCGCCCATGAGGTCGCCACCTTTGAGGATGACAGGGATGGCTTGGGCTTGAATGGGGGTTGGTTCGGTATAACCACGCTCGGTGACGGCGCGGACGAGTTCTTCGGACAGGCCGAGGGATGCGAATGACATAGTTGTGCTTTCTTCTTGGTACAAACGGCCTGTCGCCCTGATGGGGCGCCAGTCTGAGGCTGAATGAGGTGGGTGTTGCGAACCGGAATCGGCGGCAATCACTAGACTGAAACGAGATTGCGGCGCGGAGTGTAACAGAAGCCTGTCATTCTCAACGAAGCAATTCCAGGCCCCGCTCATCTATACCTATGCATATGCATTTCGGCATATGGCATGGAAGCGGATATTTATGCATGATGCGCCTAGGCGTCTCAATCACTCAGACTCAGGAACCACGATGAACACAGAATTGTCGCTCTCCGCCACCGAACAGACCCTGAATGGCATCTTCATCCCGCCCTGTCCCGCCACGCTGACCGAACTCATGCGCGAGATCAAACATCCGGAAGCCAGCCTGGAAAAGATCGCGCAGCTGATCAGCAGGGATGCGGGCATGCTCGCTCCCTTGCTGAAACTGGCCAATTCGCCCTTCGTAGGCCTGCGCACGAAAGTGACCTCGGTCATGCATGCGGCCAACATACTGGGCCTGCGGAACATCATGAATCTGGTGCACAACATCGCCTTGCGGCAGAGTTTGGGCGGCGAGGGGCAGAGCTTCGACAAGTTCTGGGAACGCTCCACCATCGCCGCCAGCGGCGCCGAAAAGATGGCAGCCAAGTTCCCGACGGTATCGCGCGAGGAAAGCTATATCGCAGCATTGTTCCACGACTGCGGCATTCCGGTGCTGATGCAGAAGTACCCGGACTACCGTGCCACTGTCATGGCGGATGGCAAGCAAGGTATTCCACTCTGCGAAACAGAGGATAAACACTACTCCACCAATCATGCCGTGGTCGGCAATATGCTAACGCGCTCCTGGGCGCTGCCGGCCCGGGTCAGCATGGCCATTCTTCTCCATCATGACGAGACGATCTTCACCTCGCCCGACAACCGTGCCGGTGCAGACGTCCGAGACCTGATCGGACTGATACATATGGCAGAGAATGTCACGGACGAGCATCTGCATGTCCGCGACAAGGATTGGGACAAGCATGGCGAGCTTGTACTGGCGCACTTCGAGCTGTCCGAGCAGGAGTTCTCAGAGCTCAAATGGGACATGCTGGCTTTCCTGAACGGCGAGTAAGTTCGCCCGGATCCTTAAATGCAAAAAGGCCAAGCCGGATTCCGGCTTGGCCTTTTTGCATCGAACGATGCGCTGAGGTTACACGTTGAACAGGAAGTTCATCACGTCGCCGTCCTGCACGACATATTCTTTTCCTTCCACACGCATCTTGCCCTTCTCCTTCGCACCGGCTTCACCGCCGCAGGCGATGAAATCCTCGTAGGAGATGGTCTGCGCGCGGATGAAGCCCTTCTCGAAGTCGGTATGGATGACCCCTGCCGCTTGCGGTGCGGTGTCACCCTTGTGGATGGTCCATGCGCGCACTTCCTTTACACCGGCGGTGAAGTAGGTCTGCAGGCCGAGCAAGTCGTAGCCGACACGAATCAGACGGTTCAGGCCGGGCTCTTCCAGACCGAGGTCTGCCAAAAATTCCTTTTTGTCGGCATCGTCGAGATCGGCCAGCTCCTGTTCGATCTTGGCGCACAGCGCCACCACCGGTGCGCCCTCTTTCGCGGCATGTTCGCGCAAACGATCCAGATACGGATTGTTCTCGAAACCGTCTTCCAGCACGTTGCCGACATACATCGCCGGTTTGATGGTGAGCAGACACAATGGTTTGATGAGCTCGATCTCTTCACCGCTCAGGCCGAAGGTACGCGCCGGCTTGCCTTCGTTCAGATGCGGCAGCAGCTTTTCCAGCAACGCAACCAACTTGATTGCGTCCTTGTCGCCGGATTTGGCTTTCTTGCCGTCGCGGTGGATGGTGCGCTCCACCACGGCCATATCGGCCAGCGCCAGCTCGGTCAGGATGACTTCGATGTCGGAGATGGGATCGACCTTGCCGGCCACGTGCACCACGTTCTCGTCGTCGAAACAGCGCACGACGTTGACGATGGCATCCGTCTCGCGAATGTTGGCGAGGAACTGGTTGCCCAGACCTTCACCTTTGGACGCGCCCGCCACCAGACCCGCGATATCGACGAACTCGACGATGGCGTATTGCATGCGTTGCGGATTGACGATCTTGGCCAGACCATCCATACGCGGATCGGGTACTTCGACGATGCCGACGTTGGGTTCGATGGTACAGAAGGGATAGTTCTCCGCCGCGATACCCGCCTTGGTGAGGGCATTGAACATGGTGGACTTGCCCACATTGGGCAGACCGACGATTCCGCATTTGAGACTCATGGTTGTTTCCTTGGTTAATTGCTGTGCAGCTTCAACATCGCCGCTTCCAGTTTGCCTTCGATGATCAGCGCGGCAACATCCTGTGCGCGTTGCGATGCCTCATCGATCAAACCCTGCTCTTCCTTGCGCGGCGCATTGAGTACGTAGTTCACTACTTCCGCGCGATCACCCGGATGGCCTACACCGATACGCAAACGCCAGAAATCCTTACTGCCCAGATGCGCGATGATGTCCTTCAGGCCGTTGTGTCCGCCGTGGCCACCGCCCAGTTTGAGCTTGGCACTGCCCGGCGGCAGGTCGAGTTCGTCATGCACCACCAGTATCTGTGCCGGGACGAACTTGTAGAACTGTGCCAGCGCCCCCACGGCGCGGCCGCTCACATTCATGAAGGTCTGCGGCTTGAGCAGATGCACCTCATGCCCGTGTAGATTGGTCTTGGCGACAAGGCCGTGGAACTTGCTGTCGGCCTTGAAGTTGGCGCTGTGCATACGCGCGAGCTCATCCACCCACCAGAAACCTGCGTTGTGGCGCGTGGCTTCATATTCCTTGCCGGGATTACCCAGCCCGACGATGAGTTTGATCGGTTCGCTCATAATGAAAAAACCCGCCATGCACCGTCAGATGACATGGCGGGTTGTTCCTGTTGCGTATTACTTCTTGGCTGCAGGTGCGGCGGCAGCAGTAGAAGCGGCGGACGCGTCTGCTGCAGCGGCAGCTTCGGCAGCAGCTTCGACATGGCCGCGCGGCACTGTGACCGTCGCCACTGCATCGGCAGCGTGGTGATGGGTCGCCACTTCAACGCCCTTGGGCAGCTTGACGTCGGAGATGTGGATGGAGTGTCCCAGTTCCAGACCGGCCAGATCGATCTCGATGGCTGTCGGCAGGTCTTTTGCCAGACAAGCGATATCAAGTTCATTCAGCACGTGGGTGATGATGCCGCCACCTTGCTTCACGCCCGGTGCGATCTCGGCGTTCACGAAGTGCAGAGGCACCTTCATGTGCACCTTCTTCTTGGCATCGACGCGCTGGAAGTCAACGTGTTGCACTTGCTGGCGGAACGGGTGCATCTGGAAGTCGCGCAGCAGCACGGATTCCTTCTTGCCTTCCACTTCCAGAGACAGCACGGAAGCGTGGAACGCTTCGTTCTTCAGTGCGAAATAGATGGTGTTGTGATCGAGTTCGATCATGACTGCATCGCCGGAACCGTACACGACGGCGGGGACGCGGTTCGCTTTGCGCAGACGGCGGCTCGCACCCGTTCCTTGCACTTGGCGTTTTGTTGCGCTGATTTCGATAGACATTTTTACTTCTCCACTTCAATTGGAACGCTCCGCGACCAGAGCATTCCGGGTTGTGTGATGACCGACATGGTCACCACTTGAAACTCAATCCACGAACAGGGAGCTGACGGACTCTTCCGCATTGATGCGGCGCAGCGTCTCTGCCATCAACTCGGCGACGCTGAGTTGGCGGATACGCTTACAGTTGCGTGCGTTCTCCTGCAACGGGATGGTGTCGGTCACGACCAACTCGTCGATGGCGGACTTCTCGATACGCTCGATGGCCGGACCGGACAGCACGCCGTGGGTACAGTAGGCCAGCACACGGGTGGCGCCCTTCTCTTTCAGCGCATTGGCGGCTTCGCACAGTGTGTTGGCGGTATCGACCATGTCGTCCATGATCAGACAGGTACGGCCAGCCACGTCACCGATGATGTTCATCACCTTGGCCACGTTCGGCTTGGGACGGCGCTTGTCGATGATGGCGAGGTCGGCGTCCAGCTGTTTGGCCAGTGCACGCGCACGCACCACACCGCCGACGTCGGGCGACACCACGATCAGGTTGGGATAATCATTGCGCCACACATCGGACAGCAGGATGGGGCTGGCGTAGATGTTGTCCACCGGGATATCGAAGAAACCCTGGATCTGGTCGGAGTGCAGGTCCATGGTCAGCACGCGGTCTACACCCGCGCTGCTCAACATGTTCGCTACCACTTTGGCGGTGATCGCCACACGTGCAGAACGCGGACGGCGGTCCTGGCGGGCATAGCCGAAATAAGGGATGGCGGCGGTGATGCGGGCGGCCGAGGCGCGGCGCAAGGCATCGACCATCACCATGACTTCCATCAGATTGTCGTTGGTCGGGGCACAGGTCGATTGCAGGATGAACACATCCTTGCCGCGTACATGTTCAAGGATCTCCACCATCACTTCGCCGTCGGAGAAACGGCTGACGGTTGCGCGACCAAGATGGATACCCAGATGCCTAGCTACGCTTTCAGCCAGCTTGGGATTGGCATTGCCGGTGAAAACCATCATGTCGCCGGACATCGGGAGCACCTCTAGTAGAAAAATGAAAAGGGCGCGAACGCCCGTCGATACTTGAATGAACTGGCTGGGGAGGTAGGGATCGAACCTACGAATGTCGGAATCAAAATCCGATGCCTTACCACTTGGCGACTCCCCAAAAACCTTATGCAGCGAATTCCCTGAGAGGGTGCTGTTGCAAGCCGTGCGCGACAAATCCGCGCATATCCGGCGGCAACTGCTGCAATACCGCTTTTGCTTCCGATTCCGTTGCGAACTCGGCAAAAACGCAAGCGCCTGAGCCTGTCATCATCGCCGGGGCAAACTGCGCCAACCAGGCAAGATGTTCCGCAACTTCGGGGTACAACTTGCAGGCCACGGCCTGCAGATCGTTGTTCAAACCGGCTTGTCGACCGGCCCGAAATACTTCCCCCTTCGGAAGGGCGCGCATTGTCATCGAAATCGTATTTCGTGTCAATTCGGAATGCGTAAAAATCTTTGCCGTCGGCACATGCACCGGCGGACACAGCACGACATACCAAGCTTCCGGCAGGCCGTACGCCTGCAGACGCTCGCCGACGCCTTCGGCAAAGGCATTGTCGCCGAACACGAACACCGGCACATCCGCTCCCAGCGTCAGGCCCAGCGCCATCAGTCGTTCGCGACTCAAACCCAGTCCCCACAGCTTGTTCAGGGCCAGCAAAGTGGTGGCCGCATCCGAGCTGCCGCCACCCAGACCGCCGCCCATGGGGATGCGTTTCTCGACCTCGATATCCGCCCCCAGCTTGCAGCCGGTCTCCTGTTGCAACAGACGCGCGGCACGCACGCACAGATCCTGCTCAGGCGGCACGCCTTCCAAGGCATTGAGTCGACACACCTGGCCGTCGTCGCGCAGCGTGAAATGCAGTGTGTCGTTCAGGTCGATGAAACGGAACAAAGTCTGCAGCAAGTGATAGCCGTCTTCGCGGCGGCCGACCACATGCAGGAACAGGTTCAGCTTGGCAGGTGCGGGACATACTAGCGTTTTCATCGCGTCTCCCATTCGTCGATCAGCACGCGCACTTCCATGCCTGCGCGCTGCAAGCTCAGACGCAAGGGCAACGCGTCACGTCCTTCGCCCGCATAGCGCGTGTAACGGATGGTCCAGCCCTGCTGATACAGGACGGAGATGCGGCCTGCCGCATCTTGTTCCCGAAGGAATTCCCCACCCGGTGCGGGCAAGGCCGCGATCCAGTAACGCAAGCCGGAAAGCGGCAACTGCCAGCCCAGCAAGTCCTGCGTGAGCGTCTCGGCATCCTGCGCGACATGGGTCTTGCCTTCCGCTTCCAGCGTCACGCCCTGTTTGCCGGAAGTGATGCGTGCCACGACTTGCCCCAGCGGGGCCAGCAACAGCACTTCGTCCGAAGCTGCATCATGCGTCCAGCGCAGACCGGCACTATCGCGCCGTTCAGGCTGGATGATCGCGATTCGTCCATTGATGACGAATGGCGCATCTACTGCAACGGGTCGCTGCACGACGGTCGGCGTCGTGGAGCAGGCTGACATCAACAAGGACAGCAGGACTAACCGGCGCATCGGGTCAAGGCAGGAACTTGTGGATCACATCGCGCAACAGGGTGTTGTCGGGATGCGCTTGTTCGCTGGCGCGCCAGACTTTCTGCGCGGCTTCGCGCTCCCCCTTCACCCACAGCACCTCACCCAGATGGGCGGCGATCTCGGGATCGGGATTGGCCGCATAGGCGCGGCGCAGGAATTCCAGACTCTTGTCCAGTTGCCCAGAACGGTAGTAGCCCCACCCCATGCTGTCGATGATGGCCGCATCATCCGGTGCCAGCCGGTAGGCTTTCTCAACCAGCGCCAGGGCTTCCGGGATGCGGATGTTGCGCGCCAGCCAGCCGTAGCCCAGTGCGTTATAGGCATGCGCATTGTCCGGCTCGATCTTGATCAACTTGCGGATCAACCGTTCGAAGTCTTCATGCTTGTCCAGCCGGTCGGCAAGCAGGGCAGCCTGGTAAAGCAATTCCGGCTGTTCCGGGAAATTCTTCAGTCCACGCATCAGCGTCTGGAAACTTTCAGCATACTGGCCGGCTTCGCGCAGGAACTGCGCATCCACCATCAGCAGTTGCACGCGCTGTGCATCCTCCTTCGCCTCGGTCTGCGCCAGCGTCTTGCGTGCAGCCTGCAACTCGCCCTGTTTATTCTGCAGATAGGCGATGCGCAAGCGCGCGGCATACAGCCTGTCGCCACCCTGTATCTCGCGGTATTGCTGCAGCGCGGCCGGCCAGTCCTGCTTCGCCTCGTACAGTTGGCCAAGATAGAAACGCAGCGTGTCGTTGTCGCCCCCCTTGCCGGACAAAGCCTGACGCAGTTCCTGTTCTGCCCTGTCCAGCTCGCCCAGCTGCAGCGAGATCATGGCGATGGCGAATGCCAGCTCGGCACTGCCCGGCCGCTGTTCCAGCAGCTTGGCGAACTGGTCGCGTGCCGGCTGATACTGTTTCTGCTCCAGCAACATGCGCGCGTAGAACAGCCGCACCTCGTTACGTTCGGGATGTGCTTTCAGAAAGCGCGACAGCATCGCGACAGCACGCTGCGGGTCGTTGTGCTGAGTCTGCTGCGCGGCGAGCATCACCGCCAGATCCCAGTCCGGTTTTAGCTCCAGCGACTTGTTCGCTTCTGCCAGTGCCACTTCCTGCTTGCCGGCGGTGATAGCGGTCTGCGCCAGCGCCCAATGCGCCTCGGCGACCTCGGGATAAGGCTGCGCCACTTCGGTCAGCCAGTCCAATGCGGCGGCCTTGTCCTGCACTCGCGCCAGCAAGCCATACAGACTCATGAAGGCACGCCCCTTCTGCGGTTCAGCCGCCAGCATCTCGATGACCAGGGGACGCGCCTCGTCCAGCTTTCCGCCGGAAAGCAGCAATGAGACCAGCATCTGCTTCGCCAGCGGCGAGGTTGGTTCCAGCTCCTGCCACAGCTTGAACGCCTCCAGCGACTGGTCATACTGATGTGCTTCGAAGGTCAGTTGCGCGGCGCGGCGCGCCACACGCGGATCGCGGGTGGTACGTGCCAGATCGAGATAGGCTTGCGCTGCCAGTTCGGGACGGCCGCGTTGTGCCGCGATGTCGCCCAGCAGGAATCCATACATCAGGCGATCCGTCAGTTCGACATCGGGCAGATCCAGTCTGGGTTCGGGAGCGATCTGCTCCAGACGACCATGCTGCGAGCTATCGCTGGCTGGCTCGTCAGTAGCCGATCTCTGCGGCGTGTTCGCGCAGGCTGCCAGCATGAGTATCAGCGGCAGGGCAAGGATTCGTGTCGGAAAGATCATCTAGGGCCCGAGTGTTTTGATGCGAGCCGACATATTAGGTTATATTCGTCGCAACTCAAAACCGCGCGACTCCCGCCCCATATGCCTGCTCCAACCACGCTTTCCGCCCGCAATCTGGTGCGCTTTCACGGCAAACGCCGGGTCGTGGACGATGTGTCACTGGAACTGCGCCGCGGCGAGGTACTGGGATTGCTGGGCCACAACGGTGCAGGCAAAAGCACCACGCTGATGATGCTGTCCGGCGCGCTGCAACCGAACAGCGGCAGCGTAGCGGTCTGTGATTTCGATCTGGCGCGGCGAGCTGATCTGGGCAAGGCCTGTCTGGGTTTTCTGCCGGAACATCCCCCTTTGTATCGTGATATGCGCGTGGATGACCAGCTGCTGTTCGCCGCCCGCTTGCACAAGGTGAGCAAGGCACAACTACCCGAATATCTGGAACTGACGAAACGACGTTGCGGCCTGCTGGACTGGGGGCCGCGCCTGATAGGCGAACTTTCCAAAGGTTACCAGCAGCGCGTGGGCATCGCGCAGGCGATCATCCACCAGCCCGCTGTGGTCATCCTGGACGAACCCACGGTCGGCTTGGACCCGGCACAGATCCGCGACATCCGCACACTGATCAGTGAACTGGGCGACAGCAGCAGCGTGATCCTGTCCACACACCTTCTGCACGAGGTCGAGCAAGTATGTGATCGCGCCGTGATCTTGCGTGAGGGACGCTCCATCTTCAATGGCACGCTGGACGAATTGCGCGCGCACAGCGACATCGAATCCAGCTTCCTGCGCCTGAACGCCGATGCGGAAAGCGAGCACGCATGATCCGCACCCTCGCCCGCAAAGACCTGCACACCCTGTTCAGCGCGCCCTCGACCTGGATGATGCTGGCACTGTTGCAGTTCATCCTCGGCTGGTTCTTCCTTGCACGATTGGACGATTACCTGCAAGTGCAAACCCAGTTGGCGCAGATGGACGACGCACCGGGTGCGACCATCTCCATCGCCGCCCCGTTGGCCAACCTGCTCGCCCTGTTGCTGCTGATGCTGACACCCCTGTTCAGCATGCGCTTGATCGCGGAAGAGCGGCGCAACCAGACCTGGCTGCTGCTGGCGACTTCCCCGCTCTCTTCCGCACAGATCGTGCTCGGCAAGTTTTCCGGCCTGCTGGCGCTGCTCTCCCTAGTCATACTGGCCGCCGTGGCGATGATGGCGCTGCTGGCGCTGGGTACGCGAGCCGATATCGGACTGATCCTGTGCAATCTTCTCGGCCTGTGGCTGCTGGCCGCCGCCTATGCCGCGCTCGGCCTGTATTTCTCCGCTGTCAGCCGCCAGCCGGTGGTCGCCGCCTTCACTGCACTGGCCGTCTCGGTCACGCTATGGCTGCTCGATATGGCGGGCGGTCTGTTGCGCGCTTTGTCACCCAACACGCATTTCCAGAATCTGAACTCGGGCTTGCTCAGCAGTGCTGACATCGCCTATTTCGTGCTGTTCTGCACCTTCTTCCTGATGCTGACCATCCATCATCTGCGGCGAGAACGGGGAGGCCATTGATGACTCGCCCGTTGATCTATCGCAGCCTGTTCTACATAGCCCTGATCGTAGTCTGTGTCGCCCTGTACCAACTGGCGGCACGTTTTCCGTTGCAGCGTGATTTCACGCAGAACGAGTTGAACAGTCTGGAAGCAGGCAGCGTGCACATACTGTCCCAGCTCGACAAGCCGCTGGACATCACCGTCTACGCCACCGAGCAGGATGCCAAGCAGGGCGACGTACGCAAACTGGTGAGTGATTTTGTCGCACTGTACCAGCGCTACAAACCTGACATCAGCCTCACTTTTGTCGACCCTTTGAAAGAGCCGGAAGCCGTGCGCAAGTCCGGCATACGCGGCAACGGCGAGATGGTGGTGAATTACGCCGGCCGCAGCGAGCACTTGACCACGCTGAACGAGCAAACGCTGACCAGCGCCTTGATGCGCCTCGCCCGCAACCGTGAACAATGGGTGATGTATGTGAGCGGCCACGGCGAACGCAAATTGGACGGTGAGGCCAACCACGATCTGGGCGAATTCGGCCGCAGGCTGACGCAGAACGGTTATCGCGTCACCTCCCTCAACCTGACCGTCGCGCAGGAAGTGCCGGACAACATCGGCCTGCTGGTCATCACCCAGCCGCAAAAGAAGCTATTCAAAGGTGAGATCGCAAAATTGCTGCGCTTCGTAGAACGCGGCGGCAACCTGCTGTGGCTACTGGATGCCGAGCCGCTGCGCGGCCTGGAGAGCCTTGCCGAACAACTGCATATCGACCCGCTGCCGGGCATGATCATCGACCCTGCAGCGCAGCAATTGGATGCGCCCAAGGACTGGACACTGGGCGGCGGCTATCCGCCGCATCCCGTCACGCGCGATTTCGATCTGATCACCGCCTTCCCCTATGCCACTGCCTTGAGCGTGGACGACAGCGAAAGCTGGACGTATCACACTCTGGTGGAAGGCGCGGCCAACGGCTGGGTGAGCCAGCGACGCGACATGCGATTCGACGCGACCCAGGATGTGCCCGGCCCGTTCAGTCTGGCCGTCGCCCTGCAACGCGACGGCCCGAAACATGAGCAACGCATCGTGGTGGTCGGCAGTGCTGCTTTTCTGTCGAACGCGTATTCAGGCAACGGCGGCAACCTGGATCTGGGCATGAATATGGTGAATTGGCTGGCAGGCGACGAGCAATTCATCACCCTCGCCCCGCACACCGCCAAGGATGGCGCACTCGCCTTCAGCAGACATCAACTGACTGTATTCACGTACAGCCTGCTGCTGGTGCTGCCGCTGCTGATGATCGCCATCGGCGGCTGGCTGTGGTGGCGCAGACATCACGCCGCCTGATGCCCGAGTTACCCGAAGTCGAAACCACGCTGCGCGGCATTGCGCCGCATCTGCAGGGCGCGCAAGTCACGGATGTCATCGTGCGCCATGCGCAACTGCGCTGGCCGATCCCCGCTGAATTGCCTGCTCTGCTGCGGGGACGCGAGATCCTCGCATTGCAGCGCCGCGCGAAATATCTGCTGATCGCATTCGAGCACGGCACGCTCATCCTGCATCTGGGCATGAGCGGCAGCCTGCGCATCCTGCCGCACGGCACCCCGCCGGAAAAGCACGACCACTTCGACCTAGTCCTGCACAACGGCAAGCTGATGCGCCTGCGCGACCCGCGCCGCTTCGGGGCGGTGTTGTGGCACGAGGGCGATATCGCCGCACACCCGCTGCTGAGTCGTCTCGGGCCGGAGCCGCTGAGCGAAGCATTCGATGCGGACTACCTTTATCGCGCGACACGGACACGCAGCGTCGCCATCAAACTGGCACTGATGGACAATCATCTGGTGGTCGGCGTGGGCAACATCTACGCCAATGAGGCATTGTTCCGCGCCGGCATCCGTCCGCAACTGGCAGCCGGGAAGTTGTCCCGCGCCCGCTGCGCGGCTCTGGTACAGAACGTGCAGGAGGTTTTGCGCGCCGCCATTGAGAAAGGCGGCAGCACACTGCGCGACTTCATCCACAGCGACGGTTCCAGCGGCTATTTCCAACAGCATTATTTCGTCTACGGACGCGGCAACGAAGCTTGCCTCCACTGCGGGACGCCTGTCCGCATCATCAAGCAAGGACAGCGCTCGACCTTCTATTGCCCGCAATGCCAACGTTGAACGGCGGTTACTATCATGATGTTTCGGCCGTCCTGATCACTACCCCCATGCAACAAACACAACACTTTCTTGTTAAGATGCGCGGCATGACACCTGCCACTCCCCATCGACGCATCGTACTCGGCATCACCGGCGGCATCGCGGCCTATAAGGCGGCGGAACTAGCGCGTCTGCTCATCAAGCAGGGTGTCGAGGTGCAAGTGGCGATGACCGATGCAGCGACACATTTCATCACGCCCGCCACCCTGCAGGCACTCACCGGTCAGCCCGTGCTACTCGACCAATGGCAGGACGACAAGGGTATGTCGCATATCCACAGCAGCCGCATCGCCGATGCCATCGTGATTGCGCCCGCCACGGCCGACTTCATCGCCAAGCTGGCGCATGGCCTGGCCGACGATCTGCTATCCACGCTCTGCTTGGCACGCGATTGCCCGCTGCTGGTCGCACCGGCCATGAACAAGCAGATGTGGTCGAATGCCGCGACACAGCGCAACGTCCGACAACTGGCTGCGGACGGCGTGACGCTGCTCGGTCCGGTCAGCGGGGTGCAGGCCTGCGGCGAGGAAGGCATGGGGCGCATGCTGGAAGCGGAAGCGCTGGCACAGGACATCCTGACTGCCTTGTCCGTAGCAAGCTCCGATGAACTGGCGGGCATGCGCCTGCTCATCACCGCCGGCCCTACCTATGAAGCCATCGACGCGGTGCGCGGCATCACCAACCGCAGCAGCGGCAAGATGGGTTACGCCGTCGCGCAGGCTGCGCTGGAGATGGGCGCACAAGTCACACTGGTCTCCGGCCCGGTCTCGCTCACGCCGCCCGCCGGTGCGCGCGTGGTGGATGTCACCTCGGCAGCGGAGATGTTCGCAGCGGTGCAGCAGGCCGTACCATCGAGCGACATGTTCATCGGTGTCGCTGCGGTTGCGGATTACCGTGTGGCCCAGCCGAGTGAACAAAAGATCAAGAAGAGCGACACCAGCCTGAATCTGCAGCTGGTTCCCACCCCGGACATTCTCGGCTGGGTCGCCAGTCAGCCCAAAGCCCCGTTCTGCGTGGGCTTCGCTGCGGAGAGTGAGAAGCTGCGCGAGCACGCCACGGCCAAACGCAAGAAGAAGAACATCCCGTTGCTCGCCGCCAATCTGGCGCAGGACGCCATCGGCGCCGATGACAACGAACTCGTGCTGTTCGACGATGCGGGTGAACATGTATTACCGCGCACCGACAAATCGACTCTGGCTCGCGCCCTGTTGCGTCATGCCGCCATGCTTTACAAGAAAGGGAACCAGACATGAAGAAAGTGGACGTCAAGATACTCGACCCGCGCCTGCACGATCATCCGCCGATGTATGCCACACCGGGCTCTGCCGGCATCGACATGCGCGCCTGCATAGACGAAGCCGTCACCATTCGGCCGGGACAATGCGAACTGATTCCCAGCGGCATCGCGCTGCACCTCAACGACCCCCACTATGCCGCGATGATCCTGCCCCGCTCCGGCCTCGGCCACAAGCATGGCATCGTGCTCGGCAACTTGGTCGGCCTGATCGACTCCGACTATCAGGGCCAGATCTTCATCTCGGTCTGGAACCGCGGTTCACACCCCTTCGAACTGATGCCGATGGAGCGTATCGCGCAGTTGGTCATCGTGCCGGTGGCACAAGTGCAGTTCAATATCGTGGAAGAGTTCCCGCACAGCCATCGCGGTGCGAACGGATTCGGCAGTACCGGCAAGCACTGACACATCGGACAGACCAAACAAAAAAGCCCGCATCGCGGGCTTTTTTGTTTGGCGGCTGGGCTGCTCAATCAGTGATGCAACTCCACCTTCAGTTCGGTGCGATCACCACGACGCACCGAAACCTTTTCGCTGCTCTTGGCATAGCCATCCAGTTCGAAACGCAGCTGGTAGATACCCGCCGGCATCTCGGCTTCCAGCGGCGTCAAGCCGTAATAAACATCGTCGACATAGACCTTGACGTTACCAGGCACCGAAGTCAGCACCAGCATGCCGGTTGCGGCGACCGGTTTGATAGTCGCTGCGGCCGGCGGAGCGACGACCGGTGGTGCACCTGTATAGACCGTCACACCCGGCGCGGCTTTGGCCACACCCGCCGCACCGAACAGTTCAGGGCGGGTCGCCATCAGCACAGACAGGATCGACTCGCTGGTCTTATGGCTGACCGTAGCCAATCCTGTTTTCAGGAAGGCTGCCACATCGCCTTTGCTGTTACCCGAGACCCCGGCATAGCGTTCCTTCTTTTCAGCTACCACGCCGGACCAGATGACGCGCCCGCTGGTAGCATCGGTCAAGGTCGATTCGATGGCGATGCTCAGATAATCTCGTTCCTTGATGTCCACTGACAGCGTCTTGACCACGCCGCTCAACTGGAATTGCGCTTGGTCGGCCTCGACGAATTGCAAGCCATCGTCGCTCAAACGCTTCTTCATGCTGGCACCGACCACCGCCGCCACCTCGCTATCCAGCATGATGTCCTTGCCTGTCATGCCCAGCACACGGGTAGTCGCCACACCCAGCAGATGCGGGTCGGATACATCGCGCGCATCCTGGTATGCCGACAGTCGCACCAACACTGGATATTTCTGCTGACGGGCAGTAGGTGAAGGTTTCTCGTCGACATGCATATAGATCGCATTCCCCGGTTCCTGGATGCCCGCACACCCTGCAAGCATTGCAACCAGAAAGCCCGCTGAGAATAGCCACTGCAATTTCAACATTGAACGTTCCTTGTATGTTGGTAACTCAAGCCCTGAAAATGGGCGAGCGAACTTAACTCTGGGCAATGACCGCTTCGATCTCGGCAAAAGTGCTTGCCAGCTCGAAGTTCTGCATTTGCGCACCGAGCTGGCGGGCGATCTGGGTGATGGAGAACAAACCGCATATGGTCTGCTTGCCGTCTGATCCCGTCGAAGCCACCATCGAGTGCTGGCGATGGGCCGCCTTCAGCGTCATCACCACGTCACCGACCTTGGCCTTCTTGACATCCTCGATATCCAGCACTTCCATCTCGCGCTGCGTGGTCATGATGTCGCGCACCATGATGTCTGCATGCGTGCCGCCCATGTTCTGCAGGAAACGCATCGGCTTCTCGCCCAGCACGTCGGTGGCGGTGATCAGACCGGCGATCTGCTCGTTGTCGTCCAGCACCAGCAGCATACGCACGCCATACTTGATCATCTTGGCGTTGGCTTTGTCCATCGAGGTCTTGGCACGCACGCTGACCACGGACACCTTGGTCAGGTCGGTCATCACATCCGTCGCCGGGCTGCTGAGCTTGACGCGCTCCGGCAAGGCCTGGGTCGGACGTACGAAGGAAGAACCGGTCTTCAATGCTGCGGATACCAACGGCTTGTACTGGGTGATCATGATTCCTCCTGATTGAAATGAACGGCTGCTATTTTTGTGTTGCCAGATGCTCCTGACCGCGCAGGGCGGGCAGGAAACGCACCAGTTCGTTGAGCGCCAAACGATAAACGTCCCGTTTGAAATCGATCACGGTGTCCAGCTCTATCCAGTACTCGGTCCAGCGCCAAGCGTCGAACTCGGGATGTCCGGACGCTCGCAAAGACACATCGCAATCCCGTCCTGTCAGACGCAACAGGAACCATATCTGCTTTTGCCCCTTGTAATGCGAACGCGACTTGCCCCAACTTTGCGGCACATCGTAACGCATCCAATCCCGGGTCCGGCCCAATATCTTCACATGGCAGGCATGCAAGCCCACTTCTTCGTGCAGTTCACGGTACATCGCCTGTTCCGGCGTCTCGCCGTGCTGAATGCCCCCTTGCGGGAACTGCCATGCGTCCTGCCTGATACGTTTGCCCCAGAATACCTGATTCTTTGCGTTGGTCAGAATGATGCCGACGTTCGGGCGATAACCTTCACGGTCTATCATGATTCGCCCCATACATTTTTCGATGGCCGGATTGTTCCACATTTCAGCCCTGCAGGAAAGACGGGACTGGCCGCTTGCAGTAGAATCGCGCCCTCTTACTTACGCCCCACGAGTCGATAACATGCGCGTTTCAAAATTCTTCATCTCCACCCTCAAGGAAGCTCCTGCCGAGGCCGAACTGCCCAGTCACCGCCTGATGCTGCGCGCGGGCTACATCCGCAAACTTGCCAGCGGACTGTACACCTGGATGCCTTTGGGACTGCGCGTGCTGCGCAAAGTCGAAGCCGTGGTGCGCGAAGAGATGGACAAGAGTGGCGGCATCGAGCTGCTGATGCCTGCCGTGCAGCCCGCCGAACTGTGGCAGGAGACCGGCCGATGGGATGTGTTCGGCCCGCAGATGCTGAAGATCCGCGACCGCCACGACCACCAGTTCTGCTTCGGCCCCACACACGAGGAAGTCATCACCGACATCGCACGCCGCGAGGTGAAGAGCTACCGCCAGCTGCCGCTGAACTTCTACCAGATCCAGACCAAGTTCCGCGACGAGGTACGCCCCCGTTTCGGCGTGATGCGCGCGCGCGAGTTCATGATGAAGGATGCCTACTCCTTCCACGCCGACTTCGAGAGTCTGGAACAGACCTATCAAGTGATGTACGAGACCTACTCGCGCATCTTCACCCGTCTGGGCTTGCAGTTCCGCGCCGTAGCCGCGGACACCGGCGCCATCGGCGGTTCCGGCTCGCACGAGTTCCATGTGCTGGCCGATTCCGGTGAAGACGGCCTGGCCTTCTGCCCGAACTCGGATTACGCCGCCAACGTGGAGCTGGCCGAAGCGCTTGCGCCTGCAACGTCTCGTGCCGCAGCAAGCGAAGAGATGCGCGATGTCGCCACACCGAGCCAAACCACTTGTGAAGATGTCGCCAAGTTGCTCGACATCCCTCTGCAGCGCACGGTGAAACTGCTGGCGGTGATCGCCGATGATAAGTTGGTCATCCTTCTACTGCGCGGCGACCACAGCCTGAACGAGATCAAGGTGAACAAGTTGCCCGGTCTGTCCGAATTCCGCTTCGCACGCGAAGACGAGATCCGCGCCTTCTTCAACTGCCCGCCGGGATTCCTCGGGCCGGTCGGAATCAACCGCAGCCTGACGCGCGTGATCGCTGATCGCAGCGTCGCCGCGATGAGCGATTTCGTGGCGGGCAGCAACAAGCCAAAATTCCACACCGCCGGCATCAACTGGGGACGCGATCTGCCCGAGCCGGATCTGGTTGCCGATATCCGCAACGTGGTCGCTGGCGACCCGTCGCCGGACGGCAAAGGCACGCTGGAACTGTGCCGCGGCATCGAAGTCGGCCACATCTTCCAGTTGCGCACCAAGTATTCCGAAGCGCTTCAAGCCACTTATCTGGACGAGAACGGCAAAGCACAAGTTATAGAGATGGGCTGCTACGGCATCGGCGTGTCGCGCATCGTGGCCGCCGCCATCGAACAGAACTTCGATGCACGCGGCATCGCGCTGCCGGCCGGCATGGCGCCCTTCCAGGTCGCCATCGCGCCGATCGGCTACAAGAAGAGTGAGGCGGTGAAAGCCGCCGCTGACCAACTCTATGCCGAGTTGCAGGCAGCCGGTATCGAAGTGTTGCTGGACGACCGCGACGAACGCCCCGGTGTGATGTTCGCCGATCTGGAACTGATCGGCATCCCGCACCGCATCGTGATCGGCGACCGCAGTTTGAAAGAAAGCAACGTCGAGTATCAGGGCCGCAAGGACGAAGCCGCCCAAGTCGTCGCCTTGCAAGATGTGCTCAAGCTCGTACAATCCAAACTATGAAATTGAAAACCCTCAACAGATCCAGCTTGTTACTGTCGCTTGCGGCGGTGGGTTTGTGTCTGTCGTTCTCGGCCCAGGCCGGTGCGCAGAAGGAGGAACAGCTTTCTGCCAGCGTACGTGCGATGCTGCATCGCGCGGTATCCGACCAGGCTGCCCCAAAACTGGCCTTCGCCTCGCAGCAGGAAGCGCAGGCTTGGCTGGACGAGATGTCGCGGCGCTTGGAAAAACGTATGCCCGATGCGAACTACCGATTTGATTTCCTGAGCACTGTGCACTATGAGGCGACGCGTGCCGGACTAGATCCGCACATGGTGCTGGGGTTGATCGAGGTGGAGAGTCGCTTCAAGAAGTATGCGGTTTCAAAAGCCGGTGCGCGCGGCTACATGCAGGTGATGCCGTTCTGGACCAAAGCCATCGGCACGCGCGACCAGAACCTGTTCCACCTGCGCACCAACCTGCGTTACGGCTGTACCATCCTGCGACACTATCTGGATATCGAAAAAGGCAACTTGTACCGTGCACTGGGGCGTTACAACGGCAGTCTGGGAAAATCCAAATATCCGAACCTGGTCAAATCAGCCTGGCAGAAGCACTGGCAATCGCCGTTCAGCACCCCGCGCCAGGAAGGCTAGATCACTGCTTGCTCTTGATGTAGGACTCGACGCTGCTGCGCGTCAACATGCCTTCCTGATAACTGACCAACTCCCCTTTGGGATCGTAAAGGTAGGATGTGGGCAACACGCTCACCTCGCCCACTTGCGCGGCCTGATCGTAGTCGCTGACCGCCACAGGATATGAGATCGCAAAGCGGTTGACGAACTCGCGCACCGACTTCTCGGTGGAATCGAGCGCGACGCCGATCACCACCAGATCCTTGCGTCGGTGTGCCTCATGCAGTTCGACCAGATCGGGGATCTCTTCCAGACAGGGCGGACACCAGGTCGCCCAGAAGTTCACCAGCACCCATTTCCCCTGATAGTCGGACAGGCGCTGCGGCTTGCCCTTGATGTCCTGAAACACGAAGGGCTGTGCCTGCAGTGGCGCCAGCCAGAAGGCCAGCACCAGTAGCGTCAGCGCCGACCGGAAAGACATCAGTGCCCCGCCTTGTCGCCTTCATCGCCGCTCGCGGCGTGACTTTCGGAAGCATGCGTCCAGTACAAGGCCAATGCCACCAGCGCGATGCTCGCACCCAGATAGACCAGATCCAGCGGCGTCGCGATGTGCATGGTGATCGCCTCTTCGAACAGGGTAACGATCAGGATCATCAGGATCACCTTGGCCAGTTTGGATTTCAGATCGTCCAGGCTGTTGATCACCATGATCTTGCTGGCGGCCTTGCTACCATGTGCCTGGTCGATGTCGCTGATAAACAGCTCATACAGACCCAGCGAGAAGATCAGCATCACCGTTGCCAGCAGATAACCGTCCACCACCTCGACGATATGCGACACGGTGCTGTCATGCAGCGCCTTGCGCGCCTCCTCACTCAGTGAGGAATCGGCATAGTGCAGCGCATGCTGGAACAGATAGATCACGTCGACCGTGGCCATGTAGAAGATAGCGAAGCCCGCCAGCAGACTGCCAATGACCGCGGTCAGCACCACAAAGCGGCTGTTCCACAGTACGCCTTCGAACAGTTGTTCAATGAATTTCATTTCTTCTCTCCTGGTTGATTCATGTAGCGGGATTCAAGCGGCGCGCATTAAAACCGAAAAGCCCGGCGACAGCAACCGTTCAGACCGGGGTTGCCCAGATGTCGCGCAGGGTCTGCTGCGCTGATCCGTGCATGCGCTGTTCCAGCGCGGCGAACCAGGCCGTTATATGTGGATCGGCCGCCTGTTTGGGCATGCCAGATGTATCCAGCAGAAACAGGCGTATCAGCTCGGATACGGTGACATATTCCGGCGCACGCACCATCCCCCACCCCTGCTCGGACAGCTTGCTCACGACCTTCGCATCGCCCAGCTTCTGCAGGATATGCTCGACATCTTCATAGCCGAGTCGCAGCTGGCGCGAAAGACTATGCAGGACTTGGACCTCACCTGTCTTCAGGCCTTCGTCCATGAGTTTGAGCATATGCAGCGCGAAATAAAGCTGAGTCGGCTGATCCTTCCCGAATGAATGTTCGCTACGCCAGTGCGGGATGGCAGAGGAGATGATGGCGCCGAACAGCAGCATCAACCAGGACAGGTATATCCACAGCAGGAATATCGGCAGGCTGGCAAATGCGCCATACACCAGCTTGTAGGACGGAAAATGGGTGATGTAGTAGGCGAACGCCAGATTCATGGATTCGAAGGCGAAAGCCGCGATCACACCACCGATCAGCGCATGCCGGATGGGTACATAGCGATTGGGCACGACGCTGAACAGCAGCGTGAAGGCTGCCGCAGTCAGGATCAGCGGAAACACCTTCAGGATAGAGATGCCGCCAAACGGCACATGCTGTGCATAGCCGGCCGACACGCTGGTCAACCATGAGGTCAAGGACAGGCTGGCGCCGACCAGCAAGGGCGCGAGGGTGATGACCGCCCAGTAAACCAAGATACGTTGCACCAGCTTGCGCTGTCTGGATACGCGATAGATACGATGGAATGCGTTGTCTATGGTCATCATCATCATCATCGCGGCTATGCCGAGGAATACGATGCCCACCGCCGTCAATCTGGAGGCGCTTTGCGCGAATTGTTCCACGTAGCGCGTGATCATCCGGCCCCCCGTCTCGGGCAGCATGTTGGACAGCACATAAGACTTGATCGCGCTCGACATGTCGGAAAAGACGGGGAAGGCGGCGAACACCGTCAGCATGATGGTGATCAAAGGCACCAGTGACAGCAAGGTGGTGAAAGTCAGGCTGGCCGCCATCTCCATGCAGCGGTCATCACGCAGGCGCACGGAGACAAAGCGCAAGAAACGCAACGCGTCCAGCACATCCTGTTTTAGACGTTCCATATTCCAACCCGACTCAATACAATGCGCCCATGATAACCGACAAAATCACTCCGCATGACCACGGCCGCACGGCACGCCAGTTACTGCGTGCCCACCGCTACGGCGCACTGGGCACGCTATCGAAAAAGTTCGACGGCCATCCCTTCACATCCATCACGCCTTACATGGTCGATCACGATGGCAGCCTGCTGATCCTGATCAGCGGATTGGCGGAACACACCAAGAACATCCTGAACGATTCTCGTGTCAGCCTGATCACCCACAATCAGGATGACCCGCACATCCAGACGCAGGGAAGAGTCACCGTAGTCGGCCATGCCGTGTTCCAGCCCGACAGAGAACGTTGCGGCAAGCGCTACCTGCGCTACTTCCCAGAAGCGCAGACCTACTTCGACATGGCCGACTTCAACTTCTACCGCATCACCCCGCTGGCGATCCGCTACATCGGCGGCTTCGGCGACATACACTGGGTCAAGACCGAGAACTATCTGGTGCCGCGCCATGCATTGATGGAAGAGGAAGAGATACTGCTTGCCGAGTCGAACGCCCGAACAGCAGGATCGACCACACAATGGCTAGGAGTGGATTGCGATGGTTACGATCTGAAGATAGACGGCAAGACGCAGCGCCATGCGTTCAAGGGAGTCGCCCGGACCGCAGCGGAAGCCCGCACAGCCATTGCGGACGGCGCAAGCTAGCCGCGCACGCCTTTCAGCTCCAGTGGCTGCGGTTCGCTGGCAGGCAGTTTCTCCGGAGAAGGAAGTTCACCCCCCCGCTTTTCCGCATGCACTTTTGAACCCGATTCAGGGCGGCTCTCGATAAAGTGCACCGCCTTACCTTTGCTGACTTTCTCAGGCTTTGGACTGGAGACTTTCTCGGCAAGCGGCACCGCCCCTGCTGTTGTAGCAGCAAAAGCCAGCGCCACCCCAAACATCAGGATCAGGCGCCAGCTCTGCTTGCTCGCCTCAGTCATGCATCTCAGACCTGCGGATGTGCCCGCTCAGTACCGGTATGCAACTTGTTCAACGCATTCAGATAGGCCTTGGCCGAAGCAGTCACGATGTCGGTATCCGCACCCTGCCCGTTCACCACGCGCCCGCCCTTGGCCAGACGCACGGTCACTTCGCCCTGCGCATCGGTGCCGCTGGTGATGTTGTTCACCGAATAAAGCAGCAGCTCGGTGCCACTCTTGGCTATCTGCTCGATGGCTTTGAATATCGCATCCACCGGACCGCCGCCCTGTGCATCGGCATGCGCTTCCTTGCCCCCGACGCTCAACACCACACGTGCTACCGGCAGCTTGCCGGTCTCGGAATGCGCCCCCATGGCCGTCAGGCGGTAATGCTCGCTCACCTGTGCCGCTTCCTCGTCGCTTACCAGCGCCTGCAGATCCTCGTCGAAGATCTCGTGTTTCTTGTCGGCCAGATCCTTAAAGCGCGCGAAAGCGGCATTCACCGCTTCTTCGCTGTCTAGCACGATACCCAATTCCTGCAGGCGCGCGCGGAACGCGGCACGGCCGGAGTGCTTGCCCATCACCATCTTGTTCGCGCCCCAGCCCACATCTTCGGCGCGCATGATCTCGTATGTCTCACGGTGCTTGAGTACGCCGTCCTGGTGGATGCCCGACTCGTGCGCGAAGGCGTTCGCTCCGACGATGGCTTTGTTCGGCTGGATCGGATAACCGGTGATGCTGGACACCAGCTTGGAGGTCGGCACGATCTGCGCGGTATCGATGCCCGTGTCGCAGCTGAACACATCGCGGCGGGTCTTGATCGCCATCACAATCTCCTCCAGCGAAGCATTGCCCGCGCGCTCGCCCAGACCGTTTATGGTGCACTCCACCTGGCGAGCACCGTTCATCACAGCGGAGAGCGAGTTGGCGGAAGCCATGCCAAGGTCGTTATGGCAATGGGTGGACCAGATCACCTTGTCGCTGTTCGGCACACGTGCGATCAGATCCTTGAAACGCTCGCCCCACAAAGCGGGGATGCTGTAACCCACTGTGTCCGGAACGTTCAGTGTCTTCGCGCCCGCCTTGATCACCGCGTCGAACACGCGTATCAGGAAGTCCATCTCGGAGCGCACCGCATCCTCGGCTGAGAACTCCACATCATCTGTGTATTCCAGCGCCCACTTCACCGCCTGCACCGCGCGCTCCACCACCTGATCCTCGGTCATGCGCAGCTTGTGCTGCATGTGGATGGGCGAGGTGGCGATGAAGGTGTGGATACGCCTCCGTTTGGCCGGCTTGATCGCCTCCCCTGCCGCACGCACATCCTTTTCGTTGGCGCGCGCCAGCGAACAGACAGTGGAATCCTTGATGACCTCGGCGATGGATCGGATCGCGTCGAAATCGCCCGGACTAGCCGCCGCGAAACCGGCCTCGATCACATCCACGCCCAGCTTCTCCAGCTGGCGCGCGATGCGTAACTTCTCTTCTTTGGTCATGGATGCGCCCGGGCTCTGCTCGCCGTCGCGCAAGGTGGTGTCGAATATGATCAGTTTGTCAGTCATTTTTATGATGCTCCATCGCAATTGTTCATCCACGGCTCACGCCTACCGAGCCGCCTGCTTTGATACGTGTGGGGTAAGGTTCAGTATGCGCGCGAGCGCAGCTTCAGCGCTGCCAGCAGGCTGAAGGTGGAATGCAAAAGCGATATGTGGCGGGAGAAATGCATGGCCCGCAATATAGCGGCTTTTATTGGGGGCCGCAACCGAGCTTATTTGAACTGCAGCAGCAATATCGCCCACTGCTGCGGCCACTGCTCCATCGGCAGTCGCTTGTAGCCGCTCTTGCCGAACTGCTGCCAGCGGCCGACCACATAGCACAGCAGCAGGTTGGCATGCGCCCCGACATCTGCATCCGCGGACAATCTGCCCTGCGTGGAGGCGATGCGCAGCGATTGCTTGAGCGTGGTCTCGACGCGATCCAGGAACTGGTTGATGCGCAGTTGCAAGCGCTCATCCTCGTTCACCAGCGCATCGCCGATCAGCACGCGCGTCATGCCTCGGTTCTTCTGCGCGAAGCCGAGCAGCAGCGCAAGGATGCCCTCCACCTGCCGCAACCCGTCCTGCTCTTCCGTGACGATCTTGTTGATGAGACCGAACACGGTCTGCTCGATGAACTCGATCAGCCCTTCATACATCTGCGCCTTGCTGGCGAAGTGACGGTACAGCGCCGCCTCGGACAGTTGCAATCGCCCCGCCAGGGCGGCAGTGGTGATCTTCTCGCCTTTGGGTTGTTCCAGCATCTCCGCGATGGTTTGCAGGATCTGTAGCTTTCTTTCACCCGTTTGCTTGGTCGCCATAATTCTTCCTTTCTTAAAGACGGTTCATCATGCGCGGCAATTCCAGCACACCGCTTATCTTCACGTCCACAAAGCGCGGCGTGCGCGGCGCACGGCTCACCCATACGGTGTGCATGCCCAGTTGTTTTGCGGTCCGCAGGTTCTCCGCGCTGTCTTCCACCATCACACACTGCGCGGCCTGCAGCTTATGCTTGCGCAACAAGAGACGGAACCCTGCCGCTTCTGGCTTGGGACGGTAACGCGCGCTCTCGATGGCGAACACATCATCGAACAGGTCATCCACCTGCATCAGCTTCAGCACCGCCCGCGCATAGTGCGCGGGGGCATTCGAATAGACCAGCTTGCGTCCCGGCAAACGTTTCAACACCCAGCGCAAACGCGGCTCGCGCAGCACCATCTCGGGCAGTTTGGGAAACTGGTGGGTATGCCACAGGAAATGGTCCGGGTCGGTGCCGTGATGTTTCATCAGGCCGGTCAGCGTCGCACCATAGCGTTGCCAGTAATCGACGCGCAGATCGTTCGCCGCTTTCGCACTCAACTTCAGGTGCTCCTGCAAGTAGGCCGTCATGCTGCGATTGATGTGCGGAAAGATATGCGGCGTCGCGTTATGCAACGTATTGTCAAGATCGAAGACCCAAACGCGCTCGCTCACTTGCTCTTGATCAGCGTGCCGACGCCTTCGTCGGTCAGGATCTCCAGCAACAGCGCATGGGCCACCCGTCCGTCGATGATGTGCACTGCCTTCACGCCGCTGCGCGCCGCATCCAGCGCGGAGCCGATCTTGGGCAGCATGCCGCCGGACAAAGTCCCGTCCGCCACCAGATCGTCGACCAGCTTGGGGGTCAGGCCGGTGAGCAGCTTGCCGTCCTTGTCCAGCACGCCGGGCGTGTTGGTCATCAGCACCAGTTTTTCGGCACGCAACACTTCGGCCAGCTTGCCGGCCACCAGATCGGCGTTGATGTTCAGCGTCTCGCCGTCCGGGGCGACACCGATGGGCGCGATCACCGGGATGAAATCGCCGGAATCGAGGAAAGTGATGATGGAAGGATCGATCTTGCTAATCTCGCCGACCAAGCCGATATCCAGCATCTTGCCCGGTTCGTCGTTGCTCTCCAGCATCATCTTGTCGGCGCGGATGAACGCACCGTCCTGTCCGGTCAGACCGACCGCCTTGCCGCCGTAACGGTTGATGAGATTGACGATGTCCTTATTGACCTTGCCCAGCACCATCTCGACCACGTCCATGGTCTCGTCATCGGTGACGCGCATGCCCTGGATGAACTCACCCTTCTTGCCCACCTTCTGCAGCAGGTCGTTGATCTGCGGACCGCCGCCGTGCACCACCACAGGGTTCATACCGACCAGCTTGAGCAGCACCACATCGCGCGCGAATCCCTCCTGTAACTTGGGATCGGTCATGGCGTTGCCACCGTATTTGATGACGATGGTCTTGTCAAAGAAGCGCTGGATATAGGGCAGCGCTTCGGACAGGGTGTGGGCTTTTTGCGCGGCTGTGGCAGCAGTTAATGGCATGGCGACTCCTGAAGAAATTGCCGCGAATTCTACTCCAGACAGAATGAAAACGGGCGGCAAAGCGCCGCCCGCATGCATGTTGATGAGGGAGTAATTACTGGATGACCAGCTTCTTCGCGCTGACCGCCACCTTCTTCGGCAGCGTCAATTCCAGCACACCATCCTGATATTTCGCTTGGGCAGCGTTCTCATCCACATCCTGCCCCAGCGTGAAAGCTCGAGACACACTGCCGTAGTAGCGCTCGCTCCGCAGCACTTTTTCACCTTCCTTCACTTCTTTCTCATTTTTGACCTCTGCACTGATCGACACCTGATTGCCGTCGATATGCACATGGATGTCATCCTTCTTCACGCCGGGTATCTCGGCATGCACCTTGTAAGCCCTGTCGTCCTCGCTGACATCCATCCTGATCTGCACCTCCTGCTGCCCTTCCAGGCGCACGGGCTGCATGAAGAAACCCCGGAACAGGTCGTCCAGGGCATCGCGGGTCGGGTTGTATCTGCTGATGTTGGCCATTTCGTTCTCCTTGAATTTCGTTCACAGACTGGCGGGACAGCCCGCCTGTTTGCAATCTATGGTCTCCAAGGAGAATTTCAAGGGCATGAAAAAAGGCGGCTGCGAGCCGCCTCTTTATCATGTGCAACGATAGGTGCTACTGGTGATCCATCACTGCCGGATCGTTGTAGTGCTTGTAGCTCAACTCCAATGCACGTACCGCTGCTTGCACTTCGATATCCCGTGTCTTGCCGCCTATCTTGAGGGACAAGGTCACCGGTACCTTGTCACCCACGTTGAGCGGCTGATTGAGCCCTACCAACATCAGATACAAGCCGCGCTCGCCGAACAGCGTGTTGCTATGACCGGCCAGCTTCAGGTCGCGCAATGTGCGTTGCTGCATCTTGCCGCTGCGTTTCATGACGTGGCGTATCTCCCCGGACGCTGCCAGCGGACTGCTGACACCCAGCAGTGTCGCGTCCCTGGTCACGTACAGATTTAGTTGCACGGTGGCGGCTGTCTGCCCCGGTACGCTCTCGCGCATCCAGACCTTATCCACCAGCACATCGCTGGCCGCATAGGCTTGCGGCGCAACGAGCAAGCTCAGGATAAGGAACAGGATTCTGCGCATGCCGCCCTCCGCTATCAATGCTGCATATGCTGGTGCATATTGCCCATGTCATGTCCGCCGGCTGCAGGCATGTCGTGCATGGGCTTGCTGGCACTGGCATTCAAGGCTTTGGCCGGTGCTTTGAACTTCACGTTCTTGGTCTTGCCGTTTTTGTGGCGCAGCGTGAGCATCAGCTCGATCTGCTGGCCTTCCTTGATCTGCTGTTTCAAGCCGATCAGCATCAGGTGATATCCAGCCGCCCCCAGATCGACTGCTGTGCCGGCCGGCAGATCGATAGCCTCGACCTGGCGCATCTTCATCATGCCGCCCTCGTGCACCATGCTGTGCAATTCTGCGGTGTCGGCACACTTGCAGCTGACGCCGACCAACTCCGCCGCTTGCTTGCTGGTGATGACGGCTTGCACCATCGCGCTGTCCTGCCCCGGTGCCGTGGCACGCGTCCATGCTTGGGAAACCTCCACATCGGCCGCTTGCGCAGCAAAAGTAAGACCGAACAACACTGCAAAAAGAACCTTACGCATTTGATACTCCTTGTAAATGAGGCGCCGCATTGCTGCGGCGCACTATTCTAGCCCCGATTCCGCTTCAGAACGCGAAATCACCTTTCAGCCAAAGATTGCGACCCATCTCGTTCACGCGCGTGGTCTGCGTGTAGCCTGTCACCATCGTTCCGGCGCGGCTGATGTGCTCGGCATAGGTCTTGTTGAACAGATTGTCCACACCGGCGCTCACCTTGAAAGCCTTGTCCGCATGCCAGCCACCGTTCAGCGAGAACACGCCGAAACCGCTAGAAGCCGCGATGTCCTGACCGGCAATATTGCCCTGATTCACCGCCACGCGATCCTGTGCGGCTACGGCACGCAACAGCGCACCGAACGACCACACCTTGTCGTCGTAGTTCAGGCCGACACGCACTTCCAGCGGCGGCATCTGCCCCAGCGCCGTACCGTCGGTATCGTTGCTGCCATGTACATAGGCCAGACTGCCGTCCAGCTTCCAGTTTTCCATCAGCACATAGGCCACTCCCGCTTCTGCACCATAGGTGGTCGCGTCGACATTGCGCGTCACGGTCACGGCCGTCATGCCTTTCATCACGTTGGACTGGATCAGATTGAAGTCGGTGATCTTGCTGTAGAACGCCGACAGCGAACCGGACAGGTCGCCCGCGCGGTAGTTCATGCCGACATCCAGCTGCGTGGTCTTCTCGCTTCGTGTGTTGAATGAACTGGCGGTGGTCAGACTTTCCTTGTTGAACAGTTCCCAGTAATCCGGTGCGCGCGAGGTACGCCCTGCCCCGACATACCAGGTATGCGTCGCGGAAGTATCCTGCTCATAGCGCAGAAATCCGCTGGACAACGTCTCTTTGCGGGTCTGATTGGCGGTCGGGTTCATCACCGAACTCATCATGCTGCGCATGATCATGCTGCGATAGTCGGTCGCCTGCCAGCTGTCTGCGCGCAGACCGGCGATCACGCGGCGCGTGTCGCTCACATCCTGATGCCATTCACCGAACACGCCGAAGTTCTTGAACTCTGCATCTTTGGTGCGCGCTTTCAGTGTGTAGTCCCCCGTATAGCCGGGTGCTGCACCGGTGCGGTTGGTGTGCACATTGTTCTGCGTATCCAGTCCCAGCTTGAGCTGGCTGTCGTCTGCCAGTTGCAGTGTGCCTGCGACACGGCCACCGGTGGTTTTGCGATCCGGATTCATCGCCGCCATCATCGAAGCAGGATTGCCGCTGCGCAAGGTATAGCTATCCATCACATGGTCGACGTAGTTGTAATACGCCTGCGCTTCGACGGCTTCCAGCGTGCCGCCCAGGTTGCGCTTCTCGAACTTCGCCCCGAAGTTGTCGCGCGCGAACTTGGAACCGTCCACACTGCGATCCGCATAAGCCGCTTCGCCGTCGCTCTTGGCCAGTGTCACTTCCGTGCGCGTGTCGTCATCCGGCGTCCAGCCCAGTGCCGCGTTGCCGCTCCAGCGTGTGTAGGAAGAATGCACAGCCACTCCGCTGCCGTCCTTGTAGTCGTTGGCATGGGTGCGCGTCGCATCGGCGCGCACATAGTATTTTTCGCTGCCGGTGGTGGCGCTCAACATCTCGTCGTTGCGGCCGAAGCTGCCCAGCATCAGAGATGCCTGACCATGCGTGCCGATTTGCGCATCGCGATCTATGCTGCGTTCGAACAACACCGTCCCTGCCGAGTTACCCGCACCGTACAGCACGGTCTGCGGGCCTTTCAGCACGGTGATACGGTCATACGAACCGGGAAACACATACGCCGTGGGCGGGTCCATGCGGCCACCGCATCCGCCGAAGATCTGCTCGCCGTCCAACAGGATATTCAAACGCGAACCGGCCATGCCGCGCAGCACAGGATCGCCGTCCGTGCCGCCTTTGCGGATCACCGAGAAACCGGGGATGGTCTTGAGATAATCGGCCCCGTCGTGGGCAGGCACCGGCTGGCGCGGCTTCCTCGGGTCGGTCTGCACGGTCAGCGGTGCGCTGCTCTGCGGCGCGGTAACCACTACTTCATCCAGCGCCTCTTCTGCGCCCATTGCCGAGTTGCTCAAAGCCAGTGCGGCGCACACCGCAATCATCTTCAACTTCATCTCATCTCCTCCGGTTTATCAAATTCAAGCGGAAAATATTGTAGGGAAAGTGCACTGCGCAGCCCTGCGTCATTTTGTCGCACGCCTGTAAACACGGGCATCCGGTAGAATCCGCGCCATGCATTCTTCCCTGCTCGCCTCCCAGACCGGACACTCGCATCTGCGCCGCCTGTTCATGTTGCGCAACTGGGCCATACTCGCGCAGCTGGCCACGCTGATCCTGGTACACCGCTTCCTCAGCACAGATCTCGCCTGGCTGCCGATGCTCTCCACGGTCGGCGTGCTGACGCTGGCGAACGCTCTGACCTGGTGGCGGCTGTCGCGCGACTACCCGGTCAGCCATCTGGAACTGTTCGTGCAACTGACGCTGGACGTGACCATACTCAGCGTGTTGCTCTATTACGCGGGCGGCTCTACCAATCCCTTCATCTCGCTCTACCTGTTGCCGCTGGTGCTGGCCGCCGCCATCCTGCCGCGCCGCTATACCTGGGGCATGGCGACCTTGACGCTGGCCTGCTACAGCCTGCTGATGGTGTGGTATGTGCCACTGCCGACAGGCGATGCCCATGCGCAACACACCCCAGCGATGACACAGATCGCCCCGGATCAGCATGCCGGCCATGACGACCCCGATTTCTGCCGCACCGAGTCAGAACCCGTCGCCGCTGCTGCCTCCGACACCTCGCCGCTAGGCGATGCCTTCAACACCCACGTGATCGGCATGTGGCTGGGCTTTCTCATCAGCGCGGCGGTGATCGCCTATTTCGCGGTAGAGATGGCGGCGGCGGTGCGGTTGCGCGACGCCCAGCTCAACCGTGTGCGCGAAGACACGTTGCGCAACGAACGCATCGTGGCGCTCGGCACGCTGGCCGCCGGTGCCGCACACGAGCTCGGCACGCCGCTGTCCACCATGGCAGTGGTGATCGGCGAGATGCGCGATGAATGCGAGATTCCCGAACAGAAAGAGAATCTGAACCTGCTCGATGATCAGGTGAAAAACTGCAAACGCATCCTCGACACGCTGATCCGTCATGCACAGGAGACGCCGGACGAGGTGGATGTGGTGAGCTTCCTGCACGATGTGCTGGACGAATGGCAGTTGCTGCGCCCAACCGTGCATTACCACTACCAGATCGATGGCGCACAACCCGCCCCGCGCATGAGTGCCGACCCCGCATTGCGTGCCGCTTTGCTGAACCTGCTCAACAACGCCGCCGATGCCTCGCCGGACGAGATGGACATCCTGCTGTACTGGAACGATGAGCGCACCGTGCTGGAGATACGCGACCACGGCCCCGGCCTCACACCGGAAGCGGCGGAACGCGCCGGTGCCGCGTTCTTCACCACCAAGGCGGAAGGTCGCGGACTCGGTCTGTTCCTCGCCAATGCCACGCTGGAAAGGCTGGGCGGCAGCGTGCAACTGTCCAACCGCGAAGGCGGCGGCGCGACCACCGAAGTGATCCTGCCCCGTGCCAAGGTGAACACATGAGCGACCTGCCAACCCTGCTGCTGGTGGACGATGATGACACTTTCAGAGGTGTGTTGAGACGCGCGCTGGAAAAACGCGGCTATACCGTGAGCGACGCGAACAGTGTGGAAAATGCCTTGCCGCTGGCGGAAGAAAATCCGCCGGAGTTTGCGGTGATCGACCTCAAGATGAACGGTGCTTCAGGACTAGTGTTGGTACAGCGTCTGCACGAGCTCGACCCCAACACGCGCATCGTCATGCTCACCGGCTACGCCAGCATCGCCACCGCGGTGGAAGCGATCAAACTGGGGGCCACGCAATATCTTTCCAAGCCTGCCAATGCCGACGAGATCGTGGCCGCCTTCGGCCACAGCGCCGATCCGGACAAAGCGGTGGATGCGCAACCCGCCACCGTTGACCGTCTGGAATGGGAACACATCAACCGCGTACTACTGGAACAGCACGGCAACATCTCCGCCACGGCCCGCCTGCTCAACATGCACCGCCGCACCTTACAGCGCAAGCTGGCGAAACGGCACGTGGTGGATTGAACGGTGCGCAGCTCAGAGTGAGCTGACGAACTGTATCGCCTGTTCAGCCTGCTCAGCAGCTTGCGCAGCGACCTCGTCGGCCTTATCAGGGTCGATACCCAAAGCCGCCCATTCTTCGTCGGTAACTTGATTGCCGACGAATTCGCGCAGCCCCATGGGGGGGATCAGTTTTTCGGTGACATGGATGATGCGTGCCAGCGGCAGTCCTGCTGCTGCCTCGGGCGCATCAGGGCTGTGGTGATAACGGATCACCGCAACCAGCTCTTCCGGCAGATTCCAGTATTTGGCCAGCTCTGCACCCAGTTCGTCATGCGTCGCCGCCAGCAATTCCCGTTCGATCTCGATGGAAGGGCGATCCGGTTCGATGGCGATACGCGTATGTAAGTCATCGCTGCGCTGCACATCCAGATGCGCCAGCGCCAGAAAACCGATGTCGTGCAACATGCCGGCAAGGAAGATGAGATCGTCCTGCGGGCGCGACTTGAACGGCATGGCGCGCACCACCGGCAACATGGCGAACGCGACACTCAGGTTGTGCAGCCAAAGTTCCTGCGGATCGAAACGTCCGATGGATTTGCTCACCAGCGACATCACGGCGATGCCGGTGGCCACCGATTTGACCCGGTTGAGTCCGAGCAGCATGGCGGCTTCCTTGACCGAGCTGGCCTTGTGTGAAAGACCGAGTAGCGGCGAGTTCGACAGGCCGATGATCTTGGCCGAAATGAGCGGGTCCTGCGAGATCAGCAGCATCATCTGCTGTTCCCCTTCATCGCTATTCAGATCCAGAGACATGAGTTTTTGCGCAATGACCGGCATAGCCGGGAGTGAATCCAGATGGCGGATACCTTGTCGCAGATCAACAGATCCACTCACTTCCTGAGTGAAATCCAGATTATGGGAGTTATCGACTGTCATAGTGGTGAGGAGGATACGTGCAGAAAGCGTGCAACTCAAGCATGTCGGCAGGACCGGCAGGCATAGGGGCTGCCATGGCACTGTATAATCCGCGCCTCACTCTGTCATGACCGATATGCGATTCCCTTTCTTTCTGCTTTGCCTGTTGTCCGGCATGCTCACTTCCGCCCATGCCTTCCCGCCCGCCCCCACGCTGGCGGCGAAACACTACGCGTTGTATGACGCCAGCAGCGGCCAGATGCTGGTGTCCGAAGCGGCGCATGAACATATCGCTCCCGGTTCCCTGACCAAGCTGATGACCGCCTATGTGGTGTTCGGCGCAATCCAACGCGGTGACTTGTCAGCCAGCCAGCGCCTCGCCCCCACGCCCTACGCGCTGCGCTTGCAGAACGAAGAAACGCGCATGTTCCTGGAGGCGGACAAGGAGGTGACAGTCGAGATGTTGCTACGCGGACTGATCGTGCAATCGGCCAACGATGCCGCACGTGTACTGGCCGAAGGAGTCGCCCACCACGAGATCGCCTTCGCCGACCGCATGAACAGCGAAGCCCAGCGACTGGGACTGCGCGACACGCATTTCACCAATGCGACCGGCGAGGCCGATGCACAGCATTACAGCAGTGCGCATGATCTGGCGCTGATCGCGGCGGCACTGGTGCGCGACTTTCCCCAGTTCTACAGTTTGTATGCCTTGCGCGAATACAGCTACAACGGCATCAACCAGTTCAACCGCAATCGTTTGCTGTGGCTGGATCCGCATGTGGACGGCATGCAGACCGCATACAGCGAAGCGCTCGGCTACTCGCTGGCAGCGTCTGCCCTGCGCGCACCGCGCCGCCTGATCGCCGTGGTGATCGGTGCCGACAAGGAGATATTGCGCACCTCCGAGACACAGCGTCTGCTCAACCACGGCTTCCGCCAGTATGAGTCGCTGCAGCTGTATCAAAAACAGCAGGCAGTGCGCAGCATGCCGGTCTGGAAAGGCACGCAGGACCAGCTCGACATCGGTTTCCGCGAAGATCGCTATATCACCATCCCCGCCGGACAACGCGAACAGTTGAGCGCACAATTGGAAACGATGCAGCCGCTGGTCGCACCGGTGAATGCTGGGCAGCAGGTCGGCACCTTGCACCTGACGCTGAACGGCCAGCCTTTCCTCGACCTGCCCGTGGTGGCTTTGCAAACCGTACCGCTGGCCAATGTGTTCTCGCGCGGGGTGGATGCGATACGATTGTTGTTCCAATAGGAGGCGACGATGGATGTCTATCTGAACGGGGCGTTCATGCCCATCGAAGAAGCCAAAGTGCCGGTGCTGGACCGAGGCTTCCTGTTCGGCGATGGCGTGTATGAAGTCATCCCGGTCTATGCGCGCAATGCGTTCCGCATGCGCGACCACCTGCAGCGTCTGCAACACAGTCTGGACGGCATCCGCCTACCCAACCCGCACAGCGTGGAAGAATGGGAAGCGATCCTGGCTGTGTTGATCGCGCAACTCTCGCTGGACGACCATTACCTCTACCTGCACATCACGCGCGGCGTCGCCAAGCGCGATCACCCATTCCCCAATCCGCCGGTGCCACCCACCGTGTTCGTGATGAGCAGCCCGCTGACGCATCCCCCGGCTGAAGCGATCGCCAGCGGCGTCGCCTGCATCACGGTGCAGGACAACCGCTGGCTGCGTTGCGACATCAAGTCCATCTCGCTGCTGCCCAATGTGTTGATGCGTCAGGCATCTGTCGATGCAGGCTGCGGCGAAGCGATCCTGATCCGCAATGACAGCTTCATGACCGAAGGCTCGGCCAGCAACATCTTCATGGTGAAGGACGGCGTACTGCTCGCCCCCCCGAAAGACCATCTGATGCTGCCCGGCATCACCTACGACGTGATCCTCGAACTGGCAGCCGACCACGGCATCAAGACCGTGATACGCAAGATCATGAAAGAAGAACTGTTCAGCGCGGACGAACTGCTGCTCACCTCCTCCACTCGCGAAGTGATGCCCATCACCTCGCTGGACGGCCTAGCCATCGGCAACGGCAAACCCGGCACGATGTTCGCGCAGCTATATCCGCTCTACCAGACATTCAAAAAAGAGATCATGCGCAAATGAACGAACAAAAAGACTCCCTGATCGACTTTCCCTGTGACTTCCCCATCAAGGTGTTCGGCGTCGCACAGCAGGGTTTCGCGCAAGCGATGGCCGAAGCCGTGCAGCAGCACGCGCCGGACTTCAATGCCGCCAACATTGCGATGCGCGCCAGCAGCGGGGCGAAATATCTCAGCCTGACCTGCACGGTGCATGTCACCTCGCGCGAGCAGCTCGACGACATCTACCGCGCACTCAGCAGCCACCCGATGGTGAAGATGGTGTTATGACACCGCCCATCCACATCCGCGCGCTGGGGCTGGTCGACTACGAACCCACCTGGCGCGCCATGCAAAAGTTCACTGCCGAGCGCACAGCCGATACCGTGGATGAGATCTGGCTGGTGCAACATCCGCCGACCTACACGCAAGGCCAGGCAGGCAAGCCCGAGCATCTGCTGAACCCGACTTCCATCCCGGTCGTGAAGATCGACCGTGGCGGGCAGATCACCTACCACGGCCCTGGCCAGATCGTGATCTATCTGCTGCTCGATCTGCGCCGCTGGAAAATCAACGTGCGCGATCTGGTGCGTCTGATGGAACAGGCCGTGGTCGACCTGCTGGCGGAACACGGCGTACAAGCGGAAGGACGGACCGATGCGCCCGGCGTGTATGTGCATGACGCCAAGATCGCCGCGCTGGGCTTGAAGATCAAGAATGGTTGCTGCTACCACGGGCTGTCATTCAATGTGGACATGGACCTGACACCGTTCGACAACATCAATCCCTGCGGTTATCAGGGACTGCGTGTGACGCAATGTCTAGAACTGGGTATCGCACCGGAATTCGAGGAGTTACAGGCGGAACTGACGCAGAACCTGGTGCATGGTTTGCAGCAGCATCTGCTGGCAAAGGGCTCAGTTAGCGCCGGTTGAGATCGCCGCCTCGGGCGGCGGTGCCAGCACGGTGACCGTCACACGGCGGTTGCGGGCTCTGCCTTCGATCGTATCGTTGGATGCCACGGGATCATTGTCCGCATGGCCGATGGCCTTGAGATGATCTGCGGTCAGCCCCTGCTCGATGAACAGTCGCACCACGCTGCTGGCACGGGCAGATGACAGTTCCCAGTTGGACGGGAACTGTGCTGTCGCGATAGGCAGGTTGTCGGTATAGCCTTCCACCTCCACCGGCATCGCCTCTTCCGCCAGTATCTTTGCGACATCCGTCAGCGTCGTTACTGCTTCAGCTTGCAGCGTCGCATCGCCCTGCTGGAACAGCATGCTGGCGTTGATGTCCAGCGTGACGCCTCGATCGGTCTGGGTGACGCTCATCGCCCCCTTGTTGACGAAGCTCGCCAGTTTGCTGTTGAGCGCCGCGCTCAGGCGTTTCATGCGTTCCTGCTGTTTGATGTATTTTTCGGCCAGACGCGCGTTGCGGCGTTCGATCAGCGCCTTGAAGTACATCTCCTCTTCGCTCAGACCGGTGCCGGCATCCCCTGTTCCCGCCTGTTTACCAAAGGCTTGGGTCATGGAACCGCTGAACACTTTGTATTTGCCTTCATTGACCGAAGAGATGCCGTACATCACCACGAAGAACGCGAACAGCAGGGTGATGAAGTCGGCATAGGAGACCATCCAGCGATCATGATTGTCCGGCCCTTGTCTTTTAGCCCGGCGTGCCATATCAGTGCAGGTAACCCCTGAGCTTGTTCTCGATGTAGTGCGGATTCTCCGCGTTGGCGATCATGCACAGCCCGTCGATCACCATCTCGCGCTTGTTCACCTCACGCTGGATGAGAATCTTGAGTTTGCCTGAGATAGGCAGGAACACCAGATTGGCGAAACCCACACCATAGATGGTGGCGATGAAAGCGACCGCGATACCGGCGCCCAGTTTGGCGGGTTCGCCCAGATTCTGCATCACGTGCACCAGACCCAGTACCGCCCCCAGGATACCGATGGTGGGCGAATATCCGGCGGCTGCCTCCCACACGCGCGCGCTCTGCCAGTGCAATGTCTCGTAACTGTTCAGGTCGATCTCCAGCACTTCGCGCACCTTCTCCGCGCTGTGCCCGTCCACCAGCAACTGCAAACCCTTCTGTACGAAGGGATCGTTGATGGTTTTGATCTGCCCTTCGAGGGCGAGGATGCCGTCTTTGCGTGCCACATTGCCCCAGGCAGTCAGACGGTAGACCAGTTGCTGTGCTTCGCTCCTGGGCGTGACGAACACCCACTTGGCCATCTTCACGCCACTGATGAACACATTCATCGGATGCTGCACCATCACCGCGCCCAGCGTGCCGCCGAACACGATGAGGAAGGCTGCCGCCTGCAGCAGCACATCGACCGAACCGCCTTCGAGGAACTGGCCGCCCAAGATACCGGCGACGGCAATGACCAGTCCGAACAGGCTGAGTATATCCATCAATGTCCCCGCAAAGTGGTACGCAAGCGCGCCACGGCCTGGCTATGCAATTGGCACACGCGCGATTCCGAGACACCCATCACTTCGCCAATCTCGCGCAGATTCATCTCCTGCTCATAGTGCATGCCCATCAATAATCTCTCGCGTTCCGGCAGGCGTTCGATGGCCTGTACCAGTGCCGTGCGGAAACGGTCGTCCTGCAACAGCTCCAGCGGGTTGGCCTCGGTGCTGTAATCATGCCGGTCGAAGAAACCCTCATCGTCTTCGTTGTGGAAGTCTTCGTAGTAGACCAGCTGTGCGCCGCGCGCTTCCTGCAACAACTGCTGGTATTCGGTCAGGCTGACCGACATCTCTTTGGCGATCTCGGTCTCGGTCGGCGCGCGTCCCAACTTCTGCTGCAGCTTGCTGATGGCATTCTCGATACGGCGCGTGTCGCGGCGCATGCTGCGCGGCAACCAGTCCGCCCCGCGCAGTTCGTCCAGCATCGCGCCGCGTATACGTTGCGCCGCATAGGTCTCGAACTGTGCACCGCGCAATTCGTCATAGCGGCTGGCTGCATCCAGCAGACCGATCATGCCGGCCTGTATCAGGTCGTCCACATCCACGCTGCCCGGCAGTTTCAGCATCATATGGTGAGCGATACGCTTCACCAATGCCGCATGCTCCTGCAGGCATTGGTTCTTATCGTTCAGTCCATTGGGCGTGTACATTTTCTTTATTCTTCCGATCTTGCCGGCAGTGGACTGTGCCTGGCGCGTTACCGGCGCCTCAGCGACGGCAACGGGGCTCATGTCAGCGCTGCCATGCCGCCTGTGTGCGAGCGCATCGCCTGCGCACTGCGCGGCTGCGACATACGCATCAGTCTTTGCATGACGCTGCTCAGACGGTCCTGCACATGTTCACTGACGCCAGGTGCGCGCAGCAGTCCTTGTGCGATCTCGCGCATCGCCATCGACGATGCTGCCGAGGGGAACGCATCCACTACCGGACGGCACAATTGTGTCGCACGTTTCAACTTTTCATCAACTGGAATATAGCCCAGATACGAAAGGCTTACCTGCAAATGATGACGTGCGACCTTTGCCATGTTGTCGAACACGGCCAGTGCCTCGCGTTCGCTGCCGACACGGTTGACCACGATATCAAAGGCCTGACGGCCGTTGTGCACCGCCATCTTCTTCAATAAGGCGTAGCTTTCGGTGATGCCGCTGGCGGTTGCGTTCAATACCAGCAGCAAGGGTTCGTCGCCGGACAGGCTAGCGCACACCGAATTGCCATCGCGGGCCGCATCCACCAGCACCACATCTCGCCCCACTGCCGCCCCCAGCAGCGATTCCAGCAGACGTTCTCGCTCGGCCTCCTCCATTTTGGGCAGTGCCTGCATCGCGCGCGCCACCGGCAACACGCCGGGACCGGCCATGCCCTGCAGCAGCACATCCTGCCAGGTCTTGTCGCCGCGTGCCGCATGCAGCAGGTCGTAACGCGGGCGCAATGCCAGCGTGTTGGCCACATTGTCGTGCGACAGGTTCTCGTCCAGTACCAGCACATCCTTGCCGGCATGGGCGAACACCGCCGCCAGATTGGTGACGATACTGGTCGCGCCCAATCCGTCGCGCGCGCCCAGCACGGTGATCACTTGGGCATTGCCACGTGCCAGCAGTTTGCGCAGTCCGGCGGCCTGATCGCCGAAGCCGAAGGTCTGGCTATCAGTGCGCATACTCCCTCCCTGCGGCGACACCGCTGGTCAGCCCGGCCATGAAGGCCGGGAAATCCATTTCCGGCAGTGCAAAGTTGGAGGCCTTGCCGACGTCCTTGAAGGTGCGGTGCAGCAGATAGTCCAGCTTCACCTCATGCAGGTCTTCCGGCACGCGCTGGCCGCTGGCGATGTAATGCATGGCCAGTTTGTGGCGCGCCACCACATCGAGCACCGTGCCCAGCGTAACCGCTTCGTCCAATTTGGTCGGGATGCAACCGATCACACCCGGTCCGCCGTACATCTTCACCACATCATCCAGCGTGCCGCCTGCACTGGTAGCGTTCAGCAGCAGCAAGCGGCCGATGCCGGCTTCGTCGAACATGCGATTCTGCTCGGCCACGCGGCTGTCGCGCTGGCCCACACCCATGGTGTCGATCAGTACCAGATGCTTGTGTTTGAGACCGGACAGGGTGAGTTTCAGATCATTGGCATCGCGCACGGCATGTACGCTCACGCCGAGGATCTTGGCGTAGATGCGCAGTTGTTCATAGGCACCGACACGGTAGCTGTCGGTGGTTACCAGTGCCACCTTGTCCGCCCCGTAACGCACCACCGCACGTGCGGCCAGCTTGGCGGTGGTGGTGGTCTTGCCCACGCCAGTGGGGCCGACCAGCGCATACACACCGCCGCGCGTCACCACGTCGTCCTGTACACCGGCCACGCGCAGGTTGTGCGCGAGGATGCGCTTGACCCAATCCAGATCGGCGTTGGCCGGCATCTTGTCCAGCAAGCGGCGCGACAAGGCCGGACTGAAACCGACATTGACCATGTCACGCATCAGACCGGAGCGCTTCGGATCCTGTTGCTGGATGTTGCCCCAGGCCAAGGTGGCCATCTGCTCCTGCATCTGTTTGTGCATGGACTTGAGTTCGCTCAACAGGCGCTGTTGCTCGGCGGGTTCTTGCGCCGCTTCAGCGACAGCGGGAGTCGGCGTCACAACACGCTGCGTTTCCGCCGCGAGCACTTTCGCGCCCAGTGTGGCAGCCTGGTTCTGTGCACGATCGGAAAGAGCGGGGCGCTGTTCGATGCGTTTGTCGAGGCGTGGCTTGGAGGAGGCGCGTGATTCGACCACACGTGTCTCGTTCAGATGGGCCAGCTCGCTGCCCGGGATGGCGACGATCTCGACCCCCTCGGCCACTTTGCGATTGGACAGGATGACGGCGTCCTCGCCCAGTTCGATGCGTACCAGTTTCAGGGCCTCGCGTGAGCTACCTGCGATGAATTTTCTTGCGTTCATGCTCTACCTCCTACCATGGCTGTGACCCGGATAGTTTTGAAACCGGGCACTTCTTCTTGGGAAATGACTTTGAGTTGCGGTACGGCGCGTTTCAGGAAGCGTGCCAACAGATCGCGCAGGCCGCCGGGCACCAGCAATACGGTCGGCAGACCCAGCCGCTCTTGGGCGGCGGCGGCGGCGCGTGCTTCATTGAGCAGGGTATTGGCCAGTCCCGGCTCGATGGCGGAACCGCCCGCCTGCAAGGCCTGACCGAGCACGTATTCCAGTTCCTTGTCCATACCGATGACCTGCAACTCCTGCGACGACGGGTAGTATTGCTGCACGATGGCGGCGCCCAGTCCGACCCGCACCAGCGAGGTGAGTACGGTAGCGTCCTGCGTTCTCGGCGCATGCTCGGCCAGTGTCTCGAGGATGGTGCGCATATCGCGGATATGCATGCCTTCGTCGAGGAGGTTCTGCAGCACCTTCTGCACGGTGGTGAACGGCAGCAGGTTGGGGATCAGGTCTTCGGTCAGCTTGGGCGCAAGCTTGCCCAGATGGTCCAGCAATTGTTGCAGTTCCTGACGGCCGAGCAGCTCGGCGGCATAGGTCTGGATCAGGTGGCTCATATGGGTCGCCACCACGGTACCGGCATCGACCACGGTATAACCCATGGCCTGCGCCTGGTCGCGCAGGTTCTGTTCGATCCAGATAGCGGGCAGTCCGAAGGCCGGGTCTTTGGTCGGCGTACCGGGTAACTGGCCACTCACGTTACCGGGATTGATCGCCAGCAGTTGTTGCGCATAGGCTTCGCCACTGCCGATCTCGGCCCCCTTGAGCGTGATGCGATAACTGTTCGGCGACAGATCGAGGTTGTCACGGATATGCACGGGTGGCGGCAGGAAGCCCATGTCCTGCGTGAATTTCTTGCGGATTCCTTTGATGCGGCGCAGCAGGTCGCCGTCCTGCGCCTTGTCCACCAGCGCGATCAGGCGGTAGCCCACTTCCAGACCCAACACATCCACCTGGGACACGTCTTCCCAACTGGCTTCCGCCGCTTCGGGGATCACCACTTCCTGGGCATGCACTTCCTGCTCCTGCACCTGCGCCTGCTTGCCCTTCTGCATCAGGAAATAGGCGAACCAGCCCATTGCGCCGGCCAGCATCAGGAAGGCGAAATGCGGCATGCCGGGGATCATGCCCATCAGGCCGATGATGGCGGCAGTCAGCACGATGACATGGGGATTGGAGATCAGCTGCTTGCTCAGTTGCTGGCCGATGTTGTCTTCGGAAGCGACGCGGCTCACCACCATACCGGCAGCAGTGGAGATCACCAGCGCCGGAATCTGCGCCACCAGACCGTCGCCGATGGTGAGCAATGTGTAGTACTTGGCGGCAGTCGCCAGATCGAGATCATGCTGCAACATGCCGACCACCAGACCGCCGACCACGTTGATTAGCATGATCATGATGCCGGCCACGGCATCACCGCGCACGAATTTTGAAGCACCGTCCATGGCACCGTAGAACTCGGCTTCCTGCGAGATCTCGGCGCGGCGTTTGCGTGCCGCGTCCTCGCCGATCAAACCCGCGTTCAGGTCGGCATCGATGGCCATCTGCTTGCCGGGCATGGCATCCAGAGTGAAGCGCGCGCCGACCTCGGCGATACGACCCGCACCCTTGGTGATGACCACGAAGTTGATGATGACCAGGATGATGAACACCACCAGACCGACGGCGTAGTTGCCGCCGACCAGGAAGTGGCCAAACGATTCGATCACCTTGCCGGCCGCAGCCGGGCCGGTGTGTCCTTCCAGCAGCACCACGCGCGTGGAAGCGACGTTGAGCGACAGACGCAGCAGGGTGGAGATCAGCAGCACCGCAGGGAACACCGCGAAGTCCAGCGGCTTAGTGGTGTTCATCGCCACCAGCAGCACCATGATGGCCAGCGCGATGTTGAAGGTGAACAGCATGTCCAGCAGCAGCGGCGGCAACGGCAACACCATCATCGACAAGATCATCACGATCAGCAACGGCCCGGCCAAACCGCGCACGCCGGTACTGGTAAGTGATCCCTTGAGTGTATTGATGATGTCGTTCATGTCGCGCCCCGTTCTGCTATCCGTTTCGCCGCGCCCCAAAGGGGGCTCATGGCTCGTACGTATTATCTGGAGGGTGCGTCAAATCAAAGGTGGGAATAGAAGGGGAATTGTGCGGCTATTAATCGCAGTGCCTGGGCACTGCATCAATCAGCAGCCGCTTCGGCCAGCTCTTTGGTCAGCGGGTCGAGTTCCTTGGGCACGGGCAACTCGCCCGGCTTCACCGGCTTGACCCCGCCCTGCTTCTTGTAGCGACGCAGCTGGTAGACATAGGCCAGCACTTCCGCGACGGCCGTGTAAAGCGCTTCTGGAATAGGCGCACCTAACTCGCTGTGTTTATGCAAAGCACGCGCCAGCGGTGGTGCTTCGAGGATAGGCACGTTGTGTTCCTTGGCGATCTCTTTGATCTTGGCCGCCAACAGGTGTGAACCCTTGGCTACCACGATAGGCGCGCGCATCTTGTCCTCGCTGTATTTGAGTGCGACCGAATAGTGGGTCGGGTTGGTCACCACCACGTCGGCGGTCGGGATCTCGGACATCATGCGGCGGCGTGCAATCTCGCGCTGCATGCTGCGGATGCGTCCCTTGACCTGCGGATTCCCCTCGGTCTCCTTACCTTCCTGGCGGACCTCTTCCTTGGTCATCTTCAGCTTCTTGGTGTGTTCGTAAAGCTGGAACGGTACATCGATGACCACGATCAACACCATGCCCGCCATGATGGCGGCATAGCTCCACCAGATCATGTTGTTAAGATGCGGGATGGCGCGCACGACCGGTTCGCTCACCAGTTGCATCACTTCGTCGCGATTAGCCCACACCACCCAGGCACCGATGCCGCCGACCAGGATCGCCTTGCCCAGCGCCTTGACCAGCTCGATCAGGCTATGCGCGGAGAACATGCGCTTGATACCGCTGAAAGGATTGAGTTTGCCGAATTTCGGCTGTAAAGCCTTGGGCGAAAACAGCCAGCCACTCATCAGCAGCGGCGAGAGTAGCGCCACCAGCACCAGCATCACGAGGAATGGCACGAAGGTGAGCAGGATGTCCATGAACAGATCATGCAGCCTTGGTACCATCAGCTCGATGTTGAAAGCGAGCGCCCGATCCAGTGTCAGCCCGTTATGCAGAAGCCGCAGCATCCCCTGGCCCAGCACCTCACCCATCATCCACAGCCCAGCACCACCGGCCACAAGGCCCATGAAAGTGGACAGCTCGCGCGAGCGCGCAACCTGTCCGTCCTCGCGCGCCTTGTCAAGTTTGCGTTGCGAGGGTAATTCTGTCTTTTCGAGATCGCTGTCCTGACCGGCCATGTCGTCCATCCTTTATCGGTGCGGCGATCATAGGACGGGTTCACGCGTGACAAGGGTTCGAAATGAAGGGGTTTTTCAGCCCTATTGCATAGATTCCAATGCACCGGACCGTCATAAGATGGCATCATTGCGGCAGGCACCTCAAGCAACTACAGAGGTGGCCGATAAGAATCATCAGACATATGCATCAGGGGGAAGTATGAAAAGGAATATCACGCCGACCACGGTCGAGAAAGTGATGCGGGACGACGACTTCATCGTCTCCATGACCGACACCAAAGGGCGCATCACCTACGGCAACCGCATCTTCATCGAATTCTCCGGCTATAGCGAAGAAGAACTGCTGGGTACCCAGCACAACATCATCCGCCATCCTGATATGCCGCGCGCTGTGTTCCAGTTGCTGTGGGACAAGATCCAGAAGAAGGAAGAGTGCTTCGCCTATGTGAAGAACATGTCCAAGGACGGCGCTTTCTACTGGGTGTTCACCAACGTGACGCCGACCTTCGATTCTTCCGGCAACATCAACGGCTACTTCTCGGTGCGCCGCAAACCCAAGCGCAGCGGCATCGACGCGGTTACTCCGCTGTATGCGGCCATGCTGGAAGCGGAGCGCAAGGCCGGCCCTGCCAATGCCATCGCGGCATCCACCAAGATCCTGGTGGATATCCTGAACGAAAAAGGAATGAGCTATGACGAACTGGTCCTTGCAATCTAGGTTCTCCGCCCTGCTATGGGCGTTCTCCTTCGGTACACTGGTCATCATCCTGACCAGCTTCGCGCGTCACGGTTTCGATGCGTTCATGATCACCTTTCTGGTCGTCGGCATCGCCGTCTCGGCGGCAGGACAAATGCTGACCCGTCGCTGGCTGTCGCCACTGAAGAAGGTCGAAGAGGTGGTGCATGCCGTCGCGGCGGGCAAGTTCAATTCCCGCGTGACGGGCATCGGCCACTCCAGCGACGAGATCAGCATGCTGTGCTGGGACGTCAACGACATGCTGGACCAGCTGGCCACTTTCTTCCGCGAACAGGAGACCAGCTTCCGCGCCAATCTGGCAGGCAACTTCGAACGCCAGGCGATGAGCGGCGGCGTGCATGGCGGCTTCAAGAAAGGGCTGACCAACCAGAACATCCTGCTGGAGGGCATGGCCGAACAGAAACGCAGCGCCATGCGCACCCATATGCTGTCGCGCGCCCACCATCTGAACACCGAGAATCTGCTGAAGAACCTGGTCTCTAACCAGAGCGACCTGAAGACCATCACCGACAACATGGAAGATTTGGCCCGTCTCTCGCGCCGTACGCGGGCGGATGCCGAGGAAAGCCGCGCATCGGTGAAGGATGTGGTGCAGCGCCTGTCGGGCATCGTGGCACGGGTGAACCATGCCAATGAGGCGATCACCAACCTCAATGCGCGCAGCAGCGAGATCACCAAGGCGGTCGGCCTGATCACTTCCATTGCCGACCAGACCAACCTGCTCGCACTCAATGCCGCCATCGAGGCGGCCCGTGCGGGCGAAGCCGGACGCGGCTTTGCCGTGGTGGCGGACGAGGTGCGCAAGCTGGCCGAGAACACCAAGAACGCTTCGGAATCCATAGGCCGCATCATGCTGATGCTGCAGAGCGAATCGGCCAAGATGCTGACCGACTCGCAGGAGATGCACGAGATCGCCAATTCCTCGCAAAGTGTCATCGGCAAGCTGGAACACAAGTTCGGCCAGTTCTACGAATCGGCGGTGACCTCGCTGTCCAGCGCCCGTTACGCGCAAGATCTGAGTTTCGCGTCGCTGGTGAAGGTCGACCACGTCATCTACAAGCAGCGCGCCTATGTACTGGTCAACGACTGGGACAACGAGGAATACAAGACAGCGGTCGGTGTCGACCATCACAATTGCCGCTTGGGCAAGTGGTATGAAGGTGCCGGTAAAGAGGTGTTCGGCGAGATGCCATCATTCCGCAAACTGGATGTGCCGCACAGCAAGGTGCACGGATCCGTGCAACGCATGCTGTCGCTGATGGAACTGAACTGGGCGCACGACGAATCCCTGCAGGACCAGATCCTGGAGCAACTGAAGGTGGCGGAAGATGCCAGCCTGGAGGTTATGTCAGTCATCGACCAGATGGTCGCCGACAAACATCCTCAAGTAGCGAAGCGAAGCTGATCGTTAACGGGTGGTGAGGCGTCCGCGCATCGCCACCCGCTCAGTATTCCCGGCTGCGCATGATCGCCCGCTCGGCGATCCTTTCCAGCGTTAACACCTCATCCACCGCGCCCAGCTCGATCGCGGCACGCGGCATTCCGAACACCACGCAACTCTCTTCATCCTGGGCCAGATTGATGGCACCGGCCTGTTTCATCTCCAGCATGGCGACCGCCCCGTCCTTGCCCATACCGGTCAGCATCACACCGACGGCGCGCGCGCCCAATACCCTGGCAGCGGAGCGGAACAGCATCTCTACCGAAGGACGATGGAAGTTCACAGGGGGCGCATCGTTCAGCTGGATGCGATAGCCGGTGCCATGTCTGGCGATCTGCAGATGTGCATTGCCCGGGGAGAGATATACCGTACCTCCACGGATATCCTCGCCCTGCTCAGCCAGTTTGACTTTCAACTTGCACAGTCCATCCAAACGCTCGGCGAAAGAAGGCACGAACGACTCCGGCATGTGCTGCGCGATCAGGATAGCCGGTGCATCGACAGGCATCTGCGAGAGAAATATGCGCAAAGCATCCGTCCCGCCGGTGGAAGAGCCCACGACGATGATGCGCCCCTCATGCATGCTTGGCCAACTCGTAGACGGTCTGGCCGCGCAATCTGAAATAGGCGGCGGCATGATAGAAACTCTCCGAATGCCCCGCAAATAGCAAACCGTGCGGGTGCAGCAAGGGCGCGAACTTCTTCAAAATGCCGAGCTGGGTATCCTTGTCGAAGTAGATCATCACATTGCGGCAGAAGATGCCATCCAGCTTTTCACGGACCGGATAGTTCGCATCGAGCAGATTGATGCGCTTGAACTCGATGCACTGCTGCAACTCCGGGCGCACTTTGAAATACCCGTCCCCGTCAGGAAGAAAGTAGCGGGCCACACGTTCCGCTCCAAGTTTGAGTACGGCATCCGCCTTGTAAAGGCCAGCTTTTGCCGTGACCAGCACATGACTATCCAGATCCGAAGCGATGATACGTACCGGATGATCGAAACCGCCGAACGTCTCCGCGGCGGTGATCGCCATCGAATACGCCTCTTCGCCTGTGGAACAGGCCGAACACCACAGATATATCGGGCGGGACGGACCGAGTTGCCGCAGAAAATCCGCTAGCAGGTTGAAGTGATGTGCCTCGCGGAAGAACGAGGTGAGATTGGTGGTCAGGGAATTGACGAAGGCTTCCCATTCATCCTCGTGACCTTTCTGCAGGAAAGACAGATATTCCGAGAAGGTCTTGATCCCGGTCACGCGGAGCCTTCTCGCCAAGCGGCTGTAGACCAGTTCCTGCTTGCTGTCCGCCAGCGCGATGCCGGCATGGCGATGGATCAGGTCACGTATCTTCTGAAAATCCTGGTCGGTAAAAACAAATTCACGATTCATCATGCTGGGACAAAACCCGGTTCCGGCTGTCATGTATCGAACAACCGGAACTCAGTACCGGTGTCATTTTGTGGAAGCGCACAACAGACTGTTGTCCCCCTCCCCGGCGATGGCGATACGCTCCAGCGCGGACAGAACGGCCATGCTGTCCGATTCCATCTTGCCCACCAGTGCCATGCCGCGCAACGGATCGCCAGCATGGAAGGCCGCCACGGCTTCTTTGCCGTTGTTGTGGAAGCTCTGGTGCGGTGCAGCGACCGCCTGATATCCGTCCAGTTTCGAGAAGCAATCCTTGCCTTCACCCTCGAAATACCATTTGCCCAGACGGCAAGCGGTATGCGAGGCGAAGCTCGCGGGCTCCCTGTCGGAGATGCCCATGAACACCTTGTAGATCTCGAACTTGTACAGGATATGGTCGATCTTGGCGACTTCGACGAAGCTACGCAGGGCCGCCGCCGAGATGGTGCCCTCCATGGTGTGCGCCAGATCCAGCAGATGCTTCATGTTCCCCATCACGGTACCCACGTCGCTGCTGAACGTCTGCGACTTCGCGGCCCATTCTTCCATCTGGGTGCGCGCATGGTGTGTCTCGTCTTGGATCGCCGTCACGATGACCGATATCTCGCTGGTCGCCTTGGCGGTACGTTCCGCCAGCTTGCGCACTTCATCCGCCACCACCGCGAAACCGCGCCCCTGCTCGCCGGCACGGGCGGCTTCGATGGCCGCATTCAACGCCAGCAGATTGGTCTGATCCGCGATCTCCTTGATCAGCTTCACGATGCTGCCGATCTGCGCTGCCCGTTCGGTCAGCCCCTGCACGTTCTTTGAAGTGCGCAGCGTGTCGCCGGACAGCGATTCCAGACTGGACGCGATATTCAACACCGCTGCACGGTTGTTCACCGAAACAGAAGCCGCTTCGACCGCGTGCTGCTTCTCTTCGCGCAAGGAAGTCGCCGCCGCGACTTGCGATGTTTGCAGGGCGATGAACGATTCGCCAAAACCCTGCATGTTGACGAATATCTGGTCAGCCACTTCGCATTTCAGCTTAGCCTGCTCCGCTTCCTGACGGTACGACTCGCGCTGGCTCTCCAGCCTGGCCAGTTCGTCCCGCAGATTGCCGATGTCACGTTCCGTTTCTACCAGACGGCGCTGTGCCGTTTGATAGTCCTGCTTGATCTTTCCGCCAAACATGACTTCCTCCAGATTGATGTTGTTGTTCTATAAGCGAACGGCTTAGACCTTGAAAACTTCAACCGACTGCCGCACAGCACTGGCCTTGTCTTCCAGCTCAGTCGCCAACTGCAGCAGACTTTTGGCTGCACCTGCGTTCTCCTCGGACATCTGCGACACTTGCTCGGTACTCTTCGCCAGTTCCGCTGCCGCCGCATTCTGTTCCTGCAGCGCTCCGGCAATGTCATCGATCACGCCGGAGACTTCACTGAAACTGTTCTGGATATGTTTGATCGATGTCTGGGCTGTCTCGGCATCTCCCACGCCCTTGCGGGTCGTCTGCACAACTTTGTCCATACCGGAAAGCGCATTGCCGGCCACTTCCCCGATCTTGGAAGACATCTGGCTGATCTCGTTGGTGGCACCGGCGGTACGCTCGGCCAGTTTGCGCACCTCGTCTGCCACCACGGCAAAACCACGTCCCTGCTCCCCGGCGCGCGCTGCTTCGATGGCTGCGTTCAAAGCCAGCAAGTTGGTCTGGTCGGCGATCTCCTTGATCACTTTCACCACATCGCTGATGCGTGACGCATCTTCACCCAGTCGGGAGACCTCTCCTGACGCACTCTCTATCTCATTGGCGATCTCCAGCAAACCGGAGACGGTCATGTTCACCACTTTCGCGCCTTCCTGTGCGCTGTCACGCGAACTGTTCGCGATCTGCTTGGCATTGCTGCCCTGGTCGCTGATATGCGTGGTGGATACGCTCAATTCCTCGATCGCAGCGGCCATGCCGGATACAGCATCGGATTCATGATTGACGTTTTTGGCGATCTGGTTGGCCGAGGTCGCGAGACTGTGCGCCATGTCGCCGACATGGTGGGCCTGCGACTTCACTTGACCGATCATGTCGCGCAGACTGGCCTGCATCTGGTAGGCGTTAGCCAGCAGACTACCCGGTACGGGCTGCCCTGCAGGCTGCCGCGAGAAATCGCCTTGCGCCATCGTATTCACCACGGCCGCCACATCACGCGGATCACCGCCCAACTGGCGCATGACCTGGCGGATGATGACGGTCGCCAGCAGGAAGGAGATAGCCAGCGAGGCCAGTACCCAGGCGACGATCACGTTGCGCCGGTGCTCGTAATCTTCCTGCGCCATGGTGATCTTCTCTGCCGCCTTCTGCTCGGTGAAGGCCACAAAACCATCGCGCAGCTCGCTGACTTGTGCCAATACCGGCCGGTCGAGTCCCTCCACTTTCGCATCGGAGCCCATAGCATCCGCGCGGTGCGCATCGATCTGGGCGAGGTACTGGTCGCTGACAGTCTGGTGCATTTCCGCCAGCGCACCCAGTTTGCCGAGGAACCCGGTGAACTCCTGCTCATGACCCAATGCGAGCTGTTTCAATCCGGCGCTCGCCGCCTGCAGACTGCGCTCGAAACGCTCGCGTTCCTCGACGAAGCCGGCACGGTATTTCTTCTTCTTTTCCGCATCCTCGCCGCGCATCCACACGTTCTTGGCATGTTTGGTCTGTTTCAGGAACGCGATATCCATGGTGCTGATGTGCTCCATCACCATGATGTCCGCTTTCAGCCTTTCAACTCCTTCCTTCTCTGCATCAACCGAGCCCTTGAGCATGAACAGCGCAAAGAATGCCATGGCCACGAACATGGCGAACGACGTCGACTCGAGCGCCAGAAACTTCTTCTTCAACGACAGTGCGGCAAACATCTCTTCCTCCGGTTATTGTTCTTATTATCGGATCAGTTGCCGCGCACATCGCTGAGTAGTTCCTTGATATCCAGGATCAGCACGATATCGCCCTCGCTGGACATAGTGACGCCCGCCACACCCTTGGGACGGAAGGTATCCAGCGATTTGATCACCACGTCTTCGTGACCGACAAAACCGTCTGCAGTCAAGATGAAGCTGTTACTGCCGAACTGCATCAGCACGCCGACTTCCGAGCGCTCGTTGTTACCCCAGCCGATCAGCTGGGTGAGCGGCAGTACCGGCAGCACTTCGCCGCGCACGATCATGGTGGCCTTGCCGGAGACTTGTTGCAGCGCATCGCGCGTGACAGGCAGGATCTCGCGCACCATGGACAGCGGCACCGCGAACGACTGGTCGCCAAGACGCAGCACCAGCACAGGCAGGATGGCCAGCGTCAGCGGCAGCGAGATGGAGAAGATCGAACCCTTGCCGGGTTCGGACTGGATCTGGATGCTGCCGTTCAGCTTCTGGATATTGGTTTTCACCACATCCATGCCGACACCGCGTCCGGACACACTGGATATCTCGTCCTTGGTGGAGAAACCTGGCAGGAACACCAACTCCAGACACTGGTTCTCGTCCAGCGTGTTGGCCACCTCATTGGTGATCAAACCCTTTTCCACTGCCTTGTTGCGGATCACTTCCGGACGCATCCCTTTGCCATCGTCGGTGATGGTGATCAGGATGTGGTCCCCTTCCTGGCGCGCGGCCAGCTCGACCATGCTCTTCTCGGGTTTGCCCGCGGCACGACGCTCTACTATGGTTTCGACACCGTGATCGACCGCATTGCGCACCAGGTGCACCAGCGGATCGTTCAAGTCCTCGATCATGGTCTTGTCCATCTCGGTCTCTTCACCGATCAGCACCAGTTCCACATCCTTGTTCAAAGAGCGCGCCAGATCGCGCGCCAAACGTGGATATTTCTTGAACAGGCGGCCGATGGGTTGCATGCGCGTCTTCATGACGGCGTTCTGCAGATTCACGACCAGCATGTCGAGTTGGGTCACCGACAAGTCCAGCTCGCGCAGCGTGTCGCTATCGCTGCGCCCCTGCAGGATATCGGAGCGCAGATGAGTCAAACGGTTCTTGGTCAGGCCGATCTCGCCGGACAGGTTGAGCACTTGGTCCAGACGTTCGGTATCTACGCGGATGGTAGTCTCTTTTGCTTCGGTTGCCGGTACATCCCCGCCGCGCCGCCCCACCGTGCTGCCCGGGACATCGGTAGAGCGTCTGCCGAAGGCCTTGCGCGTCGATTCTTCCTCGTTGATGGCCTGCTTAATCACTTCCGGATCGCGCTTGGCACCGACCTGCTCGACGATGTCGCTACCTGTGAGCGCCTTGTACAAGGCGTCCCAGTCGACGTTCTCAGCCTCGATGACAGGCAGACCTGCCGTAGCTTCGGTTGCTGCTTGGACTGTCGCAGGCGAGGCGGACTTGATGGCAGCGACTGCCTTACCCTCCAGCGCATCCTTCAATGCACTGATGATCTCGACTGGCGCTGCCTGTGGCTGTTGATTCTTCTGCAGGGCGCCGAACATATGGCGCACTTCCGCCGTAGCGGCGAAGATCACATCCATCAGTTCCGCGCTCAAGGTGAGTTCCTTGTTGCGCAGTTTGTCGAACAGGTTCTCGGTCAGATGACACAAGGTGACGAGCTCACCCGCATTCAGGAATCCGGCACCGCCCTTGATGGTGTGGAAACCGCGGAATATCTCGTTCAGCAGACCGCTCTCACCCGGAGATTTTTCCAGTTCCATCAGCTTGCTGTCCACATCGGACAACATGTCTCCGGCTTCCATCAGGAAATCGCTCAGCAGGTCTTCCATTCCGGCAAAATCATTCATGTTCATCTCCTCAATCGAACACGCAGCACTGCGTACTCAGCATCCAGCACCGCTTAAAATCCCAGACTCTCCAGCAGATCGTCGACCTGATCCTGGCTGGTGACCACATCGTTCCTGCCTGCTGCGCTGATCACCGGGCCATTCAACAGACCCGAGTTTTCAGCACGTACCGCTGGCGGCGCGTTCTCAAGCAACAGTTCGACCAGTTGTTTTTCCATCTCTTGCGTCAACTGGATGATCTTCTTGATGACCTGCCCAGTCAGATCCTGGAAATCCTGGGCCATCATGATCTCCAGCAGATAGGCATTAACTTCCTTGCCCTGCTTGGGCATATCGTGCAGATGGGCGTGTGTCTGCGTTACCAGCGCCTTGAACTGCTGCACATCCAGTTTCTTCTGGAACAGCAGATCCCATTGCGCAGCCAAGCGCTGCGAATCGTCGGAAAGTTTGTCGACCAGCGGCTGCGCCGATTCTGTGGCGGTCAACACGCGTTCGGCAGCCTGCTGCGTCAGAGTCGCCACATAGTTGAGACGGTCGCGCGCATCGGGGATGGAGGACGTCGCCTTCTCGATCTCCTTGTGCAGGCCAAGTTCACGCAGCGTGTCGTGCAGCTTGCGTGCCATATGACCGACCTGATTGAGGACCTTTGCGGGCTCCGCATCGGCGTTCAACTGGATCACCTTGGCAGCAGCCTTGGGTTCATCGGTGTTGGCAGAGATGATGCTATCGAACAGTGCTTCGAGATCGTCCGAGTCGTTATTTGCAGGATTAGCCATGATTCACCTCACTTATTCAAATGCGGATTTGCCGCAAATATCTTTTTCAATTTCTCGTCCAGCGTCGCGGCAGTGAACGGCTTGACCACATACCCGGACGCGCCTGCTTGTGCCGCCTCGATGATGTTTTCCTTCTTCGCTTCTGCCGTCACCATCAATACGGGCAGATGCTTGAGAGTCGCGTCGGCACGGATCGCGCGCAGCAGTTCGATACCCGTCATGTTCGGCATGTTCCAGTCCGACACCACGAACTCGAACGGCTCTCCGCGCAATTTGTTCAGCGCATCCACGCCATCTTCCGCCTCTTGCACATTGACGAAACCCAGCTCTTTCAGAAGATTGCGCACGATGCGTCGCATCGTGGAGAAATCATCCACCACCAGAAATTTTGTGTTCTCTATTCCCATCTCAATCTCCTTAATACAACTTGCATACAGCTTGTTATGTCAGCAACGGTCTCAGAGTCGACGACAACACCATCGAATCGAACTTGGGCACGTAATAATCGACACCCACCCGCTTGCCCATCGCCCGGTTGGCGTCGGATGACAGCGAGGAATGCATCACCACCGGGATACCTTCGAAGCGCCTGTCGTTCTTCACGTACTGGGTCAACACATAGCCGTCCATAGCCGGCATCTCGGCATCGGTCAGGATCACCTGTATCTGGTCGTGCAGGTTCTGCCCGCTGCTCTGGGCGGCATCCGCCATCGCGCGCAAACGATCCCACGCTTCCTGCCCGTTGTTGGACTGGATGTGCTTGACGCCCATACGGTCCAGCACCTCGACGATCTTGCGCCGCGCCACCATGGAGTCGTCCGCAAAGAACACGCACAGATCATGGGCGGATTCGATACGCTCTACGTTGCCGACGATTGCTTCACCAAAGGCATTGGAGAGTATCTGCTCCACATCCAGGATGGACACCAGCGAGCCGTCATCCAGATTGGTGATGGCGGTGATCAGCGCATCCTTGTCGGACAGCATGCCCTCGGTCGGACGCACCTTGTCCCAATCGACACGGATGATGCGATCCACATCCTTCACCAGGAATCCCAGGATATGGTTGTTGTATTCGGCCACCATCATGGTCTGGTGCGGCTCTTCTTCGCGTATCCCCATGAACTTCGCCAGATTCAGCACAGGCATCACGTGGCCGCGCAGGCTGACGATACCGTCCACGCCTTGCGGCATATTGGGCGTGCGTGTGATCTTGCCGGCCTGGGACACCTCTTTCACCTTGAACACGTTGATACCGAACTTCTCATCCGTGCCCAGATTGAACAGCAGGATCTCCATCTTGTTGGTGCCCGCTAGATTCGTGCGCGCATCGATATGATCGAGCAGACCGTCATATTCACTGCTTGCCAGCATGTCTTCGTTGTATGCCATCTCGTGCTCCCCTTATCCCAGCAGACGCGCGAGCGTCTGCGACAATTTCTGCGGCTCGAACTTGGGCACATATTCATCCACGCCGACCGCCTTGCCCAACTGCTGGTTGGAATTACTGGACAGCGATGAATGCATCAGCACCGGGATACCGTTGAAACGTTTGTCCGACTTGATCTTGCGCGTCAGCATATAACCGTCCATCTCCGGCATCTCCACATCGGTCAGGATCACCTGCACCATATCTTTCAGAGGCGTGTTGGATGATTCCGCATAGTCCGCCATGCGCGCCAGCTCTTCCCAAGCTTTGCGTCCGTTGATGGCGGAGATGGATTTAACCCCCATCGCCTCCAAAGTGCGGGCGATCTGGTTGCGGGCCACGGACGAATCGTCAGCGTAGAAAACAGTACGATCCGCCTTGCTGATCGGCTGGACTGCCTTGAATATCATCTCGTCCGAACCGAAATGTCCGGTCTCTGCCAGCACCTTTTCCACGTCCAGCATCATCACCAGTCGCTTGTCCTTCAATTCCGTGATGGCGGTCACCAGCCCACCCATCTCCGCCGCCAGCATCTCGGGGGGAACACGCATCGCCGACCAGTCCAGACGCAGGATGTTATCCACCGACTTCACCAGGAAACCCTGGGTATGTCCGTTGTACTCGGTCACGATCATGATGTCGGGCTTGCTGTCGGACTCCATACCGATGTACTTTGCCAGATCGATCACCGGCACCAAGGCTCCGCGCAAACTCACCATACCTTCCACCGCCGCCGGCATCTCGGGCGCGCGCGTGATCTCGGGTATGCGCATCACTTCACGCACCTTGAATACGTTGATGCCGAAGGTCTCCTCGCGAGCGGTGCGCAGGTCCTTGCCCAGCGAGAACATCAGGATCTCCAGCTTGTTGGTGCCCGCCAGCTTGGTACGCGCATCGATATTCTTTAACAGTTCAGACATTGCTCTCTCCTTGCTCAGCCTTGGTTCCGCATGCCGCACTTGGTCAGCGGATAACCTGCCTTGCTCAATTCATCGGCCGATTTCGCCAGTTCTACAGCCGCATCACGCGTCTGCTGCGAAGAGCGGGCATTCTCGTCCACCAAACCGGAGATATGCTCCAGGCTCTTGGCCACATTCTCGCCGGCCACCGATTGCTCCTTGGACGCCATGGTGATGTGGTCGATGCGCTGCGACATGCTGACCGTGGCCTCCATCACTTCTTGCAGCCGCTCACCGTTACTCCGGATCAGCGTGATGCCGCTTTCGACCTCGACCACCGCCTCACCCATAGACTTCACTGCCTCCTCGGAGATTGCCGTGATGTCGGCGATGGTCTTGGTGATGTCCTTGGTACTGGAAGCCGTGCGCTCCGCCAGCTTGCGTACTTCGTCCGCCACCACCGCGAAACCGCGCCCCTGCTCGCCGGCACGCGCTGCCTCGATGGCTGCATTCAAGGCCAACAGGTTGGTCTGGTCGGCAATCTCCTTAATCGAATTGGCTATTTTACCGATTCTTTCTATGGAAGCCCCCAGATCCGAGATGGTCTTGCTGGAGCGCTGCACAGTCTCTGCCACCTTGGTGGTCGCGTCGATACTGAGCCCCATATTGGCATTGTTCTGTTCCACGATACCTTGGGTGCGCTTCATCTCGGTCAGCGAATCGGACGCCATGTTCGCCACCTCGGCAATGGACTGACTGAACTGTTCCATGGTCGCCGCGATACTCTGTATCTGAGCCTGCTCGGTCACGGCGTTACTGGCCACCACGCCCACCTTCTCATCCACCGATTTGACTTTGTCCCGCATCTTTACCACCGGCGTGACGATCTCGTCCACCATGGTGCGCAGATAGGTCTGCATGGTCTGGATCGCACATAGCAGCTTGCCCATCTCGTCCTGGATAGTGATGTCCAGTTCGGTGTCCAGATTGCCTTCCATGATATTGCGGAACTCTTTCTCGACCTGCGACAGCGGGCGATGGATGAAGCGATCCACACAGTAGCCGATGAAGAAGAACAGGAACAGTTGCAGCACGATCTGCCCGGCCAGCACCTTCATCTCCATCAGATGGATGCGGTCGAAATCGTCCTTGAGATCGATAGAGATGTCTGATGCTCCTGTCACCCAATTATCCGGCCCGGCGTGACACAAGGTGCAGTCGGTACCATGGAAGTCCTTGCTGGCCAGATATGGTGTGACGACACGCAGAACCGGCGAACCGGCACTGTCTTCCCCATAACTCACTTTGGCTTTACCGGATTTCAGCACCTCGCGCTGGACGTCATCTCTGGCCTTCTGCTCCGGCGTGCCCGCGCCGTACTGGTCGATCAGATGATCCGAACGCAGTATGACTGCCGACTGCACATGACCCGATGATGTGACTTTCTCGATCAGCAGTTTGCGGTTCTCTTCGATACCGATCTGCCCGGTCACCATCAGCATATTGGCGTTATCGATGATCTGGGTGGCGATCTGAGCCCCCTTGGATTCCGCCTGCAGCTTCGCCTCTTCCTGCATGCTCCCAGTCAGGTATATCTGCGCCACGGTCAGGATGAGCAGCAGCGGGATCTGGATCGCAGCTTGCAGTTTGGTCTTCAATGACCAGTTCTTGACCTTGAGCCGCTCGTAGCGGGAAACGACCTCACCACCGTTCTGATTGAGCGCCCGATACACCGATTCCGCTTTGGCGATCTGCGCGCGCGTGGGCGGCCGACGCACCGAGACGTAGCCGATGAGACTTCCGCCTTCCAGAATGGGCGCGACCGTAGCGCGCACCCAATAATGGTCGCCGTTCTTGCAGCGGTTCTTCACCAAGCCGCGCCATGGGCGTTCAGTCTTCAGGGTATCCCACAGCCATTTGAATGCCTGTTTCGGCATATCGGGATGGCGCACTATATTGTGGCTCTTGCCGATCAGTTCATTCCGCGAGTAACCGGACAACCGCTCGAAAGCGTCATTGCAGTAGGTGATGATGCCCTTGGTATCTGTCTTGGAGATCAGCACCTCTCCATCCGGAAAGGTGACCTCCTTCTGCGACACATATGCATTTTTATTTTGCATGATCTTCCTCCTGGTGCGACTGAAGCATCAAATCTTGAACTTGCCCACCGTCGATTTCAGACTCTCGGCGACTTGTTCCATCGTTTGCGCCGATGCCACCGTACGCTGCACCACTGCATTGCTTTGCTCTGCCATGGTGGCGATGTTCTCGACGTTGCGGGCGATCTCCTGCGCCGCATCGCGCTGTGAATTGATGGAGCGGGATATCTCTTCCAGACCTTCATTCACACCGCCGACCGACTGGTTGGACTCGATCAGAATCTTGGTCACATCACCCACATGCGTCTGGCTGGTCTGCAACGCGCTCATACCGGTCTGCACCGTGCGTTCGACCTGCTCGGACTGGCTGCCCAGCGATTGCGTCACTTCGTCGATCTGGGTGGCGGACTGGGCGGACTTCTCTGCCAGCTTGCGCACTTCATCCGCCACCACCGCGAAGCCACGACCCTGTTCACCCGCGCGAGCCGCCTCGATCGCCGCATTCAACGCCAGCAAATTGGTCTGCTCGGCGATGTCGCGCACTTGCTGCGTCATGCTGGTGATGCTCTGCGTATTGGCAACGAACTGGTTGACCGAGTTGGCGATCTCCCCCACTGCCCGCTCGACATTGCTCAGTTCCTGCACCATCTCCTGCAAACTTTCCTGCCCGCGGTTGGCGCGCTCCAGACTCTCATGGGAAAGTTTTGCAACGCGACTGGTGCTTTCCGCGACCTGACCGATGCTGCTGCTCACTTGCGAGACTGCGCTCGCCACGACAGCGGCCGCATCACTCTGCTTCTGCACACTGGTCGCCAGCGTTGCCGCATCACCGGACAGGGAATGTGCAGCACTCGCCACTTGCGAAGCCTGGCCGTCGACTTGCGCCACGATCACCTGGAAGTTATTGGCCAGCGCGTTGAATGCCTGCACTGTTTGCCCGACTTCGTCCTCGGTGCTCACCGGCACGCGCTTGGACAGATCACCGGTCGCTTGCATGGCCAGCATGGCTTGCTGCAGCGTCCGTGTCGGTCCGGTGACGAAACCGATCAACCAACCTATCATGAAATACAGGAACACTTGGATCGCGATCTGTATCCCCCAGAGAGCGGTATTGGCACGCGCCATCAGATCGAATTCCTCGGAGACGTCGAGCGTGATGCTGGCTGCACCGTTGACGGAGCCTTCGGGAACGATGTGACACATCAGGCAATTGGTGCCGCGGAAATTCGCCTGGGCGATGAACGGCACCACGACGCGCAGCGTATGCAAGTCACCCTGCTTTTCCACGCGGGTCTGCTGTTTTGCAGTGGTCAGCGCCTCCCGGTCCATCTCATCCTTGGCCTGCTCGGAAGGCAAACCTGGACCGAACTGTTCGATGACCGGTGTATGACGCATCACACGCAGATCGACCACCCTGTTTGAAGCGCCCATCTTTTCGACATACAGCTCGCGCTGTTCCGCATCGCTGATGATGCCGTTCAGCATCAGCATATTGAGACCGTTCAACACACCGTCTGCTGAAACGACCGCCTTCTGGCGCGCTTCTTCGAGGATGCGCTCTTCGAAAGTATCCAGTGCCGCGCGTTGCGCCAGCACCATGATGGCCAGCAGGATCAGCTGGATCGGGATCTGAAGTTTGCTCTTCAGAGAAAGTTTGCTCCACCATTTGTTCATGTTCATTCCCCCTGCGTAAATTGTCGCTTATGCCTGACTAACGGCCGATTTTCTGGCTTCTTTAATTCATCCCGGCTGGCAAAGCCTGCTGTGATGCGGTTTCCGGCAGATCGCTAACGGCCGTAACCCCCTCTGCCGAAACTGCGGTTACGCCCGAAACACCCAACACTCCTGCGGCATCACCGTCCTCGGCATCGATCTGCACAGTGCCACCATCCTGCTGCGCAGCCTCTTCAGCCTTCTTGTTCATCACGATGATGCTGATGCGCCGGTTGATCGGGTTAAGCGGCGCATCCTTGTCGAACAACACCGCCGAAGAAAGTCCGACCACGCGCACGATCTTTTCATCTGCAAGGCCGCCGGAGATCAATTCCCGGCGCGACGCGTTGGCACGGTCAGCTGATAACTCCCAGTTGCTGTAGCGCCCTCCCCTTATACCGAAGGGCTGCGCATCGGTATGGCCTGACAGGCTGACCTTGTTCGGCATCTCGTTCAAGGTCTTGCCGATCTCGCGCAATATGTCGCGCGTGTAATCTTCAAGTTGCGCACTGCCGCTCTGGAACATGGGGCGATTCTTCTCATCCACGATCTGGATGCGCAGCCCTTCAGTAGTCAGATCGAGCAATATCTGGTTCTTGAATTTCTCAAGCTTCTTGTTGTTCTCGATCGCCGCCTCGATGTTCTTCTTCAGCTGGCGCAACTGTTCGATCTCTTTCTTCGCCTCCAGGCGCAGGAATTCCTGTTTCGCGGCTTTGAGGGTGATGGTCTTTTTGGGCGCCTCAATCTCTCCCTTCTTCACCTGCCCTTCAGTGCGCGTCAGATCTTGCCCGCCCCCCTTGATGATGCTGGAACTGTCACCACTGCCCGAACCGCCCATCAGCGCCACCTTGAGGGGCGTCTTGAAATATTCGGCGATCCCCACCAGATCGCCTTTGGCCGTCGAGCCCAGCAGCCACATCAACAGGAAGAACGCCATCATCGCCGTCACAAAGTCCGCGTAAGCGATCTTCCATGCGCCACCGTGATGGCCGGCCGCCACCTTCTTGATGCGCTTGATGACGATGGGGCGCTTGTTCTTGTCTTCGGCCATGTTTCAACTGCTCCCGGATCAGCGCTTCTGCTTCACGTGCTCTTCCAGCTCAACAAAGCCCGGACGGACGGAGGAAGTCAACACCTTGCGTCCGAACTCGACCGCCATCGCCGGCGCGTAACCGTTCAGATTGGCCAGCAGCACGACCTTGGCCGCCTGATAGATCTTGCTCTCCTCATCCGCCTTCTGCTCCAGCAGACCTGCCAGCGGCCCCACAAAACCGTAGGCCAGCAGGATGCCGAGGAAGGTACCGACCAGCGCATGCGCGATCAGGATGCCGAGCTCGGCGGGCGGGATGCCCACCGACTCCATTGTGTGCACCACGCCCATCACAGCGGCGACGATACCGAAAGCCGGCATGCCGTCGCCCAGTTTGGCGATGACGTGGGACGGCACCAATGCTTCATGGTGGTGCGTCTCGATCTCCACATCCATCAGATTCTCTATCTCCATCGCGTTCAGGTTACCGCTGACCATGATGCGCAGGTAGTCGGTGATGAACTCCACCACATGATGGTCGTTCAGGATCTTGGGATATTTCCCGAATATCGCGCTCTCATGCGGGTTCTCGACATCGCCCTCGATGGACATCATGCCTTCCTTGCGCACCTTGCCCAGCAGCTCATACATGAGTGCCATCAGCTCCATGTAGGTCTCTTTGGTGTACTTGGAGCCCTTGAAAATTACGGGAATCGCCTTGAAAGTGGCCTTGATAGTGGTCATGTTGTTGCCGACGAAGAATGCGCCCAGCGCACCGCCACCGATCATCAGCAATTCCACCGGCTGGTACAGACCGCCAAGATGGCCGCCCGCTATGGCGTAACCACCAAAAACTGCGCCCAGCACCACTATATATCCAACGATTACCAGCATGGTTCACCTCTACATATGCCTATCCAAGGCTCAATCGTATCCTAGCAGGAGTGTTTTGGCTTCATTACACGAACAAACCTTGATATCTACAGCTATTCAGTACTTTCACCACCCAGAAACTGCATCGCCGCCACACCGATGATTCCTCGGTAGTAGCGGCGATGGATCTCAGCACCATGCATCACTTACAGGCGATCATGCCATTGCAGCCGCTGCCTGGGCTGCCTTGCGGGTCTTGCCTGCTCGGGAGGGCGGGCGGCAGATGCCGCAGCTATATTCATCGCACAACTCGTTGGTGTGCACCACGAACTGACCGCCGCACTCCTTGCAGCGCGTCAATTGCATCATGCCGGCCTCGAAGAAACGGATCAGGAACCAGGCGCGCGTGATGCTCAGGGTCGGCTCATCTTCTCCGACTTCGGCCTGCTCCAGATACAAACGGTAACTCTTGATCAGCGCCTCGACGCCGGAGACATTCGCATTCTTGACCAGGAACTGGTGTATGCCCATGAACAACGAGGAGTGGATGTTCGGCAACCAGCTCATGAACCAGTCGGTGGAATAAGGCAGCATGCCCTTGGAGGGGGACTCACCTTTGACTTCCTTGTAGAGCTTGAGCAGACGCTCGCGGCTCAAGTGGGTCTCTTCCTGCAGGAGCTGCAGGCGCGCCCCCAGATTGATCAGGTCCACCGCGATCTGGATCTCGCGCGCCTCGTTCACCACACTCTTGTTGCGCATGATCGTGTCTCCTTAAGCAGCCAGTGCTTCGACCTGCTGCCCCGCCATCAGGATGGTGGCATGCGCATGGGACATCATGCGGTCCTTGTTGTAATCGGTGATCATGTTCAGCAACAGTTGTTCGTCGAAGCGGAAACGGCACAACAGCATATTGGAGCCTGTCATCTTCAGCATCTGCGCCGGCGACAGACCATCGATCAGCTCGGCCAATTCTTCGCTCACACCCAGACGGAAGATCGCGCTGGCCTTATCGCTGCGGATCATCTGCTGTGCCAGCATCATGTAGGAAAGATTGATCTCTCTGATCTCTTCGTGAACTTGATTCGTATTCATTGCAGTCCCCTCGCAAAAAACATTGATGTCTTGAATCGACGGTTGCATTTTGCGGGGACGATGGGAATAAGAAAATCGGAGGTTTTCCGATTTTTCGGTAGGAAGAGTTCCTACAAGACCTGTGAACCACACTTGCCTGTCTGATCAGGCAAACAGCGACTTGAGTGCAACTGCGAGGGGACACAGTAATGGATACACTCAAGCCAACGGAGTGCATTGTAGGAAGTTTATAGCCATGTCAAACAGGGAATAGCACGGTATATCAGGCCGTATTTTTTAAATGTGGCCTGTTTGCTTACTTAGTCAGTTTGTCGCAACCTTTCCGTGCTATCTGGCATGAAAGCTCGTAGTTCTGTCTTGCAGCTTCTTCATCCCCCATGGCTTCGTATGTCTTAGCCTTGCCGAAAAAGGGGCGGCTATCCAAATTCTTACCTGACTTTCGCATGATTTCTATGGCTTGGTTAAAGGCAGCGATTGCATTATTAAACTGCCTCTCCGAAAGGTATGTCGCCCCCAAATTTGTGTAGGCGAACGGAGAAACCGGATTCATCCTGATAGCCAATTCAAAATCAATTTTCGCATCGGGGAACAAGCCTAGGTTCAGTTTTTCCAAGCCACGGTTATTGTATATTCGCGCAAAACTGATCTCATCCTCTTTACCCTCCAGTAGTTTCGCCGCATCCTGCCACAATGTTAGAGGGTGCGAGAATGTAGCCAAGCGTTCCATGGAAATTGGAAATATCGCCAATGCCACAACACCCACGATGACTGCTGCGACACGTTTATCAAGCGCATCCAATACAAGCGGCAGCAGTGCACATGCGCCTACAACCCAGATATAGCTGCGGTAAAGAACAAAAGTTTCCTGGATACGCACAGTGGAGAATTCAGGAATGAACATCAACCATGGGAATATTAACGAAAATCCCAGAAGGCCCAAGCGGCCACGCTTGAACAACAGCCAAATTGCCAGTCCACCCCATGCCAGAAAAACAAACAAAGCAAGCAAGTACACTGACCATAAGGATGTAGCGAATGGCTCTCGCATATCAACCGACATCCATTGCGGATTGGGAAACAACCACAGCGCCGCATATTTAAAGAACAACCAGCTCTGGGTAAGGATGCTTAATGGCCAGTTCAAATCACTTTCAGGATTGGCTAGCATTTCGGGCGCACTGGTTTCATACGCATGCCCCAGTACACCTTTTTGCGCGAAGATCACCAACACTGCAATGATGACGAAACCCAAGCCAAGCCGCCAGCGCTGCTGCAGCTTCATTCTCCAGTCTTCGTGCAACAACACGGTCATAGCCACGAAAATGACCGGCAGCATGATGGCATGCTCTTTTGAAAACACTGCCATGTAGTAGAACAGCACACTCGACCACAACCAAGGTTTGCTATCGCGCTCACTGCCATGCAGGTATGACAGCATCGCCAAAAGGCTGAACAGAGTCGCCATCAACATGGTGCGCTGCGCCAGATAGCCAGTCGCATAAACCGCCAGTGGATGCAGAACGAAAAGTAGCGCCGCGCTGAAAGCAAGTGCGGCATGGCGCATTTGCAGTTCAGCGCGAACCGGAATAATCAGCAAGAAAAGTCGCTGCAGAAAATAAAATAGCGCAACCGCAACTGCCGAGTGCAGCACCAAGTTTTCGATGCGAAACACCATCATATCCAAGCCAAATATTTCCTTGCTCCAGGTCAGAGTGACATAAGGAAGCGATCGCAATTCAAATGGGGAATAGCTAAAAGCATCCAGCGGCTGGTGTCCCGCTGCATCTTCTGCAAAGAACGGAAGATCATCAAAAACGATAGGATTCACCAAAAACTGACCATATAGCAACGCAGCAGCCAGCAACAGCAACAGAACAACCCCAGAATTTCGCTTGATAAACATTATCACTCCCATGAAAAAGCCCCTCCGAAGAGGGGCTTCAGTTTCCTGCAGCTACAATTTACTTACAGATATTATCTGTGAAGCAAGTGCTGTTTGGAGTAGAAAGTGCCCAAGACACACCTTCTGTAGCACTGAAAGTCGGCACGTATGCAATGGTTTGACCAGTCAAGCCATTGGCATTCTTCGCAGTAGCGAGGACGTGCATGCTAGCGTAAGCACCGTCAGCTGTGTTACCTGTTGTAATAGCAGTTGCGAGCGAACCGATATACTTGGAATTCGCGAAACTGGCCACATCTGCAGGTACACCACCAGAACCACCTGGCGCACAATTGTCCACAATACCATTCTCATCTGCCAAACAGATTTCAATTGCTGTTTTGAGGGCTTGAGTAGCCTGCACCACTTCGGTGAATTTGGCTTTCTTGGTGTAGTCGCTGTAAGCAGGGATCGCCACAGCAGCCAGAATACCGATAATCGCGACCACGATCATCAGTTCGATCAGGGTAAAACCTTTTTGAACTTGTTTCATTGTTTATCTCCTTAGCGGGTTAGAACGTTGCCCTTGCGGGCACACACGAGGTGTGCGGGTGAATAGTAGCAGGTTGCGTGCCATCGTCAAAGGCTGGATCGGATGGGTTTCAAGCATGCATAACTGTACGTAGTGACTGATTTAGGGTGGCATGTGACGATTTTTGTCACTTACGGCTGGTAACCGGGTATCTGCCCCTCGTCCACATCGTCTATCTGTTCCGGCGACAGGAAGTGTTGCGCGTATTCCAGATAGACCCGTTCACGGATAAAGGCATCGAACAGTTCGGGATCGATATGGCCGTTCAGTTTGAAGTTGCCGAGGATGTTGAGCGATTCGGTCAACGTCTTGCCCGGCTTGTAGGGACGGTCTTTGGCGGTGAGGGCTTCGAAGATGTCCGCGATACCCATCAACCTAGCCTGAATGGACATCTGCTCCCTAGTCAGACCTTTCGGGTAGCCCTTGCCGTCCATGCGCTCATGGTGGCCGCCTGCATATTCGGGCACGCGCTTGAGGTGCTTGGGCCAGGGAAGCGATTCGAGCATCTTGATGGTCACCACGATATGGTGGTTGATGATCTCGCGCTCTTCCGCGGTCAACGTGCCGGCACGTATGGTCAGGTTATCGGTTTCGTTAGCAGACAGGAAGCTGCGCATCACACCATCCACATCGCGCCATTGATAGGCTGCTATCGCGCGCACCCTTGCGATGTCCGCATCGGACATCTTCTCGCCACCTATGTTGGTACGCCGCAGAAATTCTCGATCATCATCAAGCTGGCGCACGCGTGATTCATATTCTCCTTGGTTCGATTCACCGCGCAGCATAGCGATCTCCGCATCGCGCTTGAGCACCTCGAAACGGGTGTCGAGCAACTGGATGCGATCGAACAGGGTATGCAACTTGGTCGCCTTGTCCACCACATGGACGGGCGTGGTGATCTTGCCGCAGTCGTGCAACAGGCCGGCCATCTTGAGCTCATACCTGTCCTGGTCGGTCAGCTTGAATTCCTTTAGCCCGCCTCTGTCACTGCGACTGGCCGCCTCGGCCAGCATCATGGTCAGCGCCGGAACGCGCGCGCAGTGACCACCGGTGTAGGGAGATTTATCGTCGATCGCGGTGTTGATGAGTTTGATGAAGGACTCGAACAGTTCTTCCATCTGCAGGATGAGCCGCCGGTTACTGATGGCGATGGCTGCCTGCGACGCGAGCGATTCCAGCAGCTTCTGATCATCTACCGAGAATTGCTGCATGCCGCCCTGTTCATCCAAGGCATTGATCAGTTGCAGTACACCGATGACTTCGTGCTCGTGGTCACGCATCGGCACAGCCAGGAAAGAGCGCGAGCGATAGCCCGTCTTGGCGTCGAAATGCTTGGTGCCGGTAAAATCGAAACCCTCGGCGATGTAGGCGTCCGGGATGTTGACCGTCTCGCCGCTCAAGGCGGCATGGCTCACCACCATGGCATGATTGGGTTGACCGTCCTTGCCGATCAAGTGGATGGGGTAGAACGGGATGGCTTCGCCGGAAGTGCCGCCCATGCTGATGCCGAGCGAACGGTTGCGCAGTATCTCGAAGGTGAGCTCTTGTTTTTCCACGTCGAGCAGATATAGCGTACCCGCATCCGCATTGGTGATCTTCATCGAGGCGCTCAGGATGTTTTCGAGCAGCTTGTCGATATTGCGCTCGCTGGAAAGCGCCGCACCGATCGCGTTGAGGTCGTTCAGGCGGTTGAGCAGGCTTTCCAGCATGGTGCGCTGCACCTGCTCTTGCGCCATGTAGGCCTTGACCTTGGTCGTGTCCACGTAAATCCCTTATTCACTTCGCGCCGGCGAACCGGCGTCTCGTTACTTGATACAGACTGCACGCACTTGGTGCATGTCGGTGATGCCCAGTAGCACTTTCTCGATACCGTCCTGTTTCAGTGTACGCATCCCTTCTTCCAGCGCGATGGCGAACAACTCGGCGACACGCGCGTGCTCCTGAATAGCCTTCTTCACCGGATCGGTACCGATCAGCAATTCATGCAAACCAACGCGGCCTGCATAGCCGGTATTGGTACACTTTTCACAACCGACTTTTTCATACAGCGTGATCTGTCCTTTGTCGTCACCGAATAGTCTCAGCCATTCGGCGTACAAGGCTTTGCTCGCGGCGCCTGCATCCTTTTTCCATGTTTCCGTACTCTTCAGTTCTTCGGCGTATTCCGCCATAAGCGATTTGAGGTCTTCCTGCGTCGCGACATGCGGTTTCTTGCAATGCTTGCACAGACGTTTTGCCAAGCGCTGCGCCAGAATACCCAGCAATGCATCAGCGAAGTTGAACGGATCCATACCCATATCCAGCAGACGGATGATGGATTCCGGCGCACTGTTGGTGTGCAGGGTGGCGAACACCAGGTGACCGGTAAGTGAAGCTTCGATACCGGTTGAAACGGTTTCCTTGTCGCGCATCTCGCCGACCATGATCACATCCGGGTCGGCACGCAAGAAGGCGCGCATGATGGTAGCGAAGTCCAGTCCGGCCTTCTTGTTGATCTGTACTTGGCGCAGGCCCTTTTGGGTGATTTCCACAGGGTCTTCCGCCGTCCATATCTTTGTGTCCGGCGTATTGATGTGTTTCAGGATTGAGTGCAGCGTGGTTGTCTTACCGGAACCGGTCGGGCCACACACGAAGAATAGTCCGTAGGGTTTGGCGATCGTCTTTTTGATCAGATCAAGATTGCGATCCGAGAAGCCCATCTTGTCCAGCGGGATCGGCTCACCCGATGCCAAGATACGCATCACCACGTCTTCCACGCCGCCCTGCGAGGGGATGGTCGCCACACGCAACTCGATATCCAGCGGGCCGAATTTTTTGAACTTAATCTTACCGTCCTGCGGTCGGCGCTTCTCGGAGATATCCAGATCGCACATGATCTTCAGACGGGTGACCAAAGCATTTCGATAGGTGGACGGGATCTCGATGTAGTTCAGCAAGGAACCATCCTTGCGCACACGGATCTGCGTCTTCATCTTGCCGGGGCCGGGTTCGATGTGGATATCGGACGCGCCCATCTTGTAGGCATCGACGATGATCTTGTTGACCAGCTTGACCAGTTCGTTGTCCGCAGCTGCATTCAGGTCATCCTGATTGACGCCGCTGAGTTCTTCATCCTCTTCTCCGCCCAAGGAAGTGAGCAGATCGTCCACCGAGGAATCATCCATGGTGCCGAAAACACCCGTTCCCTCGCCTGCAGTACTACCGCCACCATAGAAATGGTCCAGCGTCATCTTGAATTCGCGCTGGGAACAGACTTTGTAGATCAGGCGATTCTTGGGAAAGATGTTGTTTACGACGCGTGAAGCCAATATCCGCTCGGGGTCGGTAGTCAGTATGACCAGCCCCTCGGGGGTGTCGTCGATGGGGACCCAGTGGCTGCTTTCCACATATTCCCGGCGCAGATTGCGCAACAGCTCGCTAGGCTTGACCCGGTCCCCTTGGAACGGCTCATACGGGACGCCGAAGAATTTAGAAAGTGCATTACCCAGCGCATCCAGCTTGATCTGGAATTCGTCGATCAACACATTCTCAACGTCAACGCCCTTGCGACGCGCGGTGCGTGTGGCTAGTTCGAATTCCGCTGCCGACATGACCGCATCCGCCACCAGATAGTCGTATTTGGTCTTGATGGCACCACTCTGTTGTTGACGCTGCCGCAAAGCCACGGCCAATGTCTGCGCCAACTCTTTTACGCCCTCCTCGACCATGCTCGGGAAAGGCACGCCTGCTTTGTTGTTGATGACCTGCATCACCCCGACCAGCTCACCGCCTTCATCCACGATAGGCGCGACCAACATATGCTTGGTGCGATAGCCGGTGCGTTTATCCACATCCTGCAGGAAGCGCAAGGTCGGACTATGTGCAGCCAGCTCCTGCTGGTCGTATACGTCCTTGATGTTGAGCAACTTCTTGTTCACCGCGCTGAAGCCAGCGATACTTTGCTCGGCGATGGGCAGCTTCAGATCCTTGAACGAGTTCAGCCCCGTTTTGACCTTGGAGACCAACGAAGCTTTGTCATCTCCCACAACATAGATGGTCAGACGGTCGGCATTGAACAGGGAGCAGATATCCTTGCTGACATCGAGCATGATCTCGTCGATGTTGCTGGTTGCATGGATCTTGTTGGTGACGTGATTGAGGTTCTTGGTGAACTCAAGCCGCACGCTCATTTCATTCGGGTTGCCTTGCACAGGACTATTCATTTCCTCTCCTTCTTACTGCTGAAGTGCCTTGGGCACCGACCAGAGGCCGTTTTCCAGCACGTATACGTCATATCCAGCCTGCGCCAGAATGAAAGCGGCTGCCGCGCTGCGGCGTCCGCTCTGGCAATAAGCGATGTACGGCGTCACCTTGCTCAACACACCGATCGCATTGCGGATGTCGTTGAGTGGCACATTGATGGCACCGGGCAATTTGTCATAGCGGTATTCGGGCGGATGGCGCACGTCCAGCCACACGGCCCCCTGCTTTACTTTTTCTTTCGCGTCTTCGAAGGAGATACGATGCAGCAGCGGCTCTTGCATCAACTCCAGGAAATCCTGCTTCTTCAACCGCAATAGCACACCGTTGCTGCGCATGGTCACAGTGGCGTTACGCTTGGTATCGGAGATGAGTGCTTCCTCACCGAACACATCACCCGCTTTCAACTCCGCCAGAACCAGATTTGCGCCGCCCACCAGACGGGTGACCTGGGCGCGCCCGCTTTCCACAAGATAGTAATAGTCGCCCTCTTCACCCTCGCGGATGATCACGTCCTTTTCCCATACAGCGATAGCCTCGACGCGATTGAGCAGCTTGCCGATATTGGCGGGCGGCAAGTGGGCGAACGGACCGTGATTCAGATTCTCGGCACTGAACATGCCGGAATTGAGCAACCGCCGCACAGCGGCATCCGTCCCGCCTTTGTCCATCCTGGGTTTGATATCGTCATGGCTGGCGAACTGATCCCAGGTCACCATGCGATCCAGCAGGTCGTCATCCACGCGCAGCAACATCACGTTGCTCACGGCCTTGGCGTTGCGGATATCGGGTTGGCGTTTGCCAATCGGATGGCGCGCCCACTCTGAATCTGCACGCATCGTCACCTTGTTATCGTCGGCAAAATCCAGCTCGATCTCGCCCCGTAACAGATAAACGGACTGGCCATGCAGAGGCCGACTCTCGAAAGGATTCTCACCAGGCGCCACGTTCTCCACATGGCAATAATCCAACAGTTCGCGCAGCCGCGCAGGACTAAAGCTGGAGATGGGCTCCAACGCGGCGAGTACTCGTATGTCCAGTATGTCGTTCATATCATTAATCGCTCAAAATTCGAACGTCTGCCCGTTCTGCAGGATCTTGGGATTCACGCCCTGCACTCTTTCGCTGATCTCACGCATGGTCAGCTCAACCTCTCCCGGTTTTAGATGAGTGATGAATATCTCCGGAGCGAGCTTCAGCTTCTTGAGTTCATCCGCCAGCATGCTGGGGCAAAGGTGTTTGGACAGCACAGCCAGTTCTTTTTCCGCATCGGAGAATGCTGTCTCAACGATCAAGTAACGCAGATTCGGTATTTGATTCACCGCCTCCCACAGTTCATCACAAGTAGTGGTATCACCGCTGAAAGCCAGACTCGCCTTGCCGCTGTCGATGCGGAATCCGACCGCAGGCACAACATGATTGACAGGAAGAGGGGTCAGCTTGCGCCCCCCCACATCGATGATTTCGCCCACTTTGATCTCTTCATAGCGCATCACGGGCTGGTGAAGATTCGGGATCTCCGCGAAGTCCGGCCATATCTCCCAGTTGAATACATGCGCTTGCAGGATAGCCAACGTTTCAGCAGTCGCATGGATCAGCAATGGTTTGTCGCGCATAAAGCCCACGCTATCGACCAGCAAGGGCAGACAGGCGATATGGTCCAGATGCGAGTGTGTGATGAACACATGGTCGATGACGCTCATCTCGGCAAGACTCAGGTCGCCCAGTCCGGTACCGGCATCGATCAGCACATCATGATCGAGCAGCAGCGAAGTGGTGCGGAAATTCCCACCGATCCCGCCACTACATCCAAGCACGCGCAGTTTCATCGTTCGTCAGCTCATTTCGTTTTGAAGGTGAACGCGCCATCCCAGTCCTCGCCGGGCGGATTGTTCCGGTAATACGTCACACGCTCAGCGTAGACACGGTACAACTTGCAATCCGGTGACATGTTTTGCAGGCTCAGCAACTCCAGGTCCGCCTTGTCCCAATCCTGCTTGCGATAGGTTCGCAATGCCTGATGGAACAACTTGATCTCGTCGAGCTTCTGCTTGTCGACCTCGCCGACCAGCCCATGCGGATCGAAGATAGCCACGGGCTGTTCTTTGCCTTTCACCCGCACCATATCCACCTCACGGTAGACGATCTGCGGTGTGGCCTGTTTGGTCGTCTCGCCCACCAGCATCAAGACCCCGTACTCCTTGGTGATGCCCTCCAGACGTGAAGCGAGGTTCACTGCATCCCCCATCACCGTATAGGCCACGCGCACCTCGGAACCCATGTTGCCTACGCTGACCCGACCGGTATTGACCCCGACACCGATATGGATCTCCGGCCAACCTTTTGCTTTGAATTGTGGCTGCAACTCGTTCAGTGCGCGCTGCATCTCCATGCCAGCCAGCACCGCATGGTGCGCATGATCCGGGTCAGGCAACGGCGCCCCCCAGAATGCCATGATACAGTCGCCCATGTATTTATCAATCGTGCCGCGCTGCTTGTAGATCACGCGCGAAAGCGGGGTAAGGAACTCGTTCATCAGTTGCGAGAGTTCCTTAGGATCCAGCCCTTCGGAGATGGTGGTGAAGCTGCGCACATCCGAGAACAGGATGGTCATTTCCCGGCTATCGCCCTCCATCGAAACACTCTCCGGTCGCTTGGCCATTTCATCCACCAACTCACCGGGCACATACTGTCCGAACAAGCCGGTTATCTGTCGCTTGGCACGCGATTCCACGAAGTAGCCAAAGCTCATGTTCAGCGCGAACAGTGACAGGATGATCAGTATCCCGCCCGCCATCGGCATAGCGAGATCCGCATAGTTCCAGAGCGCGAGGTTCAGCGCGATATCCCCTGAAAGGAAGATCAATGACAGCAGCATGCCGCGTATCGGACTCAGCAAGGGCAGCAAGACGCTCAGGCTGATGCCGATGAGCAACATCAAAACCACATTGGCCCCAAGCATGTAGGGAGGATGTTGTTTGATATCCTGATTGAGGATGCCGCTGATCATGTTCGCGTGCACTTCCACCCCCGGGTAGACCTCTCCGACGGGTGTGCTCCGCATATCCATCAGGCCGGGGGCGGATGTGCCCACCAGCACGATCTTGTTCTGCAGTGCAGCCTGTTCGATCTTGCCGTGCAATACATCGGTCGCCGAAATATATGTAAACGTGTTGCGCTTACCACTGTAAGGGATCAAGGCACTGACCTCGGCATCGACCGGTATCGTCAATCCGCCTTGTACGGATTCCACCGTCAACCATTCCAGACCTCCATAACCCTGGCGCTGTTCGCCCGCAAATCCAGGCACCAGTCTGGGCATATCCATTACGCTACGCACGACCGCGAGGGAAAGGGATTCGTAGATCTGACCATCATGTTCAACCAGCATGGGGATGCGTCGAACCACACCGTCGAAATCCACCAGTGGATTGAAGTGACCTGCCGAAGCCGCACTCGACTGCAACGCTTGCAGATTGGCGCCATATCCATCCCATGTCGCCAAGCCCACGGCACGTCCACGGAATATGTCTGCAGGAAATACCGGTGCAGGCAAGGCGCCTGATTTGCTGGTAGTCAAACCGCTTTCACTATTGCTGAAATAGTAGCCGAGGACCACCTTGCGTCCCTTGAGCTTTTCCGCGAACAGCGCATCGTATTGCAACGCAGGTTGGATCTGTTTCAGAACGGAGTGGAACTGCTCGACATCGCGAAATTGTTTTTCGCCCAAAGCCTGCAAGACGCTCAGGCCGGAACTGTTGTCCGGTTCGGCGAAGACGACGTCGAAGCCGACAGCCGCCACACCGTATCTGTCGAAAAGCGAATCCACCAGTCTCGCCATCTTGTCCCTGCCCCAGGGCCAACGGCCTTCCTGCTTCAGACTTTTTTCATCGATATCGAGGATCACGATGCGATCGTCACCTTTGTTGGGCAACGACAATCTCAGGCGATAATCATATAGCTGGGCGTCGCCATACTGGACGAAGCCCAGACGATAGAACCCAGCAGCATCGCCAAGGAACAGCAACACTGCCAGCATGCCCAACATGATCAGTAGCGCATGCTTCTTCATGGTTCATTCGCCAGGCAGGCGATGAGGCGTGAGTAGGGCGACAAGGTCATATCAGCCCCTGTCAGTTCTTGAGGTAAAACTCCATCTTGATACCAGCCAGTTCGATCACGTCGTGATCGTTCAACTGATGAGGTTGCTCACCGATGGAAGAGCCATTCACCAACGGGAAACTTCCACCCTCGACGTGGGTGATGAAATAGCCATGCGGTCGGCGCGCAAGGACAGCCACCTGCACGCCCGGCTTGCCCAGCGTGGTCAGGTTCTTGCTGAGCTCCAGTTCCTTGCCAAGATTCGGGCCATTCAAAATCTGGATCACCGCCACCGGGGTCGGGGCTGCTGCCGGGGCGACAGCCGAAGCGGGCTTGGGAGCCGTCGCATTGTATTGCGTGGTCGATTCGAATTTTGCGCCCGACTCGGCCACCGGCACGACTGAAGCAGCTGATGGTTTGATCGGGGCACGCAACACCATGGTCTTTTCGAAATCCGCTGCAGAAGTCTGCGTCGGCTGATCGTTCAGATATTTCAGCTTGTATTTGCCGATCTCGATCACATCGTTGTTCTGCAGGAAATGCTTCTGCGTCGGCGCGCCATTCACCATCGAACCATTAGTGCTGTTCAGATCCTCGAAGAACGAATCATTGAGGATGGTGATGACAGCGGCATGCTCGCTGCTGACAGCAAGATTGTCGATGGTTATGTCGTTGTGCGGTTTGCGCCCGATGGTCGTCCGCTCCTTGGTCAGCGGATATTCCTTGATCACCGAACCGTCCATGCTGAGTATCAATTTTGCCGGCATTTTATTTCCCCGTATTAGCTTTTATTCAATTCCTGAACCAGGATACCAACTTCGCCCACACGCCTCGCGGCGCAGCGTAGCCGCCCTTGATCTTTACCAGTATGACCGACACATTGTCCCGGCCACCGTTGTCATTCGCCTGCTCGATCAACTGGCTGGCCGCCAATGTCAGATTCCCCTGCAACATCTGCAAAGTCGCGCCGATGTCTTCATCCTCCACCATGTCGTTCAGACCATCTGAGCAGAATAGATATATATCCCCCACCGCGACGTCATACACATGGACTTCCGGCACGACATCGGCATCGATACCGACTGCGCGCGTCACCAGATTCTTGTTTTGCGAGAGCCGCGCCAGCTCTTTGCTGATGACGCCGCTATCGATTTGTTCCTGCAGCAGGGAATGGTCACGCGTGATCGTCTCGAAAACCTCGCCGCGCAGTCGGTACATGCGCGAATCTCCAACATGTGCCACGGCGACCCTATTATCGAAGAACAATCCTGCAACGATGGTGGTGCCCATGCCTGCATATTGGGGCTGGCTTTGTGCCGCATTGAAGATGGACAGATTCGCCTTCTTGACGTTATCGCGCAACAGTACGACGCCCAACTCTTCCTCACTGCCCGCCACTTTCTGCTCGGGTGTATCCGATTCCAGACGATGTCGTATCTCGCTCGCCAGCACCGATACCGCTATCCCGCTGGCGACCTCGCCTGCGTTGTAGCCACCCATGCCGTCCGCCAACACTGCCAGACCATATTCGGCATCGAATGTGATGCTGTCCTCATTATGAGAACGCACCATGCCGGGATTGGTTTGCCCGACGATTTCCAGCGCTTGGTTCAGATTCACTCGTTCCCCCTGTCGATCACTGCAACGAGGATGCACACTGACGGATGGCATCTGCCATCGCGGCGCCGCTCTCATAGCGCTCTTCCACTTTCTTTGCCAACGCCTTATTGAGGATGGCGACTACACATGGCGGAATATCCGCCTTGATACTCAGTATGTCTTTGGGGGGCTCATTGGCGATCCTGAACATCAATTGCGCCATGGAATCCCCTTCGAACGGGAGCTTACCACAGGCCAATTGATACAGACTCACGCCCAGCGAGAACAGATCGGAATGCCCCTCGATCTTGGCACCCGACAGTTGCTCCGGCGACATATACGACGGTGTGCCCAAGACCATCCCGGTCTTGGTCTTGGAAGAATCAGTGATACGCGCGATGCCGAAATCGGTCACTTTAACCGTATCGCTTTCGGTGTCGTACATGATGTTGGCCGGCTTGATATCCCGGTGCACCACGTTCAGACCGTGCGCATAACCCAATGCATCCGCCACGCGCGCCACGATCGACAGCACCTGCGGCAAAGGAAGCAATGCATCCGGTTTGGTGTAGGACACCAGATCCTTGCCTTTGAGGAATTCCATGGCGATATACGCCAGATCATGCTCCTCGCCCGCGTCGTACATAGTGACGATATTGGGATGGTTCAAACGTCCTGCCGTTTCAGCTTCACGGAAGAAACGCGCTTTCACATCTTCCAGTTCATCAGGCTCGAACTCCTGTGCCAGCGCCATGGTCTTGATTGCCACGACACGGCTGATCTTGGGATCCTTGCCCAGATACACCACCCCCATCGCGCCTTTGCCCAACTCCTTCTCGATCTGGTAGCGCCCCAGCATGGGCTTGGCGATGCCCGCCTGATCCAGCTTCATCGTACTGTCGTTGCTACGCCCTGAACTGCCCCCCAGGATGATGGTCTCCGACATCGTCTTGGCCTGATTCATGCGTTGTTCCAGGTCGCGGAACTTGGGGTTGTGTTCGGACATGTACTTGAACACCGCCTCAGCCTTGTTGAACTGACGCTTGCGCTCGAAATCCAGCCCCAGGTTGTACAGCACATCCATCAGGCTATCGTCCAACGGCACCTTGCGGAACTTGTCGAACGCCATATCCAGCTGACCCTGCCCCTGGAATGCCAGGCCCAGCATGCGATTGCTCTCGGCCGAATCGGCATCGGATTTTTCTTTACCCTTCTCGGTCACCAGGAAGCGCTTGGTAGTCAGCAGCAAGTGGCCGACCAGCAGCAGAGCTGCGGGCAACATCAGTTGCAGCCACATCGCTTGCGTAGTCATCAAGGCAAAGTGCACGCCCAGCAATGTCATGAACAGCACCGCTGTGATCGCCGCCCCCAGTCCCGCGCCAAGACGCGGCAACAACAAGATCAGGTAAATTGAAACCGCTGCGAACGCGCCGATCTCGGCCCATAACCCCCATGACGGAATGACGAAGAAGTCCTGCTTCAGTATGCTGGAGACCGAATGCGCCAAGGTCACCACCGGAGGTGTCACTGCCGACACCGGGGTGACCTGCGACGAGCCCACCCCCGCGGCGGTAGCGCCGATCAGCACGATCTTGTCGCGGTATTTGTCTGCAGGGATCTTACCGGTCAATACATCGTAGAAGGAGTCCACCTGAAATGCCGGACGGCCATCCTGATCTGCGTAAAAATATGTGTTCATGCGCAGAGCGGGATCGGTCGCAATCTTCAGGTTACCTACGCGCACCCCCTCTCCCAGTGTCACCTGAATATCCTGCGCGCCGAGATTCAGACTTTTCGCCGCCAGCATCAGCGACAAGGAAGGGTAGAACTGGTCATAAAAACTCAACACCAGCGGCTCGGTGCGGATCGCCCCGTCCACATCAGGCGTGGCATTCAAATGACCTAACGCAAACGCCTGCTGACCCAACATGGGAATGGGCACCAATGCATTGAATGACGGGATAGGGAAAGCTGCCTCGGCGCCGCCCTGCACATTCATCAGACTGTTCTTCAATACATAATCGGGCAACGGCGCATCAGGATTGCCTTGCGGCTCGCCCAATTCAAAATACATGCCCAGCAGCACGTTATGGATCTGCCCCATGCTCTCAGACAGCTTCTGGTCGTTATCCAGATGCAACAAGGCTTCCTGCATCAGACCTTGCAGTTCGAGCCACTGTTCGGGGTTTGTCTCGGCAAGCTTGGTCTGTTCGAGCGCGGCCGCGATGTTCAGGATGTAATCCAGACCGGCATCGACCTGCGGCTCAAAGAACAGGGCGGTGTGGCCGACCACTTTGGGTTTGCCTTCGGCCAGCACATCCAGCAGTTTTCCCTGGATCTCGCGCGGCCACGGCCACCGTCCCAGATTGGCGATGCTCACATCATCTATCGCGATGACGGCGACCTTGTCACTCGGTTGCCGGGCAGAAGCCAGCACGCCCCAGTCATAAGCTTTGCGCTCCAGACTCTGGATCAGATCGGTGTTGGCACTGAACAGAAAGACCAGCGCCACCACCAATGCAGTGAACCAGTCCGTCTTCCAAAACGACGTTTTTCTCATGTTTGCCCTGAGCTTTTATTCAACTTTTGTGAACTTGCCGGGCAGATACTAAAACAAATTTGAATGTCAATCCATACCTGATTGATTTATCAGCGCTTTGCCTCAGCGAACGACCGTCACAGGGAGCGTTGAAGTTTCCAGCACTTGGGCCGCTACCGAACCAAGCAGACGCTTGCCCAATCCCCCCTCGCCACGTGCCCCGATCACAATGTGCGATACCCCATGCTCGGTCGCGAACTGTGCGATCGCTTCAGCCGGATGGCCGGCACTCAGGTGATACTGATAAGCGATCCCGCTTTCGTCCAGCATCTGACGCGCCGATTGCAACGCAGTCATGCCTTGTTCGCGCTGATAGTCGTCTATGGTCTGCGCATCGATCAACAATTTGACGTTGCCCTGCGCCACACTGCGTTGCACGTTGAGCAACACCAGCTGGGGCGGCACCTTCAACAAGTCTGTCAGATTCAAGGCATGCTGCAGCGCATGCAGGGAATGCTCGGAGCCATCCACCGGAACCAGTATCTTCATCATGCTTCCCCCTCCTGCGTTATCCGTTTTGCCGGCACTTCGCCATCGGCCAGGTCACGCACGGCTGCCACCGCCTCCTTGCGCGTAGCCAACCACTTGCCCACGCCCAACACCAGCAGCGCACACACGGCAGGCACTATCCAATGCAAAGCATGTTGCGCCTCGATCAATGGCTTGAACAACGCCTCGCCCAGCAACATCTCGCCCGCCACATAACCGAGCAATGCACCGCCCGCGTAGATGATCACCGGATAGCGGTCGATCAGCTTGAGCACCAACTGGCTGCTCCAGGCGATCATCGGGATGCTGACCAGCAAGCCGAACACCAGCAGCCACACATTGTCTTTGGCTACCGCTGCCACCCCCAGCACGTTATCGAGACTCATCACGAAGTCGGCAACGATGATGGTCTTCACCGCCCCCCACAGGTGCGCCTCGGCCTTGATACCGCCATCACCGTGTGCCTCTTCCTCCGGCAGGAGCAGCTTGATGCCGATCCACAGCAACAGCACTGCGCCAATCAGCTTCAAATAAGGCAAGGAAAGCAATCCGACCGCGAAGAAAGTCAGCACGATACGCAGGCCAATGGCGCCGCCCACCCCATAAAGTATGCCTTTCCTGCGTTGCGCCGCCGGCAGGTTGCGGCAGGCCAGCGCGATCACCACTGCATTGTCACCAGACAGTAACAGGTCGATCAGGATGATCTTGAACACGTCCGCCCAGAACTGGGGGGTTTGCATCATTTCCAGCATGTCATCCCTTTAGTATTCTTTTCATCGTACGGCCCATCTCGGCTGGATTACGTGTGATATGGATCCCACTCGCCTCCATCACCGCCAGCTTGTCTTCCGCACCGCCCTGTCCGCCAGAGATGATGGCACCGGCATGACCCATGCGTTTACCCGGCGGTGCAGTGATACCTGCGATAAAACCAACCACAGGCTTACTCATATTGTCCTTGATCCAGCGCGCGCATTCTTCCTCGTCGCTGCCGCCGATCTCGCCCACCATGACCACCGCGTCCGTCTCGGGATCGTCATTGAACATCCGCAACACATCGATATGCTTCAGACCGTTGATTGGATCGCCACCGATGCCCACGCACGAAGACTGCCCATAACCCAGTGCGGTCAGTTGCCCGACCGCTTCGTAGGTCAACGTACCAGAACGCGACACCACACCTATACGACCCTTCTTGTGGATGTGCCCCGGCATGATGCCGATCTTGATTTCGTCCGGCGTGATCAGACCGGGACAGTTCGGCCCGATCAGCAAGGTCTTCTTGCCCTGCATCTTGTAGCGGGTCTTGATCATGTCGTGCACCGGAATGCCTTCAGTGATACAGATCACCAGATCCAATTCCGCCTCGACCGCCTCGTCGATAGCCGCCGCCGCACCCGCAGGGGGCACATAGATCACCGACACCGTCGCGCCGGTCGCCTGCTTTGCATCACGCACCGATGCGTACACGGGTATCCCCTCGAACTCCTCACCCGCTTTTTTCGGATTCACGCCCGCAACAAAACAGTTCGCCCCGTTCGCATAAGCCTTGCATTGCTGCGTATGGAATTGGCCTACCTTACCGGTCATGCCCTGTGTGATGACTCGGGTATCTTTATTGATGAGGATGCTCATTTCGCCTCCTTGGCTGCGGCAACGACCTTCTGCGCAGCATCTGCCATATCGTTACCGGAAATGATGGGCAAACCGGATTCGGCCAGTATCTTCTTGCCCAGATCGACGTTGGTTCCTTCCAGACGCACCACCAGCGGCACGGTCAGATGCACTTGACGCGCTGCGGCCACCACGCCTTCCGCGATCACGTCGCACTTCATGATGCCGCCGAAGATGTTGACCAGAATGGCTTTCAGATGCGGGTTCTTCAGCATCAACTTGAATGCCTCGGTGACTTTTTCGGTGGTTGCGCCGCCGCCGACATCCAGGAAGTTCGCAGGGCTGCCGCCGTACAACTTGATGATGTCCATGGTCGCCATCGCCAGCCCCGCCCCATTCACCAGACAACCGATGTCACCGTCGAGCGAGATATAGGAAAGATCGAACTTGGACGCCTCAATCTCCGCGGGATCCTCTTCATCCAGATCACGCATCGCCACGATCTCCGGATGGCGATACAAGGCATTCGAATCAAAATTGAACTTGGCATCCAGCGCCACGATACGATCGTCCGCAGTGAGGATCAAAGGGTTGATCTCGGCCAGCATCGCATCCTTTGCCACGAAGGCCTGATACAACCCCTGCAACACCTTGACTGCTTCGGCGTTCGCCGCATTGGGGATGCCGATGGCACGCACCACACGGGCAGCCTCGCCTGCATCCAACCCCGCAACCGGATCGATGCGCACAGTATGGATCTTGTCGGGAGAGTGCCTGGCGACTTCCTCGATCTCCATGCCGCCTTCGCTGGAAGCCAGCAGCGCCACGCGCTGGGATACGCGATCCACCACCATCCCGACATAGAATTCCTTGGCGATGGCAGCGCCTTCCTCAATCAGCAAGCGTCGCACCGTCTGACCTTCCGGCCCGGTCTGGTGTGTCACCAACTGCATACCGAGTATCTGCTCTGCGTACTGACGCACCTCATCCAGCGACTTCGCCACCTTGACGCCGCCGCCCTTGCCGCGTCCACCTGCGTGGATCTGCGCCTTGACCACCCAGACCTTGCCACCCAGTTGTTGTGCGGCTGCAAGTGCTTCCTCAACGCTGAAGCAAGCCGTGCCACGCGGGGTGGGCACACCGAATTCGCGCAGGATCTCTTTGCCCTGATATTCATGGATTTTCATAAAGCCCCCTGATGAGACGAGTCTGCAATTTACCAGAGCGGGACCGCCCCTGTCGTTATGATCACTATAAAAAAGGCTGCCGGATCGCTCCGGCAGCCTCTTGTGCAAAATTTCTACAGAGTTTAGAAGTCCCAGCGCAAACCAGCCGAGCCGAAGACGCGCAAGATCTTGGTTGTCACTTGAGCACCTTCGCTCTTGGTGCTTTCAAAGCCCAAGTCAGCATCGAAAGTAAGCTGTTCCTTCAAACGATATGAACCGCGTACCGTCGGTGAGAAACGTGTCGTGACGGCATTGAACTGATCGGTCTGCTTGTACAACTGTACCGAACTATCCAAACCCCAGCCATATTGCATATCCATGTGGTTGTACACGAAGAACGAGTTTCCTTTGACGGTGCTGCTGGTGTTCAAGGTGGCGCTGAACGACCAGATATCACCCGCCTTGTACAGGCCAGTACCGATCAATTGACCAGTCACACTCTTCTCCGTACCGCGACTTGGATTCGCCGCCAGATAACCTTGGATGCTATTCAGCACGCCGCTTGCGGCCGTACTCGTAGTATTGGAGAGCCGCACATCACCGCCGACTTGCCATTTTGAACTCAATGGCTTGGTGATACCGACTTGCCCCATATTAGTGGTGGCCGTACGTTCCAAAGCAAGATCGCGCACCGCACTGGCAGACAACGCCTGTTGCAACACGCTGATCGAAGATGTCGTTGCACCATACAAAGCATTGCGTATGCTCAACGAAGGTGTTTTGCGATGATCCAGCATGAAGTTCCAGGAAGCATCGAATGCATTCATGGTGCCCATCACTTGGGCCGCGTTCAACGCCTTGAAATTGACGTCGTAATCCACCAAGGCAAAGAGTGATTTCTTGTCCTCGTAATAGCGCCATTCGCCACCGATCGCGCGACGATCCAGCACCCCATCCACCGACTGATTGATGCCATAGCCGGTGAATGCCCCACTATCCACACTGGCACCGAAGAATGAAGGCGAGGTGCTATCACTGTAGTCGGCTAGTCTTCCGACCACACCGTTCACCCGTATATCTGCCGCATCGCCATACGAACCGGACAAGCCATCGAAACGCCCCAGTACGCCGGCACCATTGGACGACTGACGTCCCACACGCAGCAGGTAATCCTGTTTGCGCCCTTTGATCTCACCATACAGGGAACTGATGCGATTTTGGCTGGACTTGTTGGCCAGGAAATTCTGCGTGTTGTTGCCGCGGAACACCAAACGGCCGTCCAAATCATCGCTGGTATAGCGAGCGGACACATCCTCTGTCGTAATCAACATGGACTGATCGGTCATCGTCACAGATTGAGTCTCTGGAGCAGCGTTGAATGTTGTCGTCGAATCGATCTTGCTGGACCCGAAATAATAATGCCCGGAGATGCTGCCAAAGGTGGTCCATCGCGCCGCACGTTTCTGCTCTGTTGCCTCAACGATGCCGGGCCCGCTCTTGGTTCCAGACAATCCAGCCAGACGCTGCATCACGCGCGGCACACCTTCGCCCTTGGGATACAGGTTCAGATACAGGTCGTATTCTGTCTTGGCTTTATCATATTGCCCTGCACGTTCACGTGCCACACCCACCCATTCCTGGGCATCTTCCGTGTAATCGTTGGGCGGCAACATCAGCAGCTTGTTCAACACGCCAACCGCCTCTTCGTTCTTCTTCGCTGACAGAGCGGCACGTGCCTGCTGCATCAGATCGAAAGCCTGCTTGTTGTTCTCGGCAAGGTTTGCATCACCCGGCGTTGCGCGAACGGCACTCACTGCAGGCAAATAGGGCAATGCCACTTCGCCGCTTGAACGATCTGGGCGAATAGTGATCAGGATGCTGCGCTGATCCTTACCGGCAGAGACGCTGAATTGCGCTTCTCGGGAAAACTCCACGACCAGCTTGGGCTTGGTCGCTGTATCGCGCGATGTGACCGTAAAAGATGGAATCAGGCTGGAAGGCGGTGAATTACGCGTCTCGTTGTCCACCCATTTCTCGTCGACGGCAACGCCTGACACTCGCTCAAAATAGATATCCAGCGTCTTGCCATTGTTCGCTGGAAAATGGCGCACATAACGTACGGGCGAGGTCGTGCGAATGGTCGCAACGATGCCGTCGGTCTGATACTCCAGTGTCACATCATCAAGAGGCTGCGAATTTGCAACGACTGGCATGATTGCCAAAATCGCCGCCCCCAAACAGAATCTAATCGATTTGCTTACTTCAAGGCTTTTCATGCCTCTCTCCTCATTGTCATTCTTATTCATTGTCATTGCAGTGCAATAGAAGTATAGGCTTGGCCCAGCTTGATGCTGGGCCAATACGCCCCATCAATCCCAAGTAACGTAGGATGTACCCCTATTCCCAAGCGGCTTATGACAACCAGATTTAGAACAGTCATCGCCTGGATTCATCCCTTCATGACCGATCGATTTCGTATCTTGCCCCCAAGCCGCGTACGGGTTGTTCTTCAAATGACAGGTCGTACAAGCTGAGTTAGATACATACACGTGCATGGAAGCTCCGCGCAGCACCGAGCCGCCAACATGACAACTTGAGCATGATGTCCCTGCATTCTCAGGGATGTGGTTGGTCGGTTTTGCACCTAAAGCTGGCAGCCACGCGGTGGTGGAGGTGTGGCACTGATTACATTCGGTTGGCCAACCAGCGAAACTCGTGTGGCCAGCTTTCGCACCAATAGCCAATGTGCCATTGTGGCAGCTTGAGCACGCCGCAGCAGAAGTATGCTTATAACGGTTCGGATACCAGCCAATATAGTTATGGCATGAATCGCATGCCAGCTGCCCCTTCAAAGCAGCCGGACCATGTCCCACTGGTTTCAAGTTAGCTGCACTGACTGTCGCTGCATTGGTATGGCAAGTCGAACATACGCCCGGACTCAGATTGTGATTCCAGCTGGCAGGCGTCCAAGCAAAGGTCCGGTGGCAACTATCGCAGGATTCTGTCGCTTTCTTGCCCGTTCCGTGACTAGCTGCTTTGCCTTCAGCCTGCCGCCCGTTATGACAGGTTCTGCACTGACCGACCACTGCAGAGCCGTGGTTGTAACGAACCCCCAACCAGGTCGCTGTATTGAAGTGACAGGATTCGCACGGCGCATCGGTCACGATGTGTCTGTCATTCTTGGGGGTGGCGACTACGCGCTTGCCGACTGCATGACAGCCATCACAGGCACGCGGCGTGCCTTTGAACACACCGCCGACGTGACACGTCTCACATGCTGCCGCAGCATGACCGCCTGAAAGCGGGAAGCCGGTTGTCATGTGATTGAAATCACGCCCGATCTGCTCCGCAGCGCTTGCAGACAGCGTCATCACTGCCAGCAAGACGGCCAACACAGCACCGAAAATCCCTGTTTTTCTCTCCATGACAACCTCCTCGATAGTTCACTGACTAATTGTTTAGTCTGCCCCGACTGCTGTCGAATGCAAACTTGACTTTTTCCGCTATTTCTTCTGGGGCACGACTACGCCCATCTTAACTGTCTTCCAATCATTGCCCTCATGGCAACGCTCGCATCGATCACCGAAGTTGCCGTTGTGCACATCGTCGCGCTCATGGCAGCTACCACATGCCGTAGAGGCCACCACCTTCTTGCTCATCGGCTTGGAGTGGCATGCATAGCACTTGTTGGCAGTCTTCTTGTGCGGACCATCCAGCTTGAAGTTGGTCTTGTTGTGATCGAAGTCCCATGCCGCCCACGAACGCGTGGAGTGGCAAACCTGGCATTCGGTTCCCAAGCGGCGACGGTGGACATCTTCGTCATCCTTTTCATGGCATGACCAGCAGTCCGACTTGGCGTCCTTGAAGGTCGGCTTTTCGTGGCATTTCTTGCAGGCGACCAATGCATGCCGCCCCAGTAACGGGAAGGTCGACATGCGGTTGTGGTTGAACTTGTCCGTTTTCTTCCAGTCGTCCTCGACGTGGCAAGTCTCGCACTTCTTGCCTTCCTGGCCCTTGTGTGACTTGTCGTCATCCTTCTGGTGACAGCTGATGCAATCTTTCTGCAGCTTATCCTTGTACAAATCGCCCTTGTGGCAGTCGGTACATTTGGCCTTCTTGTGCTTGCCGAGCAAGGGGTACTTGGTCTCCTTGTCATGGTCGAACTTGATGTCCTTCCATTCGTTCGCGGTGTGACAGGTCTCGCACTTGATACCGAAGTTGCCCTTGTGCGCCTTGTCGTCATCCTTCTTGTGGCAGGAGACGCAGGTCATCTTCAGCTTGTCCTTGTACAGGTCACCCTTGTGGCAATCGGTACACTTGGTCTTCTTGTGCTTGCCGAGCAAGTCAAACTTGGTCTGCTTGTCGTGATCGAACTTGATGTCCTTCCACTCTTTTTCAGTGTGGCAGGTCTCGCACTTGGGACCGAACTTGCCCTTGTGCGCTTTGTCGTCGTCCTTCTTGTGGCATTCATTGCATTTCGTCGGCGTGCCCTTGTATTTCTTGTTGATGTGGCACTTGTCGCACTTCACTTCTTCGTGCTTACCCAGCAATTTGAACTTGGTCTTGTCGTGGTCGAATTTGGTCTGCTTCCAGTCCTTTGCCGTATGGCAGGTTTCGCACTTCTTACCCAGCTTGCCGTTGTGCGCCTTGTCATCGTCCTTCTTGTGGCAGGCGACACATTCCATCGGCGTTTTTTTGTATTTATGGTCGATGTGGCACTTCAGACACTTCACGTCGACGTGCTTGCCTTCCAGCTTGAACTTGGTCTTGCCATGATCGAAGTCGGTGGTCTTCCAGTCCTTGTCCACGTGGCACTTGGCGCAATCCTCACCCAGACCGCCTTTGTGTTTATCGTCCTTCTTGTGGCAGCTGAAGCAGAGTTGCGGCGCTTCGCGGAATTTCTTGCCTGCCTTATGACAACTTTCGCACTTGACCTTGTCCTGCTTGCTGTTGACGAGGTGACCGCCTTTGAGCTCAAAGTCTGTCAGTTTGTGATCGAACTTGTCGTGATCAAATTCCGCCGCCTTGAAATCGCGTCCCTTGTGTTCGGCGTGACACTCTTTGCAATCTTTCGCCGTATCGATACGACCGTGATGGCCTTTCTTCTCGGCGACATCCTTGCCCACATCCTTATGACAATCCGTACACAGACGATTCTGTGCCTTCTTGTCGAACTTCTTGTGGCAAAGCTCGCACTTCTCCTCTTCCTTGGCATGGCCCTTGATGACATCGCCGGGCATCAGCAGTTTGTTGGCGTTCGCCTGCATGGGCAGCGCGAACAGGAAGAAGATGAGGGCTAGGGTACGCAGCAGCATAGTCGGTATCAATTCAATCAGTAAGCGTGGACCGCATACACGTGATAGATGGCACTGAACACCATCATGAACACCAGCGGGATATGGAAGATGTGCCACCAAGAGAACAAACGCTCATAGGTATGGAACTGGGCGGCATCACGGACAGCATGCAAGTAGGCAGTGATCTTCTCTTTGTATTCGTCGAACAGCTTCTCCAGGCCTTTGCTCTGATCGGCATTGAAATGCTTCTCGGCACCCTGCGCACGCATCACCTGATGCAAATCTGCAGGCAAGCGACGTGACAACACCGCCGACTTGAATCCCATCTTGGCAAAGCTGATGAATCCGTAACCGGTCTCCTTGGCATATTTTTCAGCCTCATCATGAAATGACTGCAGTTGCTGTTCGATATGCGGCGCAAAACTGAACATGGACTTGATATCGCCGGTCTGCTCCATTTCGGCATGCAGCTCGTTCACCGTCGCCTGGCGGCCATACAGACCATGGTGGATCTTGGTATAGAAGAAACGACCGAAAGTACCGCTGCCCGACACCAGCAGCATGCAGTACATCGCCACCGCCGCATTAATCGAGCCCGTCGGATGGATGAACGGAATGTAAACGTGATAGGTGGAATGGAAGATGATGAACAGCGGCCCCAGGATACCCAGCACCATGTGCCACTTAAACCAGACCGGCAGGAAGCCGAAGTTCTCCAGAAAGGTCCAGCGCTTGCGCAGGGGATACAGCAGCAACAGCAGCATCATCGTGCCGCCGATCAGCCCCAGGTTGTAGCCGAAATCGAACAGCTCTTCGCCAGGCTTATAATAAGTCTGAGGATAAACAATGAAGTAACCGGCCAGCGTAATCACGCCGACGATACTGATGAAGATCATCCACATCAGGTGTTCAGATTGTTTATTCGTTCTCATTTTTCCCTGTCTACAGTGCCCGGCCAAAACGGCACAAATTTTAACTGCGATCACTGAACCTGTCTTAATAAATTTGTCTTAATAACGCGACAACCCTAGAATGCCGCTGCCTGCGACAACGCCTTGTACAATAAAGTTCGCATTTATTTTGAAATAGTCTGACAGGCGGCTAGGTCATTCAGACCAGTGGCGCACCCCATTCAACAACTCAAAGACCAAACCTATGGACCTCCTCGATCTATCCGTATACCTGATCCCATTGATCATCATCATGTTCTTTTATTTGGGCAGCAGGAAGAAGAAAGAAACCAGTTCCGTCGAACAGATGAAAGACGCGATCACTCAGGGCTTGACCGAGCCATCATCACTGCACCCGGTGATCGATCCGCGCTTGTGCCTGGGATCGGGCAGCTGCATCAAAGCATGCCCCGAAGGGGCCATAGGGATGATCAAGGGCAAAGCGGTACTTATCAATCCGACCCACTGCATCGGCCATGGCGCTTGTGCGGCTGCGTGTCCGCATGACGCGATCACTCTGGTATTCGGCACCGAAAAACGCGGCATGGATATCCCGCAGGTCGATCCGACTTTCGAGACCAATATCAAAGGACTGTTCATTGCCGGCGAACTGGGCGGCATGGGACTGATTCGCAAATCTGCCAGCCAGGGTTCACAAGCAATGGATTCCATCGCCAAACTCAAAGGCAGCGACAACGACTACGACGTAATTATCGTCGGGGCCGGCCCGGCCGGCATGGGTGCGGCACTTGGCGCCATCCAGCACAAGCTGCGCTATCTGGTTGTTGAGCAGGAAAGCTCGCTCGGCGGCGCCATCTTCCAGTACCCGCGCAACAAGATCGCCATGACCGCACCGGTCAAGCTGCCTGTTGTGGGCGAGATGCATTTCAAGGAAGTCAGCAAAGAACGCTTGCTGGAATGGTGGCTGGGCATCATCGAACAGACCGGCATCAAGCTGAATTACAACGAGCGCATGGAGAACGTGACGCCGACCGACAACGGCTTCATCGTCAAGACCAGCAAGGGGGAATACAAAACTCGCGCTGTCCTGCTGGCCATCGGCAGACGCGGCACACCACGCAAACTCGGCGCACCCGGCGAAGAGTTGCCTAAAGTGGTGTATCGCCTGATCGACCCCGAGCAATATCGCAACATGCATGTGATCGTGGTCGGCGGGGGCGACAGCGCGGTCGAGGCTGCCATGGCCGTGGCAGAGGAGCAAGGCACTACCGTTTCACTGCTGGCACGCGGCGAAGACTTCGGCAAGGCTTTCGGCGGCGCCAAGCCTAAGAACCGCGACAAACTGAAGGCCATGTCCGATGCCGGAAAATTGAAGATCTACCTGAAATCCGGCGTCAAGCAGATCACCCCGGGAACAGCTGTCATCAAATTCGGAGATGAGGAAGCAGAGATCCCGAATGACGGTGTCATCGTGTGCGCCGGTGGCACCCTGCCCACACCTTTCCTGAAGCAGATCGGCGTGATGGTGGACACCAAGTTCGGCACGGCTTGATACGCCGTAGCAAAGCAAAAGGCCTGCAAGATTTGCAGGCCTTTTTTATTGGTGCCGCTTGTCGGATTCGAACTGACGACCTACCGCTTACAAGGCGGTTGCTCTACCAACTGAGCTAAAGCGGCGGTAAATCATGAAACTGGTGGGTCGGCCGAGATTCGAACTCGGGACCAACGGATTAAAAGTCCGCTGCTCTACCGGCTGAGCTACCGACCCGGTAAAAAGAGAGCGCGCATTATACGGGTTTGCACTCCAGAGTCAAAGCATCAAATGCGATTTATGCATTTTGATAATGAGTCGGGTCGTCTACTTGTGCCGCGCGGAATCCTTCTTGTCGCAAACGGCATGAATCACAGCGGCCACAGGCACGCCCCGACTCGTCCGCCTGATAACACGAAACGGTCATCGCGTAATCGACGCCGAGTTGCATACCCAACCGAATGATCTCCGCCTTGCTCAGATGCAACAGCGGCGCGTGCAATGTCAAAGCTTTGCCTTCGACTGCAGCCTTGGTCGCCAGATTCGCCATGCGCTCGAACGCCTCGACGAATTCAGGGCGGCAATCCGGGTAGCCGGAATAATCCACGGCATTCACACCGATAAAGATATCCTGTGCCTGCAGCACTTCAGCCCAGGCCAACGCCAATGACAACATGATGGTGTTGCGCGCCGGCACGTAGGTCAGCGGGATCCCGCTTGTAGCCGTCTCGGGGACTGCGATGCTGGCATCGGTCAGGGCCGAGCCTCCGAATGCCGTCAGGTCGATATTGATAACCCGGTGCGCAGTCGCCCCCAGACCGGAGGCGACACGTTGTGCAGCCGCAAGCTCCGCATGATGGCGCTGGCCGTAATCGACGCTCAGGGCATGGCACTGAAAACCCTGCGCACGCGCTTGCGCCAGCACCGTGGCCGAATCCAGCCCGCCCGACAACAACACCACCGCTCGTTTATCGCTCAACGCCCCACCTCATTACCCCACAATACCTTGTGCAATTGCACCTGCATACGCACCGGCAAACGATCGCGCAATATCCATTCCGCCAGATCGCGTGCAGCCAATCCGTCATGGACCGGCGAGAACAGGACTTCGCAACGATGCGCCAGGTCCCGCTCGATCAGGACCTGCTTCGCCCACTGATAATCCGCCTCGTCGCACAACACGAACTTGATCTCGTCTTTACCGGTGAGGTGCACAAGATTCTCCCAGAGGTTCTTGCGCGCCTCACCGGAGCCCGGCGTCTTGATATCAAGCACCTTCACCACACGCGTATCCACACCGCTGACATCCACCGCACCGCTGGTCTCCAGCGACACCGCATAGCCGCCATCGCACAAGGCACGCAACAGGGGCAGGCTGTTCTTCTGCGCCAGCGGCTCACCGCCGGTGACACAGACATAATGTGCACCGTATTTTTCCACGGCGTGCAATATCTCCTGTATCGACATACTTTTCCCGCCACTGAATGCGTGCGCACTGTCACAGTATCCGCAGCGCAACGGACAGCCGGTAAGCCGCACGAACACGGTCGGCAAGCCGATACGGGAACTCTCGCCTTGCAATGAGAAGAAGATTTCGCTGATGCGCAGCGTACTGCCTGAATCGGGTTTCATGAACTACAGCGGATTACTTTAAGGTAGCCAGACGTTTCTTGGCTTTGTCCGAAGCATCGCTGCCCGGGAACTGGGAGATGAGATTCTTCAATGTACTGCGCGCAGCAGTTCTTTTCTTGAGTGACAACTGACATTCCGCCATATTCAGCATGGCCTCGGGCGCGCGCGGGTGGTCGGGATACTTGCTCAGCAGATTCTTGTAAGCGGCGAAGCTACCTGCATATTCCCTCGAGAGGAAATTCGCATTCCCCAGCCAGTAATACACATTGGCTTCATGCACAGACTGCGGGTACTGGCGCAAGAAATCACGGAAGGCGAGTGCCGCCTCGCGATAACTCTCTGCCCGATAGAAGCCGTAGGCCGTCTCGAATGCGCGATTCTCGCCCGACTGGCCATCGACAGCCCCCCCATCTGCAGGCGTGGCGGCCATGCGGGATGCCCCGCCGGTACCGCCCGCCTCCATCTGCCTCAAGCGGGAATCAAGATCGATGTAGAAGTCCTTCTGGCGCTTCTCGGCTTCTTGTTGAGCATGCCCGAACTCTTCGAACAGACCGCGCTGCTTGCGCATCTCGCTGGACTGCATCTCAAGCTGCATCTGCAAGCCGAGCAGGGAGCGCACTGCAAGTTTGTTCTGCAGCTCTACTTCAACAAGCTGCTTCTCCAACGACACAACGCGCGCCTCCAACTTCTGGATCAGCTTCCGGGCGTCGTCATCAGCGAACAGCCCCGCATAAGCGGGGCTGCACACCAGCAACAGACCACCCAACAAGCGGGAGGCTGTGATCTTCACGCTTACTGCGCGCTGTAGTTGATGTCTGCGCGACGATTCTGCGCCCAGCAAGCTTCGTTATGCTCGCTGCAACGCGGCTTCTCTTCGCCGTAGCTGACTGTTTCGATCTGGGAATCCGAAGCGCCGCCCAACACCAAGGCACGCTTGGTGTTCTTGGCACGACGTTGACCCAGGCCGAGGTTGTACTCGCTGCTGCCGCGCTCGTCAGCGTTGCCTTCTACACGCACCTTGGCATCGGGGTGGCTTGCCAGATATTCAGCATGATTCATGATGGTCTCGCGGTCCGCATCCTGCACGGCATCCACATCGAACGGGAAGTACACGCTGTTCTTTTCCATCAAGGCAGCTTGTGCATCGGCAGCGGCTTGGGCATCTGCAGCAGCCTGAGCATCGGTAGCAGTAGCACCCTGAGCATCTGCAGCAGGCGCTTCAGTAGTAGCGGCGGAAGTAGTTGCAGGTTCTGCGACCTCTTCTTTCGGCGGATTGCTGCTACAAGCAGCCAGCAGGTTCAACAACAACACACTGAGGATCAGTTTCTTCATCTCGCATACTCCTTCTCAATTATCTACTTCAGGAACGGGCCCCACATCGGCTCACGGATATCACCGCGCTGGGCAACCATCTTTTGCTTCACGCGACCATCGCTTGACACGGTCGCCAATATACCACGACCCTGCACCTCGGTTGCAAACAGGATCATCTTGCCGTTGGGCGCAAAACTTGGTTTTTTCTCCCAGCCACCGGCAGTAAGTATCTGCGTTTGCCTGCTTTCCAGATCGTGTACCGCGATATGAAAGACCCCATCGCCGAAATGTGCAAATACAAAACTCTTTCCATCCGGATGGAAACGTGGCGAGAAGGCGTTGCCCGACTCGAAGGTCAGCCGCTCAACACTCCCGCCTTCGATTGACACACGATATATCTGCGGACTGCCGCCGCGATCCGAGGTGAAAAGCAGCGATTGCCCATCCGGCGAAAAGGACGGCTCGGTATCGATCGCATCGCTATAGGTGATCCGGCGCAGGCGGCCGCCGTTGCTGTTTGCCACATATATCTGCGATTCGCCATCACGCGTCAGCACCATAGCGATCTGCGTACCATCCGGCGACCACGCCGGCGCACTGTTGCTGCCGGGGAAGTCGGCGATCAAAGTACGTTTGCGCGAGGACAGTGATTGCACATAGACCATGGCACGCCGCTTCTCGAAACTGACGTAGGCAATCTGCCTGCCGTCCGGCGACCAGGAAGGCGACATGATGGGCTCTTTGGAGGTAAGCAGCGCCTGTTCGTTATCGCCGTCGCTATCTGCCACTACCAGACGATAGACCCCCTCATCCCGGCTGACATAGGCGATGCGCGTACTGAACACCCCGGGACTACCTGTCAAACGCTCATACACCATATCGGCGATGCGGTGTCCGATCGCACGTACCTGATCCTCCTTGGCCGTCACCACCTGCGACAACAATTCGGCATTGCGCACCAGATCCAACAACCGGAATTTGACCGCGACTTTGCCGTCATCCATCGACTGGATGCTGCCGATGAGTACCGCTTCCACGCCGACCCACTCGGAGGGCCGGATATCGCGCGGCTCATGCGGCGTCTTCCCCGCCGGATCAACCAGTTTGAACAGACCGGTACGGATCAGATCACTGCCCACGATATCCAGCAGCCCCTGGGCAGTCGCAGCATCCCCGGCAAAGCGCACCAGCGAAACCGGCGTCTGATGCTCACCCGCACCGGTGATCTCGATATTCAGCACAGCATGTGCCGGCACCACGAAAAACGACAAACACAACAATATCCAGCGTCTCATTCTTTATCTATCCTCCGGCCTGATGGTCAGGTTTATTTCGCGAAAGCGCTTCTTCAGCACTGGGTCAGACGGTATCGGCAAAGGTTGTGCCTTGTAGATGGCGCGCTCGGTCGCCTCGTCATACGCCGCATTGCCGCTGCTCTTTAGCAATACAGCATCCAGCACCGACCCGTCCGGCAACAACGTCACCTTGAAGAAAGCAGAGGCCTGAGGCTGCACATCGGGCGGCATCACGATATTGTGTCTGATTTTGCTGCGTATCATGTCCTGATATCGCCCCATCTCGGCCGATGTGGCAGCAAGCACTTCCGCACGCACCCGCTCGCGCTCTGCCAAACGCTGCTTCTCGACATACGCTTCCATCATGCGCTGTTCTTCGCGCAACTTCTTTTGACGCAACTCTTTGACACTAGGCTGCGGCTTGCTCGCCTTCTTGTCTCGCAGTTCGATATCCGCTTTTTGTGGTGCAGCCGCGCGATTTGAAGCCTGCTCGACCGCCTGCTTGGGCGCCACGACCTCCTGCGTCGGTTCCTCTATCGGCTGTTGCACCGGCAGACTATCCCACAACTCGACCGAGAATCGATCCGGCTGGTGGGTCTGCCAACGCACCCCCATCACCAACATGGCAAAGAACGCCACGTGCACCACCATCGCCAGCATGCCGGCCGAAAAACGATAGGGCTCACGGTAGCGGAGTGTCGCGCTCATCGCACCTTGGTGAGCAGTCCGACTTTCTTGACGTTCTGCTGCTGCAGCATATCCATCACATTGATGACTTCCTCGTAGCGGATCTTCTTGTCGGCGGAAATAACCACCGACTGCTCCGGATTCCCGGCGAGTTTCTGCTTGATCAGCGCCGCCAACTCTGTAGCCGAAACCGGCTTCTCTACACCGCCTTGCGTGTGGTCACGCAGCACCAGTGTCGAGTCTTTCTTGATCATCACCTCCAGCGGTGCGACGGGCGGCGCCGAAGATTTCCCCACACTGGGCAGCTCGATCTGACCGGGATTCATCATCGGCGCCGTGACCATGAAAATCACCAGCAGCACCAGCATCACGTCGATATAAGGCACTACGTTGATCTGGCTCAACGGACGATGCGCCACACGACGAGAATTCATCATGGCTGCACCTCCGCTACGTTCGGCAAGAAATCAGGAAAGTGTAGTTGGAGGTGCACCGCAACCATTCCCGCACCCACCGCTTGCGCGCACCGTGTCATGGCTGCCTCTGCAACACGTTGGAGAATTCTTCGATAAAGCTTTCAAAACGGGACGACAGTCGTGCCACATCATGCACATAACGGTTGTAAGCCACCACTGCCGGTATCGCCGCAAACAGACCCATCGCCGTCGCCACCAGCGCCTCGGCGATACCGGGCGCCACTTGCGCCAAGGTCGCCTGTCCCACACTGGACAAACCACGGAATGCGTTCATGATGCCCCACACCGTACCCAACAGACCGATATAGGGGCTGACCGAACCGACCGTCGCAAGGAATGACAGATGCGATTCCAGATGGTCCATCTCGCGCTGATAGCGCGCGCGCATCGCCCGTCGCGTGCCTTCCATCAGCGCCGCGCTGTCTACGCCATGCGTCTTCTTCAATTTGACGAACTCGGCGAAACCGGCGGCGAAGATATGTTCCAGCGCCCCCTGGTCATGGCGCAACTTGCTGCCTGCTTGCTGGTACAGAGCCACAAGATTCGGGTTGCCCCAGAAAGCATCTTCGAACTCTTGTGTATGCGACTTCGCCGCGCGCACAGCGAACATCTTGAGGAAGATGTACCACCACGACATCAGCGACACACCCAACAGCAAGCCCATCACCAACTGCACCAGCAGACTGGCGTTGCCGATGAGTTGCACCAGAGACAAATCCCGTATCAGATCCATGAGTTCAATCCCATTGTTTGCGTAACATTTCCGGCACGCTGACCGGCTTGAAACTGTCTTTGCCGACGCATACCAAATGCACATCGGCTTGCGTCAGCAACTCTTCCCCGCGCCTGACTTCCTGCGCCAGCGTCATCTGGCTGCGCCCCACCTTGGTGAGATGCGCCGTCACTTCCAGCATATCGTCCAGCAAGGCAGGCTTGAGGTAATCGATCTTGATCGAACGCACCACGAACATCACACCCAGTTCTTTCATCAGTCCGGCGTTGCTGTGACCGAAGCTGCGCAGCCACTCAGTCCGCGCGCGCTCCATAAAGTTCACATAGTTGGTGTGATACACCACGCCACCCGCGTCCGTGTCCTGGTAATACACCCGCACCGGCCAGGCGAAGGGCTTGTGCGACTTACTCATCCCACAACTCCTTGTTGCCGCGCTTCACCACGGTCAGACCGAAATGCTCGTAGGCGTTCGCTGTCGCCATGCGGCCGCGCGGCGTGCGCTGCAGATAACCCTGCTGAATCAAATAAGGTTCCAGCACATCTTCAATGGTGTCGCGCTCTTCGCCGATGGCGGCGGCGAGGTTGTCCACGCCTACCGGCCCGCCCATGAACTTCTCGATCACGGTCTGCAACAGTTTCCTGTCCATCACATCCAGTCCGCGCGAATCCACGTCCAGCATGGTCAGCGCGGCATCCGCCACTTCGCGCGTGGCATTGCCATCGGCACGCACATCGGCGTAGTCGCGCACACGGCGCAACAGGCGGTTGGCGATACGCGGCGTGCCGCGCGAACGGTTGGCGATCTCCAATGCGCCATCCGGCGAGATGGGCAGTTCAAGCAGACCGGACGAACGGGTGACGATGCGCTGCAATTCCTGCGGCGTATAGAACTCCAGCCGCGCCACGATACCGAAGCGGTCGCGCAGCGGATTGGTGAGCATGCCCGCACGGGTGGTCGCACCGACCAGCGTGAACGGCGGCAGATCGATCTTCACCGAGCGTGCGCCGGGCCCTTCGCCGATCATGATGTCGATCTGGTAATCCTCCAGCGCGGGATAGAGGATCTCTTCCACCACGGGGGACAAACGATGGATCTCGTCGATGAACAATACGTCATGCGGCTCGAGATTGGTGAGCAGCGCGGCCAGGTCGCCGGCACGTTCCAGCACCGGACCGGAGGTATGACGGATATTGACACCCATCTCGCGCGCGATGATCTGTGCCAGCGTGGTCTTGCCCAGCCCGGGGGGCCCGAACAGCAGCACATGGTCGAGCGGTTCTTTGCGCTTCTTCGCAGCCTGGATGAATATCTCCAGCTGCCCGCGTATCTTCTCCTGTCCGACGTATTCGTCGAGCTGCTTGGGACGCAGCGCGCGTTCCATCGCCTCTTCCTGCGGAGAGGCCGGCGCAGCGGAGATGATGCGCGGTGGCGCGGTAAGATCGTCGTGCTGGATCATGCCTTGGATAATAACTTAAGCGCCTGGCGAATGCCGTCCGAGAGTCCGACATCCTTGGGCAATTGCTTGGCCGCCCATTCCGCCTCTTTGTCCTTGTAGCCCAATCCCAGCAAGGCATTGAAGATGTCATTGCCTGCCGCCTCCATCGCTAGCGATGTTGAAGCGCCGCCAACACTCGCCACGAACTTGCCTTGCAGCTCCAGCAACAAACGCTCGGCGGTCTTCTTGCCCACACCGGGGATCTTGGTCAGACGCGCGGCATCCTTGTTCGCCACGGCCATAGCCAGATCACTCATGCTCAATCCGGAAAGTACCGACAAGGCCAGCTTGGGGCCGACACCGCTGATCTTCAGCAACTGGCGGAAGGCGACGCGCTCTTCCTGCGTGAGGAAACCGAACAGCAGATGCGCATCCTCGCGCACGATGAACTCGGTATGCAGCACCACTTTTTCGTTCAGCCCAGGCAGGTTGTAGAACGTGCTCATCGGCACATCCACCTCGTAACCTACGCCTTGCACATCCAGCAATATCTGCGGCGGATTCTTCTCCAGCAGCGTGCCGCTCAGTCTTCCTATCATGTGCTTCCTTTAGTGAATATCAATGCCAGCGACAGCAGCGCACCATGCGCCATCATCGCGGCGATGGTGAGTCTGATCGCATCGGCCAGTAGTTGCGGTTGCGCAGCGTGGCGCAGCAATTCGCGCGACGCCTTGATGCTCAGTGGCAAAGCGAACAGCGCCAACAACGCCAACAGGGGCAGCCAGCCGACCAGCACACTGGCCACCAACCATATATAAGCCAATGCCACGATCAGCACATAACCCCAGCGCGCTTTACTCACTTCCAGCCGGGCGACCCAGTGCAACTTGCCCGCAGCCATGTCTGCCGTACGGTCCGGGAACTGGTTGATATAAAGCAGATTGGCGGTCAGCAAGGAATATGAAAGACCCGCCACGAAAGGTGCCGCATCGAAGCCTTTGCGCTGCACGAAATCCGCGCCGACCGTAATCGACAGGATGCCCGCTGTCACACAGAATTCTCCCAATCCACGACCGACCAGTTTGAACGGCGGCGCGGAGTAGGCCCAGCCGATGAACAGCCCCGCCAGCCCGATATACATCAGTTGCGCGTCGGTGCGCGCCATCAGCCACAGCCCGGCTGCGACCACCCCCGCCATCAAGGCAAAACCGAAATTGCGTGTCTGTGCAAGGCTCAGCACACCGTTCTGGATGAAACGGCTGCCGCCGGTGAAAGGAAAGATGCGGTCGGTGTTCTGCGCGTCAGTGCCGTTGAGCGCATCGTAGTAATCATTGAGCACGTTCACCCCTGCATGCGCCAACAGCGCAAACAGCAAAGTGACCAATGCCAGCGGGATATCGAAAGCCAGACCGCCGTGCCAAGCGATGGCCAGTCCGATCAGACATGCCATCAGACTGGCGCTCAGGAATGCCGGGCGGGTCGCGGCAAAATAGCGGGCCGCAGGATTGGCGAATAACTCCAGCGTCGGTTCCAGCGGTTGCGTCATACCAGTCTTCCTCCCCGTACTCGATATCCCTTGGTCCCGTGTGCACCCAATCCGCCCAGACCACCGTGTGCATGACAGATGGCACAAGCCAGCGCATCCGCCGCGTCCGGACTGGGGGTGCCGGACAGATTCAACAAGCGCTGCACCATCGCCTGTACTTGTTCCTTGTCGGCATGGCCGTTACCGACTACCGCCTGCTTGATCTGTAATGCCGTGTACTCCGCCACCGGCAGTCCTGCCTGCACGGCCGCACAGATCGCCGCACCACGCGCCTGCCCGAGCAACAGGGTCGATTGCGGATTCACGTTCACGAACACCTTCTCCACCGCCGCCAGTTCCGGCTGATGCAGCGCGATGACCTCGCCCAGCGAGGACAGGATGACTTTCAATCTTTCCGGCAACTCACCCGCCGGCGTCTTGATGCAGCCGCTGGCGACGTAATGCAACTTCTGGCCTTCTTTATCAATTACTCCAAAACCCGTCACCCTCAGGCCGGGATCGATTCCCAGAATCCTTATCGCCATGTTCTGCTATACAACCAGAGCGCCATGTGACGGGTTTCAGTGAAGACTAACTTGCACAGGCAAGTTATGTCGGAACTAAAACCGGCAATATGAATTCCGGGATCGATGCCGAGGATGCGCATCAGTCCTCTATCACCGCATTGGTGTAGACCTCCTGCACATCGCCAAGGTCTTCTAGCGCATCCAGCAGCTTCTGCATCTTCACCGCATCGTCGCCGGTGAAACTGATCTCGTTCTCCGGCTTCATGGTGACCTCGCCCATCTCAGGCTTGAAGCCGGCCCCTTCCAGTCGCTGCTTCACCGCCACGAAATCATTGGGCGAGGTGATGACCTCGATACTGCCGTCGTCGTTGCTGACGATGTCTTCCGCCCCCGCGTCCAGCGCCACTTCCATCAGCGCATCCTCGTCGGTGCCGGGCGCGAAAATCATCTGGCCGCAATGCTTGAACAGGAACGCCACCGAACCGTCGGTGCCCAGGTTGCCGCCGTATTTGGTAAATGCATGGCGCACGTCGGCCACGGTGCGCGTCTTGTTGTCGGTCATGCAATCGACCATCACCGCCGCGCCGTTGATGCCGTAGCCCTCGTAGCGCAGTTCCATGTAGTCCACGCCTTCCAGTTCGCCCGCACCGCGCTTGATGGCGCGCTCGACGTTGTCTTTGGGCATATTCTGGTCGTATGCCTTCTCCATCGCCAGACGAAGGCGCGGATTGGTGTCCGGGTCACTGCCGCCGAGTTTCGCCGCAACGGTGATCTCCTTGATCAGGCGCGTGAATATCTGGCCGCGCTTGGCGTCCTGACGCCCTTTGCGGTGCTGGATGTTCGCCCATTTACTGTGTCCTGCCATGTTGCTTCCTTATGCTGAATTTGCCGCGCGCATGGTAACACCTGCTCCTTGTCCGACCCAAATGCTGCGCTATTCGCAATAGCGCTTCCCCGCCAAAAAAAATCGGGAGTAGAATGCCTGCAATAGTTTTGTTAACCACCTGAAGGAGTTGATCATGAAAGTCCAACACGCACTGATGCTGACCGCTGGCTTGATGTTGTCGGCACCGGTTCTGGCCGATGACGGCGAAGCGCTGATGAAGAAGAACAACTGCGGCACCTGCCATCAAATGGACAAGAAGACGGTCGGCCCGTCGATCAAGGCGATCGCGGAAAAGTACGCTGGCGATGCCGGCGCTGCTGCCAAGCTGGAGAAGAAGGTGCGCGTAGGTGGTGCAGGCAGCTTCGGCACCATGCCGATGCCGGCCACACCGGCCAAGGCATCCGACGCGGACATCAAGGCCATGGTGGCACACATCCTCGCCGCCAAATAAGTCTTTAGCCGCACAAAACAAAAGGGCCGGTTCATACCGGCCCTTTGCTATGGTGCAAGTGGATCTGAATCAGTTGCGCATCATGCCCGGCCCGCGCATGGGACGCGGATCGCGCATCACTTCATCCTTGGTGATCTTGCCGTCCTTGTTGGCATCGTTCTCATCGAAACGTGCAAACAGGATAGGCATCCCCTTTTCAGCCTCTTCCTTGCTCAAGGCACCGTCATGGTCGGTATCAGCCGCATCGAAATGCTGTTCGATGCTCATATTGCGCATGCTTTTCATCTGCCCGCGCATCCCTTGATGCAATCCTTCCATCTCTTCGCTACTGATCTTGCCGTCCTTGTTGCTGTCCATGTCCTTGAATCGTTCCGCATGGAAGGCATTGAATTCCTTCTTGCTGACAGCACCGTCGCCATCCTTGTCCATCTGCTGCACCATGCCGCCCCCCTTCGGGCAGGCATCGTTCTGACCGTGCGCCTTGCCGGGACAGGCTGAGGCTTGCTGGGTGATCGCCATCAGTCCGCCCGCCGCGATCAATGCCATTATTTTCTTCATACTGTTCTCCTGATGTGATTGATGGATACGCCCGCATACTGGCGCCGGGTTCATGGACAGACGAACAGGATGGAAGTTCGCCGCCGGACGGCAGGTTATAATCTCCGCAATCTTTTCTGTACTCCCCCATGAACATATTCTACGAAGAAGACGGCAGTTTCAAGGTCGGCAGCATCATGACCGATAACACCTCCTCCCTGCAGGTCGAGAACCTCCACGGAAAACGCTGCAAGATCAAAGCCGCCAATGTCATGCTGCGCTTTGAACAGCCCAGCCTGAGTGAATTCATGGCAAAGGCAGATCAGGCTGCCAACGATATCGATCTCGATTTCCTGTGGGAAGCTTGCCCGTCGGATGAGTTCGCCTTCGAGGAATTGGCACAAGATTACTATGGACATAAGCCCACGCCGATCGAGGCTGCCGGTGCGCTGATCCGTCTGCATGGCTCACCCATGCACTTCTACAAGAAGGGCAAGGGGCGCTATAAAGCCGCCCCAGCCGATGCATTGAAAGCAGCACTGGCCAGTGTGGAGAAGAAACGCATCCAAGCCGAACTGCAAGCGCGCTATACGGAAGAGCTGACGCATTTCAAGCTGCCTGAAGAATTCTCCGACAAACTCAAAGCGATCCTGTACCAACCGGATCGCAACACCCTCGAGGTCAAAGCGCTGGAAGCGGCTTGTGCCGCCACGCATCTTTCCGTCCCGCACCTGCTGGAAAAGTGCGGCGCGCTGCCCTCTTCGCACGATTTCCACCTGAACAAGTTCCTGTTCGAGAACTTCCCGCGCGGCACCGGCTTCCCCGAGGTGACTGTTGAAGAGCATCCCGAACTGCCCAAAGCGACAGTCAACGCCTTCAGCATCGACGATGCCGCCACCACCGAAATCGACGATGCCTTCTCGATCGAAACGCTGGCGAACGGCAACCATCGCATCGGCATCCATATCGCAGCACCTGCGCTCGGTATCGCGCCCGGATCGGACATCGACGCCATCGCCGCTCAGCGCATGTCCACCGTGTACATGCCGGGCGACAAGATCACCATGCTGCCGGACAACGTGGTGCAAGCATTCACGCTGTGCGCGGACAAGGTCTGCCCCGCGCTGTCTTTATATGTCGAAGTGAACGAAGCACTGGAGATCGTGAGCAGCGATAGCCGCATCGAGCGCCTGCACATCGCCGCCAACCTGCGCCATGACACGCTGGAACCTCTGTTCAACGACGGATCCGTGGCCGCACGCCAGTTCGACTACGCCTACGGCCCCGAGCTGGAACTGCTGTGGGACTTCGCCAACAAGCTGGAAGCCGGTCGCGGCAAGTCGTCTGACACCAATCAGCAGCAGATCGACTACATCTTCAACGTCGAGAACGACCGCATCACCATCGGCCACCGCCTGCGCGGTTCGCCCATCGACAAGGTGGTGTCGGAGTTGATGATCCTCGCCAACAGCAGTTGGGGGAAGTTGCTGGATGACAACAGTGTCGCCGGCATCTATCGCACACAGAACAACGGCAAGGTGAAAATGAGCACCGTCGCCGCGCCGCATCAGGGCTTGGGCGTGGCGCATTACGCCTGGTCCAGCTCGCCGCTGCGCCGTTATGTCGATCTGGTGAACCAGCGCCAGATCATGAGCGTGCTACGCGGCGAAGAACCCGCCTACGCGAAGAACGACACCGCACTGTTCGCCATCCTGCGCGATTTCGATGCCGCCTACACCACCTACAACGAGTTCCAGCGCAACATGGAACGTTACTGGTGCCTGCGCTGGCTGCAGCAAGAGCACATTGCGCAGCTTGATGCCGTTGTGTTGCGCGAGAACCTGGTCAAGTTCGTGGACATCCCGCTGGTCGGGCGCGTTTCCGCGCTGCCTGAGACTGCAGCCAATACACAAGTGACACTGGAGATCGTTTCCGTCGATCTGCTCGACCTCAACTTCGAAGCGCGGCCCGTCGCGGTCGCTGCCGGTGAGGCATGAAGAGCTACCTGCTCATGGCTTTGCTGCGCGAACGCCTCTCGTTCGCGACAGGCTTTTCATTGCTGCTGCATGCTTTCGTATTATTTGGCATCACCTTCACCGTGCCGGATGCCAAGACACTGGCGAAACGGCTGGAGCCGCTTGAAGTCACGCTGGTCAACAGCCAGTCGCGCAACAAACCGACCAAGGCCAATGCCTATGCGCAGAGCAATCTGGACGGCGGCGGCAACACGCCGGAGGATATGCGCGCGGGAACACCGTTCCCGGTGGTCAGCAACGACACACGCTACACACCGGAGCAGGCTGCCAAACGGGTCAAGGCACTCGAACAGGAAGTGAAATCGCTACTCACCCGTGGCAAGAGCGACTATCGGGTGGAGCAGCAAAAGCAGGCACCCAAGCCCCAGGACAGCAGCAAGAGCGGCGAAGATTTGGTGCAGCGTTCACTGGAGATCGCGCGACTGGAAGCCGAGATCAGCAAGAACATCAATCTCTATGAGAAACTGCCCAAGCGCAAATTCATCGGCGCGCGCACCGAGGAATACAAATACGCGCAATATGTCGAAGACTGGCGCGCCAAGGTCGAACGCATCGGCAACCTGAACTATCCCGAAGCCGCACGACGCCAAAAACTCTACGGCAGCCTCACGCTGACGGTGAACATCCGTTCCGACGGCAGTGTGGAGAACATCGAGATCAATCGCACTTCCGGTCATCGCATCCTTGATGCCGCCGCCCAGCGCATCGTCAAACTCGCTGGCCCCTACGCGCCCTTCCCGCCCAACATCAGCAAGGAAGTCGACGTGCTGGGCATCACCCGCACCTGGACGTTCACCACCAGCGACCGGCTTGAAGCGAAATAGTCGCGCGCCTGCGCTTATTCATCTGCATACACCCGGTTGCGTCCCGCCTGCTTGGCGTGATACATCGCTGTATCGGCCTGCTTGAGCAATTCATCGACACCAGTCTCGTTTGCACCGAACAGCAACAGACCGATGCTGGAAGTACAGAAATGCTCGACTTCCCTCGTCTCTCCCGATGGCAACCGCATCTGCAGCAGATAGGGATCGGCCAGCGCAGCGCGGACCTTCTCCGCCACCAGCAGAGCCTGCTGCATGGCCGATGAACGATCCCCTTCCAGTTCGCTCAGCACCACCACGAATTCGTCGCCGCCCAGTCTGGCGACGGTGTCCGTCCTGCGCACACAAGCGGTGATGCGCCGCGCCACTTCAGCTAGCAGCAGATCGCCCATGTCGTGGCCATGCTGGTCGTTGAGCGGTTTGAAATTATCCAGATCGAGGAACATCAGCGCGCCATAACGCCCGCTGCGTGCACTGGCAGCCATCGCCTGCTGCAGGCGGTCATTCAGCAAACGCCGGTTGGGCAAGCGCGTCAGCACATCATAGAACGCCATCTGCCGGATCAGCGTCTCCATCTCATGACGGTCGCTGATGTCCAGGCAGGAGCCGATATAGCCGATGAATCCGCCTGCCGCATCATGGTTGGGCACGCCATGATCGATGATCCAGCGGTATTCGCCATCGTGTCGGCGCAGGCGATATTCCATGGTGAATGGCTGCCGTGCCTCGAAGGCTGAGGCATAGGTATCCAGGCAGCGCAGGCGGTCCTCCTCGTGCACGCTATCCAACCATCCGTCACCCAGTTCCTGCTCAAACTGGCGCCCAGTGAACGCCAGCCAGACCTGATTGAAGTAGGTACATCCCTTGTCCGCACCGGCGATCCAGATCATCACCGGCACGCTGTCGGCCAGCGTACGGAAACGGTTCTCGCTCTCCCGCAGGGCGTTCTGCGCTTCCACCATCGCCGACACATCGCGGCTGACGCCGAAGATACCGATCACCGTCTTGCCGTCCGTGTCGAACAACGGCCACTTGTTGGTCAGTACCCAGCCTTTGCGTCCGGACTCGTCGTAATACGGGGCGATCTTGTTCAGTAACGCCTTGCCTGTGCGGAATACCGGCAGCTCTTCCTCGATGTATATCTGTGCGGTATCCGGCGGGAACACTTCGCGATCATGCTTGCCGATCATGTTGCGCCAGTTCGCATGCCCGGTGATCTTTGCCAGTGTCTGGCTGCAGAAGCGGAAACGGCTGTCCCTATCTTTGAAATACACGAAATCCGTGGTGTTCTCCAGGAACGACACGAAATCACGGTTCAATTCGCGCAGTTGCGCCTCGGCCTGTTTGCGCGCGGTGATGTCCTGTTTCACCGCGATGAAATGCGTGATTTCACCGCCCTCGCCCGACACCGGCGTGATGGTCATTTCCTCGTCGTACAGCGTGCCGTCCTGGCGGCGATTGACCAGTTCACCATGCCAGATGCGCCCGGCGCGTATGGTCTGCCACATCCGGTCGTAGAACGCCTGATCCTGCCTTCCGGAACGCACCAGCTCCTTGGGCGTGCGGCCGACCGCCTCGTCCACACCGTAGCCGCTCAGCGTCTCGAATGCATGGTTCGCCCATTCGATGCGACCGTCCCGGTCGGTGATGAGCACCGCGTTCGCTGCCGCATTCAGTGACAGATCCTTTATACGCAAGGCCGCCGTCAATTCGGCCGCAATGAGCGCGGCATTGCGCCGCGTATTGAACCAAGACAGTGCCAGGAAGAACATCAGCAGGCTCATCCCCAGCCCGAACCACATATAGCCCCAAGCCTTGCTGTAATCCAGACCGGTCAGATCACCGCCGTGCTGTTCGAAATTCAGCGTCCACACCCTGCCGCTGAAATCGATATGCTGAACGACGCCGAACAGCGGCTGCGGGTTGGAGAGACCGGGACGGCTGTCATACAGCAAGGCAGCGGGATCCACGGCCGCACCGTCATAGACCTGCATATGGATATGCTGGATGGTGTGATCATCCCAGCGTGCCAGCACACCATCCAGCAGGTCGTTCATGCGGAAAGGGCTGTACACCCAGCCCCGCAATGCGGCACGGCGTTGTTGCACGGTATCCAGCAGAGCTCCGTTGCGATACACCGGCGCATACATCAGCGTTCCGGCCTGCACATCCCGGTCAGTCTCCTGCACCAGCGTGACCTTGCCGGACAAGGCGACCGTATGATCGTCGCGCGCCTGCGCCATCGCCGCACGGCGCACCGGATCGGAATACATGTCATAGCCGAAGGCGCGCAGGTTGCGGCCCTGGAACGGTTCAAGATAGAGGATGGTGGTGTATAGCTCGCGCTGGCCAGAAGGATACAAGCTGTATTGCGGGAAGCCCTGCTTGCGGACGGCCGCGACATGGGCAGGCAGTTGCGCGGGCAGGATGACCTGCGCGTAGCCCAGCCCCTGGATGCCGTTGAAATGCTCGTCGATACGCACCCGTTTGGCATAGACACGCCACTCCTCGCGCGACACGAAATCCGACGCATCGAACATCGCGGCACCGCCCAGCAGCACCTGCTTGTGCGCCTGCAGGCGCGCTTCCACCTTCAGTCTGACCTCCTCCGCCTCGGCGGCGAAATCACGCATCGCCGACTGCTCGATGTCGGACTTGGCGACATAAACAGCATACGAGGTCGCCATCAGCCCGACCAGCAACAGTAGCCATGCCATGCTGGCATGCTTGGACACGAAGCGCATGCCCAGTGCCTGTTCGACCGACTGTGAAGTGTAAGACGCGTTTTGCGCCATGCCTCTCCCTCCTCCGGGAATCGCTGAGTTATTCTATTCATGCGTGCGACATATATTGATTATATGCTCGGCAAATGCAACTGCATCACCCTTGTACCGCATTGTGGTCGCCCTGCCTATTTGCTATGGTGCCAGCCGTTATGAATAAGGTCCGCCTGCTCCAGCCGCTGCTCCTCTCCCTCGCCCTGCTGTTCGTCCAGCAGGGGGCGGCCACGCACGCGATCGCGCACGCGCTGGCCGAGCAATCCCAGGATCAATCCCTGCCGCACGACTCGCAGTGCGAACTGTGCGCCGGCTATGCGCAGGTCGGCAGTGCAGTCGGCAGCAGCACCGTGCATTTCGATCTCCTTGCGTCGTGCACGTCGGCATACCAACGCACCCGCAGCGATCCTCACACCCTCACCATTGCGGCATTCGCCGCTCGCGCCCCACCCCGCTCCGCCTGAATCCCGATCTGCCCTCGCCGCATGATGCAGCGAGGAATGTCTATCCATTCAAGGAGTGAACCATGTTCAAAATATTCGGCCTGTGCAGCGCGATGCTGCTATGCCAATCCGCTTACGCCGCAGGCAACGAATCCGCTTTCAATCCGGCGTTCTCGCTCATCCTGTCCGGCACTTACGGCAGCCTGCAACAAGACCCGGCGACGCCAGCCACCGGCTTCGCCATGAACCCCAACCCGGTGCACGAGCAGGGCTTCAACCTCGGCGAGTCGGAGATGGGCATCTCCGCCAATATCGACCCGCAGTTTCGCGGCGTGGCCACGCTCGCGCTCGACCCGGCCGGCGGCGTCAGCGTCGAGAACGCCTATGTGCAGACCACATCGCTCGGCGACGGCCTCAAGCTGAAGTTCGGCCGCTATTTCTCCGGTCTCGGCTATCTCAATGAGCAGCATGCGCATGCCTGGGACTTCGTCGATCAGCCGCTGGTGTATGCCGCGTTGTGGGAGAACCAGCTGGGTGAGGATGGCGTGCAATTGAAATGGCTGGCACCGACCGAGATGTTCATCGAACTCGGTGTCGAAGCAGCAAAAGGTCGCGGCTTCCCCGGCACGGAACGGGCCAAGAACGGCAGCGGTGCGGGCGTGCTGTTCGCACACATCGGCGACGACATCGGTATCGAACAGAGTTGGCGCGCGGGATTCTCCCTGCACCGCACGCGCGCTGTCGAACGCAGCAGCGATGATGTGCCCGACCTGATTGGCAATAACGTGAGCACCGCCTTCAGCGGCGACAACCGCACCGCCGGTCTTGACTTGGTGTGGAAATACGCACCGCACGGCAACCTCAAGGAAAGTTACTTGAAGCTACAAGGTGAATATTTCCGCCGCAGCGAGAGTGGCGAGTTGAGCTACGACACCGCCGGCGCGAACATCACCGACAGCTATGCCGTCACGCAAAGCGGTTGGTATGTACAAGGCGTGTATCAGTTCACGCCACAATGGCGTAGTGCGCTACGCTACGACAGTCTCGACCCCGGCATCGCCAGCGTGGGTGCCGCGAACGCTGGCAACGTCATTGCCGACTACGCCTTCCAACCCAGCCGCACCACTTTCATGCTGGACTACAGCGCCAGCGAGTTCTCGCGCATCCGTTTGCAACTGGCGCATGACAGCGCGCGCCAAGGCTTGCCGGACAATCAACTGTTCGTGCAATACCTCATGAGTCTGGGTGCGCATGGCGCGCACAGCTACTAGGAGCACGCCATGTACAAGATGATCTTCTCTCTCGTTTTGCTGTCATTCAGCAGCCTCTCGCACGCCGCTCTCAAGGTGTTCGCCTGCGAACCTGAATGGGCGGCACTCACACAGGAGCTAGCCGGAGACCAAGCCAATATCTATACCGCGACCGGCGCACTGCAGGACCCGCACCGTGTCGAAGCGCGCCCCAGCCTGATCGCCAAGGCACGCCGCGCCGATCTGGTGGTGTGCACCGGTGCCGAGCTGGAGATGGCCTGGCTGCCGGTGGTGCTGCGCGAATCGGGCAACGCCAGGGTGCAGCCCGGCGGCGACGGTTATTTCGAAGCCGCTTCGGCGGTGCACATGCTGGAAGTGCCGACCAGCTTGGATCGCGGCGATGGCGATGTGCACACGCTAGGCAATCCGCACATCCAGACCGACGCGCGCAACTTCCTGCCCATCGCCAGCGCCCTCGCGCAGAGACTGATGCAAAACGATCCGGCCAATAAGGCGCTCTATCAACAACGACTGGGAGCGTTCGAACAGCGATGGCGTGCCGCACTCGCGCGCTGGGAAAAACAAGCAGCACCGCTCAAGGGTGTCGCCGTCGTGGTGCAACACAAGGGCTTCCCCTACCTGTCCAACTGGCTGGGACTGCACGAAGTAGCGGTGCTGGAACCCAAACCCGGCATGGAACCCAGCGCCGCCTGGCTGTCTCAGGTGCTGGACACTTTGCAGCGACATCCCGCCAAGATGGTGCTGCGCGCCGCCTACCAGAGTGATCGCCCCGCGGCATGGATCACGCAACGCGCGACCATCGCCGCCGTGGAACTGCCCTACACCGTGGGTGGCAGCGACGCCGCACAAGACCTGTACGGATTGTTCGATGACACGCTCGCCCGCCTACTGAAAGGGGCGCAATGAACATCGAACTCGACATCCTGCTGCCCGCCTTCCTCGCCGGTCTGCTGGTGCTGTCCACGCACATCCCGTTCGGCATGCGCATCCTGCAGCGCGGCGTGATCTTCGCCGACCTGGCGGTGGCGCAGATCGCCGGGCTGGGTGTGATCATCGCCGAGCTGTTGGGATTGCTGGGACAGCCGCTGCTGGTGCAATTGGTCGCCGCGAGCAGTGCCTTGTGCGGTGCCGCATTGCTGGCCTGGATAGAGCGCAGCGTGCCGCAGGTGAAAGAGGCCGCCATCGGGCTCACCTTCGTGCTCGCCGCCAGCCTCGGCATCCTGCTGCTGAGCCGCGACGTGCATGCGGGCGAACATCTGCGCGATCTGCTGGTCGGGCAGATCCTGTGGGTGGATGGGCAACAACTCATCGCCACCGCACTGCTCAGTGCCGCGCTGCTCGTTGTCTGGCGACTGTTCCGCCAACGTCTCGGCGAGTTCGGCTTCTACGCACTGTTCGCCCTCGCCATCACCGCCTCAGTGCAACTGGTCGGCATCTATCTCGTGTTCGCCAGCCTGATCGTGCCTGCGCTGGCGACGCATCGCCTCTCCACGCAACGCATGCGCCATGCCTTTGCCGTCGGCATCTCGGGCTATGCGCTCGGCCTGCTGCTCTCGATATGGTTCGACTTGCCAGCGGGTGCGGCCATCGTGTGGGCGATGGCTGTCAGCGGGGGGCTGCTCAGCGTTCTGAAACCGCGCCACTAACCCGCTATAATCCGCCGAACTTTCGCCTCCCATACCAGCATGACCGACCGTTACGCCGTCATCGGCAATCCCATCTCGCACAGCAAATCACCGCTGATCCACCGCATGTTCGCCGAACAGACCGGACAGGACATCAGCTATGAAGCCATCGAAGCACCGCTGGACGGGTTCGCCGCGGCCGTCGAACGTCTGCGCAATGAAGGCTACAAGGGATGCAATGTGACGGTGCCGTTCAAGTCGCAAGCCCATGAAGTAGCGTCAATACTCAGTGATCGCGCGCAGATTGCCAAGGCAGTGAATACATTAACCTTCGATACGGAGCGCATCTTAGGTGACAACACCGATGGTGTTGGATTGGTGAGAGATATCGAACAAAACCGTTCCATAAAACTACGCGGTAAGAATTTGCTTTTGCTTGGTGCAGGTGGCGCAGCGCAAGGGGTATCACTCCCCATTCTGGAAGTAGGCGCGAACTTGTTTATTTACAATCGCACTGCCCAGAAAGCTCAAGAATTAAGTTATGGACTCCAAGTCTTTCTAAATCGCCAGATCGTTACGAAACATGGGCTTAATTACGGGCTGCCAAATTACATAAATAGCTTTACCGAATTATCGGCAAAGAAGTTCGACCTTATCGTCAATGCAACATCCACAGGGTTGTCAGACGAAATGATCCCGCTACCAGACTCAATCTTCGCTCCCGGCGCCCTCGCCTACGACATGATGTACGGACGTGAGACACCGTTCATGAAGTTCGCGCGTGACCATGACGCACAAGTGGCGGACGGGCTAGGCATGCTGGTAGAACAAGCCGCCGAGGCGTTTCTCATCTGGCGTGGCGTGCGCCCGGACACAAGCCCAGTACTCGAAGTCCTGCGCAAGTGAAGAACCCCATACGCAGTCTCTTCTGGCGCTTCCTGCTGGCGCTGTTCCTGATCTTCGTGCTGTACCAGTTGTGGCTGTTCGCCCATATCTGCTGGTGGGTCAAGTTCGACCCGTCCAGCAGTGCCTTCATGACCGATCGTCTGGAAGTGATGCAGGACAGCGACCCCAGGGCGAAGCTCAAGCATAAATGGGTGCCATACAAGAATATCTCCGCCAATCTCAAACGCGCACTCATCGCCGCAGAAGATGCGAAATTCGTCGACCACGAGGGGTTCGACTGGGAAGGCATCCAGAAAGCCTACGCAAAGAATATGAAACAGGGCAAGATCGTCGCGGGAGGTTCGACCATCAGCCAGCAGTTGGCCAAGAACCTGTTCCTGTCCACCAAACGCACGCCGTGGCGCAAGGGTGAGGAGATCATCATCACGCTGATGCTGGAAGCGGTGATGGACAAGCGGCGCATCTTCGAGATTTATCTGAATGTGATCGAATGGGGGAACGGCGTGTTCGGCGCCGAAGCGGCGGCCCGTCATTATTTTGGTGTCAGCGCTGCAAAGCTCACCGCCGAGCAAGCCGCCCGCTTGGCCGCCATGGTGCCCAACCCGCGCTATTACGACCGTCATCGCCAGGCGCGCGGTATGTTGCGCAAGACACAGATCATCCTCGACCGCATGCCGGATGCCGAGATTCCCTGACGCCGCCGGGTTAATTTCCTTACAATAGCGCGCAATTTTTCGAGGTGCGCCATGACCGAGAACCACGAACACCATTACACCGATAATGTGCAGGAACACCTGCATCAGGTTCAGCACCTGCTTGATAAGCAGGCGCTGGTGGAAACCGTGGTCCACAATCAGGCGCTGCCGCGCGACGAGCGCCACGAGCTGCTGGACAAGATGCTGCACAAAAGGCATCTGGCCGAGCTGAGCGACAAGCTGGAAGAATTGCACTCGGCCGATATCGCCTACATTCTGGAAGCACTGCCGATCGAGCACCGTCTGCTGGTGTGGAACCTGGTCAAGACCGAACGCGACGGCGAGATCCTGATCGAAGTCTCCGACGCAGTGCGCGAATCGCTGATCGCCAGCATGAGCCGCGACGAGCTGCGTGTGGCTGCCGAGCAACTCGATACCGACGAGATCGCCGACCTGGCACCCGACCTGCCGCAGCACGTCATCCGCGACGTGTTCAAATCACTGCCGATCGAAGAACGCGAACAACTGCGTGCCGCGATGTCCTACCCGGAGGATTCGGTCGGCGCCTTGATGGACTTCAACATCGTGCATGTGCGACAGGACGTCACGCTGGAGACCGTCTCCCGCTACCTGCGCCGTTTCGATGAACTGCCCGACCACACCGACCAGGTGTTCGTGGTCGACCGCGACGAACGGTTCGTGGGCGTGTTGCCGATCAATCTGATCGTGGTGAACGAGCCAGAGACCGAAGTCGGGACCTTGATGATCACCGACGTCATCCAGTTGCATCCGGATGAAAAAGCCGAACATGCAGCCCAGGCGTTCGAGCGCTATGATCTGGTGTCTGCACCGGTTGTGAACGAAGACGGCAAGTTGTTCGGACGTGTGACCGTGAACGTGGTGCTCGATTACATCCGCGAAGAATCGGATACCGAACTGCTCAACCAGGCCGGCCTGATCGAAGAGGAAGACATCTTCGCTTCTGTGTGGAAATCCGCCCAGAACCGCTGGGCCTGGCTGGCGCTCAATCTTTGCACTGCATTCTTCGCCTCGCGTGTGATCGGCGAATTCGAACAGACCATCGCGCAGATGGTCGCACTCGCCACCTTGATGCCTATCGTCGCGGGCATCGCGGGGAACTCAGCCAACCAGACGACGACCATCATCATCCGCTCACTCGCGCTCGGACAGATCAATCAGAGCAATGCAAAACGCCTGATGCTGAAGGAACTCGCCATCAGCGGGCTGAACGGTCTGGTGTGGGGAGGGTTTGCCGGACTGTTCGCATACTTCCTGTATCGCAGCGTACCGCTCGGCGTGGTGATGACTGCAGCCATGATGCTCAACCTTACGCTGGGCGCACTGGTCGGCATCGGCATACCGCTTATGATGCAACGACTGGGACGTGACCCCGCGATCGGGGCCAGTGTCCTGCTCACCGCCATCACCGACAGTGGCGGCTTCTTCATCTTCCTTGGACTGGCGACCGTCTTCCTGGTCTGAAGTGCTTGCCCTGCATCAAGCAGGCGCAACGATTCCGCACGCATAAATACGCGCTCTGTATACCCATTCGGGAAGGTCAGGAGAAAATCAAAAGGAAAGGGAATGCGTGGGGTTCACGCCCCTTGGTGAAACAGAAAAGGTAGAAAGGGCGAAACGCAACAGCTCGGCGCCCGCCCCAATCTACCAAGCTCAGGCGCCGAGAATGCCTTTTCCTGCCACTTTTTTGACTGCAGGCTTCTTAGCAACAGCCTTCTTAGCTACAGGCTTTTTCGCTGCCGGCTTCTTGGCAACGACTTTTTTCGCTACCGGCTTCTTGGCTGCGACTTTCTTTGCTGCCGGCTTCTTGGCAACTGCCTTCTTCGCTACCGGCTTCTTGGCTGCGACTTTCTTCACTGCCGGCTTCTTGGCAACTGCTTTTTTCGCTACCGGCTTCTTGGCGGCGACTTTCTTCACTGCTGGTTTCTTAGCAACGGCCTTCTTCGCTACCGGCTTCTTGGCGGCGACTTTTTTCGCTGCTGGTTTTTTGGCGGCGACAGCTTTTTTCGCTACCGGCTTCTTGGCTACAACTTTCTTTGCTGCCGGTTTCTTTGCTGCCACTTTCTTGGTTGCAGGACTTTTCGCTTTGGATTTTGCAGTTGCCATTTTCATTCCTTATTAAAGTTTGATGGACTAAGTTGGTGCAATTTCTATCGTGCTACCACTGCACTCCCGATGCGCTTTCAACCTAAAGAAACCTCCCAATACGCACGGTGATTGCATTCTATGCGCGAATATTTTTTTTACGCAATAGATTTGTGCACTTATGTGCAAAAAAATCAATCGACGATCTTTTCGAGCGCGTACAACTGATCTGTTCTTTCACGCTCGCGAACAAGCTGCACACGCTCGCCGTCGACCATCACTTCGGCCGCGCGCGGTCGCGTGTTGTAGTTGGAACTCATGCTCATGCCATACGCACCTGCCGACATGACTGCCAGCACATCGCCCGCTGCCACGGCCATTTCACGGGCATGACCGATGAAATCGCCCGTCTCGCAGATAGGTCCGACCACTTCGTAGCGCTGTTTCGGCGATGCATCTTTTTGCACCGGACGGATCGCATGGAAAGCATCGTAAAGCGCCGGACGCATCAGGTCGTTCATCGCCGCATCGACGATGGCGAAGTTCTTCTCTTCACCGTGCTTCAGATATTCGATACGCGTCAGCAAGACACCGGCATTGCCCACCAGCACCCTGCCCGGCTCCACAATCAAAGATTCCGCACGGCCATGCAATGCCTGCAGCAACGCTTGCGCGTATTCGGCGATCGAGGGCGGTGTCTCGTCGTCGTAGCAGATCCCCAGCCCGCCGCCAAGGTCGATGTGTTGCAGCGTGATGCCTTCTGTTTTCAATTGATCGACCAGCGCCAGCACCTTTTCGGCCGCCGCGATGAAGGGACTCACCTCGGTGAGCTGCGAGCCGATATGGCAGTCGATACCGGTCACGCGCAGATGCGGCATCGCTGCCGCCTTGCGGTACAGATCCAATGCCTCTGTGTAAGCAACGCCGAATTTGTTCTGCTTGAGGCCAGTCGAGATATAGGGATGTGTCTTGGCATCGACATCCGGATTCACGCGCAAGCTGATCGGCGCGATCTTGCCCATGCTTCCCGCCACGTCGTTCAGCCGATCAAGTTCCGGTGCGGACTCGACATTGAAGCAACGGATACCAGCCGACAACGCCAAACGCATCTCTTCTTCGCTTTTCCCGACACCGGAGAACACCACCTTGCCGGCCGCACCGCCTGCGGCCAGTACACGCTGCAGTTCGCCGCCCGAGACGATGTCGAAGCCCGCCCCGAGTCTGGCGAACAGATTGAGAATGGCCAGATTCGGGTTGGCCTTAACCGCGTAACAGATCAGATGTTCGCGACCTTTGAGCGCATCGGCGAACTGATAGTAAGCATCGGCCAGGGCGGCACGCGAATAGACGTAGCACGGCGTACCGAAACGCTGCGCAATGTCGATCAGCGACACTTGCTCCGCATGGAGTGCATCGTCACGGTAGTTGAAATATTCACTCATGTTGAAGTTCTAAAGATTGGGATTGATGGGGAACGGCCGAGAATTGGGATTGCGCCGGCGGCAAATAAAGCGGTCCTTTGCGTCCGCATCCTTGCAAGCCGACAAGTAACAGCAACATAATGCACACTGTACGCATCTGTATCTTCTTCCTTAATTCGAAACGAGCGGGATTATATGACGGAAAGCGCCAGCGACGCTGCGGGAGACGCCTTGTTTACCCGCATCCGGCAGATGGTGGCGGCACGCGGCGTGGATATCCGCCTGCAGCAGGAAGCATCTACACTCAAACTGATCTTTGCCGACGGCCAACGCATCCTGATCAACCTTGATCGACAATCCCGGCATGTGTGGTTGGCTGCGGCGGATGGCGGCAGCGAGTTCGTCCCGCAAGGCACAAGCTGGCTATCACCGCAGCATGGCGAACTGCTCACCCGACTCGGCGAGTTGCTGGAGCAGACCGTCGCCAGCGACCCGCGCAATTCGCGAGCACCGATTCCTGCGTCAGCTGCGGAAACGCCTGTCATCATCCAGCATATCCAGTCCGGCGGCGGGCACGGGCTACGCAATGCGATGATCATCATCTTGCTGGCTGCCGTCGCTTTCTTGCTGACACAACGACCGGGTCAGCCATCCCCTGCCGGAGAGCCTGCCGCTGTTCAGGCAGAACCTGCGGCATTCGCAGATAGCGAACGTCGCTGTGAAAGTGGCTTCCCGCAAAATGGCAGCACCACCGTCTTTCCCGAGAGTGGCTTGCAGATCGGTGGCACAGGCACCGAACTCACCCTGCACAACGAGCATGCCCACCCTCTGCTGCTGGTACTGACCGCCCCGCGCACCCTCATCCCCTCCTTGTCGGTACTGGTGCATGCACGCCAACAGGCAAGCGTACGCATACCGCCCGGACAATACGACCTGATGTTCGCTGCCGGTACGCGTTGGTGTGATGCGCGCAGCGGATTCTCCGATGGGCGCATGCTGAAGTTCAACGACTCGCTCTCGGTTCAGCATGACGCGCCGGTGCGCATCGCTATGCAATCCTCCGGTGCCGGGCCGGAAGATTTTCGCGCGCTGATCTCCACCTTTGTAGCCGCAACACCGCTGCCCACCCCATCGTTCAGCGGTGACGGCAGCATGGCTGTCAAACGCCATGGCAACGGCCACTTCTATCTGCCCGGCAGCATCGCGGGCGTACCTGTCACCTTCATGCTGGATACCGGCGCCTCGGTGACCTCCATCACCAGCGAGATCGCGCGTGAAGCAGGCGTGCGCAACTGCAAGGAGATACAGGTGCAGACCGCCAACGGCAGCACGACCGGCTGCATCGCGCTGATCCCGCAGATGACACTGGGCAACTTCACGCTGAAGAACATCACGGTGGCAGTGATGCCGAACATGGATACCAATCTGCTCGGCGCGAACGTACTGCGCAACTTCCGCGTCGGACAGGACGAAGACACCCTGCTGATCGGGCGCAACTGATAATGGAGAGATGATGACAGAGAGCGAATTCAATACCCTGGCCGACCAGGTCTTCCAGCGCATCGAACACGCGCTGGATGCGACCGACATCGACTACGACAGCAACGGCATGGTGATGGAGATCGAGTTCGATGACGGCAGCAAGGTCATCGTGAACCGCCATGTACCCAACCGTGAGATCTGGCTGGCGGCCCGTTCAGGCGGCTTTCATTTCGGCTGGCAGGACGATAGCTGGATCAACCAGCGCGATGGCGACGAGCTGTATGCCAAACTGGCCGCACTGATACAGACCGGATCGGGAAGCGCATTCGAATTCTGAGAGGTTGCCAGATGTCCGGCGGTGCGATCCGCAAGGAGGGGGCCTTTAGTTTCGGACACCTGACGCAGGGAATGTAACCCGGCACGCCCATCGATGGAATGCGGCATATTGTCGCATCCGGTCAGGACCGATTCTCAGCCGACCCTGATATCGCGCAACGCGGTCCTGAGTTCCTTGTGATCCGGACAGACCGATGCCACGACACGCCAGAATGCGGCGGAATGGTTCATCTCCTTCAGATGGGCCAGTTCGTGTATCACCACGTAATCGATCAGGGGCAGCGACAGCTTCACCAGCTGCCAGTTCAGACTGATCACGCCGCGCGCACTGCAGCTGCCCCACTGGGTACGCGCCGAAGACAAGCGTATGGTGCGCGGGGCGACTTCCATCAGCGGCGCGAAATGCGCCACACATTCCTCGAACACCTGTAAAGCCTGTTCGCGATACCACTGACTGACGAGTTTCTCGATACGCTGCGGCGTGGCGACACCATTCAATTGCAGCAGCAAGCTCTCACCCAGCAAACGCGGCGGCGCGCCGAACAGGTCGGGCACGACACACAAGGTGATCTCCTCGCCGCGAAACGGGATGGTTGCCCCATCCTGCCAGACGATGGGCATCACCTTGGCGACCTGCCAGTTCTCCAGCTTGTCCAGCACCCAGCTCGCCTTGTCCTGCAACACACTGTGCAGCCACTGCTCGGAGGCACGCAAAGGCATGCTCACCGTCAGCCCGCGCTCGTCGATGCGCAGGCCGATACTGCGGCGCTTGCCGCTGCGCTTCAATGTGTAAGTGATGTGTTGATCGGAGAGTTGCAGCGAACGCTGCTCGACAGCGGGAAGGACAGGCTTGCTGCGGGAGCGCAGGAACATCATCCCAAACGCGTCATCTCGTCTTCGATCCACGCTTCTGTGCGGGCATTGATCTCTTCCGCCTTGAGTCCCGTGGTATCGATGACCGGCCCGATCACCATGACGATGGTGCCCGGCTTCTTGATGAAGGCATTGCGCCCCCAGAACTTGCCCGCGTTATGCGCCACCGGCAATACCGGCACGCCGGCATGCGAGGCCAGCAATGCCCCGCCGATCTTGTACTTGCCACGCTCACCGTATGGGATGCGCGTGCCTTCAGGGAACAACACGATGCTGAAACCCTGCTGCAGCTTTTCCTTGCCCTTCTGCAGCAACTGTTTCATCGCCGCCTTGCCCTTGCTGCGGTCCAGAGAGATGGGACTGGACAAGGCCAACAACCAGCCGAAGAAGGGGATCCACAACAACTCGCGCTTGGCCACCCAGGCATGGGCCGGCAACACCAGTTGCAACGCCAATGTCTCCCAAGCCGACTGGTGCTTGCTCAACACCACGCACGCCTGTTGCGGGATGTTCTCCCGCCCACGCACTTCCATACGGATACCGCAGATCACTTTCAGCAGCCACAACATGCCGGGCGCGAAACCGGACAGCAGGCGGTGACGCATATGCTGGCCGAACGGGAAGATGAACGGCGAGAACAGCGCATAGGACAATGTGTACAGCGCCTGGGCCAGCGCAAAGATGACGGAACGGATCAGATTCATAACAGGCTGGCCGTCACCGCGGCGAGATCGGCGAAAATCCGCGTGCCTTCCGGCAGCCCGCCCTTCTCTTTCGTTCTATTTCCCTTACCGGTCAGCACCAGATAGGGGATGGCACCCAGCCGGGCGGCGGATTCCAGATCGCGCAAAGAATCTCCCACCGCGGGTACGTCGCCCAGACCGACACCATAGCGGGCCGATATCTCCAGCATCATGCCGCTCTTGGGTTTGCGGCAACTGCACTCGGCCTCATTGGTATGCGGACAGAAGAAGATCGCATCGATGCGACCGCCCACCTGCGCCAGCGACTTGTGCATCTTGTCGTGGATGGCATTCAGCGTGGGCATATCGAACAGACCGCGTCCGATACCGGACTGGTTGGTGGCGACCACCACGCGATAACCCTCCTGATTCAGGCGTGCGATGGCCTCAAGGCTACCGGGGATGGGCTTCCATTCATCCGGGCTTTTGATGAACTGATCGGAGTCGTAGTTGATGACGCCGTCGCGGTCGAGGATGATAAGTTTCATGCCGCGAGCTTGGAGATGTCGGCCGACTGGTTCATCAAACGGCCCAATTGTTGCAACAGCAAGGCTCGGTTGATACGCAGCGCCTTGTCCTCGCACATCACCATCACCTTGTCGAAGAAATCGTCGACGAAGGATTTCAGCGTGACCAGCGTCTTCAGATTGTTGCTGTAATCGCCGCGTTCGAAATAGCCGCGCGCCATCGGCGTGATATCCAGCATGGCCTGATACAGCTCGCGCTCCGCTTCATCCTGGAACAATGTCACATCGATGGAGGCAGGCAACTCGCCCAACTCTTCGGCGTTCTTGCGCATGATGTTCTGCACGCGCTTGTTGGCAGCCGCCAGGTCCTTGGCCGCCGACATGGCAGCAAAGGCGCGCACGCCCTGCAAGCGGGGCAGCACCTCGTGCAAACGTCCGCCCAACACCGCCAGCACCGCTTCGATATGCGTGCCTTCAAAACTCTGGTCACGCAGATAGCCACGCAGGCGATCGATCATGAAGCCTTCCACATCCGTTGCCACGGTCGCGCTCAACATGCCTTGCGGGAAATTGTCGGCGGTCGCTTTCAACAGTGCGGGCAAAGTCAGATCCAGCGGCGTCTCGATCAGGATACGCAGGATGCCCAGTGCCTGACGGCGCAGACCGAACGGGTCCTTGTCGCCGGTCGGCACCTGACCGATACCGTAGATGCCGACCAGTGTCTCCAGTTTGTCGGCCAGCGCCACAGCGCAAGCCAGCGGCCCCTGCGGCAAGGTATCGCCGGCAAAGCGCGGGTGGTAATGCGCCTCGATGGCACTCGCCACTTCCGGCTTCTCGCCATCATGCAGGGCGTAGTAATGACCGATGATGCCTTGCAGTTCCGGGAACTCACCAACCATGTCGGTGATCAGGTCGGCCTTGCTCAAACGTGCGGCCAGTTCGGTATCTGCCTTGTCCGCGCCAAGCAGGCGTGCGATGGTGCCGGCCAGCGTGGTGATGCGCTCCACGCGCTGCAACTGCGTGCCCAGTTTGTTGTGGTACACCACGTTGCCCAGCTTCTCGACGCGCGTTTCCAGTTTTTGTTTGCGATCCTGATTGAAGAAGAATCGGGCATCGGCCAGACGAGGACGCACCACGCGCTGGTTGCCCTCGATGATGTGATGCGGATCGGCGATCTGCATGTTGGACACGATCAGGAACTTGTTCAGCAGCTTACCCGTCTGCGCATCCAGCAGCGGGAAGTATTTCTGGTTCTGCTGCATGGTAAGGATCAGACATTCCTGCGGCACTTCGAGATACTCCTCCTCGAACTGCCCGACATACACTTCCGGCCACTCCACCAGCGCGGTCACTTCATCCAACAAGGAAGAGAGCAGACTGCGCTCCTCGTTCGACATGGACATCAGCTTGGACTGGTCGAAGTTGGCATGACCGATCCAGATCGCCTTGTTCTCCCCCGCCAGTTGCTCAAGACGCGCCGCGATACTTTCGCGGCGATTGGCGTAGCTGGCCACCACGCGTCCGTCGCGGGCCAGCGTGGCTTCGTAATCATCGGCATGCTCGATACTGACTCGCTCGCTGCACAGGAAACGGTGTCCACTGGTGACGTTGCCACTGGTAAGACCCAGCACTTCGGCAGGCACCACGTTGCTACCAAGCAACACGGTCAAACCGTGGACCGGTCGCACGAACTGGTGTTCCTGATCGCCCCAGCGCATCAGCTTGGGCACCGGTAGTTTCTTCAATGCCTGCATGATGATGGCGGAGATATATTCCTCCAGCGGCTTGCCCTTCTGCTCGATGCGCGCCACGAAACATTCCGCCTTGCCTTCGCCCGCACGCTGCAATTGCGCCAGCGTGACGTTGGCCGAACGCATGAAGCCTTCCAGTGCCTTGGTCGGTTTGCCTTCCGCATCCAGCCCCGCCGCCACGGCCGGGCCCTTGCGTTCGATGATGCGGTCGGCCTGCTGCGCTTCCACTTCGGTGATGCTCACCGCCAGACGGCGCGGCGTGCAATACGGCGTGCATGCGCTGTCGTCACCCAGCAGCGCCTGTTCTTTCAGCGCGGCGAACACTTCGTTGGCGAAGGTGGTGGAGAGTTTCTCCAGCACTTTCGGCGGCAGCTCTTCGGTGAGCAGTTCGATCAATAGTGTCTGTTTCATCATGCGCCCTCCCCTTTCTTGCACATGGGGAAGCCCAAGGCTTCACGCGAATCGAAATATGCCTGCGCCACCTGACGCGACAGCGCACGCACACGACCGATATACGCCGCACGCTCCGTCACCGAGATCGCGCCGCGCGCATCCAGCAAGTTGAAGGTGTGCGAGCACTTCATCACCATCTCGAAACCGGGCAGCGGCAGACCGATGTCCATCAGACGCTTGGCTTCGCCTTCGTATTCGTTGAAGTGGCGGAACAGCATCTCGACGTTGGAATGCTCGAAGTTATACTTCGACTGCTCCACCTCGTTCTGGTGGTACACGTCACCGTAGGTCACCACGCTGTCGCCGTTCTTCGCCCACACCAGGTCGAACACGTTCTCTACGCCCTGCAGATACATGGCCAGACGTTCCAGACCATAGGTAATCTCGCCCAGCACTGGCTTGCAGGTGAGCGAACCGACTTCCTGAAAATAGGTGAACTGCGTGACTTCCATGCCGTCCAGCCACACTTCCCAGCCCAAGCCCCACGCGCCCAAAGTCGGAGACTCCCAGTCGTCCTCGACGAAACGGATATCGTGCTGGTTGGTGTCGATGCCCAGCGCGCGCAGGCTATCGAGATAGAGTTCCTGGATGTTGTCGGGGGAAGGCTTGAGCACCACCTGATACTGGTAGTAATGCTGCAAACGGTTCGGATTCTCGCCGTAGCGGCCGTCCTTGGGACGGCGCGACGGTTGCACATAGGCAGCACGCCAAGGCTCGGGCCCGATGGCGCGCAAAAAAGTCGCCGTATGAAAGGTGCCCGCGCCGACCTCGATATCGTAGGGTTGCAGCAGGGAACAGCCCTGCTTATCCCAGAAATTTTGCAACGTTAAGATGACTTGCTGAAAAGTCAGCCCACGGCTGACTTTCGGTGAAGACTCATGCCCGCTTGCGGGCGTGATGTCGGAGCCAAATGTGCTCATATGCATTAATTACCGGCTGGATTTTTCAAAGGAGCGCATTTTACGGGTTTTCGGGCACTTGCGTCACCCCGCATAAGGCCAGCTTCGCCGTTCTTGGCAGGGTTTTGACCGCCCGTTCGCGCTTTGATGCGGCGGAGCGATCCGCGCATGCTTCGCTATACGCCAACTTTACCGGCAAACGGCTGCGCGTGTATTTCGCCCCATCGCCCGCATTATGTGCGGCGAGGCGCTTGTCGATATCGTTGGTGATACCGCAGTAGAGCGTGCCATCCGCGCATTGCAAAAGATAGCAGTACCAGCTCATCTGCGCGGATAGCTGAGCGCAGCGCCCAACATCAAAGCCAGCAATAACAACACTGCGATGTTGCCCCAGCGCACATAGGGCGTGCTGCCGGAATATCCCTGCACCTGGGCCGTGAGCACACCCTCCTCGTGTTGCGGGAGTTGCGCCAATACCTGTCCATCCGTGCCGATGACGGATGTGACCCCCGTATTGGTGGCACGTAACATCATGCGCCCGCTCTCCAGCGCGCGCATCTGCGACATCTGGTTGTGCTGCACAGCGGCGTTCGATTCACCATACCACGCATCGTTGGTGACGTTGACCAGCAGCGTGGCCTGCGGCAACGGCCGGATGATCTCCTCACCGAACACGTCTTCGTAGCAGATATTCACCGCCACCAATTGTCCGGCCACGGCCAGCGGCACTTGCGCGTCACCGCCGCTGGTCAGATCACCCATCGGTATCTGCAGCACATCGTTGATGAACCAACCCAGCACGCCACGCAGCGGAATGAACTCGCCGAAGGGCACGAGGTGATCCTTGCGGTAATGCTGGCTCTCGGCAGTGCCGAGCGAGTACACGCTATTGAAATAGTGGCCGCCTTCCTTCTCGAACGCGCCGATCAATATGTCGCCACCGTTCTGCCGCACGTGGTCGCGCAATATCTCCTGGTAATAAGCAGGCACGTTGTGGCGCAATAGCGGGATCGCCGTCTCGGGCAGCACGATCAGCCGCGCATCACTGCCCTGCGCCAGACGCCGGTATGTCTCCAAGGTGGAGACCAGCTTCTCCTGCGAGAACTTCTCATCCTGCGGGATATTGCCTTGCAGCAAGCTCACCTTGAACTGCTCTCCGATCGGCTGCGTCCATGCCACCTGCTGCAGCGCCGCACCGGCCAGCCACAGGACGACCAGACCGCCGAGCGCCAGCTTCCCTGCTGCGCTCCAGCGCACCTGTGACACGAAGAGCAACAGACCCGCGCTCACCGCCACCGCCAGCGACACACCATAGACGCCAAATAGCGGCGCATAACCGATCAGCGGACTGTCGGAGACTTGCGCATAACCGAAGGCCAGCCAGGGGAAGCCCGTGAACAACAGCCCCCTGAACCATTCAGCCAGCACCCACAGCGCGGGCATGACCAGCAACACCTTCACGTTCGGCGATACACGGAAACGCACCAGCGCATAACCTGCCAGCACCAGCGGCGTCGAGGCCAGTGCGGCGAACAACAGCGTGGCCGTGATCGCCAGCAGCGGGTGCATATAGCCGTAATCATGCAGCGCGACATATATCCAGCCGACGCCGAAGCTGAACAACCCCATGCCGAAAGTGAAACCGGCTTTGGCCGCCTGTGCCGCACGCTCGCAGCGATGCCACACGCGGAATAGGACGAGCAGCGCAACCACGCTCAGGGGAAACATGCCGAACGGTGCGAAGCCGAATACGGCCAGCACACCGGCGAGCAAGGTCTGCATGGAAGGAGAGGTGATGAGTCTGTTCACAATGAGAGGGCGATTAGGTTGATTCGCAGGATTATACGGTGTAACTTCCGCCGCACTTCAACCCCTGCTCCTGCGCACCATGGCCGTCCAATCCGCCCTGTATGACGAGATCAGCACCATGCTGGTCGAAAGCGATCTGTTCAACCATCTGCCATCGGCAGAGCTGCGCACCGCCGCGCACTATTTCAGCATCACCAAACTCGCCGCCGAAGAAGTGATCTTCAATGAAGGAGAGATCGGCAACTTCATGTGCATCGTGCATGAAGGCAGCGTGCACGTGATCAAGAGCAACCAGAACGAAGAGCAGATCGAAGTGGTGAAACTCGGAAACGGCCGCGCCTTTGGCGAGATGGCCGTTCTGGACGGTGAACGCCGCTCGGCCACCTGCAAAGCGGCCGAAGACAGCGTGGTGCTGACGCTCTCCAAGGAAGCACTGGACAAGATGCTGGAAGAACACCCTCGCATGGCCGCCCGCATCATCCGCGCCATCGCGGTCAGTCTGTCGCGCCGCCTGCGCATGGCGGTGGGACAACTGGTCGACTACATCGATTAGGCTGCCAATGCTCGAATTCACCGCATACACCAAAATCTTCATCAGCCTGTTCGCGATCATCGATCCGGTCGGCATCATCCCGCTCATCATCGCGTTCACCGCCGGCATGAGCGACCAGAGGCGGGAGCGCGTGGGGCGCATCGCTTCGGTCACCATGTTCGGCATCCTGATCGCGGCCCTGTTATTGGGCGAAGCCATCTTGTCTTTCTTCGGCATCAGCATCCACTCCTTCCGCACGGCTGGCGGCATCCTGTTACTGCTGATGGCGGTCAACATGCTGATCGGCCACAAGGCACCACCGACACCCGAAGAGAACAACGACACCGATTCGACGCAGTCCATTGCCATCGTGCCGTTGTCCACACCGTTGCTGGCGGGCCCCGGCGCGATCAGCGCGGTGATCGTCGACGCGCACAAGGCGGACAGCGCCGGCCATTACGGCATGATGTCGCTGGTACTCGTCGCTTTGGGCCTGACCGTCTGGCTGACCTTCCTCGCCGCACCATGGGTCTCACAACGGCTGGGCAAGATCGGCAGCACCATCGTCACCCGACTGATGGGGCTGCTGCTGGCCGCCATCGCGGTCGAATTCATCGCAGGCGGCCTTCGCGGCCTGTTCCCGTCACTAGGTTGAACATGGAAAAGATACGACTCTCAAAACTGATGTCCGAACAGGGGATCTGCTCGCGCCGCGAAGCCGACGACTACATCGCCAAAGGCTGGGTACTGGTGGACGGCGAAGTGGTCAGCGAACTCGGCAGCAAGATATTGCCGACACAGAAGATCACGCTGAAGAAGGCCGCGCAATCGCAGCAGCAGGATCAGGTGACCGTGATCCTGCACAAGCCTGTGGGCTATGTATCGGGTCAGGCCGAGGACGGCTACCAGCCTGCCGTCGTGCTGGTGAAACCGGAGAAGCACTGGAAACTCGACCCCTCATCACTACGCTTCGAACCGCGCCACCTGAAGAGCCTCGTCCCGGCCGGCCGGCTGGACATCGACTCCACCGGCCTGTTGGTGCTGACGCAGGACGGCCGCATCGCCAAGCAACTGATCGGCGAAGATTCGGACATCGAAAAGGAATATCTGGTACGTGTAGCGGGACGCCTCGCGGCAGGCGGCCTGGAGAAACTAAACTTCGGCCTGTCACTGGACGGCAAGCAACTCAAGCCCGCCAATGTGAGCTGGCAGAACGATGACCAGTTGAAGTTCATCCTCAAGGAAGGCAAGAAACGCCAGATCCGCCGCATGTGCGAACTGGTCGGCCTGAAAGTCACCGGCCTCAAGCGCGTGCGCATCGGCAATGTGAAGCTGGAAAAACTGCCGATGGGTCAGTGGCGCTATCTGCGCGAGGACGAGAAGTTCTAGGAAGCCGCTTCCGCGCCCTGCTGAGTTGAGGGCACTTTCGCCACCAGCAATGCATGCAAGCGGCGGCTGTCTGCATGCAACACGGTGAACTGCCAACCGTCGATCACGAAAATGCTGCCGCGTTTGGGTAGCTGACCGGCAGCCTTGAGCACCAGCCCGCCGACGGTATCGTATTCCTCATCGCTGAATTCCGCCCCCGCCTGTTCGTTGAAGTCGTCGATCTCGGTGTCGGCTTTGACGCGCCAGTGGGTATCGTCCTGACGGATGATGTTGTCTTCATCTTCATCGAAGTCATACTCGTCGGAGATGTCGCCAACGATCTGCTCCAGCACGTCTTCGATGGTGGCCATTCCGCATACGCCGCCGTATTCATCCACCACCAGTGCAAGGTGGTTATGGTTGCTACGGAAGTCGCGCAACAGCACGTTGAGTCGCTTCGATTCGGGCACAAACACGGCGGGACGCAGCATGTCGCGCACGTTGAATTCCTCGCCGGCGTAGTAACGCAGCAGATCCTTGGCCAGCAGAATACCGATGATGTTGTCTTTGTCGCCGTCCACGACCGGGAAACGGGAGTGCGCACGCTCGACCACGAAGGGAATGAATTGCTCGGGTGGCTGACTGATGTCGATGACATCCATTTGCGCACGCGGGATCATGATCTCGCGCACCTGGCGCTCCGACACCTGGATGACACCTTCCATCATGGATAGCGCGTCGGCATCCAGCAGGTTGCGCTGGTAGGCGCTGTATAACAAAGCGATGAGTTGTTCGCTATCTTCCGGCTCACGCAGCAACATCGTGGAGAGCCGTTCAAAAAAGGTGGGTTTGCTACTGCTACTGTCTGAACCGTCCATTACCTGACTACTTACTAACAAGATAGGGCGCAGGATACCGCAATTTGAGCATCAATGCAGTCTCGCGCGCCTCCATCGCCATGGCTTCCCTTTGTTTTTCATGGTCATAGCCTTGCAGATGCAAGGCGGCATGCAGCGTGAGATGGGCATAGTGCGCGAGCAATTCCTTGCCCTGCTCCTTCGCTTCGCGGGCCACGACGGGTGCGCAGATGACCACATCGCCATACAAGGGATCGGTATCGTCGTAGACGAATGTCAGCACGTTGGTGGCGTAGTCCTTGCCGCGATAACTCGCGTTCAGCGCACGGCCTTCGATCTCGTCCACGATGCGCAGCGCCATGTGCACATCCTGCTCCAGCGCCACCTTCACCCAGCGCCGGAACTGCTGACGTGTCGGCAACTTCCCGGCATTGCTGGCGTATTGCACAGACAGCGAAAGTTTGTGTGCTTCGCTCATGCCGCCTCCACTACTTCGCCGCGCAATGTATGGTTTGAAACCGCCGTGATACGCACATTCAAATAGCGGCCCAACATGCCGGGCGAACCCGCAAAGTTCACTACCCGGTTATTCTCGGAGCGCCCCGCCAATTCACCCGCACTCTTCTTGGAGATACCCTCCGCCACCACACGCTGCACCGTGCCCACCATGCGCTGGTTGTGTTCCTGTTCCAGTTCGCTGATGCGCGCCTGCAAGCGGTGCAAGCGCGCCATCTTCACTTCTTCCGGCGTGTCATCCTGCATCTCGGCCGCAGGTGTGCCCGGACGCGGGCTGAACAAGAAGCTGAAGCTCGCATCGAAACCGACATCTTCAATCAGTTTCATAGTCGCCTCGAAATCGGCATCCGTCTCGCCGGGGAAGCCGATGATGAAGTCCGAAGAGATAGCGATGTCAGGCCGCGCGGCACGCAGCCTGCGCACAACGGATTTGTATTCCAAAGCAGTGTAGCCGCGCTTCATCGCAGCCAGCACACGATCCGAACCGGACTGCACCGGCAGATGTAAATGACTCACCAGCTTGGGAGTGTCCGCGTAAACATCGATCACGCGCTGCGACATCTCGCGCGGGTGCGAAGTGGTATAGCGCAAGCGCTGAATACCATCCAGCGCGGCGACGGCGCGCAACAGGAAGGCGAAGTCCACTGTGTCACCGTCGTCAGTCATGCCCTGATAGGCGTTCACATTCTGTCCCAGCAGGGTGATCTCACCCACGCCCTGTGCAAGCAGTTTTTCCACTTCGCGCATCACATCTTCGAACGGACGCGACACTTCCTCGCCGCGCGTGAACGGCACCACGCAGAACGTGCAGTATTTGCTGCAGCCTTCCATGATGGAAACGAATGCCGTGCCATGCGCGGTCTGCGAAGCAGGCAGATGGTCGAATTTCTCGATCTCGGGAAAACTGACATCGATCTGCGGCTGGCCGCTGGCGATGCGCGCTTTGATCAACTCGGGCAAGCGATGCAAGGTCTGCGGCCCGAACACCACATCCACATAAGGTGCTCGTTTGACGATGGCATCGCCTTCCTGACTCGCCACACAACCGCCGACACCGATCAACAAATTCGGATTCGATTGTTTCAAAGACCGTGCACGGCCAAGGTCTGAGAACACTTTATTCTCTGCATTCTCACGAATGGAACAGGTGTTGAACAGGATGATGTCCGCCTCTTCCTGCTTGTCCGTCTGCTCCAGCTCCGCACCCGCCAGCATCACATCTGCCATCTTGTCCGAGTCATACTCGTTCATCTGGCAGCCATAGGTCTTGATAAACAGTTTCTTCAAAATCTCTCACCTTCTTGCGACATCCGATGCCGCAATAACCTTCAAGCAAACAGCCTTTTCAAACAGAGGCCATTCCCGACTATTTCACTAATATAATCGCTGCGGCTTCGAGCCATACGAATGTTTCGTACGGCAGCCAGCATTATTATTCAGGGAAAGGAATAACAATATGTCGTTCATCGCAGATTTCGCATCCATCGGCGTCGCAATCTTCTCCGTTGGATTCTCCATCTGGATGGTGATGCAACTGCTCGCAAAAGAGTAAGCAGCTCCAGCTTTGACCGGGCTCTCCCGCCCGGTCCAAAAAATCACAGGGTTACCCATAACCTGCCTGCGTTCAAACACGCCGGGCTGGTATCCCTATGCACAAAGCATTTGTGCCACTCATAGTTTGTGCTAGCATTACCCCCGTAGTTTTTGTTGGTATGTTCAACTTCAATAGGAGGGGTAAATATGTCTTTCGTCGCAGATCTCGCTTCCGTCGGCACCGCAATCCTGGCAGTCGGCTTCTCACTGTGGATGCTGAAGCAACTGTTCTCTGATTCCGAGTAATCGACTTTACAGTCGGTACAAATGAAAAACTCCAGCTTCGGCTGGAGTTTTTTTTATTTGGTGGTGATAGGTGGACTTGAACCACCGACCCCAGCATTATGAGTGCTGTGCTCTAACCAACTGAGCTATATCACCGTCAACTTTTCGGGCATCGATCGTTGCGTTGCCAAAAAGAGGGCGGCATTTTGCTGATTTAGTCGCTCCCTGTCAATTACAGTCTGACATTTTCAGCTCGCTGTCCGGGAATTCTTTCTGAAAACCGCGCACTTTCGATTCGATCTCCGGCTCGGCATCCGCAATCACGAACTGTGTGAACCGGAGTTTGCTCTTGCGCTCCCCCACCTTGGCGGTGCGAACGCCCTGTTTGCGCAGGCTGGACAGATAGTTCTCGGCAGCACGTTCTGTGCGAAACACACCCAGTGAGATAGCACGCTGCCATTCGCCTGCTTCCTGCACAACGAAATAATCGTTCACGCCCAGATTCTTCAGTTGCCCGATCTTTTTCTGCACCTCGGCCTGATTCTTCAGTGGTGACATATAGACCCAGTACCCGCTCGCATGCTCGATGCTGCGCGTCTGCAGGCGCGCCCCCAGTTCCAGTGCAGACAGTTTCTGCTGCGCATCTGCAAGACCTCTGCCGGAGAATTCCCCCCAGAACAGGCACTGCTTGATCTGCGGCGGATTCGCCAGTGCATCACTCAAACGCGGGGCGGGAGCAGGTTCTGCCGCTTCCACCGCCGATGCCACAGCGGACTCTGACACCGCGACCGGAGGCAAGGGTTCGGCTTTCGCCGCTGCCGCCTCTTTCAACAGGATGATCTTGTCCGCGTGCAACGGTGCCTGCGCTGCCAATACATCCGGATCGGCCATCAGCATCCCGCCCCAGCGCATCCACGCAAACAACAGTGCATTGACCAACAACAGCCCCCATACCCATTTCTTGCTCATGCTTCGTCTTCTCCCAATATCTGTAGCCCGTGCAACACCACATGCGCGTCATGCTCGCAAGGCACGGACCAGCCATGCATCACTTCGCCAGCCGCACCACCACTCAGCAGACAGCGCACGCTGCCCTCACGCTGTTGCAGCAGACCGTACTGATGCAGGATCGCCCCCTGCGTCGCCCGCACCGCTCCGCTCAGCATGGCAGCGGCGGTGTCGCGAGGGAAGTCCTGCAAGTCACCTGCCTGATCGGCCAGCTGCGCTGTGTTGGCGCTCAGACTGCTCAACATCAGAGACAGCCCCGGCAATATCAATCCACCCAGGAACTCGCCCTGCGCCGAGAGCGCATCGACCGTGGTCGCCGTGCCGCAATTGACCACCAGACAGGCACCGGCCACTCGGTGACGTGCCGCGACCAACGCCGCCCAGCGATCACTGCCGAGTTGTTGCGGCGCGCGATATGCGTTGCGCACGCCGCAGCGTTCAGCCTCGGCGCGGATGAGTGTCGGCTCACACTGCATAGCTGCGAAGAATTCGCGCAAATTGGCCTCGACCGCATCGCCCGCCACATTGGACACCAGTATGCGAGAACGCACCGGCAGATCGCCCACCAGCGCCGGCAGCTGTGCCAGATCGCGATTCTCCAGCACGCCCTGGCGCAGCCAGACGCCGTTCTCCACCAGCGCCCATTTGCAACGACTGTTCCCGATATCCAGCAACAGCATCCTATCTCCCCCTCAGACTGACTTCGCCAGAATGGAATTCGCGCAAACCCTCTGCCGTTTCAACGCGCAATGCCCCTTCATCCGTCACACCCAGCGCGACGCCTTCGATACGCTTGCCATCCGGCATCAGCATCTCGACAGGACGGTTGGCATGTATATGGGCGCGTTCCCATTCCTTATACATCGCAGTGAAGCCATGCGCGGAGAACTCGCGCAGCACGGGCACCAGATGTTTGAGCAATACAGCCAACACCTTGTTGCGCTGACTGAGCTCGACACCGCAGGCCGACAAGTCGCCCGCCGCCTGCCCGATCTTGTTCGCTTCCGCCGGTGCGGTCAGATTCAGTCCGATACCGATCACCACCGCACTGGGCCCCAGCATGTCGCCCTGCGCTTCCAGCAGGATACCGGCCAGCTTTCCCGATGGCAGCATCACATCATTCGGCCACTTCAGGCCGGCGTCTTCAACGCCCAGTTCCCGCAAGGCACGCATCATGGCGACACCCACTGCCAGACTCAACCCCGACAGCGCCGCCAAGCCGCATTCAAAACGCCATAGCAGTGAGAAAGTGAGCGCCTCGCCCAGACCGGCATGCCAAGTACGCCCCAAGCGCCCGCGTCCGGCGCTCTGCCATTCCACCGCCACCACACGACCGCTGGCGGCGCCCTGCGACGCAGCCTGCAACAACAAGGCATTGCTGGAAGTCGCGCATTCGAGTATCTGCAGATCCAGCGCCGCGCGCACATCCCCGACTTCGGCAAGGATCCGGTCCTTGTCCAGCCAGCACAACGGATGGGACAGCCGATAGCCGCGCCCGCGCACACTGTGCAACAGAACGCCGTATTGCGCCACGTCATGCAGCGCGTTGTGCACGCTGGCGCGCGACATCCCCAACTGCCGGGCCATATCCTCGCCGGAATGGAACTCACCGTCTGCCAGCAAGCGCAGCAAAGTGAAGGTCAGCGTCTTCGGGGGAATGGCCGCTGTGATGCTCATTGCGCCAGATCGCGGCACGGCGGTTCGCCGCCCTGCTCCAGAAAGGCGACGATCTCTTCGCGGCGCTTGAGCGCATCCTGATAGCCGAGATCGATCAACGCGCGGCAATAGTGTTTGTCGAACAGCAGATAACTCACCAGATTCGCACCGCTGCCGCGCATCACACCGGCCAAGCGCAACAGCAAACGGATCGTCCATGGCAAGTTGTGGATATAGCGCTCGGCGATCTTCTCCAGCGGCTGGCTGGGCGAGATGACCAACGCCTCGACACGGCGCAAGTCCAGACTGCGGTGCATCTCCTCGGGAATGGCTGTCAGCGTCCGGTTGATACGTTGCAGGCGCTCCAGATCGACTTCCAGTCCGTCGATGAAGATGCTGTCAAGTGCATGGCCGGCGATCTCCGCCAGCGCGGGGTAATGCTCGATCTTGGGCCGCTTCTCGAAATCCTCGGTCGCGCTATGGCCGACTCCGACCACCAGCACGCGCTCCGCGCCCAGATGCAGCGCGGAACTGATAGGCGCGATCTGCCGCATCGAACCGTCGCCGAAGAACTCTCGGTTCACGTGCACGGCCGGGAACATGAACGGGATGGCGGACGAAGCCAACATATGCTGGATGTCGAGTTGGGTCGGCACTCCGACGCGGCGGGTGCGTTTCCATGGCTGGATATCCGGCGCGCCCTGATAGAACGTCACCGAATGGCCGGTACCATAGCCCGAGGCGGTGACACTCACCGCATGCACCAGCCCGTCATCGATATGGCGCTGGATCAATTCGCATGGCAGAGCACGCTCCAGGAAGGTACGCAAAGGGCTGTTGTCCAGCAACGAGACCTGATTGAGCCGGTTGCTGCCCAGCATGCTCAGCAGCAGGCCGAACACCCAGCGCAGACTGTTACTCAGGACGCCGAGCGCATCAGCACGGTAGATGTCGGTCACGTGCGCATTGGTCCATATGTTCAGCAGATAGCGCACCCCCTTGCGGAAATGGCGCGCGTTCACCGCCAGCGTGATTGCGTTGAGCGCGCCGGCCGAAGTGCCGCTGATCACTTTGAAGGGGATCTTTGCCCGGTAAGGCAGGAACTCGGCGACGGCTTTCAGAACGCCGACCTGATAAGCCGCACGTGCACCACCGCCGGTGAGAATCAGTCCGATCTTCTCCTTTTGCATAGTTTCAAGCTGCCGAATGAGCCTTCACGGATTCCAGTGCATCCTGCAAAGTCTCCTCGGGGAGCGCGTTGAGCATCTCGGACAACACCTCGGCGGCATCCACAGCCTGCGGCTGCAAACGCATCGCGTCGGCATTCGCCACCAGCACCGCCGCCGCACCCACCACTTTGAGCAGGCGCGCACGTTCCGCCATCAACATCTCGATCTCATTGCTCAACAACTCTTCTTCCTGCTTGTTCATCATGCACTCCTGGTTTTCACGCCGGCGACAGCCAGCGCACTCATGTTCACGATACGCCGCACCGTCGCGGTCGCGGTCAATATATGCGCGGACTTGTCCGCACCCAACAAGATGCCGCCGATGGTGATGCCATCGCCCGCAGTCATCTTGAGCAGATTGTAGGCGATATTGGCCGCATCCAGATTGGGCATCACCAACAGATTGGCCTGACCTTTCAATTGCACGTCCGGGAACAACTGCTCGCGCATGCTTTCCGACAGCGCCGCGTCGCCATGCATCTCGCCCTCCACTTCCAGCTCCGGCGCCATCTGCGACAGCAAAGTCCGGGTACGCGCCATCTTGCGCGCCGATGCGTCGTCATGGCTACCGAAGTTGGAATGCGACAACAGCGCGACTTTCGGCGTCAGGCCGAAGTAACGCACCTCTTCAGCCGCCAGCATGGTCAACTCGGCCAGCTGCTCGGCAGTCGGATCGAGGTTCACATGCGTATCGCAGATGAACAATGTGTGTTTGGACAGCAACAGGATGTTCATCGCGCCGTACACACTGCTGCCGGGACGATGGCCGATCACCTCGTCGATGAAACGCAGGTGATAGAGCGGTTGGTCCACCGTGCCGCACAGCATCGCATCGGCCGCACCCATGTGCACCAGCATCGCCGCGATCAGCGTGCTGCGCCTGTGCATCTCGCGCTTGGCGACCTCGGGCGTCACCCCGCTGCGCGCACACAGGCGGTGGTATTCCATCCAGTAGTCGCGGTAGCGCGGATCATCGTTCGGATCGACCAGCTCGAAATCCTGACCGGCACGGATGCGCAAACCCAGCCGTTCGATGCGCTTCGCGATCACATCCGGCCGACCCACCAGTATCGGCAGTGCTAATCCCTCGTCCACCACGGTCTGTACCGCATGCAGTACACGCTCGTCCTCGCCCTCCGCATAGACCAGACGATGTTTTGTCTTCTTCGCCAGATCGAACACCGGCTTCATCAACATCGTCGAGTGATAGACGAAGCTGGATAAGTGTTCGATGTAGGCCGACATATCAGGTATCGGTCGCGTCGCCACCCCACTATCCATCGCCGCCTGTGCCACCGCCGGCGCGACCTTGTAGATCAGACGCGGATCGAAGGGCTTGGGGATCAGGTACTGCTCGCCGAAGCTCAGACTCTCGTCGCCATACACCGCAGCCACCTCATCCGACTGCTCGGCCCGTGCCAGTTCGGCGATGGCGCGTACTGCCGCCTGCTTCATCTCTTCATTGATGGCGGTCGCGCCCACATCCAGCGCACCGCGGAAGATGTAGGGGAAACACAACACGTTGTTGACCTGGTTCGGATAGTCGGAGCGGCCTGTCGCCAGGATCGCATCCGGGCGCGCCTCCAGCGCCAGCGCGGGCAATATCTCGGGATTCGGATTGGCCAGCGCGAAGATCAGCGGCCTCGCCGCCATCTGCTGCACCATCTCCGGTTTCAACACGCCGCCCGCCGACAGACCGAGGAACACATCCGCCCCCGCGATCACATCCGCCAGTTTGCGCTGCGGGATGTCGCGCGCATAGCGCGCCTTGTTGTCGTCCATCTCCTCGGCACGCCCCGTGTACACCACGCCCTTGATGTCGGTGACGACGATGTTCTCCATCTTCACGCCCAGGCTCACCAGCATGTCCAGACAAGCCAATGCCGCCGCACCCGCACCGCTCGCCACCAGTTTGATGTCCCCGATGTTCTTGCCGACCACACGCAGACCATTCAACAATGCCGCGCCGACGATGATGGCCGTACCGTGCTGGTCGTCGTGGAACACGGGAATTTTCATGCGCTCGCGCAGCTTGCGCTCGATGTAGAAACACTCGGGGGCTTTGATATCTTCCAGGTTGATGCCGCCGAAGGTGGGCTCCAGCGCGGCGATGATGTCGACCAGTTTGTCCGGGTCGTTCTCGGCTATCTCGATGTCGAATACATCGATACCGGCGAACTTCTTGAACAGCACGCCCTTGCCTTCCATCACCGGCTTGGACGCCAGCGGGCCGATGTTGCCCAGCCCCAGCACCGCCGTGCCGTTGCTGATGACGGCGACCAGATTGCCGCGTGCGGTGAGGTTGCGCACTTCAGAGGGGTCGCGCACGATCTCATCACAGGCCGCCGCGACGCCGGGTGAATAGGCCAGCGCCAGATCGCGCGCCGTATGCAAGGGCTTGCTCGGCTGCACGGTGATCTTGCCCGCCGGGGATTGGCGATGGTATTTCAATGCGGCTTCGCGTATCTGCTTGTCCATACTGCCCTCGCTATTCTGACTCCCCTCAACGGGTACTTCGCACACCCCCGCCGTACTTACCCCTTGCGCTCCAGCCGCAAAGTCTCCAGCGTGCGCTTGCGAACCGCATGCAACAACGGCACATCGTCATCCAGCGATGAACCGTAAGACGGGATCATCTCCCGCATCTTGCGCTGCCATTCTGCGCTCTTCATGCGCGGTTTGAAACAGCGCTCGATCACCTCGATCATCGCCTGCACCGAGGTCGATGCGCCGGGTGAAGCACCCAGCAGCGTGGCCAGCGTGCCGTCCTGCGCAGTCACGATCTCGGTGCCGAACTCCAGCTTGCCGCCTTTCTTGTCGCAGTCCTTGATGATCTGCACGCGCTGACCGGCCGAGGCCAGCTCCCAGCCGTTCTCGCGCGCATTACCGAAGAAATCGCGCAGCGCACCGACACGATCCTTGTGCGACTTCATCGCCTCGCCGATCAGGTAGCGCATCAATGGCAGGTTGTCGCGCGCCACCGACAGCATGGGTCTGAAGTTGCCCGACTTGAGCGAACCGAACAGGTCGAAGATCGAACCTTCCTTGAGGAACTTGGTGGTAATGCTGGCGAACGGCCCGAACAGCAGCACCGATTCACCGCCCAGGATGCGCGCATCCAGATGCGGCACCGACATCGGCGGCGCGCCCACCGCCGCCTTGCCGTACACCTTGGTCGTATGCTGGCGCACGATCTTCGGATCGTGGCAGATCAGCCACTGGCCGCTGACCGGGAAACCGCCGTAACCCTTCGCTTCCGGGATGCCGGACTTCTGCAACAGCGGCAGTGCGCCGCCACCCGCGCCGAGGAACACGAAGCCCGCGTCGATGGTGCGCGTCTTGTCGTCGTGCGTATCCTTCACGCGCACATGCCAGCGCCCGTCGTCGTGTTGCTTGAGGCCGGTGATGGTGTTGTTCAGTTTCAGTTCGAAATTGGGCAGCTTGAGCAGCGCTCTCACCAGCTTGCGGGTGAGAAAGCCAAAATCCACATCGGTGCCGTGCTTCACCTGCGTCGCCGCCACCGGCTCCTTGCCGTCGCGCCCCTGCATCACCAGCGGCATCCACTCGCGCAACACCGCCGGATCGTCGCTGAACTCCATCTCCTCGAACAGGTGATGTGTGTGCAGCGCCGCATAGCGCGTGCGCAGGAATTCGACGTCCGCCTTGCCGCGCACGAAACTCTGGTGATACACGGGATTGATGAACTTCTCCGGCGTCGGCAGCAAGCCCTGATCGACCAGATAAGACCAAAACTGCAACGACACCTCATACGCCGCGTTGATCTCCAGCGCGCGCTTGATGCTGACGCTGCCGTCTGCCTGCTGCGGCGTGTAGTTCAGCTCGCAATAGCCGGCGTGCCCGGTGCCCGCATTGTTCAACCCGTGCGAACTCTCGCTCGCCACCTTGGACAGGCGCTCCACCATCATGATCTTGAGCGAGGGATCGAGTTGCGCCAGCAACTTTCCCAGCGTCGCGCTCATCACGCCCGCCCCGACCAGCAACACATCCACTTTCTTGTTCGACATCTTCAGACTTTCCGGCACCATTATCCGGCGCACATTCTACCCGTTCATAGACGCCAGCACCTTCTCCAGCCGCTTCGCCGACACGATCACCGGCGTCTTCAGTTCCTGCGCGAACAGCGACACTCGCAGTTCCTGCATCATCCAGCCAAAGTCTTCCAGTCGTTCGTCGCGCGTGCCTTGCTGGGCTTGCAGGCGGCGTTGCCATTGCTGCTGCAAGGGCAGCAACTGTGCCAGATTCGTCGCGTCGCGCGCGGGGTTGCCGCGCAGCTTCTCCAGCCGCACGTTGATACCCTTCAGATAGCGCGGCATATGCTGCATGCGCTCGTAAGGGGTGCGGGCGATCCAGCCTTTGCCGAGCAGGCTCTCCAGTTGCTGGCGGATATCCTGCTGCGCTTGGCCGTGCGCCTTGAAGCCGGGCAGGGCTTTCTGCAGCGCCTGATGTTCGGTGAGCACCGTGCCGACCAGACGCGCGATCTCCTGCCCCACCAGATTGAGGCGCGACTTGGCATCCTTGCAGCGCGCGTTGAAGGTCTTCTCGCTATCCGGCAATGGATCATTCAGACAGCAACGGTCGAAGGTGACGCTGAGGATCTGCTGCTGCAAGTCCTCCTGGCTGCCGAAGGGCAGGAACAGCATCGCCATCTTCTGCAGGTCGGGCAGGTTCTTCTCCAGGAACTTCACCTGCTCTTTGAGCGCCAGCATGAACAAGCGGCGCAATCCGGCGCGGTGCACGGCCTGCGCTTCGTCCGCGGTATCGAAGGCTTGCAGCGTCACCGCATCGCCCTCGTCGTGCAGCGCGTTGAACACCGTCACCTGTTGACCGGCGCGGGGGACTTGGGTGGTCTCTGCGAAATCGCCGAAGGTCCATGATGTATAGCGTTCCTTGGTGGCTGTGACTGCGGCTTGCGCCTGCTTCAACGGCGCGCTGGCGGCCAGCGTCACCTTGGGTGCCCATTCCCCTCGCAACTGCAGGAAGTTGCGCCCCATGCCGAGTTGCCGACCATGTTCGTCGATCACACGGAAGTTCATCAGCAGATGCGGCGGCAGTTGTTCCAAGCGGAAGGCATCCAGCGGCACGTCGACCTGTTTCTGCTCGCGCATGTATTTCGCGATGGCCTGCAACAGAGAGACGTCGCCAGGCTTCACTGCGACACAGAAGGCGGCGGCGAATTCCGGCACCGGCACGCAATGACGGCGCAGTTTCTGCGGCAGCGACTTCAGTAGTTGCGCCACCTTCTCCGCCAATATGCCCGGCACCAGCCATTCGCAGCGCGCGGGCTGCACCTGGTTGATGAGCGCCTGCGGCACGGTCAGCGTGACGCCGTCGTCGTTTTTGCCGGGCGCGAAGTTGTAGGCCAGCGCATAGCTCACGTTGTTCATCAACAACTGCGGCGGAAAGTGCTCGGTGGTGATACCCGCCGCCTCGTGCCGCATCAGGTCGTCCTTCTTCAGGTACAGCAGTTTCGGATTCTCGCGCTCGACTTCCTTGCGCCACTTCTCGAAATCCGCACCGTTATGCATCCCGGCCGGGATGCGTGCATCGTAGAAAGCGAAGATCAGTTCGTCGTCCACCAGCACGTCGGGACGGCGCGATTTGTGTTCCAGCGCTTCGATGTCGGCGATGAGTTTCTGGTTGTGCGCGAAGAACGGCGCCTGCGTGTTGAACTCGCCTTCCACCAGCGCGGTACGGATGAACACCGCACGCGATTCCTGTGGATCCATCGGGCCGTAATGCACGCGCTTCTTCGGATTGATGAGCAAGCCAAACAGCGTGCTGCGTTCCCATGCTGCCACCTGCGCCGCTTTCTTCTCCCAGTGCGGATCGAAGTAGCTGCGCTTCAACAGGTGGTCGCCGACCTCCTCCAGCCATTGCGGTTCGATTCGCGCCACGCAGCGCGCGTACAGGCGCGTGGTCTCCATCAGCTCCGCCGCCAGCACCCACTTCGCGCCTTTCTTCGCCAGCACCGAGTTGGGCGCGATGAAGAACTTTGTCTCGCGCGCGCCGAGGTAGTGCGGCTCGTTCACCGCGCGCGTGCCGATGTTGCCGATCAGACCGGTGAGCAGCGCCTTGTGTATCTGCTCATAGCTGGCGGGCTGCTCGTTGAAGCGCATGTTCATCTCGGCCATCTGCGCATGCAGTTGCTGGTGCAACTCGTGCCATTCGCGCAGACGCAGCGGCGACAAGAAATGACTGCGGCATTCGTTCGCCCACAACTTGTTGCTCTTCTTGTGCTGCACGCCCTTCTTGAACCAGTCCCATAACTTGAGATAGGCGAGGAAGTCTGAACGCTCGTCGTTGAAGCGCTGGTGCGCGGCATCGGCCGCCTCGCGCCGCTCCGCCGGGCGGTCGCGCGGGTCTTGCAGCGACAAGGCGCTTGCGATGATGATGATCTCGGTCAGACACTGGTATTGCTTGCCGGCCAGCAACAGGCGCGCGATCTTGGGATCGAGCGGTAGCTTGGCCAGTTCGTGGCCGAGCTTGGTCAGCTGGCGTTGTTCGTCGATGGCGTTCAGTTCGTGCAGCAACTGATAACCGTCGGCGATGGCGCGCGAACCGGGCGGCTCGATGAAGGGAAACTCCGCGACATCTCCCAGCCCCAGCGCGCTCATGCGCAGGATGACGGTCGCCAATGAGACGCGGAATATCTCCGGATCACTGAACTCGGGTCGTTGCGCGAACTCCTCTTCGTCATACAAGCGAATGCAGATGCCGCTCATCACACGACCGCAACGACCGGCGCGCTGATTGGCGGCCGAGCGCGCGATCTTCTCGATATGCAACTGCTCCACCTTCTGGCGGATGCTGTAGCGGTTGATGCGCGCCACACCGGTGTCGATCACATAACCGATGTTGGGCACAGTGAGCGAGGTCTCCGCCACATTGGTGGCCAGCACCACGCGGCGCTGATTACCGACTTTGAACACGCGATCCTGTTCTGCTATCGACAAGCGGGAGAACAGCGGCAATATCTCTATGCCTTTGTGCTGATGCTTGCGCAATGCCTCGGCGGCTTCGCGTATCTCGCGCTCGCCGGGTAGGAACACCAGCACGTCACCGCGCAGTCCGCCGATGGAAAGTTCATCGAGTGCGCTGCAGATAGCCTGCGGCACATCCTGCATCTCGCCTTCCTCATCTTTTTGCGGCGGTCGGTAGCGCACTTCGACCGGGTAGGTGCGACCAGAGACCTGAAACACCGGCGCGCCCGAAAAATGTTTCGAGAAACGCTCCGCGTCCAGCGTGGCCGAGGTGATGATGAGTTTCAGGTCTGGCCGCTTGCGCAATAACTGCTTGAAGTAGCCGAGCAGGAAGTCGATGTTGAGCGAGCGCTCGTGCGCTTCGTCGATGATGAGCGTGTCGTATTGCTTGAGCAGCGGGTCGCTGTGGATCTCGGCCAGCAGGATGCCGTCGGTCATCAGCTTGATGGCAGAATCGGGCGACACCTTGTCGTTGAAGCGCACCTTGTAACCGACCAGCCCGCCCAGTTCGCTCTTCAATTCCTGCGCGATGCGCGCGGCCACCGAACGTGCCGCCACTCGCCTGGGTTGCGTGTGACCGATGACGCCATGCACACCGCGCCCGATACTCAAACATATCTTGGGCAACTGCGTGGTCTTGCCGGAGCCGGTCTCTCCGCACACGATGATGACCTGATGCTTTTCTATGGCCTGCGCCAGTTCTTCGCGCCGCGCCACCACCGGCAGGTCGGCCGGATATTCGATGCTGGTGAGTTGCTGGATGCGCGCGAGGCGGCGCTGGGCGATGGCGGACAGTGGTTTCATCGCTGCTCCACGCACAATTTCGGACACGGGATGCCGTCACCATCCGTATCCAGCGAAGTCTCGCCGCAGCGCGTCAGGTAGAAGTGCGCTTCGTCGCAGGCAGACATTTGCGCGCAGCGCCTCTTCTTACCGCAAGTCAAATCATAGGGTTCAAAGACCGACGGGGTGTTCGTTGTCGCATGCTGTCGGTAGTACAAGGGATGTTGCTTGCGCCATTCCCACGGCGCTTGCGGACTGGTTTGCGTCCACAGGCCGCGCCGCGCCTGTTGCGCTTCGTGTTGCAATTCGATGAACTCATTGTCGGCGTGATGGAAGGAATATTCCCATGCCAGCCCTTGACGCACTTGCTCACGATTCAAGTTGATTCCGCTCAAAGTGAGTGTGGCGATGGTGCGACCGTATTGGTCGACGGCTCTACTCTCCACCTGCACCACTTTTTTGATCACGCGGGACTTCAAATAATTCAGGGATTCAGGACCGAACGGTTGCGCCTTCTCGGGTGCATCGATATCGGCCAGCCGCAGTTTGATCTTCTGCTTGTCGCGCAACGCCAGCACGGTATCGCCGTCGATCACGGCGATCACATACGCTTCGAACGTTTCCGCCTGCGCCGCCCAAGTCAGGCAACACAATAGAACGCACCACCACTTCATAGCAGGATGCTTTTAAGGAAAGCCAGGCAGAGCAGCGTGTAGCCCGCCGCCAGCAGGTCGTCGAACATGACCCCGAGACCGCCATGCCAGTGGCTGTCGTAATAGCGGATGGGTTGCGGTTTGACGATGTCGAAGAAACGGAACAAAGAGAATGCCAGTAACTGCCAGATCAGACCGTCAGGTGTGAAGAACAGCACCAGCAGGAAGGCCACCACTTCGTCCCACACGATGCCGCCGAAATCGGCCTCGCCCAGTGCCTTGCCGGTGATGTCGCACACCCACACACCGATGACGTACATCCAGATCAGCACGAAGATAAACATGGCGTCGGACAGGCGCGGCGACATGTACCAGAAGAACGGGAATGCCAGCAAGGTGCCGGCGGTGCCGGGCGAGCGCGGCACCAGCCCCAGCCCCAGCCCGAATGCAAGCATGTGGGCGGGATGGCTGAACAGGAAGCGCCAGTTCGGCTTGACCTTCAATACTTCATGCGAAGTGGTCATAGCCCTCCTTCTCGATCCTGATCACACTGCCGTCTGCCGCGCGCAATTTGCAGCCCTGCCCGGAAACGATCTGGCCGATACGCGTCAGCGGCAGGTGCAGCGGATCGGCCAGCGCCATGATCTCTACACGCCGCGCAAGCGGTGCGGTGAAGCACAACTCGTAGCCATCGCCGCCGGAGAGCACGCAATCCTGTGCCAGCATGTCCATGCCTGCGCCTGAAGTGGCGAAATAAGCGCATTTCGGCAAACGGTCGTAGCGCACTTCGGCCGCCACATCCGAACTATCCAGGATGTGTTTCAGATCAGCCAGCAGGCCGTCCGATATATCGATGGCGCTATGTGCGAGACCGCGCAGGGCCAGCCCCAGCTCCACACGCGGTTGCGGCTGCTGCAAGGCGGCGAGACAGGTCTGGCGCGCCCCCTCGGGCAGCTGCACCCGATCCTGCAACTGCGCCAATCCCAACGCGGCTTCACCCAATACCCCCGACACCCAGATATCGTCACCGACCTGAGCGCCACTGCGGCGCAGCGCTTGCCCCTGCGGCACTTCGCCCATGATGGTCACGCTCAGATTGAGCGGGCCGCGCGTGGTGTCGCCACCGACCAGCTCCACACCGTGCGCATCGGCCAGCGCGAAGAAGCCCTCGCTGAATGCCAGCAACCAGTCGTCGTGCGCCTGCGGCAACGACAAGGACAGCGTCGCCCAGCGCGGTTGCGCGCCCATCGCCGCCAGATCGGACAGATTCACCGCCAGCGTCTTGTGGCCCAGTTGCCGGGGATCGGTATCGAGATAGAAATGGGTGCCACCGACCAGCATGTCGGTGGAGACTGCCAACTCCATGCCCGGGCTGACAGTCATCAGTGCTGCATCGTCGCCCACGCCCAGATTCGTGTTGGGGGTGGGGCGCGTGAAGTAACGCCTGATGAGATCGAATTCTGACATCAGGACGGCTTGCCCTTACTTGGCCGAGACTTCGATCGCTCGCGCCTGCGCCGCCAGCTTGTCCAGCACGCCATTGACGAACTTGTGGCCGTCGCTGCCGCCAAAGGTCTTGGCCAGCTCGACGGCTTCGTTGATGACCACGCGATAAGGCACTTCAGGCTGATGGAACAATTCGTAAGCGCCGAGCAGCAACACCGAATATTCAACCGGGCTCAACTCCGCCAGCGCGCGATCAAGCTGGGGGGTGATCTGCTCATCCAGCGCTTCATGCTGAGCGATGGCGCCGCGCAACAGTTGCTGGTACAGCTCGCTGTCGTAGCGTCCCAGACTCTTGTCGTCACCGGTGCTGCGGCCTATCTGTGTCGCGCTGCTGCCGGAGATCTTCCATTCGTAGATGCCCTGCAGCGCCAGTTCACGCGCGCGGTGGCGCGGGCTGACGGCGACCTTCTTGGTGTCGGTCATGCCAGTTCCCGTGCCAGATTGACCATCTCAATGGCGACCAGTGCGGCTTCCGCACCTTTCACGCTCATGCGCACTTCGGCCTGCTCATCGGTATCGGTGGTGAGGATGGCATTGGCGATGGGCATGCCGGTCGCCAATTGCACTTCGCCCACGCCGCGCGCGGATTCGTTTGATACGATCTCGAAGTGATAGGTGTCGCCGCGGATCACCGCGCCCAGCGCGATCAGCGCATCGTAGTCATGGCTCTCGGCCATCTGCCACAGCACCAGCGGTATCTCCAGCGCGCCCGGCACGGTGGCCAGCACGATGTCGTCGTCTGCCACACCGCTCTTGAGCAGTTGCGCATGACAGGCAGCCAGCAAACCGTCGCATACGACATCATTGAAACGGCTCTGCACGATGCCGATGCGCATCCCCGTACCGTCCAGATTCTTTTTTATCTCTTTCATTTTGTATCCTTGGAAGAACAATAACCCACGATCTCAAGGCCGAAGCCCGCCATGCTCGGCATCTTGCGTGCCGTGCCGATCAAACACATCTTGCCCACACCGATGTCGCGCAGGATCTGCGCGCCGATGCCATAACTCTTCGGGTCCCACTTGCTGGCCGGATGTTCCGCATGGTTCTCCAGCGCCCGGTTCAGCAGCGTCTGCGAGGTCTCATCCTGATGCATCAACACCAGCACGCCGCTGGAAGCCTGACTGATCTTTTTCAGCGCCTCGTGCACGCTGGTGCTCTTCTCGTAGCTGGTCTGCTCCATGAAGTCCATCACCGACAGCGGCTCGTGCACACGCACCAGCGTCTCGAACTCGGGCTGGATGTCGCCTTTGGCCAAAGCCAGATGCGTGCGCTGCGTACTCTTGTCTGTATAGGCATACAGCTCGAACTCGCCATACGCGGTCTGCACGGTACGCTTGCCCACACGATCGACCAATGTCTCGTTGTGCGCACGGTATTCGATCAGGTCGGCGATGGTGCCGATCTTCAGGCCGTGCTGCTGGGCGAACGGTATCAGGTCTGGCAGGCGCGCCATCTCGCCGTCTTCCTTGAGGATCTCGCAGATCACCGAGGCGGGTGTCAACCCGGCCAGTTGCGCCAGGTCACAGCCAGCCTCGGTGTGACCGGCACGCACCAGCACACCACCGTCGCGCGCCATCAGCGGAAAAATGTGGCCGGGCTGCACGATGTCTTGCGGCTTGGCTTCCTTGTTCGCTGCGGCGAGGATGGTGCGTGCGCGGTCGGCAGCGGAGATGCCGGTGGTGACACCGGTCGCCGCTTCGATGCTGAGCGTGAAATTGGTCGCCAGCGGCAGACCGTTCTCGCGCACCATCAGCGGCAGGTCGAGCTGCTTGCAATGCTGCTGGGTCAGCGTGAGGCAGATCAGGCCTCGCCCATGCTTGGCCATGAAGTTGACCATCTCCGGTGTGGCGAACTCGGCGGCGAATACCAGATCGCCCTCGTTCTCGCGGTCTTCCTCGTCCACCAGCACGACCATGCGGCCGGCGCGTATCTCTTCGATGATCTCGTGGATCGGTGCAACGTCTGTCATGTGTTCTGTTCTTTCTCTGCCTGCATCATGCGTTCCACATAGCGCGCGATCAGGTCGATCTCCAGATTCACGCGCTTACCTTTTTCCAATTCATTCAGTGTCGTCACTTCCAGCGTGTGCGGGATCAGGTTCACCTCGAACTCGTTGCCCGCGACATGGTTCACCGTCAGGCTCACACCGTTGATGGTGATCGAGCCCTTCACCGCGATGTACTTGGACAGTGCCTGCGGTGCACGCACCACCAAACGCCAGCTTTCGCCGATATCATTGAACGCCGCCACCTCACCCACGCCGTCCACATGGCCGCTAACCAAGTGACCGCCGATGCGGTCTGACAGGCGCATCGCCTTTTCCAGATTGACGTGCCCGCCTTGCTGCTCCAGCCCGGTGGTGCAATCCAGCGTCTCTCGCGAGACATCGACGGTGAAGTCGTTGCCATCCACCGCGATCACGGTCAGACACACACCGTTCACCGCGATGCTGTCGCCCAGTGCCACATCGTCCATGCCCAACACTTCGGTCGCCACGGTCAGGCGCAGACCGCCTTCGCGATCGGCCACCTTCTTGATCATGCCGGCGTCTGCAATGATTCCACTAAACATGTTTCACCTCCGCTGTGATTCGTAGATCCTCACCCACCCGGCGCACGTCGCGCCAAGCCAGCTCCACGCGCTGCTCCAGACGCAACAACTCGCCCAAGTCTGCCATGCCGCGTGCGGCGTCGCCCAGTAGCTGCGGCGCCAGATACAGCACCAGCTCATCCACCAGGCCAGCTTGCAGCAATGCGCCGTTCAGTTCGCGCCCCGCTTCCACCAACACTTCGTTGATGCCGCGCCGTGCCAGTTCGCGCATCACTGCCTGCAGATCGACACGCCCTGAGGCATCGGCCAACAACAATACTTCCGCGCCCCGCTGCTGCAAAGCTGCACGCTTGCCGGCATCCTGCGATGCCGTGCAGACCAGCACCGAACCGCTTTGCAGCATGCGCGCCGCAGGCGGCATGCGCAGCGTACTGTCCAGCACCACGCGCAAAGGTTGGCGTTCGGTCGCAATACGCACGTTCAATTGCGGATCGTCCGCCAACACCGTGCCGATGCCGGTCAGCACCGCACAGGAACGCGCCCGCAGATGCTGCACATCCTGCCGGGCCGCCGCGCCGGTGATCCACTGACTGACGCCGTTCGCCAGCGCGGTGCGTCCGTCCAGGCTGGCGGCGATCTTGCTGCGCACCCAGGGCGAACCACGTGTCATGCGCGAGACGAAACCGACATTCAGTTCATGCGCCGCCGCTTCCATCAGACCGCATTCGACTTCGATACCTGCCGCACGCACACGGGCGATGCCTTGCCCGGCCACCTGCGGATTGGGATCCTGCATCGCGCACACCACGCGCGCCACACCCGCTGCGATCAATGCATCGGCACAAGGCGGCGTACGCCCGTGATGACTGCACGGCTCCAGCGTGACATAGGCAGTCGCCCCGCGCGCTTTTTCCCCGGCTGCACGCAAGGCGTGCACTTCAGCATGCGGCTCACCGGCACGTCTGTGCCAACCTTCACCGACAACTTCATCGCCCTTGACCAGCACACAGCCGACACGCGGGTTGGGCGAGGTCGTGTTCAACCCCTGCGCCGCCAGTTGCAGCGCCCGTGCCATCCACTGACTATCGGCCGCGTGCATGATCAGTCCGTCTTGCGCCGTCGCACCGGCTTGCGCATGGCGTCCACCTCGTCGGTGAAGTCGTCCACATCCTGAAAGCTCTTGTACACCGAGGCGAAGCGGATGTAGGCCACCTTGTCCAGCTTCAGCAGCTCTTTCATCACCAGCTCGCCGATCTGGCGCGACGGGATCTCACGCTCACCGAATGCGAATATCGTTTGCGTGACATGCCCGATCGCCGCATCCACCAACTCGGTCGGCACCGGTCGCTTGTGCAGCGCACGGGTGAAACTGTTGCGCAAACGCTCATCGTCGAACTCACTACGCGTGCCGTTATGCTTGACCACCTGCGGCATGCGCAGCTCCACCACTTCATGCGTGGTGAAACGTTTGTCGCACGACAGGCAACGACGGCGACGTCGGATGCTGTCGCCTTCTTCGCTCAATCGCGTATCCACCACTTGGGTGTCTTCGTGCTTACAGAATGGACATTTCATCGCTGCAAGTACCGGGTAGTAGGTTTCAAGTGCCGGCTTATAAGTCTGTTCAGGCCGGCACTCATAACGATTTAGTTACCGTACACGGGGAAGGCGGTGGTCAGCTGCTTCACCTCGCCCACCACGCGCGCGATCACGGCTTCGTCGGTCGGCGCATCCAGTACATCGGCGATCAGGTTGGCCAGCTTCTCTGCTTCCAGCTCCTTGAAGCCGCGCGTGGTCATCGCGGGCGAACCGATACGGATACCGGACGTGACGAACGGCTTCTCGGGATCGTTGGGGATGGCGTTCTTGTTGACGGTGATGTGCGCTTTGCCCAGCGCCTCTTCGGCAGCCTTGCCGGTCAGTTTCTTGGCACGCAGATCGACCAGGAACACGTGACTGTCGGTGCGGCCGGAGACGATGCGCACGCCGCGCTCGGTCAGCACTTTGGCCATCACGCGCGCGTTGTCGATCACTTGCTTCTGGTACTCCTTGAACTCGCTGCTAGCCGCTTCCTTGAACGCCACCGCCTTGGCGGCGATCACGTGCATCAGCGGGCCACCTTGCAGTTGCGGGAAGATGGCGGAGTTCAATGCCTTCTCATGTTCCGCCTTGGCCAGGATCAGACCGCCGCGCGGGCCGCGCAAAGTCTTGTGAGTGGTGGTGGTGACGAAGTCGGCGATGCCGACCGGGCTGGGGTAGCAACCCGCCGCGATGAGACCCGCGTAGTGCGCCATATCAACGAACAGATAGGCACCGACGCTGTCGGCGATGGCGCGGAAGCGCTTCCAGTCGATCACCAGCGCGTAAGCCGAAGCACCCGCCACGATCATCTTGGGTTTGTGTTGCGTCGCCAAAGCCTGCACCTGGTCGTAGTCGATCTCTTCCTTGTCGTTGAGACCGTACTGGATGGCGTTGTACAGCTTGCCGCTGATGTTCACCGTCGCGCCGTGGGTCAAGTGACCGCCATGCGCCAGACTCATGCCGAGGATGGTGTCACCCGGCTTCAGCACGGAGACGTACACACCCTGGTTGGCCTGCGAACCGGAGTGCGGCTGCACGTTGGCGTATTCAGCACCGAACAAAGACTTGGCGCGATCGATGGCCAATTGCTCGGCGACGTCCACGAACTCGCAACCGCCGTAGTAGCGCTTGCCGGGATAACCTTCGGCGTACTTGTTGGTCAGCTGACTGCCCTGCGCTTCCATCACCGCCGGGCTGGTGTAGTTCTCCGAGGCGATCAGCTCGATGTGATCTTCCTGACGGGCGGTTTCTTTCTGGATCGCATCCCACAGATCGGGATCGACGGCGGCGAGGGTGTTTTTGCGCGAGAACATGGATGGCCTTCCAAAGTTAAAGGATAAAAAGAAAGGCGCGCATTTTATCACGCCCGGAAGCTAAAACGCCGCCCATCAGGGCGGCGTCTCCTTGGGGCGCATCGGCCGCTCAGGGGGCGTCGAACAGCATCGGCACATCCCAGTCACCGGCCTGCCCGCCGGCAAATATCTGTCGCACACGCAGGAAATAGCGCCCGGACTGCGGGCGCGGCATATCGATCCAGTTGTCCGCCGTCTTGGCATCCAGCAGCAGATGCTGGAAATCCTGACGCGGCGCGACCTGCACCTGATAACTCACGCTCTGCTTGCGCCCCACCCAGCGCAGTTGCAATTGCTTGCCGCTGACATAGACCTTGGTCATGGCGAACTTGCGCGGCGGCACATTGACCTCGAAGCTGATCCGACCCTCCATGCCCTGCAGACCGTGGCTATCCACCGCGCGCAGCTTCAGCCAGTAACGGCCATTCGGCAGTTCGTTCAAACGGATCGTTTTACTATCGCTGCGCACTGAAACCAGTCGGTCAGAGAAGTCCGCGTTTCGCGCCAGTTCGCCGACAAAGCGCTGCGCGCCGGCCGGCTCGCCCATCGCCCATTCGATATAGGGCGTATCGAACGAGGCAGGCAATTCTGGATAGACCGGCTCGGC
>VMTA01000030.1 GCA_013791855.1 Sideroxydans sp.
ATGCGCCCCTGCAGTTCATCCGCAAACACTTGCGGCAATCGTTAAAACGGAAAGCGGTTTTAACCCGTTCGCAATCGGGGTTAACAAAGGCGGGCTGCAGCTCACGCGACAGCCGACAAACAAAGCGGAAGCGGTAGCGGCAGCGAAGACCCTCATTGCAGGCGGACAGAACATCGACATGGGCCTGGGTCAGATCAATTCCGAGAATCTCACAAGGCTCGGGATGACGGTCGATGAAGTTTTCGACGTGTGCAAGAACCTGAGCGCGGCAGCGCTCATTCTCGAAGACAACTTCACACGGGCGAGCGCAAAGGAGGGCGCACCGCAGGAAGCCCTCAAGAAAGCTCTAAGCGCTTACAACACTGGCGACTTCGCACGCGGCATCAAGAATGGCTACGTGCAGAAGGTCAGCACAAACGGACTCAAGATCGCCCAGGGCTACACAGTTCCGGCCATCAAACTAGATCCACAATCTGTTGCGCCAAGCGTTGCTCCTTTGGCGGCGCAAGCCGACAAATCCATTGCGGGGACGCCGCAGCCATCCGGCCAAGCAAAATCTCGCCCCGCGAAACCGACGACCGCACCCGTCACAACCGACCCCGCGATGGTCTTCGGAAACCCGCCCGAAGGGCAGGGCGATGAGATCGGCCAAGCCATGGTGTTCTGAGCATGAAGCTGCTCATCATCGAATCCCAAGGCAAGGTCGAGAAGCTGCAAAGCATCCTGGGCGACGGCTGGAAAGTATCCGCCAGCCTCGGCCACGTATGCGATCTGCCCGACAAGGAAATTGGCGTTGAGCCGCCCAAATACAAACCGCAATACCGGCTGTCCGAACGCGGCGCATCGGTGGTATCACGGCTGCGCAGCCAGTGCGAACGGGCAAGCGAGATACTCATAGGCACCGACCCGGACAGGGAAGGCGAAGCCATCGCCTGGCACCTGGCGCGCGAACTCAAGCTGGGAAGGGATGCAAAGCGGGTTCGCTTTACCGCCATTACAGAAACCGTGGTGCGCCAGGCAGTGGCTGCGCCTACCGGGATTGATTACAAGCTGGTGGGCGCACAAGAGGCGCGGCGCGTGCTGGATCGACTGGTGGGTTACCTGGTCAGTCCTGCGCTGTCCAAGATTGGCGGCACGACTTTATCCGCGGGCCGCGTCCAAAGTCCTGCGGTCGCGTTGGTGGTGATGCGAGAGCGAGAGATTTCCGCCTTCACGCCCACGAACCATTTTCAGGTGCGCCTGGATTTCCAGGCACTGGGAAATTTCGCGGACGCGAAAAATTGGCATGCCATGTGGGAAGTCGTCCCTGACTTCGCCCCAGAAGATCGCCCCTATTTTCAAGACGCCGAATTTGCCGCAAGGGTTGCAGCCGTCGAGTCGGTCATGGTCGAAGGTTGTGAAGACGGCCAGCGCCGGCGCGCACCGGCCCCGCCTTTGGCTACCAGCGGGATGCAGCAAGCGGCCAGCGTGAAGCTGGGGTTCGACCCAGAAGACACGATGCGTATTGCGCAGCGGCTCTTTGAATCCGGGCATATCACCTACCACCGGACCGACAACCCCAATATTAGCGCAGACGATTACCCGTGCATCAGCGCCTTGGCGCAGGCACACGGATGGGCGATGGCTCCGAAGCTGCGCCTCTTCAAAACCTCGGCAGCCGCGCAAGCTGGGCACCCTGCCATCACACCCACACACTGGGAAGTTGAGACGGCAGGGCAGGGGGGCGACGAGCAAGCCCTGTACAAGCTGATTCGCCAACGTGCCATCGCAAGCCAGTTGGCGGATGCTGTTTACAAGACCCGCACTGCTACCTTGCTCGGACAGGTTGACAGCAGACAAGTCCGTTGTCGCGGTAAAGGTCAAACGCTGCAGGAACCCGGCTGGCTGTCTCTGGTGGGCGAGGGACACGAGGAAGCGGACGGTCAAGACAGGCCTGAAGGGCAGGGCGCCGAAAGCAACCAGGTGCCACCGCTCGATGCGGGGCAGCGGCTCCAACCGCTGGGCGGCGAAGTTCTGGCCCTCAAGACACGGGCGCCCAAGCGCTACACCAAGGCCTCTCTGATCGGCAAGCTGGAGAGCGAGGGAATAGGGCGCCCAGCAACCTACGCGGCCATCATGGGCAACATCGAGAGGCGCGGCTACATCACCACTCGCAAGCTGTTTTTGCATCCGACAGAGACGGCATTTTTCATCGTCGATCAGCTCACGAAAGCGTTCTCCTTCATCGCTGTGGACTTGACACGCGAAGTGGAAAGCGAGCTGGACAGGATCGCAAGCGGGCAGGGCAGCTACTTGGCCACGGTCGAGGCCACGCACGACAAGCTGCGCCAGGAACTGGCCAGCCTTGAAACCAGCGGATCAGCGCCGCGCCATCCTTGCCCCGACTGCGGCAGCGCAATGCGCCGCATTCCTGGGAAAGCAGGGCACTTCTGGGGGTGCAGCGGCTACCCCGCCTGCAACGCAACGCGGCCCGACAAGGATGGCCAGCCCGGCGAGAAGGAAACCCCAAGCGATTCCGGCCATTCGTGCCCGCTGTGCTCCAAGCCACTGATTCGCCGCACCAAAAGAGGCAAAGACGGCTACGACTTTTGGGGTTGCTCGGGCTTCAAGGACGGCTGTCGCGCCAATTTCCCCAACAAGCGCAACAAGCCAGATTTCAACGGCGACAAGGGAGGCGGCGGCAAGAAGCAAGCATGAACCAACGACTTCAACGCGGACTGCAGAACGCCGAATTGTTGCACTACCTCATAAGCAACCAGGTGGAGATATTGCAAATAAGGGAGAACGACAAATCCAAGTACGAATTACACGCCATCCTCAAATGGAAATCAGGTGTTTTTCCAGTAATCACGACGCGAGGCAAAACAAGAGAGTGGTCAAGCCTCGATCGAATGGTTAAACATTTAAGAACAAATATTAATTCAGTCTCTATAGACTGTCATCTTAAAATCAAAGCAACATGAAAGGAAACTTATGCTGAATCAATTTAAAACCGCTTACATCGACAACGCACAGCAAAAGAGAGAGACAAGCGGAAAAACGCTGTCGATGATTGCAATGCTGCTCATCGTTTTGTTTTTCATGGCCCCAGAGTTGGCCATGGCGGAACCGTGGGATGCAGCGGCTCAGAAAGTGATGGACATTTTTACGGGCGGCTTAGCCCGGACATTGGCGATTATTGCGGTTATTGCCTGCGGCATTGCGGCAATCGCCGGTAAGTTGTCATGGGACTGGGCAATCAAAATCATTATCGGGATCGTACTGATTTTTGGTGCAGCGGCGATTGTTGATTACATCATCAGCGCAGTCGGTTAAACAAAGGGAGTTAATAAGTGGAAGAAGCCGAAAAAGTAGTCGAATTGGAAGTCGATGAGCTGTTTGTCGGCCTGACACGCCCAGCCACGGTGTTCGGCGTGCACTTCACAGCTTTTGTGGTGGAAATGATCGTCGTTGGCTGCGTGTTCCTGGCGATTGGCAACCCGGTCTGGCTTCTTCTGTTCATCCCAACGCACGGTTTCCTTTACCTACTCTCTGCGAGTGACCCCGGTAGATTTGACAGCCTGACAAAGTACGGGCTGATCAATGGCCGGTGTCTCAATCGCATGTTTTGGAAAGCTACCAGTTTTTCCCCGTTGGCCTACACCGCATTGCCAAAGTCAAAAAAGAGCAGGAATTTCGCCTCCGCGAAAAAATAAGGAACCGCATGAAAGGCATTTTGAAATTCACGTCTGCGATAGACAAAGAGGTCGGTGTCAGTGCATTTCTTCCCTATTCCGGGCATGTCACACGCAACATCGTCAAGATGATGAATGGCGACATGATGTTTACCATCAGGCTGTCGGGCGCCGCCCACCAAAGCGCGGACATATCCGATTTGAACGGTTGGCACAGTCAGTTAAACGGTTTTATCCGAAATATCAGTTCGCCCCATGTCGCGTTATGGAGTCACATCGTCCGGCGTGAAATCAACGAATACCCGGAAGGTGAGTTCGCTTCCGAATTCATCAACAACCTGAACAAGAAATATCGAAGCCACATCGAGGAAACCACCTTGATGATTAACGAGCTGTATATCAGCATCGTATTTCGCCCACAACCGATTGCAGCAGGGCGAATCGTGGATATGTTTTCGCGGCAAAGCAAAGCGCAACTGGAAGAGCTGCAGCTTGAGCATATCGAGAACATGGAAGACTTGATTTCAACGTCGATGGCGGCATTGGATCGCTACGAACCCGAATTGCTTGGGTGTTATGAATTCAAGGGCAACCTGTTTTCTGAAACTGGGGAGTTCCTGCACTACATCCTGAACGGTGAGTGGCGCCGCTTCCCCCTTCCACGCGCGGAGATGCGGGACGTGCTGCCCACGTCGCGGCCATTCTTCGGCAAGGGCGGCTTGATGAGTCTGCGCACGTCCACAGAAGACTATTTCTGCGCCACGCTAGCGTTTCAAGAATACCCCGCGCACACGCACCCCGGTCTGCTCAATGAGTTGTTGTCGGTGCCCTACGAGTTCACCCTCGGCCAGTCGTTCACGTTCCTCTCTAAGCCCGTGGCGCGCGGGCGTATGACCCGCCAGTAAAAGCGGCTGGTCAATGCCGGGGACGTGGCCACGAGCCAGGTCGAAGCGATTGATGCGGCCCTGGACGATTTGACAAGCAATCGGTTCGTCATGGGCACGCATTCGCTCACGTTGATGATCCGCGCGCAGAACGAGAAGGATCTGAAAGACCATATTTCGGTGGCTGGAAGCATCCTGAGCGATGCGGGTATCAAGTGGTCGCGCGAAGACCTCGGCATGGCGGCGGCGTACTACTCCCTCATGCCCGGCAACTTCGACTATCGAATCCGCGCGGGCGACATTACCAGCCGCAACTTCTGCTCGTTTTCCAGCCTGCACAACTACCCCATTGGGCGCCTTGAAGCGAACCAATGGGGACCAGCAGTGACGATGTTCAAAACAACGTCAGGAGCGCCCTTCTACTTCTCGTTCCACAAAGGGGAAGAGGGCGCTGACGCCAAGCGGGCCGCGAAGCTGGACCCGAATCACAAGGAGCTGGCCAACACCATCGTGCTCGGCAAGTCGGGCCCCGGCAAAACCGTGATCGAGTGCTTTTTGCTCGCGCAGGCCCAGAAGTTCAACAAGCCACCAGCAAAGCGCCTCACGTCCGTAGTGTTCGACAAAGACCTGGGCGCGGCCGTAGCGGTACGCGCAATGGGTGGGCGCTACTACCCGCTGAAAAACGGCGTCTCAACCGGCTTCAACCCGTTCCAGCTCGACCCCACCCCCAACAACATCACCTTCCTGGAAAACCTCGTGCGCTACCTGGTGCGGCGCGAAGGCATGCCCATCACGCCGCGCGAAGAAGCGGAAATTGCAAAGGCCATTGCGGGAGTCATGAACCCAGCGGTTCCAAAGGCACAGCGGCGCCTGAGCGCCATCATGCAATTCCTGAACCCCACTGAGCAAAACGGCATTTACATGCGCCTGGCGCGTTGGTGTCACGGCTTTGGCCCCCTGGGTTGGGAGCTGGACAACGCCGAAGACACCCTGGACGTGGAAGCAAACGCCATTGTCGGCTTTGACGTGACGGAATTCCTCGAAAACGCGGAAACCAGAACGCCAATCATCATGTATTTGATGCACCGGATCGAATCCCTATTCGATGGCCGAAGGGTGGTCATATTCATGGATGAGTTTTGGAAACTGCTCGACGATCCAGAATTCGAGGACTTCGTTAAGAACAAACTGGTGACGATCCGAAAACAGGACGGCTTTCTAGTTTGCTTCACGCAAGCGCCAAAGCAAGTCATTCGTTCACCCATCGCGTTTGCCATCATCGAGCAGACAGCGACAAAGATATTCCTTCCGAATCCCGAAGCGGACAGGGATGATTACATCAAGCATTTCAAACTCTCCGAAAAAGAATATGAATTGATCCGTGATTTACCGGAAAAATCAAGG
>VMTA01000004.1 GCA_013791855.1 Sideroxydans sp.
CCTCAAGCCGCATTGCAGGACAAATCTACCCGATATTTCTTTCGCGACACGATCAAGCTTGGGCGGGGCGAGGTGTATGTCTCGCCGCTTGATCTGAACATCGAGCATGGTGAGATCGAGCAGCCATTCAAGCCGATGATCCGCTTCGGCACGCCCGTATTCGACAGAGAAGGACGCAAGCGCGGCGTTTTGATACTCAATTACTTCGGGCAAGATGCTATCGAGCATTTCCTGGGCATCATGAGCGACGGAGGCCTGCGCGGCGCGATGCTGCTCAACAGCGATGGCTACTGGCTGAGTGCTCCTGATGCGGAGGATGAATGGGGGTTCATGTTCGGCAGAGCGGAAAAGACATTCGGGCACAGACATCCGCAGGCGTGGCGGGAGATCGCATCGAAAGACAAAGGCGAAGTGGAGACTGAAGAGGGACTGTTCGTGTATGACACGGTCTATCCGCTGCAGGCAGAGTTGCATTCATCCAGCGGGTCAGCCATGCCGCATGCGCCCAGTAGCCATGAGATCGCAGCGTCCGAATATTACTGGAAGGTCATATCCTTTGTTTCGAAGCACACCCTGCATGAGCGCGCGCTCTACCGGGAACCTGTCGGTATCTTGGCGCTGTTCGTCGCATATCTCCTGTTGGCTATCGGCATAGCGATCATCGCGTATGTGACATTGGCCAAGGAGAAGGTGAATAGGGAGTTACAGGCGAGGGAGCGCAGGCTGAGCGAGATCACCAACACGATGAGTGACGGCTTGCTGGTGATGGATCGGGACGGACGGATCACCTTTGCCAATCCGGAGGCCCTTGCTTTGCTGGGTTACAGCATGGACGAACTGTTGGGCGGGGACATGCATGAGATGTTACATGTCAGCCTGGATGGCACACCGGAGCCTAGGGCCGAGTGCCGGATGCTGGCAGTAAGGCAGACAGGGGCGACCTATCGCGGTGAAGAAGAGACATTCAGATGCAAGGATGGCGCCATCCTGCCTGTATCGGTGAGCGCGTCTGTGATCGCGAGGGAAGGTGAGATTAACAGTATCGTGGTTGCCTTTCATGACATCACGCTACGTAAACAGTTAGAGCTTGAACTGGAGCGACGTGCACAGACTGACGCCTTGACCGGACTGAACAATCGCCGCCATTTCTACGAATTGGCAGAATCCGAACTGTCTCGCTCCAGACGTTATTCTGCGCCGATGGCAGTGCTGATGCTGGATCTGGATAACTTTAAACTGATCAACGATACGCATGGCCATCATGCCGGCGATGCGGTGTTGCAGTCGTTCAGCCAGACCTGCCTGAAGACTTTGCGAGAGATCGACATAATCGCCCGCATCGGCGGCGAGGAATTCGCGGTGCTGATGCCGGAAACAACTTCCGAACAAGGCTTGGACGCGGCAGAAAGGTTGCGGGTCGCGCTGGCGGAAAGTGAAGTGGTAGTGGAGCACGGGGAACGGTTGCACTTTACCGTCTCGATCGGCGTCACCTGCCTGTGTTCCGCCGATCAGAACATCGATGAAGTATTGAAACGTGCCGATGAAGCCATGTATCAGGCGAAACACGCCGGGCGCAATACGGTCCGCATGGTTCCCGCCAAGCAGTGACGCACTCGTTAATGCGGTTCACTGCTTCCACCGGTATCGAAAATCAGGCAAAGCGCTGCTGAAGATATCGGATGATGTCTCCGGACTCATACAGCCACTGCACCTGACCGTCTTTGCCGGTGATGCGCAGGCAGGGTGTCTGCACCTTGCTGCCGCCTTGCAGTAAAGCTTCTTTATGTTCCGCATCATGCTGCGCATCGCGCAATTCTATCGGCAACGACAAGCGTCCCATCTCATGCCGTACCTTGATGCAGAACGGGCAGGTCTTGAAGTGGTACAGCGCCATCTTTGCGCATTCGCGCTCGACCTGCTGTTGGGCATCTGCACTGCGCACCACGCCTTTCGGCATCGCCAGCTTCGCCCATAGCAGCATGAACGGCATCAACACCAAACGCAGTGTGCGGAAAAACATTCGTATCAAAGTTCTCATGATCTATTCCTGAAGTTGTTGTGATTTCTGGAGGAAGGATATCGCCGGCTCAACTGCCCCGGTAGTTCGGCAAGAAACTGATGCCTGTGCGCTTCACCAACTCAGTGTAGCTGATTGGCGCGCCTGCTTTCGCAACATCCTGATTGTCGATCCAGTGTGCCCAGGCCTTGTTCGTTGACGGGTCGTAAACGAGCTTGAACAGATGTTTCGGCACCCAGACGCGGTTGCTGCCGATGGTGGATGGTACGGTGTCGAACACCGGACCGGTGATCACGTACACATCCCCCTGCGCACGCAACACGTATTTGCGTGTCGCCTTCTCGATCTTTGCCCACGCTTTGCGATTGTTGACCGGTGCCTGCGGCACCATGTTGGCGAGCGAGAAGCTCTGCGCCATGGATTCCGGTGTGGTCATGTCTGCGGCGGGCGCCATATGGCCGCGGTCGTAACCGGAACCTTTGTAGTCGTCCAGTTCGGCGCGTTCCGCGCGGGGCAGGCGTGCATCGGCGAAGAACTTGTCCTTACGTTTCTGATGTGCAGCTTGCAACGTATTGCGGTTCAGTCTCTCGGCGACGTAGAGCGGCGTGTGACTTTGGCCGGAATGCAACACGGCGAATGCAGTGAAGCACAGCGCGCGCGTCTCCTTGGCTTGCGGTTGAAGGACGACGGGCGGATTCTGTTCGGCGAATATCTGGCGGCATTGTTCAAAATCGTTTTGGTCGGCAGATGCTTGAGACGAGAAAGCGAATGAGGCGGCGAAGACAAGTGCGTAGAGGAGGCGCTGCATAAGACTCTTGTTGAAAAAATGACGCGCGAGTCTATAACAATAAGAAGGGGCGACTCACCGAATGAGTCGCCCCTGAGTGCCAGTAGTCACAATCTTCTTGCGGCTTTTATGCTGTTCTCATCCAGCGCCCGCCCCACTGATGCAACCCCAGTCCGAGCACGATGCTGGCCGTGCCCAGCCATACCTGCGGCAGGATGGCTTCGTCGTTCAGCGCGTGGCCCAACAGCAATGCCATTACCGGCGTGATGAGGGTGATCAGCGCGACGCGGGCGGTGTCCATGTGCTTGATCAGGTAGTAATACAGCGCGAAGCCAAGCACTGAACCGAACACGCCCAAGTACAAAGTCGCCGCGATGGACTGTTGCGGTGCGTCGTGCGGCACATGGCCGTCCAGCGCGAACCACGCCAGCAGGAACAGCGGCAGCGACACGGCCAGCGTGCCGCAGGTCATCGCCAGCGGCGGGCTGTCGTCGCCGATGCGTTTGATCCACACCAGACCCAGCGATTGCGCGGTGACGGCGCACAGCAGTGTGACGATGCCGAAGCCCGCATTCGAGCCGAGGTCGAGTCCGCCGTAGAACACCATCAGCAGGCCGAGTACGCCAAGCAGCATGCCCGCGACCTTGTTGCGGGTGAGCGTTTCCTCTTCCAGCCACAGCATGGCCCCGAGGCTGGTGATCAGCGGTGACAGGCCGAACAGCACGGCGATCATGCCCGAGCTGACGTATTGCGCAGACCAGTAGGTGAGCGCCATCGCGGTGAACATGCTCACGCCGCCCGCGACATAGGCCATACGCGCTTTGCGGTGCAGTGGGAAGCGGATGCGGAACAGCGCCAGCAGGGCGATGCACAGCAGGACACCGATCGCCATACGTGCAAACACCGCAAAGCTGAACCCGATACCGAGCGAGCTCCACTTTATGGCGAGCGGCGTGGTGGACCAGATCAGGACGACAGAAACAAATGCTGCCGGTAGGGACATGATGCTCTCCAGGGCTCAACTAACAGGCCGTTCGCTTGAGCCAAGAGGCGAACGGTGAAAAAACAAAAAGGCCACAGAGGGAAGTCTGTGGCCTTGGGGATGTCGTTACGACGGACTACGAAACTACTGCGAACCTCCCGGGCCACTGCGCGCAATGCGCCATACCGCGCGCTTCATCGCGACGGGTAGTGGTCGTACATTGCAGTGGTGGAGGTGTGGGGATTTCATGGGGCGGATTATGCAGAGTGCGTTCGGGTGGCGTCAACGGAAATCTGCAGCGCGCGGCGCGCTGCAAAATTTACAGCCGAGGAAGCGCTGACGTATGATGTCTGCAACCTTACACGCGGTAGCTTCCAGCCAACTCCGGCCCTGTCCTCATCATGCTGACCTTGCCCACGACCACATCGAGATCACGGCTTGTCTGGCTGCCGCTCCTGTTGTGTCTATCCTTTTATGTCCCCTTCGCCGCTGCCGAGAGCACGGCGCAAAAAGCGCACGATTTCGCGCTCGAACTGCGCGGACAGGCGGCCGCTACGGTGCAGAAAGCGCAGGATCGCCTGTCCGTCGCGGAATCCGATCTGCGCGTGGCGCAGGCGGTGCTGCGTGACTCGACGCTGGCGAACGACAGGGAGGCGATCGACATTTCCGAAGCGGCGGTGGCCGAAGCAAGGTTAGGCATGTCCGATGCGCGGAACCTGCTGAAACGCGCACAGGCCCTGCTGGCGCAACGCGAGCGCACCGTGCAGGAGATGGCTTTCTGGACCGGGTCGAACCGCCCGGTGGGTGCGCTGGTGGTGCCTGTGGAAGGCGAGGTGCGCGTGCGCCAGGCGGACGGTTCCTATCGTTCGACAGTGCTGGGTTCGGCACAGGCCGGTGAGCGCATCGAGACGGCGGCAGGCAGCAAGGCACGCCTGTTCGTGGCGGATGGTAGTGGCGAGATCCAGTTGAACGAGAACACCGCCTTCACTGTGGTTGAGGACGACGGGGTGTCCGGTTTCGTGGGCGAACTGGAATACGGCTACGGTCGTTTCCTCAAGGGCGTAAAGGCGAAACTCGGCAAGAAGTTCCAGGTGCGCACGCCCAGCGTGGCGATCGCGGTGCGCGGCACGCGCTTCGAGGTGGCGGCGAGCGCCGAATCGACTTGGGTCGGGGTGAGTGAAGGCGTCGTCTCTGTCACGGCGCTGGCGGGCGAGCAGGCGGTCGAGATCGCGGCGGGCACGCAGCGCCGCTATCTCAAAGGTCAAGGATTCCTGCCGTCCGAACCGTTGGCACCAGCGGGGAGCAGACAATGAGCGGAGGTGTATTTCGAATCGGTACTGCGGCCGGCATGCTGGTCTGGAGCATGCTGGCACAGGCGGAATATTGTCTGGATTGGTCGGCCGTGGTGCGGCAACACTCGGGTTCGTCCGGCCATTGCTGGAACAGCGAGAGGGAATGCGATTCCTACCGCATGAGCCGGCCGGCCGGCGACTATAGCGGCGGTTGCTATTTTAAGCCGGGCCAGTATCCGCGCACCGGACAGGAGAAGAGCAAAGCCAAACCGGTAGAAGACAAGGCTGCCGCCGAGTTGCAAAAAAAGCAGCAAGCCGCCAAGCAGAGACAGGCCGAGCAGGAACGGCAGCAAGCCGCGACGGATCGCCAGCAACTGTTGGATAGTCTGAAGGACGCGGGATCGTTGACGCCGGAGCGCACCATCATGCTCAAACCCATCCCATCCGCCGGCGGAACGGCAAGGTCGCAACTGGATTGCGTGCACAACAATGCCGTGTTGCGGCCGGAAGAGACGCGCGGCAGTTGGGAGAATCGTGCCAAGGATTGCAGCCCGGTGACGCCGGCCGTGCCCGAAGTGCCTGCGCCGACGGCGGTGGATGAGGCCGCCCCGGCAAGTGCGGAGCAGCTCGCCACGATGCTGCAGGCACTCATGCGGCAGATCACCGCTACACGCGCTCTGCTGTCGAAACAGGAGGGCGCGGTCGCGCAGGCTACACGCGAAGTCGAACGCGAAGAGGCGAACAAGCGCGACAAGCCGGCAGGCGAGAGCGACGCGCTGCGTCGCGCCAAGGCAGCGCTGGCCAAAGCCAAGGCGGACCGGGAGAAGACGGCGACCGAACTGACCGCGCTGGAGAAACAGGAATCCATCGCCCGGCAACAGGCGGAGCCACAACAATGAATCAATGATCGGAGATGAAGATGAGAACGTTCTTGTACATGATGTCGGTGGCGGCGCTGTTATCCGTAAATGTCGCCGCAGCGGAAGAGACGGCGGCGGACGCGCGCAAGCACATGGTGCGCGGGGTGGCGGCCATCGAGATGGCGAAGAGCAATTCAGAACTGGAGCTGGCCGCGAACGAGTTCGGCCGTGCGACGGAACTCGATCCGGTACTGTCGTCGGCCTGGTTCAATCTGGGGTCGGTGCAGTCCAAGCTGGGCAAGTACGAGGAGGCGATCAAGAGTTACCGCCGCTATCTGGAACTGGTGCCGAACGCGGAAGACGCGATGAAGGTGGAGGACGAGATAATCAAGCTGGAGTTCCGGCAGGAGCAGGTGGCCAAGGTCACCTCCATGGTCGGCACTTGGCTGGCACCCGACAACACACCCTATCGCCTGGACGTGAAGGGTAACCGCCTCACGCTGGCGACCGATCATCACCCTGTGACCGAGAATGAAGTGCTGTCGACCTATACGCTGGTCGGGGCGGTTCCGGTCGGGGGCAACGAACAGGTCGCGTTCCGGCTGGAACGCGTCGGTTCGAATCTTTCAGGTACCTGGTGGCACAGCGCGATCAAGGCGGACAAGTGCAAAGTCCCCGAAGAGACGGGCGAGGTGGCGGGCGAGATCAGTGCGGACAATGGCACCATCGTTCTGCGCTACACGCGCAACAAGTATCGCGCCTCGACGCAGATGTCGTTGCTGACCGATGACTTTTGCAGTGACGTATCGGTGGCGGAGAAACGCAAGGTCGAACTGGTGCTGAAAGGGCCGTTGCCCGTCGCATCCATCACCGGGCTTTCGTTCGTGAGTGGTAGCTTCGACCGCGTGCCATCACTGCAAGTGTATTCGGTCGAAGAGAACAGTACCGCCGCTGCCGCTGGTCTGAAAGAGGACGATCAGGTCGTGGCGATAGACGGTGTCGCGGTGCAGGAGATAGCTGCTCCAGGTATCTGGTTCAGGCTGCGCGGCGAGGTCGGTTCGGAAGTCGTGCTGAGTGTGCAGCGCGAAGGCGAGAAGCAGCTTTTGGAACTGCGCGCGAAGCGGCTCGCGTTCCCGGACTATCGGCCGAAGGCGGCTGATTAGATACTCAGCCGATCGCAGCGGCCAGCGCCGCCGCAAGACTTTCAACACCGTTCCAATCCATGACCAGATCGCCCGCGCGCAGGGCGACATGCATGCCGGACTCCTGCGCCGTGCCAACGAAGGCATCGTCACTGGCGATGGGACTCATGTAGATCTCGCGTTCGGGGCTGATGCCGCGACTGACGGCAACCAGCGCGAGCGACAGGCTGGAAGCCTCGGCGGGGGTGAGGCGCAGCTCGATGTCATCGGCGAAACGCAGACGGATCTGCTGGCCCATCACGCGATGCTGCACACTCGCCACCGTGTAGCGTTGCTCAGGCATGCTCGGTGCGCTTGGTGTCTTTGAGCAAGCGCAGACACGCCAGATCGGCGGCCAGCTCCAGCGCGGTGAAATCGTCGTGCGTCTGCAGTTCGGTGTTCGCACCCGCTTCCAACAACAGTTTCACCAATGGGGATTTACCTGCCGAGGCGCAGTAGATCAGCGCGGTCGCGCCGTTCACGTTCTGCGTGTCCAGCGGCGCGCCGGCCTTGATGAGCTCGGCAACGCATGCCGCGTTGTCGGAATAGCAGGCGAACCACAATGCGCCGTTACGGTCGGCGTTCAGCATGGCCGGGTCGGCACCGCGCTTGAGCAGCGATCTGACCACATCCAGATCGCCGGTCTGCGCGGCATACATCAAGGGCGTGGTGCTGTTCGCCAGTGGGCGGTTGATGTCGGTCTCCACCGGGTCGCTGACATGGAATCTGGCCTGGGCCAGCCAGCAGCGGAGTTGATTGTCGTTCATGCGTGTTCCTTTCCGGGATCGGTTGCCATTCTGCGGGTGTTGCCGCGTGCAGGCCGCTATGAGTACGCAATGGGGAAAGAGTTCATTTTGATGGATAAATTCGCCAATATCTGCTGCTATGGTTCATGCGTAGGCGGGTAGGGTGGAGATGCGTGCATCCTCCAGCGCCATGCCGACGGCGTAGTGATATATCACCTGAAACTGTGTGTCTTTTAAGCCGATCACTTCATGGTCGGCATCGTCGAAGAAACAGCCGATACCGGTGCCGCGCCAACCGGCGGCTTCGGCTTCCAGTGTGATGATGTGGCCCAGCATGCCCGCTTCCCAATGCAGATGACGGTAGGCGGCGGGATCGGCTGCGATGGGCGCGGCAAACTCGGCCACCATCATGAAGGTGACGGCGCAATGTGTGGCGATGTCTTGATGACATGACAAAGTGCGCGCGGTCTTGCCTGCGCGTGCGGCGATCAGTTGATATAGCGGTAGTTCATCATCGGCGCGTTGCCAAGTGAAGCTGTCACGCATCGCGGCGCGCAAGGAAGCGACGGCAGACTCGGCACGCGGCAATACATACACGCCGGGCGCAACACCTTCAACGCGATGCACCAGCAACACCGGATGCACGCGCGGTGTATGCGGCCACAGATTCCACACCGGCGAACCACCTGCTAGCAGTGCGTTCAGCATATGTTTGAGCAGCGCGTGCGGCATCACCGACTCGCCATCAAACGCCTGCGCGCTGCGCCGTTTGAGGATGACTTGCGTGGCGCGGATGTCGGCGGCATCGACTTGAATAGAGGCGGTCTGCGGGTATGCAGAAGTCGCTGGTGCTGCGCCGCGTGTCGCTGCGGCGACTTCTTCGATCACCGGCCATTGGTACAGCGGTCGCGGATCGAGCAGGCTGGGCGTGCCCGCGTAGTGCTGCCATGTCGTGGCGGGTGCGTTCTCATCCGCATGCAGCGCCACGATCACTTCCGCTTCTTCCGCTTCCACGTTTGCAAAATCCTCGGCGCGATCAACGCCGAGCGCCTGTGCGACCTCGTTGGCATCCAGGCTTAACAAGTGCGGCCGCCAGCCATGCAGCGCTGCCGCGTAACTCACCGCCGCCAGCACATGCCCCATATCGAGCTGGCAATAGCGGAAGGCGCGTTCGCCGTATTTCCACGCTTCGCGCCAGTGGATGGAACTGAAGCCCAGCCACACACCGGGCGCGGAGGCTTCATCGTTCCAGGCGCGGCGTTCGAGCGCGTGAAGCAGGTTTTGATAGTGGTGCAGGCCGTCGGTGATGCCGGGCACTTGCGAGGTGATGAGCCAACTTTCGGTGGGATGCAGATTTCCGGAAGAAGGATGCGCGCGCAGCGACCAGCGCGCAGCGCCGTATTCTTTCCATGCGGTGAGGCCGAGCGAGAGACGGAAGAATGAGCCGAGGCTGTGCGCATCGAACGGCAAAGGTTCACGCTTCGCAGCAAGTTCACCCCATGCGATGTCGCCCGCCAACACCTCGCGCGACAACACAGTCTGCGCGCAGCCTGTCCAATCGCGGAACGCTTTGGGCTGTGCCTCCCAGTCCAGTGTGCCGGGGCCTGCAGCGTAGCGATCCAGTGCGTGTTTGCTGCGCGCGTGATATGCCATCACGAGAGCAGCGCGCGGATCCACCATCCTTAGTTCAGTCCGCTCAATTCGTCAGTCAGACAACCGATGGGTTCGCCCAGCGTGCCCTCGGCATTGATCTCGAAGCGCACCAGATAGATCTCTTCGTCCGGCAGTTCCTTGGCGTGACCGACGTTGACCACCACGCCGCGCGTACCGGCCGCGGCCAGCAATGCGCCCACCGCCACATCGGGGATGCCGCTCTCGCCGGTCTCTTCCATCGGTTCGTTGAAAAGGTCGTATGCGGCGAACACCATATCGCCCATGTTGTACATGCTCATACCGTCTCCTTCTGTTTCTTCAGGTGCATCGCCAATGCCGCGTCCATCATCGCGACGTGCGTGTCGAACCAGTCCATCAGGCCTTCCTTCACATAGGCACGCACCAGCGGCAGGTGACCGCGCTTGAGGCTGCGGTTGAGCTGTTGCATCTCGCCCAGCACGCGGTGATGCTCGCCTTCGTGTTCCGGCAGGCCGCGATATTTCGATTCGCGCATCAGTTTACCCTCTGCGATGAAATGTTCACGCGTATGTGCCACCAGCGTCTGGAACAGCGCGGGGAACTCGGCCGGACTGGCGGCGTTGAGCGCGGCCACCTGCGCGATGAATTCGCGGTGCGTGTCGTCGAACTCCGCCATACCTATCGTATGGCGCGCGTCGTCCCATACAGCCGGATGCGTCATGCAGCTTCCAGTGTGGTGTTCACGCCCTGTGCCGCGCTGAGGAAGTCGGTCACATCGGCGTTCACGATCTCGATGTTGAGACGGTCGAGGTAGCGTTTCTCCTTGTCGGTCGGATGCGGGATCAGCGCCCAGCCTGCTGGCTTGTCCGCGCCGAAGATGATGTCGGAGAACACCATGCGGTCGGTGTCTCGGTTCAGGCGCAGGCCCAGTGTCACGTAGCGTTTGTTCTGGCGCGAGCGCTTGATGAAGGACGGGATGGCGAAGCCGCCCATCAGCTCTGTGATGTAGTCGACGAAGTCGGCGTCGGACGCGATGTAGTTCGATTCCGGTGTGGGCGTTCCCAAGGGTTTGAACAGGATGGGCAGGCTGCTGTCGACCGCTTCCTGTTCGACGGAGGTGTAGCTGGTGCCGTCGTAATGGAACAGGCGGAAGCGGAATGCCGTGCCAGACATGCGCGCGATGCCCACCACCAGCGTGTGCGGTGTGCCCGCATATTGCAGTTGCATCTGCGTGTCACGATTGGCATCGATCATGTAGGGCAGCTTCTGCTCTCCCAGCCAGGCATGCAGGGGCGAGGTGCTCCACTTTGTGTCTTTATAGGTCGCGTCGAGGAAGTTGTTCACTGCCTTGCGGCCGCGCTTCAATTCGATGTTCATCGCCGCGCGCGGGAATTCGTACATCAGCTTCGGTGCCATCGGCTGGCCGTTGTTCATCGCCAGAATCAGGCTGTCGCTGTCGGCGGGGATCGCTTTGCCGGTCGGGTCGGTCACGCCGTTCAGCGCGCCGGGCCCGAGGTAAGGTATGACGCTACCATCGCGCAGGCCGGAAAAGATGTCGTCGAATGCAGTGCTCATGGGGTGTGACTCCTGTCAGTAGGGATGCCATACCATTCGCAATAATCGCGCCAGCCATGCGAAGCCTGTAACAGCGGGGTTTGTAGGGCAGGGAACTTGGTAGCAAACCCGACAAAGGCCAAGCCGTTGTCGGGAACGGGTACGGGGGTAGAGCGGATCGCTTACTGGATCGCGCGTTGCAACACCTGCGCCAGATGTTGAGATTCGCGCGCTGCGCCGTCGCGGATCTGGTGGCGGCAACTGGTGCCGTTGGCGACCAGCAGCGTGTCGGCCTCGGCGGCGCGTACCTTGGGTAGCAATGAGAGTTCGCCCATCTGCATAGCCACGTCGTAATGCTCCGCCTCCATGCCGAACGAACCGGCCATACCGCAGCAGCTCGATTCGATGAATTTCACCTGCAAGCCCGGTAGCAGCCCCAATACTTTTTCCATCGCTGGCATCGCACCGAACGCCTTCTGGTGACAGTGGCCGTGTACCAGAACTTTCCCCGTCAGTGGCTTGAGCGGCAAGGTGAGCCTCTTGGCATCGTGCTCGCGCGCGAGAAACTCCTCCAGCAGCAATGCAGCATTGGCGACCTTGCCCACGCGCTCGCCCAATCCCAGCGAGTGGTATTCGTCGCGCAGCATCAGCAGGCAGGAAGGCTCCAGCCCGATGATGGGCAAGCCGCGTTCCGCGAACGGAGTCAGCACATCCAACAAACGTGTCGCTTCGGCGCGTGCCTCGTCTATCAATCCATTGGAGTGGAACGTGCGGCCGCAGCACAGCGCGCGTTCGCCTGCAGCAGGTTGTGCGATGTGCACCGTGTAGCCCGCGGTCTGGAATACATCCAATGCCGCCTGCGCGATCTGCGGATCGAGATGGTTGGAGAAGGTATCCACCAGTAGCACGACCTCGCGTGCGCCGTCGGTCGCCGTGAGCGATTGGGATTTCGTGGAAATGAAATCGCGCGCTGCCGCTTTGGGCAGTGAACGTTTCGCGGCGATGCCCAGCCAACTTTCCATCGCCTTCGCGATCAGCGGTACACGTTTGCGAAAAGTGCACACCCAGTTGAGAAGTTTCAGATACTTCGCGTAGCGCGGTATGAAAGCAAACATACGCTCACGTAGTGGCACATGTCCGAGTTGGTGCCAACGCTGCGCCATCGCTTCCACGCGTAGCAACGCCATGTCCACACCATGCGGGCATTCGCTTTTGCAGCCTTTGCAACTCACGCAATATTCCATCGCCTCGGCCAGCTCTTCACTCAGGAACGGATGCTCACCCAGCTCGCCATCGAGCGCGGCCTTGAGCGTGACGGCGCGATGATGGGTGGAATGTTTCTCGTCGTCGGTGACGCGATAGCTGGGACACATCACGCCTTTGTCTTTGTCCTGACAATGGCGCTTGCCCATACACACAGCTGCTGCCTTGGCATAACCGCCGCCTGAAGCGGGTGCGGCTTCGCTCTCGCCAAAGCCACCGAAATCGAAGCTGCCAAAACTGCCGTAGCTCTCGTAGCCCGACCAATCGAGCTTGGTCTGAATCTGTGCAGGCTTCTCGCTCATACCCGGTAACCTTCTTCCATCAACACCCTGCGCACCGCAGGGCGTTGCAACATGCGCCGGTAATGCGCCAAGCAATTCGGAGGCAGTTCCAGCTTGATCTTGTCCGCCCAGAACTCCACATAGAACAAGGCCGCATCGGCGATGCTGAAACTGCCGACGACGTATTCCTTGCCAGCTAATACGTCGTTCATCAGCGCAAGCCCCTTACTCACGATCTCGCGCCCGCGCGCCTGGATCGCCGCGTGTTCGGCTGTGTTGGGTGAATAATTCTCGGTAGTGAAGATGCGCGTGTAGCCGGAACCGTGGATCGTGCCCACCACGTAATCCAGCGTTTCAATCACCCGCACCTCGCCCTCGATGTCATCCGGTAGCAACTTCGCTTTGGGATATGCACGTGCCAGCCACCATGCGATGGCCTGGAATTCGGTGATGACCGAACCGTCGTCGCGCACCAGCGTCGGGATGGTGCCCTTGGGATTCACCGCCAGATTCACCGGCCGCAGATGATCGCCCGCCATCAGATTCACCAGAGTCACCTCGAACACCAGCTCCAGTTCTTCGAGCAGGATATGGATACCGGTCGAGCAAGAGCCGGGCGTCATGTAGAACTTCATCGTCTTTTCCTGAATAAATATCGAACGCGACTCGGCAAAAAGCGCCGGCAATGTCGGATTGCCTACAACCGTGATGCGCCACCTGAGAAGTCGGCAGATGTTGGGGTTGCGGGAATCAGACTGATGTCAGCCGATGTTGCAGAGCGCTACAGGGAGGTATTGAGCAAGAAGCCGGCCAGTGATGCAGGTGCGGGCGGCAAAAGAAAGTTCGTTCCACGGGAAATTATCGGCTTGCAACTCGGTTGGCGAGGTATAAAATCCATCCCAACTATAAATAGTGACGGCATCCACTAAATGAGCCGGCCTCCTTTCCTCGAGATTATTTCCATCGGCAAGTCAGATGGTCGGCTTCCTTTCGACTTTCAGGATATGAACCTATGGCCGATGATTCCAAGACACTGATCATGAAAGAGCCCCGCCAGTCGGCGGTATGGATGCTGACCGTATTGGCGGTGTCCGTATTCATCATCGAAGTAATGGTGATGGTCCTTTTGCCATCTCTGCCACCCATGTCCGAGACGGCAAGGGCGATGATCGATGCGGCCATGCTCTCGCTGTTCCTTTTTCCAATATTCTATTTTCTGGTCTTCAGGCCGCTGATCGTCAATATCACCGAGCGCAGGATGGCCGAGGAGGCGCTGCGCGAAAGCGAGATGCGTTTCCGCAGGATGGCAGACCACGCTCCCGCACTCATCTGGCTGTCGGATACCCGGAACATGGGCATCTGGTACAACAAACACTGGCTCGACTATACGGGCCGCAGCATGGGGCAGGAGTTGGGCTTCGGCTGGCTGGAGGGTATGCATCCGGAGGACCGGGCACGCAGTGCGGCTTTTTGTCAGACCTCTTTCGACGCGCGCAAAAAGTTCGAGATGGAGTTCCGCCTGCGCCGAGCCGACGGAAAATACGCCTGGATAGCCGATGTCGGGGTGCCGCGTTTCGACGATAGCGGCGAATTCCTCGGATATATAGGCTATTGCTGGGACATCAATAGCCGGAAAGCGACCGAAGCCAGATTGCAACTTGCCGCGAACGTGTTCACGCATGCGCGCGAGGGGATACTGATCGCGGATGCGGACGGCGCCATCATCGATGTCAACGACACCTTCACCCGTATCACCGGCTATGGCCGCGAAGAGGTGCTGGGCAAGAATCCCCGGATACTTCAATCCGGTCGCCAGCCCCCCGAGTTCTATACAGCCATGTGGCATGAACTCCTCGAGAACGGCCACTGGACCGGGGAAATGTGGAACCGGCGCAAGAGCGGCGAGGTCTTTGCCGAGATGCTCACCATCAGTGCCGTATACGCCGCCGACAAAGTCATACAGAACTATGTCGCCTTGTTCACCGATATCACCTCGATGAAGGAACATCAGCGCGAGCTTGAGCACATCGCACACTTCGATGCGCTGACCGGTCTGCCCAATCGCATACTGCTGGGCGACCGCTTGCACCAGGCCATGGCTCAAAGCCAGCGCCGCAATCAACCGCTGGCGGTGGTGTTCGTCGATCTGGACGGATTCAAAACAGTGAATGACACCCACGGTCACAAGATCGGTGATGAACTGCTCATCATCGTCTCGCAGCGTATGAGGTCTGTACTGCGCGAGGGGGACACGCTGGCGCGTATCGGCGGCGACGAATTCGTGGCGGTACTGGTCGATCTTGAGATGCCACAGGATTGGCAGCAACTGATCTCCCGTCTATTGGAAGCCGCCTCGGCGCCTGTTCAGATCAGTGATTTTGAAGTGAATGTATCCGCCAGCATCGGCGTAACACTCTATCCTGAAGATTATTCCGATGCCGATATCCTGATGCGGCATGCAGACCAAGCGATGTATCTGGCAAAACAGGCAGGCAAGAATTGCTATCGCCTCTTTGATGCGGGCCGGTAAAGTCTAGTCAGAAGGACTTGATCGCCAAGTTCCGCTTCAAGTCGGCTGGTTAGTACGCCGCAATACTCACCTCATACACACCGCCCACCACGGTGTACTCGTCCTCCCCCTGCAACATCCCGGGTAGCAATCTCGTGTAGCAGAACACTTTCGACAACGGCACTTGTGCGGTGAGCAGGTGGTCGCCGAATTCGTCGGCGCGTTCGCGGTTGGCGGTGAAGGAGTTGAGGTTGTTGAGCAGGACGATGCGGTGATTGTTGTCCAGCGTGGCGAGAGTCTCGTGTTCGTCCATGCGGTTTGCGCCGCGATATAGCGTGAGGTGTGTCTGGCCGGGATGCTGTCTTGTGAGTTCGTATTGGCAGTAGGTGTAGAGCAGGTCGAACTGGGATTCGAGGGCGTTGGTGCCGTACAGGGCGGTTGCGCGTTTCTCCAGGTAGCCTCGGTATGCCTCGCCGGAGAAGTCTCTGATCTGTCCGCCGTGGTGTCTGGGCAGCAAGCCGAACCTTGATTCCACCCAGCCTTTCAACGCCGCGCCTTCCGTGCCGTCCGAATCGAAACTCCAGCCGCGCATCATGCGCAGGTAGTCGGCCTTTTGCCGTTTGTGCAGGGTGCTGTCGGTGTAGCCCGCTTGTTCCGGTTGGTCCAGATAGAACGATGCATTCATATGGATGCTGAATGCGCGGGCGCGTTCGTTTGCATCGTCCAGCTTATCCAGTAGTTCGAACAATCCGCGATGGAACTGCGCGACGCCGTCGAGTTCGAGCGGCACGGGGGCGCGCTGGAAGGTGAGGCCGCCGAGGATGTCGGCGGGCAGATTGCAGCGGTTGATGGGCAGGCGGGCGTAGCGCGGCAGGCTTGTCGTTACTCCTACAAAGCGCTCGTCCTTGTTGTGTTCCCCATCCCCTTTGTGGGTTTGCGCTTGAGTGGAATTACGTTTCATTTCAGTCGCTTGGGGTTTTGTAAGGGGGGTGGCACAGAGCTTGCGATGTAAAGGGTGCGAGCGAGAGAACTTCAATCGCGACTTAAATTTTGCAACCTCTCAAGGAGACTAACATGGCACTGCGTCAATGCGCAATTTACGGGAAGGGTGGTATCGGTAAGTCCACTACGACTCAAAACCTAGTGGCAGCTCTGGCTGAAGCCGGCAAGAAAGTGATGATCGTTGGCTGCGACCCGAAGGCTGACTCTACTCGTCTGATCCTGCACTCCAAGGCGCAGAACTCCGTGATGGAACTGGCTGCTGAAGCCGGCTCTGTTGAGGATCTGGAACTGGAAGACGTGTTGTCGGTTGGTTACGGCGGCGTGAAGTGTGTCGAGTCCGGTGGTCCTGAGCCTGGCGTTGGTTGCGCAGGCCGCGGCGTTATCACCGCGATCAACTTCCTGGAAGAAGAAGGTGCTTACGACGAAGACCTCGACTTCGTGTTCTACGACGTGCTGGGTGACGTGGTGTGCGGCGGCTTCGCTATGCCGATCCGCGAGAACAAAGCTCAGGAGATCTACATCGTTTGTTCCGGCGAGATGATGGCTATGTACGCTGCCAACAACATCGCCAAGGGCATCGTGAAGTATGCGAACTCCGGTGGCGTGCGTCTGGCCGGCCTGATCTGCAACAGCCGTCAAACTGACCGTGAAGATGAACTGATCATGGCGCTGGCTGCAAAGCTGGGCACACAAATGATCCACTTCGTTCCTCGCGACAACGCTGTGCAGCACGCTGAGATCCGTCGTATGACAGTGATCGAATACGATCCGACAGCCAAGCAAGCTGACGAGTATCGCACTCTGGCGAAGAAGGTTCTGGAGAACAAGAAGTTCGTTATCCCGACACCTATCACCATGGACGAGCTGGAAGAGCTGCTGATGGAATTCGGCATCATGGAAGTGGAAGACGCTTCCATCATCGGCAAGACTGCTACTGCAGCTTAATGTGATGTTGTAACGGCGGGTCATCCGGCCCGCCGCTCTCTCTAACACTGGGCTCCACAGATTGGTGGGCCATAAGGAGAATGAAATGACAGCAATGACCAGAGAAGAGACTCAGGCCCTCATTCAAGAGGTGCTCGAGGTCTATCCAGAGAAAGCACGTAAAGATCGCGAGAAGCATCTCGCCGTCAACGATCAATCTGTTGAACAGTCCAAGAAGTGCATCACTTCCAACCGCAAATCTTTGCCGGGTGTGATGACGATTCGTGGTTGCGCATACGCCGGTTCCAAAGGTGTGGTGTGGGGCCCGATCAAGGACATGATCCATATTTCACACGGCCCGGTCGGCTGCGGTCAGTATTCCCGCGCCGGTCGCCGTAACTACTACGTTGGTACAACCGGCGTAAACGCTTTCGGCACCATGAACTTCACTTCTGACTTCCAGGAGAAAGACATTGTGTTCGGTGGCGACAAGAAACTTGCCAAGCTGATCACCGAGATCGAAGGCCTGTTCCCGCTGCACAAAGGTATCTCGATCCAGTCCGAGTGCCCGATCGGTCTGATCGGTGACGACATCGAAGCCGTCTCCAAGAAGGCAGCTAAGGAAATCAACAAGCCAGTCGTTCCGGTGCGTTGCGAAAGTTTCCGTGGCGTGTCGCAATCGCTGGGTCACCACATCGCTAACGATGCGATCCGTGATTGGGTGTTGGGCAACCGCGATGAAAGCAAGTTCGAATCCACACCTTACGACGTGACCATCATCGGCGACTACAACATCGGCGGTGACGCTTGGGCAACTCGTACGATCCTGGAAGAGATGGGTCTGCGCGTGATCGCTCAGTGGTCCGGCGACGGTACATTGGCTGAAATGGAAAACACACCCAAGGCCAAGCTGAACCTGCTGCACTGCTATCGCTCGATGAACTACATCAGCCGCCACATGGAAGAGAAGTATGGCATTCCTTACATGGAATACAACTTCTTCGGCCCGACCAAGATCGAGAACTCGCTGCGTGAGATCGCTGCTTTCTTCGACGACACCATCAAGGCTAACACCGAGAAGGTCATCGCCAAGTACAAGCCGATGATGCAAGCCGTGATCGACAAGTACAAGCCGCGACTGGAAGGCAAACGCGTCATGTTGTACGTGGGTGGTCTGCGTCCGCGTCACGTGATCGGTGCTTATGAAGACCTGGGCATGGAAGTGGTCGGTACAGGTTACGAGTTCGGTCACAACGACGACTACGACCGCACCATCAAGGAAATGGGTAACGCCACACTGTTGTATGACGATGTCACCGGCCTCGAGTTCGAAGAGTTCGTGAAGCGCGTCAAGCCCGACCTGGTCGGCTCCGGCATCAAGGAAAAGTTCATCTTCCAAAAGATGGGCATCCCCTTCCGCCAGATGCACTCGTGGGACTACTCCGGCCCGTATCACAGCTACGACGGCTTCGCCATCTTCGCTCGCGATATGGATATGACCTTGAACAATCCTTGCTGGAGCCAACTGACTCCGCCCTGGAAAAAGGCCGCGTAATGTACTGAAGCCGGACTCCGGTCCGGCTAACCCTTAACGATGCTCGCGTCCGCAGATTGGCGGCCGAGCCAAGGAGATAAACATGCAAAAAGTCGATGACATCAAGCCTTGCTATCCTCTGTTCCGTCAGGACGAGTACAAGGATTCACTGGCCAACAAAAAAGCGAAGTTCGAAGAAGGTCACGCCGACGCCAAGGTCCAAGAGACCTTCGCTTGGACGACCACGATGGAATATCGTGAACTGAACTTCAAACGCGAAGCCCTGACCGTTAACCCGGCCAAGGCCTGCCAGCCACTCGGCGCCGTGCTGTGTGCGTTGGGCTTCGAAAAGACCATGCCGTATGTGCACGGTTCGCAAGGTTGCGTGGCGTACTTCCGTACCTACTTCAACCGTCACTTCCGCGAGCCCGTGTCTTGCGTATCCGACTCCATGACTGAAGACGCAGCCGTTTTCGGCGGTCAGAAGAACATGATCGACGGTCTGGAAAATGCCATGACCATGTACAAGCCGGACATGATCGCTGTTTCCACAACCTGTATGGCTGAGGTGATCGGCGACGACTTGAACGCCTTCATCACCAACACCAAAAAGGCTGGCGGCGTGCCGCAGGAGTTCCCGACACCTTACGCGCACACCCCGTCTTTCGTGGGTTCGCACGTGACAGGTTGGGACAACATGTTCGAAGGCATCATCCGCTACTTCACGCTGAACACCATGGAAGGCAAAGAAGTCGGCAAGAACGGCAAGATCAACATCGTTCCCGGTTTCGAGACTTACCTCGGCAACTACCGCGTGATCCATCGCATGCTGGACGAGATGGGCGTTGAGCACACCATGCTGTCCGATCCTACCGAAGTGCTGGATACACCGGCCGACGGCGAGTTCCGCATGTATGCAGGCGGAACCACTCAGGACGAAGTTAAGGATGCGCCGAACGCCAAGACCACTTTCCTGCTGCAGCCTATGCAACTGGAAAAGACCAAGAAGTTCGTGGAAGGCACCTGGAAGCACGAAGTGCCGAAGATGGTCATCCCGATGGGTTTGGAGTCCACTGACGAGTTCCTGATGAAGGTCGCGGAAGCTACCGGAAAAGAGATCCCCGCTTCGCTGGCCAAAGAGCGCGGTCGTCTGGTCGACATGATGATGGATAGCCACACCTGGCTGCACGGCAAGAAGATCAGCCTGTACGGTGATCCCGACTTCACGCTGGGCATGACCAAGTTCCTGATGGAGCTGGGCGTCGAGCCGCTGCACGTGCTGTGCAACAACGGCAGCAAGAAGTGGACGAAGGCCATGGAAAAGATGCTGGCCGAGTCTCCTTACGGTGCGAAGACCCAGTTGTTCGCAGGTGCTGACTTGTGGCACTTCCGCTCACTGGTGCTAACCGAGAAGCCGGACTTCATGATCGGCAACTCTTACGGCAAGTTCATCCAGCGCGACACACTGCACAAGGGTAAAGAGTTCGAAGTTCCGCTGATCCGTATCGGCTTCCCGATCTTCGACCGTCATCACCTGCATCGTGCAACAACGCTGGGTTACGAAGGTGCGATGCAAATGCTGACCACCCTGGTGAACGCCGTGATGGAGCGTCTGGACGAGGAAACTCGTGGCATGGGTACTACCGACTACAACCACGATCTGGTCAGGTAATGCGGCGATGAGCCTGCTGCGCGGCCCGATGGCGGCGTTGGGCGGTGCTCGGGACCTCACGTACTTCATGTACGTTCCGGCCCCTCCGCTCCGTCCGCCTTGCCCTCGGGTCGCTCACGACGGCTCCTCATCCGCATTAGTAACCGGATGAAATTTGAAAGGAAGTAGGCATGGCAAACATCATGATCCAGCGCGACAGCAAAGGCGGCTATCAGTTCTATCTGCCCAAGCGTGATCTCGAGGACGGCATCGATTCGATGGAGTTCGATACCCCGGAAAAGTGGGGCGGTGAGATCAAGCTGAGCAGCGGTGGTACGTATTACATCGAGCCGCAGCCTGCGCCAGCGCGACTGCCTTATTCGGTGCGCGCCAAGCGTATCGATGCGGCGGAATAACCGACAAGGAGAAACATCATGGCTTACAAGATCGACACAGACTTGTGCACCAGTTGCGACGATTGCCTACCAGAGTGCCCCACGGCTTCCATCAGCGTGAAGAAGGGCTTCTATGTCATCAACGCAAGTGAATGTACCGAGTGCGAAGGCGACTTCGACAAACCGCAGTGTGTGAAACTTTGCCCGATCAAGGGCTGCATCACGCAAGTCGCGGCGTAATGAAACGCTGTCATTCCCGCGAGTGCGGGAATGACAGATCCATGCTCCACCCCGAATCCAGAAGAGGTAATCATGACTAGCAACGGCATCATCACCAAAGAAGCGGCACTGCGCATCGCGCTGGCAGCGCGCACGCTGGACGATGTGGATGTCGCCGCGCTGGCATCCAAGATGGGCAGCCAAGTCGGCCTGCCGATCACAGAAGAGAAGTTAGCCAAGGTCACCGTGGCCGATCTCAAACTCATGTTGTCCGGTGAAGAGACCGTCGAGCCGGATGTCGACCCCGCCAGCATCAAGCTCGCCGTGCGCCAATTGTGGGGCGACAGTGCTGATGCGGATACCTTGCCCGCAGTGCAGGCATATCAGGAAGGCGACATTCCCGGCAGTCTGCGCGTGGCCGTGGCATCAAACAGCGAAGAGAACCTGGACGGCCACTTCGGTTCCTGTCCGCGCTTTCTGGTGTATCAGGTCGGACGCGAAGAGATCCGCCTGATCGCCATCCGCTCGACCGCCAGTGCGGATGTAGAAGAAGACAAGAACGTGGCACGCGCCGCACTCATCAACGATTGCCAGATCGTGTACGTGCAATCCATCGGCGGCCCTGCGGCAGCCAAGGCCGTGCGTGCCAACGTGCATCCGGTGAAAGCGCCGGAAGGCGGCGCGGCACTGATCGCATTGCAGCGTCTGCAAGCCGTGCTCGATGCACCGCCGCCCTGGTTGGCGAAGATACTCGGCGTGGAAGCTCAATCGCTGAGACGTTTCAGCACTGTAGAGGAAGAGTGATGATCGCCGCCGATACGCTCAGCCAGATCGCACAGCGCGCCGCGCAAGGTGCACTGGGCGAGGCCACGCTGGCCACGCTGAAACAGGCGTGGCCCGAGCTGCGTTTCACCCTGTGCAGTGACGACGACATGCCGGCGCGCATGAAACCGGCGCTGAGCGAAGAACGATTCAACTTGTATCTGATCGGCGGCAGCGAGCATTGCCTCAGTCTCACCGACGATCCCGAACGCGCCATCGGTGTGGTGCTGGCGCAGGTGGACGAAGAATAGATAGGAGCGGATCAAAAAAACCAACGCTTGCACAACAAACAACAAGACAAGCGATCAAGGGAGAAGCACCATGCTGGACGCAGCGACGATGGCCTTGCTGGCCAAGGTGAAGATGTTGGCTAAAAAGATTGGCATCAACGTCGATCTGGTCAGGATGAGCAACGAGAAGTCCTACGCCGAAATCACCCTCAATGAACTCAGTAACGCCGACGACCCCGAACTGGTGTTGATTGTGATCCAGTTGATGAACCAGTTGGGCTTGATCGGCGTGCCGAGCGCGGAAGCTAAGCCGGAACCGAAAAATGAAAAGGTGCGTTACGTCGGCTCGCTACGCTGAGGTCTTCTTGCTCGATTCCGAGAAGTAGCTATGGCAATTCCTGCCTTTGTTCTTGGATAGATACATCGCCTGATCGGCATTCTTGACCAAGCTTCCTGCATCGGTGCTATCAGTCGGATAGAACGTGATGCCGATACTGGCTGAGGTGGTGACGTCATCGCCGAGCTGCTCGAACGGGCGCGCGAGTGAGTGAATGATGTTCACGGCTACTCTTTCGACATGGGCCTCGTCCGTGATGCGTGACAGGATGACAGTGAACTCGTCACCGCCGAGTCGGGCTACGGTATCCGATTCGCGCACACAGGAACTGATGCGGCGTGCGGCCTCCACCAGCAGCGCATCGCCGGCATCGTGACCCAACGTGTCGTTCACGTCCTTGAAGTGGTCGAGGTCGATGAATAGCAGTGCCATGCCCAGTTTGGCACGGTCTGCCATCTTGATCTCCTGTGCCAGTCGATCGCGGAACAGGCGCCTGTTGGGTAGCTGCGTCAGATGGTCGAAGTTGGCGTGGTTCCAGATCAGCTCGTCTGCCTGCTTCTTCTCGGTGATGTCCGAGAAGAAAGCGAGATGGTGCGACACTTTGCCTTCTTCATTGAACACCAGATTGATGGTGAGCCATTCGATGAACGTCTCGCCGTTCTTGCGCCGGTTCCACACTTCGCCCTGCCAGTAACCGATCTTGCTCAGGGAGCGCCACATGTCGCGATAGAAGGTTTTGTCCTGACGGCCCGAACTCAGGACGCGCGGATTCATGCCGATCACTTCTTCCACGCTGTAGCCGGTGATCTGGGTGAAGGCCGGATTGACGTTGATGATGTTGTTGTCGGCATCGGTGATCAGCATCGCCTCGCTGCTGTGCTCAAAGATGGTGGCTGCCAGACGCAGCTTTTCTTCCGTCTCCTTGCGTGCCGTGATGTCGCGCCCCAGCACCACCAGCCCGTGGCGGGAACCGTCGTCGTTGAACAGCGGGATCTTGTAGGTATCGAAGCTGCGCGTGCCGCCTTCGGGAAGCGGGATAGTCTCTTCCAGCCGGGACAGCGTATGTGTCTGCCACGCAAGCTCGTCGGAATGCACGCATGTGCGGAACGCTTCCTGATAGATGGGGTGCGTATTCTCTGCCAGTTCCAGATCGGTCTTGCCTTGATAGTCCACGCCCTCAAGATGGAACAATTGCAGCCCGCTCTTGTTCGCGGTCTGCCAGCGTCCTTCGCCATCCTTGAAACAGATGAAGTCCGGGCTGGCGTTGATCAGCGTGCTCAGCACCTTTTGCGTTTGATGCAGTTCGCGCAAGTGCTGTCTGACCTGGCTGTGTGAGCGGCGCAGTTCGAACTGGGTGATGATGTGGCTGGCCAGCGCCTTCAGGGCCAGCAGCTGGTCATCGTTCAATTGGCGGGGTACGCGATCGATGACACAGATGGTGCCAAGCGGAAAACCTTCGGAAGTGATCAGCGGCGCACCGGCATAGAAACGAATCTTGGGTTCAGAAGTGACCAAGCCGTTGTCGGCGAAGCGCGGATCCTGCAACGCGTCGTTCACCACCATCACTTCCTTTTCGAGGATGGCATGTGCGCAAAAGGCCAGATCGCGCGAGGTTTCTTTCGCATCCAGTCCGACGATGGCTTTGAACCATTGGCGATCTTGGTCGATCAGACTGATCACGGCGATGGGGGTCTCGCAGATGGAAGATGCCAGATGAACCATGCCGTCGAATTCGGCCTCAGGCTCGGTATCCAGGATGTCGTAACTTAGCAGGGCCTCCAGGCGCTCCTGCTCGTTAGCGGGCAACGGTGCTTTCATGAACACTCCTCACTACAGGACGTCCTGTTATTCAGGATCTGTCGTTTTTCCCGTACTTGGCGGGGTTATTTTCGTAAATATTAGTTTATGAGGTACGTTGTATCACCAATTTGGTGCATAGGGAATCTGGCGCAGGTGAGTGCCCGACTTATTAGTGGGGGTTAGAGGGTGGGGGAGCACATCTTCTTTGTCATGAAAGCACAGAGATTCAATAAGTTATGGTTGTTGCGCCATGCGCAGCCAGTTTGCGTTGTAGATCTCCGGTATCGCCCCTATTTGCATCTCGGGAATGTTGCCGATACGGCAGTGCTGTGCATCGAGTTGTTGCTGCCAGACACGATAGTGCAACAGGCTGGCCGGGTTCATCACACATGCCTGTTGTCCGAACGGGTGGCCGAACTTGAACAGCAAGTGGCCGACTTCGTGTGCCAGATAGGCACCGGAAAGTTCAGCCGCCTGTGTTGCGTTGTAATCCTCATTGCCACGCAGTGCATGACTTTGCGCCGATGTGTCGGTGAACGGAAACGTGCTCCAGAACACGAATGAGCCGTAAGGACTGTTGCGGCTGAAGGTGGTGGTGCCGGTGGTCAAGCCGCCGCGTATCGCGGTATGCACTTCCACGGCGGTGTATTCCGCACTTGCCACCAACTGATTGGTGATCACCAGGTCATAAGGCAGTTCGCCATAGCCCACCGTATCCCAGAATATCCACTCGTTGCGTGGCGTGTCGTCCAGCACAGGTTTGCCATCGGCCGCCTTAATCGCGCGCCAACCTTCAAGTCTGGCCAACATCACATCGGCCAACAGGATCGAGAATTCTTCAAGCGATTTGGGGGCGGCAGTATCGGGCAGGTAAGGGCGGGCATAAGCGAGCGCCTCAGTCAGTTTCGTCTTGCGCTCAAGCAGCGTGGTCAGGATGCCGCTGGCCAGTTGCTTGCGATCACCCATGCCGGATTTGAAATCATAGATCTCGTTCATGCGCGCCTGACGTACTTTGGGCGGAATCAGTGCCAGCAGCACATCGACAGAGGTTTCGCTTATCTCGCTGAATTCCAGATGCACACCGAAATGTTCGAGTGCGGTCTTGCGTGTTGCGGCCAGCAAGGTGTCCAGCTGTTCCGGTGTCATGCGCGGCAGTCTGTCGTTCACTGCATGCGCCACGCGCAGATGGATGGTTTGCCCCGGCTGGATCGGCACGATCTCGGTATGACGCCATACGTCAGCGCCACGGCAGCCGGTCAGCAACAAAATGAAAATAAGCAGCAAGGCGGGACGTCTGCTCGCAGTCATGACATGTCCGGAAGCAAGGGAGTGAATGCAAGCTACGCGCCTCGCCGGAATCGGTCAACATCTCAAAAGACCTATATAAGGTTGTTATGCTCAGCCATGAATGACCGGAAGGATCGGTCACCTCACTTTCGGGGCATGTCTGGCCTTTAACTTGCTTGCTATCATGGGGCACACTTTGCAATGGAGCAGAAGATGAACACCGAAATATTCCGCAGTTCCTGGCTCGCAATCATTCCTCTGGCACTTTCGCTCGCCATGCCGGCGCATGCGGGCGAGGTGCGCGTCGCGGTCGCGTCCAACTTCACGGCACCGATGGAGCGCATCGTGCCCATGTTTGAGCAGGCGACCGGACACAAGGCCAAAGTCAGTTATGGTTCCACCGGCAAGTTCTATGCACAGATCGGGAACGGTGCCCCCTACGATGTGTTTCTGGCAGCGGATGATGAGACGCCCAAGAAACTGGTGCAGAAGGGAACGGCCGTCGGCCAGTCGCGTTTCGTCTACGCCCTCGGCAAGCTGGTGCTGTGGAGTGTGCAGCCGGACATCGTGGACGACAATGCGCAGGTGCTGAACAAGGGCAACTTCAACAAGCTGTCCATCGCCAATCCACGCTTGGCTCCCTATGGCGTGGCGGCGAAAGAGACGCTGACCAAGCTGACGATGTGGAACGCCATGCAGCGCAAACTGGTGCAGGGCGAGAACATCACGCAGGCCTACCAGTTCATCGCCAGCGAGAATGCCGATCTGGGATTCATCGCACTGTCGCAGATCATGCGCGACGGCAAGATCAGTCAGGGCTCGTGGTGGATCGTGCCGCCGACCATGTATTCACCCATCAAACAAAGCGCAGTGCAATTGACCGATGCGCAGGATGCCGAAGCGGCGCAAGCCCTGCTGACTTTCCTGCGCGGCAAACAGGCCGCCGCCATCATTCGCAGCTATGGCTACGAACTGCCCTGAGCCTCCATGTCCATCCTGACTCCCGATGACCTGCAAGCCGTCTGGCTCACGCTCAAACTGGCGAGCGTGAGCACGGTGTTGCTGTTGTGCATCGCCACGCCTTTGGCTTGGTGGCTCGCACACAGTACGCGCTGGTACAAAGGTCTGGTGGCGGCATGCGTGGCCTTGCCGCTGGTTGTGCCGCCTACGGTGCTGGGTTTTTATCTGCTGTTGCTGATGGGGCCGCAGGGCATGGTGGGCGAGTTCACGCGCTGGCTCGGCATCGGCGCGTTGCCGTTCACCTTCGCCGGTCTGGTCATCGGCTCCATCGTGTTCTCGCTACCGTTCGCCGTGCAGCCGATCCAGAACGCGTTTGAAGCGATGGGCAAGCGCCCGCTGGAAGTTGCCGCCACTTTGCGCGCATCACCGTGGGACAGATTCCTTAGCGTCGCGCTGCCTCTGGCACGCCCCGGTTTCCTCACCGCGATCATCCTGGCTTTCGCGCACACCGTCGGCGAGTTCGGCGTGGTGCTGATGTTGGGCGGCAGCATCCCCGGCGAAACGGAAGTGTTGTCGGTCGCCATCTACACCCACGTCGAAGCGATGGAATACAGCGAAGCGCACTGGTTGGCGGGCGGCATGGTGCTGTTCTCCTTCCTCGTACTGCTCGGTCTGTATCGCGTCGGCGGTAATTGGGCGAAGGGGGCGCGATGAGCGGCATCCGTGCACAGTTCAGATTGCAGCGCGACAGCTTCGCGCTCGACGCGGAATTCGAAGCGCCCATGCGTGGCGTCACGGCGATATTCGGACATTCCGGCTCGGGCAAGACCACGCTGCTGCGCTGCATCGCGGGGCTGGAGCGCGCGCCGGGCGTGCTGCATGTGAACGACAACGTATGGCAGGACGAAAAGACATTCGAGCCGGTGCACAAGCGCGCACTGGCTTATGTGTTCCAGGAAGCCAGCCTGTTCCCGCATCTGTCGGTGCGCGCCAATCTGGAATATGGCTACCAGCGCATCACGGCCGCGCAACGCAAAGTGAAGCCTGAGCAGGTCATCGAGTGGCTGGGCCTGTCGCATCTGGTGGATAGGCGCGATGTGCACAGTCTTTCCGGCGGCGAACGCCAGCGCGTCGCCATCGGTCGCGCCTTGCTGGTCAGTCCCGACATCCTGCTGATGGACGAACCATTGTCCGCACTCGACACGCGCAGCAAGCAGGAGATATTGCCTTACCTCGAACGTCTGCACCGCGAGCTGGATATACCTGTGCTGTATGTGAGCCACGCGATGGATGAGGTCACACGTCTGGCCGACCATCTGGTGCTGATGGAAAAAGGCAAAGTCATCGCCAGCGGTGAACTGCACGAGACCTTGGCACGCCTCGATCTGCCCATCGCGCATTTCGACGATGCAGGCACGGTCATCGAAGCCATCGTTGCGCAGCACGACGAAAAATATCATCTGACCCGCCTCGATTTTGTCGGCGGCGAACTCTGGGTGGGCAAAGTGGATCAGCCGTTCGGCAGCGATGTGCGCGCCCGTGTGTTGGCGCGAGATGTCAGTATCGCCACGCAAGCCCCGCACGGCAGCAGCATCAACAACATCCTCAACGCGCGCATCGACGAGATTCGCGACGAAGGGCCGGACAAGGTGCTGGTGCGCATGCAGGTCGGCGCGTCGCAGATGCTGTTGTCGCGAATCACACGCCGCTCGCGCGACCATCTGGGGCTGAAGCCGGGGCTGTTCGTATGCGCACAGGTGAAGAGTGTCGCGCTGATGTCATGAACATCGACATCGACTTCGCCACGGCGGACGACCTGCCGCAACTCGCCGACCTGCTCGCCGAGCTATTCGCGCTGGAGAGTGACTTCACTCCCGACCGCGAAAAACAATTGCGCGGCCTGCGCCTTATTCTCGACGAACCCGCCTTGGGCAGATTGTTCGTACTACGCATTGCCGGGCAAGTGGCGGGTATGGCCAACGCGCTCATCACCGTCAGCACGGCAGAGGGCGGCAAGGTGTTGCTGCTGGAAGATGTGATCGTTAGCCGCGCCCATCGCGGCGGTGGTTATGGTCGCAAGCTGATCGAGCATGTACTGGACTGGGCGCGCGAGCATGGCATGACCCGCGTCACCCTGCTGGCCGATCGCGACAACGCCCCTGCGCTGGATTTCTACCGCGCGCTCGGTTTCGACGGATCGAACATGACGGTGCTGCGCAAACGCCTGGATTGAGTGACATCGTCTGTAGCATTCGCGACAAAATCGTCCGCTCCCTTTTACCTCATCATCCCTAACTCACTGTCTGCAATGGATTTGTAGCATGGCATGCGGATTGGCACGGGTGTTGCAGTCATAGTGGCGATGTCTATTTTTAAAGCAGGGATCCCCATGCCGGAACGCCATTCGGAGGCATCGCCGCCGGTCGCCCTTGCAGATTGCGCGACTTGTCCGCACCGCGCGCTGTTGGCGGAAGGTCGCTGTGTGCCGGGCGACATCTGCGTGACCGCACACAGTGGGCGGCAGATTGACCGTTTTCTGCGGCGCAACAAAGAATTCGCCGAAGGCTATCTGCACGATTCCTTCTGGGAGCGGCGCGCCATCGCCGCGCAGCATGCGCCGCTGGCAGCCTTGCGCCCCTTGCCGCGCGACGAGGACGAAGTAGTGCGGCGCGTGATGGTGATGCGTCTGCCCATAGACGAGTTGGACGACTATCTGCACGACACTGACCGCGAGGTGCGCATGACGGCGGCGGACCGTCTGGCGCCGGAGAAGCTGGGCGTGTTGCAGAACGATGTGGATTATCTGGTGCGCATGCAGGTGGCCAAACGCCTGCCGCACGGCCAGTTGCCGAAGATGGCACACGACGAAGAACGCGAGGTGCGCAAGGTGGTGGCGCGCCGTCTGCCGCCGTTCGCGCTGGGGCGCATGGCGCATGATGAAGATGTCGAAGTGCGGCGCATCGTGGCCGAACGCGTATTGCCGGACGATGCGGTGAAGATGCTGCACGACGAAGACTGGGTGGTGCGGCTGCGCGCGGCGGAGCATGCACCGCTTGAGTCTATCGCCGAACTAGTGGACGATGCCGAGCCTGACGTGCGCGCCGTGGTGCGCCAGCGATTGAACGAATACCTGATGGGAGAAGAGAAATGACGATCATGACGCCCGACGAAACAGCGCTGCAGGAACTCGCGCGCAAGATCGAAGCGTTGTCGCCGCGCCCGCATCACGCCGGGCTAATGGAGATCGCCAACCGCATCCGTCCCGGCTGCACCTTTGAATACGCGCTGAACCGTGGCGGCTGGTATCGCCCGGGCGGCGTCATCGCGCCGAACGGCGACCGTCTCTCGGATGAACTGGAACGCTGGGCGCGCAGCGAGTTGGAAGCCTGCGACGGCGACATGGCCGACCTGGTCGAGCGCTATCTCGACAAATGTCTGCAAGTCACCCGTCATTCCGGCCGCACGCATTATTTCGTCTGCGCCTACGGCCCAGCCCCGTCAGACTTCATGCAACTGGAAGTGGAAGAACTGCAGGAAGTGCTGGACCGCGAACTGATCGATCCCGATGCGCTGCCCGAAGACATGCAGGAACTCATCGACCCCATCTCGCCGCTGCTGCTCGAAGGGCAGGCCGTGGGTTCGCCGCGTTACAAATTCCGCCGACTGCTCGACATGAAGCAAACGGTGGCACGCGTGGGCCTGGCGACCGGGCGCGACAACGGCCTGCCGCGCCTGCTCAAGGAATGGTCACACAGCAGCGCCGCCACGCGCGGCCACTTCAGCGACCACTGGGTCGTCGGCCTGCGCGAACATCTGGACCGCTATCGCAACCCCGTGGTGTCAGCCTCGCTGGTGTCGCGCCACGCGCGCGAACTCAAATCGTTCCATTGGAACGCCGAACTGTCCGGCGTCGAGATGTCTCACCAGTTGCAAGCCTTCGACCGCGCGGCAGGCTATCCCTCCGCCTGGTATTTCCATCTCGTCTCCAACACCATCACCCCGCCCGCCGTAGCCTACGCCGTGGTGCGCGATCTGGAAGCCGGCTTCAGCTATCTGCCGGACACCGAAGCAGCATTGGTGCAGGGCTGGGCAGCGGCACCGTATTCCGTTTGATACCGCAGGCGGTATGATCCCGACCTCGTAAAGAGCGAAAGGAACCGCCATGCCCACCCCCGACAGATTCCGTCTGCAAGCCGACCACTCCATCTTGCTGGTGGTCGACGTGCAGGAACGCCTGAGCGCCGCAATGGATCAGGATGGATTGCAACGCGCCGTGAAGCACATCGGCATCCTGCTCGAAAGCGCGCACGCCTTGTCCGTCCCCGTCATCGTCACCGAGCAATACGTCAAAGGCCTCGGCCCCACTGTCGCCGCAGTGAAAGAAAAGACCGGCAACGCCACCTTCTTTGAGAAGATCAGCTTCAGTTGCTGCGGCAATGCAGGCCTCTTGGCGCAACTGCGCCAGAGCGGACGCACGCAGATCGTGGTGTGCGGCATGGAGACGCACGTGTGCGTGCAACAGACCGTGCTCGACCTGCTGCAGGAAGGCTTCGTCGTGCATGTCGTGAAAGACGCCGTGATGAGCCGCGCCCCCGCCAACCGCGACACCGCTATAGAAGCCATGACCCTCGCCGGTGCCGTGCCCACCAGCACCGAGTCGGTCGTGTTTCAGTGGCTAAAGGTCGCGGGGACGGATGTGTTCAAGCAGATGTCGAAGCTGGTTAAATAAGCCATCAAGAAAATATATAGGCCAAATTTCCGCTTGGAGTGGAGCGAGGTGTCGGGCTAGGATTCGGGGCGAAAATGAATGGGCACGAAAGAATGCTTCGATGCTCTTCCCAACAATTCTCTAGGCGCCACGTGAGCCCTTGTGGAAATCTATATGCGCTATCAGGGAAAGATACAGAACTGGAAAGACGACAAAGGCTTTGGATTCATAAAACCGAATGGAGGCGGGAATCAGGTCTTCGTTCACATCAAGTCGTTTTTGAATCGGCAGAGAAGGCCGGTCGGAGATGAACTTGTGACCTATGAACTCAAGGTCGATGCCAAGGGTCGCGCACAAGCTGAGAATGTCGCTTTCGTCGGAGAGCGGGCACCGTCAAACACCTCAACAGAGCGGAGCAATACCGCCCTCATATTTGCCTCTGCCTTTATAGTCTTTGTGTCGGTATCTACCCTTGTCGGGAAGTTGCCGTTCGCTGTCTTATGGCTCTACCTTTTTGGCAGCACCGTTACATTCCTTGTCTATGCCTTTGATAAGTCCGCTGCCATGAATGATCGATGGCGTACTAAAGAAGATACCTTGCACCTCTTCGCGCTAGTCGGCGGTTGGCCCGGTGCTTTAGCGGCTCAAAATTTACTCCGTCACAAATCCAAGAAGCGGTCTTTTCAGATCGGTTTTTGGTTCACCGTCGTTCTCAATTGCAGTGCGCTTGCCTGGTTGTTCTCGCCATCAGGCTCCGAGGTGCTGCGTGCCCTGCTGAGTTCGGAGTGAGCTGTACAAATCGTATTTCAATAGCCGGCTAGGTTCGCATCGACGCGACAAAGTGGGCGCGGTGGCCGACTGCGCCGAGCAGCGAGACAGCAAACTTGGGGTGTGTGCTGACCATGTCCAGAAACACATCGCGGCTGATCGCCAACAGTTCGCACTCTGTCTTGGCGGTGGCACTGGCAAGGCGTTCCGCACGCGAGATCAGCGCCATCTCGCCGATCATCCCGCCCGGCCCAATCGAGCCCACCACATTGTTCTGAATCGCGACCTCCACCGTACCGCTCAACACCACATACATGAGCGCGCCTATCTGGCCTTCCTCGATGATGCGCTTGCCCGCCGGGTAGCGTATGCGCGCGCTGTGGTCGAACTCGTCCGCCAGATTCTTCAGCAGCTTCTTGTCGAATACCGCGGAATCTTTCAGCATCGCATCACTGCCGCTACCGCCCTGCGCATTCAATTGTGCGAGCGAATCGCGCAAGCGCGTGATCATGAAGTACATCAGCAACAGCGCGAATTCGGGCGCAGTCTGCAACGCAGCCTGAAGCTGCTCCTTATCCAACATGATGAGTCGGCAGTCCGTCTGGGTCTTTGCGGTCGCCGTGCGCGGCAAGCCGGTGATCAGCGTCATCTCGCCAAACAACTCACCCGCACGCACCAGCCCGACTGGCGCATTGTTCGCTGACAGCTCCACCGCGCCTTCCAGTAGGTAATACATCTTGTCCTTTTGCAGCAGAAGCGAGTTGGCACGGCTGTTCTCCTCGAACAGCGTCTTGCCTGCCTTCACGTCCTTTGTTTTTCCGGCAGCCTCGAAAAACTGCAACGCGGCTTTTGCATCGTAGGTGGATTTGGAAGGGGGAATCGTAAAATCGAAATCGTTCATAACTGGATGATCACCTTGAAGGAAGTTGCAGCACTGCGGCCCGCAACAAACAGATGGCGCATTATCCCCGCGGAGAGAGTGGCGTCAACACGAGAGGAGGCGGGCTTCGATCTCGCTAGAAAAAATATATAGGCCAAATTTCTGCTTGGTGCTGGGAGTGGGGACGGATAGGATTCGGGGCGCAAACGGATTTCCCCGTTTAATTATTGAATAGGAAAGAAATCATGCGTTTTAGAAATCTATTCCGTTGGTCCGCCGAGGTTGCTTTGGACGGACTTAAGTTTTTTGCACAACGTCTAGATGAATTGTTATTCGACTACACGCTAGACTCATATAAGCCCTCGGCGCTTAACTCCACCTTTTTGACAAAGGAGGCTCTTAGCCTTATATCCGACATTGAGGATGGGAACATTGAATATCCAACTCTCTCCCACGTTCTTGAAGAGTTAGTGTGGGCAATCCAAAACGATAAGGTTGCGAAATCACTTCTTGATACGGAAGTTGATTACTATGTGGCAATCGCCAATGAAGCAGAACTTCCTGCATTAAAGTTGCGACTTGAGGTGCTGCATAGGACCTTAAACTCACCTAGATATTTAGCGGCAATATTCGATGCTCTGGAGAAGGCAATTGCTTCAAATGGAAAAAAAGAAATTGACGCGTTAGCAAGCACACTTATAACGACACTAATTAATGCAGGTGTCTCGAAGCAACATCTTTATAACGAAGTGCTTCGAAATTTCTTTCTTGAGGGGCCTCAAATCTCAGACTTGACGTGTTTGCGTCCGTTTTTGAATTCACTTATACCCAAGATGCATCGTTTTGAGGTTCTGCTCATTGCAAGTAAGCATATTGATGCTGTCTCGGAGTCTATTAAATCATTTGGTCTTCAGTTTCCTGAAGCCATTCCAGATATGCTCACGCCTGTCTGTGAGAAGAATGAATTTATACCAGGTGATGACGAGCGCTATATTCTTGCAGCCTCTATTGAAGCGCAGGATGTATATAGTGCAAGGCAAAAAGCCATCCGAAGCTTGGATAATCTCAGTGATCTTCTTTCGCTCTTCCAGCACAAAAGTAGAATTGTTTGGCGTCCAGAAGTTGTTGTTGCTTATCGCTGCTGTAGCAAGGATGTTCGATGGGTCGCTTCCCCCAAGGGGCCAATGGAAAAATCGTCTGATCTTCGGCCGGAAAAAGCAGCTAAAGAACTAAACGCGTTGATACGCTCATTTTCGGCAAAGGGAACAAGCTTCATAAAATTTAATCGAGTCGCAGATATTCACGGTATTTGTATTAGTCACAACGTAATCGAGAATCAGTTGGTTAATCTTTGGACCGCTCTCGAAACATTGACGCCTTCAAATTCTGGAGCATCAAAAATAACCACTGTAATTCGCGCCTCGCTGCCATTCCTTATGCACACATATGTCGATCGGATTGTGCAACAACTTGTTTTTGATTTGATGTTATGGGATAAGTGGCGCGCAAAAAAAATTCTCAATAAAGTGCAGTGTGATGAAAAGACATCTTTGAAAGCTAGGTGCCTACGTTTATTGTGCTTGGAAGAAAATGAAGCTCTTCGTGAACAGTTATACGATCAAGTCAAAGACTTTCATCTTCTGCGGTATCGCGTATATCAACTTAGCGAAGTTCTTTCAGACAATAAGAAGCTTCATAAGCTAATTGATACACATGAAAAGAAGATTGTTTGGCAAATTCGCCGAATTTATCGGGCTAGAAATTTGATAGTGCACTCGGGCCGTACGCCACCTGCATATATAGATACTTTGGTGGAGAATGGTCATGATTATGTAGATGTCATCACCTTTGAATTGATGAAAGTCTCATGTGGTGAATACAGTGCTAGTACGCTTGAACAAATATTTGAAATTGAAAAAATACGGTATCAAGCTTTTTTACGCAGACTCTCCGAAAAGGCACTTCTAACATCTGCTAACTGTGACTTCTTGCTTGCGCCCAAGCATAATCCCAAGCCTCATGTTGCCTCTCAAGAATCGAAAGTGGCAGGTGATTTACAGTAGAGGCGCAATGGGGGGCGGTTTCAAAGTTTTGCCGAAGTTGCCCCCTGTCTTGTTGGCTTTGTCGCCCTCACCCCGTTTGTTAGCTTCCCTACAATCCCCCTCCCCATAAATCCCCAATAAATCAACCTTGTGTCGGTTGGCATGTTTCCTGCGAGTAGGAGGGCGTCAATACTCGTGAGCTACTGCCATGCAAGCCAAGGACATCGCCGAACTGCTGAACGAACCGGCCTGTACGCATAACAAGAAGGAGAAATCCGGTTGTGCGCGTCCCAAGCCCGGGGCGACTGCGGGCGGCTGCTCGTTCGACGGGGCGCAGATCGCTTTGCTGCCTATCGCAGACGTTGCACATATCGTGCACGGGCCGATCGCCTGTGCAGGCAGTTCCTGGGACAACCGCGGCACACGTTCTTCCGGGCCGACTTTGTATCGCATCGGTATGACCACCGACCTCACCGAGCAGGATGTGATCATGGGGCGCGGCGAGAAGCGTTTGTTCCATGCCATCAAGCAGGCGGTCGATTCCTATTCCCCCAAGGCAGTCTTTGTCTACAACACCTGCGTGCCTGCGCTGACCGGCGACGACATCAGCGCGGTGTGCAAGGCCGCTGCCGAGAAGACCGGCGTGCCGGTGGTGCCGGTGGACTGTGCCGGTTTCTACGGCACGAAGAATCTGGGCAACCGCATCGCCGGTGAGGCGATGTTCAAATATGTGGTGGGGACGGGCGAACCTTTGCCGGTGCCTGATGAATTGCAGCGTCCCGGCATCACCGTGCACGATGTGAACCTGATCGGCGAATACAACATCGCGGGTGAGTTCTGGAACGTGGCACCGTTGTTCGACGAACTGGGGCTGCGCATCCTGTGCACTTTGTCCGGCGATGCGCGCTTCCACGAAGTGCAGACCATGCACCGCGCCGAAGCCAGCATGGTGGTATGCGCCAAGGCCTTGCTCAACATCGCACGCAAACTGCAAGCCGATCACAAGGTGCCGTTCTTCGAAGGCAGCTTCTACGGCGTGACCGATACCTCGAATGCCTTTAGAGATTTTGCCAAGCTGCTGAACGACCCTTCGCTTACCGAGCGCACCGAGGCGATGATCGTGCGCGAGGAAGCCAAGATCAACGCCGAGCTCGACCCGTGGCGCGCGAAGCTGCGTGGCAAGCGTGTGTTGCTCTACACCGGCGGCGTGAAGTCGTGGTCCATCGTTTCTGCCTTGCAGGATTTGGGCATGGACGTGGTCGCCACCGGCACCAGCAAATCCACCGAGGAAGACAAGGCGCGCATCCGCGAGATCATGGGCGACAAGACCAAGATGATCACCGACGGCAGCCCCAAGGCGCTGCTCGGCGTGGTGAAGGAATACCAGGCCGACATCCTCATCGCGGGCGGCCGCAACATGTACACCGCGCTCAAGGCGCGCATCCCTTTCCTCGACATCAATCAGGAACGTGAATTCGGTTACGAGGGTTACAGCGGCATGGTGGAACTCGCACGCCAATTGGCGCTGACGATACAGAGTCCGGTGTGGGCGAGTGTGCGCAAGACTGCGCCGTGGGCGAAGTCATCCGTCCCAGGCATCGAATTGGGAGCATGACATGGCCGAGATACTGAAACGCAACAAAGCACTCGCGGTGAATCCGCTCAAGGCCAGCCAGCCGGTCGGTGCGTCGCTCGCCTTCCTCGGCATCAACAAGGCCATCCCGATGATGCACGGTTCGCAGGGCTGCACCGCGTTCGGCAAGGTGTATTTCGTGCGCCACTTCCGCGAGCCGATCCCGCTGCAGACCACGGCGATGGATCAGGTATCCACGGTGATGAGCGCGGACGAGAACGTGATCCTGGGTCTGGCGACCATCTGCGAGAAGAGCAAGCCGGCGCTGATCGGGCTGCCGACGACAGGCTTGTCGGAGACGCAAGGCACGGACATCAAACGTCTGGTGCGGGATTTCTACATCGCGCATCCCGAGTTCGCGCACATCCCGGTGGTGCCGGTGAACACGCCGGATTTCACCGGCTGTCTGGAGAGCGGTTATGCGCTGGCGGTGAAGGCGACACTGGAAGTGATGTTGCCGAAAAGCGGCCCTCACCCTAACCCTGATGGAACTACTAGCCATTCGACTAAGCCCGCAAGCGGGCAAGTCGCTGGTTATCTCCCGCAAGCGGGCGAGGGGGCGAACGCGAAAAGCAATGTTGGACGCCGCAAGAAGCAGGTCAACGTGTTGGCCGGTTCTTTCCTCACGCCGGGCGATGTGGAGCACATCAAGGAACTGATCGAGGCATTCGGTCTGCGTCCGCTGGTATTGCCGGACATCGGCGATTCGCTCGACGGTCATCTCACCGAGATGGAAAGCTCGCCGCTCACCGTGGGCGGTACGCCGGTGAGCGACATCGCTAGCATGGGCGAATCCATCGCCACGTTGGTGCTGGGTAATTCGCTGTTCGATGCGGCGGACGTCCTCAAGACGCAGACCGGCGTGCCGGACTATCGCTTCGACTGCCTGATGGGTTTGGAGGCGGTGGACAGTTTCGTCGCCGCGCTGGCTGAGATCAGCGGCAAGCCGGTGCCGGAGAAGCTCGAACGCCAGCGCGCGCAGTTGCAGGACGCGATGGTGGATGTGCATTTCATGCTGGGCTTTGCGCGCGTCGCCATCGCGGCGGATGCCGATCTGCTCTACGGCTTCTCGCGGCTGGTGACGGAGATGGGCTGCGAGGTGGTGGCCGCTGTCGCACCGGCGCGCGCCAACATTCTGCAGAGCGTGCTGGCGGAGCAGGTGGCCATCGGCGATCTGGAAGACCTGGAGATAGCGGCCAAGCGCAAAGGCGCGCAATTGGTGATCAGCAATTCGCACGCGCTTGAAACGGCGCGCCGTCTCGGTGTGCCGCTGCTGCGCGCGGGCTTCCCGCAATACGACCTGCTCGGCGGATATCAGCGCCTGTGGGTGGGCTATCGCGGCACGCGCCAGTCGTTGTTCGATCTGGCGAACCTGCTGGTGGAGCACGGACACATCGAGCCGGAGCCGTATGTCTCCATCTATGCACAGCGGACAGGAGAAAGTCGTGCGACACCTGCGTCTGGTCAAACCCACTGAGGAGACAGCGATGACAGTGAAGATCGCATTCGCCACCAGCGACCGCAAGGCGGTGAACCAGCATTTCGGCGCGGCGGAGGCATTCGCCATCTACGAGGTGAGCGAGACGGACGCGAAGCTGATCGAGGTGGCCGAGTTCATCGAGACCGCGATGGACGGGCATGAAGGCAAGTTGGCGGCAAAGGTAGAGCTGCTCGGCGATTGTGCAGCGGTGTATTGCAACGCGGCGGGTGCATCCGCGATCCAGCAATTATTGGCGGGCGGCATCCAGCCGATGCGCGTGGATGAAGGGTTGTGCATCGACGGTCTGCTGAGCGGTTTGCAGCAGAGCATGGTGAGCGAGCCGCCGGTGTGGCTGACGAAATATCTGAAGAAGAAATCGAGCAAGAGCTTCGCGGACGACGAGGAGTGGCAGGAATGATCAGCGCACCGGTACGCGTGATCGCTGTGCAGAACCGTGTGGCGCAGGTGATGCCCACCGAGAAGTCCGGCTGCGGCGGTTGCGCATCGCGCGAGTCGTGCGGCGTGTCGGGCTTGGGCAAATATTTCTCATCTCGGCGCAAGACCATAGGCGTGGCATGCGATGCACACGTGCGCGCGGGTGATGAGTTGCAGTTGTCGCTGAGCGAGGGTGATCTGGTCAAGGCCGGGCTGCTGGCTTATCTGTTTCCGTGCGTGACGGCGGTGACCGGCGCGGCACTCGCTTCGGGATATGGGGATGTCGGTTCGGCAGTGGGCGCGGCCGTCGGCGCAGCAAGCGGTTTCGTTTTGGCGCGCGTGTCCAGCTGGACGCCGCGTGTGAGTGTGAAAAGCGAAAGGCAATTTGCCACAGAGAACACAGAGGTCACAGAGCGATAGGCGGGACTTCGTTCTTTCTTCATGTCATCTCTAAAGCAGAAGTCGACTTGCAGGAATGGTTGAGTGGCAGCTGGACTTCTCTGTGGTCTCTGTGTGCTCTGTGGCTAAAAAGGTTTTGAACTTAACAAAGGAGAAACACCATGAATCAGGCAGTCGCAGCAGATCCGTTGTTGTCCACCGATTTCATCCAGGAGATGGTCAAGCAGATGCGCGCCGTCGACAGCTACGGCACGTATGACGGCTGGCCCGCCGAGCGCGTGCTGGCGCCGTATGTGCTGACCAAGGAACAGAAACGCGAGATCCCGATCATCGGCGATCCTGACGAGATCCTGCTGTCACGCATCAAGTGTTTCTATAACGCGGTCGCTTCACTGATCGAAAAGGAATGCGGTCTGATGGCGGTGCCGATGATCAACATCACGCACGAAGGTTTCGGCCGTGGCGTGATCACCGTCGGCAAGCTGGTGGTGATGGACAAGACATTGCGTGACGTGCACCGCTACGGTTACGAGAGTCTGTCCAAGATGAAGGACGAAGGCGACAAGCTGCTCTCAGTCGCGCTGGAGATCATCGGCAAGCACCCGGATGTTGCGGGTCTGTGAGTGCCGGGTACTGAGTAACGGAGTCAGAGATGAATGAAGACGAACTGAAAGCACTCGACAAGGAAGTGAAGAAGCTCAAGCGCATCTCCACGGAGTGGGCGGGGCAATTGCACGATCTGGTCGAGGATAAGTTGCCGGCGGGCTACAAGGAGCTGCCGGGCATCGCGCAATCCACTTACGATGCTTGCCAGGCATGGGCCGAGGCGAGCGCAAGATTATCCGAAGCACAGAAGGAAGCATGACCATGTCAAACATCACTGGCGTCACCCGAGGTGGCACCCCTTACGAACCGACTTTCGTCACCGAACTGAATCCGGCCAACTGCATCGGCTGCGGGCGCTGTTTCAAAGTCTGCCCGCGCAGCGTGTTCGAGCTGCTGGAGCGCGACGAGGATGACGAGAATTACGACGAAGACGAAGACAACATGATGGTGATGTCCATCGCGAATGCGCTGGATTGCATCGGCTGCGGATCGTGCGCACGTGTCTGTCCCAAGCAATGCCACACGCATCAAGCGATGCCGGTAGGAGCCTGATATGCCAAAACCAACCAGACATGTATTCGTGTGTTCGCAGAATCGTCCCGCCGGTCATCCGCGCGGTTCATGCGGCGCAAAGGGTTGCGCGGCCGTGGTGGACGAGTTCATGCAGCAATGGCAGCAGCGCCAGTGTTTCGCCGAAGTGGCCGTGACACCGACCGGCTGCATCGGCCCGTGCGGTATGGGGCCGAACGTGCTGGTCTATCCGGAAGGCGTGATGTACTGCAACGTGACCAAGGAAGATGTGAGCGCGATATTCGACGAGCATCTGCTGGGCGGCACGCCGGTCGAGCGGCTGAAGGCGCCTGCCGACATATGGTAGTGCTGGACACATCGCGGCAGTTGCCTGCCGCGTTGGAGGCGGTGGCGAAACGTATCGTCATCGCCTTGCAGTTGGAGGCCGAGCGTTTCACCGCGACCGGTGCTGCGCCTTACATAGACCTCGCAGCGGCGCAGTTCACCCGCGTGGTCGATCCAGCCAACCAGTTGCCGGGTTACGAAGGCGTGTGGCGCAACGCGCGCAAGGAGCGTTGCGGCAGCATCAATTTCAACAGTGACGGTAGCTTCTTCGCCGAGTACGACATGTTCTGCCCGCATCCGCGCGATGCGCGCTGGTTCGTGGAAATGGTCACCGTCTGGGGTAACACCGATCACATCAGCAGCGAAGCGACGCTGATCCCCGCCCTGTAAGCCGACGCGCCACGAAATCGGGCGAACGGCTATGATGCGCACCGTTCGCGGCAGCTGTGCCGCAGTGCTGGAAGGTGGGCATCATGTCTGAAGAGAACCGTGAGATGAATACCGAAGAGGCGCGCGAGGAATTGCACGTCTCCTTACCTATGGAAGCGTTCAAGGCGGCGCTGCCTTATCTGCTCGCTTTGTTGGTGATCGCGGGTGTCGGCTACTGGCTGATCGATCCGGCACCGCCGAAGAAGATGGTGATCTCCATCAGCAAGGAAGATGGCAACTATCAGGCGTACGCCAGTCTGTATGCCGCGCTGTTGCAACAGGAAGGCATCACGCTGGAGATACGCGAGACGGAAGGGCCGTTACAGAGTCTGGAAGAATTGCACCAGCCGGACTCGGGTGTCGATCTCGCTTTGGTGCCGGGCGGTATGGCGGGCGGGCGATCCACGGTAGGTTTGGAATCACTGGGCAGTCTTTACTACGAACCGCTGTGGATATTCCACAAGGGCAAGCAGAAGATCGAACATCTGTCGCAATTGAAGGGGCTGCGTGTCGGGGTGGGGCGGCCGGACAGCAGCACCCGTCTGATAACGAAAGTGTTGCTGGATGCGGCCGGGGTGACCGAGCAGAACACCACGCTGTACGAGATCGGTCTGGACGATTCCATGGAAGCGTTGCGGCATAACATCGTGGATGTGATCTTCCTGACCGGTGTGCCGAATTCGCCGCTGGTCGCCGAGGTGGCGAACATGCGCGGCGTGTCGCTGGTCGACCTGAACGACTCCGAGGCGATCGCGCGCCAGTACAGCTTCCTGCATCACCTGGTGTTGCCGGAGAGCGCGCTGAGTCTGCAGGCCAATATCCCGCCGCGCAGCGCGCATCTGTTAGCGCCCACTGTCACGTTGGTGGCGCGGGATACGCTGCATCCGGCTCTGACCTATCTGTTACTCAAGGTGTTGACCCGTGTGCACGGCAACGCGGGCATGCTGCAACAGGAGCATGAGTTCCCGGCCGACAAGGATTCCGATTTCGAACTGAGCAGTCAGGCCGAGTATTTTTACCAGTCCGGCCCGCCTTTCCTAGATCGTTATTTGCCGTTCTGGGCGGCTACCTTCGTTAGCCGCGTGCTGATCATCCTGTTGCCGCTGCTGGCCCTGGCTATCCCGTTGAGCCGGGCGGCACCCGCCGCCTACAACTGGCTGATCAAATCGCGCATCCACAAGCTGTACGGTGAGCTGCGCTTCCTGGAATTGCAGTTGCGCACTGCCACACAGCCGGTGGATATCGCGCGCTTCCGTAGCGAAGTGGATGCTATAGAGAACAAAGTCAACCACTTGCGCTTGCCGGTCGCTTTCTCCAGTCATCTGTATGAGCTGCGCAGTCATATCGGGTTGGTGCGTGCTCGCATCGAGCAATACGCGAAAGCCTAAACTTTCATCGCGGCAGGCCGATACATTGTTCACAGGGGCGCGTTGTCGCTCCGCAGTGAAGGAGGTGTGAAATGACTATCGTGATGAATATGGGCAGCTACGAGATCGAGCGCGTGGAGCAGGTCGTCGAGTCTTACGGCGACGAGGTGATGTACGCAGGCTGGAACCCGCAACTGGCACAGACCGAGGTCACGCACATCGCACCGGCGCATGCTGCTTTCCCGCCCTCTCTGGCGGAAGCCGACATCGAAGCCTTCCTGCACAAGATGTACGCGAACCAGCGTTAAGACGGTTGTTGTGCCCCGTCTGAGACGCTCCCGAATGGGGGCGTTTTTTTTGTGGTTTTCCCCGTCAACCGGACAGCGGCTGGCAGGGAAGGGCGGGCGGGCTGTGCTATGCTTTACCGCGATCCACTCGGACTATTTCCATGCGCTTTTTCTATCTCATTTTGCTGTTGCTGCCACTGACCTCCAGTGCCGACCAGGCGCAGGATTTCATGGACGCGCGCGCGGCGTTCGCCGCCGGCAAAGTGCCTGTGCTGGAAGCGGCGGCCAAGCGCCTGCAGGACACACCACTGGAACCTTACGCCACGTATTACCGTCTGCGCCTGCACTGGGACGAGCCCAATACCCGTGCCGTTCACGAATATCTGGCGCGCGAGGAAGATACGCCGGTGATCGACCAGTTCCGCGGCGAATGGCTGAAGCAGATGGCGAAGAAGCAGCGCTGGGACGAATTCGCCGCCGAATACCCTTATCTCATCAACACCGATGACGAGCTGACCTGCCATGCCATCGCCTGGCAGCGCATGCAGGACGAGGCGCTGGCGTTGCGCGCCGCGCGCAAACAGTGGTTCGCGGGTGCGAAGGCCGACAGTTGCGGGCCGGTGTTCGATGTCGCCATCCAGCGCGGGGTGATCACCGAGCAGGATATCGCGCAACGTATCCGCACCTTGCTTGAGACCGGTGAGGTGAATGATGCGAAGAAATTTGTTCGTTACTTGCCCAAGGCTGAGCAACTGCCGCTGACGGAGCTGGATGAGGCACGCCGCAATCCGCAACGCTATCTGGGGCACGTGAAGCTGGACAAGGCCGGTGTCGGGCGGCGCAAGGTGGCGATGTTCGCGCTGCAGCGGCTGGCACGTCAGGCTGTGAAGCCGGCTTATGTGCAATGGCAGCGGGTTGGCGAACATTTTCCCCCGGAAGAGCAGCAGTACTTCTATTCATGGCTGGGCTATGAAGCTGCCCGTCAGCATGATTCGCGTGCGCTGGAATGGTATGCCGCTGCCGGTGAGATCGAACTGAATCCACAGCAGCGCGCCTGGCGTGTGCGCGCCGCGTTGCGCGAGCAGGATTGGCATGCGGTGTGGGAAAGCATCAGTTCGATGTCGCTGGAGCAGCAGAACGAACGCAGTTGGCGCTACTGGAAGGCACGGGCTTTGATCGCGCTGGGACACGAGCGCGATGCCGAGGCGATCCTGACGCCGCTGAGTCGCGAGCATCGTTTCTACGGACAACTGGCGGCGGAAGCGCTGGGTGCCGCGCCTGCGGCTGGCATCGTGACGGCGAGGTTCGTACCCGACGAGCAGGAAGTGACGGCTATGCAAGCGCGTCCCGAGATACAGCGCACCGTGCTGTTGTATCAGATGGGTCTGCGCACCGAGGCGATGAAGGAATGGGACTGGGCGATGCGCGGACTGGACGATCGCGAGCTGCTGGTGGCGGCCGAAGTCGCGCGCCGCAACGAGATGTACGACCGCTCCATCAACGCCGCCATCCGCACTGTTTCGCTGCACGATTTCAATCTGCGCTATCCCGCGCCCTACCGCGATGCATTGCGCGTCTCGCTGGATGAGCACAATGTGGAAGAAGCATGGGTTTATGGCCTGATGCGCCAGGAGAGTCGTTTCGTCACACATGCGAAATCGACTGTCGGCGCAGCCGGCCTGATGCAGATCATGCCCGATACCGCGCGCTGGGCGGCACGGCGTATCGGCCTCAAGGGTTATCGTAAAGGCCTCATCCATCAGCTGGATGTGAACCTGCGCCTCGGCACCTATTACATGAAGAGCGTTTACAGCCGCTTCGAGGACAATCCGGTGCTGGCTTCAGCTGCCTACAACGCCGGGCCCACGCGCGCCAATCGCTGGCGCGGTACCGTGCCGCTGGAAGGGGCGATCTATGCAGAGACCATCCCTTTCGACGAGACGCGCGACTATGTGCAGAAGGTGATGAGCAACACCATCTACTACGCCAAGTTGTTTGGCCATCCATCGGAATCGCTCAAGCAGCGGATGGGTGTGGTCGGCACCAACAAACCCAAGCCGGCACAGGTACATGCCTCCGAGATGTGAAGGACTGCAGGTCTACTGTGTAGGTGGTGCCGTTCGCGACCGCCTGCTCGGCTTGCCGGTGCAGGACCACGACTGGGTCGTGGTCGGTAGCACACCCGAAGAGATGGAGGCGCGCGGCTTCAAGCCGGTGGGCAGCGATTTCCCGGTCTTTTTGCATCCCGACACGCATGAGGAATACGCGCTGGCGCGCACCGAGCGCAAGACGGCGGCGGGTTACAAGGGTTTCAACATCTACGCTTCACCAGAGGTCACGCTGGAGCAGGACCTGTTGCGGCGCGACTTCACCGTCAATGCCATCGCGCAGGATGAAGTCGGCAATCTCATCGATCCCCACAACGGACAAGCCGATCTGAAAGCGGGCGTGCTGCGCCATGTCAGCGCCGCCTTCGCCGAAGACCCGGTGCGCATCCTGCGCGGCGCGCGCTTCGCCGCGCGTTTCGGTTTCTCCATCGCGCCGGAGACACTTGAGCTGATGCGCGCCATGGTGGCGAACGGCGAGGTGGACGCGTTGGTGGCCGAACGCGTCTGGCAGGAACTGGCGCGCGGCCTGATGGAAAGACATCCCTCGCGTTTCTTCCTCACGCTGCGCGAATGCGGTGCGCTGAAAAAGATATTGCCGGAAGTGGATGCTTTGTTCGGTGTGCCGCAACCCGTGCACTACCATCCCGAGATCGACTGCGACGTGCATGTGATGATGGTGCTGGACGATACCGCCAAGCTCGAACGCTCACTCGAAGTGCGCTTCTCCGCACTCGGCCACGACCTGGGCAAGGCCACCACGCCCGAAGAGACATTGCCCAGACACCTGGGGCACGAACAACGCAGCATTGATCTGGTGAAAGCAGTCTGCACACGCTTGCGCGTGCCCAGTGACTGTCGAGATCTGGCGCTGCTGGTCGCGCAGTTCCACAGCCACATCCACCGGGTGAAATCCTTGCGCCCAGACACCATCGTCAAACTGTTCGATCGCTGCGACCTGTGGCGCAAACCAGAACGCTTCGAACTCATTCTCGAAGCCTGCATCTCCGACGCCCACGGACGTACCGGCCACGAGAACGATAATTACCCGCAAGCCCCCTATCTGCTGGCTTGTGCACGCGCCGCCCAGGCGGTGAATGCAGGCGACATCGCGCGTGCCTGCCCGGACAAGAATCTCATCGCCGACAAGGTGCGCGAGGCGCGCATCGTGGCGGTGGAAGAGGCGATAAAAGGCAGTTGATGTATCTACTATGGAGATGAGATGAAATGAGCAGCACCAAGAAAGCCAAAGGATCGGATAGCGAACGCAAGGTATTGGAACACGCGCATCGCGGCATACAGATGCTGACTGAATATCGCCCCAGACTGATGGGGAAGATCCAGGCATTCATGGCCGAGGCGATGCAGCCCGGTGTGCTGGACAAGAAGGAGAAAGAGCGCATCGCGCTCGGCATGGCGCTCACTCAGCAATGCCACTATTGCATCGGCCTGCACATCCGCGCTTGCAAACATGCGGGCGTGACGCTGGAAGAGATCATGGAGATCTGCTCGATCGGCATCATGATGGGCGGTGGCCCGGTGCTCACGCATATGGCCGAAGTCGAGCGTGCGCTGAACGAGTTCTTCGTGGATGAGGATGGCGAGGAAGTCGTCTAGTTATCGGTGGTGAGGATGCGCCACTCGGACAGCTTCGCCTCATAAGGCATTCCCGCATGCGCCGGACTGGTTGACGGCAGGCGTTGCAACTTCAACTGCGGCAATGCCTGTTTTTCCGCTACGTGTCTCTTGAAACTCAGCTCAGCCTTGCTGCCGTTGAAGTACACGTGCGTGATGCGCGGGTGGTTTGCGAGGAAGGCGCTGAAGTCGTTGGCTTGTTCATGTTTGATGGCGGTATCGAGGCTGCCTTCGCGCTCACAGGTTTGCAGTACGTCCCACAACGCGATACCCGCTTGCTTAAGCGCTGCCATTCTTTGTTCGTAGGGCAGGTGAGGATGTGCGCTGACCAGTTCGCCCATGATCTTCCAGAAGGCGTTGTGCGGATGGGCATAGTACTGCTGCGCGTCGAGTGAACGCTGGCCGGGCATGCTGCCGAGGATGAGGATTCTGGCGTTACGGTTCGCGACGGGCGGGAAGCTGTTCAGGCGTTGCATGCGCTCACAGCATGCGCGAGCGGTCGCCGGACATGAAATTGTGCAGCGGCGCGTCGATGCCTTTTCCCATCACCAGCACTTTGAACAGTTCTCCCATCTCGGCCGGGCTGGTGAGCTTTTGTACTTGTTTTGAGAGCGGCAGGTATTCGCGCACGTTTTCGGGCGATGTTTCGCCGAGCAGGTCGGGCAGGCCGTTGTTGAGCAGGAAGTGTGCTTGCGTGGTGTAGCCCAGCAGGTGGGCGCCGTAGTCGATGGCGGCTTCGGCGGCGGCGGTGAAATCGACGTGCGCGGTGATGTCCTGCAGGCCCGGAAGGTAGAAGGGATCGTCGTGCGAGTGGTGGCGGTAGTGGCACATCAGCGTGCCGCGATGGCGCTGCGGATGGTAATACTCGCGTGCGCCGAAACCGTAGTCGATGAACAGCAACACGCCGCGCGTAAGCCGTTCGGCCAGACTGGAGACCAGACCGCGCGCAGTGAGTGACACTTCGCTCAGGTAGTCGTCCGGTACGGCGATGCCTTTGGCGATGTCATGCAGAGTCTCGTTCTGCGGCAGGCGATCGGACCAGACGAAACGGTTGCCCTCGGTACTGACGCCGCGCTCCATGATCTTCCCTTCGTTCCAGAACACCAGATGCACCGGCAGTGCGTCCAGCACTTCGTTGCCGAACACCGCGCCGCTGATGGAGTCGGGCAGGGCATCCAGCCAGTGGATGCGCTCGAACAGGTGCGGCAGATGTTCCTGCAGCAGGGCTTGCTGGCGTTGTCGCAGGTCTGCGCTCACCTCGAGGATGGAATAGGTTTCGGGCAGGCTGCCGAGGCGTTCCAGTTCGCGCAGGATGTCCAGTGCCAGTTTGCCGCTGCCCGCGCCCAGTTCGAGAATATGCGGGGTGCTGGTCTGCATCACGGCCTGCAACTGGCGCGCCAGCGTGCGGCCGAACAGGGTGGAGATCTCGGGTGCGGTGACGAAGTCGCCCGATTCGCCGAACTTGCGCGCACCGGCGGTGTAATAGCCCAGCCCCGGTGCATACAACGCCAGTTCCATGAAGCGGGAGAAAGGTATCCAACCGCCCTGACTCTGGATGTCATTGCGGATCAGCTCGCACAGGCGGGCGCTGTGGGCCAATGCATCGGTGCTGGGGGGCGGGAGGTTTACTTGCATGCTCGGGTATAATCTTGCGAGACGGCAGAGATCTACTGCGCGGCTCGTAGGTGTTGATGATGGGCCAAAGTTTAGAGGGGTTTCCGATGCAGGGCAAAACAATATTGGTCACCGGTGGTGCGAAGCGCGTTGGCGCGGCCATCGTGCGTCGGTTGCATGCGGCGGGGGCGAACGTCGCCATTCATTTCCGCAGCTCGGCCTACGAGGCCTTTGCGCTGCGCGGTGAACTGAACGACTTGCGCGAGAACTCCGCCATCAGCGTGCAGGCCGATCTGCTGGAGACCGGCACGCTGCCGCGCATGGTGAATGAAGTGGTGCAGCATTTCGGTCATCTGGATGCGCTGGTAAATAACGCATCAAGTTTTTACGCCACACCACTGGCCGAGATCGATGCCACGCAATGGAACGATCTGGTTGGCACCAATCTGCAGGCGCCGCTGTTCCTGGCGCAAGCTGCCGCCGCCGAACTGCGCCGCCAGCATGGTTGTATCGTGAACATCGTGGATATCCATGCCGAGCGTCCTATGCATGGGCATCTGTTGTACAGCGTGGCCAAGGCCGGTCTGGTGGCGCTGACCAAAGGACTGGCGCAGGAACTGGCGCCACAGGTGCGCGTGAACGCCGTCGCGCCGGGCGTTATCGTGTGGCCGGAAGGCGACGAGTGGAGCGACGAGGAGAAACGCCGCAAGATCGTGGCGCACACGCTGCTCAAGCGCGAGGGCAGCCCGGACGACATCGCCAAGACAGTGCAATTTCTGATCGCCGATGCGCCATACATAACCGGCCAAGTCATCGCAGTCGATGGCGGCCGCAGCATAAATATTTGAGACAAGCATGAACGACATCATCCAACCCATCCATTTCGAACACCATTCCACCAACTTCAACCGTCTCAAGGGACGGCTGGAAAGTTCGGTCGGCAAAGCTATCGGCGACTTCAACATGATCGAGGACGGCGACGTGGTGATGGTGTGCCTGTCCGGTGGCAAGGATTCCTACACGCTGCTGGATATCCTGCGCACCTTGCAGAAGCGCGCGCCTATCGATTTCAAGCTGATCGCGATGAACCTAGATCAGAAGCAGCCGGGATTTCCGGAAGATGTATTGCCGAATTACCTGAAGAACCTCGGCGTCGATTTCCATATCGAAGCACAGGACACCTACTCCATCGTCAAAGAGAAGATCCCCGAGGGCAAGACTACCTGTTCGTTGTGCTCGCGCCTGCGTCGCGGCATCATCTACAAGGTGGCGGGTGAATTGGGTGCGAACAAGATCGCGCTGGGGCATCACCGCGACGACATGGTAGAGACGCTGTTCCTCAACATGTTCTTCGGCGGCAAGCTGAAGGCCATGCCGCCCAAGCTGGTGACCGACAAGGGTGACCATGTGGTGATCCGACCGTTGGCCTATTGCGCCGAGAAGGACATCGCCCGCTATGCGCGCGGCATGGAGTTCCCCATCATCCCTTGCAACTTGTGCGGCTCGCAGGAGAACCTGCAGCGCCAGAACATCAAACAGATGCTGACCGACTGGGAGCGCCAGTATCCGGGGCGTTCACAGACCATCTTCACCGCCATGCAGAACGTGCGGCCCTCGCACCTGCTCGATGGCGAGCTGTTCGACTTCAAGGGAGTTAAGGCGGGTGATCACGTCGCGGAAGGCGACGTGGCGTTCGACGACTAGGCGGGTTTTACCGCCACTTTGAAGATCACTTTGCGCACCATGCCGGTTCCCACCAGCGGCGCATGCGCATCCTCCGGGAAGAAGATGCAGAAATGATCCGGTGGCACCGGCACGTATGAAGCCGGTGCATCGTGGAAGAAACGGATGTCCCGTTCTTCACTGTGGTCGCTCACCGGATTCAGGCAGTCCGCCAGCGGTTTCCATCCCATCGTCTCGTCACCTTCCAGCACCAGTTGGATGTCGATGTACTTCTTGTGCGCTTCCAGCTTCGCCATCTCTTTCGTTTTTGCAGGCACCTGCTCGACGATGGCGATCAGCTCGTCACCAATGATGGGATAGCGTCCCGGCGCAAGGCTGAAGAAATCCGTGCTGCGAATGTGCGCGAACGCGCGGGCGAACAGCGGATGCAGAGTTTCGTAACGTGCGGACTGGGAGAGAGCGGAGAGGATCATGGCGTGGTCTCTTCTGGTTGCTTTTTGCGATAGGGCGAGGTGAACCACGCGGCGCAGATGATGCCGATCAGGCAACCGGCGAGCACGGCAGAGAGCGTGTGGGCATCAAGCATCAGGCGTGCGCCCATGGTGAGCAGCAGGATGGGGACGAGATAGAACAGGTGCCACGGACCGTAGCGGCGGGCCACGAAATACACGGCGCAGGACGACATCGAGGAGTGGCCGGAGGGCATGTTGTGGCGGCTGTCCGGTGCGTAGGGGCGTTCGCCGATGCGTGTGCCGCCGACCTCCACATCATTGACGATGCGTTTCAAGCCTTGTGTGGCGACGGTGGCGGTGACGGCTACCGCGAGCAGTTGCACCATGCCTTCCTTGTCGCGCAGCAGCAGCGGCATGGCGACCTGGGCGATGGTGTTGACGAAGCGCAGTTTGGTTTCGGTAGGCTCGACCCAGAACGGTCGCTCGGCATTCAGTGTCTCGCGATAGCTGGCGAGGTCGGACGGATAGAACACGCAGACCAGCAGACTCAGCATGCAGGCGGCGATGAAGCCCATTGGGCGTTTCTTCGGCAGATGGTCGCGCCAGGTGCTCAAGCGGTTTCCTTATCGTTTCTTGTTCGCGGCATCTTTGAAGATGTCCAACTCAGGGTCGTAGATGTCGCTGCGCAGATCGAACGCGCCCATGATGCTGTGGAACACCGTCTGCTGCGCATGCTTGGCTTGGGCCAGCGCTGCATCGGCCGCCAGCGTCTTGTGTTGCTTGAACGCGTCGGACATCCACACGATGTAGGGGATGTCCTTCTGCACATCGGGCGCCAGCGAATACGGGGTGCCATGCAAGTATAAGCCATACTCGCCGAGCGACTCGCCGTGGTCGGAGATGTACATCATCATCGTCTGCGTGTTCGGGATCGCGCGCAGTACGGAGATGGTCTCGGACAGGAAGCGGTCGGTGTAGAGGATGGTGTTGTCGTAGGCATTGGTCACCGTGTCGGGCGTGCAGTCCTGCAATTGCACCGAGCGGCACACCGGGCTGAACTTTTCGCCGTCCGCCGGATAGTGGTTGTAGTAATCTGGGCCGTGGCTGCCGGACTGATGCAGCACGACGAACACCTTGTCGCTGTTCATGCTGGCGATGCGCTGCTGCAGGCCGGTGAGCAGCACTTCATCGTAGTCGCAATGCGGACCGCTGCAGGTGCTGCGGATGTCGGTGTCACGCAGATAGGTGTTCACCTTGAGTGGCGGCTCGCCCCAGTTGCGCGTGAGCCAGATGGTGGCTATGCCGCTGCGTTGCAGATAGCTGGGCAGCGCTTCGTGGCTGTGGAACAGCGTGTTGCCGGTGTCGACGTGCGACAGCATACATTGCAGCGAGGCGGTGGTGTAGGTGGAGCAGGCACGCGCGTCGCGCAGGGCGGTGACGCCGGCTTGCCGCAGCAATGGATTGGTGTCGCGCGCATAGCCGTACAGAGAGAAGTTCGCCGCGCGGGCCGATTCGCCGATCACCAGCACTACTATGGTCTTGCCTTGTGCGGTGAAGTGCGCGGAGGGTAGCAATTCCAGTTCGCGGGACTGCATGGCTTTCTCTGCCTGATAGCGCGTCGCGTTGATCACATACGACCAAGGCAGGATCATGCCGCCCAATTTGCGTCCGTGCTTGTCTATCCATAGCCAGCTCTGCGCGTTGCCATACAGCCAGCCTATGCCGACGATGAACGAGAGTAGCAGGGCGGCAATGGTGCGCAGGCGCGACACATGCCGGATGGTGACGCGCGAGATCAGCCAGGCGGGCAACACGCCGAACAGCAGCACATGCCACAGGAATGAGTAGCTGAGATAGCTGCCCGCTTCGCTGGTGTTGGTGTTGAATACGTTGCCCATCATCGCCTTGTCCAGCACGACCTGATAGGCTTGGATGAAATACAGCGCGAAGGCGTTGCTGAATACGATCAGCATCGCCAGCGGTTTGAGCAGGCGTTGCGATACCAGCGCAAACAGGAACATCACCAGCACCGTCAGCAACATCACCAATACGAACAGCGTCAGCAGCGTGAGGGTGCTCGGCAAAGTGAGCGGGGCGAGGTCTTTGACGGCGAAGGAGTACAGCGGCAGGTGATACAGCACGCCGTTGAGCGCGGCGAAGATCAGGATGAACTTCGTCGCGCTCGGATTGAAGCCTGTGCGCCGGTAGAGCGCGGTCAATCTTTCTGCTATCTGGTCACGCAGGCTCATGCAGTGGGTTCATTTCTTTTCCGGCAGCATGCGCGTCATGGTGTTGTCGCGCAAGATGAAGTGGTGATAGAGCGCCGCCACGAAATGCGCACCGATCAGGAAGTAACCGGCGCTGCCGACGAATTCATGCACTTCCTTGATCTGCTTGGCCAGCTCTTTGTTGGTATCGATCAGTGCTGGCAGTTCCAGTCCGAAGAAGGGGATGGGTTTGCCGGCGGCACTGAGCAGCAGATAGCCGCTGATCGGCATGGCGATCGTCAGCACATACAGCGCCAGATGCAACAGCTTGCCGGCGAGTTGCTGGATCTTCTCCGGTTCGGGCGTGATGGCGGGGGCGGGGCCGCTCAGGCGCGCGGCGATGCGCGGCAATACCAGCACGAACAGCAATATGCCGAGCATGAAGTGCCAGGACTTCAGCATCTCGCGCGGGTCGCTGCCTTTCTCGAACAGCTCGCGCAGTTCGATGCTGCCGTACACGCCGATGAATATCAGCAACATCAGCCAGTGCAGGCCGATGGAAAGTGAACCGTAGCGCAGGGTTGTGTTATGCCAATTCATCGTTCGTCTCCTGATAGGTTGTTAGGGGCGATGCTGTGGACAGGCAGAATCCCATGGAGTTCAAAGGGAGATCAAATAAAGCGGGCGATCATGCCGTTAGCCAGATTACCCTGCATCGGGATGCGCACATGGTGGCCGCTACCCGGCGCAACGGTGAGCGTCTCGCCATCCAGGTTCGTCATCTTGCTCAGTTCGACGATGCTGTTGCCGGAGGGGTGGATGATCTCCAGCTTGTCGCCGACTGAGAACTTGTTCTTCACGGCAATCTCGGCCATGCCGTCCGCGCAGGCGACGATGTCGCCGACATACTGCTGGCGGAAACTCTCGGAGTGGCCGCGCATGTAGTTCTGCTGCTCGTGTGTATGGTGGCGCTCGTAGAAGCCGTCGGTGTAGCCGCGGCTGGCGAGTGCATCCAGTGCACCCAGCAGTTTCAGGTCGAACGGGCGGTTCTTCATCGCGTCGTCGATGGCTTGGCGGTACACCTGTGCGGTACGCGCCACGTAGTAGATAGACTTGGTGCGGCCTTCCACTTTCAGCGAATCGATGCCGATCTTCACCAGTTTCTCGACATGCTCCACGGCGCGCAGGTCTTTGGAGTTCATGATGTAGGTGCCGTGTTCGTCTTCCAGCACGGGCATCAGTTCTTCCGGATGGTCGGGGCGCGAGATCATGTACACGCGGTCGGCCATCGGATGGCGCGGTTGCGAACCGCAATCGGACAGTGCGCTTTCACCCAACGCCTTGTCGAAATCGAAGTCGATCTTCTGGATGTGCCCGGTGCCGTCTTCGGTGGCGTTTTCCACTTTGTAATCCCAGCGGCAGGAGTTGGTGCAGGTGCCCTGGTTCGCGTCGCGGTGGTTGAAGTAGCCGGACAGCAGGCAGCGGCCGGAATAGGCGATGCACAGCGCGCCGTGCACGAACACCTCCAGCTCCATGTCAGGGCATTGCTGGCGGATCTCTTCGATCTCGTCCAGGGACAGTTCGCGCGACAAAATGACGCGCGACAGGCCGATGGACTTCCAGAACTTCACCGCCGCGTAGTTGACGGTGTTGGCCTGCACGGAGAGGTGGATGACCTGCTCCGGCCATTTTTCTCGCACCATGGCGATCAGGCCGGGGTCGGCCATGATCAGCGCATCTGGTTTCATCCTGATGATGGGTTCCATGTCCGCCATGTAGGTCTTCAGCTTGGCGTTGTGCGGCATCAGATTGCTGGCGACGTAGAACTGCTTGCCCAGCGCATGCGCTTCCTCGATGCCTTGGGATAGCTGCTCCATCATGAACTCGTTGTTGCGCACGCGCAGCGAGTAACGCGGCTGGCCGGCATACACTGCATCTGCGCCGTAGGAGTAGGCGGTGCGCATCTTTTCCAGCGAGGCGGCGGGCAACAACAGTTCGGGTTTCTTCATGGTTTCAACTTGCTTCAAATTACGCGCGATAGCCCAGACGTTGCAGGATATCGATGGAGGCCTTGGCCTGATTAAGGGTGTAGAAATGCAGCGCGGGAGCGCCACCTGCAATGAGCTTCTCGCACAGTTGGGTCACGACATCGAGACCGAAGTTCTGCACGGATTCCACATCGTCGCCGTAACTTTCCATGGTCTTGCGCATCCAGCGCGGGATCTCGGCGCCGCACATGTCCGAGAAGCGCGCCAGTTGCGAGTAACGCACGATGGGCATGATGCCGGGCACGACGGGCGCTTCCACGCCCAGCTTGCGTGTCTCTTCCACGAAACGGAAGTAGGCATCGGCGTTGTAGAAATACTGTGTGATGGCCGAGTTCGCGCCGGCGTTGATCTTGCGTTTGTAGTTGAGCATGTCTTCGCGTGCCGAGTTCGCCTGCGGATGGAACTCGGGATAGGCGGCCACTTCGATGTGGAAGTGCTCGCCGGTCTGCGCGCGGATGAAACTCACCAGCTCGTTGGCATACTGGAACTCGCCGATGCTGGCCATGCCGGAAGGCAGGTCGCCGCGCAGCGCGACGATGCGCTGGATGCCCATTTCTTTATAGATGTTCAGCAACCCGCGGATGTTCTCGCGCGTGCTGCCCACGCAGGACAGATGCGGGGCGGCGCTGTGACCTTCCGCGTGGATCTGCCTGATGGTGTCCAGCGTGCGGTCCTGCGTGGAGCCGCCTGCGCCGAAAGTGACCGAGAAGAATTCCGGCTTGAATGCTGCCAGCCGCTGGCGTGCGGCAGTCAGTTTGGTGGCACCCTCCGGCGTTTGCGGAGGGAAGAATTCAAAGCTGATCGGGGTGGTTGGATTTCCCATGTTTTCTCACCAATAGTTGTGCGGCGGCTGCGGACAGCGCCCATGAAAATATACTGAACAACAGGGCACCCAGCACGGCATGCCAGAAACTGTCGACCACGAAGCCGCGCAGGATGGAGCCCGCGAACCAGAACATCAGGCCGTTGATGACCAAGATGAACAGTCCCAGCGTGAGCACGGTGACCGGCAGTGTCAGTACCAAGAAGATCGGTCTGATCAATGTGTTCACCAGCCCCAGCACCAGCGCCGCCACGAAGGCGGCCATGAAGCCGTCCACATGGATGCCCGGCACGAAGCTCGCCACGGCGATCAATGCCAGCGAGTTCAAACTCCAGATAAGTAGCAGTCGTAGCAGCATATTTCCAATTTACAAGTTAATAGGGGCGAACCTGACGTCCGCCCCTCGCCATCATACCTGTAAGTCGTTAATCAATAACGATAGTGGTCGGCCTTGTACGGGCCTTCCTTGGGTACGTTGATGTAAGCGGCTTGCTGGTCTGTCAGTGTGGACAGTTGGGCGTTGAGCGTTTTCAACTGCAGGCGCGCGACCTTTTCGTCCAGATGCTTGGGCAGCGTGTACACGCCCACCGGATATTTGCCGGAATCGCGTTCCGTCCACAGCTCGATCTGGGCGATGGTCTGGTTGGCGAAGGAAGAGGACATCACGTAGGACGGATGGCCGGTGCCGCAACCGAGGTTCACCAGGCGACCTTGGGCCAGCAGGATGATGCGCTTGCCATCGGGGAAGATGACGTGGTCGACTTGCGGCTTGATCTCTTCCCACTGGTATTGCTCCAGAGAAGCGACATCGATCTCGTTGTCGAAGTGGCCGATGTTGCACACGATGGCGTTGTTCTTCATCTTCTTCATGTGGTCATGCGTGATGACGTGGAAGTTGCCAGTGGTGGTGACGAAGATGTCGCCGTGTTCGCAGGCGTAATCCATGGTGACCACGCGGTAGCCTTCCATTGCGGCTTGCAGCGCGCAGATCGGGTCGATCTCGGTGACCCATACCTGAGCGGACAATGCGCGCATGGCTTGTGCCGAACCTTTTCCCACGTCGCCGTAACCGGCGATGACGGCGATCTTGCCCGCGATCATCACGTCGGTGGCGCGCTTGATGCCGTCCACCAGCGATTCGCGGCAGCCGTACAGGTTGTCGAACTTGGACTTGGTGACGGAGTCGTTGACGTTGATGCCGGGGAACTTGAGTTCGCCGCGCTCATGCATCTGGTACAGGCGATGCACGCCGGTGGTGGTCTCTTCGGTCACGCCCTTGATCGCAGCGAGACGGGTGGAGTACCAGGTCTTGTCCTGTGCCAGCTTGGCCTTGATGGATGCGAACAGGCATGTCTCTTCTTCGGAACCTGGCTTGCTGATCAGCGATGCGTCTTTTTCTGCACGCGCGCCGAGGTGCAATAACAGCGTGGCGTCGCCGCCATCGTCCAGGATCATGTTGGACAAGCCGCCGTCCGCCCATTCGAAGATGCGGTGGGTGTAGTCCCAGTATTCGGCCAGTGTTTCGCCTTTCACGGCGAACACCGGTGTGCCGCCTGCGGCGATGGCGGCGGCAGCGTGATCCTGCGTGGAGAAGATGTTGCACGAGGCCCAGCGCACTTCCGCACCGAGTGCCTTCAGCGTCTCGATCAGCACGGCAGTCTGGATGGTCATGTGCAGCGAGCCAGTAACGCGCGCGCCCTTCAGGGGTTGGGTCTTGGCGAACTCTTCGCGGATGGCCATCAGGCCAGGCATCTCATGCTCGGCGATAGCGATCTCTTTGCGGCCCCAATCGGCCAGTTTGATATCAGCGATTACGTAGTCTTGAGTAGACATAAAGCACTCCATTCATTCGATAAGTTGATGAATGGGCGCCGTTGCTACATGTTGAACCATCCTCGCCGAGCCTGACAGGTCCACCTTGCGGTGACTGCTGCAGCGCCCCTCGGCGGGATGGGTGATACGAATTACAGTCCAGCGTCTGCGCGCAATGCCGCAGCCTTATCTGTCGCTTCCCAGCGGAACTCGGGCTCTTCACGACCGAAGTGGCCGTAAGCCGCTGTCTTCTGGTAGATCGGACGCAGCAAGTCGAGCATCTGCACGATGCCTTTCGGACGCAGGTCAAAATGCTTCTTGACCAGTTCGGTGATCTTCTCGTCGGAAATCTTGCCCGTACCGTAGGTGCTGACCATGATGCTGGTCGGCTGAGCTACGCCGATCGCATAGCTCACTTGTACCTGACACTTGTCTGCCAGACCGGCGGCGACGATGTTCTTTGCGACGTAACGGCCAGCATACGCGGCAGAACGGTCAACCTTGGACGGGTCCTTGCCGGAGAATGCGCCGCCACCGTGCGGGGCTGCGCCGCCATAGGTGTCAACGATGATCTTGCGGCCGGTCAGGCCGGCATCCCCGTGCGGGCCGCCGATGACGAAGCGTCCGGTCGGGTTCACCAGATACTTGATGTCGCCCTTGATTAGTTCTTTTGGAAGGATCGGCTTGATGATCTCTTCGATACATGCTTCACGGATCTGTTCGAGCGTGATGTCCGGTGTGTGTTGCGTGGATAGAACAACGGTATCGATACTGTCCGGCGCGCCGTTCACGTATCTGACGGTGACCTGGGACTTGGCATCCGGACGCAACCAGTTCAGGCGGCCGTCGCGGCGCAACTGCGCCTGACGTTCGACGATGCGGTGCGACAGGTGGATGGGCAGCGGCATCAGCACGTCGGTCTCGCGGCAGGCGTAACCGAACATCAGGCCTTGGTCGCCCGCGCCCTGATCCATGTTGTCATCGTAGGCCTTGTCCACGCCTTGAGCGATGTCCGGGCTTTGCGTGCCGTAGCAAACGTGGACAGAACAGCCGTCAGCGTCGAAGCGCAGGCTGGGGTCGTCGTAGCCGATCTTGCGGATGGTTTCACGCGCGACCTTGGCATAGTTTACTTGTGCGTTGGTGGTGATCTCACCAGCGAGTACGACCAGTCCGGTCGTAACCAGAGTCTCTGCGGCGATGCGGGAATGGTTATCCTGCGCTAGAATCGCGTCCACGATGGCATCGGAGATCTGGTCTGCTACCTTGTCCGGATGGCCCTCGGACACGGATTCGGATGTAAAGAAAAACTCGCTCATGGCTCTCCGATCACTTCTTCAATAGTTAAATGGGCGCGCAGTATATCAAATCCCCCGCCAGTCAATTTATGGGTTTTCTTGAATGACCTTGCTGTTCGACCTTCTTGCCCGCCTGCCGTTGTCCCTGCTTTACCGCTTGGGTGGCCCGTTCGGCTGGCTGGTCTACTGGTCATCCGGGCGCTATGCGTCACGGATGCGCGAGAATCTGCGCCTTGCCAAGCTTGCCGATTCGGATTCGGAGTATCGAAAGCTGTTGCATGCCAATATCCGCGAAGCGGGCAGGAGCGTGCTGGAACTGCCCTGGGTATGGCGTCGTCCCCTGCAGCAAGTGGTCGACAGTGTGGTGGCATGCCATGGCTGGGAACATATCGAGACTGCGCAGGCAGAAGGCAAAGGCGTGATCATGCTGACGCCGCATATCGGCTGCTTCGAAGTGATCGGTCTCTATCTGGCTGAGAAGTTTCCGATGACCTGCATGTATCGTCCGCCACGCTACCCCTCGCTCGACAAGTTGATGCATCAGGGCCGCGAGCGCGGCCACATGAAATTGGCGCCGACTGATCTGGGAGGGGTGCGTCTGCTGCTCAAAGCGCTCAAGCGCGGTGAGGTCATCGGTGTGTTGCCGGATCAGGCGCCGGGCAACGGAGAAGGGGAATGGGCACCATTCTTCGGGCGGCCAGCCTACACCATGACACTGCTGGGGCGGTTGGTCCAAGCCAGTGGGGCTTCAGTGGTGATGTGTCTGAGTGAGCGACTGCCACGCGGCGCGGGCTATGCACTGCATTTTTCTCCGCTCAGTTTTGATTCGGTCACTTCTGTGCCCGTGCAGTTGAATGCGGCGCTGGAAACATTGATACGCCAACATCCCGAGCAGTATCTGTGGAGCTATAACCGTTATAAAGTACCGCGCGGTGCGAATCCGCCTGCAGTTGAAGGGATTGCCGAATGATGGTTCATCTGGGTGTATTCATCCTGTGGTTGATCCACTTCCTGCCTTTCCGCGTGATCGTCGCTATCGGTAATGTACTGGGTATGTTGAGCTATCTGTTGGCCGGCGAGCGGCGCAGAGTGGGCGACATCAATCTAAAATTGTGCTTCCCGGATATGGCCGAAGCAGCGCGCGCACAATTGTTGCGCGCCCATTTCAAGATGTTCTTCCGTGGCCTGATCGAACGCTGCATCCTGTGGTGGTCCAGTGCTGCGCGCATCAATTCATTGATCCGGGTGGAAGGTGTGGAACATTTCGAGGCCATGAAGGGGCAGCCGATGATTCTGCTGACGCCGCACTTCGTCGGCATGGATGCGGGCGGGCAGTGGGTGGCGCAGCAGGTCGATACCGTGTGCATGTATGCCAACCAGAAGAGTCGCTACCTGACAGAGCTGTTATTGCAAAAGCGCGCGCGTTTCCGCGACCAGCGCTTGTATTCGCGCCAACAAGGGTTGCGTCCCATCCTGAAAGGCATGCGCGACAATATGCCTTTCATCTATCCGCCGGATCAGGATCAGGGCGTGAAGGATGGTGCGTTCATCCCGTTCTTCGGCGTGCAAGCTGCGACCATGACTTCATTGCCGCGCATCGCGCAGATGACCGGCGCCAAGGTGGTGCCCAGCATCACGCGCGTGCTGCCGGGTGGTGGCGGATATGTGCTGACCTTCTATCCGGCATGGGAGAACTATCCGAGCGGCGATGATATCGCCGATGCGCGCCGCATGAATGAGTTCATCGAACAGCGCGTGCTGGAGATGCCGGAGCAGTATTTCTGGTTGCACAAGCGGTTCAAGACGCGCCCCGAGGGCGAGGAAAGGTTCTACTGATGGAATATAAAGACCTTCGCGATTTCATCGCACAACTGGAAAGCATCGGCGAACTAAAACGCGTCACTGCACCGGTCTCCACACATCTCGAGATGACCGAGATATGCGACCGCGTGTTGCGCGCGCAGGGACCGGCGCTGCTGTTCGAGAACGTCGCCGGCCACAACATGCCGGTGCTCGCCAATCTGTTCGGTACGCCGCGCCGCGTGGCGCTGGGCATGGGCGAAGAAGACATAGGTGCATTGCGCGAAGTCGGCAAACTGCTCGCCTACCTGAAAGAACCGGAGCCGCCCAAGGGGCTGAAAGATGCTTGGGACAAGTGGCCGATACTTAAACAAGTGATGACCATGTCGCCCAAAGTCTTGTCATCGGCGCCATGTCAGGAAGTGGTGTGGGAAGGCGCGGATGTCGATCTTTCCAAGCTGCCGATCCAGCATTGCTGGCCCGGCGACGTTGCGCCGCTGATCACCTGGGGGTTGGTGGTGACGCGCGGACCGAACAAGGCACGGCAGAACCTGGGTATCTATCGCCAGCAGGTGCTGGGGCCGAACAAGGTGATCATGCGCTGGCTGGCGCATCGCGGCGGCGCGCTGGACTTTCGTGATCACTGTGAGAAGAACCCGGGGCAGCCGTATCCGGTCGCGGTCGTTATCGGTGCAGACCCGGCGACCATACTCGGTGCAGTCACGCCGGTGCCCGATTCATTGTCCGAATATCAGTTCGCCGGATTGTTGCGCGGTAGCAAGACCGAGCTGGTGAAGTGCATCGGCAGCGACTTGCAAGTGCCTGCTTCCGCCGAGATCGTGCTGGAAGGCGTGATCCATCCGGACGAGACGGCGCTGGAAGGGCCATACGGTGACCACACCGGCTACTACAACGAGCAAGACAAGTTTCCGGTGTTCACCATCGAGCGCATCACCATGCGCCGCGAACCTATCTACCACTCCACCTACACCGGAAAGCCGCCTGATGAACCGGCGATGCTGGGCGTGGCGCTGAACGAGGTGTTCGTGCCGCTGCTGCAAAAGCAATTCCCCGAGATCGTGGATTTCTACCTGCCGCCGGAAGGCTGTTCCTATCGTATGGCTGTGGTCAGCATCAGGAAGCAATACGCCGGGCACGCCAAGCGCGTGATGTTCGGTATCTGGAGTTTTCTGCGCCAGTTCATGTATACCAAGTTCATCATCGTGGTGGACGACGACATCGATGTGCGTGATTGGAAAGAAGTCATGTGGGCGATCACCACGCGCATGGATCCGGTGCGCGACACGCTACTGGTGGAGAACACGCCGATCGACTATCTGGATTTCGCTTCACCCGTGAGCGGTCTGGGTGGCAAGATGGGATTGGACGCTACCAATAAATTTCCGGGCGAGACGCAACGCGAATGGGGCACGCCTATCGTGATGGATGAGGCGGTGAAGGCTAAGGTAGATGCGATGTGGGGTGAACTGGGGTTGTGAGCGTCAGAACGGCCTGCGCAGTTCAAATCCGATCTCGGTCGTTTTGTTGTGCGGTTCCAGTCCATAGCTATACAGCACGCCGTTGCGGTACACGGGATTGATGGCAGAATCCGCGATGTTCCAGTAATGCAGATACGGTCCCGCTGACCATCTGGCGGTCGCGTAGGACAGTCGCAACTTCATGCCGTAACCCTCCGTCTGTTTGCTGTCGAGGTCACTGTAGCCGAGGCCGGTGTCCGATAGTTTGCTGAACTGGTTCCCGGAAAGCAGATGGTCGTATTCGAGCGATCCGATCATCTCATCACCACTATTCAGGCCGGTACGGAAGATGACGCCCATCGGCAGATAGATATAGGTACTCTCTCGCCGATATCCTGCGTGGCCCGTGCTGGTGATGCCGCGCCCATCATTGAGCAGGAAACGGTAGCCGAGTCCGGTATAGGTGGAGATCGTGGCGGTCTTGAGTAACCAGTCGCGCCCGATCAGTGCCCGCCCTTCGAAATACCAGTCCGGTTCTCCGCTGCTGCTGCCTGTGCTGTTGCTGCTGTAGTCGACGGTCCCGCCCGCATAGCGTAATTCACCGCGCAGGAAAGTTAGGCGCGCCGAATATGCCTTGGTCGCGCGCAGCTCGATGCCACTCTTGAGGCCTTTCAATGACATCAGGCCGGGTTCTTCGTACTTATATGAGCCGAGAGATAGGCTGATCTCGTTGCCTGTCTGGGTCGTCATTGGATCAGCCCGACTTATGGTTGGTAATGTCAGTATCAGAATGGCGATCGGGATCGCTGCCAAATTCTTCATTTATATATTTTCAGACAGGAGAAGCCATTGATTGGCGGTGATGTGATATTGCCAGAAAAAAAGCCGGGCATCGCCCGGCTTTTAATGAATAACAAAAATTAGAACGCGTATGCAACGCCGAAGCTCATGACGCTGGCTTTCAGAGGAGCTGAAGAGCTGTCATATTCACCCAGACTTATGTATTGAGCGCGCAGACTGGTTTTCTCGGACAGGCTATAGGATGCACCAACACCATACATCATGCCGCTCTTTGACGCGCTTGCGCTATAGCCAAAGTTGCTAGAGATATCAGTTTTGTTGCTGGTGATGCCAAGCTTGCCAAATAAGCTGAACTGATCATTGAGTGGGAAGGAGGCGACTGCGGCAGCATATAACGAAGAGGTTTTAACTGTCGCGCTGTTACCGCCGGCAGTCAGAGTCGAATCGCCAAACATGGTGTAACCCACTTCAGCGGAAAACTGCGAACTGTAGTTGTAGCCGCCTGCAATGGTCACGTTGCCGGGCGTTGGGAAGGTGGCATTGTTAGTCCAAGTGGTTGTGCCGAAATCGCCGGCAATGTAGTAAGTGCCAGCCATTGCAGGTGCGGCGAACGATGCCAAAATGGCGAGAGCCAAGATATTTTTTTTCATGCTGTTTCCTTTTGTTATTGAATAACGCGAACAAAATCTCGCAGGCGCATAGTCGCTTATTGATTGTGGTTATGTAAACCAAAACGACGGCCTATATATTTTCTGAAAAAGGCCTATATATTTTTTCGCGGCGATTCAGGATAACTGTGCGGCTTAATTCAGTGACGCGTCGCAAGCCACTCGACCAGCGCATCCTGCGCATCTTGTCCGTGCTTGGCATTGGGATGGTTGATGAAGAAAACTACCACCCAATCCTTGTTGCGCTTCGAGCGTACATAACCCGCGAGTGTCTTCACGCCTTCCAGTGTGCCGGTCTTGAGATGGGCGTGGCGGGCGGCGGGGCTGTCGCTCAGCCGTTGCTGCACGGAGCCGTCGACGCCGAGGATGGGTAGCGAAGATCGCAGCTCGGCACTGAATGGATTTTCTGCAGCATGTTCCAGTAACTGGGCCATGTGCGCGGCGCTGATGCGTTCGATGCGCGACAAGCCGGCACCGTTCTCCAGCACCAATTCCTTGAAATCCATACCGGTTCGCGTCAGCCAGTTTTGCATGGCGAAGATGCTGCGTTCGATGCCCATGCGCCGACTGGTTTCGCTGCCGGAGAAGACGGCCGGCATGTCGCCGGGTTCGTTCTCCAGCGGGAGCGTCTCGCCCAGCGTCAGGAACAATTGGCGCGCCATGACATTGTTGCTGTATTTGTTGATGTCGCGAATGACGGTAATCAGAGGCTCGGAGCGATGCGTGGAGAACAATCGCGCACTGGGTGCGACGGTCCCTTCGCGTTGTATGCCATTTAATGTGCCGCCCAGTTCTTGCCAGATGGCGCGGAAGACGGCTTCCACGTAGCGGGTGTGCGGCATCACGGACAGGCTCTGTTCGCGTTCGCCGCACTCGATGGGGTAGTCGCCTTGCAACACCACGCTGTCGCCGCCGGGCTGCACCGAAAGGCGGCCATCCCAGTCGCTGCAGTTGAACTTGCCGCTGGTCGGGGCGAGTTGGTTCTCCAGCGAGAATCCGGAGATGGGCGGCAGGCTCACGACATTCAGCGCTTCGCCGTTAGGCAGGTAACGCAGGCGCACGATGTTGAAGTTGAGCAACAAGGCATCCGGACCGACGTTGTAGGCGCGCAGCGGGTCGTTGTCGAATTCGGCGGGGTCGTGCGGTTGCAGGTCGAAATAGCTGCGGTCGAGTACCAGATCGCCCTTGATATCGCGCAAGCCGCGCGCGCGCAGATCGGAGAGCCATAGCCAGAACTGCTCGATGGTGAACTTGGGGTCGCCGTAGCCTTTCAAGATCAGGTCGCCATACAACTCGCCATCCGAGAGCTCCCCGTCCAAGTAAGCCTCGGTCTTCCATGTATAGGCCGGGCCTAGCAGGTCGAGCCCGGCATAAGTGGTCAGCAGCTTCATGTTGGAAGCCGGATTCATCGCCCGCTGGGCATTCAGATCGATCAGGGAGTTCTGGTGTCCGACCTCGCGCACTACGATAGATACGGCCGAGGTGGGGATGCCTGCTTTCTCCAACTCTTGTGTGACGCTGACCGGCAGTGATGCGGCGCCGGCATCGAGTGCAAAGATCAGGCTGATGAATAGTGTGACGAGCAGTTTCATAACAGTGCGTTGATAACGGCCAGCGTGCGCGTGACCATCAATTGCATTTCCTCCTCGGTGATGACGTAAGGCGGCATGAAATATACCGTGTCGCCCATCGGGCGCAATAACAATTCCTGTTGCAGGCCGAGGCTGAAGCAGCGTTGTGCGAAATCCGCATGCGACGACTCGACCTCGAACGCCCAGACCATGCCGGTGTTGCGGAAGTTGCGCACGCGCGGGTGCGTGCGCAGCGGTTCGGCGATGCGGTTGAGAAAAGCTGCCTTGTCGCGATTGACGTTGAGCACATCGTCCTGCGCAAAGATGTCCAGTGTCGCCAGCGCGGCGCGGCAGGCCAGCGGGTTGCCGGTGTAGGAATGCGAATGCAGGAAACCGCGCGCGGTCTCGTCGGCATAGAAGGCCTGATAGATGTCGTCCGTGGTCATCACTACTGACAAAGGCAGGTAGCCGCCGGTGATGCCTTTGGACAGCAGCAGGAAGTCGGGCCGGATGTTCGCCTGTTCGCAGGCGAACAGTGTGCCGGTGCGGCCCATGCCGACCGCGATCTCGTCGGCGATCAGATGCACGCCATAACGCGTACACAGTTCGCGCGCGGCGCGCAGGTAGGTGGGGTGGTACATCGCCATGCCCGCCGCGCCCTGGATCAGCGGTTCGACGATCAGGGCTGCGATCTGCGCGTGGTGTCGTTGCAGATGCTGGTCGAGTGCATCCGCGCAACGCAACGCAAATGCCTCGGCGCTTTCGCCCGGCTCGGCATTGCGCCAGTCTGGGCTGGGCACCGTGGCGTTCTGCCGGATCAGCGCGCCATAGGCGTCGCGGAACAGCGCCACGTCGGTCACCGTCAATGCGCCCAGCGTCTCGCCGTGATAGCTGTTCTGCAGGCTGAGGAACTCTGTTTTATGTGTGTTGCCGTGATTGCGCCAGTAATGCGCGCTCATCTTCAGTGCGATCTCGGTGGCCGAGGCGCCGTCCGAGCCGTAGAAGCAATGGCCAAGTCCCGGGGGGGCCAGTTCGCGCAAACGCTCCGACAGTTGCACCACCGGTTCGTGCGTGAAGCCGGCCAGCATCACGTGCTCCAGTTTGCCGAGCTGGTCGGTGAGGGCGGCGTTGATGCGCGGCTCGCTATGTCCGAACAGATTCACCCACCAGGAACTGACCGTGTCCAGATAGCGTTTGCCTTCAAAATCATAGAGCCACACGCCTTTGCCGCGCGCGATGGGTACCAGCGGCAAGGTCTCGTGGCGCTTCATCTGGGTGCAGGGATGCCAGACCGCGGACAGGCTACGCGTCAGCAGGGAAGTGTTTGATGTCATGCGGGCAATCATAACGTAAGATGAAGCCTCAACCGATACGAGGAGACAGCCATGAACATCCTCATCACTGGCGGCACGGGACTGATCGGTCGCGCCCTGTGTCGTGTCTTGCTGGCCGAAGGCCATACCCTGACTGTATTCAGTCGCCACCCCGATTCCGTTGCCGGCAAATGCGGCGTAGGCGTAAAGGCGCTGGCTTCGCTCGACGACTGGCATCCGCACCATCATTTCGACGCCGTCATCAATCTGGCGGGCGAGCCTATCGTTGATGCAGCCTGGACAGAGCGTCGCAAAAAGCAGCTGCGCGATAGCCGCATCGCGCTGACGCGGCAGTTGGTCGCACGCATCGCCCAAGCTGAACAAAAGCCTGCCGTGTTGTTGTCAGGTTCCGCCATCGGCTATTACGGCGGGCGCGGCGATCGGGAGTTGGTGGAGACTTCTGGGCCGGGAGATGACTTCCCGGCGCAGCTTTGTATCGACTGGGAGTCGGCCGCTATCGAAGCTGAACAATACGGCGTGCGCGTCTGTCTGCTGCGAACCGGCCTTATCCTTAGCAAGGATGGCGGCCTGCTGGCGCGCATGCTGCCGCCGTTCCGGCTGGGCTTGGGTGCGCGATTGGGGGACGGCAAGCAATGGATGAGCTGGATCCACATCGATGACTATGTGCAGCATCTGTTGCGCATGCTGCAGGATGAGGGACTTACCGGCCCGTTCAATATGACCTCGCCCAAGCCGGTCACCAATGCCGAATTCACGCGCATTCTGGCCGCAGTGCTGCGTCGTCCGGCAGCGTTTGTGGCCCCGGCGACCATGCTCAAGCTGGCCATGGGCGAGCGTGCCGCACTCGTGCTGGAAGGTCAGCGTGTGCTGCCGGCGCGACTGGAAGCATCAGGAGTGCATTGCGTCTACCCCGAACTGGAGCCTGCGTTGCGCGCGATTCTGGGTTGACCCAAAAGAAATCTTCCTTGCACCCTTGAATTGCGAGGGGTGCGCCCCTATTATTAGCAGTCGCTGGCGGAGAGTGCTAGCTCCCCGCCTTCGCAAATCATCAACTCACTGATTTAGGAGAAATAAGCATGAAGATTCGTCCTTTGCATGATCGCGTCATCGTCAAGCGCATGGAAGAAGAGCGCAAGACCGCTTCCGGTATCGTCATCCCCGACGCAGCAACCGAGAAGCCGGACCAAGGCGAAATCATCGCTGTGGGCAACGGCAAGATCGGCGACGACGGCAAGGTTCGCCCGATGAACGTCAAGGTCGGCGACAAGGTGCTGTTCGGCAAGTATTCCGGTCAAGCTTTCAAGATGGATGGTGTCGAGCTGCTGCAAATGCGCGAAGACGACATCATCGGCATCATCGAAGCCTAAGCACTCAACGAATTCAGGAGAAATAAGACATGGCAGCTAAAGACGTAAAATTCCACGACGCCGCACGCAGCAAGATGGTCGTGGGTGTGAACATCCTGGCCGACGCGGTTAAAGTCACTCTGGGCCCCAAGGGCCGTAACGTGGTGCTGGACCGTTCCTACGGTTCTCCCACCATCACCAAGGACGGTGTGTCCGTCGCCAAAGAGATCGAACTGAAGGACAAGTTCGAGAACATGGGCGCGCAGATGGTCAAGGAAGTCGCTTCCAAGACCTCCGACGTGGCCGGTGACGGTACAACAACCGCGACTGTGCTGGCACAGTCCATCGTGCAGGAAGGCATGAAGTTCGTCGCCGCCGGCATGAACCCTATGGATCTGAAGCGCGGCATCGACAAGGCAGTCATCACGGCTGTTGAAGAGCTGAAGAAGCTGTCCAAGCCTTGCACCACCAGCAAAGAGATCGCTCAAGTCGGCTCCATCTCCGCCAACTCCGACACCGCTGTTGGCGAGAAGATCGCTGAAGCGATGGACAAGGTCGGCAAGGAAGGCGTCATTACTATCGAAGACGGCTCCGGTCTGGAAGATGAGCTGGACGTGGTTGAAGGCATGCAGTTCGATCGCGGCTATCTGTCACCGTACTTTATCAACAATCAGGATCGCCAGATCGCTGCGATGGACAATCCTTACGTCCTGCTGCACGACAAAAAGATCTCCAACATTCGTGACCTGCTGCCCGTACTGGAACAGATCGCCAAGACCAGCCGTCCGCTGTTGATCATCGCTGAAGATGTAGACGGCGAAGCACTGGCCACACTGGTGGTGAACAACATCCGTGGCATCCTGAAGACCGTTGCCGTCAAGGCACCGGGTTTCGGCGACCGCCGCAAAGCCATGCTGGAAGACATCGCCATCCTGACCGGCGCTACCGTGATCGCAGAAGAAGTCGGTCTGACACTGGAAAAAGCCACGCTGGATGATCTGGGTCAAGCCAAGCGTATCGAAGTGGGCAAGGACAACACCATCATCATCGACGGCCACGGCAAGACCGAAGCCATCCAGGCGCGTATCACCACCATCAACAAGCAGATGGAAGAGTCCTCCAGCGACTACGACAAAGAGAAGCTGCAAGAGCGCAAAGCCAAGCTGTCCGGCGGCGTGGCAGTGATCAAGGTCGGCGCTGCGACCGAAGTCGAGATGAAAGAGAAGAAGGCCCGCGTGGAAGATGCATTGCACGCGACACGTGCCGCTGTTGAAGAAGGCATCGTGCCCGGAGGCGGCGTAGCACTGCTGCGTGCCAAGGCTGCGGTTGCCGGTCTGAAAGGCGACAACCACGACCAGGACGCCGGTATCACCATCGTGCTGCGCGCGATGGAAGCGCCGCTGCGTGCCATCGTTGCCAATGCAGGCGAAGAGCCATCTGTCGTCGTGAACAAAGTGCTGGAAGGTAAAGGCAGCTTTGGTTACAACGCAGGCACAGGCGAGTATGGCGACATGCTGGCCATGGGCGTGGTCGATCCGACCAAGGTGACACGCACCGCACTGCAGAACGCATCCTCCATCGCAGGCCTGATGCTGACGACCGCATGCATGGTCGCCGAAATGCCGGAAGACAAGCCGGCCGGCGGCATGGGTGGTGATATGGGCGGCATGGGTGGTATGGGCGGTATGATGTAATCAACCAGCCGCACGGCTCTGCCGTATTGCTGTAAACGAACCCCGCCAAGTGCGGGGTTCGTTTTTTGTGTTGCCCGTAATGCCGCTTATGGCTACAATGCGCGCCTTCGTTTCGACCGACCCGTCCGGGAAGGCAGAAAAAACGGCTCGGTAGCTCAGTTGGTAGAGCAGCGGATTGAAAATCCGCGTGTCGGTGGTTCGATTCCGCCCCGAGCCACCAAACAATCAAACAGTTAGGCCGCCCTAGTGGCGGCCTTTCTGCATCTTGCTTGATCAATACGTGATTACTAAACCCGGTTCAGGTAATAGAATGCATCGCAGTGGCAAAGCGTCGGTCGGGTTGCCGAAATAACTATAGGGGTTCGCATGAGAAGTCGGTCATTGCTAAGTTTCATGACTGTTGTTTGTTGCATGAGCTTCGGTCTGCAGGGGGCGTCCTATGCGGCGGGCGGGGTGGTCATTCGAGCCTTCTCGGCGCGTCCAATGCCCGTCGCACCTGTTGCAGATAGCACGGCTACCCAGCAGCAGGGCTCTAAAGTTGATGTACCTGAAGAGTTGCTGCGTAATGCTGAAGGATTGCTCAATGAAGGCAAGCCTGAAGAGGCATACCAGCTGTTGTCGGCGAAGGACTTCGAATATTCGGGCGATTCGCAGTTCGACTACTTGCTGGGAATCGCGGCGCTGGACAGCGGACATCCGGACAAAGCGACACTTGCCTTCGAGCGGGTGCTGGCGGTCGATCCAAACTTTGCGGGAGCGCGACTGGATATGGCGCGGGCATATTTCCATCTGGGTGATCTGCCGCGTGCCCGGACGGAGCTGGAAGCAGTCATGAAGCAAGAGCCTCCTGAAGCTGCACGTATCACTATCGATAAATATTTGGCCGCGATCGATTCGGCGGAACAGGCCAGGAAGACTCGTTATTCTGCGTATCTGGAAGGGACGCTCGGTCGAGATTCGAACGTCAATAATTCCACCAGCCAAGCGGATGTGGCGGTTCCGGCTTTCGGCAATCTGGTATTCACATTAAATCCCACCAGCCTTAAAACACCCGCTACTTATTACGCTACAGCCACAGGCGGGGAAGTGGCTCACGAATTCTCAGGGCAGTGGGGGGCTTATGGCGGAATCGACTTGCGTTTGCGCAACAACAATAAGATGCATGTATATGATACCGGCAGCGCGGATGCGCGAACTGGCGCGTCATTTTCTTCAGGCGACGAGGTTTTTCGAGTCGGCCTGACATGGGGATTCTATGAACAGGCGCATCTGAAGAACAGGAATGCATATGGGATCGCCGGAGGCTGGCAGCACAATTTTGATCCCAAAAACCAGCTTAGTGTTTTTGGTCAATACGGCAAGAACCGTTATTCCGACCCCACTTATCAGGTGAACGATTTCAATCAATCCGTCATCGGGGCGGGGGTGTTACACCTCCTGGAGGATGGAAAATCCGCAGTTTTTGCCAGTATCAATGCTCTGAGGGAAGGTGCGGTGCATGACCGTGCAGACGGCAGCAAGTCAGGTTACGGGGTAAGGTTGGGCGGGCAAACTTCGATCCAGGAAAAGTTCGAGGTGTTTGCTAATGCGGGTTATCAACGCGGCAGCTATGACAAAGAGAACCTCGCCTTCCTGGTCAAACGCGATGACAAACAGTTTGATGCTGTATTAGGCGCCAATTGGCATCTTCAGAAGTTGTGGACGCTCCGCCCCCAGCTTGGTTATTCGCGTAATGCATCAAATATCGCCATTTACAGTTTTGACCGTATCGATGCATCCGTGACCGTGCGCCGGGATTTTCGATAGTCTGCAGTACAACATTCTGAATGAGGTCGATCATGAAAATCACCAGTCAATTCACTTTTCTCTTGGCTTTGGCATCGGCTAGCCTGATGTTTTTCTCGCCAGCGGCGCAAGCAGCGATTGCGGGTAAGGTTCAATTCGTGCACGGAAATGTGAAGGTCACGACTTCCGGTGTGACACGTTTGTTGAAGAAGGGCGACGGGATATCCGAGGGGGATTCCATTTCCACTGCAGTAGCTTCGTCGGCACAGGTCAAGATGCAGGATGGCGGATTTGTGGCGATCCGCCCCAATACGCAGATGAAGTTCGACAAGTTTGTGTTCAATGGCAAGCAGGATGGCAGTGAGCGCAGCTTCTTCACTTTGCTCAAAGGCGGGTTTCGGGCGGTGACTGGTCTGATCGGTTCCCGGAACAAGCATAATTACAGTATCAAAACGCCCTCTGCCACTATCGGAATTCGCGGTACCGATCACGAATCTTTCGTTGTTCCGGTGGGCGATGCTGCCGTGCCGGCAGGGACATATAGCAAAGTGAACGTGGGCGAAACCAGCCTTACTACCAACCTGGGTACCATCAATGTGCGCCCCAACCAGATGGGTTTCTCTAGCGGGTTGAATTCGCTACCCAAGTTGGCGCCGATCAATACGAACATCTTCACGGTAGCTGCTGCGCCAAGCAAAACAATCCAGGAAAATGAGGAAGAGAAGGCTGCTCAAGCTGAGAAGGTTGCTTCGGTTCAAAAAGACGATGGGAATAATTCGCAGGATGGCAATGCAAACCAGACGGGGGACGGCGGCGCTCAAACCGGACAGAATGGGGGGGCAAGCAAACCGCAGACGATTGCCGGAGATGAGGCTCCCAAGGCTGAGCAGTCTGATGCAGTCGGTCCAGCACCGATCAGAACTGTTGCGGGGGATGCGGCTCCCATGCAGCCCGGGACAGGTTTGAGCAATCCGCCCCCAAGTGGTGCGCTGCTGCCGATGCCGATGATCGAAGCCCCGCAGTTGCTAGTGCCTGTCGTGATGGTCAACGCCACGACCGGTGTGATTTTGAACGCTACCACGCAAACGCTTATCCAAGACGGATCGACCACAGCATTGAACACGCTGGTGACGACACCGGTGACTAATCCCTATGTTGTGACCTCATTGCTTGTTTCCGATAGTTTGACGTTTTCCGCTTTCTCGCAGTCTTACAACTTTGAAACCTTGCCCAGCGCGATCTCCCTTGGAGCAACAGACCCAAGTATTACAGTGACATGGGGAGGGCTATGTTCAATCCCGCCTTGCAGCACAGGCGCGACCTATACTTTGACCGGAGCATCGGGCGCGGTGGCAGGGGCGGCGAATAGTGTGGCTTCCACAGGGATCAAATTCGGGCGCTATGCGGTGGTGCCTGTGCTGACCACGACTACCTACTACGCGGGCTCGCCTGCTACTTCGTTCACACAAACACTCTCCGGAGGCTACGGCAGCTGGGTCACCGGTCCCAGCGTGAACCCCTTCTATTTGCCGGAAGCGCTGGTAGGCAATGCGACATACGTGCTGGATGGTGGTACTGCGCCAACCACCCAGTCTGGTGCGACGGGCGCAATCGGCTCCGCCAGCCTGTCAGTCAATTTCACCAATCAATCGGTGGGAGCGAATCTCGCCGTGAGCGGCGGCGGGCATAGCTGGACAGCAACGGCCACTGCGATGCCGCTGACATCCAATAGCGGTGTCGGAAATACCCGTTCGCATTTCGATACCTATGGTGGCGGCACCTTGAATATCGTCATGGATGGTGCGACTGCGGGGCAGGGCTACATTTCCGGGCAGCTCACCGGCAATGGCATCAACGGTGCATTCCTGCAGTATTACTTTACCGACACCTTGGCACAAAGCATCAGCGGGGCCACTGCATTCAGACTCGATACTTTCAATGGATCGCCGGCAACCACGGTCAACCTGGCTACGCCGTACCAACTGGTCGCTATCTCCAGATATGACGCCCTTGGTGTCTCGGGTAGTTCCGGTACTTTCTTTGACATGAATGGAGCCTTTAATAACGCCGCGCGTGTGATCAAGGACGCTGCGGGAAATCTGACGCGCTTTGATATGGGTTCCAATTCCGGCGGGTCGACGCAGGGAGGCACAACAGTCAGCGCAAGTTCCAACATCATATCCATCGGCACTGCTACTGCAGTCAATCAAGGGAAGGATCCCGTTTCGGGTATCAGTTGGGGGCGCTGGCAGGGCGGCAATCTGGGCGTGACGGATCGTGTGACCAACACCGCATTAGCCTCCATCAGTAATACAACGAGCAGCCTGCACTGGCTGACTGCGCCGGTGATGAACGGGCCGGTCACTTTGCCGGCTTCCGGAACCTATAACTACACGCTGGCTGGCGGCACCAACCCGACCGACAACCTGGGCAACGTAGGCACCTTGAACAGCGCGACACTGCAAGCCAACTTCACTGCAATGACCGTGAACGTCGGGGTGAGTGCCACGGTGGCTGCAACCAACTATGTTGCGACCGGCACTAACCTGCCTATTCAGCAAACCATCTTTGGCGATGGGAATGGCGGCGGAACATTCACTGCCACGGCCAATGGCACGGCGATCCAGGGCGGATTGGGCGGTTCATTCACCGGCATAGGGGCTACCGGCGCCGGAGTGGTGTACGGCTTCCAAAACAGTACAACGACCATCAATGGTGTCTTGGCTTTCCATCGCTGAGTGATTGAAATGTTGTACGGCAAGAGGCCTGCAGATCGCAGGCCTCTTTGTTGTGTGCAAACAACATCTATTACAGGCAGGCAATAGCCGCGCGCGAGCGCACCCTGCTGAACTCGGCAAGTCCGGCGGCAAGCCACACTTTATCGTTCAGCTTATCCCCCATCAGGGCTATGCCCGAGTTATTGACACCGTAATCTAGTCGGGTATACGGTTCGGCTCTGCTGCGAGGCGGTGAGAACCGTCCACGGTGAAATACGCAGGCGAGTGTGCAGTTCTTGTTTTAACAACGAAACGGGAAAGGGAGAATCTTGATGAGTAAAGAGATAGATCTGGGACGTCGCAAGGCATTATCCACCGGGGGCATTGGCTTGCTGGCCTTGTTCGGCGGTGCGAGTCTGCTGCGTCCGGGTGCAGCGCTGGCCGAGTGGAACAAGCCGGCATTCACATCCAAGGCAGTAGACGAGGCATTGAGCTCGCTGGGGGCAGCCAACCCGGAAGAGAATTCAACCCTCATCCGTTTGACCGTACCCGAGATCGCCGAGAACGGCTCGGTGGTGCCGGTCGGTATCTCCAGTTCGCTGCCCAACGTCGAGCAGATCGCCATCATGGTGGACAAGAACCCCAACGTGCTGGCTGCGGTGTTCAATATCCCCGCAGGCACTGCGGCCGAAGTGACGACGCGCGTGAAGATGGGCAAGACGGCCCATGTGGTGGCGCTGGTCAAGGCCGACGGCAAGTACTACCGCACTTCGAAAGAAGTCAAAGTTACGGCAGGCGGCTGCGGCGGCTAGCCGTAGCGGACACTCACTCATTCGCACAAGGAAGACAAAATGGGCAAACCAATGAAGATACGTGCCTCTGTCAAAGAGGGCATGACCGAAGTCAAGATCCTGATGCAACACGAGATGGAAACCGGCCTGCGCAAGGATGCAGACGGCGCCCTGATCCCGGCCTGGTTCATCACCGAAGTCAAAGCGGAATACCAGGGACGCGTCGTACTGGACGCGCAGTTCGGGCAATCGATCTCCAAGAACCCCTATCTGATGTTCAGCTTCAAGGGCGGCAGCGCCGGGGAAAAGGTCAAGATCAGCTGGGTCGACAACAAGGGCGATTCGCGTAGCGACGAGGTGACGATCTCGGCATAAAAGCAAAAATGAATTGGCTATGCGACTGCATGGCCATTTTTCTATCAGGGAGAACAAATGAACACCAATCAAATATGCAGGGCAGTGATGGTGCTGGCATTGTCGACCAGCCTGACGGCGGTGGCGGAAGAGAAAGCGGTCACCGATTCGGAGCGCATCGAGCAATACCGCGAGATGATCAGTGATGGCAATCCCGCCGAGTTCGACGAGATGCGCGGTGAAGAGCTGTGGAAGACACCGGGCGGTCCGAAGAATGCCAGTCTGGAGAAGTGCGATCTGGGCAAGGGCAAGGGCGTGGTGAAGGGCGCTTATGCCGAGATGCCGCGTTACTTCAAGGACACGAAGAAGGTGCAGGACTTGGAATCGCGCCTGCTCACTTGCATGACCACCTTGCAGGGCATCCCGGAAGAGCAGATCACCGCCAAGCCGTTCGCCTCCACCAATAAGGAATCCGATATCTCCTCGCTGACCACCTACGTGGTCGGGCAATCCAAGGGCATGAAGATGAAGGTCTCCACCAAGCATCCCAAGGTGAAAGAAGCCTATGAGATCGGCAAGCGCATCTTCAACTACCGCGCTGGCCCGTATGACTTTGCCTGCTCCACCTGCCATGCCACCAGCGGCGTGCGCATCCGCATGCAGGACTTGCCCAACATGCGCAGCAGCAAGAAGGACGCCCAGACTGCCTACACCGGCTGGCCCGCCTATCGCGTGTCGCAGGGTCTGACCCGTTCCTTCCAGTGGCGCTTGAACGACTGCTTCCGCCAGCAACGCTTCCCGGAACCGAAGTACGCATCCGAAGCCACCATCGCTCTGACCACCTTTCTGGCAGTCAACGCGAACGGCGCTGAGTATGTCGGCCCAGGTCTGAAACGCTAGGAGATGACGAACATGAATACAAAATCAATGATTGGATTCGCGGTCAGTCTCTCGCTGGCCATGGTTGCTGTACCGTCGCAGGCGGGTGATTCTGGCAAGGATCTGGACGCCAAGACCGCCAAGATCGTGAAACGCGATTTCCGCGACAAAGGCATCGCCAAGGCGACGCGCGTCAACCAGGACGAGTTGCAAGCCGCATGCAGCAAATACGTGGACAAACTGCCCAAGAAGCTGAAAGCCAAGCTGGAAGCCAAGGAAGCCGAAGCCATCCAGTGGCCGGCGGACGGCAAGTTCATGGGTGACTGGAAAGCGGGCGAGAAGCTGGCCCAGAGCGGCAAGGGTATGACCTGGAGCGACAAGGAAGAAGATCCGCGCGGCGGCAACTGCTACAACTGCCACCAGCTGTCTGCCACCGAGATCGCCTACGGCACCATCGGCCCCAGCCTGCTGCACTTCGGCAAGGAACGCGGTTACGGCGAAGATATCCAGCGCTACGCCTATGCACGCATCTACAACGCCAAGGCCGGCAACGCATGCGCCAACATGCCGCGTTTCGGTCACATGGGCATCCTCACCGAAGCTCAGATGAAGGATCTGGTGGCACTGCTGCTGGACCCGGAATCGCCAGTCAACAAGTAACGCGTACTGATCCATCCCTCCCGTTCGCGGGGGGATGGAACCTTGCACACTTAATCAGCCTGTTTTCTACAAAGGAAATCAGATGGGTATGAATCGACGCGAATTCCTGCAGATACTGGCCATCGCCTCGGCGGGCGGTTTCGTGCTGAACAGCAACCAATCCTACGCCGCCGGAGATGCCTCGCGCATGTACGACTTGCCGCGTAAAGGCAACGTCAGTCTGCTGCACATCACCGACTGCCACGCGCAACTGAATCCTATCTTCTTCCGCGAACCGGAGATCAACCTCGGCATCGGGGCCATGAGCGGACAAGCGCCGCATCTGGTCGGCAACGCGCTGCTCAAGCGCTTCGGCGTCAAGCCCGGCTCGCCCGAAGCGCATGCCTATACCAGCCTCGACTACATCGAAGCCGCGCGCCATTACGGCAAGGTCGGCGGCTTCGCGCATCTGGCCACGCTGGTCAAACAAGTGCGCGCCGCGCGTCCCGGCGCATTGCTGCTGGACGGCGGCGACACCTGGCAGGGCAGCGGGCAAGCCTTGTGGACCAAGGGGCAGGACATGATCGACGCCTGCCTGCTGCTCGGTGTGGACGTGATGACCATGCACTTCGAATGCATGTATGGCGCGGACCGCATCAAGGAAGCCGAAGAAGGCTCGCTGCAAGGCAAGATGGACATCGTCGCCCACAACGTCAAGACCACCGACTTCGGCGATCCCGTGTTCAAGCCTTACGTCATCAAAGAGATGAACGGCGTGCCGGTCGCCATCATCGGCCAAGCCTTCCCCTACAGCACCATCGCCAACCCGCGCTACTTCGTGCCTGACTGGTCCTACGGCATCCAGGAAGACAACCTACAGGAAACGATCAACGAAGCGCGCAGCAAGGGTGCGCAGGTCGCCGTGCTGCTGTCGCACAACGGCATGGATGTTGACCTCAAGCTGGCCTCGCGTGTCACCGGTCTCGATGCCATCCTCGGCGGCCACACGCACGACGGCATCCCCGCGCCCATCCCGGTGAAGAACGCCGGCGGCGTCACGCTGGTGACCAATGCCGGTTCCAATGGCAAGTTCCTCGGCGTGCTCGACTTCGAAGTGAAGGGTGGCAAGGTCAAAGGCTTCCAATACAAACTGCTGCCGGTGTTCTCCAACCTGTTGGCGGCGGACAAGGACATGGCCGCGCTTATCCAGAAGCATCGCGCGCCCTACGCCGCCAAGCTGGACGAGAAGCTCGCCACCACCGACGGCCTGCTCTATCGCCGTGGCAACTTCAACGGCAGCTTCGACCAGCTTATCCTCGACGCGATGATGAAAGAGAAGGACGCGCCCATCGCCTTCTCGCCCGGTTTCCGCTGGGGCACCTCGCTGCTGCCCGGCTCGGACATCACCATGGAAGACGTGCTCAACCAGACGGCGATCACCTATCCCTACAGCACGCTCACCGAGATGACCGGCGCGCAGATCAAGAACGTGCTCGAAGACGTGGGCGACAACCTGTTCAACCCCGACCCGTATTACCAGCAGGGCGGCGACATGGTGCGCGTGGGCGGACTGGAATACACCTGCGAACCGGGCGCTGCCATGGGCAAGCGCATCCAGGACATGCGCCTGAACGGCAAACCACTGGACGCCAACAAGACCTACAAGGTCGCCGGCTGGGCGCCCGTGTCGGAGGCCGCGCGCGACAAAGGCGGCGAACCGATCTGGGATCTGGTCGCGCGCCATTTGCGCAACGAGAAGGTGGTCAAGGTCTCGACACCCAATGTACCGAAGCTGAAGGGAGTGGCGGGTAATCCGGGCATGGTTTGAGAAGCAACCGGATACCCATTGTTAACGATGAAGTGAAACGAAAGGGGAGAATCAAATGGAATCACAAGTAATCCTGGGCATAAACATCGCGGCCATCGGCGTGATGCTGATCTGTATGTATCTGGTGTACTCGCTGCGCAGCAAGATACCCGGCGGTGTCGTGGGCAAACAGTGGGGCCTGTTGACCTTCATGGTCACGGTGTTCACGGCGGGCTATTTCGTCACACCGTTCTTCACCCAGTTGCCGCCCAACATCATCAACATGTTCGTGGCCCTGATCTTCCTGTTCGGCGCGGTGTACGTGCTGATCACCGTGCGGCTGATCTTCCGTGTCATCGAAGAACTTGTCTAAGTGGTCATGGATAGCGCCGCTGTATTAGTCAAAACAGACAAGGGGGTGGCAGAGCTGGCGCAGCGCAGCGACGCAGTGCCGCAAAAGCTGCGGGCCATCCTCATCATGGTCGACGGCAAGACCCGCTTGGAAGACCTGCTGGAACGTTATGCCGGACTGCCCGAGTTTGGCGAGCAACTGACCTGGCTGCTCGACAACGGCTTCGTTGCCGTAGCGGGCAAGCCGGCAGGCACGGCTGCCGGTGCCGCAACGGCTCTCGCCGCGTTCACGCCCTCTGCAACCGGCCGGGCCGGGCTCATCGAGCTGGCGCAGCACTTGCTGGGTGCGCACGGAGAAAAGGTCATACAGCGACTGCAAGAAACGGAAGATGCACGCGATGCACTGGTGCAGGCAGTGGAGCGTTGCTGCAAGCTGATCAAGCTGTCCATAGATGAAAGCAAGGCAGAACAGTTTCGTACGCTGGGATTGAAACTGTTGGCGTAGCATACGGCCATCGCCGAACGTCGCACGCAATGAAAGGAAACAAAATGAAAACACTGCAAACCCTGTTCGCCCTCCTGCTGCTGTCCCTCACCCAACTCGCCACCGCAGAAGGACTCAGCTACACCAACGTCCAACTGCAGATCGCCCACATCCAGGTGCAGGACGACATCAGCTTCGACGACGCTGTGGAATCGCTCAAGCTGCGCGCCAACCAGCACAACCTCAAGTTCGTCGGCGGCAACCCCATCTACAAAGAGATCGAAGCCCTCACTGGAAAACCCGCCAAGCGCATGGAGATCTTCAACTTCTGCGACGGCCTCACCGCCAACAAGATGCTCGCCGCCGACCACATGATGATCGCCTTCATGCCCTGCCGCATCGCCATCATCGAAGACAAGGCAGGCAAGCGCTGGGTCGTCTCCATGATGATGGACCTCAAGATGATCAAAGCCCTGCCGGAAGACACGCGCAAGAGCGCCGAGAAAGTGATGGCCGCCATGAAGGACATGATGGTGGCGGCGAGTACGGGGGATTTGTAATTCGGTGAAAAACAGGTAGGTCGGGTTAGCGCAGCGTAACCCGACGTTTCCTCTGCTCCCATCCAATCGTGTCGGGTTGCGCTGCGATAACCCGACCTACAACTAACCCGACATGCAACTTACGGATACAGCGCCCTATGTGGGTTGTTGAAACGTTTTAATTGCGACGGCGAATCTCTCTGACGCTGGTAAATAAACTTAGCAGTGCTCCACCTAAAAAAAATCCAATCGCAATGGCGTGAGATAGGGTCAGAAGAAACAAAGCGAGCGCGAACAAGCCAACTACTATTCCGCACCACGCGGCGACAATCATAGCTGCCGGAGAATGAGATATCAGATCAAAGCCCCAAATATTCCTATCCTCTATTCGGGTCTCAGCCATCCATGCTGCTAAAACACAAACCGGAATGCTAAAGCCAAGCATCCCTGAAATAATGGGGTGCGAATCCCACTATACCGTGTTTGATGTCATGCTGAGCGCAGCAGCAAAGCAACTAGCAGCCACCCCGTAAGATAATTTTGCTGTTCGATTCATTTTGTACCTAGCGTGGAGTTAACAACGTTGCCTTGTCGCGAGCAGGGGGCTATTTGCAGAATGGCCAATGTACGACCAAAACCTAATGCCTGTTTATGTCGGGATACACTCATTGCACACGTTGAGCAGAAATCTACTCCCACTCCAACATCGGAAACACCCTAGCGATATTCCGCCGATTGGTGATGTCGAACAGCAGCCATTTATCCTTTTCAGATTGCGCGGCGGTCTCTATGGTCTGTTCCATGCTGTCGCCGCGTGCGATGGCGGCGCGCACGTCGCCTAACAGCGTTGCAAGATAGCGCTTTTCATCATCCAGCGCTTTGCCGCCGTTCGCAGTGACGGGGCCGTGGCCGGGCACGAGGCGGGGAGCGTTCTCGTTGCGCAGGGTTTCGATGACAGAAAGCCAAGATGGGATGTCACCATCCACTGACGGTGCGCGTTCGATGAACAACAGGTCGCCGGTCCACAGGATGTTGCTGGTGCTGTCTTGCACGCTGAGATCGGAAGGGCTGTGCGCGATGGGGTGGGCGGTCAGGCGCAGGGTGCGTCCGCCGAGGTCGAGTTCATGTGTGGTTTCGACGGCCAGATCGGGCGGGATGAGTTCGCTGCCGGCGGCATCCTTGCCCACCCATTCGGCCTGATTACGCAGATAGACTTCCTTGCGCAGCGCCATCTCGTTCGCCAGCTTGGCGTGTCCGACGAACACCGGCTTGTCCTGTTTGAACGCGGCGCCGCCCAACGCGTGGTCCGGGTGCACGTGGGTGGTGATGACGTACAGGATGGGCAGCTTGGTGACCTTGCGGATCTCTTTGCGCAGGCTTGCTCCCACGGCGGGGGAGCCGCCGGTGTCGATCACCGCCACGCCCTTGCTGCCGACGATGAAGCTGAGGTTGCAGATGTCGCCGCCGTAATGTCCGGAGAGGTCTTTGTGTTCGCCGCGATGGACGTACACGCCGGGGGCGATGTTCTCGATGTTGAAAGGTGCCGCGAATGCGAGGGCGGGGAGGAGTAAGAGCAGGCCGAGTAATTTGTTCATATGCGCCTTTCAATAGTGAGACGAAAAAACAAAACGATGGGGTGCCGCCGACTGCTTATCCCTTGTTGCGCCGCTCCATCTGGTGCGTGCAATCCAGTGCCGCCAGTTTGTAACATTCTGCCAGCGTCGGGTAGTTGAATACGTTGCTGATCAGGTCGCGCACGCTGCCGTTCAGGTTCATCACCAGTTGCCCGATGTGCACCAGTTCGCTGGCCTGTTCGCCCACGATGTGCACGCCCAGCAGTTTACCGCTGTGCGCATCCACCACCAGCTTCAGCAAGCCCTGCGCGTCCCCGTTGATCTGGCCGCGCGCGCTGTCCTTGAAATAGGCGCGCCCGAGTACGTAGGGGATGTTCTCCTGCTGCACTTCCTTCTCGGTCTTGCCGACGTAGGAGATCTCGGGGATGGTGTACACCGCCATTGGCATGTTCTCGGCGGATTGTTGTTCCGCACCGCCGAAGGCATGCAGCACGGCGCTGCGTCCCTGTTCCATGCCGGTGGAGGCGAGTGCGGGGCGGCCGATCAGGTCGCCCACCGCGTAGATGTGCGGCACGCTGGTCTGGAACTGCGCGTTGACCGTGACCCAGCCTTCATCCAGCGCGATGCCTGCCTGTTCCACTTTCAGGCCTGCCGTATTCGGTTCGCGGCCCTGCGCGAACAGCACGGCATCGGTGCGGAATTCCTTACCGCTCGCCAGCCGCGTCAGCACGCCGTGATCCTCGCGCACAATCTCGGCCACGCGCTCTTCCATGTGGAAGTCCACGCCCATGCCGAGGAAACTGTCGGCCAGCACGCCGACCACATCCTCGCTCAGATAAGTGAGCAGTTGCTTGTGGCTATCCACCACCGATACGTGCACGCCGAGCGCGGCGAAGATGGATACGAATTCGCAGGCGATCACGCCGCCGCCCACCACCAGCAGGCTGTCGGGCAGATGACGCAGGTTGAGGATGGAGGTGGAGTCCAGCACCGTCTTCTTGTCGAAGGGGATGTCGGCCGGGCGGCGCGGACGCGAACCGGCAGCGAGCAGGATGACTTCAGCAGAGATTTTGCGTGTGTTGCCGGAAGCGTCGGTGACCTGCAGCGTGTGCGCATCGACGAACGACGCCTCGCCGGGGATCAGCGCCACGCCGTGTTTCAGCAGACGTTTCAGGATGACCGATTCCTGCTGCGCGATCACGCCTTCCTTGCGGCGCACCGCGTCGGCCAGCAGACCGTGGCGGCTGCGGCTGTCCGGTGCGAGCGCGGAACGCATGCCGCCGGAACGCGACAGCAGATACGCCACCTCGCGCATCGCCTTGCTGGGGATGGTGCCGGTCTGCAAGCCCGCGCCGCCGAGCTTGGGCTTGCGCTCGATGATCGCCGCACGCTTGCCCATGCGCGCCGCCTGCCAGGCTGCATGTTGTCCTGCTGGGCCGGAGCCGATGATGAGGATGTCGTAGTCCATCTGCTCGGCTCCTTGGTCGATTGGATTATTTGATGCGCATACCCGGCTGTGCGCCGTCGTCCGGCGACAGGATGAACAGGCCGGGCTCGCTGCCGGAGGCGGCCAGCACCATGCCTTCGCTCATGCCGAACTTCATCTTGCGCGGCGCGAGGTTGGCCACCATCACGGTCATGCGGCCCTTCAGCTTCTCCGGATCGTAGGCGGACTTGATGCCCGCGAACACGTTGCGCGGCTTCTCTTCGCCGATGTCCAGTGTCAACTGGATCAGCTTGTCCGCACCCACTACGTGCTCGGCGTTGACGATGCGCGCCACGCGCAGGTCGATCTTGCCAAAGTCGTCGATGTTGATGGTGTCGGCGATGGGGTCGATCTGGCGCTGCTGGTGTTCGGCGTGGCGGGTCTCGGAATGGGTATCTGTCATGGGTTTCAGGCTTTCCTGGTTGGCGGCGACCATCGCTTCGATCAGCTTGGGATCGAGGCGGGTGGCCAGATGTTGGTAGGTGTTGATGGTGTGGCCGGCTGGCAGTGCTTGCCATGCGCCGCTCCACGCGATGGGTTCGATGTTCAGGAAGCTCTCCACTTGCGCGGCGAGTTCCGGCAGTACGGGTTTCAGGTACAGCGTCAGGTCGCGGAACAGGGTCAGTGCGGTGGAGCAGACTACGTGCAACTCTGCTTCCTTGCCTTCCTGCTTCGCCATCGCCCAAGGTGCCTTCTCGGCGATGTACTGGTTCGCCATGTCGGCCAGACGCATGATCTCGCGCAGGGCACGTGCGTAATCGCGCTCTTCAAAGCAGCGCGCGATCTCGTTATCGTTGAACGCGGTTCTGAATTCAGAACTGGCCGCACCATCGCAATCGCCCAACTTGCCGTCGAACTTCTTGCTGATGAAGCCCGCGCAGCGGCTGGCGATGTTGATGTACTTGCCGATCAGGTCGCTGTTCACCTTGGCCACGAAGTCTTCGAGGTTGAGGTCGATGTCTTCCATCGTGCCGTTCAGTTTGGCGGCGTAGTAGTAGCGCAGGTATTCGGTGTTCTTGATGTGGTCCACATAGCTGCGCGCGGTGATGAAAGTGCCGCGCGATTTGCTCATCTTCTCGCCGTTGACGGTGAGGAAACCGTGCGCGAACAACTTGGTCGGCGTGCGGAAACCTGCGTGCTGCAACATCGCAGGCCAGAACAGTGCGTGGAAATAGAGGATGTCCTTGCCGATGAAATGGTACAGCTCGGCGTCGGAGCCTTGTTTCCAGTAGTCGTCGAAAGCTATGCCGGTCTTCGCGCACAGTTGCTTGAAGCTGCCCATGTAACCCACCGGCGCATCCAGCCACACATAGAAATATTTGCCCGGTGCATCGGGGATCTCGAAGCCGAAGTAGGGCGCATCACGCGAGATGTCCCAGTCGGTCAGCTTGTTCTCGCCTTCTGCACCCAGCCATTCCTGCATCTTGTTGGCGGCCTCGGCCTGCAGCGAGCCGCCGCGCGTCCATTCGCGCAGGAAGTTCTGGCAGCGCGGATCGGAGAGCTTGAAGAAATAGTGGTCGGAGTTGCGCAGGACCGGTGCAGCACCGGATACGGCGGAGAACGGGTTGATCAGGTCGGTGGGGGCGTAGGCCGCGCCGCACACTTCGCAGTTGTCGCCGTACTGGTCCTTGGCGTGACACTTGGGGCATTCGCCCTTGATGAAACGGTCCGGCAGGAACATGTTCTTGACCGGGTCGTAATACTGTTCGATGGAGCGCACCTCGATCAGGTCGTTGCCTTTCAGCGTGCGGTAGATGCTCTGCGCGCTTTCCTTGTTCTCTGCCGAGTTGGTCGAGCCGTAGTTGTCGAAGTTGACGTGAAAAGCGGAGAAATCATCGAAATGTTCCTGCCAGACGCGGGCGATCAGCTGTTCGGGCGTGACGCCTTCCATCTCGGCGCGCAGCATGATGGGTGTGCCGTGGGTGTCGTCGGCGCACACGTAGTGGCAGGTGTTGCCGCGCATCTTCTGGAAACGCACCCAGATGTCGGTCTGGATGTATTCGACCAGATGGCCGAGGTGGATGCTGCCGTTGGCGTAGGGCAGGGCGGAGGTGACGAGTATCTTGCGGGTCATGTGGCTGATTTCCTTGAAAAGCGGCTGGATGGCGCACTGCGGCGCCGTGCGCCTTGCATTGCATCCGTCTCGCTCGCTTTTGCTTAAATTCGATGAGGGCGCGATTGTAGCAAAACCCACGCACCGCCGAGGAATTAGGTAAAATCGCGCCCGCAAAAACCCTTCAAGGAATCGTGATGAGCATCAAGTCAGACAAATGGATACGCCGCATGTGCGAACAGCACGGCATGATCGAGCCGTTCGAACCCCAACAGGTCAAGGAAGCGAACGGCCAGAAGATCGTGTCCTATGGCACTTCCAGCTATGGTTACGACATCCGCTGCTCGCGCGAATTCAAGCTGTTCACCAACATCAACAGCACCATCGTCGACCCCAAGAACTTCGACCCGAGTTCCTTTGTGAACGTCGAGGCTGACTATTGCATCATCCCGCCCAACTCTTTCGCGCTGGCGCGCACCGTGGAATATTTCCGCATCCCGCGCAACGTGCTGACCGTGTGCCTGGGCAAATCCACCTACGCGCGCTGCGGCATCATCGTCAACGTCACCCCGTTCGAGCCGGAATGGGAAGGCTATGTGACGCTGGAGTTCTCCAACACCACGCCGCTGCCCGCCAAGATTTACGCCAACGAGGGCGTGGCGCAAGTGCTGTTCTTCGAGAGCGACGAAGTGTGCGAGACATCGTATAAAGACCGTGGCGGCAAGTATCAGGGCCAGCACGGCGTGACCCTGCCGAAGATCTGATGGACAAGTTCAAGCAAGTCGTCTGGCACTCACCCGAAGGCGAGGTGGTGGCCTGCTACGAGAAGAACAAAGTGATGCAGGAGAATCTGGCCGAGATCGGGCAGGTCTGCCGCGATGCCCTGGAAGACGCCGTGCTTATGGGCTGCGACGAACAGCAGTTCCGCGAAGTGTTGGCCGATCTGGTCGCCACCCTCGCCAGTCCATATCCGGCTGGCAATTAACACCCCCTATCGCTTGCGCATTCTGCGAGAATTCCCATCACTATTTAGCTCCAGCAGGAGAGAGACATGAAATTCCATTTTCCCATCATCATTATCGACGAAGATTACCGTTCGGAGAACGCCAGCGGGCACGGTATTCGCGCGTTGGCCGAGGCGCTTGAAAAAGAAGGGACCGAAGTCGTCGGCATGACCAGCTACGGCGATCTGACTTCCTTTGCGCAGCAGCAAAGCCGAGCTTCAGCTTTTGTGCTGTCCATCGACGATGAGGAATTCGGCGGGGGCAGCGCGGAAGAGACGGAAATGGCATTGCGTACCTTGCGCTCGTTTGTGCAGGAGATCCGCTTCAAGAATTCAGACATCCCCATCTATCTGTACGGGGAAACGCGCACTTCGCGCCACATCCCCAACGACATCCTGCGCGAGCTGCACGGCTTCATCCACATGCACGAGGACACGCCGGAATTCGTGGCGCGCCACATCATCCGTGAAGCGAAGTCGTATATGGATTCGCTGGCGCCGCCGTTCTTCCGCGCGCTGGTGGGTTATGCGCAGGATGGTTCATATTCCTGGCACTGCCCCGGTCACTCCGGCGGTGTGGCGTTCCTGAAGTCGCCGGTGGGGCGCATGTTCCATCAGTTCTTCGGTGAGAACATGCTGCGTGCCGACGTGTGCAATGCGGTGGACGAGCTGGGACAGTTGCTTGACCACACCGGGCCGGTGGCGGCTTCGGAGCGCAACGCGGCGCGAATCTTCAATGCGGATCATTTGTTCTTCGTCACCAACGGCACATCGACTTCCAACAAGATCGTGTGGCACTCGATGGTGGCACCGGACGACATCGTGGTGGTGGACCGTAACTGCCATAAATCCATTTTGCACGCGATCATGATGACCGGCGCGGTGCCGGTGTTCCTGACACCGACACGCAACAACTTCGGCATCATCGGACCGATACCGAAATCCGAATTCGAGATGGCCAACATCCAGAAGAAGATCGATGCCAATCCGTTCATCAAGGACAAGACCAAGAAGCCGCGCATCCTCACTATCACGCAAAGCACTTACGACGGTGTGATGTACAACGTGGAGATACTGAAGGAGATGCTGGACGGCAAGATCGATGCGCTGCATTTCGACGAAGCCTGGTTGCCGCACGCGGCATTCCACGACTTCTACAAGAGCATGCATGCCATCGGCAAGGGCCGTCCGCGCGCCAAAGAATCGATGATCTTCGCCACGCAGTCCACGCACAAGTTGCTGGCCGGCCTGTCGCAAGCTTCGCAGATCCTGGTGCGCGACAGCGAGGAACGCAAACTTGATCGCGACTGCTTCAACGAAGCCTATCTGATGCACACCTCGACTTCGCCGCAATACGCCATCATCGCCTCGTGCGATGTGGCTGCTGCGATGATGGAACCACCCGGCGGCACCGCGCTGGTGGAGGAAAGCATCTCCGAAGCGCTGGACTTCCGCCGCGCCATGCGCAAAGTCGAAGCCGAGTTCGACACGGACTGGTGGTTCAAAGTGTGGGGCCCGGATTATCTGTCTGAAGATGGTATGGCCGACCGTGAAGACTGGGTGTTGCGTGCGGATGACCGCTGGCACGGATTCGGCAAACTCGCCGAAGGCTTCAATATGCTCGACCCGATCAAGGCCACCGTTGTAACGCCGGGGCTGGATGTGGGTGGTGACTTCGCTGATAGCGGTATTCCCGCCAGCATCGTCACCAAGTATCTGTCTGAACACGGCGTGGTGGTGGAGAAGTGCGGCCTGTATTCCTTCTTCATCATGTTCACTATCGGCATCACCAAGGGACGCTGGAACAGCATGGTGACCGAGCTGCAACAGTTCAAGGATGACTACGACAAGAACCAGCCGCTGTGGCGCGTGTTGCCGGCATTCATCGCCAAGAACCCGCGCTACGAAAAGATCGGCCTGCGCGATCTTTGCGACCAGATCCACGGCATCTACAAAGCTAACAACGTGGCGAAGTTGACCACCGAGATGTATCTGTCCAACATGGTGCCCGCAATGAAACCGTCGGACGCTTTCGCCAAGATGGCGCACGGCGAGATCGAGCGCGTGCCGGTTGACGAACTGGAAGGCCGCATCACTGCTGTGTTGCTAACGCCTTATCCGCCCGGTATCCCGTTGTTGATCCCCGGTGAGTGTTTCAACAAGACCATTGTTGATTACCTGAAATTCGCGCGCGAATTCAACAAGAAATTCCCCGGCTTCGAGACCGACATCCACGGTCTGGTGTCGGACAAGGTGAACGGCGAGCGTATCTATTTCGTCGACTGTGTGAAGTAATCGCTCGGCCATGAGCGGCGTCATCCGGGCAGTTCAGGCGGATATCACCACGCTCAAGGTCGATGCCATCGTCAATGCCGCGAACAACATGCTGCTGGGCGGCGGCGGGGTGGACGGCGCGATCCATCGCGCAGCCGGTCCCGAGCTGCTGGAGGAATGCCGCACGCTCGGCGGATGCGACACCGGCGATGCCAGACTCACTCGTGGCTATCGCCTCCCCGCGAAGCACATCATCCACACCGTAGGCCCGGTGTGGCAGGGTGGTACGCACGGCGAAGCTGAATTACTCGCATCCTGCTACCGGTGTTCGCTGGAGATCGCTACCAGTCACGGCCTGACCTCTATCGCCTTTCCCTCCATCAGTACCGGCGTGTATGGCTACCCGAAAGACGCGGCGGCGCGCATCGCCGTGCAGACGGTGCGTGAGTTCATGCAACACGATGCGACCATGCAGGAGATCATCTTCTGCTGCTATTCGGCGGAGGACCTTGCCCGCTATCGATCGCTGCTTGCTGTGCGCTAGTTGCACTGAAACGTGCATTGCTATTGACCGCACCTGATGCGGAGAGGAAGATTCTGCGCATGGGGGGGAGTTTGAGAAACAAGATCGGTTTGTTCATTCGCAGTCATCGCATCGCACTGGTTGGTGCTGCAGGTGTGTTCATCCTCGTTGCGGCGATGGGGGAGCTGATCCTGCACAATCGCGCCGAAGACCGGAAGGAAGAGTTCTTCCGCGACAGCGTCGCTTTCAACGCCAAGCTGCGTGCGCAGACCGAGAGCGAATTGAATTCCCTGCTCTATCTGAGCAGCGGCCTCGGCAGCTATCTGGTGGTGCGCAACAACGACCTTCAGTCCAAGGAAGTCACCGGCATCCTGGCCGTCCTGCACAAGAGCAGCGGCCATATCCGCAATTTCGGCGTGGCGATCGGCTACACCATGCGCTATGTCTATCCGTATGCCGGCAACGAGGGCGCGATAGGCTTGCATTACCCAGACCATCCCGAGCAATGGCCCATGGTGAAGAAGATCACCGAGAGCGGCGTGCCCGCGCTGGCCGGCCCGGTAAATCTGGTGCAGGGCGGGCGTGGTCTGATCTATCGCGTCCCGTTGTACATCGACAACAAGTACTGGGGGCTGCTCTCCACAGTCATCGACCTCGATTCGTTCACCGAGGTGATCGCATCGGGCGTGGACCAGAAGCAGTTCGAGTTCGCCATACGCGGCCGAGACGGTGCGGGTGCCGACGGCGACATGGTGCTGGGTGATGCGTCACTGTTCGACAGGGCCGAGGCATTCACGCAGGAGATCGACATCCCCGGCGGCAAGTGGCTCATCGCCGTGCGCTCGCTGCGCGATACCGGCTTCAATCAGACAGACCTGTTGATACGCCTGCTGTCCATCGCGCTGGCGTCTATCGCCGGCTGGATGATGTACATGCTGATCCGCAGTCGTTCCGATCTGGCCGCGCTTGCCATGTATGACCAGCTGACCGGATTGCCGAATCGTCATCTGCTGGAAGACCGCGCGGACATGGTGTTCGCGCGGCACAAGCGCAAACCGGGGCAGACCTGCGCCATCCTGTTCCTCGACCTGGACGGCTTCAAATCGATCAACGACAGATACGGTCACAAGGCCGGCGATGCCGTGTTGCTGGCCGTGGCCCAACGCGCCAAAGATGTCGTGCGTGCGAACGACACGATAGCGCGCTGGGGCGGAGACGAATTCATCGTGCTGATGGACGAGGTGGAACCGGAGACCCTGCAACCGCTGGTCGACAGGCTGCGCAGCGAGATCGAGTCGCCCATCATGTTCGAAGATCAGAGCCTGAGCGTGGGCGTGTCGGTCGGTGTGGCGATGTGCCCCGCAGTGGGCGGCACGCTGGATGAGGTCCTGAAGATGGCCGACCGGCAGATGTACGAAGAGAAGGTGAAACGCAAGGCGGCTTGAAGGCTGCTGATCTTATTCGTGCCGTAATGCCTCGATCGGATCGAGTTGCGCTGCGCGGCGTGCTGGCACATAGCCGAAGATCACGCCGATGGCGGCCGAGAAGCCGAAGGCGAGCAGGTTGATGCCGGGGCTGAACAGGAAGGGCAGCGACAGTAGCGATGCCAGCCCGTAGCAGGCGATCAGTGCCAGCAGGATGCCGATCAGCCCGCCGAGCGCGGACAGCACGACCGCCTCGGTCAAGAACTGCATCAACACTTCTTTTTCCAGCGCGCCGATGGCGAGGCGGATGCCGATCTCGCGCGTGCGCTCGGTCACCGACACCAGCATGATGTTCATGATGCCGATACCACCCACTAGCAGGCTTACCGCCGCCACCGCGCCGAGCAGTGCGGTCATGGTGCCGATGGCGCCGGACAGGGTCTTGGCGATCTCCTTTGTGTCCTGCACGCTGAAGTTGTCGTCCTCGTTGTCCGATAGTTTGCGCCGCTCGCGCATCAGCAGAGATAACTGGTTGATCACCTGCTCGGACGATGCGCCGTCCTGCATCGAGATGAGGATGGTGTTCACATCCTGCTTGCCGGTGAGGCGGCGCTGCACGGTGCGCAACGGCATGATCACCGTGTCGTCTTGGTCGCGCCCCATCGCGCTCTGTCCTTTTGCTGCCAATACGCCGATCACCTCGCAGGAGAACTGTTTGATGCGCATCAAGTCGCCCACCGGGCTGTGCGCCTCGAACAGTTCCTTGCGCACGGTCGCACCGATGATGCACACGGCTTTGCCCGCGCGTTCCTCGGTGGCATTGAACAGTCGTCCCTCGGCCAGCGTCCAGTTGCCTGCGGTGAAATAGTCGCTGTTGCTGCCGGTGATGGAGGTCGCCCAGTTCTTGGTGCCGACCACCACCACGGTGGTGCGGTTCACGGTGGGGGCGACCGCTTTGAGCGAACCCACCTGCGCCCTGATCGCTTCCGCATCCTCTGCCTTGAAGCTGGGCGCACCCAAGCTGCCACTGCCCGGCCCCATGCGCTGGCCGGGACGCAGCATCAGCAGATTGCTGCCGAGGCTGGAGATCTGGTCCGACACCGACTGCGTCGCGCCGTTGCCCAGCGTCACCATGGTGACCACGGCGGCCACGCCGATGACGATGCCCAGCACGGTGAGGAAGGAACGCATCAGGTTGCGGCGTATCTCGCGCAGGGCGAGTAGCAAAGTGGTCCAGCCCATCATGCCGCACCGCCGTTCTCGTTGTCGTGTGCGATCTGGCCGTCGACGAAATGCACGATGCGTTTGGCGTAGGCGGCGATGTCGGGCTCATGCGTCACCATGAGGATGGTGATGCCGTGGTCGCGATTCATACTGACCAGCAGCTCCATGATCTCGTGGCCGCGTTTGGAATCGAGGTTGCCGGTCGGTTCGTCGGCCAGCAGCACCTTGGGGTTGGTGACGATGGCGCGCGCGATGGCGACGCGCTGCTGCTGGCCACCGGAGAGCTCGGAGGATGTGTGATGCGCCCACTCGGCCAAGCCGACCGAGCGCAGTGCAGCCATACCTATCTCATGCCGCGCTTCGGCATTCTCGCCGCGATAGAGCAGCGGCAGCTCCACGTTCTCCTGCGCCGAGGTACGCGCCAGCAGATTGAAACCTTGAAACACGAAGCCGAGATAATTGCGGCGCAGCAGTGCGCGCTGGTCGCGCGACAGATCCTCCACATGCACGCCGTCGAACAGATAGGCACCCGAGGTCGGCGTGTCGAGACAGCCGAGGATGTTCATCGCGGTGGACTTGCCGGAACCGCTGGGTCCCATGATCGCGACGAACTCGCCCTGACGGATGGACAGGTCGACGCCGCGCAAGGCCTGGAACTCGGCCTGTCCGCGACCGTAGGTCTTGGTGATGCCGGACAGTTGGATCAATGCATCGGGTTCGACGGTGATTGCTGCGTCATTCATTTTGCCGACTTCTGCATGCCGATGATGACGCGTGCGCCCGCTTGCAGACCGCCGCTGACGATCTGTGTGCGGCGTCCGTCGGTGAGGCCGATGGTGACTTCGACCGGCGTAGCCTTGTTGTCCTGCAACACCCACAGCGTGCGCGCGGTGCTGCCGGCTGCGGAGCTCTCTTTCGCCTGCTTGGGCTGCTGCGGGCGGCGCGGCATCAGACTGGCGACGAAGCCGCCGGAGGATGCGGTTTTGGTCACCGGTGTGAAGCGCAACGCGGCGTTCGGCACCAGCAAGACCTCGTGCAGGTTCGCGGTGGAGATCTCGGCGGTGGCGGTCATGCCGGGGCGCAGACTCAGGTCGGCGTTCGATACGTTGAGCAGCGTCTTGTAGGTCACCACTCCGTCGGTGGTCTGTGCGCCGAAGCCGACGCGCGCGATTTCGGCCGGATATTTGCGGCCCGGCCAGGCATCGACCATGAAGTAGGCGGACTGACCGTTTTTCACCTGGCTCACGTCCGCCTCGTCCACATCCACCTGCAACTGCATGCGCGCGAGGTCTTCCGCGATGGTGAACAGCACCGGTGCCTGCAACGAGGCGGCCACGGTCTGCCCCGGTTCGATCTTGCGCGTCAGCACGATGCCGTCGATGGGTGAGCGGATGGTGGCTTTGGACAGGTTGGTCTGGTCTGAACGCAGGCTGGCGGAGGATTGTGCCGCAGCGGCACGCGCATTGGCTTCGTTCGCTTCGGCGCGGGTCACCGCCGCTTCCGCCGCCTCCAGTTCGCTGCGCGACGGTACTTTGCCGCCGGTCAGTTCGGCGACCTGACGCAAGCGGGCCAGCGTGGCGCGGGATTCCTTTACCGTGGCTTGCATCTGCGCCACCTGCGCTTGGGCGGACAGTACGGCGGCCTGCGACTTGACCACTTGATCGTTCAGTTTGGACATATCGAGCCGTACCAGCACCTGCCCGCGTTTGACACGGTCGTTCTCGTCCACCAGCACGCTCTCCACTATGCCGGACAACTCGCTTCCGACATCCACCTGGTTGGTGGGATACAGATTGCCGGTGGCCGATACCGTCACCGACAGATCGCCCAGTGCTGCTTGTTCGGTGAGGTAACTGCCGTTGCTCGAACCGTTCGACTTCGGCCACACCATCCAGCCGATCAGCAGAGCGGCGACCGCGATCAGCGCAATCAATAACACGCGATTGCGTTTGCTATTGCCCGACGTGCGGGTGATGGCGAGTAACAGGTTCTGGCTGGCTTTGGAGGAGTCGTTCATGGTTGTGAACCTTCGTTGTTATTTGTTTGCGCAACGGGCTGGGCGGAATCTTCGTTCCAGCCGCCGCCCATCGCTTTGTAAAGAGCGATCAACGCGGCGCGCTCATCGAACTCGGCGCTGGCCAGACTGTCCTCGCTGGAAAGCAGGGTGCGGTCGGTATCGAGCACGCTCTGGAAATCGATCAGGCCGCCTTCGTAGCGCTGGCGCGCCATCAGCGCGGCATTGCGTGCCGAGGTCGAAGCGTTCTGCAAGGCGGCGCGGCGTTCGTGGCTGTTGGCGTAGCTGGTCAGCGCGTTCTCCACTTCTTCCAGCGCGAGCAGCACGGTCTGCTCATAGGCGATCAGCGCCTGCTGCTGCACCGCATTCTGCGCTTCGACACGGCTGCTCAGTCTGCCGCCGTCGAAGAGGGTCTGTGCCAGACTGGTGGAGAGCGAGCGCGTCAGGTTGGCGCTGTCGCTCAAGCCGCCGACGGTGAGCGCCTTCCAGCCCAGACTGCCGCTGAGCGAGAGCGAGGGATAGCGCGCCGCCGACTCTTGTCCGATGCGCGTGGTCTCGGCCGCCACGTGTCTTTCCGCAGCCTGCACATCGGGGCGCTGGCGCAGTGTGTCGGCGGGGATGCTGAGCGCGATCTCGTCGGGCAGGGGCGGCAAGGCCGCAGGCGCAGCCAGCTTTTCATGCAGCGTAGTGGGGAACTGTCCCAACAATACGGCCAATCGATTCTCGGTCTTGTTCAGATTGGTGGACAGGGTGGGGATGCCGGCCAATGTCTGTTGCAGATTGCTGTTCGCTTGCTCCACTTCCATCGACGTCACCAGTCCGGCCTGCGCGCGCCATTCGGTGATCTTCAGTGTCTCGCGCTGCGCCGCCAGATTGTTGCGCGCGATGGCGAGGCGCTGCTGCAGGCTGCGTAACTGCACATAGTTGAGCGCCACTTCGGCGGCGAGGGTGACCTGTGTGTTGTAAAGGTTCGCCAGTGTCGTACCGGCATCGGCTTCCGCCGCTTCGGATGCGCGGCGCAAGCCGCCGAAAAGATCGATCTCCCAGCTCGCATCGAAACCGGCGTTGAATTGATTGGCGGGCGAGGCATCGCCCACCTTGCTGCGGCTGCCGCCCAGTGCGCCGTTCAGGCGGGGCATGAAGTCGGCGTCGGAGAGGTTGAGGCGCGCGCGCGATGCCAGCAGCTTGGCGCGTGCACTGCGCATGTCCGGGCTGTTGCGCAGCGCGGTGGCGATCAGCTCGTTCAGCACGGGGTCGTTCAGGCGCAGCCACCAGTGCGAGATGTCTTCCTGTTGTTGCGAGAGGCGCGTCCCGGCAGTGACGCTCCAGCTCGCTGGCGCGGCAGGGTCTTGCCTGACGTAGTCCGGCCCCACGGCACAACCGGCCAGCGGAACCAACAACATCAGTATGCGGAGCTGCGCTTTCACATCCACCTTTCAAGGGGTCGGCCAAAGCGGCCGGATACGAACGGGATTCTATAGAGGATATATGTCGATTTGTATAAACCGTACGGGTCATTGCCAGTTTGACGCATCACCCCGACTCGCCCACAATCCGTGGCGTCGGATGCCATTATGGAACGGTGGTTCCGCAGTCGCGCAGACTTTACATATCTTCACAGAAACGAATTTCCAGACGAACAAAATGAACGAACCGTCAGAAAAACTCCGCGTCGATAAATGGCTGTGGGCCGCGCGCTTCTTCAAGACGCGCAGCATCGCCGCCGATGCTGTCGAGAGCGGCAAGGTGACCATGAATGGCGCGCGTATCAAGCAGGCCAAGACGGTCGGTGTGGGCGATGTGCTGGTGATCCGCCTCGGCCCCTACCAGCACGAGATCGAGATACTGGAACTGTCCGGCAAGCGCGGTCCGGCGCCGGTCGCGCAGAAGTTGTATCGCGAAACGGACGAGAGCAAGAAACGCCGCGCGGTACAGGCAGAGCAGAACAAGTTGTTGCCGCAGTCGGAATTGAAAGGCCGCCCGACCAAGCGTGACCGGCGCGAGATCGCGCGCATGGTGGAAGGCGAACGCCCGTCGCGCAAGAGCGCCTGGGGCGATTTCGACTAGGGCATGTCCACACTCGCCTCACAGCATGGTTTGATCCGCGCACTGCAAAGTGCGCATGCGGCGCAGGTGATCGAGACGCATATCTCATGGGTGCTGCTGATCGGAGATCACGCATACAAGATCAAGAAAGCTATCGATCTTGGTTTTCTCGATTATCTCGATCTGTCTGCCAGAAAACATTTCTGCGAAGAGGAGCTGCGTCTCAACCGGCGCACCGCGCCCGAGCTTTATCTCGACGTGGTGAGCATAGGCGGCAGCGCGGATGCGCCGCAGTTGGGTGTGCAGCCCGCCATCGAATACGCAGTGAAGATGCGCCGCTTTCCTGATGATGCGCTGATGGATGCGTGCCTGCGGCAGGGCCGGGTGGTGCCTGCACACATCGATGCGCTGGCAGGCGCAGTTGCGCGTTTCCATGAGCGGGCCGCGACGGTGACTGAGGCAACAGAATATGGGAACGCCAAGACCATTCTCGCAGCCGCGCTGCAGAACTTCGAGCAGTTGCGCACACTGCTGAAGGATTCGGACGATCTGCAGCTAGTTGAAGCGCTGCAGCAGGCGACGCTGCGCGAGTGGAAAGGTCGTGCGGTACTGTTCGAAGAACGACGAAGTGCGGGCCGCATGCGCGAATGCCACGGCGACATGCATCTGGGCAACATCGCGCTCATCGATGAAGTGCCCGTGCCGTTCGATTGCATCGAGTTCTCACCGGCATTGCGCTGGATAGATGTGATGGACGAGGTCGCCTTCACCATGATGGATCTGCTGCATCACGAGCGAGTGGATCTGGCATGGCGGTTCCTGAACGCCTATCTGGAGGCGAGCGGTGACTATGCCGGCGTGGGTGTGCTGCGATTCTATCTGGCTTACCGCGCGGCAGTGCGCGCCAAGGTGGCAGCCATCCGTGCCAGCCAGTCGGCGGGCAGTGACCGAAGCAGCGATCTGCAAACATGCAGGGCACATCTGCTGTTGGCGCAGCGATGTCTGGTTGAACGACAGCCGGCCCTGATCATCACGCATGGTCTGCCCGGTTCCGGCAAGACCACCTTTGCGCAATACGTGCTGGAACAGATTGGCGCGGTGCGTATCCGTTCCGATGTTGAGCGCAAAAGATCGTTCGGCTTGTCGGCGCTGGAAGGCAGTCGCAAATTGAATGTGGATATCTACAGCCGGCAGGCTACGGCACAGACCTATGCCAGACTGCTGGCGCTGGCGCGCAACTTGTTGCGGGCGGGCCATACGGTGGTGGTGGATGCGGCATTCCTGCAGCATGAGGAACGCGAGCAGTTTCGCGCACTGGCGTGTGAAACCGCATCGCCGTTCATCATTGCAACGCTGGATGCGGATGCGGAGACATTGCGCGAACGTCTGCGCCAGCGCCGTCATGATGCTTCGGAGGCGGATGTGAATGTGCTGGAGAAACTGCAGGCGGTGCAGCAGCCGTTGTCTGCGTTGGAGCAGGAGGTGGCGGTGCGCTTCAACACCATGCGACCACCCCAATCCGGGGAGAATGCGCGCAGCTGGCGCCGCTTGTTAAAGTTTGTTTACGCGCTGTAAATTCGGCTGCGTACTGGTAGCATGCGTCAGCCGCAGAGGGGATGCAGAAATTAAATAAGGGGGCAGTGCAATGGCCATAGCGTGGCGTGAACAACTGAGTGTCGGCAATAACATCATCGACGAAGATCACAAATACCTGATCGAGATCATCAACAGGGTCGAGGTTTGCCTGACGAAGAAGGATATGTCCGCATTGAAAGCGGAGCTGAAGCGCCTGCATGATTACTCGATGCTGCATTTCGACCGCGAAGAGAAGATCGCCATCGCGGTGGGTTATAAGCAGACCCCGGGCTTGCAGCAGTCGCATCAGTCGCTGATGGAAAAACTGGCAAAGATGGAATCGGATTTTGTGACTGCAGAACAGACCTGGTCGCCGGAACTGACCAAAGGCTTTGCTGACTTCCTGCGCAATTGGCTGATCGATCACGTCATCAAGGAAGACCTGCTGATGAAGCCGGCCTTGCAGAAGCATTCTCCCGCCTTTTCTCCCTGGTAGGTCTCAGCGCCCGTTCGATTTGCAGTGATACATCGCCTGGTCGGCCGCCGCGATCAGCGTCGATGAGGTGCTGCCGTCTTGCGGGAAGCGGCTGTAGCCGATGCTGCCGCCGGAGTGCAGTTCAATATCTTGATATGGGATGGGATCTGCCATGGCGGTCTGCACCTTGTGTACCATCTGTTCGATCTGCGCATCGTCCCATGTCCCTTCGAACAGGATGATGAATTCGTCACCGCCCAGACGCGCTGCAGTATCGGATTCACGCAGCAGGGCGCGCAGGCGTTGCGCGACCGCCTGCAACACCGCATCGCCTGCCGCATGGCCGTGCGTGTCATTGATGATCTTGAAGTCATCGAGATCGATGAACAACAACAGTAATTGTTCATCCTGTCTTTTTGCCCGTGCCAGCGCATGTTGTAGCCGGTCGAGGAACATGCGGCGGTTGGGAAGGTCGGTCAGGCTGTCGTGACTGGCCTGATGGTCGAGCATCTCCTGCTGCATCTGCAGGTCTTCGATCTGATGCTGGATCTGTCTTTCCATCAACTGGATGCTGTGCGCCAGTTCACCGATCTCGTCACGCCGGTTCGTGGGCAGGTTGCCGATCTTGCCTTCCGCTGAAAAACGTCTGATCTCCGCCACGATGCGATAGAAGGGACGGTTGAAGGCGCGTGCCAGAAAGTAGGCGAGTAGAACCGTCATCGCACTGAAGCTCAGCACGATGCCCAGCGTGATCGAGGCGAGCTGCTTACTTTCCGATAGCACGCTCTCCCGCGGTTGTGACAGGCCCAGGATGAACGCATCGTTGCCTTCCATGTCCGGGATGGTCCTGGTGCCGAAAGCCGCCACCAATGGTTCCGCATCAGACGCACGGTTGGAAGTGACGAGATGCGTTCTTTCTTCCTGACTGCCATTCAGCGCTGCGGCCATGGCCGGGAACTCATCCTGCACGCGGGCGACTTGCCCGCGGTCGAATGCGAAGCTGCGCGACGGATCGGGATGGATCAGGTAGTCGCCCCTGCCATTCGCCAGATAGAGTTTCAACTCGGGTGGCAGGTCGGCAGCCAGTTGCGCGAACAAACCTTGCAGGTCGACGTTGATCACGATCAGTCCGATGGCGTGTCGCCGTGCATCATGGATGGGGGCTGCCACCTGCAGGGCGGGGCGGCCCTCGCCGGCGTGCGCGCCGGTCTCGTGGTTGATCGTGGCACGTGAGACATAGATGCTGCCGGGCGGGAGCCGCAGCGTCTCGAACACATAGGGATAGTGGCCTTTCTCCTGCAGATCGTCGCCGCTGATGCGCAGCAGTCCGCCCATGTCGCGATCGATACGGATGCGTTCCATGCCGTGATTGTCGGCTTCGATCAGGCGCATCTGGAAATATTCCGGATGCACCGCCATCAAACCCTCGAATATCTTCGCGACGTTCTCTTCGCTGAGTGCCTGGTAGCCGGCTGTGCTGCGTTGCAGGATGCGCGGCGCTTGCGGATGCTGTGCGATCAGTTGCACATCGGCTTTTACGTCATTCAGGGCGACCGTCACTTGCCGCATCAACACCTGGGTCGCGGTCAGCAGGCGTTCCTCGGAAGACTTCAGCAATTGTTCGCGGCTGGCCTGATAGGCGAAGTATCCGGTCAGGCCGGTGCCCAGCAAGCCGACCATGACTAGCACCAGACCGAGACGCCAGGCGATGGTGAATCTCATGGCGCCAGTACCCGTGTCAGGCGGTCGCCGGAACGTATCCGTTCCCACAGTCTTTCGCGCCGGACGGTATCTTCCGGCGGCTCCAGCCACAGCGGCTTGCCGTTCGGCTGGCCGTTGCTGTCATCGACCATGGTGTTGGAAAGTCCCTGCCGTTCGACTAGCAAGCGGCTGGCCTGCGGATCGAGCAGATGGTCTATCCAGGCATGCGCCAGCGCCGGGTCATGCGCATCGCGCGTGATGCTCCAGCAATCCAGCCAGGCCAGCGCACCTTCCTGCGGGATCACGTAACCGATGTCCGCGCCCGCCTGCTTGAGCATCTGTACCTGCTGCATACCGTAATTGGCGAACATCAGCGCGGCACCGTGCCGCATGAACAACTGTGTCGATTCTGCCGGCTGCGTGTAGAAGCCGAGCGCATTGCGCCGCAATTCGATCAGGCGTGCGGCGGCCCGGGGGACATCCTGCGGCGCGATGCGAAAGGGAGAGGCGAGTCGCAACGACTGCGCGGCCAGTGAAAAGTTGTGCGTGCCACCGTCGTAGGCGATCACCTTGCCGCGATAGCGTTCGTCCCAAAGCGCGCTGATCGAGTGCGGCGGCGTTCGGAACTGCTTGCGGTCATAGATCAGGCCCATCTGCGTATAGGTATAGGGCAGCGCATAGGCCTTGCCGTTGTGCATCAGGCCGGGGATGGCGGACAGGTCTCGGAAGCGTGCGAGTTGGTTGTGTGTGTTCGGGATCTTCCCGGCATGCACCGGCTGCACCAGATTGGCGGCGATGTAGCGCTGCAGTTCGGCGGTGTTGACAGCGAACACGTCGAAGTCGCGGTTGTGTGCGCTGACCTTCTCCCACAGCGTCGCATCGGAGGTGACCACGGTCAGCTCGACCTTCACCTGATGCTCAAGTTCGAAACGTTGCACCACTTCAGGTTCTGCATACCCCGGCCATGCCAGCACGCGCAGCACCGGTTGGGCTGCCCAGAGCGGCGGCGTCGCTGCCAGTGCCAGTAACGCGGCGACAGGCAGCATCGATCTGCGGCATGCAGCAAGGAAGGTGGATGCGGAGATCATGTGGCGAACCCTAACCCGTACCCTATGGCTGGTCAATAGTCCTTAAGTGGCGGCATCAGATGGTTTTTTCTGTCGGTTAGACGATGAATCGGTGCGTGGCTTCATTCAGCGTGTGCGCCGTGGCGATCATGCGCTCCGATTCCTTGACGCATTGCGAGGTGAGTTTGGCGGTCTCGTCCGTGCTGTGTTGATTCTCTTCGATACGCTTGAGTACGAGTCCGACCAGCATCTGCTGGTCGTCAGCAGCCTCGCGTACCTCCGCGACCGATGCATTCATGGCGGCAGTGGCTTGCTCGATCTGCACGAAGGTCTCGGAGGAGAGTTTCGAAGCGCGCAAACCGTCGGCGACGGCACTGGCGTTCTCTTCGGAGATGCTGACCGTGGAGGCGACATCGGCGCTCACCTGTTTGAGCACGCCGTCGATGCGCGTGGTCGCCTGTGCCGCCTGCTCGGACAGTTTCCTGACTTCATCAGCGACGACTGCGAAGCCGCGACCCTGTTCGCCCGCGCGCGCCGCTTCGATGGCCGCGTTGAGGGCCAGCAGATTGGTCTGTTCCGCGATGGCGCGTATGGCGGACACCGCTGTCTCGACCTCCTTGGCGCTGCTTTCCAGACTGTCGGCATTGGCGGAGATCTTGCGGCTGGCCGCATCCAGCACGGAGATGGCTTGCTCGGTCGCCGCGACATGCTTCACACCGTTGCGCACCAGTGCATCGGCGGAAGCGGCACTGCCGCCCGCCGAGTCGGACAGTTCGAGTATGGCGCGCGACGCATCGGCCATGCCGTTGATGACCTTGATGATCTCCTGCTCGTTCTGGCGATATTCCTGCATGCTGCTGCCGAGCGAGCTCATCGAATCGCCTATCTCGCGCGCTGTCACATCGACCGTGTGCGCGGATGCGGTTACCCCACTCAGTGTGTCGCGCAATTCCGATGCCATGGAATCGAACCCGCCGGTGATCTCGCCCACCGTATCCGCACTGCGGATGCCGCAACCCTCACGCAAGTCGCCGCCGCGTATGCGTTCGGCGGCGACCGCGACCTTGCGCAATTTGCCCACCAGCAGCCACTCCAGCAGCATGTGATTGGTGATGCCTATCGTGATGCCGGCCACGATGCAGCCGGTGACGAACCAGCCCAGCATGCCGGGTTTCCACTCCACGAAGATGTTTGCATAGAACGGGAAGATGATGCCCATCAGCAGGCCGAAGCCGAGGAAGGAATACTTCAGTTGCTTGAGTATGGAGGGAGTCTTGCTCGCCATTATTGCCCTTTCAAAATATGGTCACGCTTTGCCAGTTCGGGCGAAGCATAAGCCTGTTTCGGCAAGAAACAATAATTCTTAAGTGTGAGTGGCACTCCTTCTTTAGTGCCCCTCACTAACGGTCATGGTGCCTACTATGCCGTCGGTTTACTCTCGCCACCCAGAGCCTCGATGATGGCGGGCAGTAACTTCTTCAACTCGCCGGTCATCAAGGCGAAGTCTGCATCGAAGGCGTCGTCCTGTGCATCGCTGTCGGCCTGGTCTTTGATCAAGTCGAGCGCTTGCAGGCGTTTGATCTGGCCGTTCTCGTGCAGCACGAATGAGATGCGGTCATACCAGGTCATTGCCAGTTTGGTTACTTCCTTGCCGCCGGTGATGTGCTTGGCGATCTCCTCCGCTTCCAGTGTGTGGCGCACGTAACGCACGGTCGCTTTCTCGTCGCCGGAGGCGCGCAGTTCGCAATCGCGGTCGACGGTGAATACCGATGCCAGATCGTCGCCGGCCAACCATGCAGTCATGGCGGTGGTGGGTGAGACTTCGGTCTTGAGCGGTGTGAAGCCGATGCCGTCCACCGACTTGACCAGTAGCTCGACCAACTCGTCTGCCTTGGCGAGGTTGGCCGCGTCCAGCACCAGCAGCCCGGCGGCAGTGTCTATCCATGCATAGGTGCGGCGACGCACGGCGAACGCGCGCGGCAGTAGCTCGTCGGTGACCGCTTCCTTCAGTTGCTTCATCTGTTTGCGGCCGGGCTTATAGCCTTGCTGCTCTTCCATCTCCGCTGCACGCTCTTTGCTGATGGTGTTGATGACCGAGGCGGGCAGCAACTTCTTCTCCGCACCGAGGCAGATCAACATCTGCTTGCCCAGCGTGTGCACGAAAGCGGGTGCATTCTCTTTTGGTGCGATCCAACCCACGCGTTGCATCTCCAGACCGGAGCAAGGTTGCAGTGCAAGGTTGGAGAGTTTCTCTTCAAACTGTTCGGGCGTGACATCCCATTTGTTTAGACGATAGATGAGTAGATTCTTGAACCACATAAATTTGACCTGAACTTTGAAGAAAAAACGGGGGCGGGATTCTAACGCGGATGTGTGCGGATGACGGTGATGTCGTCACCCGCAACACACATTCTTACGACTTCAACTCTGTCACGACTGACTTGCCTTTCAGTGCCAGCGCTTTACCCATGCGTGCGCGTTTGCCGAAATGGTTTTGCAAGTCTTTATCGTTGAGTTGCATGCTCTGCTCTTTGCCGCCGTTGTTGGTGATCACGGTGATCTTGGGTTGGTTGGTTACGGTTACCGCCGCCAATGCATCATCGTCAGCGATACCCATCACCACCACGCCCTTGCCGCCGCCTGCGAGTTGTTTCATCTCGGCCAACAGGAAGGTGAGCAGACGGCCTGATCTGCAAGCCGCCACCACCAGTGCGTTATCGCTTGGTGTGAACAACGCAGGCGCGAGAATCACTTCGCCTTCCACGCTGATGAACTGTTTTCCGGCCTTGTTGCGTCCCACCATATTGGCGATGGTGCAGATGAAGCCGTAACCGGCAGCAGTCGCCAGCAGCACATGTTGTTCAGCCTTGCCGCAGATCACATGCACGATCTTGGCGCCGGTCGCCACTTCGATCAGTGTCGCCAGCGGCACACCGTCACCGCGACCGCCCGGCAGCAGATGCACCGGGATGCTGCACACACGACCGTTGCTGCAGATCACGATGCAGTGGTCAGTGGTACGGCATTCGAACGCGCCCAGCAAACCATCGCCGTCCTTGAACGAGATGGCAGCCAGATCGAGTCCGTGGCCCTGACGCGTGCGCCCCCAGTGTTTCTTCGAGATTAATACGGTAACCGGCTCGTCCACCACCTGCGTGGTCAGCACTACGCGCTCGGCTTGCTCGATCAAAGTGCGGCGCTCGTCGCCGAAGGTCTTGATGTCTTCGTCGATCTCTTTCGCTACGCGGCGGCGCATCATAGCGTCGGAGGCGAGTAGCTTGCCCAGCTCTTCGCCTTCGTCCTTCAGTTGCTTCAACTCGCGCTCGATTTTGATGCCTTCCATCTTCGCCAACTGACGCAGACGGATCTCAAGGATGTCTTCGGCCTGACGGTCGGACAGATCGAAGCGTTCGATCAAGGCCTGCTTGGGTTCGTCCGATTCGCGGATCAGCGCGATCACCTCGTCCAGATTCAGATATACGATCATGCGACCGTCGAGGATGTGGATGCGGTCGTTCACCTGCGCCAGACGATGTTCGCAGCGGCGACGCACGGTGCCCAAACGGAACGCTGCCCACTCGCGCAATATCTCCGCCATCGGTTTCTGGCGCGGACGACCGTCCAAGCTGATCATCACCATGTTCAGTTGCAGCGAACTTTCCAAACTGGTGTGCGCCAGCAGGATGGTCATCAACTCTTCCGCCGACTGGCGGCTGGACTTCGGTTCGAACACCAGACGTACTGCCTGATCCTTGTCCGATTCGTCCGCCACCTTGTCCAGCACAGACAGCAGCAGTTGCTTGTTCTGCACCTGCTCCTGCGTCAGTGCCTTCTTGTTGGTGCGCACTTTTGGATTGGTGAGATCCTCGATCTCTTCCATGATCTTCTTGGCCGACGTGCCGTGCGGCAGTTCATACACTGCCACGCGCCACTGGCCGCGTGCCAGTTCTTCGATCTTCCAGCGCGCACGCATCTTGAGCGAGCCGCGACCGCTGCGGTAACACTCGCTGATCTCGCGCGGCGAGGAGATGATCTGTCCGCCGCTGGGCAGGTCGGGACCGGTGATCGAGGCCAGCAGTTCTTCATCGGAACAATTTGGGTCGCGCACGCAAATTGCGGCGGCGGTGCCGACTTCGCGCAGATTGTGCGAAGGGATCTCGGTCGCCATACCCACCGCGATACCCGATGCGCCGTTGAGCAGCACCATGGGCAGACGCGCGGGCAACATCGACGGTTCGTCGAAGTGGCCGTCGTAGTTCGGCTGCATGTCCACCGTGCCCATATTCAACTCGGATAGCAGCAGATCGGCGATCGGTGTCAGACGCGCTTCGGTGTATCGCATCGCGGCAGCGTTGTCGCCGTCGCGCGAACCGAAGTTGCCTTGGCCATCCACCAGCGGATAACGCATGGAGAAATTCTGCGCCAAGCGCACCATCGCTTCATACGCGGACGAGTCGCCGTGCGGGTGGAACTTACCCAGCACCTCACCCACCACACGTGCGGACTTCACATGTTTGCTGTTGTGCGCCAGGCCCATTTCGCGCATCGCATACAGGATGCGGCGCTGCACCGGCTTCTGGCCGTCGCACACGTCGGGCAGGGCGCGGCCCTTGACCACCGACACCGCATATTCCAGATAAGCGCGCTCTGCGTACTGTGCCAGCGGCACCGAGTCGCCGTCCGGTGGCGGGGGCAGTGGTGCAAAGCGTTCTACTGCGCCGTTGCCGCCGTCACCCACAGCAGTGGATTCCTGCGCAGCGTCTTCCGGTTGTTCGTTCTCTTCTTCGAAAAGTTGTGGCAGATCAGACATCGACTGTGACCTCGTTCCCGTGATATTCCAGCCAGGCGCGTCGCGCGCCCGATTCCTGTTTGCCCATCAGCATGTTCATGATGCGGTGCGTGTCATCCTTGGTCGACGCATCCAGCGCCACGCACAGCGCGCGGCGCGTGTCCGGGTTCATGGTGGTGTCCCACAACTGCTCCGGATTCATCTCGCCCAGACCTTTGAAGCGAGAGATGCTCCACGCACCTTCGCGCACTTTATCTTTGCGCAGACGGTCTTCGATGGAAGTCAGCTCGTCCTCGTTCAGCGCGTAGATCTTGCGCAGCGGCTTCTTGCCTTGTGCCGGTACATCGACGCGGAACAAAGGCGGCTGCGCGAGGAAGATGTGACCGTCCGCGACCAGACGCGGGAAGTGGCGGAAGAACAGCGTTAGCAACAGCGTGGCGATGTGCGAACCGTCCACGTCCGCGTCGGCCATGATGTAGATGCCTTTGTAGCGCAGACCGGACAGATCGACGTTGTCGTCCAGATCATGCGGATCGACGCCGATAGCCACCGCGATGTCATGCACCTCGGCATTGGCGAACAGACGGTTCCTGTCCACTTCAAAAGTATTGAGCACCTTGCCGCGTAGCGGCAGGATGGCCTGGAACTCCTTGCTGCGTCCTTGCTTGGCCGAGCCGCCGGCGGAATCGCCCTCGACCAGGAAGAGCTCGTTGCGCTCGGGATTGAAATCCGCCGCGTCGGTCAGCTTGCCCGGCAGCACCGCCACCGAGGAACCTTTTTTCTTCTCCACCTTCTGCGCCGACTTCATGCGGCTCTGCGCCTGCTTGATCACCACCTCGGCGATGCGCTTGCCGTAATCGACGTGCTCGTTCAGCCACAGCAGCAGCGGGTCGTTGATCATCGACGAGACCAGTTTGAGCGCGGTGCGCGAAACCAGTCTGTCCTTGGTCTGCCCCTGGAAAGAAGGGTCGAGCACCTTGGTCGACAGCACGAAGCTGGCGCGGTTGGCCACGTCGTCCGAAGTCAGCTTCACGCCCTTGGGCAGCATGCCGTGCATCTCGATGAAACTCTTCACCGCGTTGAACATCGCGTCGCGCAGGCCTGAGTCGTGCGTGCCGCCGTTCCAGGTGGGGATCAGGTTCACATAGGATTCGCGCGTGAGCGCGCCTTCCTCGGTCCAGGCCAGCGCCCAAGCTGCGCCTTCGCCCTCGGCGTAGTTGTCGTCGTGTTTGCCGACGTAGCGCTCGCCGGAGAAGATCGGGGCGATCAATGCGCCGCCGTCTTCCTGCGCATCCAGCGCCTGCGTCAGGTAACCGCGCAGACCGTCAGGGTAAGTCCATTCATTGCGTTCGCCGCTCTTCTCGATCAGCAGCGTGACGACCACGCCCGGCAGCAACACCGCCTTGGAACGCAGCGCGCGTTCCAGTTGCACGAGGTTGACGTTGGGTGCATCGAAGTATTTGGTGTCCGGCCAGGCGCGCACGCTGGTGCCGGTCTTGCGCTTGGGACATTCGCCGACGCGCTGTAGCGGTTGGGTGGCTACGCCGTGCTCGAAACGCAGATGGTGTTCGCCGCCGTCGCGGAACACGGTCACTTCCAGCGCGGTGGACAGCGCGTTGGTGACCGCCACGCCCACGCCGTGCAGACCGCCGGAGAACTGGTAGGCACCGCCTTTCTCCTTGTCGAACTTGCCGCCCGCGTGCAGCACGGTGTAGGCCACTTCGACCACGGACTTCTTCTCTTCCGGATGCAGACCGACCGGGATGCCGCGCCCGTCGTCCTGCACCGACACCGAGCCGTCGATGTGCGCGGTGACGAAGATATTCTTGGCAAAACCCGCTAATGCCTCGTCGCAGGCGTTGTCCACCACCTCGGCGATGATGTGGTTGGGATTGTCCAGCGTGGTGTACATGCCGGGGCGCTGGCGCACGGGGTCCAGGCCGCGCAGCACCTTGAATGACGACTCATCGTAATTGACGCTCAACGGATACTCCTGAATAGAACAACTTGCTGATTATTAACCTTTGGCTGCGGACGGAGGCGTGTCGAGCAACACATTCTCCTCGCCATCCAGACGCGCGATGATAACCGCCCCGCATGAATCGCTGAAGACATTCACCGAAGTGCGGCACATATCCAGCACGCGATCCACCGCCAGAATAAGGCCGATCGCCTCCAGCGGCAGGCCGATGGCACCGAGGATGATGGCGATGGCGACCAGGCTGGCGGAGGGGATGGCGGCCACGCCGATGGAGGTGACCAGCGCCAGCAGCACGACGGTGAACTGCTGCACGAAGCCCATTTCGATGCCGTAAGCCTGCGCGATGAACATCGCCGCCACGCATTCATAAAGCGCGGTGCCGTCCATGTTCACCGTCGCACCCAGCGGCAGCACGAAGCTGCTGGTGCGGTTGGACACGCCCGCGTTCTTCTCCACGCATTCCATGGTCAGCGGCAGGGTGGCGGCGGAGGAACTGGTGGAGAACGCGGTGAGCAAGGCGGGGGCCATGGCGCGGTAGTGGCGCAGCGGACTCACCCGTCCCACGAAATACAGCAGGGCGGGCAGCACCAGCAGGAAATGCACAGCCAGCCCCGCCAGCACGCTGAAGAAGAACCACGCCAGCGGCACGATGGCCGCGAAGCCGGTGCCCGCCACCACTTTAGCCACCAGACCGAACACGCCGATGGGTGCGAACTTCATCACCCAGTCGGTGATCTTCATCATCACCTGGAAGATGCCGCTCCAGAGTTTGTATTGGCTCTCGGCGTAGGGCTCCTCGATCTTGGTCATGAAGAAACCGAACAGCAGGCTGAAGAAGATCAGCCCCAGCATCTGCCCGTCCGCCGCCGCCGACACGATGTTGGTCGGCACCATGCGCAGGAAGATGCCCACCAGATCGCCCACGCCTTTGCCTTCCACGCTGGCGACCACCGCGTCGCTCACCTGTTCCATACCCAGTTGTTCCTTGGCGGGCTGGCCGTCGACGATGCCGGGCATGGTCATGTTCACGATGGTCAGACCGACCAGGATGGCGAACAGGCTGGTGGTCGCGTAATAGATCAGCGTCTTCAAGCCCAGCCGCCCGAACGCGCCGCCCCCTCCGATGCCCGCGATGCCGACGATGATGGAAGACACCACCAGCGGCACGATCAGCATCTTCAAGGCATTGAGGAACAGCGTGCCGATGAAATCAAACACCGCGTACCAGCGCACGCCGAACAGCGTCGCGTCGGTGCCCGCCAGCGATCCGGCAACAGCGGCCAGCAAGAGGGCGATGAGAATCTGCCAGTGCAGTTTGAGTTTGATCATGGGTGCGAATCTTTGAATCGCGCCGGTAGCGGGACCGGGGCTGGTTCGGTGCGCAGTAAATGCGCGGCGACTATGTTACGTTGGCTAGCTAGCGCTTCACTCCCGCGCACATTGCGCGATCGCAGCGTTATCCGTCAGTTCCAGGCAATGCCTGAAATCCAGATCCTTGGGCCGAGGTTTGTTCGATTTGCTGCGCTTGTAGTGTTTGGTCGGCTTCATCGCTGGTGCCGGTGCCTGCGCTTCAGGCGCCTGTTCTGCAACCGGCTTCACTTCTTCCACTTCCAGCTTCGTGGTCGAGCTGCCTGGTGTGCTGTGCTCTTCGTCTGCAGAAAATGCGGCAGTACCGAGCAGCATCATCGCAGCGGCAAGTAAACCCATAAGATAAGTTTTCATGAATGACTCCCTGTATCCAACTTCAAGCTATCGATGGAAATGTTGCTTTGCGAGTGCCGGAGTATAGATACTTTGAAGGGATCGGCAAAATGAATATCTAGGCAAGAGCAAGTCACCTGTAAGGAATGCTTTTCAGCGATTCGCCTTGCTGAACTCCGCCATGAATCCAGCCAGTTCTTCCACCGCCGACAAGGTCAAGCCATTGTAGAGCGAGGCACGCATTCCGCCGATGGAGCGGTGGCCGCCTAGGCCGGAGAAGCCGGCGGCTTGGGCGTCATTCAGGAAGCGTTGTTCCAGTTCATTGCTGGGCAGGTTGAATGCAACATTCATCTGCGAGCGGTCAGCGACGGCGGCGTGGCCGCGGTAGAAGTTGTCGCTTTGGTCGAGCGTGCGATAGAGCAGTTCGGCTTTTTGCGTGTTGAGCGCGGCCATGTTCGCCAGGCCGCCTACTTCGTTCAGCAGCCAGCGCGTCACTAGCAGCACCACGTAGATGGAGAACACCGGCGGGGTGTTGAAGATGGAGTGGGCTTTGATGTGGCTGCGGTAGTCGAGGAAGCCGGGCAGGTCGTGCGGTGCGTCCTTCAGTATCTCGTCGCGCAACAGCACCACGGTCACGCCGGCGGGGCCGATGTTCTTCTGCGCATGCGCATAGATCATGGCGTAGCGGTCCGCCGCGCAGGGACGCGACAGGAAATCGGACGACATGTCGCACACGCGCGGCACATCGTCGCGGCCGAGCACGCGCTGGAACTGCAGGCCTTCCACGGTCTCGTTGGAGATGTAGTGCAGATAGGGCGCATCCGGCGAGTAGTCGAGCTCGGCATCGGTCGGCAGGCGGTCGAAGTTGTTTTGCTCGCCGCTCCACAGCACGCGTATCGGACCTTCGCGTCTGGCTTCGGCCAGTGCTTTGCCGCTCCAGTAACCGGTGTGCAGATATTCCGCTGGCGTGGTTTTGCCGCGCAGCAATGTCATGGGGATCATGGAGAACTGCTGGGTCGCGCCGCCTTGCAGGAACAGCACGTGATAGTCCTTGTTCAGGCCGAGCAGGCTGCGGATGTTGTCTTCCAGTTCGGCCACCACAGCGGCGAACCAGTCGGAACGGTGGCTGATGCCGAGGATGGAGAGTCCCACTTCTGGCACGGCGGCGATGGCTTGCTGCACTTGTTGCAGCACCGTCTCCGGCAGCGCACCTGGTCCGCCGGAGAAGTTCAGCCAGTTGCTGGGCTCACGCATGCTGGCTTCCTGCGGTCAGGCGTTGCAGATAGGCGCGGAAGGCATCGCGCGCCTTGGCGATGTGTTGCTGTTTGTAGGGGAACAGTTCTTCCGAATCCATCGCGTGCACGACCATGGTGTGGTCGATCTCGAAGATGAGCAGCTTGCCGTCGCGCGTCTCGGCACCGTCGATGAGCAGATAGTCGAGTCCGGTGCGGCGGTAGATCTCGTTCAGCGCATGGTGATGGCGCTGCACGAAATCGTCGAAGTGATCCATGAAGGCGAGTTCCTCGGCGCGTTTGTTTGCGTCCTCGTACATGCCCGCGTTGAGGTAGTGGATCATCCAGTGCGCGGATACGGCCATGTGACTGGCGTAGGCCTGACCGTCTATGAGCGCGATGCGGAATTTGCGGAACAGGCCGTCGTCGCCGCTGTAGTCGATGAAACGCGCGATGAAGAAATCGCTGGCTTGCACCTTGGCAAGATACTCCGCCAGTTCGGCAGCAGAAGCGATGCGCGCCAGATCGCGTCCGGCCTGTGAATCGTAGGGGCGCACGATGATCGGATAGTCGAGTCCGGAGAACGCTTCGGCGAGATTTGACTGACCTGCTGCGATTGTCTGCAGCACTTCGCGTGCGCAACGCAGCGTTGGCGGCATTTCTATACCCGGCACATCCCGCAGCAGTTCGCTGGCGGCATCACGGCCGACGCAGGGGATGCACTTCGGCTGGTTGATGATCGGTTGCGGCCAGTCTTGCAACTTTTCTTCCAGCGCGCGGAGCGTGGCGCGGTTGGCGTCGGATTCGCTGATGGCGACCAGCACCGCATCGTGTTCCGGGACCGGCAATGCCAACGGGTCTGGCTGGCTGACGTAATACAGGATCAGGTCCACGTCCGTGCGTTCCAGCAGACAGTCGATGGGCGTGTTGGCCGCGATGTCACCGGGCGCCATCAACACCAGCAAACGCGTGAGCACGGGCTGCTGCATCGCGGGCAGATGGAAGATGCGCTGTTGCTCCAGCGCCATCGCCTGAATGGAAAGACCGATGTCGCGTTGTCCTATGCATTGCATGGCGACCGACAGGTTCATCCACAGCGGGCCGTCAGTTTGTTTCTGTTGCGCCTCTGCGAGCAGGGCTTCTGCATAGGGTTTCAGTTCTTGTCCGCCGACACTGGCGCGCAGAAAAGGGGCCAGTCCCAGGAAGGTCGTCTCGGATGTGTTCTGCTCGGTAGAAGCGTTCATTGCAGTGTTCTTGTTCAGGGCGAGGGGCAAGGATAGTTGAAAAATGCGGCCGCCGTCCCGCGAATAATGTAGGGAAATCCTGATTTACTTCGCTTTGGCGATACGGAGCATGCCGAGTCGGCATGCTCGTTACAATCAAGCAGACGGGCGTTGAGCGTGGAATGTGAGCGGGATAGCAGTAGGCGGCGGCGACTTCAGGATGTGTTTCTTCGCTTTGCCCATCACGTGCATCTCGCACTTCTTGCAGTCGAATTCCAGACGCAATTTTTCGCTGCCGTTGATCAGCGTCATCGGTTCGGCGCGCACCAGACCCTGCACACCGATCACACCCTTGGCCTGTTTCGGGCACAGGCTGAGCGAGTAGCGGATGCAATGGCGCGTGACCATCAGCGACACATCGCCCGCTTCCTTGTGTGCTTCATATGCTGCGGCGATGAGCTGCACGCCGTGCTTCTCGTAGAACTTGCGTGCCGCAGTGTTGTACACATTGGCGAGGAAGGTGAGTGTCTCTTCCGGATATTTCGCGGGCGGCTCGACGGCGGCTTTGCGCGGCAGGCGCGCGTAGGCGGCGAGGCGTGTGGCTTCAAGTTTCTCTACAGCTTCGCGGCGCAATTTGTTGGCGAGGGAGCTGGGTACGAACCAGGGTTGAGTCCAGTCGACGCTGAGTGTATCCAGTTCGAATTCAGAACTACCGAAACGCGCGAGCTGTTCTCGCACACTGTTCTCCGCTTCCGCCGGATGTTTGGCGGGTTGTCTTTCGAACGCGGTCTGCACGCTGGCGACGAAACCGTCTTCATCCAGCAGCGTGAGCGAGAAACCATCTGCGGTCTCGGCGAAGGTGGCGGACACGCCGATGCGACGTTCGGCGGACTTCTTGTTCAGTGCCTGCTCCCACGCATGGTCGCGATTGCGGCTGATGGAAACGCCGGCGCGCAGGTTTTTCAGGGTATGCATCGGCTCGTTCGGGAATACGCGCCACACCGGGCCGCGCTGCTCGACGATGTTCGCCTGCAGCCCGATCACCTCGCGATGGTTCAGGTAGTTCAGGCCGTCGCTGTTGGCGAGGGCTTCGCTCGATTCCATCTCGAACCATTTGTCGCCGACTTGCGTCACCGTGCCCAGCGGCAGGCCGACGAAGGTGGGTGTGTCGAACGCGCCGATGTCGGACTTGCGGCCCTGTGAGAAATAATCGGTCGAGCCGCGATGGAAAGTTTTGTCCGGATCGGGTGTGAACAACAGCTTGGTCTTGCCGCTGGAGGCGGCGTGCAGGTCGCTGCGTCCTTCCAGGATGGCGTCGAGCAACTGGTGATAATGGCCGGTGATGTTCTTCACATAGGGCGCGTCTTTGTAGCGGCCTTCGATCTTGAAACTGCGCACGCCGGCATTGACCAGTGCGCGCAGGTTGCCGCTCTGGTTGTTGTCCTTCACCGACAGCAGGTGTTTCTCGAAGGCGACGATGCGGCCCTGTTCATCTTCCAGCGTGTACGGCAGGCGGCAGGCTTGCGAGCAGTCGCCACGGTTGGCACTGCGTCCAGTGTGCGCGTGGCTGATGTTGCACTGGCCGGAATAGGCCACGCACAGCGCACCGTGGATGAAATGTTCGATCACCGTGTCGCTCGGCACGGCGGCGCGCACCTTGATGATCTCTTCGATGGTCAGTTCGCGCGCCAGCACCAGCTGCGAGAAACCGACCTCGGCCAGGAACTTCGCCTTTTCCGGCGTGCGGATGTCGCACTGCGTGGAAGCATGCAAATCGATGGGCGGCAGGTCGAGTTCGAGCAGTCCCATGTCCTGCACTATCAGCGCATCCACGCCCGCGTCGTAACACTCCCACGCCAGCTTGCGCGCGGCGTCCAGTTCGGCATCGTGCAGGATGGTGTTGAGCGTGACGTAGATCTTCGCGCGGAAGCGGTGCGCGTATTCCACCAGCGCCGCGATGTCTTCCATCGAGTTGCCCGCCTTATCGCGCGCGCCGAACGACGGCCCGCCGATATACACCGCATCGGCACCGTGCAGGATGGCCTCGCGGCCGATGGCGGCGGTCTTGGCGGGGGAGAGGAGTTCTAAGGCGTGTTTGGGTTCAGACATGGCGGCGGATTATACGCGTCGCCATGTCTGTTTACGGTCAGGCGACAAAGCCTTTCTTCTGCAGGGTCTCTATGATCTCGTTGATCACGCCGGGATCGTCGATGGTGGATGGCACGTTGTATTCCTTGCCGTTGACGATGCCGTTCAGCGTCTTGCGCAAGGTCTTGCCGGAACGGGTCTTGGGCAGGCGTTTCAATATCACCGAGTCCTTGTAGCAGGCGATGGCACCGATGTGTTCGCGGATGCGGGTGATGATTTCTTTTTGCAGCACTTCTTCCTCGACGTTCACGCCGGATTTGAGCACCACCAGCCCCATCGGGATCTGTCCTTTTAGCGCATCGTCGCGCGCGATCACGGCGCACTCGGCCACCATCGGATGCCCGGCCACCACTTCTTCGATCTCACCGGTGGAGAGACGATGGCCCGCCACGTTGATCACGTCGTCCACGCGGCCCATCACGAACACATACCCTTCGTCGTCGATATAGCCGCCGTCGCCGGTGGTGTAGTAGCCGGGCAGGAAACTCAGATAGCCGTCGCGGAACTTGTTGTCGTCGCCCCATACGCGGTTCATGCAGGATGGCGGCAGTGGTAACTTGATGGCGATGTAGCCTTGTTCGTTGCGCGCCAGCTGTTTGCCGTTCTCGTCGAGGATGCGCACGTCGAAGCCGGGCGTGGGCAGGGTGGAGGAACCGAGCTTCACCGGCTTCGGTTCCACGCCCCACAGGTTGGCGGTGATGCCCCAGCCGGTCTCGGTCTGCCACCAGTGGTCCACCACGGTCTTGCCGCTCTTCTCGGTGAGCCATTCCTGCGTCGGCGGATCGAGACGTTCGCCCGCCGAGAAGATGACTTGCAAGCTCGACAAGTCATACGGTTTCATCAACAGCGCATCGGGGTCTTCTTTCTTCACGGCGCGGAAGGCGGTCGGTGCTGTGAAGAACGATTTCACCTTGTATTCGTCGATGATGCGCCACAGCGCACCCGCCACCGGTGTCATGATGGATTTGACTTCATAGACGATAGTGGTGCAGCCGTGCAGCAGCGGGCCGTACACGATGTAGGAGTGGCCGACCACCCAGCCCACGTCAGACGCGGCCCAGAACACATCGCCCGCTTCCACGTTGTAGATGGACTTCATGCTGTAGTTGAGCGCGACTGCATGGCCGCCGTTCTCGCGCACCACGCCTTTCGGTTTGCCGGTGGTGCCGGAGGTGTAGAGGATGTAGAGCGGGTCGCTGCCTTTCACCGGTGTGCAATCCACTGCCTTCGATTTTTCCAGCAACGTAGCCCAGTCGTGGTCGCGCCCAGCGATGATGTTCGCGGTCGCCTGCGGTCGTTGCAGCAGCACGCAGCTTTGCGGTTTGTGCTTCGCCAGTTCGAAGGCCTTGTCCACCAGTGGTTTGTATTCGATGACCTTCTTCACCTCGATGCCGCAGGACGCGGTCATGATGACTTTTGGCGTGGCGTCGTCGATGCGCACCGCCAGTTCGGGCGGCGCGAAACCGCCGAACACCACCGAGTGGATCGCGCCCAGCCGCGCCACCGCCAGCATGGCGACCACCGCTTCGGGGATCATCGGCATGTAGATGATGACGCGGTCGCCCTTGACCACGCCGAGGTCGGCCAGCATGCCCGCCGTGCGCGCCACCTGGTCGGTCAGTTCGGCATAAGTGATTTTCGTCTTGGTGTTGGTGACGGGAGAGTCGTAGATGATCGCGGTCTGATTGCCGCGACCTTGCTTCACATGATGATCCAGCGCCATGTAGCACGTGTTCATCTCGCCGTCGGCGAACCAGTGGCCGATGCCGTCAGCGTCGGTGCTCAATATCTGCTGCGGGAACTTGTACCACTCCAGCGATTTGGCTTGGTCGCCCCAGAAGCCCTGTGGATCCTGCATCGAACGGTCGTACTCTGATTGGTAACTCATTTCGACTCCTCCCTGATAGTGCAGCCCATGCGGGCAAACAAAGTTATTCGGTTAAAAAGAATCTAAAAACTGTCTCCCGGAATACGTACCCAGCCTTCCATCAATACCCGTGCGCTGCGGCTCATGGTGACTTTCTCGACCTTCCACTCGCCGCCGTTGTTGCTGGCGGCTGCACCGACTCGCAATGTACCGGAGGGATGGCCGAACTTCACCACATCGCGTTCACCGCCGCCCGCTGCCAGGTTCACCAGTGTGCCGGGGATTGCCGCTGCCGTGCCGATGGCGACCGCTGCCGTGCCCATCATGGCATGGTGCAGTTTGCCCATCGACAACGCGCGCACCAGCAGATCGACTTCGGAAGCGCTGATCTTCTTGCCGCTGGATGCCACATGGTCTACGGGGCGCGCAACAAAAGCGACCTTCGGCGTGTGCTGGCGGATTGCGGCTTCTTCCGGGGTCTTGATCAGCCCCATGCGCAATGCACCCGCCACGCGGATCTTCTCGAAACGCGCCAGCGCTGCCGGGTCGGTGTTGATGGCTTCACGCAATTCGGTGCCGGTGTAACCGATGTCTGCCGCATTCACGAACACGGTCGGGATGCCTGCGGTGATCATGGTGGCCGGGAAGGTGCCGACACCCGGCACTTCCAGATCGTCGACCAGATTGCCGGTCGGGAACAGGCTGCCGCCTTCTTCGCTGTCATCGGAGGGATCCATGAAGTCCAGCACGATCTCCGCCGCCGGGAAGGTAACGCCATCCAGCTCGAAATCGCCGGTCTCCTGTACCTGGCCGTTGCTGACCGGCACATGGGCGATGATGGTCTTGTTGATGTTGGCCTGCCAGATGCGCACGGTGCAGACACCATCCTGAAGACGCGCGGCATCGATGTACCCGGCATGGATCGCGAAAGCGCCTGCACCCGTGGACAAGTTGCCGCAGTTGCCGCTCCAGTCAACAAAGTCCTTGTCGATGGAGACTTGGCCGTAGAGATAATCCACATCATGACCGGGGCGCGAGCTTTTCGACAGGATCACGCACTTGCTGGTGCTGGAGGTCGCGCCGCCCATGCCGTCGATCTGCGCGGCGTAGGGGTCGGGGCTGCCGATCACGCGCTGGAACAATTTGTCGCGCGCCTTGCCCGGGACCTGCGCGGCTTTCGGCAGATCTTCCAACCGGAAGAACACACCTTTCGATGTGCCGCCGCGCATATAGGTCGCGGGTATCTTGATCTGTGGTGCGTTGGACATCATGCAGCTCCTTCGAGGAAGTCCTGTGCAAAGCGTTGCAGTACACCGCCCGCATTGTAGACACGTACCTCGGCAGCAGTATCCAGACGGCAGGTGACAGGGATGTATACCTTCTCGCCATTCTTGCGGTGCATGATCACGGTCAGGTTGGCACGTGGTGCGATGTCGCCTTCCACATCATAGGTCTCGCTACCGTCGATGGCGTAGGTCTTGCGCGTATCGCCCGCCTTGAACTCCAGCGGCAGCACGCCCATGCCGACTAGGTTGGTGCGGTGGATGCGCTCGAAACCTTCCGCCACGATGGCTTCCACACCGGCCAGACGCACGCCTTTGGCCGCCCAGTCGCGCGAAGAGCCCTGGCCGTAGTCGGCACCCGCCACGATGATCAGGTTCTGCTTGCGACCCATGTAGGTCTCGATGGCTTCCCACATGCGCATCACCTTGCCGTCCGGTTCGACGCGGGCGAGGGAGCCTTTCTTCACCTCACCGTTGACCACGGCCATTTCGTTGACCAGTTGCGGATTGGCGAACGTGGCGCGTTGCGCGGTCAGGTGATCGCCACGGTGCGTCGCATAGGAGTTGAAGTCCTCTTCCGGCAGGCCCATCTTCGCCAGATATTCACCGGCAGCAGAGTCGAGCAGGATCGCGTTGGAAGGCGACAAGTGATCGGTGGTGATGTTGTCCGGCAACACCGCGAGTGGACGCATCCCCTTCATCGTGCGTTCGCCTGCCAGTGCGCCTTCCCAATACGGCGGACGACGGATGTAGGTGGACTTTGGACGCCAGTCGTACAGCGGGCTCTTCGCCGCAGCAATCACGCCCAGATCGAACATCGGGTTGTAGATCTGCTTGAACTGTTCCGGCTTCACGCAAGCGGCGACGATGGCGTCGATCTCTTCGTCGGAAGGCCAGATATCTTTCAGCGTGACCGGCTTGCCGGATGCATCCGTGCCCAGTGCATCCTGCTCGATGTCGAAGCGCACCGTACCCGCGATGGCGTAAGCGACCACCAGCGGCGGGGAAGCCAGGAAGGCCTGCTTCGCATACGGGTGGATGCGGCCGTCGAAGTTGCGGTTGCCGGACAGTACGGCGGTCGCGTACAGGTCGCGGTCTATGATCTCTTGCTGGATCTTGGGATCGAGTGCGCCGGACATGCCGTTACAGGTGGTGCAGGCGAATCCGACGATACCGAAGCCGAGTTTCTCTAACTCGGACAACAGCCCGGCTTCTTTCAGATACAGCTCGGCGACTTTGGAGCCGGGCGCGAAAGACGTCTTGACCCAAGGCTTGCGCAGCAGACCCAGTGCGTTGGCTTTCTTCGCCAGCAACGCTGCGGCGATCACGTTGCGCGGATTGGATGTGTTGGTGCAGGAAGTGATGGCGGCGATGATGACTGCGCCATCCGGCATCAAACCTTTGGCTTCTTCGGCCTTGCCAGCTGCCAGCTTCGCTTCGTCGGCGATGCCGCGCTCGTGCAGTGCGGACGTCGGCAGACGGCGGTGCGGATTGGAGGGCCCTGCCATGTTGCGTACCACGCTGGACAGATCGAATTCCAGCACGCGCTCGTATTCGGCAGCTGCCATCTGATCGGCCCACAGGCCGGTGGTCTTGGCGTAGTTTTCCACGAGCGCAACTTGTTCCGGCTCGCGTCCGGTCAGCTTCAGGTAGTCGATAGTTTGTTTGTCGATGTAGAACATCGCCGCCGTCGCGCCGTATTCCGGGCACATGTTGGAGATGGTCGCGCGGTCGCCGATGGTGAGGCTGTCCGCACCTGCGGCGAAGAATTCGACCCAGGCGCCGACCACTTTTTCCTTGCGCAGGAATTCGGTCAGCGCCAGCACGATGTCGGTGGCGGTGATGCCGGGCTGGCGCTTGCCCACCAGTTTCACGCCGACGATATCCGGCAGGCGCATCATGGAAGGCAGACCTAGCATGACGGTCTCGGCTTCCAGACCGCCGACACCGATGGCGATCACGCCCAAGGCATCGACGTGCGGGGTGTGTGAGTCAGTTCCCACGCAGGTATCGGGGAAGGCGACACCATCGCGCGACTGGATCACCGGCGACATCTTTTCCAGATTGATCTGGTGCATGATGCCGTTACCGGCGGGGATCACGTCCACGTTCTTGAACGCGGTCTTGGTCCACTCGATGAAGTGGAAGCGGTCTTCGTTGCGGCGGTCTTCGATCTCGCGGTTCTTGCGGAACGCATCCTTGTCGAAACCGGCTGCTTCCACGGCCAGCGAGTGATCGACGATCAACTGGGTCGGTACGACCGGGTTGACCAAGGCAGGGTCACCGCCCTGATCGGCGATCGCATCACGCAGACCGGCGAGATCAACCAGTGCGGTCTGGCCCAGGATGTCATGGCACACCACGCGCGCCGGATACCACGGGAAATCCAGATCGCGCTTGCGTTCGATCAACTGTTTCAGTGCATCAGTCAGTTCATCCGGTTCGCAGCGGCGCACCAGTTGTTCTGCCAGCACCTTGGAAGTGTAGGGCAGCTTGGCATAGGCGCCGGGCTGGATGGCTTCGACTGCAGCTTGTGTGTCGAAGTAGTCCAGCGTGGTTCCGGCTAATGGCTTGCGGTATTCGGTGTTCATGATGTCCTTTGCGTTACTCAGCCGCGGTTAGCCAATGGCACCCATTGCAGATTCTCCGGTCCGACATAGTTCGCGCTCGGGCGGATGATCTTGCCGTCGGCGCGTTGTTCCATCACGTGCGCACCCCAACCGGTGACGCGTGCGATGACGAACAGCGGTGTGAACATCTCGGTCGGCACGCCCATCTGGTTGTAGGACACGGCGGAGAACCAGTCGAGGTTGGGGAACATCTTCTTCAGGTCCCACATCACGGATTCCAGACGGTCGGCGATGTCGAACATCAGTGTGTCGTTATTCTCTTCGGAGAGTTTCTTCGCCACGCGCTTGATCACTTCGTTGCGCGGATCGGATATGGTGTACACCGGATGGCCGAAGCCGATGACGATCTCTTTGCGACCCACGCGTTCGCGGATATCGGCTTCGGCTTCATCTGCACTCTTGTAACGGCTCTGGATGCGGAACGCTTCTTCGTTCGCGCCGCCATGTTTCGGTCCGCGCAATGCGCCGATGGCACCGGTGATGCAGGAATAGATATCGGAATTGGTGCCCGCGATGACACGTGCGGTGAAGGTGGAGGCATTGAACTCATGCTCGGCATACAAGATGAGCGAGGTGTGCATCGCACGCACCCACGATGCCTTGGCTGGTTTGCCGTGCAGCAGATGCAGGAAGTGGCCGCCGATGGAATCGTCATCGGTCTCGACTTCGATGCGTTTGCCGTTGTGCGTGAAGTGATACCAATACACCAGCATGGAACCGAAACTCGCCATCAGGCGGTCTAGGATCTGTTTGGTCTGTGCCGGATCGTGCGACGGGGATTCCTGTTCCAAGGTACCCAGCACGGAGCAACCGGTGCGCATCACATCCATCGGGTGTGCGTCGGCGGGCAGGGCTTCCAGCGCCTGCTTCAGTGCTTGCGGCAAGCCGCGCAGTGTTTGCAGTCTGGCTTTGTAGACTTTGAGTTCGGCTGCGTTCGGCAGTGTGCCGTGGATCAGCAGATGTGCGATCTCTTCGAACTCTGCACCCTCGGCAAAATCGAGGATGTCGTAGCCGCGATAGTGCAGGTCGTTGCCGGTGCGGCCCACGGTGCACACCGCGGTGTTGCCCGCGACGGTGCCGGACAGTGCGACAGATTTTTTCGGTTTGGGTAAGGTGGTCTCTTCAGTCATCACTTGCTCCCTTGCTTGATGGTTAATCTGCACCCTTCTCGGCGAACAGGCGGTCGAGCTGTTGCTCGTAAGCGTGGTAGCCGAGATAGTCATAAAGCTCCATGCGTGTCTGCATGGTGTCCACTACGTTCTGCTGCGTGCCGTCGGCGAGGATGTGCTGGTACACATTCAAAGCCGCCTGACTCATGGCGCGGTAGGCGGACAGTGGATACAGCACCAGCTTCACGCCCACACCAGCCAGTTGCTCGGTGGTGAATAGCGGCGTTGCGCCGAACTCGGTGATGTTGGCGAGCACCGGTACTTTCACGGTCTTGGTGAATTCGGCGTATTGCTCGAGCGTGGTCATCGCTTCGGGGAAGATCATGTCGGCACCGGCTTCGGCGCAGGCGTGGGCACGGTCGATGGCGGAACTCATGCCTTCCACGGCCAGCGCATCGGTGCGCGCCATGATGACGAAGCTGTCATCGGTGCGCGCATCCACGGCGGCCTTCACGCGATCCACCATCTCTTGCTGACTGACGATGGCCTTATTGGGGCGATGCCCGCAGCGCTTCTGCATCACTTGGTCTTCGATGTGGAAACCCGCCGCGCCGGCCTGCGCCACTTCGCGGGTGGCACGCGCGATGTTGAAAGCGCCGCCCCAGCCGGTATCGACATCCACCAGCAGCGGCAGGTCGCTCGCGGCGGTGATGCGGCGTGCGTCCTCGCACACATCATGCAAGGTGGTGATGCCGAGGTCTGGGATGCCGAGCGAAGAAGCGGCCACACCGCCGCCGGAAAGATACAGCGCCCTGTGTCCGCTCTTCTGCGCGAGGATGGCGCAATAGGCAGTGACTGCGCCGACGACTTGCAGTGGGTGATTGTTTGCGACTGCCTGGCGCAGTTTGTTGCCGGGGGTGTTGTTCATGCGACTTGCTCCTCTTTATCAATGATCTCGCTGATGCTGCGCCACGCGCCGTGGATGTGGCGGCGCATCAGCATCTCGGCCAGTTCGCCGTCTCGGTTCGCCAGCGCCTCCACGATCTGGCGGTGCTGGTGCAGGGCGGGCAGGGTGCGTTGGGCGAGGCGGCTGGTGCGGTGGCGGCACATGCGCAGCAACTGGTATTGCTCGCTGCCCAGCAGGTCCATCAGCATGTGGTTGCGGCTACCGCGCGCGATCTGGAAATGGAAATCGAGATCGCCCTCGCTCTGCGCGTACACCTTGCCGCCCTGTTTGGCGATCTGCGCTTCGTGCTTGTCGAGCAGGGCGCCCAACTGCGCGATCTCGTCGTCGCTCATCTGCGCGGCGGCGAGGCGGCAGGCCATGCCTTCCAGCGCTTCACGTACGCCATACAGGTCGGCCAACATCTTGCGATCCAGCACCACCACGCGCGCACCGGCATTCGGCGTGCGTTTCACCAGCCGCATGCCTTCGAGATGACGCAAGGCCTCGCGCAGCGGACCGCGCCCCATGCCGTAACGTTCGGCCAGTTCGGCTTCGTTCAGTTTCTGCCCTTGCGCCAGTTCACCGGTCACGATGCTGTGCGCCAGGCGATGGGTGGCCTGATCGGCCAGAGTGCTTTGCTGGGTAAGGCTGGATGGCATGGACGACCTCAGATTGTCGACAAAGTGTGCAAATGCTAGCACCAAAACTGCAATTAATGGCAAGCAAGTTTTACTTATGTCGACAAAGAGGGTTTTGTGGTTTGAGAGGGAGACTGGTAAATAGTTGAAAATTAGGGGCAAAAACAAAACAGCCCGCATGAGGCGGGCCGTTGAAGAAAAGCTTGTCGACTATCGTCGCCGGTAGGTGACGAAGTGGTATTGCAGTGCCTGAGGTTCGGTCTGGTTGCGCACCTCGCGTGCAGTCTCCTGCCATGCGTTCCGGTTGAACGCGGGGAAGTGCGCATCGCCGTCCACATCCTGCTGGATCTCGGTGATGTACAAGGTGTCCGCCAGTGGCAATGCCTGTGCGTAGATCTCCGCACCGCCGACGATGAAGACCTCATCATCGTTTGTACTCAGCTTGATCGCATCCGGCAGCGAGTGCGCGACGAGACAGCCTTCCACTTTCAGCGCGTCATTGCGTGTGACGATCACCGTGGTGCGCCCCGGCAAGGGCTTGCCGATGGAATCGAAGGTCTTGCGCCCCATGATCATGTGATGCCCCATGGTCAGCGCCTTGAAATGCTTGAGATCTTCCGGGCAGCGCCATGGCAGCGTGTTGTTCACGCCGATGGTGCGGTTCTGCGCCATGGCGACGATCAGGGAAACGCTCATACAGCGACGGGGGCCTTGATTGCAGGGTGAGGGTCGTATCCCTCTAAAGTGAAGTCCTCGAACTTGAAGCCGAAGATGTCTTTCACCTCCGGGTTGATCTTCATGGTCGGCAGCGCACGCGGCTCGCGCGACAGTTGCAGCGCGGTCTGTTCCATGTGGTTGGAATAGAGGTGCGCATCGCCGAAGGTATGCACGAAATCGCCGTACTTCAGGCCGCACACTTGCGCCATCATCATGGTCAACAATGCATACGAGGCGATGTTGAACGGCACGCCGAGGAAGATGTCGGCGCTGCGCTGGTACAACTGGCAAGAGAGCTTGCCGTCCGCAACATAGAACTGGAAAAAGGCATGGCAGGGCGCGAGCGCCATCTTGTCCAGCTCGCCGACGTTCCAGGCCGAGACGATGATGCGGCGCGAATCGGGATTGTTCTTGAGCTGATCGACGGCGATCTTGATCTGGTCGATCACGCGGCCATCGACAGCCTCCCACGAGCGCCACTGTTTGCCATACACCGGGCCGAGGTTGCCGTTCTCGTCCGCCCACTCGTCCCAGATGCTGACGCCGTTGTCCTTGAGGTACTTGGTGTTGGTGCTGCCCTGCAGGAACCACAGCAACTCATGCACGATGGATTTCAGGTGGCACTTCTTGGTGGTGACCAGCGGAAAGCCCTGCGAGAGGTCGAAGCGCATCTGGTAGCCGAACACGCTGGTGGTGCCGGTGCCGGTGCGGTCGGATTTGGTGGTGCCGTGGTCCAGCACGTGTTGCATCAAGTCGAGGTATTGGCGCATGGGGTAGCCCGTATAATCGCGGCGTTCATTGACTAAATTCGAGGCCGCAATGCTAGCACAACTGACCCTATCCAAGACTCTGCCCGCCACTACTCACTTGCTGGTGCTGCTACCCAAGAACAAGAGCCTGCCCAAAGACGCGCCGCACGGCGATCTGCTCTCCGCAGTGCTCAAGCGCCGCGACATGAAGGCGGACGAGCTGGCGAAGACGCCGGTGGCGGCGAACGCGGCGGACGGCACGCTGGTGGCTTGGGCGATGTTGGATGCGGAGAAAGACGCGTTCGCGCAGCAGGTGCTGGTGCGCAAGGCCTTGCAGTTGCTGCTGGACGAACAACCGAAGCAGATCGCTATCGCCGTATCCGGCGCGACGGCGCAACGTGCTGCAGAGTTGGCAGTGTACGGCGCATGGGTGAACAGTGCGCTGCTGCCGATGCGCAAGAAGAAGGACGAGCGCAAACCTTTGCAGAAGATCACATTGGTCGGCGAGGTGGACAGGAAGCCGTTCGCCGCATTGCAAGCGCAGGCGGCCGGCAATCTGTTGAGCCGCGAGTTGACCGTGATGGCACCGAACGAATTGACACCGGGACTGTATCGTCAGCGCATCAAGAAGCTGGCGCAGGCCAAGGGCTGGAAGCACGAAGAGTTCGACATGAAGAAGTTGCGCAAGCTGGGCGCGGGCGCATTCGTTGCGGTGGCACAGGGCAGCGAGACCGAAGATGCCGCCATCGTGCATCTGACCTACAAGCATCCGAAAGCGAAGCAGACCGTCGCGCTGGTGGGTAAGGGCATCTGCTTCGATACCGGCGGCCACAACCTGAAGCCGTCGCGCTACATGCACAACATGCACGAGGACATGAACGGCTCGGCGGTGTCGCTCGGCATCCTGTTGGCGGCAAGCGAACAGAAGCTGCCGGTGAACATCGACTGCTGGCTGGCGATCGCGCAGAACCATATCAGCCCCAAGGCATACAAGCAGAACGACATCGTCAAGGCGCTGAATGGCACGCATATCGAGATCATCCACACCGATGCAGAAGGCCGCATGGTGCTGGCCGATACCTTGACGCTGGCCTCGCGCGCCAAGCCGGACCTGATGATCGACTTCGCCACGCTGACTGGCAGCATGGCGGCTGCGTTGGGGGCGCGTTATTCCGGCGTGTTCGCCAGCAGCGACGAATTGGCGCAGCGTGCGGTGAACACCGGCAAGCAGAGCGGCGAGCGCCTGTGCGCCTTCCCGCAGGATGAAGACTACGAAGCGGAACTTGATTCCAAGGTGGCCGATATCAAGCAATGCACGTTGACCGGCGACGCCGATCACATCCTTGCTACACGCTTCCTTAAACGCTTTGTCGAGCACGACACGCCCTGGCTGCATGTGGACTTGTCGTCCAGTCGTTGCGAAGGCGGCTTGGGCATCGTCGCGAGCGAGGTGAATGGCTTCGGTGTGGCGTGGGGTGTGGCGATGCTTAAGGGGACACATTGATGCGCTGGCTGTTGCTTGCGCTGGTGTTGACGCTGTCTGCTTGCGGCGAGGCGGAGAAGCTTCCCGCATTGCCGTCCGGCAGCGTGGTGTTGGCCTTGGGCGACAGCCTCACCGCAGGGGCAGGCGTGACGCCGGAGCAAGCCTGGCCCGCCTTGCTGGCGCAGCGTACCGGCTGGCAGGTGATCAACGGCGGCGTGAACGGCAACACCAGTGGCGATGCGCTAAAGCGACTTCCAGCGTTGCTCGAAGAACACAGGCCCGCGTTGGTATTGCTGACATTGGGCGGTAACGACATGCTGCGCCGCTTGCCGGTGCAACAACTGGAAGAGAATCTGGCGCACCTGGTGGTGAAGAGCAGGGCGGAAGGGGCGCAGGTGGTGATGGTGGCGACGCCGCAACCCAGTCTTGCCGGCGCCGTGTTGCGCAATCTCTCCGCGCCTGAATTCTATGGTCGGGTGGCGGGCTCACATCAGGTGCCGCTGATCGAGGATGCCATCGCCGAGGTGCTGTCCGATCCTTTGCTCAAGGGCGACCAGATCCATCCGAACGCGGACGGACATGCAGTGCTTGCCACTAAGATCTTTGAAGCTTTGCGCGATATCGGCTACGCAGATTGACCTGCTCAAGTTAGTCATTGCGGAAGCGGATGAGCGCCTGATAGTATGGCTCCGCGGCAACTTCAGCTTTGTCGCGACCATTTTAGTAGATGCCGTTCTTCAACCTGTAAGGAGGATTCAAGATGACGATGCAAGATTCCAGTTTCATGCGTTGGACCAGCCGCGTAATGATCGTACTCATGACGTGCATGGCGATGCCGTTGACAGCGAATGCCGCGATGGTGGAGACCGATGTGGTGGTCGATCATGCCTTGGCCGAACAGGGCCGAGCCAAGATCATGGCGCTGGTGAATCGTGAGGATGTGCGTGCCCAACTGGAAGTGCGCGGCGTCACGACCGAGCAAGCCCAAGCACGCGTCGATGCGCTGACCGACGATGAAGCGATGCAGATCGCAGGCAAGCTGGACCAGTTGCCGGCAGGTGGTGACATCCTTGGTACGGCAGTATTCATCTTTATCATACTGCTAGTGACCGACATCCTCGGCTTCACCAAGATATTCCCGTTCACACGCTCGGTACGCTGATCAGCGATGTCTAGAGCTTATGCCAGCCTGATGGCTGGCATATTCCTTCTAATGCTCGGGGGGTGCAGGACACTGCCGCCTCCGGCAGCTTTGTCCGAAGATATGGCTGCGGCATTGCCGCGTCAGATCGAGCTATCTGAAGTGCCCTTCTTTGCACAGGAAGATTACCAGTGCGGACCGGCCGCGCTGGCGATGGTCATGAAACATGCAGGTTTGGCGGTCGATCCGGAAGTGCTCAAACCGGAGGTCTATCTGCCGGGGCGTGAAGGTTCATTGCAAGTCGAGATGATGGGCGCGACGCGGCGTCACGGTCTGGTGGCATATCAGATGTCGCCGGTGCTGGGCGAGGTGTTGGAAGAGGTCGCGCGCGGCACGCCGGTGGTGGTGTTGCAGAACCTTGCGCTGGATTGGTATCCGGTCTGGCATTACGCGGTGGTCATCGGTTACGACCTGAATAAGAAGGAAGTTATTCTGCGTTCCGGGCGCGAGCGTGATCAGCGCATATCGCTTGTTGCATTCGAAAACACCTGGGCGCGCAGTGCGCACTGGGCGATGGTCGCTATGCCGCCGGAGAAGGTGCCCTATACTGCAACGGAATCTCGTTACGTTGCTGCAGTGAATGCATTCGGCAAGGTTGGGCAACTGCCCGCCTCTCGTCTGGCCTATCTTTCTGCCAAGAAGCGCTGGCCGGATAGTCTGGGTGTCAGTATCGGACTGGGAAATATCGCCTATTTGATGAAGCGCATGGATGAGGCCGAGGCCGAGTTCAGGGCGGCTGTTACGGCGCATCCGGATTCGGTCGCTGCGCTGAACAATCTGGCGCAGACACTTTCAGATATGGGGCACGATGAGGAGGCGCTGGTGTTCGTGCAGCGCGCGGCAGAGTTGGGCGGCCCGCTGCATGACATCGTGTTGTCGACTCAGGCTTCTATAGAGCGCAAGCTAAAATAGTGACTCAAGCGGTCAACGCGATCACCAGATAACGCGCGAATTTTCCCAGCAGCATGAACAGCGCTGCGTGCCAGGGATTCAGTCGCAACCAACCTGCAGCCACACACAACGCATCGCCGATCAACGGCACCCATGCGAGCAGCAATGCGGGCGTGCCGTGAGCTCTTACTTTTTCTACGTGCTTGAGTTGCTGTGTCTGCGGCAACAGCCAGCCCATGCCGAACGAGATCATGCCGCCTATCGTGTTGCCCAGCGTGCCGACCAGAAGGGCGGGCCAGAACAGCTCCGGGTGCAGTTTCAGGATGCCGAACAGTACCGCTTCGGAACCGCCGGGCAGCAAGGTTGCGGCCAGCAGGCTGGAGATGAACAGGCCCCACAGGCTGATGTCACTGGAAAGGTAGGTGGCGAGCGTATCCATCTATTTGGCGAGGCAGATCACGCAGGCGAACCGTTGATTGGAAGGTCGTTGTTGGCCGGATGCAGTCTGGTTGTGGTCATCACGGACGCAGGGCGGAGAATATCTTTTTGGCCAGATCGCCGGTGGCTTGCAGTGGATGGGCGCGAATCTCTTTTTCTTGTTCCGCGATGAGCAGATAGAGTCCGTCCAGCGCTTTGCGGGTGATGTAGTCGTCAAGGTGCGCATCCTTTTCCTTGACCAGTCCGAGCTTGATACCCTGTCCCGCAAACCGTTCATAAGTCCGGGCAAGACGGACCTTTTGCATGGAGTGCGCCACGACAGGTTTGAATCGGGTACCCAGCGCGGTTTCGGTGTTGCGGCGGAAGTATTGCGTGGCCGCATCGTCGTCGCCGAGCAGGATGTTCTTTGCATCGTTCACGGTCATGTTCTTCACGGCTGCGACCAACAGCGCCTTGGCTTCCGGCACGGCGGCTTCGGCAGCGCGGTTCATCGAGGTGACGAACTCATCTGCATACTTGCCCATGCCGACCTTGCGCAGGGCGCTGTCTGCCTTCTGCAGATTCTCCGGTAGCGGGATGCGCACTTTGGGATTGCCGAGATAGCCGTCCACGCGCGCCAAGTCCTTGACGGCGGATTCCGCCCCTTGGGTGAGCGCTTGTTTGAGACTCTCGGCCTGCTGCTGTGGCGAGTAGGCATCCAGCCCGGTTGGCTGGGAAGTGGGCGGTGCCGAGTTGGATTGCTTCAATCCGTCCAGCTTGGACTTAAGATCATCCAGATTGAACGCTGCGGCCGGCATGCCAAGTGTGAGCATGCCGAGCAGCAGGGTGCGTACGATCATTTCTTTCGTGGCGGCAACAGGTCGGTGATCGTGCCTTCCGCCATCTCGGCAGCGAAGCACAAGGTCTCCGACAGGGTCGGGTGCGGGTGGATGGTGAGGCCGATGTCTTCCATGTCCGCGCCCATCTCCAGTGCCAGCACGCCCTCGGCGATCAGTTCGCCCGCATTGACGCCGACGATGCCCATGCCGAGGATGCGGCGGGTCTTCGGATCGAGCAATACCTTGGTCGAACCCTCTTCGCGGGCGATGGACAGCGCACGACCGGAAGCGGCCCACGGGAAGGATGCCTTCTCGTATTCGACGCCCTGCGCCTTGGCTTGCGTCTCGGTCAGGCCCATCCAGGCGACCTCCGGATCGGTGTAGGCAACGGACGGGATGGTGAGCGGTTCGAAGAAGGCTTTATGTCCGGCGATGTTCTCCGCCGCGACTTTGCCTTCATGCACCGCCTTGTGCGCCAGCATCGGGTCACCCACGATGTCGCCGATGGCGAAGATGTGCGGCACGTTGGTGCGCATCTGTTTGTCGACCGGGATGAAGCCGCGCTCGTTCACGACAAGACCAGCCGCTTCGGCGTTGATCTCGCGTCCGTTCGGACGGCGGCCCACGGCCATCAGCACTTTGTCATAAAGCTGTGGTTCAGCGGGCGCCTGCTCGCCCTCGAAAGTGACCTTCAGGCCTTTCTTCTCTGCCTCGATCTTGGTCACTTTGGTCTTCAGCATGATGGCTTCGTAGCGCTTGGCGATACGTGTGTGCAGCGGCTTGATCATGTCCTTGTCAGCGCCGGGCATGATCTGATCCATCAATTCGACCACCGAGATCTTCGCGCCCAGTGCTTCATATACCGTCGCCATCTCCAGACCGATGATGCCTCCGCCGATCACCAGCATGCGCTTGGGTACATCCTTCAGTGCCAGTGCGCCGGTGGAGTCGATGATGCGTTCGTCGTCATAGGGGAAGCCTGGGATGCGCGCCACACTGGAACCTGCCGCGACGATGGCGTTGTCGAAGGTGACGATCTTCTCGCCATCCTCGGTCTGCACGGCGATGGAATTGGGCGAAGTGAACTTGGCGATACCGCGTACCACTTGCACCTTGCGCTGCTTGGCCAAACCGGCGAGACCGCCGGTGAGCTTGCCTATCACGCTTTCTTTCCATGTGCGGATCTGGTCGATGTCGATCTTTGGCTTTCCGAAAGTCACGCCGTGGTGGCTGACTTCTTCAGCTTCGTTGATCACCTTGGCGACATGCAGCAGCGCCTTGGACGGGATGCAGCCGACGTTCAGACACACACCGCCGAGCGAGGCATGTTTCTCGATCAGCACTACCTGTTTGCCCAGGTCGGCGGCGCGGAAGGCGGCGGTGTAGCCGCCGGGGCCGGCACCGAGCACCACGACTTCGGCGTGGATGTCGCCCTTGGCGACAGTCGCTGCCGGTGTAGGGGCGGGCTGTGGTGCGGCGACAGGTGCTGCGGCTTGATGTGCTGGTGCAGCTTTGGCCGGTGCCGGCGCGGCAGCGCTGCTTTCCAGTAGCAGGATCACAGAGCCTTCGCTGACCTTGTCGCCAAGTTTGACCCTCAGCTCCTTCACTACGCCAGCGGCGGGTGACGGCACATCCATAGTGGCTTTGTCAGTCTCCAGCGTGATCAGCGATTGTTCGGCTTCGACAGTCTCGCCAGCTTTGACTGCGATCTCGATGACAGCCACGCCTTTGAATCCGCCGATGTCCGGTACTTTGATTTCGATTGTGCTCATGATTTTTCTCTTTCTTGTCAGATGCGGATCTGCCCGTTGCCGAGCACGATGTATTTTTGTGACGTAAGCCCTTCCAGTCCGACCGGGCCGCGCGCATGGATCTTGTCGGTGGAGATGCCGATCTCCGCGCCCAGGCCGTATTCGAAACCGTCGGCGAATCGTGTGGAGGCGTTCACCATCACGCTGGCCGAATCGACCTCGCGCAGGAAACGCATCGCCTTGCTGTAGTTTTCGGTAACGATGCTGTCGGTGTGCTGCGAGCTGTAAGTATTGATGTGTTCGATGGCCTCGTCTACGTTCGCCACCACGCGCACGCTCAGGATAGGCGCGAGATATTCGGTGTGCCAATCCTCTTCGGTGGCAACCTTCATCTGCGCGACGATCTTGCGCGCCGCATCGTCGCCGCGCAGTTCGACGCCTTTCTTGAGGTAGATGCCGCACAGCTCCGGCAATACTTGTGCCGCCACGCTGGCGTTCACCAGCAAGGTCTCCATCGCGTTGCACACGCCGTAACGGTGTGTCTTGGCGTTATCGGCGATGCGGATCGCCTTTGCGAGATCGGCTTCGTCATCGATATACACATGGCAGATGCCATCCAGATGTTTGATGACGGGCACCTTGGCGTCTTCCGAGATGCGCGCGATCAGGCTCTTGCCGCCGCGCGGCACGATCACGTCCACATATTCCTTCATGGTGATGAGTTCACCCACGGCGGCGCGGTCGGTGGTGTTCACCACCTGTACCGCCGTTTCCGGCAAACCCGCTTCACGCAGGCCTTGGTGCACGCAGGCTGCGATGGCCTGATTGGAATGGATGGCCTCGGAGCCGCCGCGCAGGATGCAGGCGTTGCCCGACTTCAGGCACAGGCCCGCCGCATCCGCCGTCACGTTCGGACGCGATTCGTAGATGATGCCGATGACGCCGAGCGGCACGCGCATCTTGCCGACCTGAATGCCGGAAGGGCGGTATTTCATGTCGCTGATCTCGCCGATCGGGTCGGGCAACGCGGCGATCTGGCGCAAGCCTTCGGCCATGCTCTTGACGGTTTTTTCGGTCAAAGTGAGGCGGTCGATGGAGGCGTCGTCGAGTCCGTTCTGCTTTGCGGCGGCGACATCCTTGGCGTTCTCAGCGATCAGCTTGGCGCTATTGAGCAGGATGGCCGTGGCGATGTTCTCCAGCGCATGGTTCTTGGCGTTGGTATCCGCCATCGCCATTGCGCGTGATGCGGCGCGGGCCTGCTGCCCGACGCCTTTCATATATTCCTTGATGTCGTTCATGGTGCTTGTCTGGATATCAGTGGCGCGCATTTTAGCATTGCGCATGCGTTAGAATGCGCACCTTATTCAAGAGAATCCAGCATGTCCGACATCCTCAACAAGATACTCGCAGTCAAAGCACAGGAAGTCGCCGCCGCGCTTTCGGCCAAGCCCTTGCCCGTGATCCGCAGCGAGGCCCAGCATGAGCTTCCGGCTCGTGATTTCGTGGCGGCCATTCGCAGCAAGATCGCTGCCGGCCAGCCGGCGGTGATCGCCGAAATCAAGAAAGCCAGCCCCAGCAAAGGGGTGATCCGGGAGGATTTTCAGCCGTCCGAGATCGCGCAGAGTTACGCGCAGCACGGTGCGGCCTGTCTGTCGGTGTTGACCGATGAGCAGTTCTTCCAGGGCAGCGTCGAATATCTGAAGCAGGCTCGTGCAGCATGCGAATTGCCCGTGCTGCGCAAGGATTTCATGGTGAGCGAATATCAGATATATCAGGCGCGCGCGATGGGGGCGGATGCGATCCTGTTGATCGCTGCCGCCTTGTCGCTCAAGCAGATGCAGGCTTTCGAGAAGCTGGCGCAGCAACTGGGCATGGCGGTGCTGGTCGAAGTGCATGACAGCAAGGAGCTGGAGATCGCATTGCAATTGAAGACCCCGCTGATCGGCATCAACAATCGCAACCTGCGGACTTTTGAAGTGAGCCTGCAAACCACATTGGATCTGCTGGAGCAGATGCCGACAGACCGGATCGTCGTTACCGAGAGCGGTATCTTCACCGCACAGGACGTCAATCTTATGCGCGAACATCAAGTGCATACCTTCTTGGTCGGCGAAGCATTCATGCGTGCCGCCGATCCGGGGGCAGAGCTGGCCCGCACTTTTTCCTCTTAAGGAGCGCTTGTGGTGACGGAGCAGTGTTCGGCGGTAGTCACCCCGCCGCTTGCGCTGCAATCCCCCGCTCGGGTATCCCTTTGGTGTGTAATGCCCTTATTTTCCAGTGGTTGCCGGCCTGTCATGAAAGTGCGAGTTGCAATTTTGCAACAGAATGCGTGAATTTTGATGCAGGTCAATTTACGAAGCTTTTGTTGAGGCAGAATCCGCTCCGAGCTCGCTGTAGGGGCTTGATTGCTGGTGGTCTTTAACGGTGTTGCAGAATTGTGACGTCGTAAGCGTCCCGTAAGGTGCCGATAGTACGGTGCGTTGCGAGACGAATGAGGCAACTGACAATCGTCTTCATGGCAAACCAATTTATAACTAGAGGAGTTTCACATGCAAAAGAAAATCATCGCACTGGCTGTTGCTGCCGCTTTCTCCGCTCCTGCTTTCGCCGACGTAACTGCCAACGGTATCGTTGACGCTGCCATCATCAGCGCAACCGGTGCCGGCCAAAAGAGCGACATGATCGCTTACTCCGGTGGCCTGTCCACTTCCCGCTTGGGCGTGACCGCTACAGAAGGTCTGGACAATGGCTGGACCGTGATCGGCGCTGTTGAATACGGCATCGACACGCAAGACAATGGTTCCACGCTGACTGCACGCAAGAAGATGCTGGCTGTTGCAGGTGACTTCGGTACCGTTGCAACCGGCTACCTGCAAACCACCGGCTACGACATGGCTGTGAAATTCGACCCGACTGCAGGTTCTGCTGTATCTCCTCTGCAAAACGTGACCAAGGGTGGCGTGTTTGTGATGGGTACGTCGGCTGAAGGTGCTCGCGGTGAACGCGCTGTTGCCTATATCTCTCCCAAGATCGCCGATGCCTTCACCGTAGCAGTGAACTATTCGACCTCCTTGATCACTGCACTGGGTGGTAACAATCTGGGTAACCTGACAGGCACAGCCGATACCAAGCACACTGCCTTCCTGGCTTCGGTCAACTATGATCAAGGCCCTCTGGCTGTTGGCGGTGCTTACGCTACCGTGACTGCTGCTGGTACTGAAGCTGCCAAGGAATACATGTTCGGCGCTTCTTACGATCTGGGTATGGCCAAGCTGTCTGGTACATACCAGTCCCGCGCTTGGAACGGTGGCGATACTGACAAAGCATATAGCTTCAGTGCCGTGGCTCCGGTCGGTGCTGGCGCAGTGGTGGCTAGTTTTGCAGGTACCAAGATGCAAACTGCTAGCACCAATGGCACCAGCTTGACCTTGGCTTATCTGCAAAACCTGTCCAAGACTGTGACTGGTTACGCTGCATATTCCCGTGCAAGTCAGGATGCAGGTACCAACGCATATAGCGTTGCAAACGGCGCGCTGGTTGCTGGTAGCTTGGATGCAGGTGGTAGCTCCAGCCTGGTGGCAGTGGGTCTGCGCAAGAAGTTCTAAATCAGTCTTTCCCTCTGATTTGGATGAGAACGGGCCTCTTTGGAGGCCCGTTTTTTATTGGGGCATTTCCGCAAGTGCGGGAATCAAGTACCCTTGCGGTCATAAATTTGAAGTCGGGAGAATAATCATGCTGAATCTGGATACTTTGATTGTCGAATTCGACAAGGGCTTGCGCACGCTGTTCGCCAAGGCGCCAACTGCACGTCCTTATCCCGATGCGAACATCCCTGATGCGACGATGAGCGAGGCTGAAAAGAAGCATGCCGCGGCTTTGATGCGCATCAACCATACCGGTGAGATATGCGCGCAAGCTTTGTATCAAGGGCAGGCACTGACCGCGCGCGATCCGGTGGTGCAGGAGAAGCTCAACGATGCGGCTTGGGAGGAGACGGAGCATCTGGCCTGGACCTCGCATCGTGTGCATGAACTGGGCGGGCGTCTGAGTCTGCTGAATCCGCTGTGGTACACCGGTTCCCTGGCGATCGGCGCAGTCGCCGGAGCGTTGGGTGACAAGTGGAACCTGGGTTTTCTGGCCGAGACCGAGCGTCAGGTCGGGGCGCACCTGCAGAGCCATCTGGATGGTTTGCCGCCACAGGATGCCAAGAGTCGCGCCGTAGCGCAGCAGATGTACACGGACGAGGTAGGGCATGCCGACATGGCAGTGGAACTGGGTGCGGCGGAGTTGCCGTTGCCGGTGAAGCTGGCGATGCGCGGTATGTCCAAGGTGATGACCAAGACCGTCTATTGGGTCTGAGTCTTATCGTTCTTTGTGGGAGGGCGCTTATCCCTCTTGTATCTCGAAATCGTGCGTGATGTCTGCCGTCTTGCCCAGCATGATGGAGGCCGAGCAGTATTTATCGGCCGACAGCTTGATCGCCCTTTCTACTTGTTCGTGTTTCAAGCCTTTGCCCGTCACGATGAAGTGCATGTGGATCTGGGTGAACACCTTGGGGTCGGTCTCTGCGCGTTCTGACTGGATATCCACCACGCAATCGGTGATGGGTTGGCGCGCTTTCTTGAGGATGTGCACCACATCATAGGCGGTGCAAGCGCCGGTGCCGATCAACAGCATCTCCATCGGGCGCGGGCCGAGGTTCCTGCCGCCGCCTGCAGGCGGGCCATCCATCAATACAGCGTGTCCGCTCTCCGTCTCGCCTAGGAACGAAACCTCTTCCACCCATTTGATGCGTGCCTTCATGTGGTCACCTCGTAAGTTGGTTGCGTCAGGATTTTAGCCGATACCAGAGCATGCCGACGACTTCATGCATGAACCGGTAACTTCCCAGCAGTGCTGCGGCATTGGGAATGAAACTCAGTAGGTCGGTCTTGTGGCGCGTGGTGAAGGCGGTGGCAGCGGGTATGACTTCGAAACCGGCGCGCTCGAAGACCTGAACAGCGCGTGGCATATGCCAAGCATGCGTCACGAGATAGATGCGTGTCATCCCCTCTCGTGCTAGCAGGTCGTGGCTGTGGCGCGCGTTCTCCAGCGTATTGTCCGAGCTGTCTTCAACCCAACGCACCGGCACGTAGTATTCCTGCTCCAGCACTTGCTTCATCAGCGGCGCTTCGGCACCTCCGCCTTGCGGGTTCCCACCGCTGACCAATACCGGTTTGCCGGTCTGGCGATACAGCATGGCTGCGTAGCGCACGCGTTCCAGCGTTTCCTTGCTGACGGTGTTGCCGCCATATTCCGGTGCGTTGAAATGCTGGCCGCCGCTCAGGACGATGATGGCATCCGCGGGCTCCTTGCTGAGATCGGCTGGCTTGCCTTCTATGCTTTGCAGCAGGCTGTCGGCCACGAATGGGGTGGACAGCAACCAAATGCCGGCAACGGATACAGAGACCAGAATGCGCGCCGCGCGGGGGCGTTTGTGCCAAAGGTACAAGCCGATGCCTGCTACGACCAGAAGGTTGAGTGGCGGCAGCAGGAAGGCGCTGACGAGATTGGTAAGGAACCAGGACATGGAATGGGGCGCGAAAAGGGTGGCGCATGATACGCCTGCAAGGTGAGTTGATGCCAGCGCGCGGCAGGTACAATGCCCGTATGAACATCCCGTTGCAGGCTCGCCATCATCCTTCCGGACTGAATACCCGTTTCGCCGGAAAGGGGCTGTCTTTCAGTGAATATATCCAGCAGGCCGAGGCGATGTTGCGACGGGTACATGCAGGCAAGCCGGATATTGAAAAGATCGTGGCCGGTAATGCGCCATTTGCATTGCAGCCCTCAGGCGACTTTCAGAAAGGAGTCGGGAAGCCAACCCGACGCGGTGTGTTGCTCACCCATGGCCTGAGTGATTCGCCCTATCACATGCGCCACTTGGCTGCGTTCTTTCAGCGTAACGGATTCCGCGTGATGGCGGTGTTGCTGCCGGGACATGGTACGCAGCCCGGCGATCTGCTCGATGTGCGCTGGGAGGATTGGGCGGAGACGGTGGCTTATGGTGTGCAGTGTCTGGCAGAGGAAGTGGACGAGGTCTATCTGGCGGGTTTCTCGGCGGGGGCTGCATTGAGTCTGTATCAGGCGGACAAGGACAAGCGTGTGCGCGGTCTATTCATGTATTCCCCCGCGTTCGAGATACCCCGCCGCGCCCGCTGGGCGAGCTTGAGCCGGTTCTATGGTTGGTTGTTGCCGCGCCGCTCATGGTTGGCCGTGATGCCGGATCAGGATATCTACAAATATGAATCGTTCTGCATGAATGCGGTGACGCAGATGTGGCGACTGACCCAAGCTCTGCCGCAGGGAGAATTGCAGATTCCGGTATTCGTGGTGGCCAGTGCCGACGATGCCACGGTGGTTTCAGCCGCCACGCTTAACTTCCTGCGCCGAGTGAAGCATGCCTTGCGAAAGATGTTGTGGTACGCCGCTGTCGATCCGCAACAGGCGGATGTGGAATGGGTGAAGAGCGCGCTGCCAGAAAAACGTATCCTATCCAGTGCGCATACCGCCGTCGTCATGTCTCCTGACGATGCGCATTACGGTGAGTCGGGCGAGTACGCGAACTGTCTGCATTATTTCGCTCAGGATGACGAGCATTATTCTGCATGCCGGTCATCCCAGGTCGCGTGGTTGGGCGAGGTGACGCCGCAGAATCTGAAATATGGATTGTTGCGGCGGCTCATGTACAACCCGCAATACGCGGCGATGGAGGCCGCCATGCGCAACTTCATTGAAAGACTGCCATGAGCAAGACCTTGATCTACGCGCACCGTGGAGCCAATCGCGAGGCGGCAGAAAATACGCGTACGGCTTTCGAGCAAGCGTTACGCTATCCGATTGACGGGATCGAGACCGATGTGCAGTTGAGTCGCGATGAGGTTGCGGTGCTGTGGCATGACCGTGATCTGAAGAAGCTCGGCTTGCCTGACAAAAGTATCGATGACTACGACTTTCAGCCACTGCCGGAGATGGATTTCGCCGCGCACTTTCCGGGCGCGGAACCGGAAGGTGTGATGAGCCTGCAGACATTCGTCGACGCCTACCGCGCGCGTTGCGGCTTGTTGCTGGAGATCAAGAACCGCAGTTGGGAAGAAGTCGCCCGGCAAGAGATGAAAGTGCGACAGACGCTGGCACTGGCCGGGAGCGCGGGCGATGGCGTGCTGGTCTCTTCTTTCAATATGAACAGTCTTGCCTATGCACATGGCATCGCGCCAGACTTCCCGTTGGTGCTCAATCTGGAGCCGGAGCATACGGTGAAGGATGCGCGCAGCGCGCTGGACTTGCATCCGTTCCTGCATGGACTATGTGTCGAGATATCCACGCTGGATGTCGATATGGTCGGGCTGCTGCGCGAGCGGGGTAAGTCCATCGCTGTTTATACCTGCGATACCGATGCAGAGATCGAGCGCGCCTTGCTCCTCGGGGTGGATATCCTGATCAGTGACTTGCCGGAGAAGGCATTGCGGATGAGGGACGCATGAAGCGCGACTTTGCTGCTCTGCAAGGTGAGTTCGATCTGCTTGTCTGCGGCGGCGGTATCTACGGCGCATGGACTGCTTACGATGCCGCGTTGCGCGGACTCAAAGTCGCACTGGTCGAGCAGGGTGATTGGGCGGGCGCGACATCATCTGCTTCCAGTAAACTTATCCATGGCGGTCTGCGCTATCTGGAGACTTACGATTTCAAACTGGTGCGCAAGGCATTGAAGGAGCGGCAACTGTTGCTCGATATTGCGCCGCACCGGGTATGGCCCTTGCGTTTTGGTGTGCCGGTGTATGCGGATAGCCGCAACGGCACGCTGTTGCTGAAAGCGGGGTTGATGCTGTATGACGCGCTGGCGGGCTTTCCCGGCGAGCCTATGCGGCATCGCCATTTCTTCAAGCAGGGATTCTCATCCCGTTTTCCTTTTTTGAATGACGCCGGGCTGCACGGCGGATTCACTTACGGCGATGCGCAGACTGACGATGCGCGTTTGGTGCTGGAATTGGTGGCAGGCGCGATGGAGAACGGCGCGGTATGCCTCAACTACGGGAAGCTGGTCGATTGGCATGAGGAAGGCGGCAAGGTGTGTGGCGCCGATGTTCGGGATATGTTGACTGGAAGCGCACTGAAAGTACGCGCCAGACAATGCGTGAGTACCTCGGGGCGATGGGCGATGTTGAGCGAGCAGGGGCAAACATGGTGTCGTTTGAGCAAGGGTGTGCATCTGGTGTTGCCTGCACTGCCCACGCGGGAGGCGGTTTTGCTTACGTCGAAAAAAGACAGTCGTGTGTTCTTCATCATCCCTTGGTATGGCCGTACGCTGCTGGGCACGACCGATACAGACTATCGCGGCGCGGCCGATCAGGTGCAAGTCGAGGAAGCGGACATCGATTATCTGCTTGAAGCGGCCAATGACTATCTCATGCAGGCATGGAGTCGAGCGGATGTGATCGGCAGCTATGCCGGTGTGCGTGTGATGAAGCAGAGCGATGATGCGAATCCATCTGCCGTCAGCCGGGACTGGGAGTTGAAGACGACTGCGAACGGGTTGCATCACGCTATCGGCGGCAAGCTCACCTCGGCGCGCGAAGATGCGGCGGTGATCGTTGATGCGGTGTGCGCAAAGCTTGGTGTCGCCACTGCATGCGCCAGCAAAGGGAGTCTGCCGTGGGCGCCGAATCGGAATTTTGCAGAGTGGGTGTCTGAATCGAGCGTGTTGACTCATGGGCTTGGCATTGATGATGAGAGTGGTCGGTGGCTGATGCGTCGACATGGCGCGCGCATCACCGACGTGTTCGCTATCGTTAAAGAGGCTCCTCAATATGCTGCACGTATCGTTCCGGAAGTCCCTCTGATCTATGCGGATCTGTTGTTGTGTGCGCGCGACGAGATGGCAGTTCATCTTGTCGATCTGTTGCGACGGCGTATGCCCTTGCTGATCCTGACTCAGTTGGATGCAGCTCGGCTGCGACATCTCGCCGAGCTGCTGGCGCCAGAGTTCGGCTGGGATGCTCAACGAGTCGCAGATGAAATGAATGCCTGTCTCATATGATTGTCTCTGTCGCACTTGATCTGGGCACGACCAGCATCAAGGCAGGGCTGGTGTCTGCGGAGGGCGAACTGAGCGGGGTGGTGGTGAGTCATGCACCGCCGGTGACGGCCAAAGCGGGGCGTTATGAGAGCGATGCTGCTGCCTATGCGGAAGCTGCGGATGCGGTGCTTGCCGAATGTCTCGCGCGGACGGATGAACGACCGCCACTCGGGCTATGTAGCCAGCGATCTTCTTTCGTCATATGGGAGCGTGCCAGTGGTCGCCCCATCACCTCGCTTATCTCCTGGCAGGACGACCGGGGCATGGCTAGTTGCGAAGCATTGCGCGAAAAGGAAGGAAGAATACGGGCGCTCACTGGCCTGTCGCTCACGCCCTATTACCTGGCACCCAAGCTGAGTGTGTTACTCGGAGAGCATCCGCAATGGCGGGTACGTCTGGCTAGCGGGGAATGGATGCTGGGTACGCTTGATACCTTTCTTATATGGCGCTGGACGGGTGGCCGGCATCATGTCATCGACGCTTCGATGGCGGCGCGTACCCTGTTGATGGATGTGCATGGCTTGCGATGGTCTGCCGAGTTGTGCGACTTGTTCGGAGTGGATGCCGCAATCTTGCCTGAGATATTGCCCTCGACCGGATTGAAGATCGTGCTCGACGATGGCTTGCGTTTGCAGGCTAGTGTGGCGGATCAATCGGCAGCGCTGTGGCATGGCATCGCGCCTGGGCGTCGCGAAGCGATGGTCAATCTCGGCACGGGAGGTTTTGTTGCGGCATATCGTCCGCAAGGAAAAAGCATGCCGGCGGGATATTTGGAGACGCTGGTATGCATGGATGCGCAGCAGCAAGTCCATAGGGCCTGCGAAGGGACATTGAATTCGATCGCTGCTGCGTTGGACGCATACCCGGTAGAAAGCTGTTCGCCGGATGAGTTGGCGAGTGACGACATCTATTGCGTGGCAGAGCCTAGTGGATTGGGCGCGCCTTACTTTAGGCGCGACATCGGGCTGAGGTTCTCGGAATCGGTCGATCATCTGGACGCGCATCGCATCGCCCTGCTGTTGCAGGAAAGCATCATCTTTCGCGTGGCGCGGATAATTGAGGATATTCGGCGAGAATCGGATGTGGATAGTGTCTATCTCTCCGGCGGCCTGTCCAATTTGCCCTGTTTGCAGCAAGGGATCGCCAGTCTTGTGCCAGTCGCGTACCGTTTATCTCAGCCGGATGCCGGGCTGATCGGGGCGGCTCAGCTGGCGTCCGGAGCGGGGGCGGGTGGCTTCAGGCAGGCTCAAAAGATAGCGGTGGGCAGCAGCCAGGCTCGGCTACGACAGAAGTTCGAGGGATGGAAGTTGTGGCTGGACGATCTGCTAGGATCCGGCCCGTCGGGGGTGATGAAGCCATGAGTTCGATAAGCGTTTGACAGGTGTAATGGTCTCGCATAGAATGCGCGCCCTTCGCAGTCCGTTATTCATTTATTGTTTTAGGAAATGCCATGAAAACATTTTCCGCTAAAGCGCAGGAAGTCCAGCACGACTGGATTCTGGTCGACGCAGCTGACAAAGTGCTGGGCCGTTTGGCCAGCCAGATCGCTACCCGCCTGCGCGGTAAGCATAAGGCTATTTATACGCCCCACGTAGACACCGGCGATTTCGTCGTGGTCGTGAACGCTGAAAAAGTGCGCGTGACCGGCAATAAAGCCCAGGACAAGATGTATTACCGCCACACCGGCTTCCCCGGCGGTATCTACGAAACCAACTTTATCAAGATGCAACAGCGTCATCCGCAGCGTCTTTTGCAAAAGGCCGTGCGCGGCATGCTGCCTAAGGGTCCGCTGGGCTACGCGATGCTGAGCAAGCTGAAGGTGTATGCAGGTGCAACGCATCCGCATAGCGCGCAGCAACCCAAACCTATCGATCTGTTGAAGGCTTAATCATGAGCGTAACTTATAACTATGGAACTGGCCGTCGCAAGAGCGCGGTGGCTCGTGTGTTCATGAAGGCTGGCAAGGGCGAGATCGTCGTCAATGACAAGCCTCTGGACGTATTCTTCTCTCGCGAGACCGGTCGTATGGTCGTGCGTCAGCCTCTGGAATTGACCGAGATGATGGGAAAGTTCGACATCATGGTGAACGTCTCCGGTGGCGGCGAATCCGGTCAAGCCGGTGCGGTGCGTCACGGCATCACACGTGCACTGATCGACTATGATGCATCGCTGAAGCCGACCCTGAGCCAAGCTGGCTTGGTCACTCGTGATGCGCGTGAAGTCGAGCGTAAAAAAGTCGGTCTGCGCAAGGCGCGTCGCAGGAAACAATTCTCCAAGCGTTAAGCTTGTGTGGAACCGGGAAAGCCGCCATTTGGCGGCTTTTTCATTTATCATTCGCCCACTTTCCGGGAGGGTAGCGTGGTCAAGGTCGGTATCGTAGGTGGCACGGGTTACACAGGGGTCGAATTGCTCCGTTTGCTGGCGGCACATCCGCAGGCCGAGTTGCGCGCGATCACTTCGCGTGCCGATGCGGGTATGCCGGTCAGCCAGATGTTCCCCAGTCTGCGCGGACGTGTAGATCTCGCGTTCTCGCATCCCGATGAGGCGCATCTGGACCAGTGCGACGTGGTGTTCTTCGCCACACCCAATGGCATCGCCATGCAGCAAGTGAGAGCCCTGCTGGATGCGAGAGTTAAAGTCATCGACCTGGCTGCCGACTTCCGTATCAAGGATGTGGCGGAATGGGAGAAATGGTACGGCATGAGCCATGCCTGTCCTGATCTGGTGGAAGAAGCCGTCTATGGCCTGCCCGAGGTGAATCGGGAGCAGATAAAAAGTGCGCGCCTGATCGCCAATCCGGGTTGTTATCCGACGGCGGTCCAATTGGGATTCATCCCGCTGCTGGAGGCTGGCGTCGTCGAGACAAGCTCCCTCATCGCCGATTCAAAATCCGGGGTATCGGGTGCCGGCCGTAAAGCCGAAGTGCACGCCCTGTTCTCCGAGGCGAGCGATAACTTCAAAGCCTACGGTGTGGCAGGACACCGCCACTTGCCGGAGATCAAACAAGGGTTGGCGAATGTGACTGGCACGCCGGTCGGGCTGACTTTCGTACCGCATCTGACCCCGCTGATACGCGGTATCCATGCCACGCTCTATGCGCGGCTGACCAAGGATGTCGATCTGCAAGCGTTGTTCGAGCAGCGTTATGCCGGCGAGGCTTTTGTCGATGTATTGCCGGCAGGCGGTATGCCGGAAACGCGTTCCGTGCGCGGTTCCAATATCTGCCGTATCGCGGTGCATCGTCCGCAAGGTGGCGATACCGTGGTGGTGCTGTCAGTGATCGACAATCTGGTCAAAGGAGCGGCCGGGCAGGCGGTACAGAACATGAATATACTGTTCGGGTTGCCGGAAAGCACCGGTATCGATCTGGTCCCATTGTTGCCCTGAAATGAGAATGATCAAAGGATTCAAACGCCGCTTCAGTATCTCCGCGCCGCGTCTCGCAGTGCGCCCCCACGTGCCTTGGTATGTGCGTTGGGCCATCATGCTGCCCTTCGTGCTGGTGATGGGGTTCCTGGTGTGGTGGGCCTATGATGCCGGTATGGCGCTGGCGGGTTTCCATCGCGGTGAAGCAGAGCAGGAGATCACCGTGCTGCGTGAGCGCGTGCAGGAACTGGAGATGCAGAACGCCGGTCAAGCCAATCAGATAGCAGTGCATGAGCGTCAGGCCCAGATCCAGCAAGCCGCGGCGGACGAAGTGCTGGAACAGGTGAATGCCCTGCATGATGAGAATCTGCGTTTGCGGGAGGATCTCTCGTTCTTCCAGAGCTTGCCGCTCACTGCGGGTCGTGATGCGGAGCTTTCCATACACAGTCTTAAACTGGAACCTGCCAGTCTGCCCGGCGAATATCATTGCCAGATGCTGCTGGTGCAGGGGGTGCAGCGACGCGGAAGGGTATTCCAGGGCAACCTCCAGATAGTGGTCAACGGCGAACAGGGGGGGCGAAAAGTGGTGTTACAATTCCCGGAACCTGATTCCGCTGAAGTCGCTGCGCAGCACCTGAACTTCAAGTATTACCAGCGCGTCGAACGCATTTTCCGCTTGCCGGAAGGTGTGCATATCGATAGCGTGGAGATACGGGTCTTCGAGAAGGGTATGCAGGAGCCCAAGGTGACGCAGACGGTATTGCTTTCATAATGGAGTGGCTAGATGTTCAGTAAACACAGCAAACCGCAAAATCGCATCGATTCTTTGATAGGTGTAGGGACTCGGGTCAATGGTGACATCCATTTCACTGGCGGGTTGCGCGTAGACGGAGAAGTCACCGGCAGCGTGATCGCCGACCCTGCCAAGGCCAGCACGCTGGTGTTGAGCGAGCAGGCTCAAGTGCACGGAGAGATCAGCGTTACGCATCTGGTGGTCAATGGTATGGTGACCGGCCCCGTTCAGGCATCCGAGTACCTGGAACTTCAGAGCAAAGCCAAGGTCACTGGCGATGTAAGGTACAAAACGCTGGAGATACAGTTGGGTGCAATCGTCGAGGGTAAGCTGGTGCACATCAATGAGACCTCTGAAAAAGTCGTGTCGCTCAAGGTGAGCGGCGCTGAATCGTAATAAAAGACAAGGAGTACAACCATGAATGCAGTGACTGAAATGCAAGATCCGCTGTTGTTTACCGACAGCGCTGCCAACAAGGTGAAGCAGCTGATCGAAGAAGAGGGCAATGCCGAGCTGAAGCTGCGTGTATTCGTCACCGGCGGCGGCTGTTCCGGCTTCCAGTATGGCTTCACTTTTGATGAAGTCGTCAACGAGGACGATACCGTCATGAACAAGAACGGTGTGCAGTTGCTGGTCGACCCGATGAGCTTCCAGTATCTGGTCGGTGCGGAGATCGATTACACCGAAGGCTTGGAAGGTTCTCAGTTCGTGATCAAGAATCCGAATGCAACAACCACATGTGGTTGCGGTTCTTCATTCTCGGCATAAGCTGACGGCGGTTGAAGGACGAACGGGGCGCGCAAGCGCCCCGTTCTGTTTTATGCAGGGTAGATAGCGCCCAGTACGCAGGGGTGTGATGCGCCTGTGGCGGCGGGCAGGTTGCCTGGTTGCAGCGTCATGGTCTGGCGTGCCAGCCAGGCAAAAGCGATCGCCTCCATCCAGTCTGCGGGAATGCCGAGTGCATCGGTTTTGCGGATGCGGCAGTGCGGTAAACGCTGTTGCAGTGCCGATGCCAATGCGGCATTGTGCGCACCGCCGCCGCACAGATACAGTTCCTCGGCACCCGCACAGAATCTGTCGAGCGCTTGAGCGATACTGTTGCAAGTGAGCGCCAGCAGAGTCGCCTGTACATCTGCGGGCGACTCTGTGCCATTAAGTCGATCCTCCAGCCATGCAAGATTGAACAGGTCGCGTCCCGTACTCTTGGGAGGCGACTCGGAAAAATATGGCTCGGCCATCATGCGTTGCAGCAACTCTGGAATGACCTTGCCGCTGGCAGCCCACTCGCCATTCTCGTCATAGGGCTTGCCATGGTGTTTGCTGATCCAGCTATCCAGCAACAGATTCCCCGGGCCGGAATCGAATCCCGTCGTGCCGTGGCCGGGTTGCAGGTCGGTGAGGTTGGCGATGCCGCCAAGGTTGAGTATGACGCGATGGATCGCGGGATGACGCAGCATCATGTCATGGAATGCGGGCACCAATGGTGCGCCCTGACCGCCTGCAGCGATGTCGCGTGAACGGAAGTCGCTCACGACGTGGATGCCGGTCAGTTCAGCCAGAAGCGCGCCATTGCCAAGTTGCACCGTGTAACCTTGCTCGGGCCGATGGCGGATGGTCTGGCCGTGGCTGCCGATGGCCAGTACGAGTTGGGGTGAAACACCTGCCTTGTTCAGTAAGGCGTGGCTGGCATCGGCGTAAGCGCGGGCCAGTGCGATGGAAGCGAGTTGTGTGCGGTGTATCTCGTCGAAACCGGGTTGGTGCAGTTCGAGCAATACAGCTTTCAGTGATGGCGGATACGGCTGGTAATGGCTAGCCAGCATCTGGGGCTTGTCGTCTTTGAATTCGACCAGTGCGACGTCGATGCCATCCAGACTGGTGCCTGACATGATGCCAAGATAAAGCTCAGAAGCGGTTTTCACTAATCGAGTTTGGCGATGCGCGTATTGTGCAACAAGGAAAGCCGGGCGTTCAGGTCGCGCGTGGATTCGCTGAATGCAGTGCGCTGGGCATCGCTGATCGGTTTGCCATCCGGCAGCACCATCTTCAGCGGATCGCGCTGGACGCCGCTGACCTTGAATTCGTAATGCAGGTGGGGACCGCTGGCCAGGCCGGTCTTGCCCACATAGCCGATGACCTCGCCTTGCCCTACGCGTTGACCGCGATGCAGGCTGGCGGCGAATCTTGAGAGGTGGCCATAGACCGTTTGATAATGGCCCTGATGCTTAAGTATCACCACATTACCGTAACCTCCCTGCTTGCCTACGAAGCTCACAACGCCATCAGCCGTGGCGCGCACCTTGGTGCCGATGGGGGCGGCATAGTCCACACCTTTGTGGGCGCGCCATTTGTTGAGTACCGGATGGAAGCGCGAGCGACTGAAGCCGGAGCTCACGCGCGAGAATTCGATGGGAGAGCGCAGGAAGGCCTTGCGCATGCTCTTGCCGTCCGGTGAGAAGTAGTCACCGCCATGACGTGAGTTCTGGAAAAAGAAGGCGCGGAAAGTGCGGCCGTGGTTGACGAACTCTGCAGCCAAGATGCGCCCTTTATGCGCCGATTCGCCGTTCACGTAGTCCATCTCGTAGATCACACTGAATTTATCGTGCCGACGCAGGTCGCGGTGGAAGTCGATATCACCGCCGAAGACTTCGACCATCTGATTGGCGATCGAATCCGGCAATCCTGCCTCATCCGTGGCGGCGTACAGGCTACTGCTGATCTCGCCGGTCTGCACAAAGACACGGCGTTCAGTCTCGGCGACATGTTCCGTCACCCTGAAGCTTGCGCCGTCTTTGAGTATCTGAACCTGATTGCCATCGTTGTCGGTGTAGCGCAGGGCAAGCAGATTGTGCGCATCGTCCGCCTCGGCCAGAAAAGTCCTGCCCACGCGCAATTGGCGGAACGAACTGGCCGATGAGGCGCGACGCAGGAATTCATCTGCAGCCGGATCCTGCACATTCACGCGGCGCAACAGCTCGCCCACGGTGTCCCCGCGTTGTACGCGGTCATTGCGCCAGAACACGGAAGCATCGGGCTGTTGTGCAGTGTTGGCGGGCAGTTCGATGTGCTCGATGACGCTGTATTGTGAGGCAGACAGGCCGGCGGTCTGGGGCATGATGCCGAACGCCGTCACCACCCCGAGCAACGGCAGGGTGGACAGGGTGACGAACCAGCGCAGCTTCATCTTGTGCGCGTGTAACAGGGTGTTTTGCGGTAACATTCGCGCTTCCTCGGCGTCGTCGTTGGCGCATATGCGAAAGGCATGGCGACCAACAAGCAGAATACGGCGCCACTTTAACAGAAAGCGACACCCCATCAAAATCCGCCCGGCACCCGGGCAAGAAACAGACAAGCGGTCTTTCGACATGAGTCAACAAGAAATCCTCAATCAAATCAAGCGCGGCAGTGATGAGCTGCTGATCGAAGCCGAACTGATCAAGAAGCTGGAGCAAAATCGCCCGCTGCGCATCAAGGCAGGTTTCGATCCGACTGCTCCGGATCTGCACCTCGGTCATACCGTGCTACTCAACAAGATGCGTCAGTTGCAGGACTTGGGACACCATGCCCTGTTCCTGATTGGCGACTTCACCGGCATGATCGGCGACCCGACCGGCAAGAACGCCACCCGTCCGCCTTTGACGCGCGAGCAGGTGCTCGCCAATGCCGAGAGCTATAAAGATCAGGTATTCAAGGTGCTCGACCCGGACAGGACCGAGGTCGTGTTCAACTCCACCTGGATGGACAAGTTCAGCGCGGTCGATCTGATCCGCTTGGCTGCGACGCATACCGTGGCGCAGATGCTGGAGCGCGACGACTTCTCCAAGCGCTATAAGAGCAACCAGCCCATAGCGATCCACGAATTCATCTATCCGTTGGTGCAAGGTTACGATTCCGTCGCGCTCAAGGCCGATCTGGAACTCGGTGGCACCGACCAGAAATTCAATCTGCTGATGGGGCGCGAACTGCAAAAGCATCATGGTCAGCCCGCGCAGTGCGTGCTCACCATGCCGCTGCTGGAAGGATTGGATGGCGTCAACAAGATGTCCAAATCACTGGGTAACTATGTCGGTATCACCGACACCCCGACCGAGATGTTCGGCAAGATCATGTCGGTCTCCGACGATCTGATGTGGCGCTATTACGATCTGCTTTCGTTCCGCAGCCTGGCGCAGATCGCGAACTTCAAGGAAGAAGTCGCCCAGGGGCGCAATCCGCGTGACATCAAGGTGATGCTGGCGCAGGAGATCGTGGCGCGTTTCCATACGCAGAAAGCCGCCGAAGACGCGCTGGCCGAATTCGAGGCGCGCTTCCAGAAAGGCGTGCTGCCGGACGACATGCCCGAGATATCCGTGCAGTCCAGCGATGGCAGCATCGGCATCGCCCATCTGTTGAAACAGGCCGATCTGGTTGCCAGTACTTCCGAGGCGATCCGTATGGTCGGCCAGGGCGGCGTGAAGCTGGATGGCGAGAAAGTCAGCGACAAAGCCCTGCAGATCAAGGCCGGTGCGGTGGTCGTGGCTCAGGTCGGCAAGCGTAAATTCGGCCGGGTCACGGTCTTATAAATACCGGTTGTGCGCCGGGTGCGTCTTCGGTAGAATCGCGCCCTCGAATTTTTGGTTAAAGGTAGTTTGTCCATGACAACCGTACGTGTTAAAGAAAATGAGCCGTTCGAAGTAGCAATGCGCCGCTTCAAGCGTTCCGTAGAGAAGACCGGTCTGCTGACCGAACTGCGCGCCCGCGAGTTTTACGAGAAGCCCACAGCCGAGCGCAAGCGCAAGCTGGCCGCTGCCGTGAAGCGTCACTACAAGCGTCTGCGCAGCCAAACTCTGCCGCCGAAGATGTATTGATCCAGATTCACCCGGACGCCGCAATCTTTCGGGGTTGCGGCGTTTTGCTTTTGTTTTGAGGAGTAGAGCTTGAGCCTGAAACAGCAGATCACTGAAGACATGAAAACAGCGATGCGCGCCAAAGAAACGGCCCGACTCGGTGCTATTCGTCTGCTACTTGCCGCCATGAAGCAGAAAGAGGTCGACGAGCGCGTCGAACTTGGTGATGCGGATGTGCTGGCGATCATCGACAAGATGCTCAAGCAGCGCCGCGACTCTATCACTCAATATGAAGCGGCCGGTCGGCAGGACCTGTCGGATGTCGAGAAGTTTGAGATGTCTGTGTTGCAAACCTACATGCCGCAGCAGATGAGCGAAGCGGAAGTCGCAGCCGCCATCGAACAGGCAGTCGCCGCATCCGGTGCAGCCAGCGTGCAGGACATGGGCAAGGTGATGGCCATCCTCAAGCCGAAACTGGCAGGACGCGCCGATCTGGGCAAAGTGTCCGGGCAAGTTAAGGCTGCGTTGTCCAAGTGATTCCGTCATTCCGGCGCTGACCGGGATGCAGTGGTTCTCTATCGAGCGGGGGCGGGAGTGATTCCAAAAAGTTTCATTCAGGATCTGCTCAATCGTCTCGACATCGTCGATGTCATCGAGCGCTATGTTCCGCTGAAGAAAGCCGGCGCAAACTACGTCGCCTGCTGTCCTTTCCATAACGAAAAATCCCCGTCGTTCACCGTCAGCCAGAGCAAGCAGTTCTATCACTGCTTCGGATGCGGTGCACATGGCACCGCGATCGGCTTCGTCATGGAGCACACCGGCAGCGGCTTCGTAGAAGCGGTGGAAGATCTGGCCAAAGGCATAGGTCTCGAAGTGCCGCGCGAAGCCTCGAGCACGCCGCAGATAAAAGTCGCTCCCGATCTGTACGAGTTGATGCAGACAGCCACGCGCTACTACCGCGAGCAACTGAAGAACAATCCGCGTGCGATCGATTACCTCAAGGGGCGCGGACTCTCCGGTGAAGTTGCAGCTCGCTTCGGTATCGGCTATGCCCCCGACGATTGGCAACCTCTCAAAGCCGCTGTCTCCAACTATCAGGATGCTTCGCTGGTCGAGGCCGGTCTGGTGATCGAAGGAGAGGGCGGCAAACGCTACGATCGCTTCCGTGATCGCATCATGTTCCCCATCGTGAATGTGCGTGGCAACGTGATCGGATTCGGCGGGCGTGTGCTGGACAAGGGCGAGCCGAAATATCTCAACTCGCCTGAGACCACGCTGTTCGAGAAAGGTCACGAACTGTACGGTCTGTATCAGGCGCAGAAGGCCATCCGTGCCCAGCAGCGTGTGGTGGTGGTGGAAGGTTACATGGACGTGGTGGCGCTCGCGCAGCACGGCGTGGAATATGCAGTGGCGACACTGGGCACGGCAACGACGCCATTCCATATTCAGAAGCTGATGCGCGTGTGTGACCAGCTGGTGTTTTGTTTCGACGGAGACCGCGCCGGCCAGAAAGCCGCATGGCGCGCGCTGGAGAATGCCTTGCCGCAATTGCAGGACGGCAAGCGCATCGGCTTCCTGTTCCTACCGGAAGAGCATGACCCTGATTCGTACATACGCGAATTCGGCACGGAAGCCTTCGAGCACGAATTGGATGATTCAATGACGCTGTCCGGCTATCTGCTGCGCGAACTGGCGGCGCAAGTCGACCTGACGACGCAGGAAGGTAAAAGCGCTTTGGTGAAGAATGCACAGCCGTTGCTGACGACCATCACAGCACCGACCACTGCCCTGCTGTTGCGTAAACAGGTCGCTGCTTTGGCCGGATTGGAGCAGGCGGAACTGGAAGCCCTTTGGTCTATCAAGCCGGTCGCAACGCCCAAACGCATCGCGCCACAGAAGGCAAAGCGCAATGCGCCCTCGGAGTTGCGTCACATGTTGCGCTGCCTGCTGATGAAGCCGGAACTGGCCCGTGAATTGCCGCGCGATTGGTCAAGTGAGACTGCCGAGGGCGCAGCCATCACAGCGCTGGCGGATTGGCTGCATGAAGGTGCCGACGAAGTCAGCACGGCTGCGTTGATCCAGCATTTCCAGGATACGGTGCACGCTTCGGTATTCGCCTCCGTGCGGGGCGAAGTCATGCAGCTGGGAGACGATTACGACATCGACTCGGACTTCTCTGGCTTGCTGCGTAAGATACGGCGCGCCGAGATCGAAAGTGAAATGACTCTGCTGCTGGCCAAAGGCTTGTCAGGAATGAGTCCTGCCGAGCGTGAGCGGCATGCGGAGCTTAAAGATGCGCTAGCGCAATTGAAGGCCACACTGAGCTGAAAACAGGGGGTAGGCACGGTAATTGCATCCGTCCGTGTAGACGCTGTTCGAAGCTAACCTTCGGAAAAGTTGAATAAATCTGCTATAATCCGCGCCCTTTTGGTGGTCGAGACACGACTGCCCGCTAATCAATTTTAATTCTGGGAACCGAGCATGGCGACTCAGCAAAACAAGAAAACCACTACTCCGGCAAAAAAAACCACGGCGGAAGCCAAACGCGAGACAGCGAATGCTACGGAAAAAAGTGCCAGCAAAACTACCAGCGTAAAAGCCAAAGCAGCAGAGGTAGCAAGCAAGCAGAGCGATAGCTCTCAAGATATCGAAGAGCGTCGCACGCGCCTCAAAGCGCTGATCCTGCTGGGCAAGGAGCGCGGCTACCTGACTTTTGCCGAGATCAACGACCACCTGCCCGACATGCTGGAAGTCGAGCAGGTCGAGGGCGTGGTCAGCATGATCAACGACATGGGCATCTCCGTGTGCGACGTCGCACCGGACAGCGAGTCGATGGTGATGAACGAAGTCGCACCGCCCGTGGCCGATGATGATGCCGCTGCCGAAGCCGAGGCCGCCATCTCTACCGTCGATTCCGAATTCGGTCGAACCACCGATCCGGTGCGCATGTACATGCGTGAGATGGGGGTGGTCAATCTGCTCACCCGCCAGGACGAGATCGAGATCGCCAAGCGTATCGAAGACGGCCTGAAGCACATGATCATGGCCATCTCCGCTTGCCCGGCGACTATCGCCGAGATCCTGTTGCTGGCTCAAAAGATCGCCAATGACGAGATGCGTGTCGAGGAACTGATCGACGGGTTCGTCGATGGCGAAGACGAAGCCAAGATCGGCAGCGATGCCGACGACAGCAGCAGCGATTCGAACGACGACGCCGATGCGGAGAGCGACGACTCCGATAACGATGAAGAAGAAGACGAAGAAGCGCAGGCCGAAGCCGCCGCAGCTGCCGTAGCGGCCAATCTGGCGCAGATGAAGGTCGATGCGCTGACACGCTTCGCGCTGATCAGCGACCTGTTCACCAAAATGGGCAAGGCATACGAGAAATTCGGCTACCGCAGCAAGCAATACGACAAGCTGCAGCAACAGATCTCCGATGAGCTGATGCAGTTCCGTTTCTCCGCAAAACAAGTGGATGCTTTGTGCGACACCATGCGCAAGATGGTGGAGGACGTGCGTACCAGCGAGCGTGCCATCCAGACACTGTGCGTCACCAAATCGCACATGCCGCGTCCGCACTTCATCAAGTCTTTCCCGTCCAACGAACTCAATCTGGAATGGGTGCATCGCGAGATCGCGGCCAAAAAGCCCTACAGTGAAACGCTGTCACGCCATGAAGCTGCCATCATCGACCAGCAGAAACAGATGATCGCCCTGCAGCAGCGCGTGGGCATCCCCATCGTCGACCTGAAAGAGATCAACCGCCAGATGACCAACGGCGAAGCCAAGGCACGCCGCGCCAAGCGCGACATGATCGAGGCCAACCTGCGTCTGGTCATCTCCATCGCCAAGAAATATACCAACCGCGGTCTGCAATTCCTCGACCTCATCCAGGAAGGCAACATCGGTCTGATGAAGGCCGTGGACAAATTCGAATATCGCCGCGGTTACAAGTTCTCGACTTACGCGACTTGGTGGATCCGTCAGGCCATCACGCGCTCCATCGCAGACCAGGCGCGCACCATCCGTATCCCGGTGCACATGATCGAGACCATCAACAAGATGAACCGCATCTCGCGCCAGATCATGCAGGAGACGGGTATCGAAGCCGATGCGGCCACGCTCGCAGTCAAGATGGAGATGCCGGAAGACAAGATCCGCAAGATCCTCAAGATCGCCAAGGAGCCCATCTCCATGGAAACGCCGGTTGGTGACGACGACGACTCCCATCTGGGAGACTTCATCGAAGACGCCAACTCATTGGCCCCGATCGATGCGGCCGTATTCGACAGTCTGCGCAACGTCACCAAGGACATCCTCGACAGCCTGACTCAGCGCGAAGCCAAAGTGCTGCGCATGCGTTTCGGTATCGAGATGAACACCGACCACACGCTGGAAGAAGTCGGCAAACAGTTCGACGTCACCCGCGAGCGTATCCGTCAGATAGAAGCCAAGGCCCTGCGCAAGCTGCGCCATCCTTCCCGTTCCGAGAAACTGAAGAGCTTCCTCGACGGCGAAAGTTAAGTGTCACGGGCCCTTAGCTCAGTTGGTTAGAGCAGAGGACTCATAATCCTTTGGTCCGCGGTTCAAGTCCGCGAGGGCCCACCAAATAAACAAAAGGCTTACAGAAATGTAAGCCTTTTGTTTTTCTACAAACTTTCAGGATTTTCTACGAAAAATCTATGGAATGCTTAGGCCTTAATATATTTCTAAAAGGGTTTAAATGAAAAATAATAGGAAAGCTAAGCTCAAAGTAAATAGACGTTCAATAATTACTAACTAAGTAGTTTGAGCTAAATATTAGCTAAAAAAATAATCTCAAAGTAATTTGAGATGCATTAATTAAAGACAAAATAGCTTGAGATAAAAAATAACTAGAAAATTAATCTCAAATTATTTTGAGGAGCGACAATTAAAGACTAACAAGCTTGAGCTAAATATTTATAAGGAAATTAATCTCAAAACAAATTATGACTCCACAAAGTACAAAATAATTGGCTGAATAAATTCCCGCAAGTTTGACGTTAATAATTATATTTATATTGACGTCAATAAATCTTGTCGTTAATATTCGAGTTAATAATTTCCGACAAATGGGGTTTGAATTGTCTATACCTGAAAAAGAGTTGAATTTCGAACATGCAGTAAATTATCACTATGAAAAATTTCCACCTGCAAACATAGACTATGGACTCATTGTAAATCAGTTGGTTAGGGCTACTGAGGCGATTGCACGCTTCGATCAAATGCTAAAGAATTTGCATAACAGCGAAATTATGCTGGCTCCTTTACGTAATCAGGAGGCTGTTATTTCTTCAAGAATGGAAGGAACAGTTAGTACGATGGACGAGATTCTTCAGTACGAAGCGGATTACGACGAGACTGGAGAAGGAGAAGCAAACACACGATCAGAGGTAATCGAGACAATTCTTTATCAGCGAGCGTTAAAAAACGCACAGGCAGAAATTGAGCGCGGCCAACCACTTTCACAATTTTTGATAAAAGCTGCGCACCAGCAGCTATTGTCATTTGGTCGAGGCCACACAAAGTCACCAGGAAAATACAAAAGTGAACAGAACTATTTAGTAGATAAAACTAAAAGAAATGTTTTATTTGTGCCTATAAGCCCTGAACGATTGCAAGAGGGATTAGATAGCCTATTCAAATATATTGAAGAGTCGAAAGAAACAGCCCTGATTAAAGCGGCTATCACGCATATTGAATTTGAAGCGCTGCATCCATTTAAGGACGGAAATGGACGTATCGGCAGAATGATAATCACTTTGATGCTTTGGACATCGGGTGTGATTTCAGCCCCGCATTATTACATCAGCGGATATTTTGAAGAGAATAAAGACCAGTATATTGACTCAATGAGACGTGTTTCGGAATCCAATGATTGGACGGGTTGGTGCTTGTTCTTCTTAGAGGCCGTAGAGCAGCAAGCTATTAGCAACTTGCAAATTGCTGAAAATATTCGCACGCTATATGAAGAAATGAAAATCGAGTTCAGTGAACTCCTGGCATCAAAGTGGAGTGTCAATGCACTAGACTATATTTTTACGAATCCCGTTTTTAGAAACAATAAATTTACACAGCACAGCGGTATCCCAAGCGCAAGTGCTGCGAGATTTACGAGGCTACTACTTGAAAAAGACCTCATAACTGTTGTGCAAGAAGCATCAGGAAGAAGACCTGCTCTATACAGGTTTGAGCCACTGATGAGATTAGTTCGGGTTTAACTTCTAGCAACTGACTCCTAATCTTTTAGTCGACAGTTCAAGTCTGTCAGGGCCCGCCAATATAAGAGCCTCGCATCATTGCGAGGCTTTTTGTTTGTGCGAGCAGAGATCATGCAAGTTTCATTGCGCTCTCAAGATGGTCCAGGAACGCGCGTGTCTTGCTGGGCAGGAAACGTCGCATCGGCATCACCGCCCACGCGGTGACGGATGGGAAACACCAGTCCGGCAGCACGCGCACCAATCTATTCTTCTTCACATCTTCTTCCGCGAACGGTACGGGCAGCATGCCGATGCCGGCGCCATCCAGCAGTAATTGCTGGATGACGCTGATGGAATTCAGCGTCATGCGTCCCGGCGGCACACCCGCCCATTCTTCTTTGCCGCGCAATAGCTTCCACGGTTGCGGCTGTCCGAGGTTGGAGGCCATGCGCAGCGAGGTGTGACGCTGTAATTCGTCCGGATGTCGCGGTGCGGGGTGCAGTGCCAGATAGATGGGACTGGCATATAAGGCAAGATGCTGCTCGTCCAGTTTGCGCGCGACCAGCGTGGAATCGTTCGCCAATTCCCCCATGCGAATGGCGAGGTCGAAACGTTCGCCGATCAGGTCTACCAGACGCGAACTCAAATCGAGTTCCAGTTCGATCTCCGGATAGGCTTCGATGAAGGTGGCAAGTGCGCGCGACAAGGTGCGTCTGGCATAGTCTTCCGGCATGGAGATGCGCAGGCTGCCGCGCGGTTGCACATCCTGACTGCGCGCGAAATCCTGGGTGGTTGCGACTTCTTCGGTGACGCGGCGGCAGTGGTCGAGGAAGGCCAGTCCGAATTCGGTGAGCGACAGGCGGCGCGTGGTGCGGATCAACAGTTTTTGTCCCAGCAACTCTTCCAGATTGCCCAAGCGGCGCGAGACGGTGGCTTTCGGCATGCCGAGTTGCTCGGCGGCGCGCACCAAGCTGGACTGTTCAGCGATGCTGGCAAACAGGATCATGTCATCGGCCGAGATATTCTTTTGTTCCATTTACGGGATAGTCTATCTCGGTATGCTAGGTTTATCTATGTTTTTGGAACGCATAATATGCAACCACTTTAGTCAACCAAGGAAATGCCATGAACACGGCAACCCCAACAACCCTCAAGCGATCACGCAACATCGAACGTCTGGTGCAGGGCGTGGCCACATCGGACGGCGCGGGCGTCAGTCTGACGCGTGTGTTGACCGGCAAGTTGCAACGCCGCCTCGATCCATTCCTGATGCTGGATGCATTCGGTAGCGACGATCCGGACGATTACATCGCCGGTTTTCCCGATCATCCGCATCGCGGCTTCGAGACCATCACCTATATGTTGTCCGGGCGTATGCGCCACCGCGACAGTGCTGGGCACGAAGGGCTGCTGGAGAACGGCGGTATGCAGTGGATGATCGCCGGACGCGGTGCAATCCATTCCGAGATACCCGAACAGGAAGACGGGCTGATGGAAGGTTTTCAGCTTTGGCTCAACCTGCCCGCACGCAACAAGATGGCCGCGCCTTGGTACAAGGATTTTTCATCGGCAGAGATTCCCGAATACACCACGCCGGAGGGTGTGACCGTGCGCGTGATAGCGGGCGAGAGCAACGGTGTGGTGGGCGCGATGACGCGAGAAGTCACCGAGCCGGTCTATCTGGACATCCATCTGCCTGCGGCGACTCGACTATCCACTGCGCTACCGGCCACGCATAACGCATTCGTCTATGTCTATCGCGGTGCGGTGCAGGTCGGCGATACGCAGGTGGACGCGCAACGCATGGGGATATTGGGCAATGCGCCCGATGCGGATGGCGTGACGATCTCCGCCGCCGGTGATGCGCGCCTGATCATGGTGGCAGGCAAACCGCTCGACGAACCCATCGTGCAATACGGCCCATTCGTGATGAATACGCAGGAAGAGATCCATCAGGCGCTGGATGATTATCGCAGCGGGCGGTTGGCATGAATCCAAGGGAGAGTTCTATGTTTGGAGCAATAGTGAAACTGGCCGTGGCATTCGTGCTGATGTCTGTCGGCGTGTCCCATGCTGTCGAATATCGCCAGGTTCAGGCGAACGAAAGCACGGTGATGTTTGGATACACCCAGATGGGGGTGTCTATGGAAGGCAAGTTCAGCAGGTTCACTGCGCAACTCGCTTTCGATCCGGCCAAGCTGAAGCCTGCACAAGCCAAGATCGAGATCAACATCGCCAGCATCGATACCGGTGTGGATGAAGCGAACGAAGAAGTGGTCGGCAAGCAGTGGTTCAATGCGCAAACCTTTCCGACTGCGAGTTTCGTTTCAACCGGAATGAAGTCGTTGGGCGGTGATCGTTATGAAGCCAGCGGCCAACTCAGCATCAAAGGCACGACGCGGGATGTCGTTGTGCCGGTCACTTTCAGCAGTGCCGGCGCGCGCGGTCAATTCGACGGCGTGTTGAACATCAAACGTCTCGACTATGCGATAGGTGAAGGTGCGTGGTCGGATGTCGGCACAGTCGCTGATGAAATACAGATCAAGTTCCATTTTGTTGTCACCGCAGCACCCAACAAGAAGTAATCCCAACCCACGCAAAGGAGAGCAACATGAAACGCACCCTGACTACATTGATCGCCACATTGTTTGCCGCGACTGCCTATTCTGCCCCGGAGACCTACATGATCGAACCGACACATTCCATGCCGCGTTTCGAATACAACCATCTCGGATATTCCATTCAACTCAGCCGCTTCGACAAAGTCTCCGGCAGCATCACGCTGGACCGTGCGAAGAAGACCGGCGCAGTCGATGTCACCATCGATGCCAAGTCGGTCAACACCGGTTCGGCCCTGTTCAACGAGCATATTCAAGCTGCCGACTTCTTCGACACCGAGATGTTCCCCACCATCACTTACAAATCGAGCAAGGTCAAATTCAAGGGAGACCAGCCGGTGTCAGTGGCAGGCGAGCTAACGATCAAGGACATCACCAAGCCGGTCACGCTCACCATCGATTCCTTCCATTGCATGCCGCACCCGATGGTGAAGAAAGAAGCCTGCGGCGCGACTGCCACGGCCAAGGTGAAACGCTCCGACTTCGACATGGCCAAGAATGTTCCTTACGTCGGCGATGAAGTGACATTGACCATCCCGGTGGAAGCGATCAAGCAGTAAAGAACAAGCCGCCGGTCACGTGGCCGGCGGGAAACAGAACAGCAACAAAGGAAACGATATGACGCAAACATTATTCACCCCGACCATGCTCGGCAAACTGCAACTCAAGAACCGCATCGTGATGGCGCCGATGACGCGCTCGCGCGCCACCGGCAACGTGCCGAACGAACTCATGGAAAAGTATTACGCGCTTCGTGTGGACGCGGGACTCATCATCACTGAAGGTACCTCGCCATCCGCCAATGGTCTGGGTTATGCACGTATCCCGGGGCTGTTCTCAGGCGAGCAGGTGCAGGGATGGAAGAGGGTGAACGATGCGGTGCATGCCAAGGGCGGCAAGATTTTCGTGCAGTTGATGCACACCGGACGCGTCAGCCATCCGGCCAATATGCAACCCGGAACCAGGATCGTCGCACCGTCAGCGGTCGCTTTAGCCGGTGATATGTGGACGGACAGCAACGGCATGCAGCCTTATCCTGCGCCGACCGAGATGAGCGAGGAAGACATCACCACCGCCATCGTCGAATATGCACAAGCATCGAAGAATGCTATCGCTGCCGGTTTCGATGGGGTTGAGTTACATGCCGCGAACGGCTATCTGATCGATCAGTTCCTCAACACCGCCACCAACCAGCGCACCGACCAGTGGGGCGGCAGCGTGGAGAACCGTATCCGCTTCGCGGTGGAAGTCGCCAAGGCCAGTGCGGCTGCGATCGGCGCGGATCGTATCGGTCTGCGAATCTCTCCCTACGGCGTGTTCAACGGCACTGCAGCCGACGCCAAGATGGATGCGCTGTATCTGCGACTGGTCGAAGAACTGAATGCCATCGGTCTGGTTTACATCCATATCGTCGATCACAGCTCCATGGGCGCACCGGAAGTCAGCCCCGAGTTGAAGCAGAAGATACGCGCCAACTTCAAAGGAAAATACATCCTCTCCGGCGGCTACGATGCGGCGCGCGCCAATGCCGATCTCGATGCGCAAAAAGGCGATCTGGTCGCCTTCGGTCGCCCCTTCATCTCCAATCCCGATCTGGTGAGCAAGCTGCAAAGCGGTGCCGAGTTGACGCCGCCAGACATGGCGACGTTCTACACGCCGGGCGAGAAGGGTTACACCGACTACTGATGAAGCTGGTCCTCTACAGCACTTCGCATTGCCATCTGTGCGAGCAGGCAGAAGTCTTGCTCGCACAAATCGGTGTCGAGGCGGAACATGTCGATATCGTGGAGGACGACGCATTGCTGGAAAGCTATGGCACGCGCATCCCGGTGGTGAAGAGAATGGATGACGGCAGCGAACTCGGCTGGCCGTTCGATATCGAAGCCTTGCGCCGCTTCATCGCGTAAGCGTTATTTCCCAGTCAGTCTGCGCCGTAGCCAGAAACTCACAGTATCCACCACGGTGATCATCAACAGCATCGCGATGATGACGGTGGCGGCTTGCTGCATCTGAAACAGCGAAAGATGATATTTCAGCATCTGTCCCAAACCACCGGCACCGACGATACCAAGGATGGCCGCCGCGCGGATGTTGTTCTCCCAGCGATACAGTGTGTACGACATCAACTGCGGCGCGATCTGCGGTAGCGCGGCATAGAAGAACGCACTCAGTGCACCGGCACCGTTCAGGCGCAGTGTGTCCTCGCATGCGGGTGGCAGATTCTCCAGCGCATCGGCGAACAATCTGCCGAGCACGCCGCTAGTGTGTATCGCCAATGCCAGCGTTCCCGCGAACGGCCCCAAACCTGCCGCGATCAGCAGGATCACCGCCCACACCAATTCGGGAATAGAACGCAATACATTGAGCGCCAATCGCACGATGCCACGTGCGACAGCGCCGAACCTGCCACTTGCAGGCAGCGCCAAAGCCAGACCGACCACGAACGCGATGCCGGTGCCGAGCGCCGACATGGATAGCGTCTCCAATGTGCCTTCGGCAACGCGGATCAGGAACGGCACCGCCATCTCAGGTGGCGCAAAACCTTGCAGGAATTCCATGCTGGAACGCACCGCACTGGTGGTGAACAGTTCGCCCCATTTGATGTTCAAGGAATAGAAACTGGCAGCAATCAGCGCCAGCAGCCCGAGCAGCAAAGCCAGCGTGGCAGGCGCGATGACGGGCGGCGGAGCGGGGCGGCGACTATTCATCTCAGCCCAACTTCTTGCGCAGGAAAGTGCTGACCAGGTCGGCCCCGGCCACCAGCAACACGAAGATGATCAGCATGGTGGAAACTTCCGCACCCGCCAGCATCTTCATCGACTCATCCATGCGCTGGCCGATGCCGCCCGCGCCGACGAAGCCCATCACCACCGAACCGCGTATCGCGCATTCCCAGCGATAGGTGGTGTAAGACACCAACTCTGAACCCGCCGCAGGCAGCGCGCCATAGAACAAGGCTGACAGTCGGCTGCTACCGTTTTGCAGCAATGCTTCAGTGGCATGCGCTTCGGACGATTCCAATATCTCGGCATAGACTTTGCCGAGCATGCCGCTGTAAGTCAGCGCGATAGCCAGCACGCCAGCGGTCGGGCCGAGGCCGACGATGCGCACCAGCAACAAAGCCCACACCAGCTCTGGCACGCTGCGCAACACGACCAACAACCAGCGCGCAGATTGTCGAACGAACGCACCCGCGATACGCATGCGACCCGACTCCAAGCGAGAGATGGACAATGATTCCGTCGCCAGCAAAGTGAGCGGGATCGCGCCCAGCAAGGCCAGCGTGAGTCCGGCGGTAGCGATGGCGATAGTCTGCCAGGTGGCCTCCAGCATCAACAACAGAAAGTCGGAGGAATGCGCGGGCGGGAAGAAGCTCGACAGAAAGTACCAGGTCGCGTCCAGACTCTGCGCATCGAACAATATCCACGGCTTGAATTCGCTGGCGACCAGCATCGGCCACAATACAATCAGCGCGATCAAGGTGGCGGTGATGCGCCCGCGCCAGGCCGGATCGGGATGGGCGGCACGCATCTTCATGCGAAATGTGCTTCAGCCGGTTCGGGCGCGGGCGGAAGCGACTCACCCGACGCGTCCTGCTTCGCATTGCGATACAGCGCGGCAATCATCGCTTCCGTCACCGCTGCACGCGGCGAATCGAACACCACACGCCCATCGCGCAAACCGATGATGCGCGGAAAATATTCGAGCGCCAGTTCCACCTGATGCAGGCTGCACACCAGCGTGGCGTTACGCGTCGTAGCTTCAGCTTGCAAGGTATGCAACGTCTGCCGCGACAAGGTCGGGTCGAGTGCGGACAGTGGCTCGTCCACTAGGAACGCATCGGCACTAGAAACCAACAAGCGAGCCATGCCGCAACGCTGACGTTCGCCGCCTGACAAACGATCCACGCGCGCATACAACTTGTCTTGCAGATCGAAACGCGCCAACGCGTCGTACGCGACATCGGGATCGGCTGGCTTGATCAACGAAGCGATGGACTTCCAGAAACCCCATTGCGGCAAACGTCCGGCCAGTACCGCCGTCACCACACGCTGCCGTGGTGGCAGTGGCGGTGTCTGCGGTGCGAGGAACAGCCGGGCGCGCAACACATGGCGCGCCGCATGTTGCAGCGTCCACGGTTGCGTATCGAACACAGAGAACTCACCGGAAGTCGGCGGATGGGCGCAGGCTAACGTATGCAGCAAGGTCGTCTTGCCCGCACCCGAGGGGCCGATCAAGGCGATCTGCTCGCCTTGTTCTATCGTCAGCGTCACTGCATTCAAAGCATGGCCCAAGTCGGCGTGCGCCGCCGAAGCATGGCGCACGCTGACTTCGCGTAATACGAACGACATGTTTACTTCAGCAGACCTGCGCTGCGAGCAGCAGTCTCGATCGCACTGTAGTTCTCAGCCTTGGTGCGGATGAAACTCGAAGCGCGTTGCAGATCGAGGATCGCTTTGTCGTGTGCATTGTTTGCATTCAGGTCGAGGAAAGCCTTGGCCAGCTTCTCGCGCAGCGCGGGAGCCATGTCGGAACGTACGGTCCAGTTGTAATCGTAGTAGCCCGGTGTGGTGTAGAACACATGCACGGCTTTGGTATCGACCTTGCCTGCTGCCACAAGCTTGTTCCATACCGAGATGTTCAACGCACCCGCATCCACTTTGCCACCGGCAACCGCAGCGACGGTCGCATCATGCGCGCCGGAGAACGCGATACGCTTCATATCGTTTTCCGGGTTGATGTGCGCAGCCAGCAGGAAGGAACGCGGCATCAGGTGACCGGAAGTGGAAGACTCGGAACCAAAAGTGAAGGTCTTGCCTTTCAGGTCTTGCAGGCTGGTGATGTCGTTACGTGTGGTGATGAACACGGACTGGAACTTCTCGTCCTCAGCACGCTGCACCAGCGGGATCACCTTGTCGTGGCTGCGCACCTTGGCTTGCACGAAAGTGAAGCCGCCGAACCAGACCATGTCCAGTTTGTCGTTGATCAGACCTTCCACAGAAGCGGCGTAATCGGTGACGGGGGTAAACTCGACCTTCATGCCCAGTTTCTTCTCCAGATACTCACCCAGCGGTTTGAACTTACGTTGCAACTCGGTCGGCGACTCGTCCGGGATGGCGGAAACGCGCAACACCGGCTGGGCTTGAGACAAGCTGGCGGTCAGCAATGTGACCGAGGCGAAAGCGATAGCAAAGAATGCTTTGATGATTTTTGAAGAAGACATGACGACCCTTTAAGTTATGGGCGCCGACAGAGCAGGGGAAACAGAAATGACGAACGACGTCCATGCAACATGGACGAAAAAAGCGAGTGCGTGCTTGCGATGCAAGCGCGGCGACAAAGCTTCGTACCTCATAGGATCTGCTGACCTGCACAGTGGCAGCGCGTTGATACGGCACATTCCATAGTTTCGGGATGATGCTAGCTACACGCGGACCGTCTGACCCGTTCCATACAAATGGAACGGCGCTACGGCGAGCCAAGCAAAACCAGAAACGACAGCGGCGCGCAGTTTAACAGAGGTGGGGTGGGGAAGGTCGGGGCTGGCAGGATTTAGCTGCTGAAAGCTGTGATAGTGAATATTGAAATGCCTGAAAGCAGACGATGGCGGTCGGCAGAAACTAACCTATAAGAGACGCTCGACTTTCCCGATAACGGACGGTCAACGTAGAAGTCACCGGCGCTGCGCGGCTTTATCGCGCAGCGTCCGTGTGGACTGCCGGATTGGGCGTTGTAGCCACATCCCTATCGACTTGCGCGGTTTGTGCATGACATTCGCTCTTCAATTAAGCGTTGCTCCTCGGCGCGCCTAGTGGTTTGTTCTTGCGCGGTTAGGGTTCGCCCTCGATATCTCTTTTCGAATTCTTCTGCGCGGCGGTTGCTCCCTGCAATGCACTCCTCTTCCTTCGCGACAGTGGCCGGCGGGATTGCCGTCCTGCTGGATCGACGGCAATCCTCATGACGCTGCGCAACAGCGGCAAGGGCAGCATTCATGCTCTTGGACCAAGCGAGGTACGCTTCCTGGTCATGTTTTGATGGAGGGTGGCTCTCCAACTCACTAATGATTCGATTTTGCTCTGCTTCGGCCTGGGCGTCACACTTGTTCTGAGCACTAGCGGTGAGTGGTATTAGCGCAATGAGGAGGAAGAGCGTGATGTGGTGTGTCATAGCGATCCTTTTAGAAATGATGAGCGAATTCTGCGATGCCCAACAGTTGTTATAGAGCCCCATGGATCCGGACATTTATTAATATAGAGACAGACACTTTTTGCACCTATCCTTCTGAACATTAAGCGCTTATTAATACCTCCGTCTCTTTATTACATTATTGATAAGGAGACGCAGGCCAAGAGTATTGGATCACAACGCCAAGTTTCAGCATATATGCCGAAATATCTATATCCGCCCTATATACCCGAAAGACCGCTTCTGGCCGATAGGCGAAGTCTATCCCTGAGTTCTCATCGCCGCAAAGCAGCCCTTCAACTCGTCCACTTTGCATCCAGCAACCTGTCCTCGCGCTCTTCCGGGACGCGCTGCATGAAGGGGCAGTCGTGGCGGTGGATGGTGATGCCTCGGTCACGGGTGACATAGCCGACGATGTGGGCGGGGAATTCGGGGTGGCAGCACAGGGCGAGTTTGTAGGTCAGGCTGCTTTCGCCTTCGATCGACACGCGCTTGGGTGCTTGCGACTGGGCGCTGCTTGATGGGGCCTTACGCTGCGGGGGCGCTTCTTGCACCAGCGCGAGGCTGGCGCGGCGCGGGGTGATGTCGCCGCGACCGAGTGCGGCGTAGAGGTCGTCCGGTTTGTTGTAGCGCAGTTGCTGGGCGAGCTTTTCCAGATTGATGTCGTTGACGCCGACGCGATGCAACTCGCGATCGAGCAGGGCGCGGCCTTGCGAAATACTTTCGTCCAGCGTCTGTTCCGAGAACCAGTGGCGCACTTTGGCACGAGCGCGTGAACTCTTCAGATAACCGAGTTTTGGATTGGCCCAGTCGCGACTGGGGCCGCCCTGTTTGACGGTGAGTATCTCGACGCGCTGGCCGGTCTGCAATTGATGTTTGAGTGGCACGATGTTGCCGTCCACTTTCGCACCGCGCGTGCGGTGACCGAGGTCGGTGTGTAACACGTAGGCGAAGTCCACCGGCGTCGCGCCGGTGGGCAGGTCGATTACCTTGCCTTGCGGGGTCAGCACATAGACGCGGTCCTGAATCAGTTCATTGCGGAACTGTTCCTGCATCTCGCCGTTGTCGGCCAGTTCTGCTTTCCACGCCAGCACCTGACGCAGCCAGGCGACTTTCTCGTCCAGTCCGCCTTCGGATTTTTTGTTCTCTTTGTAGCGCCAGTGGGCGGCCACGCCGAGTTCGGAATCGTGATGCATCTGCCGCGTGCGTATCTGCACTTCCACCGACAGGCGGCGCGGGCCGAGCACGGCGGTGTGCAGCGAGCGGTAGCCGTTGGGTTTCGGTTTGGCGATGTAGTCGTCGAACTCTTTCTGGATCGGCAGCCACAGTTCGTGCACCAGCGACAGCGCGGCATAACATTGTTCGATGTCGTCGACCAGGATGCGCACCGCGCGCACGTCGTACAGATCCTCGAAGGCCAGATGCTTGCGCTTCATCTTGTTGATGATGCTGTAGATGTGTTTGGGGCGGCCGGTCACTTCGCCGTCGATGCCCGCATCCTTCAGTGTCTGCTGCAGTTGCGCGACGAGGTCGGTGATGTAGCGTTCGCGATCCACACGCTTCTCGTCCAGCGATTTGGCGATCTGTTTGTACAGCACCGGTTCCAGATAGCGCGTGGAAAGGTCCTCCAGTTCCCACTTGATCTGCCACACGCCGAGGCGGTTGGCCAGCGGCGCGAAGATGCTCTGTGTCTCTTGCGCGACTTGTCGTTGCACTGCCTCGTCCACCCGAGAGAGGTGGCGCAGCGTCTGCGTGCGTTCGGCGAGTTTGATCAACACCACGCGGATGTCTTCCACCATCGCCAGCAGCATCTTGCGCATGGTCTCGACTTGCTGCGCGGCTTCTTCGGCGCTGGGCTGCGCGCGCACTTCGCTGAACTGGCGCACGTGCTCCATGCGCGAGATGCCTTCCACCAGCCCCGCGACATTGGGGCCGAAGTTTTCACGCAGCACGAGGTGCGCATCCTTGATGAAGTTCGGCACGGCATGCAGCGCGGTGGCCGCGATGGCTTCAGCATCCAGATTGAGGCCGATCAGGATGGCGGCCGAGCCAAGTGCGTGCTGCAACAGCGGCGTGCCGGTGATGTCGGTGCTGCCCCGGTAGAGCGGGGCAGCGAATTCGCAGGCCTGCCGGATCAGTTCGATCTCTTTCGGCGGGAAGGTGTCGGCCAAGGCGGACATCCAGTGCTGGATATCTGCGTCGTCGTCTCCGGTGAGCGGCGGGAATTGATGTTGAACTGAAACCATCGGTCGTGTTTAGAGCTGATATTTGTTTTCTGAAAAGAGCCGTGATGCGGCATCCGCTACGTCCGCATCGTAGCGCACGCCGCGATGTTCGCGTATCTCGTTCAAGGCCGCTTCGATGCCGAGGCCGGGGCGGTAAGGCCGGTGCGAGGCCATCGCTTCGATCACATCGGCGACTGCCAGGATGCGTGCGCCGAGGATGATGGCGTCGCCTTGCAGGCCTTGCGGATAGCCGGAGCCGTCCATGCGTTCGTGATGCTGCAACACCATTTCGGCCACCGGCCACTGGAAATCGATGTCCTTGAGGATGTCGTAACCGGCCTGCGGGTGTGTCTTGATGAAGTCATACTCGATCTCGCTCAGGCGCGCGGGCTTGCTCAATATCTCGGCAGGGATGGATATCTTGCCGAGGTCATGCACCACACCGGCGAGGTGGATAGCGAATATCTCTTCGTGCGGCAGATTCATCTCGCCGGCGATGGCGGCGGCGAGATCGGCCACGCGCCGCTGGTGCCCGGCGGTATACGGGTCGCGCATCTCCACGGTAGCGGCGATGGCTTGCACCGTGTCCTGTAATCCTTCCTGTATCGTTTCCAGAAAATGCTGTTTCTCCTGCAGTGCCTGATCGCGCTCGGCGCGCATGCGCAGATTGCGGATGCCGAACGAAAGGTCTTCGCTCATTTCGGACAGCAGGGCGATCTCGTCATCGGTGAAGGCATGCGGCGTGTCGGCATACAGTGAAAGTGTGGCGAACGTCGAGCCGTTGTTGTGCAGGGGCAGCGCGATGCTGGCACGGTAACCGTATTTCATGGCCTCGTCCCGCCACGGCGCGAACAGCGGATCGCTGGCGATGTCCTGACAGATGGTGGCCTCGCCGCTGCGCACGGTGACGCCGGACGGCCCGTTGTTCAGCGCGATGTCCTGCCAAGTCGATAGCAGGGATTCCACATAGCCCGGCTGCACGGCATGCCAGACTTCGGGCTTGATGGAGCGTGCTTCATCCTGTTGCACATAACCCACCCAGGCCAGCAGGTAGCCGCCTTTCTCCACGGTGGCGCGACACATCGCATCCAGCAGGGCGCGTTCTTCGCGCGCATGCAGCAGCGTCTTGTTGCCTGCGCTCAAGGTTTTGAGCGCGCGATTGGCATGGTGCAAGGATTGCTCCGCATTCAACACGCGCAGGAATGGCTCTTGCACACTGCCGACGAACACCGTGCGGTACAGGATGATGTAAGCGATGATCTTGTAAACGTGTCCCAGTAGATTGAACACATCGGTCACATCGGAATACAAGGTAAAACTCAGCTCGCTCAGGACGGTGATCAACGCCACGCTGAACAGCCCGACGGCCTCGCGCGGCTTGCCGGTGTGCGCCTGCCGCCAGAACAGGATGCCGGCGATCATCAACAGCATGACGATGAAATATTCCGCCGCGATCTTGAGCATCGTCAGCCCGGTGCCGGCGATGAAGGTGCGCGGCAGCGCATCCTGATGGAACAGGCCGATCCAGTACACCACTGCGCTGACGAGGATCGCAACGGTCAGCATCGTGTAGCGGGTGTTCGGACGCGCAAGCGGTTGCCACGGGCGCAATGCGACGGATAGCAAAGCGGCGGCAAAGATAAAGCGCGCCGCCAGCCAGAAGTTGATCGCTTTCTCCGGCCCGGCGGGCGTCACCCAGTCCGGCATGCCGGCGAAGGACAGCATGTGCGCGAAGTCGATCAAGCCGACCGCCAGCGAGGCGCAGGCGAGGAGGATGATGTTGGATGCGCGATCTTGGCTGTAGGCGTTCCAGGCGACGCCGAAGATCAGCATGGAGATGATCAGTGACGCGGTCTCTACCGGCAGGTGGATGCTCTGGTATTTCGAGATGCCTTCGAATGCATGTTGCGGCGGGGCGAACCAGACGATCAAAAATAAGACTGCCAGTAGCGCCAGCGGCCAAGCCGCTTTACGCAATGCAGCCTTGTTGTGGGCGAGCGCGTCCATCGCCGCTCAGGCGTTACTCACCTGTACCAGTTGCGCCAGTTTGGCTTTTGCTGCGCCATTGGCGATGACCTCGGCGGCCTTCTTGATGCCCAGTGCCAGCGTGTCGGCCAGTCCCGCGAGATAGATCGAAGCGCCCGCGTTCAGCAGCACGATGTCCAGCGGTGCGCCAGGCTGGTTGTCCAGCACGTCGAGGATCATGTCGCGCGAGGCTTGCACGCTGTCGGTATGGATGTCGTCCAGCGAGGCGCTGCGCAAACCGAACTGTTCGGGGCGGATGGTGTACTCGCTGACGATGTCGTCCTTGAGTTCTGCCACCAGCGTCTCGCCGCTGATGGTGATCTCGTCCAGTCCGTCCGCGCCGTGCACCACCATCACGCGCTTGCTGCCCAGACGCTGCAACACGCGCGCCTGGATGCCAACCAGGTCGCGATGGAACACGCCCAGCAGTTGCTGCTTCGCACCAGCTGGGTTGGTCAGCGGGCCGAGGATGTTGAACAGCGTGCGGATGCCCAGTTCCTTGCGCACCGGCGCGGCGTGTTTCATCGCGCTGTGATAGTTGGGCGCGAACATGAAACCGAAACCGACTTCGCTGATGCATTTCGCGGTCTGTTCTGGTGTGAGGTTGATGTTGATGCCCAGCGCTTCCAGCACATCGGCGCTGCCGGACTGCGAAGATACCGAACGCCCGCCGTGCTTGGCAATCTTCGCGCCCGCTGCCGCCGCCACGAAAGCTGAGGCGGTGGAGATGTTGAAGGTGTGCGCGCCGTCGCCGCCGGTGCCGCAGGTGTCCACCAGCCGGGCGTCGTCTGCGATGTCGACCTTGGTGGAAAGCTCGCGCATCACGCTGGCCGCACCGGCGATCTCGCCGATGGTCTCTTTCTTCACGCGCAGTCCCGTGATGATGGCGGCAATCATCACCGGCGTGACTTCGCCGCCCATGATCTGGCGCATCAACGACACCATCTCGTCATGGAATATCTCGCGATGTTCGATGATGCGCTTGAGTGCGTCTTGCGGCTTCATGGTTTGCCCTCCAGAAAGTTCTTCAGCATGTCGTGCCCGTGTTCGGTGAGGATGGACTCGGGGTGGAACTGTACGCCGTGCACAGCCAGCGTCTTGTGACGCACGCCCATGATCTCGCCATCGTCGGTCCACGCCGTGATCTCCAGACATTCCGGCAGCGTCTCGCGCTCGATCACCAGTGAATGGTAGCGCGTGGCGGTGAACGGATTCGGCAGGCCGGTGAATACGCTGTTGCTGTGGTGGTTGATCAGCGAGGTCTTGCCGTGCATCAACGTCTTGGCATGAATGATACGCCCGCCGAAAGCCTGGCCGATACTCTGGTGGCCGAGGCACACACCGGGCAGCGGGATCTTGCCAGCGTATTGTTTGATGGCTGCGACCGAGATGCCTGCTTCGTTCGGCGTGCAGGGGCCGGGTGAGATGACCAGATGCTGCGGGTTCATCTGCGCGATCTCTTCAACTGAAATTTCGTCGTTGCGCTTCACCACCACATCCGCGCCGAGCTCGGCGAAGTATTGCACCAGGTTGTAGGTGAAGGAATCGTAGTTGTCTATCATCAATAGCATGTCGTCCTCCTAGCGGTGCGACTGGGCGTCGAGCCCGTCCAGCACCATCTCCGCCGCGCGCAACACCGCGCGTGCCTTGTTCTGCGTCTCCATCCATTCGCTGTCCGCTACTGAGTCGGCGACGATGCCGGCACCCGCTTGCACGTACAGCGTCTTGTCTTTCACCACGGCGGTGCGCAGCGCGATGGCTACGTCCATGTCGCCGTTGAAACCGAGGTAGCCGACCGCACCTGCGTAGATGCCGCGCTTGGAGGGTTCCAGTTCGTCGATGATCTCCATCGCTCGTACCTTGGCCGCGCCGGAAACAGTGCCGGCTGGGAAAGTGGCTTTCAGCACGTCCATCGCATCCAGACCCTGTTTCAGTTTGGCTTCTACGTTGGACACGATATGCATCACATGCGAGTAACGTTCGATCACCATCTTGTCAGTGAGCTTCACGGTGCCGTGTTCGGCCACACGGCCGATGTCGTTGCGGCCGAGGTCGATCAGCATCAGGTGCTCGGCCAGTTCTTTCGGATCGGCCAGCAACTCTTCGGCGAGTGCGGCATCCTGTTCCATCGTCTTGCCGCGCGGGCGGGTACCGGCGATGGGGCGCACGGTGACGGTGTCGCCTTCCAGTCGCGCCAGAATCTCCGGCGAGGAGCCGACCACATGATGGTCGCCCATGTCGTAATAGAACATGTAGGGCGAGGGGTTGATGCTGCGCAGCGCGCGGTACAGCGACAACGGAGAAGCGGGGAAGGGCTGCGACATGCGCTGCGACAACACCACCTGCATGATGTCGCCGTCGAAGATGTATTGCTTGGACTTCTCCACCGCCGCTTTGAAGGCGGCCTCGCCGAATTCCGATTTCGCTTCGATATGTTTGGCGGGCGGTGCGAACGGGATGTCGGCCGGCAAGCGCATCATGCCGATCAGCTCGCGCAGACGTTCGCGTCCAAGCGGATAGGCATCGTCCTGCGCCGGATCGACATAGACGATGAAGGTAAGTTTGCCGGACAGGTTATCGATCACCGCCAGTTGCTCGGTCAGCATGAGCAGGATGTCGGGCGTACCCAGCGTGTCCGGCTTCTGTGTTTTGGCCAGTCTTGGTTCGATGTAGCGCACAGTGTCGTAGCCGAAGTAACCCGCCAGACCGCCGGTGAAGCGCGGCAGACCGGACAAGGGGGCGACCTTGAAGCGCTTCTGGTAGTCGCTGATGAAATCCAGCGGATGTTCCACTTGCTGCGTGGTCGAGCCTGCCGCATTGCTCAGCGTGACTTCCTGTCCGCGCACCGAGATGCGTGTCTCGGCCGGCAGGCCGATGAAGGAATAGCGGCCGAAGCGTTCGCCGCCCTGCACCGATTCCAGCAGATAGGAAAACGGCTTGTTGGCCAGCTTGAGATACAGCGACAGCGGCGTGTCCAGATCGGCGAAGGTCTCGGCGACCAGCGGGATGCGGTTGTAGCCTTGCGCGGCTAGCGCGTTGAATTCTTCTAGTGTGATAGGTGACAACATAAAGACCTCTCTAAAGTTCGTTCGATGACCATGGGCGGACGCGAAGTCCGGTGATGCTGGATCACCATCGCCAATAGGTCGTCTGCAAAGAGAGGTCTGTATGTGTCATGTCAAAGTTTTTTGATGAGTGGCAATATGCCGGTGAGATCGGGGATGACTGCATCCACGTTCAATGTCTCGACCGGTTCGCCGTGATTGTAGCCGTAAGGCACGCAGATGATGGGGCATCCTGCGGCACGCGCGGCCTGCGCATCGCTCAGCGAATCGCCGACCAGCAGCAGATGCTCGATGGCACAACCGAAGAATTTGGCCGCGTGCAGCAAAGGCATCGGGTGCGGTTTCTTCTCGGGCAAGGTGTCTCCCGCGATCACGATCTCGAAATATGGCGCGAGGCCGGAGGCTTGCAGGATCGGGTCGGTGTAGCGCATCACTTTGTTGGTGATGCACCCCAAACGGTAGCCCGCTGCCTTCATCGCATCCAGCCCCTGCACCACATTGGCGAACGTCTTGCTCGTGCAGGCCAGTTCGGTGTAGTGCTTCTCGAAGATCGGCAAGGCTGTATCGAACAGCGCTGCATCGGGCTCGGCATGCATGTCGCCGGTCAACGCACGCTTCACCAACCAGTGGATGCCGTTGCCGATGTAGCTCATCAGCAGGTCTTGCGACACGGGCGCGCGGCCCATGTCACGCAACATGCGATTGGCGGATTCAGCCAACTCCGGCGCGGTATGCAGCAGCGTACCGTCCAGATCGATGACGATGGCCGACACGGCCAGCGGAAAGTCCTTGAACGCCATTACTTGCCGACTTTGGCCAGCTCGGCGCGCAGCTCAGCGATGATGGTGTTGTAGCGGTTGGCGTCTTTGTCGTTCTTCTTGCCGAACACGGCGGAACCAGCTACGAAAGTATCCACGCCTGCTTCAGCCACTTCCTTGATGTTGGCCGGGCCGACGCCGCCGTCGATCTCCAGACGGCATTTGTAGCCGCCCGCATCGATCATGGCGCGTACCTTGCGTGCCTTATCCAGCACGTGCGGGATGAACTTCTGACCGCCGAAGCCGGGGTTGACCGACATCAGCAGCACCATGTCCAGCTTGGGCAGGGTGTATTCCAGGATGTCCAGCGGTGTGGAGGGGTTGAATACCAGGCCTGCCTTGCAGCCGAGTTCCTTGATCAGGCCGATGGTGCGGTCGATGTGCTCGGAAGCTTCCGGGTGGAAAGTGATGTAGGTCGCGCCGGCCTTGGCGAAGTCGGGAATGATGCGGTCCACCGGCTTGACCATCAGGTGCACGTCGATGTCGGCGGTCACGCCGTGCTTGCGCAGCGCTTCGCAGACCAGCGGGCCGATGGTCAGGTTGGGTACATAGTGGTTGTCCATCACGTCGAAGTGCACGATGTCGGCGCCGGAGGCCAGTACGTTGTCCACTTCCTCGCCCAGCTTGGCGAAGTTTGCGGAAAGGATGGAGGGGGCGATCTGATAATCCATGAGAGTTCCTTTAATTGAGAGGGGTTTGAATTTTGGACGCGCATTTTACCTGAAATGCGTACTTCGCCGCTGTGCGGCTTGTCATGTCATGCAAAATACGGTGAAATGCAGCGATGGAAGATCCTTCTCGATATCGTATTCATGTTGCCGTGCAGGTGCGCCATCTGGCGGAACAATCCGATGAAGCCGATGAACGCTTCGTATTCTCCTACACCATCACCCTCACCAATCAGGGCTCGCAGGCGGTGCAGTTGTTGAGCCGCCACTGGATCATCACGGATGCCAACAATCACGTGCAGGAAGTGAAAGGCAAGGGCGTGGTCGGTGAGCAGCCGGTGATCAAGCCGGGCGAGAAGTTCGAATATTCAAGCGGCACCGTATTGGCCACCCAAGTCGGTACAATGTCCGGCAGCTACCGCATGCAAGTGCTGGACGGTGGCGAGTTCACGATCCCCGTGCCCCAGTTCGTATTGAGCGTGCCGCGCACGCTGCATTAGATAGGAAGCAATGAAGTCTTTTTCCTCTGTTCGTAATCTGGCCTTGTTGCTGGTTCTCAGTGTCTGGTTGTCAGCCTGTAACATATTCAAGCCTGCCGTGGTCGAACCGGTGCCGCCGGTGGGCAAGGTGTCGCCTGATTTCATGCTGGCGAGCTGGGCAGAGTTGCCGGACTGGCTGAATCAGGAGTTGCCGGCCTCGTGGCCCGCGTTCGAGCAGAGTTGCAGTGCGCTGCGCTACAAGACGCTGTGGTTACCGATCTGCGATGCGGCCAAAGCCGTCGCACCGGACGACCTGATGGCGCAGCGCACTTTCTATGAGACCTGGTTCACGCCCTATCGCATCCTCAATCCGGACGGTACGGATACCGGTCTGGTCACCGGCTATTACGAACCGCTGCTGCACGGCAGTCGCAAGCAGAGCGCCAAATACCCCTACCCGATCTACACGCCGCCAGAAGATATGCTGATGGTAGAGATGGGCGAGCTGTACCCGGAATTCCGAGGCAAACGTGTGCGCGCGCGTCTGGACGGCAAGCGTGTCGTGCCCTATTACAACCGCGCCGAGATCGATGCCGGTCAGGCGGAGGCACTGCAAGGGCATGCCTTTCTGTGGGTGGAAAATGAGGTTGAGCTTTTCTTCCTGCAGATACAGGGTTCGGGCCGTGTTCAACTGGAAGACGGCACAAGGGTCAAGATCGGTTACGCCGATCAGAACGGTCATCCCTATGCCTCCATCGGACGGCGCTTAATCGATATGGGTGAGATGACGGCGGATCAGGCTTCGATGCAAAGCATCAAGCGTTGGGCGGAGATGAATCCGGAGCGGCTGGCAGTGCTGTTGGGGCACAATCCCAGCTATGTGTTCTTCCGTGAACTGCCGGATGCGATCTCGGGACCCGTCGGCGCATTGGGCGTGCCGCTCACCAACGAATACAGTATCGCAGTCGATCGGAGCGCCATGCCGCTCGGTGTGCCGGTGTTCCTTTCCACGACCCAGCCGAATTCCGAAGAGCCGCTCAATCGCCTTATGTTCGCTCAGGACACCGGCGGTGCCATCAAAGGTGCGGTGCGAGCCGACTTCTTCTGGGGCTTCGGTGAGTTGGCTGGTGCCAAGGCGGGGCGCATGAAGCAGCGCGGCCGCATGTGGGTGCTGTTCCCCAAGGGCGGCGAGCCGACGCTCAACTGAGTCTTTTCTTCTGCGCGGCACCATCATCAGAACGATGCGAAATCTCGCATCGTCCTCCCAAGTATATAGACCTCCCATCACAAACAACTTTAGCTGATTTGCGCAATTCATTGCTTTTTAAGCAAATTTGTTTTTCATTAAAGAAGGCCGCTAACTCTTTGTCCTGAAAAGAAAAAATCCATTTTCCTGCTTGACCGACCCCATTGTTTTCAATATAGTGGGTCCCAGTGGTAAAAAGTGGGAATAAATGGGAGGCAAGGGGTTTTATGTTCCAAGGGGCGGCGCAATTCAATCTGGACGGCAAAGGCAGGCTGACGATACCGACACGGTATCGCGACATGCTGCTGGCCCATTGCGCCGGTCAGTTGGTGCTGACCGCCGATGCGGATGGCTGTCTGCTGGTCTACCCCCAGCCCGAGTGGCAACCCATACGCGAGAAGCTGATGAAGCTTTCTGCGCTCAATCCAAAGATACGTGCCTTGCAGCGCTTCCTGGTCGGCCATGCCGAAGAGGTGGCGATGGATGCTGCCGGGCGCGTTCTGATCTCATCGACCCTGCGCGATTACGCCAAGCTGGACAAGCGCGTGATGCTGGTCGGTCAGGGCAACAAATTCGAATTGTGGGACGAAACGCGCTGGCAGGCGCAGTACGAGAAGATGACGAGTTTCTCGATGGACGATCTGCCGCCTGAGCTGGAAGGGTTCACCTTGTGAGTGAGGCGTTCGCGCATGCGACCGTCCTGTTGAACGAAGCGGTCGATGCGTTGCAGGTGCAGCCGGATGGCATCTATGTGGACGGCACCTTCGGGCGCGGTGGACATAGTCGCCTGATCTTGCAGCAGCTGGGTGCGCAAGGTCGTTTGATCGCGCTGGACAAGGATCCGGCAGCTATAGCAGCAGGTCGGGCGATCGAAGATGCGCGGTTCACGCTGGTGCATCGCGGGTTCGAGCAGTTGGCGCAGGTGTTGCAAGAGTTGGGCGTGGGCAAAGTGGATGGCGTGTTGTTGGACTTGGGTGTGTCGTCGCCGCAACTGGACGACGAGCAGCGCGGCTTCAGTTTTCGTTTCGATGCGCCGCTGGATATGCGTATGGACACGAGTAGCGGGCAGACGGCAGCGGAATGGCTGGCGACGGTGGAAGAAAAAGAACTGGCGGAGGTGATACGTGATTACGGCGAAGAACGGTTTGCTAGGCAGGTTGCAAGGACGATTGTTGCTGCGCGCCAGGAGCGGGCTATCGAGACAACCAAACAGCTCAGCGACATCGTGGCACAGTGCGTGCGCACGCGCGAACCGGGCAAGAACCCGGCCACGCGAACCTTTCAGGCTATACGGATTTATATCAATCGCGAGCTCGAAGAGCTCGAGAGCATCCTTCCGCAGTGTGTGGAGCAGCTGAAAGAAGGCGGGCGCATGTCCATCATCAGTTTCCATTCCCTTGAAGACCGCATCGTGAAACGTTTCATGCGCGATATGGCGCAGGGCGACAAGGTGCCCAAGTTCGTGCCGATCCGCGCGGTGGATGTGCCTCAGGGAAAGATAAAGTTGGTCGGCAAGCCGGTCTTTGCTTCGGATGGCGAACTGTCGGCCAATCCGCGCGCGCGCAGCGCGGTATTGCGAGTGGCGGAGCGGCTGGGTGGCTAGGCTGAATGTTTTGTTGTTAATTCTGGTTATCGCATGTGCGTTGGGTGTCGTCACCTCCCAGCACAAGGCGCGCCAGTTGTTTATGGATCTGCAGTACGAGAAAGAACGGGCGCAACAGATGGATGTCGAGTGGGGCAAATTGCAGCTGGAGCAAAGCACGCTGGCGATGCCGACGCGCGTGGAGAAGCTCGCACGCCAGCAATTGCAGATGCACTTGCCCGCCGGTGACCAGATGCATCTGGTGCGTATCGACGGTAGCGGGGTGCAGCCATGAATTACGCCACACTGCCACAGACGTCCGCGCAACTCGCCTTGCCTGCCTGGCGCTCGCGCGTGCTGTTCGTCCTGTTGCTGCTGGTGATGCTGGCTTTGTTCGCCCGTGCCGTCTACCTGCAGGGCATCAACAACGACTTCCTGCAGCAGAAGGGCGATGCGCGTTATGCGCGCGTGATCGAGGTACCCGCGCATCGCGGCATGATCACCGACCGCAACGGCGAGCCGCTGGCGATCAGTACGCCGGTGGAGTCCGTTTGGGCCAGCCCGGCCGAGGTGGAGATCGATCTGCGCCAGCTGATGAATCTCGCGCGGGCATTGGATATGAAGCCCGAAGCACTGCGGGATAAATTGCAGGCGCGCCGTGAATTCGTTTATCTGAAGCGCCAGTTGCCGCCCGAGCAGGCGCGCAAAGTGGCGGCACTTAACATTCCCGGTGTGTCGCTGCAGCGTGAATACAAGCGCTATTACCCGGCGGGCGAGGTGACTTCGCATCTGCTCGGCTTCACCGATGTGGACGACAACGGACGCGAAGGTATAGAGCTGGCGCTGCAGGACAAGCTGGGCGGCAAGCCGGGCAGCCAGCGCGTGATCAAGGACAGGCGCGGACAGATCATCGAGGATGTGGCCAGTCTGCGCGCCCCGAAAGAGGGTGGCGATGTCGCGCTCAGCATAGACAGCAAACTGCAGTTCCTGGCCTTCCGCGAGATCAAGCAGGCGGTGATCGACAATAAAGCCAAATCCGGTTCCATCGTCGTGTTGGATGCGCGCAGCGGCGAAGTGCTGGCGCTGGCGAACTGGCCCACCTATAACCCGAACAATCGCAAAGGCGCGACGTTGTCAGTGATGCGCAATCGGGCCGTCACCGATCTGTTCGAACCCGGCTCGACCATGAAGGCCTTCGCGGCGGCCGCCGTGCTGGAAGAGGGCAAGTACAAGCCGGATACGCGTATCGATACCGGCGACGGCAGGATGACCATCAACGGTCGAACCATCCATGACACACATCCGGACGGCGTGATGACGGTGTCGCAGGTCATCCAGAAGTCGAGCAACGTGGGGGCGGCCAAGATGGCCTTATCGCTGACGCCGCAGACATTCTGGGGGCACTTGAGCGAGGCGGGCTTTGGCATGCGCACCGGCAGCGGCTTCCCCGGCGAGGCGAGCGGCATCCTGCGCGACTTCAAGACATGGCGACCTATCGAGCAGGCGACCATGTCCTACGGCAACGGCATCTCGGTCAACCTGCTGCAACTGGCGCGCGCCTACACCGTGTTCGCCAACGACGGCGAACTCAGGCCCATCAATATGTTGCGACAGGTCGAGCGCACGGCGGGCGAACCGGTCTATTCGATCCGCACCGCGCGTGCGGTGCGCGACATGCTGGAACTGGTGGTGAAGCCGGGAGGCACCGCACCGCTGGCGCAGATCCGCGGCTATCGCGTGGCGGGCAAGACGGGTACCGCGCACAAATTGCAGAACGGTCGTTACGTGGATGAATACGTCGCGTCCTTCGTCGGTATGGCGCCGGCCTCCGATCCGCGCCTGATTGTGGCGGTGATGGTGGATGAGCCGTCCGGTGCTCAATACTACGGCGGCCTGGTCGCCGCACCTGTCTTCCAAAGCGTGATGAGTGCCTCGTTGCGCGCGCTGGACGTCCCCTACGATGCACCGCTTAACAATGTCTTGCAGTCCGCACAATTGGTGGAGGAGGAGACATGAACGCGCTTCGACTCGGTGAGCTAGGTATGTTGGGTGTCGAGGTCACACGCCTCGTCTCGGACAGTCGCGCGGTACAGGTGGGCGACACCTTCGTCGCCTATCCCGGCGAAGGTAATGATGGCCGTCGCTACATCGCGCAGGCGATCGCGAACGGAGCCAATGCCGTGATCTGGGAAGCGCAGGATTTCGCCTGGATGCCGGAGTGGGCGGTGCCCAATCTGCCGGTGCATGGTCTGCGTCAACAGGCCGGATTCATCGCCGACAGCATCTATGGCCACCCGTCCGCCAAGCTGTGGACGGTGGGCGTGACCGGCACCAACGGCAAGACCTCGATCAGCCAGTGGCTGGCGCGCAGTTTCGCGGCGGTAGGCAGCAAGAGTCTGGTGATCGGCACGCTGGGCAACGGTTTTCCGGATGCGCTGCAGGCGAGTGTGAACACCACGCCGGATGTGCTGCGTCTGCATGCGCTGCTGGCAGAGGGGATACAGCAGGGCGCACAGGCTGCGGTGATGGAAGTCTCTTCGCATGCGCTTACGCAAGGCCGGGTCAATGGCATGCAGTTCGATGTGGCACTGCTCACCAATCTGACACGTGACCATCTCGATTACCACGGCGATATGCAGCACTACGCCGCGGCCAAGCGCAAGCTGTTCGACTGGAGCGGCCTGAAATTCGCCGTGGTCAATCTGGACGATGCCTTCGGCGACGAGCTGGCTGCATCGCTGCGCGACGGCGCGGCGGAAGTGATCGGCTATGGCCTGAGCGACGAGGCGCTGCAGCGCGCAGGCCGTCTCGGCCTGCGCATGGTGCACGGCAAGCTGGTGCGCGCAGACATGCAGGGCATTTCTTTGTCGCTGCATACCAGCTGGGGTACGGCGGATATGAACAGCCGTCTGGTGGGTGAGTTCAATGCCTCCAACCTGCTTGGCGCGCTGGCAGTGATGCTGGTGAGCGAGGTGGATATAGAAGACGCGGTGCGCGAACTGGGGCTGCAAAAAGCGGTCGCCGGACGCATGCAGACACTGGGCGGCAAGGATGTGCCGATGGTGGTGGTGGATTACGCGCACACACCGGATGCGCTGGAAAACGTGCTGCAGACTTTGCGCGCGGCGACGGAAAAGGCCGGTGGCCGTGTCATTTGCGTATTCGGTTGCGGCGGTGACCGCGATCGCGGCAAGCGTCCGATGATGGGCACGGTCGCCGAACGCTTCGCCGATGTGCGCATCATCACCAGCGACAACCCGCGCAGCGAGGACGCGCTGGCGATCATCGGGCAGATTCGCGGCGGCATGCACGGCGAGTGCCAGGTGATCGAGGATCGCGCACGCGCCATCGCGCAGGCTATCGACCATGCCCGCATCAACGACACCGTGCTGATCGCCGGCAAGGGACACGAGGATTATCAGGAGATCGCCGGTGTGCGTCATCCCTTCTCCGACAGCGAGCTGGCGCAGCGCGCGCTGAGCATGTGGAAACCCGAGGAGCGTTGGTCATGATGCTGCTCTCCCAGGCCGCTAGCGCATTGCATGCCCGCATGGATGGCGCGGATGTGCGCTTTTCCGCAGTCTCGACCGACACGCGCAACATCGCGCCGGGCGACTTGTTCATCGCGTTGCGGGGCGAGCACTTCGACGGCGCGCAGTTCGTCGCACAAGCCGCGCAAGCCGGTGCGGTCGCCGCCATCGTGAAGGAAGGCAGCGTGCTGGAAGAAGTGGGCTGCCCCGTATTGTTCGTGCCCGACACGCGCCTCGCGCTGGGAAAGTTGGCCGCGCACTGGCGCAAGCGCTTCGATATTCCATTGCTCGCTATCACGGGTAGCAACGGCAAGACCACGGTGAAGGAGATGCTGGCCGCGATCCTGAGTGCGCATGCCGGTGAAGAAGCGGTGCTGGCGACACGCGGCAACTTCAACAACGATATCGGCATGCCGCTCACTCTGCTCAAGCTGCGCGAACAGCATCGCTATGCCGTGATCGAGATGGGCATGAACCATCCCGGCGAGATCGAATATCTCACACATCTTGCGCAGCCCGATGTGGCGCTGGTCAACAACGCCAGCGGTGCGCATCTGCAAGGGCTGGGTTCGGTGGAAGGTGTGGCACGCGCCAAAGGCGAGATCTTCGCGGGACTGCAAAGCAACGGCACTGCGGTCATCAATGCGGATGATGCGCACGCCGGACTGTGGCGCACGCTGGCATACAAACACCGCGTGTTCGATTTCGCGCTGGAACACACCGCCGCAGTCAAAGGTGAATGGCAGGCACAGGGTTTTGGCGGCGAGTTGCGCGCGTATACCCCGGCAGGCGAACTGCGTGCCGTATTGCAGGTGCCGGGCGAACACAACGCGCGCAACGCGCTGGCTGCCGCGACGGCCGCACTGGCTGTGCATGTGCCGCTGGAAACCATCGAACATGCGCTGGAATCCTTCGGTGGTGTGGCCGGACGCCTGCAGCGCAAACAGGCGCTGTCCGGCGCGACGCTGATCGACGATACCTACAACGCCAATCCGGCCTCCATGCATGCCGCACTGGAAGTGCTGGCGCAGGCGACAGGCATGCGCATCTTCGTGCTGGGCGATATGGGCGAGTTGGGTGAAGACGCGGCGCAGTTCCATCGCGAGATCGGCATCACCGCGCGCGAACTGGGCATCGAGCGCCTGTATGCGCTCGGAGAACTGAGCAGTCAGGCAGTCGCAGAGTTCGGTAAAGGGGCAGCGCACTTCGACGATGTCGACGGATTGCTTGCTGTATTAAAAGACGGAATGGATGCGCAGACCACCGTGCTGGTGAAAGGCTCGCGCTTCATGAAGATGGAACGTGTCGTGCAGGCGTGCGCGACCAAACAGGAGGAAACATGCTGCTCGCATTAGCCCAATGGCTATCCCAGGATGTACGCGCGTTCAGCGTGTTCAACTACATCACGCTGCGCGCGGTGATGGCGGCGATGACCGCGCTCATGATCTCCTTCGTGCTCGGGCCGTGGATGATACGCAAACTGACCGCGATGAAGATCGGCCAGTCGGTGCGCAGCGACGGCCCGCAGACGCATCTGGTGAAAGCTGGAACGCCGACCATGGGTGGCGCGCTGATCCTGATGTCGGTCGCCATCACCACTTTGCTGTGGGGCGACCTGCACAACGCCTACGTGTGGGTGGTGTTGCTGACCACGCTGGGCGTGGGCGCAGTCGGTTGGGTGGATGACTACCGCAAGGTGGTGAACCGCAATCCGGACGGCCTGTCGGCGCGCGCCAAGTTGTTCTGGCAGTCGCTGATCGCGCTGTCGGTCGGCATCTATCTGTGGACGCATGCCACGCTGCCGCAGCACACCGAGGTCATCGTGCCGTTCTTCAAGAATTTCGTCATCCCGCTCGGCATGGTTGGCTTCATCGTGCTGGTGTATCTGGTCATCGTCGGTAGCAGCAACGCGGTGAACCTGACTGACGGTCTGGACGGCCTGGCCATCATGCCGACTGTGATGGTGGCGGCGGCACTGGCCATCTTCGCCTATGTCGCGGGCCACGCCGAGTTCGCCAAATACCTAGGTGAACCGGCCATCCCAGGCGCGGGCGAACTGGCCGTGTTCTGCGCTGCCATCGCGGGAGCCGGGTTGGCCTTCCTGTGGTTCAACGCTTATCCGGCAGAGGTGTTCATGGGTGACGTCGGCGCGCTGGCGTTGGGCGCGGCATTGGGCGCAGTAGCGGTGATCATTCGTCAGGAACTGGTGCTGTTCATCATGGGGGGCGTGTTCGTGGTGGAAGCGGTGTCGGTGATGTTGCAGGTGTCCTGGTTCAAATACACCAAGAAGCGATACGGCACCGGCCAGCGCATCCTGCTGATGGCACCGCTGCATCATCACTTCGAGCAAAAGGGCTGGAAGGAAACGCAGGTGGTCGTCCGCTTCTGGATCATCACCATGTTGCTGGTGCTCATCGGACTGTCGACACTAAAACTGAGATGACAACTTTGCGCGACAAATCGGTGCTGATACTCGGTCTGGGGGAGACCGGGTTGTCGCTTGCGCGCTATCTGCACGCGCAGGGCGCGCGGCTGCGCGTGGCCGATAGTCGCACCTCGCCGCCGGGCGTGGACATCCTGCGCAGCGAGATGCCGCAGGCCGAATTGCGTTGCGGTGTATTTGATGATGCGCTGCTGCAAGGAATAGACCGTATTGCGATCAGCCCCGGCGTGCCGATGTTCGAACCGTTCGTGCAGCGTGCGGTCGCAAGGGGTATCCCGGTCGAGGGTGACATCGAATTGCTGGCGCAGCAGATCGCGAATGCGCAGCCGACACCGAAAGTCATCGCCATCACCGGTGCAAACGGCAAGACCACCACCACCAGCATGGTCGGTGCGATGTGTGCTGCCGCCGGCGTGGATGCGCAAGTGGCGGGCAACATCTCGCCGGCCGTGCTGGATGCCTTGCGCGAGCGCGGTGGACACCAGCCGCAAGCCTGGGTTCTTGAGCTGTCCAGCTTCCAGTTGGAGACGACCCATACTCTGGATGCCGACGCGGCTGTGGTGCTCAATGTGAGCGAAGATCATCTGGACCGCTATGCGAACAACATGAATCTGTACGCTGCCGCAAAGACACGGATCTTCAACGGCAACGGCGTGCAGGTGCTGAACCGTGACGATGCACGCAGTGCTGCGATGGGTCTGAGCGGACGTAAACAAGTGACCTTCGGGCTGACACCGCCGAGCAGCGAGCTGGACTGGGGGATCGGCAAAGAAGGCGCCATCACCTGGCTGATGCAGGGCGCGCAGAAGGTGATGCGCGCCGACGAATTGCAAGTGGCCGGTCTGCACAACGTGGCGAACGCGCTGGCTGCACTGGCGCTGTGCCGTGCGCTCGATCTGCCGCTGCCGCCGCTGGTCGCGGCACTGCGCGCCTTCAAGGGCTTGCCGCACCGCGTGGAAAAAGTGGCCGAAGTGAACGGCATCACCTATTACGACGATTCCAAAGGTACTAACGTCGGCGCGACCGAAGCGGCGCTGAATGGTTTGGGCAAGCAGGCCGTCGTCATCCTCGGCGGTGACGGCAAGGGGCAGGATTTCTCGCCATTGAAAGAGGCAGTGAAAAAGCATGCGCGTGCTGTAGTGCTGATCGGTCGCGATGCGCCGCTGATTGCAAACGCCATCGCAGCTTGCGGCAAGCCGGTATTGAATGCGCGCGATATGGATGAAGCGGTGCATATCGCAACAGCCAACGCACAGCGCGGTGATGCGGTGCTGATGTCGCCCGCCTGTGCCAGCTTCGACATGTATCGCAACTACTTGCACCGCGCGGAAGCATTCATCGCTGCGGTGCGGAAACTGCAAGCGGAGGCAACATGCTGAACACCGCATTGAACGCGCCGCGTCGCGCCATGGCCGAATACGACACCGTGCTGGCCTGGCTGGTCACCGCGCTGCTCGCCATCGGTCTGGTGATGGTGTATTCCGCATCCATCGCCACTGCCGAGGCGGGCCGTTATACCGGTCATCAGGCGACCTACTATCTGGTGCGACACAGTCTGTTCATGGCGATCGGTCTGGCAGTTGCGATGGCGGCATTCATGGTGCCCACGCAGAAATGGCAGAAATACGCGCCGGTGCTGTTCGTGATCGGTGTGGTGCTGCTGATACTGGTGCTGATTCCCGGCATCGGCAAATCGGTGAACGGCAGTCGCCGCTGGATCTCGCTGGTTGTATTCAACATGCAACCTTCGGAATTGATGAAGCTGTTCGCGGTGTTGTACGCGGCCGACTATGCGGTACGCAAAGGTGCGGTGCGCCACCGTTTCGTGCAGTCCTTCGTGCCGATGTTCATCGTGATGGCGCTGGTCGGTGCCTTGCTTCTCTTGGAGCCTGACATGGGTGCCTTCGTGGTGATCTGCGCCATCGCGATGGGTATGCTGTGGCTGGGCGGCTTCAATCTGAAGATCTTCGGCGCGTTGACCTTCGCACTGCCGCTGGCCTTCGCCGCACTTATCTTCTCTTCCGAATACCGCATGCAGCGCGTGCTGGGTTTCCTCGATCCCTGGTCCGATCCTTACGGCAAGGGCTACCAGTTGAGCCATGCGCTGATCGCCTTCGGACGCGGCGAGTGGCTGGGCGTCGGCCTGGGCGGCAGCGTGGAGAAACTGTTCTATCTGCCGGAAGCGCATACCGACTTCCTGCTGGCGGTGATCGCTGAAGAGCTGGGCCTGTTCGGTGTGACCGCCGTGCTACTGCTGTTCGGCTGGCTGATCGTGCGTGCCTTCGCCATCGGCCGTCAGGCCGCGATGTCCGACCGGTTGTATGCCGCACTGGTGGCACAGGGCATCGGCGTGTGGCTGGGTGTGCAGGCGATGATCAACATCGGAGTGAACATGGGCGTACTGCCGACCAAGGGCCTGACTCTGCCTTTCCTCAGCTTCGGTGGCAGCGGTGTGGTGGTGAACATGGTGGCGGTCGCGGTGCTGCTGCGCATTGACTACGAGAACAGACGCGTTGCGCGAGGGTTGCCGATATGAGCCGCACCATCCTCATCATGGCAGGCGGCACCGGCGGGCACATCTACCCTGGCTTGGCCGTGGCCGATGCATTGCGCGCGCAGGACTGGAACGTAGTCTGGCTGGGTGCCCCGAACAGTATGGAAGCGGAGCTGGTGCCCAAGCACGGCTACCCGGTGGCGTGGGTGAACTTCAGCGGTGTGCGCGGCAAAGGGGTGCTGCGTCTGTTGACCCTGCCATTCACTTTGCTGCGCGCGCTGGGGCAAAGTGCGGCCGCGATCCTGCGCCATCGTCCCGATGTGGTGTTGGGCATGGGCGGCTACATCACCATGCCGGGCGGGCTGATGGCGGCTTTCCTGCGCCGTCCGCTGGTGGTGCATGAACAGAACTCCATCGCGGGCATGAGCAACAAGGTGCTGGCCAAGTTGGCGTCGCGCGTGCTGAGCGGTTTTCCGGATGTGTTGCGGGACACCGAATGGTGCGGCAATCCGGTGCGTGCCGACATCGCCGCGTTGCCGACGCCGCTAGCGCGCTTCACACAGCGCAGCGGCAAGCTGAACGTACTGGTGGTGGGTGGCAGTCTGGGGGCGCAGGCATTGAACGAAGCGCTGCCAAAGGCGCTGGCGATGATGGATGAGACCGTGCGTCCGCAGGTGATCCACCAGACCGGCAAGCGGCATTTCGAGTCGGTGCAGCAGTTGTATGCGCAGGCCGGCGTGCAGGCGGATGTGCGTGCCTTCCTCGACGACATGGCGCAGCAGTATGCGCAAGCTGATGTAGTGATCTGTCGCGCAGGCGCGCTGACCATCGCAGAGTTGGCGGCGGCCGGCGTGGCGAGTGTGCTGGTGCCGTTCCCGTTCGCCGTGGACGATCATCAGACGCACAACGCACGCTTCCTGAGCGAACACGGCGCGGCGATCCTGTTGTCGCAAAAAGAATTGAGTGCGGAAAAGCTGGCGCAACTATTGCGTGAGCTGGATAGGGAAAAGCTGCTGACGATGGCGCAAGCCGCACGCAGTCTGGCCAAACCGGATGCGACACAACAAGTAGCGCAAGTTTGCGTTGCCTTAGCGGGATAGAAGATATGAAACATAAAGTCAAAAACATCCACTTCGTAGGCATCGGCGGTTCCGGTATGAACGGTATCGCCGAGGTGATGCTCAACCTGGGATTCAAGGTGAGCGGTTCCGATATCGCGGACAGCACGGTCATCATGCGTTTGCGTGATCTGGGCGCGAACATCAGCATCGGACACGATGCCACGCACTTGCGCGACGCGGATGCGGTGGTGACCTCCACGGCAGTGAAGGCGGACAACCCGGAAGTCATCGCCGCGCGTGAACAACATGTGCCGGTGGTACCGCGCGCGGTGATGCTGGCCGAGCTGATGCGTCTGCGCCAGGGAATCGCCATCGCCGGCACGCACGGCAAGACCACCACCACGTCGCTGGTGACCAGTGTGCTGGCCAAGGGCGGCTTCGATCCGACCTTCGTCATCGGCGGACGCCTGAACAGCAGCGGGGCGAATGCGCGCCTGGGTACTGGCGAGTTCATCGTAGCGGAGGCGGATGAATCGGATGCGTCCTTCCTGCACCTGACGCCTATCCTTGCCGTGGTCACCAACATTGATGCCGACCATATGGAAACCTATGGTCACGACTTCAACAGATTGAAGCAGGCCTTCGTCGATTTCCTGGAGCGCTTGCCCTTCTATGGTCGCGCCATGTTGTGTGCGGACGATCCGAACGTGCGCGAGATATTGCCGCGCATCAGCAAGCCGATCACCACCTATGGCATGAGTGAGGAAGCGCAGATCCGCGCGGTGAATGTACGCCATGAGGCTGGTCGGATGCGCTTCACCGCGCAGTGCCGCCATGACGAGAAATGTCTGTTCGACGGTAAGCCGCTGGATATGGACATCACGCTCAATCTGGCGGGCGAGCACAACGTGCTGAACGCGTTGGCGGCAATTGCCATCGGTCTTGAGGTGGGTGTCGCACCGCAAGCCATCGCCGATGCGCTGGCCGAGTTCGAGGGCGTGGGCCGTCGTATGCAACGCTATGGCGAGATCGCCCTGTCATCCGGTGGCTCATTCACCTTGATCGATGACTATGGACACCACCCGGTGGAGATGAAAGCAACCATCGCTGCGGTGCGCGGCGCGTTCCCGGACAAACGTCTGCTGCTGTCCTTCCAGCCGCATCGCTACACGCGCACACGCGACCTGTTCGAAGATTTCGTCAAAGTCCTGTCGGGTGTGGATGCGCTGGTGCTGGCAGATATCTACGCGGCAGGCGAAGCGCCCATCGTGGCGGCAGACGGTCGTGCGCTGATGCATGCCTTGCGGGTGGCGGGGCAGACCAATGCGGTGTTCGTGGAGAACATCGCCGACATGCCGCAGGCCATCATGCAGATGGCGCAGGACGGCGATGTGGTGCTGAACATGGGCGCAGGTTCCATCGGCGGTGTGCCGAACCAAGTGGTGAAACTGACCAGCAAATGAATATGAGTGAGCCGACACAGTTCAATACGGAAGTTCTGCGTGGAGAGTTACTCCATGACGAACCGATGTCGCGCCATGTGAGCTGGCGTGCGGGCGGTGTCGCGCAGCGCGTGTACCAGCCGGCCGATCTGGCGGATCTGCAAGTCTTCCTGCAGCAGATCCCGGCGGACGAACCGCTGCTGGCGGTCGGATTGGGCAGCAACCTGCTGGTGCGCGACGGTGGATATCGCGGCACGGTGCTCCTGATGGTGGGCGCGCTGACCGAGCTGCGCATGGAAGATGGGTCGATCTACGCGCAGGCCGGCGTGCCGGGGGCGAAGCTGGCGCGGTTCGCGGCGAGTAACAAGTTGTGTGGCGCGGAATTCTTTGTCGGGATCCCCGGCACTTTGGGCGGCATGCTAGCGATGAACGCCGGTTGCTACGGCGGAGAGACCTGGAGCGCGGTGCAGCGTGTGCAGGTGTTGACGCGCAGCGGAGTGTTGGTCGAGCGTACGCCGCAGGAATATGACATCGGTTATCGCCACGTCACACTGAAGCAGCAGAACGAGGAGTTCTTCGTTGCTGCTTGGCTGAAGTTCGGCGAAGGCGACGTCGAGGCGGCGAAGCGGGACATCAAGGCGCTGATGGAGAAGCGCAGCGCAAGCCAGCCCCTGCAGATGCCCAATGCGGGCTCCGTGTTCCGCAACCCGCAGGGCGAGCATGCGGCGAAGTTGATCGAGGGATGCGGGCTGAAAGGCAAAAGCATCGGCGGTGCGCAGGTGTCCGAGAAGCATGCGAACTTCATCGTCAACACGGGCGGAGCAAGCGCGGCGGATATCGAGAATCTGATTGGTGAAGTGCAAGTGACGGTGCTGCAGAAGACGGGCATCAACTTGCATCCGGAAGTGAAGATCGTTGGAGAGAGCGTCAAGTGAATAGATTCGGAAAAGTGGCGGTGTTGTTGGGCGGCCGTTCGGCCGAGCGCGAAGTGTCGCTGAAGAGCGGTGCGGCGGTGCTGGCTGCTTTGCAGCGCAGCGGGGTGGATGCGCATGCCTTCGACCCGGCCGAGCGTGAGTTGTCGGAATTGAAGGCTGAGAAGTTCGATCGCGTATTCGTCATGCTGCATGGACGGGGCGGCGAGGACGGCACGGTACAGGGCGCGCTGGAGCTGATGGGTATCCCGTACACCGGCAGCGGCGTGATGGCCTCGGCAATCGGCATGGACAAGTGGCGCAGCAAAATGATCTGGCAGGCGGCCGGATTGCCGATCCCGGAATACGAGGCGCTGACCGCGCCGACCGATTGGAACGCAGTGGCGGAGCATCTCGATCTGCCGTTGTTTGTGAAACCCGCCAGCGAAGGTTCCAGTGTCGGCGTGATCAAGGTCAAGACGGTGGATGCATTGCCCGCTGCCTACGCCGAGGCGGCCAAGCACGACAAGGTGGTGATCGCCGAGAGTTTCATGAGCGGCGGTGAATATACGGTGGCGATCCTGAACGGCAAGGCGTTGCCGGCGATCAAGATCGAACCGGCGAACGAATTCTACGATTACGAAGCGAAGTATCTGCGCGACGACACACGCTACCTGTGTCCATGCGGATTGGATGCGGAGCAGGAAGCCGAGATGCAGCACATGGCGCAACTGGGTTTCCAGCTGATCGGCGGTCAGGGCTGGGGGCGTGTGGACTTCCTGCGCGGCGAGGACGGCAAGATGTACCTGCTGGAAGTGAATACCGCGCCCGGCATGACCGACCACAGCCTGGTGCCGATGGCAGCGCGCCAGGCGGGTATCGGCTTCGAGCAACTGGTGGTGCAGATATTGGAGGGCGCGCATGTGGGATAACGCTCATCTGCTGCGCGGTATCGCCAACGTGCTGTTCGGCTTCAGCCTGCTGCTGATGGTGTACGGCATGTTGCGCTACGTGGCGCAGTTGCCGGCGTTCTCTCTGCGCGCGGTGGTGCTGACTGCAACGCCGCAACAGGTGGATGTCGCCCAACTGGAGGAGGTGGTGCGCGAGCAGGTGCGCGGCAATTTTTTCACGGTCGATCTGGCCGAGACGCGTGCTGCATTCCAGCAGTTGCCATGGGTGCGGTCGGTGAGCGTGCGGCGCAAATTCCCCTGGCAACTGGAAGTGGAGATCGAGGAACACATTGCGTTGGCACGCTGGAACAAGACCGCGCTGGTGAACACCTATGGCGAGTTGTTCGAGGCGAAGAGCGATGAAGCATTGCCCGAGTTCTCCGGCGAGCAGGAGAACTCCTTGGTGGTGGCGCGCATGTATGGCGAGTTGGAGCAGGAGTTGCTGCCTATGCAAAGACATATCGTGCGATTGGACCTGTCGCCGCGCATGAGCTGGCAGGTCAAACTGGACGATGGCATGGAGCTCGCGCTGGGACGCGAAGCGATGCGCGAACGGTTGGCGCGTTTCGTCAAAGTCTTTCCATACAGCGTGGCGGTGCGCGTGCCGAACGCGCGACGTATCGATCTGCGCTATCGCAATGGATTCGCTGTGCAGCCGCCGCTAGGCGCGGCATAAGGGTAGTCAGGAGAAGGTGATGAGCAAAGAGAGCAAGAGTTTGATCGTGGGTCTGGACATCGGTACGTCGAAGATCGCGTGCATCGTGGCCGAGGTGACGGCGGAGGGAACGCTGGAGGTGATCGGTGCAGGCATGCATCAATCATCCGGCATGAAAAAAGGCATGGTGGTGAACATCGATGCCACGGTGGGGGCGATCCAGCAGGCACTGCAGGAAGCGGAGCTGATGGCGGACTGCAAGATTCGCCAGGTCTATACCGGCATCGCGGGCGGCCACATCCGCAGCTCGAATGCGCACGGCATGATCAAGATCAAGGACAAGGAAGTGGCGCAGACCGATGTGTTGCGCGCCATCGAGACCGCGAGTTCGATCAGTCTGCCGGGCGATCAGCAGATCCTGCACATCCTGGAGCAGGAGTTCAGCATCGACGGGCAGAGCGGCATCAAGAAGCCGATGGGTATGAGCGGTCTGCGTCTGGAAGTGGAGATTCACATCGTGACCGGCGCGGTATCGGCGGTGCAGAACATCCTCAAGTGCATCCACCGTTGCGGGCTGGAAGTGGAAGACATGATCCTGCAGCCGCTGGCGTCGAGCAAAGCGGTGTTGGCTGACGACGAGCGGGAACTGGGCGTGTGTCTGGTGGATATCGGCGGTGGTACCACCGATGTGGCGATCTTCACCGGCGGTGCGATCCGTCACACGGCGGTGATTCCTATCGCGGGCGACCAGATCACCAACGATATCGCGATGGCCCTGCGCACACCGACCAAGGACGCGGAGGACATCAAGATCAAGTACGGCTGCGCACTGCGTCAGCTGGCGAATGATGCGCCGATCGAAGTGCCGGGCGTAGGCGAGCGCAGTGCGCGCATGTTGTCGCGCCAGACACTGGCGGAAGTGATCGAGCCGCGCGTGGAGGAGCTCTATTCACTGGTACAGACGGAGATCCGTCGCAGCGGTTTCGAAGACCTGCTGTCCTCCGGCATCGTCATCACCGGCGGCAGCGCTGCCATGCAGGGCATGGTCGAATTGGGCGAGGAGATATTCCATCTGCCGGTGCGCTTGGGACTGCCGCGAAACATCGGCGGACTGTCGGCAGTGGTGAAGACGCCGCGTTATGCGACCGGCGTCGGTCTGTTGGTGTACGGACTGGAGCGTCACCAGCGCGAGGAGGTGTCGAGAGTGGGAACGGGGTCGTTCAAGGATGTGCTGGAAAAGATGAAGGATTGGTTCAAGGGGAATTTTTAGAAATAGGCGGGCAGTTGGTTCGGTCTGGTTTGTATTGAGTATTTGTTATCAACTTTAAGGAGAAAAATGATGGCTTTCGAACTGTTGGATGCACAACCGCAAGGCGCGGTGATCAAGGTGGTGGGCGTGGGCGGCTGCGGCGGCAATGCGGTCGATCACATGATCGAACAGGGGGTGCAAGGGGTCGAGTTCATTACCATCAATACCGATGCGCAGGCATTGAAACGCAGCAAAGCACGCGTGCAGTTGCAGATCGGCTCCGCGCTGACCAAGGGGCTGGGAGCAGGCGCCAAGCCGCAGATCGGCCAGGCCGCAGCGGAAGAAGACCGCGAGCGTATCGCCGAGATCATCGGCGGCGCGAACATGGTTTTCATTACCGCCGGCATGGGCGGCGGCACGGGTACCGGTGCGGCACCTATCGTGGCGCAGGTGGCCAAGGAGATGGGCATCCTGACCGTGGCAGTCGTCACCAAACCGTTCGTGTTCGAAGGCAAGCGTATGGCAATCGCACAGCAGGGCATCGAAGAATTGGCGGCCTATGTCGATTCGCTGATCATCGTGCCGAATGCAAAGCTGATGGAAGTCCTCGGCGGCAAGACGACCATGCCGGCAGCCTACAAGGCGTCCAATGGGGTGCTGCATGGCGCGGTGGCCGGCATCGCGGAAGTAATCAATGTGCCGGGCATGATTAACGTGGACTTTGCCGACGTATGCACAGTGATGTCCGAGAACGGTATGGCGATGATGGGGTCTGCTGCGGCGTCTGGTGAGAACCGTGCGCAACGTGCGGCAGAGCAAGCCATCGCCAGCCCGCTGCTGGAGGATGTGGATCTGACCGGTGCGCGCGGTGTTCTGGTCAACGTGACGTCCAGCAGCGAGATCACGCTGGAGGAGTTCCATGAAGTGATGAACTGCTTCCAGTTCGCTGCTTCCGAAGCGACAGTGATTGTCGGTTCCGTGTTCGACGAGAACATGGGCGATGAACTGCGCGTGACCATCGTTGCGACCGGCTTGGGCGAGATCCGCAAGCCGCAGACAAGACCGGTGCTGGTACCGCAGGCCCAGTTGCGTACCGGTACGCATGATGCGCCCATGGTCGATTTCAGCGAGTTGGACATGCCGGCAGTGATGCGCAGCGGACGTCATCGCGAGGCAGTGGAGGCGATGAAACAGTCCGGTGTCGAGACGCTGGATATCCCGTCTTTCCTGCGTAAACAGGCGGACTGAGCAAGACGTGATCGCCGGTGGGGCAGGGGCGGGCCGTTGCTGCGGCCTGTGCTAAACTCGTCAGCGTATCAGTCGGGAAAACAGGAATGGTCAAACAGCGCACATTGAAGACGGTGGTCGAAGCGACCGGTGTCGGCTTGCATACCGGCGAGAAGGTCTATCTGACCTTGCGTCCCGCAGCCGTCGACAGCGGCATCGTGTTCCGCCGCGTGGATCTGCCGCAGTCGTCGGACATCCGTGCCGAAGCACATGCGGTGCATGACACGCGCCTGTCTACCTGTCTGGAGGCGAAGGGTGCACGCGTGGCGACGGTCGAACACTTGATGTCGGCCTTGGCCGGTTTGGGTATCGATAACGCCATCGTCGAACTGACCAGCCCAGAGTTGCCGATCATGGACGGAAGTGCGGGTACTTTTATCTTCCTGCTGCAATCGGCCGGCATCGTCGAGCAGGATGCCCCCAAGAAATTCATCCGTATCAAAAAGACTGTCGAAGTAAAAGACGGGGATAAGTGGGTGCGTTTCGAGCCGTTCAACGGCTACAAGCTGAGCTTTACCATCAATTTCGCCCATCCGGTATTCGCCAATACCAAGCAGAACGTCGTGGTCGACCTGGGCGAGCATTCCTATATAAAGGAAGTCAGCCGGGCACGTACCTTCGGCTTCATGCAGGATGTGGAGAACATGCGCGCGCAGGGCTTGGCATTGGGCGGCAATCTGGACAATGCCATCGTGATGGACGAGTACCGTGTGATCAATCCGGATGGATTGCGTTTCGAGGATGAGTTCGTCAAGCACAAGGTGCTGGACGCCATCGGCGATCTGTACCTGCTGGGTCACCCGCTGATCGGGGCTTTTTCCGGCTACAAATCCGGACACGCATTGAACAACGCCCTCTGTCGCGCCTTGCTGGCGGACGAGACGGCATGGGAATTCGTCACATTCACCAAGGCCGAAGAGGCGCCGGACTTTTTGCGCCTGCAACTGCAGCCGGTCTGATCCGGGGCCGGTATGCTGATCCGACTAGTTTTGTTGCTGTCGGCGCTGTTGTTGGCTGTCTCGGGTCTGGCCTATCTGTTCACGCGAGACCTGCGATACCTGACTTTAATCAGCCATATCGTGCGTTTTCTGCTGTTTTTGCTGCTGGTATTTGCGGTGCTGTACGCGCTGGAGCGCTTCGGGTTGGTCGCTTGGCGCGTCTTTGTTTAGCGTCTTTTGTGGGCCAGACGTTCAATGGCTGATCTCAGCCCACCTTCCGGCAGATCGTGCGCCAGCTCATCCAGAGCAACACGACCTTGTTCCCCCACTTCTCTCGCCGGCAAAGGCGCCGGCGGCGGATTGGCGTTCACTTGCACCTGAGTTTGAATTCCAGTAACCTCGCATCCCCTTGTTCGAAATGAAGAAATCAATTGAGGGGCGAGTTGTTTGAGTTTGCTGGCGATCGCGCCATTGTCGGCAGCCAGAGTCAGATGATTGTTTTCAAACCGCAACACACGGCTACCTTGGACTAAAGAAGGCGGCGCGATGGACCGATATTGATGCTGCAGCCACACGAGCTGGCGTGCTGCTAGTGCAAGTTGCTTCAGTTTTGGATCGGAGTCCAGAAAGTCATTCAGGCGGTTGGGCACAGTCGTTTTGGAATCTCGTAGGGAGTGTATGCATGAATATTATTCTAGTTTCGAACAGTTCTGCAAAAGCACGCAGCCTGACGCTGACCGGTACGCATATGACGCTGGCTGCTTTAGTGGCGCTGGGCCTGTTTGTTGCTGCCGTGTTGATGGCGCAATACGCCATCGTACGTTTCCAGTCCGGCACCATCAGTAATGAGTTGCGCGGCTGGCTGGCCAGTGCGCAGGACGAGGAGCTGCGCAAGCAGGAATTGTTCATGCGCCAGAGCTTGGACGCGATGGCGGTGCGTCTGGGCCAGATGCAGGCGCAATTGCAGCGTCTCGATGGTCTGGGTGCGCGTTTGGCCAAGTTGAGCGGTATGAAGCCGCAGGAGTTCTCCTTCGGACAGAAGCCTGCACAGGGCGGTCCATTGCTGACCGTTCCCCCGCAGCAGGATATCTCACTGGAAACCATGATGCGGCAGATGGACGATCTGAATGCGCTGCTGGGGGATAGAAGCGACAAGCTGGTCGCGTTGGAGACCTTGCTGCAGCAGGACAAGCTGGACAAGAAGATGTTGCCATCAGTGGCGCCGATCACGGTGAGCTGGTATTCCTCCAACTTCGGTTGGCGCATCGATCCCTTCACCGGCAAGAACGCGATGCATGAAGGGGTGGACTATATGGTGCCGGCGGGTACGCCAGTGTATGCCTCGGCCGGCGGTGTCGTGGTGTTCGCGGGCTTGCATCCCCAATATGGTAATATGGTCGAGATTGATCACGGTAACCAGATCATCACCCGCTATGCACATGCATCCATGCTGCTGGTCAAGGTCGGCGAAGTCGTACGCCGCGGGCACGAGATCGCAAGAGTCGGCAGCACCGGGCGTTCTACAGGCAATCACCTGCATTTCGAAGTGAGATACAGGGGGGCGGCACAGAATCCGGTGCGCTTCCTGGAAAAAGCAGCCAGTTGAAGCATGTCTCTTTATGGCAGGGGTGAGGTGGGTACCTCACCCTTTTTTATTTGTTCGCAACAATCGTCACAGAAAATACAAGCATGATCTCCAAATTGTTGAAATCCGTCTTCGGTAGCCGCAACGACCGTTTGCTCAAACAATATCGCCAGACTGTCGCGCGCATCAACGCGCTGGAGCCTTCGATCCAGGCGCTGTCTGATGAGGCGTTGCAAGCCAAGACCGCCGAGTTCAAACAACGCGTGGGCAAAGGCGAGACACTGGACGCACTGCTGCCGGAAGCGTTCGCTGTGGTGCGTGAAGGCAGTAGACGCGTGCTGCAGATGCGCCATTTCGATGTCCAGTTGATCGGCGGTATGGTGCTGCATTACGGCAAGATCGCCGAGATGCGCACCGGTGAAGGCAAGACCTTGATGGCGACCCTGCCTGCCTATCTGAATGCCTTGTCAGGCAAGGGCGTGCATGTGGTGACAGTGAACGACTATCTGGCCTCGCGCGACGCGGAGTGGATGGGGCGGCTGTATCGATTCCTCGGCCTGTCTGTAGGTGTCATCCTGTCCAATATGGATCACGGTGACAAGCTGGCCGCCTACAGTTCGGACATCACTTACGGAACCAATAACGAGTTCGGTTTCGACTACCTGCGCGACAACATGGCCGCGCGTGCCGAAGACCGCTTCCAGCACGGACTGAACTTCGCCATCGTGGACGAGGTGGACTCCATCCTGATCGATGAGGCACGTACCCCGCTGATCATCTCCGGACAGGCGGAAGACAATGTCGACATCTATGTGCGGGTCAATGCATTGGCACCCAAGCTGGTTCGTCAGGCTGACGACGAGGCACCCGGCGATTACAGTGTGGATGAGAAGAGCCACCAGATCCTGTTGAGCGAGGCTGGGCATGAGCATGCCGAGCAGTTGCTGTCCCAAGCGGGATTGCTGCCGGAAGGCGGCAGCTTGTATGACCCCGCGAACATCACACTGATCCATCACCTCTACGCGGCTTTGCGTGCGCACAATCTGTTCCATCTGGACCAGCATTACGTGATCCAGGATGGCGAGGTGGTGATCGTCGACGAATTCACCGGGCGCCTGATGGCGGGTCGCCGCTGGTCCGACGGTCTGCATCAGGCGGTGGAGGCCAAGGAAGGCGTGGCGATCCAGAAGGAGAACCAGACGCTGGCCTCCATCACTTTCCAGAACTATTTCCGCATGTACAACCGCTTGTCGGGCATGACCGGCACGGCCGATACTGAGGCGTTCGAGTTCCAGTCCATCTACAGCCTGGAGACGGTCATCGTGCCGCCGCACCGCCCGACCGTGCGTCAGGATCTGATGGATAAGGTGTATCTGACCGCCAAGGAAAAGTATGCCGCCGTCATCGAAGATGTGCGCGACTGTCACAAGCGCGGGCAACCGGTGCTGGTGGGTACCACATCCATCGAGACTTCCGAGTTGTTGTCCGGCCTGATGGAGAAGGCCGGGTTGCCTCACCAGGTGTTGAACGCCAAGCAGCATGCACGCGAGGCGGAGATCGTCGCGCAGGCGGGGCGTCCCGGCATGATCACCATCGCCACCAACATGGCCGGTCGCGGTACCGACATCGTGCTGGGCGGTAATGTCGAAAAGCCGATCGAGTTGGTGCGTATGGACGAGAGTCTGGATGCCGAGACCCGCGAACAGCGCGTGGCGCAGTTGCGTACCGAATGGCAGCCGGTGCATGAACAGGTATTGGCCAGCGGCGGCCTGCACATCATCGGCACTGAACGACACGAGTCGCGCCGGGTAGACAACCAGCTGCGTGGACGTTCCGGCCGGCAGGGCGATCCAGGATCGAGTCGCTTCTATCTGTCGCTGGAAGACTCCTTGCTGCGTATCTTCGCCTCCGACCGTGTGGCGGCGATCATGAACAGGTTCAAGTTGCCGGAAGGCGAAGCCATCGAGCATGTCTGGGTGACGCGCGCCATCGAGAACGCGCAACGCAAGGTTGAAGCCCGCAACTTCGATATGCGTAAACAGATCCTGGAATACGACGATGTTGCCAACGACCAGCGCAAAGTGATCTATCAGCAGCGTGCCGAGTTGCTTGAGAGTACGGATATCACCGAGACGGTGGCTGCCATGCGCGGCGGCGTATTACGTGAACTGGTAGAACTTCATCTGCCTCCCGGCAGCATGGAAGAACAATGGGATGTGCCCGGACTGGAAAAGGCGCTGGCCGCCGAATTCCAGTTGCATCTTCCCGTTGTGGAGTGGATGGAGCAGGACAAGCAACTGGATGCCGAAGGCCTGGCTGCGCGCGTCGCCGAGGCGGCAAGTCGGCAGTATCAGGCCAAGGTCGATCAGGTCAGTGCCGAGGTGATGCATGGCTACGAGCGCATCGTGATGTTGCAGGCTGTGGATCAGCACTGGCGTGAGCATCTGGCTTCGCTGGATCATCTGCGCCAGGGCATCCATCTGCGCGGTTATGCGCAGAAGAACCCCAAGCAGGAATACAAGCGTGAGGCCTTTGAGCTGTTCTCGGCCATGCTGGATGGGATCAAGCGCGATGTGACCCAGACACTGATGAATGTGCAGATACGCAGCGAAGAGGCGGTGCAGGCGGCTGAAGTGTCCCACGCCCCCGAAAATGTGCAGTATCATCACGCGGCCTACGAGGAAGCGCTGGCATCGGGTGGCAATGAGGATGCCGAGCACAAGCCGTTCGTGCGGGGAGGCGAGAAAGTCGGCAGGAACGATCCGTGCCCCTGCGGTTCCGGCAAGAAATACAAACAGTGCCACGGCAAACTGAATTAATAAAAATCTAGGGAGACCAAAGATGGTGACAGATCAAATGATTCTGCAGACTTTGCATAACTCGACACTCACGGAAGAACTGCGCGATGCAGAGATAGAGTCGCTGGGACAGTTGTTCGAAGTGCGCGAGTTCAAGGCGGGTGAGAGTCTGCTGCGCCCGGGCGAGGAAAAGCTGAAGAATTCATTGGTCATGCTGGCCAGCGGTGAAGTCGAAGCGACCGCGAACATCGGCAGCGAACAGGCCACGCTGCATCTTTTGCAGCCGGGCGATCTGGCCGGCATCATCACTTTCGTGGGCGGTAATGTTTCGCAGATCAGTGCCACCATCACCGCTAAAACCGATTGCCAGGTACTGATCCTTGACCGCTGCAAGCTGGAGTCGCTGTTGAATACCCAGCCCGCTATCGTGTATTACGTCATGCGCGGCATCGTGCGCCACACCCATGGCATCGTGCGCCGCATGAACGCACAGTCGGTCGAGATGACCAACTATCTGTACAAGACCGGTCGTCACCTCTGAAAACATCATGCCGGTGAATCTCACTACGCCCGTCGCGGCACAACTGTTGCCCGTTGCGGGCGTTTCTTTGGGTATCGCAGAAGCGGGTATCAAGCGGGCCAACCGCAAGGATCTGCTGGTCATCAAGCTGGATGACGGCGCGACTGTCGCCGGCGTGTTCACCACCAACCGCTTCTGCGCCGCCCCGGTCACCGTAGCGAAAGAACACCTCGCTACCGGCAGAGGCGTCCGCGCGCTGGTGGTCAACACCGGCAATGCCAACGCCGGAACGGGCGAGCAGGGCATGAGTGCCGCGCGCACTACCTGCGCCGAACTCGCCAAGCTGCTGGGGTGCGCGCCAGAGCAGGTGCTGCCCTATTCCACCGGTGTCATCATGGAACCGCTGCCTGTCGACAAGATCGTCGCCGGCATGCCGCAAGCCATCGCCGATCTCAAGGTTGATAACTGGTATGACGCCGCTCATGCCATCATGACTACCGACATCGTCGCCAAGGCTGTGTCTCGTCAGGTGCAGATCGGCGGCAGAACCGTCACTGTCACGGGCATCTCCAAAGGCTCCGGCATGATCCACCCCAACATGGCGACCATGCTGGGCTACATCGCGACCGATGCCGTGATCGAGCAGCCTTTGTTGCAAGAGATGGTGCGTGATGCCGCGAACAAGTCTTTTAATTGCATCACTGTGGACGGCGATACATCCACCAACGACGCATTGATGCTGATCGCGACCGGCAAGAGCGGTGCGCAGATCACCGCTTGTGAACGCGCGGCGATGCAGGCTGTCATCACCGATGTGGCCACTGTGTTGGCCCAGGCGATCGTGCGCGACGGTGAAGGCGCGACCAAATTCATCACCATCAAGGTCGAAGGTGGCAAGGACGAAGCCGAGGGCAAAAAGATCGGCTACGCCATTGCACACTCTCCTTTGGTTAAAACGGCATTCTTCGCTTCCGATCCCAACCTCGGGCGCATCCTCGCCGCGATCGGCTACGCGGGCGTGGGTGATCTCAATGTCGCGACATTGAAACTCTATCTTGATGACGTGCTGGTGGCTGAGAACGGTGGACGTGCCGCGAGCTACCGGGAAGAAGATGGTGCACGCATGATGCAGCAGAGTGACATTACCATTCGCGTGGTGCTGAATCGCGGGGCGGTGGATGCGACGCTGTGGACGTGCGACTTCTCTTACGATTACGTGAAGATCAACGCGAGCTACAGAAGTTGATTTGCAGCTCCCGCACGGGGGAAGTGTTCTATGGATAAGTTGGACAAGTTTCTCTCCCGTGCCGAAGGTTTGCTAGTTCGCCTGGAAAATATCCTGCCCGGCGCACAGCCGCAAGCGCCCGATTGGCAATCTGCCGCCGCATTCCGCTGGGACCACCAGCAACGCAAGTTACATCCCGTTTTGAATTTCCAGCGTATCGTGCTTTCCGACCTGCTCGGCATAGACGAGCAGAAACAACGCATCCAACAGAACACGCAGCAATTCGTGCGCGGTGGCACGGCGAATAACGTGCTGTTGTCTGGCGCGCGCGGCACGGGAAAATCCTCTCTCGTAAAAGCCCTGTTGAACGAATATGCCGGGCAAGGCCTTCGTGTCATCCAGATCGACAAACAGGGGCTGATCGACTTGTCGTACATCGTCGCTCTGGTTCAGGGGCGCGCCGAGCGTTTCATCCTGTATTGCGACGATCTCTCCTTCAATACCGACGAACCCGGTTACCAGTCGCTCAAGGCGGCGCTGGACGGAGATCTGGTGGCGTTCTCCGACAACCTGCTCATCTACGCGACCTCCAATCGCCGCCACTTGATGCCCGACTCCATGCAGGACAACCTCGCCACCAGATATGCGGGTGATGAAGTTCACCCCGCGGAAAGTGTGGAGGAAAAGGTCTCGCTGTCCGAGCGCTTCGGTCTGTGGGTGTCCTTCTACCCGTTCTCCCAGGAAGAGTATCTGGCGGTGGCAGCCCATTGGTTGAAGCATCATGGATGGAGGCAGATCATGTCTGATGAGGTGCGCACTGCTGCGCTGCAGTGGTCATTGATGCGCGGTTCGCGCAGCGGCCGGGTGGCGGGGCAATTCGCGCGCGACTGGTGCGGGCAGCATGTCAAAAGATAAGTTCGTAGAAGTCTCCGCTGCGGTCCTGCAGCGTCCCGATGGCAGTTTTCTCCTTGCACAACGTCCTTCGGACAAGATATGGGCAGGCTACTGGGAATTCCCCGGTGGCAAGGTGGAGGCCGGAGAGACTGCACATCATGCATTGGTGCGCGAGCTGTACGAGGAACTCGGTATCACCGTGCAGACCGCCTATCCCTGGCTCACCCGTGTGTTCACCTATCCGCACGCGACCGTGCGCCTGAGGTTCTTTCGCGTGACAGCATGGACGGGGGAGTTGCATCCGCATGAGGGCCAGCAGTTCGCATGGCAGCAGCCGGGGGCGACGAACGTCGCCCCGATCTTGCCGGCGAATGCACCGATCTTGCGTGCGCTGGAGCTGCCTGCTTTTTATGCCATCAGCAATGTTGCCGAGCTTGGCGTGGCGGCATTCATGGCGAGCCTTCAGGCCAGACTGGATGAAGGCTTGAAGCTCGTTCAGTTGCGTGAAAAGAACCTGTCAGGCGCAGCGTTGCATTCCCTGGCACAGCAGGTGGTGGCACTTGCACACTCCTGCGGTGCAAAGGTGTTGCTCAATGGCGATGTGGCGCTGGTGCAAGAGGTGGGAGCGGACGGTGTGCAACTGACCTCGGCTCAGCTGGCGTCGTTGGCGCAGCGCCCGGACGTGGATTGGTGTGCGGCCTCATGCCACGGCATCGAAGAATTGCGCCGTGCAGAGATGCTGGGTTGCGATTTCGCTTTGCTGTCGCCGGTGTTGCCGACACAGTCGCATCCGGGGGCGGTGCATCTGGGGTGGGATAAGTTCGCGGCGATAGCAGCTGAAGCAACGATCCCGGTGTATGCCTTGGGTGGTTTGAAACAGGATGATATGCAGTCTGCATGGGAGCACGGCGCCCATGGCATCGCGCTGCTGCGTCAGGCCTGGGGATCCTGATCGCCGGCATCCCTTTCGCGTTGCTCGACGCGGTATTCTTCGTTGGCCCATTTTCCCAGATCGATAAGACGGCATCGCTCGCTGCAAAAGGGGCGGAAGCGGTTACTTGTGTCCCATGCATGCTCTTTGCCGCATGTCGGGCAAGTGACGATGAGCGGCTTGCTCATTGCAAAGAACAGAAGACCAGACTGAAATCCACGTCGTGTTCGTAGAGTGTGGTCTTGGCGCTGAAGTTGGCTGAGATGAAGCGGATGTTCAGCGCGTACTTGTTGGCGCTGATCTCGGGGATGCAGGGCAGTTCGCTATCCAGCGTGACGCACAGCAATTGCGCGACTTTACCGCCCTGCATCTGCTGGAAAGTGCCGTTGTGGGCGGTGAAGCGATGATGGCGGCCGCTCTCGCGCAACAGTTTGAGCATGATGTCGATACCATCCTTGAGCGGCAGCAATGGTGCCAGCCAACTGTCCAGGTCGCTGCGGCGCTTTTGCACGGATTGATTCTGCCAGTAGTGATACGAGGGAAGATCGAACTCGCACACGCCCCCGGGAATGACCGCGCGTTGCTTGATGCCCATCAGCCATTCGTTGTCACGCAAATGCTGGCCGATCTTGCCTGATATCTCCAGCAGTCGGCTACAGTCGGCTTCTATCTCGTTCAGGATGGCATCCAGCGCATCTTCGGATATGGCGGGATTGTTATGCAAGGTATTGAGCGACTTTCTCTGACGCTCCAGTTCCTGCAAGAGATCGGATTTCAGGTCAGCACGGCTGGCGACTTCAAGTATCTCGAATAACACGGCGAGCGCCGCGTGATGATCTTCGCAGTCTTCGCGCGAGATGAAGCGATGGATGCGCGAGAACAGATCCTCCAGGCGCAACAGGGTGCGCACACGTTCGTTCAACGGGAATTCGTAGCTGATCACTTTTCGGATGTTTGAGGCGGTGTACTTTGGGCGAAAGATTATAGGCCGAGCCGGATATCGTCAAATGCTTTTCAGCGTTCTGCCAGACGCTTATGCAATTCGGCTACACGTCCTTTGAGTTGTTCCAGACTGCCGTCGTTCAGGATGACCTCATCCGCATGTTGTAGCCGGCTGGCCCGGTCCATCTGCTGTGCCATGATCGCGCGCACCATTGATTCATCCAGTGCGCTGCGCTGCAAGGTGCGGGCGACCTGCTGTTCTGCAGGGCAATCCACGACGATCACACCGTTCAGCCAATCGCGATAGCGTGCGCTTTCGAACAGCAACGGTACGACGACCAAAGTATAGGGCGCTTCGGTCGGTGAGCGCGCGTCAGACTTGGCCTGTTTCAGGATCAGGGGGTGCAGGATGGCTTGTAGTCTCTGCTTGGCATCCATGTCGGAGAACACCAGTGCTCTCATCTTGGCGCGATCGAGCGCGCCATCCTTGTCGAGGTAAGTGTCACCGAACGCTTGCTGAATGGCCGGTAATGCCAAGCCGTTCGCGGCGGTCAGTCTGTGGGATATCTCGTCGGTATCGACGACGCGCGCTCCAAGCTCTTCAAGCAGTTTGGCAACGGTGCTCTTTCCACTGCCTATGCCGCCGGTCAAGCCGTAACAAGTGTTCACGGCGCCGAAAGTACTTGCAGATAGCTTTGGGTCAAGGGTTGGCCCCAGAACAAAGCGATCAGCCCGCCTCCAGCCAGATAAGGGCCGAAGGGGATAGGGATGTTGCGCCCTTGTTTCGCGATGACGATCAGGGCGATGCCGACCACGGCACCGACCAGTGAGGACAGCAGGATGGTCAATGGCAACATGGTCCAGCCCAGCCATGCGCCTATGGCAGCTAGCAGTTTGAAGTCGCCGTAGCCCATGCCTTCCTTGCCGGTCACCAGTTTGAACAGCCAGTACACGCTCCACAACACAAGATAGCCGGCTACAGCGCCAACGACCGCATTGGTGAGTGAGGTGAAAGTGTCATTGATATTGAGCAGCAGTCCCAGCCAGAGCAAGGGCAGAGTGATGGCATCCGGTAGCAACTGGGTATCGAAGTCGATGAAGGTGAGCGCGATGAGCGCCCAGATCATGATCAGCGCCGCGCCGGCCGCGAGGCTGAAGCCGAAGTGCCAGGCGGCATATGCAGAAAGTATTCCGCTTAGAATCTCGACGATAGGGTAGCGTGCCGAGATGTGTGCCCCGCATCCCTTGCATCTCCCCCGCAGCATCAGATAACTGAGGACAGGAATGTTCTCCATTGCACCGATGGCGTGTTGGCAATGCGGACAGGCGGAGCGCGGCACGATCAAGTTGTAGGGTGCACTTTCCGGAATCGATTCGCCGGATAGTTCGGCGCATTGCGCATGCCACTCGCGTTCCATCATCTTGGGCAGGCGGTGTATGACGACGTTGAGAAAACTGCCGACCATCAGGCCCAGCAGGCCGCAAACAGTCACGAACAATGCAGGATTATCTTGCAGCAATTGGATCATCTGAACGTCTTCTGAGAGTGGGCGCGGCGGTATGCCGCGCCGGATCGTGCGTTAAACCACTTGGCCCATCTTGAAGATCGGCAGATACATGGCAATCACCATACCGCCAATGAGCGTACCCAGCACCACCATGATGATGGGCTCCATCAGGCTGGACAGCGCTTCCACCGCTTCATCGACTTCCGCTTCGAAGAAGTCTGCGACTTTTGAAAGCATCGAGTCGATCGAGCCGGACTCTTCGCCGATAGCAACCATCTGCAGCACCATGGCCGGGAAGGCATTGGTGTTGATCATGGCGGCATTCAAGCTGCTGCCGGAGGTGACTTCACGCTGGATCTGCTTGGTGGCGTCGTAATACACCGCGTTACCCGATGCGCCTGCCACCGAGTCAAAAGCTTCGACCAGCGGTACACCGGCCGCGAACATGGTGGACAGCGTACGCGTCCAGCGCGCGATGGTGGCTTTGCGTACCAAAGGACCGAATATGGGAATCTTGAGCATGATCTGGTCCATCACGCGCTGCATCTTCTTGTTGCGTTTCCATGCATAAAAGAAACCGTAGATGGAGCCGCCGACGATACTGAAGATGGCCCACCACCACGCCACGAAGAAATCCGAGATCGCCATCACCACCAGCGTGGGGGCGGGCAGATCGGCACCAAAACTGCTGAACAGTTCCTTGAAGGCGGGGATGACGAAGATCATGATGATCGCGGTGATGATGAAGGCCACCGCGATAATGGAAACCGGATAGAACAAGGCGGATTTGATCTTGCCCTTGATGGCCTGGATCTTCTCCTTGTAGGAAGCCAATCTATCCAGCAGGGTATCCAGAATACCCGCCGCTTCACCGGCACCGATCAGGTTGCAGAACAGGTCGTCAAAATATAACGGGTATTTGCGAAAGGCTTGTTCGAGACTGCTGCCAGTCTCGATGTCGGTCTTGATCGCCATCAGCAAGTGGGAGACTGCAGGGTTGTCATGCCCTTTGCCAACAATATCGAATGCTTGCAGGAGTGGTACGCCGGACTTCAGCATAGTTGCAAGCTGGCGGGTGAACAGGGTGATGTCCTTTTCGCTGACCGAGCCTTTCCCCTGTGAACTCTTCTTGACCTTGCTGACCTGGATGCCCTGACGACGCAGGTGAGCGGATACAGTGGCCTCGCCGGGCGCGCGCATCTCCCCTTTTACGGTTTTGCCGGACTTGTCTTTGCCTTCCCAGTGATACAGCGTTTCTTTGATCTTCTCGGTTTTTTCGATAGCCATCTTTGTTCCTCGACTGGAATGCTGCGCCGACAGAGTTTGGGTTGATTATGAGCGCTACTCTAAACGTGCCGGATTATAAAGGCTTTTTGCATCATGCATGGCATTGCCCACTTTGTAAAGTAATCAAGCCTTTGCCGTACGCTTGCTTGATTGCGCGGGGAATATCCGGGCGACCTTGATGGCTCTGTCCTGTGTCTGGATGATTTCGATAGGATAGTCCCCGATCTTCATGCTGGTACCCGCCTCAGGAATGTCCTCCAGATGTTCCAAAATCAGACCATTGAGCGTCTTGGCACCGTTCAAGGGGAAATGCATGCCCAGTTTTCGATTCAGGTCGCGCAGGCTGCTGCCGCCTTCCAGCATGTAACTGCCGTCATCCTGTTTCAGGTATTTCCCGCCATGGGCCGGGGATTGGGTCGTGAAATCGCCGACGATCTCCTCCAGGATGTTCTCCAGCGTGACCAGACCAAGCAGTTCGCCATATTCATCGACGACCAGGCCGAGGCGGGACTGGCGTTCCTGGAATTGCTGCAATTGCTTCAGGAGTGGCGTCTCGGAAGGGATGAAGTAGGGTGTATGCAGTATCTCGCGAAGTTGGGTGGGATCCAGCACTTCTTCCTGCAACAGTGAGAGCACGCGTTTGATGTGCAGGATGCCGATGATGTTGCTCGGGGAGTGCTCATACACCGGTAGCAGCGTATGGTGGCTGGTAATGATCTGGCGCTTCAGTTCTTCAGTGTCGGCGGCGAAATTCAGTGACTCGATCTGGTTGCGGGGGATCATCACATCGTTCACCGTGATGCGTTCCAGGTCGACTAGATTGAGCAGCATCTTCTGATGTTTGTGCGGCAAGTAATGATCGGCTTCAAGGACCATGGAGCGCAACTCCTCCAGCGTGGCCCGAGAGCGGCTCTGGTCGGTCAGCAACTTGATGCCGAACAGGCGTAGCAGGTTCTTGACCAGCAGGCCGGCGATCCAGACGACGGGATGGAACAGAGTGATCAACGGCGAAAGGAGATAACTCGCGGGCAGGGCCAGCTTTTCCGGGTAGCTGGCAGCCAGTACTTTGGGGGTGATCTCGCTGAATACCAGCAAGGCGAAGGTGAGTGCGAGGGTGCCCAGCAGGATGGCCAGATCGTCCTGCCCGTATATTCGCAATACGATGATATTGGCTACAGCGGCTGCAGCCACATTGACCAGTGTGTTGCCGAACAGGATGGAGCCGAGCAGCTTGTCCACCTTGCCCAGCAGGTGGTTGACCAGCTTTGCGCTGCGGTTCCCCTTGCGCATCAGGGTGTTAAGGCGATAGCGATTGATCGCCATCATGCTGGTTTCGGAACCGGAGAAGAAAGCGCTGCAGATCAGCAGGACGATCAGGATGCCGAACAACGCGCCCAGTGAGATGTCATCCAAAACGGCACACCTTGTTGAAGAATGGGGCGAGAGTATCGGGGAGGGAGTCCTGCAGTGTCAACTTCACCAGTCCTTGAATGTCAGCCCGAAAGCGAAGCTGGTCTGGTTGTGGTTGTAGTCGATGAGGTTCTGTCCGTAGCCGGTGGCCAGCTGCAGACTCAGATGGGAGAGATGCCAGAAGCGCACCGGTGTAGACCAGTCCAGCTGCAGATAGCCGCGAGGTTGGCCAAAGGAAAGATTGCTGCGTGCCAGCAGCGTCACTTCATCATCCGAATCGGGTGACCAGTGCGCTTCCAGTTCTGCTCTGCCCAGATATTGCTGGATATCCGAATTGTCATCATTGGCGGCCGATTCAGGAAAGCGCCACCAGCCTCTTGCCAGCAGGTAATAGTCGCCGTATTCCCATCCGCCCTGTGCATAGATCCTGTTCCAGCTGCGTGACAGGTAATCGCCGCGGCCGTTTGATTGATGCGAAAGGCCGATGTTCAATAATCTCCAGCCGTCGCCATGCCCGGTACCGAAAGTGCCGATGAGTTCGGGTTCATAGTTGGTCTCGCGGAACGGGGAAGACTGGCTGCCGTTGAATAATTGCCAATAGGATTGCTGAGTGAAGCCTGCCCACAGACGGAAATTTTGGAACCCCAGCAGATCCAATTCGCGGAAATTGCCGATCTCGGATTTCGCACTGAACTGGAACTTCAGTTCGTTTGGCTGGTAGGGGGACGGCGTCGAGGCGGGGTGCGACGGGGATGCAGGTTGCGCATTGATGCGGGAGGTGTGATGCACCATCAGGCGGTTGGCGCGATAAGGTTCCAGCCTGCGCACCCCGGCGGAGTCCGGATTGCCGAGGCCGTCCAGATCCCATGCGCGAGTAAGCGCAGAGCGCTGGATATAGCGGTGTCCCGTGAGCTTGTCATAACAAGCGAGGCGCTCGTGCTCCTGTTCGATGGCGGCACAAGTCTTCCAGTTGGGCGCCGCCGCATGCGCAGTGCCCGCGATAGCCAGGGTGAGCGCGATCAGAATGGGTCTCATGGCGCGTGTTTCGAGCCTGCTCGTTTCATCAACCAGATGCCAGCCAGCACCATCGGCAGACTCAGCCATTGCCCCATGCTCACGCCGAACGTCATCAGGCCGAAGATGCCGTCATCGGGATTGCGTGTGAACTCGCCAAGGAAGCGGAAGCTGCCATAGCCGATCAAGAACAGTCCCGACACCGCACCGACCGGGCGGGGTTTGCCGGAGAACCACCAGAGCAGCGCGAACAGCGCGACGCCCTCCAGCGCGAATTCGTATAACTGGGAAGGGTGACGTGCCAGATTGTCTACATGCGGGAACACCATGCCCCATGGCATGTCGGTCGGCCTTCCCCACAATTCTCCGTTGATGAAGTTGCCGAGTCGGCCGAAGGCCAGGCCGGGCGGCACCAGCGGGGCTATGAAATCCATCAGCGCCAGCCATTCCAGCTTGCGATTGCGGGCAAAAAGGGCCATGGCGACCAGCACACCCAGAAATCCACCGTGGAAGGACATGCCGCCTTCCCATACCGCCAATATCTTCAGCGGGTGGGAGAAGTAATAGCCGGGGGCATAGAACAGCACCTCACCCAAACGCCCGCCCAGTATCACGCCCAGCACACCATAGAACAGCAGATCATCCAGCAGCTTTGCATCCCAGGCGGGCCGGTTCATCGCTTGCAAGCGTTTACGACCCAGCCAGATGAAGGCGGCAAAGCCGAGCAGATACATCAGGCCATACCAGTGGATGCCGAAAGGGCCAAGCTGCAGTGCGACGGGGTCGAATTGGGGATGAACGAGCATAGCCTCAGATAGGTTAGAATCAACGTTCTAATTATACGTTGCCTGAGAGGCTGAATATGCCGCATTACCGTTCCCGTACTTCCACCCACGGCCGCAACATGGCCGGTGCACGTTCCCTGTGGCGTGCCACAGGCATGACCGAAGGCGACTTCGGCAAGCCCATCATCGCTATCGCCAACTCCTTCACCCAGTTCGTGCCCGGTCATGTGCACCTCAAAGATATGGGGCAGCTGGTGGCGCGTGAGATCGAGAAGGCGGGCGGCATCGCCAAGGAATTCAACACCATCGCGGTGGATGACGGCATTGCCATGGGCCACGACGGCATGCTGTATTCGCTGCCTTCACGCGACCTGATCGCCGATTCCGTGGAGTACATGTGTAACGCGCATTGCGCCGATGCGCTGGTGTGCATCTCCAACTGTGACAAGATCACGCCCGGCATGCTGATGGCCGCGATGCGCCTGAACATCCCCGTGGTGTTCGTGTCCGGCGGGCCGATGGAAGCGGGCAAGGTCAACTGGCAGGGTAAGGTGAAAGGCCTTGATCTTGTGGATGCGATGGTGGCCGCCGCCGACAGTCGCGTCAGCGATGAAGAGGTGGATGCCATCGAGCGTTCCGCTTGCCCGACCTGCGGTTCCTGCTCCGGCATGTTCACCGCCAACTCGATGAACTGTCTGACCGAAGCCTTGGGCTTGTCATTGCCGGGCAACGGTTCGCTGGTGGCGACGCATGCCGAGCGCAAGCAGTTGTTCCTGCGCGCCGGCCGCCTGATCGTCGATCTGTGCAAACGCTATTACGAACAGGATGATGCATCGGTGCTGCCGCGCAGCATCGCGACCTTCGATGCGTTCGAGAATGCCATGACGCTGGACATCGCCATGGGCGGATCGACCAACACCGTACTGCACCTGTTGGCCGTCGCGCGCGAAGCTGGCGTGGATTTTACCATGAAGGACATGGATAGACTCTCGCGCCATGTGCCGACGCTGTGCAAGGTCGCGCCTTCATCCGAATATCACATGGAAGATGTGCATCGCGCGGGCGGTATCGCGGCGATCCTCGGCGAGCTGGACAGGGCGGGTCTGTTGCACGGCGAAGCCGGTTCGGTGCACAGCAAGACCTTGCGCGACGGACTCAAGGAATGGGACATCACACAAACCCAGAACGAGGAAGTGAAGAAGTTCTTCCGCGCCGCCCCTGGTGGCATCATCACCACCATCGCCTTCTCGCAATCCATGCTCTATCCGGAGCTGGATGCAGACAGAGCCGCCGGTTGCATACGTGACCAAGCGCATGCCTATTCCAAGGACGGCGGGCTGGCTGTGCTGCACGGCAACATCGCGTTGGACGGTTGCATCGTCAAGACCGCAGGTGTGGATGAAAGTATCTTGAAATTCTCCGGACGTGCGCGCGTGTTCGAAAGTCAGGATGCGGCCACAGCTGGCATCCTCGCAGATCAGATCGTGGCGGGCGATGTGGTCATCATCCGCTATGAAGGTCCCAAGGGCGGCCCCGGCATGCAGGAGATGCTATACCCGACCTCCTACCTGAAATCGAAAGGGCTGGGCAAAGCCTGTGCTTTGCTCACCGACGGACGATTCTCCGGTGGCACTTCGGGTTTGAGCATCGGCCATGCATCGCCTGAAGCCGCCAGCGGCGGGGCGATCGGTTTGGTGGAAGAGGGCGATCGTATCGAGATCGATATTCCGAATCGAACCATCGATCTGGCGATCTCTGATGCCGAACTGGCGCGGCGTCGTGCAGCGATGGAGGCGAAAGGCAGCAAAGCCTGGAAGCCGGTCGCAGAGCGTCCGCGAAAAATCTCGGCAGCCTTGCGCGCCTACGCCGCGATGGTGACCAGCGCGGACAAGGGCGCGGTGCGGGACGTGTCGCAAGTGGAGAAGTAACCAACAGCTCATGGGGAGGCCATCGTGAAAGCGATCCTGATTGCAAATCCGAAAGGCGGTAGCGGCAAGACGACGCTTTCCACCAATATCGCGGGCTATCTGGCATCGCAGGGGAAGCGCGTTGCCATCCTCGATCTGGATCGGCAGAAGTCTGCGACGCAATGGCTTGCAACGCGTCAGATGGATATGCCGGGCATCGAATTGATGCAATCTGGCAGTGCACACGATGCGCCGCTGGATTGGCTGGTGATCGACTCCCCGGCGGGCCTGCACGGCAAGAATCTGGAACATGCCTTGAAACTGGTGCACAGGGTGGTCGTTCCCATCGCGCCTTCTGCATTCGATATTCAGGCCAGTCGCGACTTTCTGGAGTCGCTACACCACGAGAAGGCGATCCGCAAAGGCAAGATATTCGTTGGTGTGGTCGGCATGCGCATGGATCCGCGCACTCGAGCAGCGCTGACATTGGAGCAGTTCCTGAAAGGCCTCGATCTGCCCGTACTTGCCTATCTGCGCGAGACACAGGCTTATGTGAATGCCGGTTTTGAAGGAAAGACTTTGTTCGACCTGCCGCCCTCGTTGGCGCATCGCGAGCTGGAACAGTGGTCATTCCTATTGAACTGGCTGGAGAACGGCGAAGGACTCTGATTCACAATCAACGATGTTGGAGAAAAATATGAAAAAGATATGGATATTGACCGTGTTGTTTGCCATCGCAGGGTGCCAACCTGATGCGCAGCAAAGTCCTGTCGCGCCGCCTGTTGCCGTTGAAAAGGCCGCCACGCAAGAGAAGGCGGTACAAGCTCCAGTGGCACCTACGCCGCAGCAGGCGGCGGCAAGGGACGCGGAAGTCGCTCCGAGTGTGCAGCCTGCCCAGCCTAAACCGGTTGCAGTCAAGCCCGCCATTGTCATTCCATCGCAGGTGACGCCCGTCCAGATGGTGGAGGCTGCCAAGGCTGAAGCAACCGTTGTGAAGGAGCAAGCACCTGTTGTCGTACCTGTGGCGCGAGGCGGGCTTTCCGAAGCGGATGCGATCGCTCTGGCAAAGAAGAAGAACTGCTTCGCCTGCCATGCGCTGGATAAGAAGCTGGTCGGGCCGGCTTGGCGCGCAGTGGCTCAAAAGTATCGCGGGCTAGCGGATGCCCAAGCTGTCGTAGAGGTCAAGGTGCGCAAAGGCGGCAAGGGGAATTGGGGCAGTATCGCCATGCCTCCGCAGCCGGCGCTGAGCGGCGAGGAGCTGACCGGACTTGTGCAGTTCGTGCTGCAACTGGAGTGATGCGTCAACCGATCCATAAAATGGTGCGTTAATCGCCTACCGCTTTGTGGTTTGCAATTCGTGCGGGGTTGTTTAGAATGCGGACGGGGTAATCGCTCCGCTCGTAGTGAAATGTAGTCAAACCAAAAATATGGAGAGAACATGAAATCTATCGTCGTTAGCATGATTGCAGCAGCTGGTCTGATGGTTGCGGGCTCCGCCATGGCAACCGATATGCCGGCAGTCGCAAAGAAGAACAACTGCACCGCTTGCCACAAAGTGGACAAGAAGGTGGTCGGTCCGGCTTGGAAGGATGTCGCTGCCAAGTACAAGGGCGATGCCGCAGCTTGGGACAAAGTCGCAGAAAAGATCAAGAAGGGCGGTAGCGGTGCTTGGGGTTCTATGCCCATGCCGGCAAACCCGAAGGTCAGCGATGCTGACATGGCTGAGATCATGGCATTCATCAAGGGCCTGTGATCCTTCGAAGTGTGATTGGAAGCAAATAAAAAAGCCGGCGCAAGCCGGCTTTTTTATTGCCGGGAAATCGCCAGATGCCAATCGAAGCTTGAGTCTGCGACAGGTTCAGGGTTTAATCGGGCACATGAAACGGGGAAGGGAAATCGAGATGAGGGTGAATAAGACGATCTTATGGCTGATGACGGGGTTCATGCCGCAGATGGCGTGGGCCAGTGAATCCAGCCTCGATGCGATGTTTGGTTCGATCAACGGTCTATTGGCGCAAGTCATCTTTTTCGACATCTTCCCCGGCGAGCCTTCGATGCCGCTGATCGTCGCATGGCTGATTGTGGCGGCAGTGTTCTTGACGCTGCGTTTCGGTTTCGTCAATCTGCGCATGATGCGCCACGCTTTCCATGTCATCCGCGGCAAATACCGGACGGCGGACGACCAGGGCGAAGTCACATCGTTCCAGGCACTTTCCACCGCACTCTCCGCCACAGTCGGATTGGGCAATATCGCCGGTGTGGCGATCGCCATTTCCATAGGCGGCCCGGGCGCGACCTTCTGGATGATCGTTGCGGGATTTTTGGGGATGAGCACCAAGTTCACCGAAGCCAGTCTGGCGCAGATGTATCGTGAGGTGCGTCCCGACGGCCGGTTGATGGGCGGTGCGATGGAATATCTTTCCAAAGGGCTGGCAGAGCACGGTGCACCCCGTACCGGAAAGATATTGGCGATCCTGTTCGCGGTCTTCACTATCCTCGGTTCTTTCGGTGCCGGTAGTGCATTCCAGGTCAGCCAGTCCATGGGGGCGGTCCAGACCCAGATTGAATTCTTTCGCGACTTTCCCATCGCTTATGGTCTGTTGATGGCCGTTGCCATAGGCCTAGTCATCATCGGCGGTCTGCGCCGCATCGCACATGTGGCTGAAGCGGTGGTGCCGACCATGGTCATCATCTATGTGGGGACCTGTCTGTGGATTATCGGCAGCAACGCAGAGCTGGTACCGGAAGCCTTGGGCAAGATCATTACAGAGGCTTTCTCGCCAATCGCGGTAGCCGGTGGCATGGTGGGCGCCATCGTGCAGGGATTCAAGCGTGCCGCGTTCTCTTCCGAAGCGGGGCTGGGGTCGGCAGCGATCGCGCACTCCGCTGCATCGGTGAAATATCCCGTGCGCCAGGGTTTGGTCGCACTGTACGAGCCATTCATCGATACCGTGGTGATCTGCACCATGACCGCACTGGTGATCATCATCACGGGCGTATACAACGCACCCGAATATGAGGCGATCCGTGCAGCAAGCCAGGGGGCTACTTTGACTTCCATGGCATTCGCCACCGCTTCTGATTGGTTCCCTTCGATACTGGCTCTGTCCGTCGTGCTGTTCGCCTACAGTACGGCGATCTCATGGTCTTATTACGGCGAACGGTGTTGGGTGTATGTGTTCGGCGAACGCTATTCCTTCTTGTACAAGGCGGTGTTCATCGGTTTCGTTGTCGTCGCTTCGGTGGCGAGTGCTGCCAATCTGGTGGACTTCACCGACCTGCTGGTTCTGTCCATGGCGTTTCCCAATCTGATCGGCCTGTATGTGCTGAGCGGGAAGGTAAAACTCGCCTTGGCCGATTACGAAGCCAAGCTGTCCAGCGGCGAGCTGGATCGTGAGGCGCAACGCTGAATCAGGTCAGTACCTTGAGCAGCAATTTGGTCGCCAGGATAAGCAGCAGCCCGGCAAACAATTTGCGCAACAAGCCCACATTCAAACTATGCGCCGCCCTCGCACCCAAGGGGGCAGTGAGCATGGTGGCGAGCGCGATCCAGAACAGGGCGGGCAGGTAGACATATCCCAGATGCGGAAACGGTAGTGCTGTGATGTGAGCGCCGACGGTGATGTAACCTAAAGTACCGCCGACCGCTATAGGGAAGCCGATGGCTGAGGCGGTACCGATAGCGTTGCGTATCGGCAGGTTGCACCACAGCAGGAAGGGAACGACCAGCGTGCCGCCGCCGATGGAGACCAGACTGCTGATCCAACCTGTGAGGGTGCCGAAGCCAGTCATGCCGCAAACGCCGGGAAGCTGACGCGAGGCGTGCGGGCGTTTGTCGATGAGTATCTGTGCGGCAGCGAAATAGACGAACATCGCAAAGAAGATCCCCAAGCCCTTGGCTGGGATGTTGGAGGCGGTTAATGCGCCGATGGCGGTGCCGAGCAGGATGCCGGGCGTGATGTTCCGCACGACTTGCCAGTTCACCGCGCCATGCTGGTGATGTTTGCGCATGCTGGCGAGCGAGGTGAACAGGATGGTCGCCATCGAAGTGCCGAGCGCAAGATGCATGATGTGTTCAGGCGCGAAACGCTGAGCATCGAACATCAGCAACAACACCGGCACCAGCACCAGCCCGCCGCCAACGCCGAACAATCCCGCCAGAAAACCGGCAACGGCACCCAGCAGCAGATAGGCGACATACCACTCCATCAGTTGTGTACTAACTTGCCCGTGATGAACTTCCACTCCGCCGGGTCTAGCGGAGTGATGGACAAGCGATTGCCGCGTTGCAAGGTACGCATATTTTCCAGTTCTGGATGTTGTCTGAGTAGATCCAGCGGGATCAGTTTGATCTTCTTCACCAGCCGCACATCCACATTCATCCAGCGCGGCTGTTCGGGTGTGGCTTTGGCGTCGAAATATTTGCTCTTCTGGTCGAACTGCGTGGCATCCGGATAGGCCGGGCTGCACACCTCGGCGATGCCGGCGATGCCGGGTTCCTTGCAGTTGGAATGGTAGAACAGCACGCCGTCGCCGATGCTCATCTGGTCGCGCATGAAGTTGCGCGCCTGATAGTTGCGCACGCCGTACCAAGCGACGGATTGGTCGGGCAGCGTCGCCAGATCGTCGATGCTGACATCGGAAGGTTCGGATTTCATCAGCCAGTAACGCATGGAAGTATTCCTTCAAATGAAAAGTGCGATCCCGAAGGATCGCACTGGAATAAAGGCCCCCGCCTGTGCCGTTGACTCAATATCTTGAACCTGGGTTCAAGAGGGTCGGTTCCCGGTTACATCAGGTGCTTCCGCGAGGGAAGCTCACAACAGTAACTTGAATGGGGCGCAACCTAAGCATTAGCTCATTGGTTCAAAGAATTATGAATCTCACGAACACCGCAGGGGACAAACTGTCGATCGGCTAAAATAACCGATCCTGGTCGACCAAGGCTTCATCGATGGTCGCCTGCATGCCCTGCATTCTACGCTTCAATTCCGCGAGGTCAAAGCCGCCGCCGACGCGCGTGGTGAGTAATTCGTGCGCGATGTTGAGTGCAGCCATGATGGCGATACGCTCGACCGAGGCGATCTTGCCGGCATCGCGGATCTCGCGCATCTTCACGTCGAGGTATTTGACCGCATCCAGCAATTCGCCCCGCTCGTCGTCCGGGCAGGCGACACGGAACTCTCGGTCAAGGATGTTCACATCCAGAAAGCTGGTCTTGGTTTCACTCATGATGCTTCGGCGGGAAGTTGGTCGAGGAGTTTTTCAAGGCGCGAGGCGGCTTGGTCGATCTTGTCTTGATGTTTGCGTTGCTCGTTCAGGGCCGAGGCAACATGCTGACGCAATTGCTGGTTCTCGTCGCGCAGGCGCTGATTGAGCTGCACCAGCAGGTGCAGTTTTTGTTCGAGAGAGTCCAGATCGCTGAGCATGGGCGCACTATAGTTTTTTTTTCCCTGTTAAGTCAATCGGTAACGGAATGTTTTGCAAGTATTTTGGAATCGCCGTTTGCCGGCCTGCTACAATCCGCTCTGCTTCAAGGTGCTGAAGGGCGCGAGTCCTTCAGTTAAACGGGAAACAGGTGTAACGCCTGTGCTGCCCCCGCAACGGTAAGCAAGTGTGGGTTCGTCGATATGCCACTGTGCGCAAGCATGGGAAGGCGGCGAACCAAGACTTGTGAGCCCGGATACCGGCCTTGGGCGAGGTTCAGGAAATGCGCGGGAGGCGCATGGATGCCCTATCTTCAAGGGCTTTCTTCTCTTCTCTCCGCTTTCCTGATTTTGTTCAATGTTCCAACGGGGTCGCTTGGAACTTAAATTTAGGAAGCACCATGAAACAAAAATTCTTTTCCACCGCACTGTTGTTCGCGGTCATTCCCTTGGCGCAAGCCGCAACAGACAGTCTGGACGAAGTGGTGGTCACTGCCACGCGCGCCGAGCAGACACTAGCTAAAACCCTGTCGCACACTACAGTCATCACCCGCAAGGATATCGAGAATTCACAGGCGCCCGATGTGCCAGCGCTATTGAGGACACTCGCCGGCGTGGAGGTATATCAGAACGGCGGAATCGGCAAACAGCACAGCCTGTTCGTGCGCGGCAGCAATTCCAGCCACACGCTGGTGCTGCTGGACGGTGCGCGCATCAATTCCGCGACGGCGGGCACGACACAGATCGACCAGCTGATGCTGGATCAGATCGAGCGCATCGAAGTCGTGCGCGGCAACGTTAGCAGCCTGTACGGATCGGAAGCCATCGGTGGCGCGATCCAGATATTCACCCGGCGTGGCAAAGGCGCACCGTCCATCAATGGCAGTATCGGTGCGGGATCGCATAATACGCAGCGTGCATCTGTAAGCTTTGGCGGCGAGACGGAAGGCACTGCATTCAATGTACAGCTCTCGAAATTCAAGACGGAAGGCTTATCGGCCATCGATCCGGCGGTGGCGAGCAATGTCAATCCAGACAATGACGGCTATGACAACAGCAGCGTTTCCGTGAACGTGCGCCATGCCTTCGGCACGGATCACAGTCTATCGGCATCTCTGTTCGACAGCGATGCCACTGATCAGAGGGATAACTCCGGTTTCTTTGCTTCAGCAACTGATGTACATAACAGCAAGGCGCATATCCAGAAACAGGCATTGGCGTTAGAGAGCCGTCTCGGTGAGAACTGGCAGAGCAGGGTGCAACTGTCACGGGGGGGGGACGACACGCAGAATTTCCTGAACGGCGCGCCCGATGCTGTAAATGGCGCGCGGTTCAAGACCACCAGCGATTTACTGTCGTGGCAGAACACCCTGACTATTGGAGAAAGGAATGTGCTGATCGCCGGTTTAGAGAAGCTGAAACAGCAGGTCGTTAGCAGCACGCAGTACACGCGCACCAGTCGTACCGATGACAGTCTGTATGCGGGTTACACCGGCAATTACGGCGCGCAGCAGGTGCAGCTCAATCTGCGTGGCGACAGGTATTCGGATTTCGGCGCGGCGAGCACTTGGCTGCTAGGGTACGGCTATGTTGTGACGGCGGAATGGCGCTTCACGGCAAGCATGGCGACGGCGTTCAAGGCGCCGACGTTGAACGACCTGTTCTATCCGTTCACTGATTTTGGCGGTGGTTATTCCTACGTGGGCAATACCGATCTGAAGCCGGAGCGTTCGCGCGACAGCGAGTTGGGTGTGCATTACGCAAATGGCGGACAGCGTCTGGACTTGGTGTATTTCGACAACCGCATCCGCGACCTGATCGTCATCAATACCTTGCCAGCATCGACTATGGTCAACCTCAACGAGGCACGCAGCGATGGCGTGGAGCTTAGCTACAGCGGTCAGTTCGGCGATACCGGCGTGAAATTGGCGGCGACGCAGCAGAACCCGCGCGATGTACAGACCGGGCTAAGCTTGTTGCGCCGCGCAAAGCACTTCTCCACTGTCGGTGTCAGCCATCGCTTGGGCGCGCTGAAAGTGGGCGGGGAATGGCAGCATAGCGGCACACGAACCGACATCGACATCAACACCTTCATGCGGACAGAGCTTGCGGCATATGACGTAGCGAACATCACCGCGAGCTATGCGCTGGACAAGCAGTTGGTGCTGTCGGCACGGGTGGATAACCTGTTCGACCGAGACTACACACTGGCGCACGGTTACAACACGCCGGGTCGAACTGTGTTTGTCGGATTGAACTACCAGCACTAGCATCGCGCGCGACGGAATATAGCCTTTTCTGTTAAAGTTCCCGCCGACTGGCATCGGCGGGAATCAAGTGAGGAGAACAACATGAACATTCTGAAAAACAAGACATTTGGTATCGCGGCGGCGCTGGTGCTGTTGATGGCAGCGACGCGCTACAACCATTTCGGTTCGGCGGTGGCTATGCCCGACGCTTCCTACGCAGTGTTCTTTTTGGCCGGGCTATTCCTTGGCCGAGTGCGCGGCGCATTGGCCATATTGGCGCTGCTGATGGTCGAAGCGGCACTGGTCGATTATTACGCGATCAACTTCCGTGAAGTGAGCGGATGGTGCGTGACCTCGGCCTATACCTTCCTGGTGTTCGCTTACGCCGCATTGTGGTTCGTCGGTCGCTGGTATGCGCCGCGCCATGATCTGACGCTCAAGGGCATGTCCGGTCTGCTGCTGGCCGGTGCGGCGGCGGGCAGTGCGGCATTCATCATCGCCAACGTGAGTTTCTATCTGCTGGCCGGATATTTCGACCGCATGAGCGTTATCCAGTATGTCTCCAGCGTGGCGCAATATTACGGTCCATATGTGGCCGTGACATTGTTCTATATTGCTTTGGCTGCAGGCATACAGATGCTCCTCGGTCTGCGGACAGACAAGACACAGGTCACCAATGCCCGCTGAAGATTCCGGGCAAGCTCGGCAATTAACTAGCGGGCAACTCTATCTGCGTTTGATGCGCTACGTACGCCCGCATTGGCGTACATTCTCCGTGTCAATTCTGAGTATGGTTTTGGCGGCAGCAACAGAGCCATTGTTGCCGGCATTGCTAAAGCCGTTCCTCGACGGTACGTTCGTGCATAAAGATGAATGGGTTATGCAATGGGCGCCACTCTTCATTCTGCTGATCTTTCTTGTTCGAGGATTGACAAGCTTTGTAAGCACATATGCCATAAGTTGGGTAGGGAACAGGGTGGTGATGGATTTGCGCGCAGAGATGTTCCGCAAACTGCTCTCACTACCGACGCGGTTCTATGATGATCACGCTACGGGAAGGCTGATTTCAAAAATAACTTTCGATGTGACGCAGGTGACCACGGCTGCTACAAGTGTTGTTACGGTGGTGGTAAGGGATTCCATCATTATCGCGGGTCTGCTTGGTTGGCTGTTTTATCTGGACTGGAAGCTTACTTTGCTTTCTTTGCTGATCGCTCCTGTCGTTGCGTTTGTGATTCGAGTGATCAATGCTCGAATGCGCGAATCGAGCAGGGAATCTCAGCGAGCAATGGGAAGCATCACTCAGGTCATCGAAGAGAGTGTAACGGCGCACAAGGTAGTGAAGCTGTTCGGTGGGCAAACATATGAGGGGCGCAGGTTCAATGAAGAAAGTAACTGGGTAAGGCGGCACGCTATGAAACAGGCTGCTGCAGCCGCCGCGAACGTTCCTATCGTGCAAATGATCGCCTCGGTTGCAGTGGCGGTAGTCATTTACCTTGCGATTGCCCAAGCAAAAAGCGATGCAACTACGGTCGGTGGTTTCTTGTCGTTCGTTACGGCTATGCTGATGTTGACGGCACCATTGAAGCGTCTGACCGGCGTGACGGAGTTCTTGCAACGCGGATTGGCGGCATCCGAAAGTGTATTTGAACTGATTGATACCCCGAGTGAGGTAGATGACGGTAAGGCGGCGATTTCTAAAGCAATCGGCAGAATAACTTTTGAACATGTCACTTTGTCGTATGGCTCAGATGACAGACTTGCTCTTAATGATGTGAGTCTGGAAATTCCGGCAGGGATGTCGGTGGCTCTGGTTGGTCCTTCAGGTAGTGGGAAAAGCACTATGGCTAACTTGGTGCCGAGGTTTTATGCACCGACTTCCGGGGAAATCTTATTGGACGGGCAAGATATCCGTGAGATTTCTTTGGCCAGCCTGCGTGCCAACATCGCGCTGGTGAGTCAGGAAGTGGTGTTGTTCAACGACACGATCGCCGCCAATATCGCCTACGGTCAGATGCGTGAAGTGCCGGAGAGCGAGATCGTCGCGGCAGCCACCGCTGCGCATGCGATGGAATTCATCAAGGGCATGCCGCAGGGGCTGCAGACACTGGTCGGGGAGAAGGGCGTGCGCCTGTCCGGCGGACAGCGCCAACGCATCGCCATCGCGCGTGCCATCCTCAAGGACGCCCCGATCCTGATCCTGGATGAAGCGACCTCGGCGCTGGACAGTGAGTCCGAGCGTCACGTGCAGGCTGCTTTGGAGATACTCATGCGCGGTCGTACCACGCTGGTGATCGCCCACCGTCTTTCCACCATCGAGAAGGCAGACCGCATCGTGGTCTTGAGCAAGGGCGCTATCGTGGAAGCGGGTACTCACGCTGAACTGCTGGCAAAGGACGGCGCGTATGCGCAGTTGTATCGCACCCAGTTCGGCGGGGCGGGCATGCAGGAATTTTCTGCATAAGCCGGTTGACAGCAGGGATACTTCTGGTAAATTCCAAACCCTAGCATTTCACTCAACATTAACCCTTTGATGGAGGTCACCATGGCAGTACTCGTAGGCAAGCAGGCTCCCGATTTCAACGCTGTTACCGTGATGGGCAACAACGAGATCAATGAAACCTTCAACCTGAAGAAGCACATCAGCGGCAAATACGCCGTGGTGTTCTTCTATCCTCTGGACTTCACCTTCGTGTGCCCGTCCGAGCTGATCGCATTCGATCATCGTCTGGAAGAATTCAAGAAGCGCAATGTGGAAGTGATCGGCGTGTCCATTGACTCACAGTTCACCCACTTGGCTTGGAAGAACACAGCAATTGAAAAGGGCGGCATCGGCCAAGTTAAGTATCCTCTGGTCGCTGACATCAAGCACGAGATCTGCAAGGCCTACGACGTGGAAGCCGATGGTGGCGTGGCATATCGCGGTTCTTTCCTGATCGACCGTGCAGGCATGGTGCGTCACCAAGTGGTGAACGACCTGCCGCTGGGTCGTAACATCGACGAGATGCTGCGCATGATCGACGCGCTGCAATTCACCGAAGAGCACGGCGAAGTCTGCCCGGCAGGCTGGAGCAAAGGCAAGGCTGGTATGGGTGCATCGACTGAAGGCGTCGCAAAATACTTGGCAGCACACGCTAAAGAACTGTAAGCGACTCGCTTCCGTTCGACGAAAAGGCTCCTTCGGGAGCCATTTTGCATCGTGCTCAAGGCTGCTAGAATCCGCGTCGTTCTCAATTCATGCGGATCCTTATCATGCTGGTCGGCTTCGTCTTTCTCTATCTGATCCTCTCCATCGGCGTCGGCATGTATGCCGCTACCAAGGTGCATAACGCGCGCGACTACATCACCGCCGGGCGCTCGCTGCCGATGTACATCGTGCTGGCCATGGTGTTTGCCACTTGGTTCGGTGCGGAGACTGTGCTGGGCATCCCGGCAACCTTCATGGAAGAAGATCTTGGCGGGCTGATCTCCGATCCGTTCGGGGCCGCTTTGTGTCTGGTCCTGTTCGGCCTGTTCTTCGCGCGCAAGCTGTATCGCATGAACCTGCTCACCCTCGGAGATTTCTACCGCGAGCGTTTCGGTCACAAGGTCGAAGTCATCGCCGGCATCGCCATCGCCTTGTCCTATCTGGGCTGGGTGTCTGCGCAGGTCACCGCGCTGGGGTTGGTGTTCAACGTGCTGTCGGACGGCAGCATCACACAGGCGCAAGGCATCCTCATCGGCGCGGCCATCGTGCTGATGTACACCCTGTACGGCGGCATGTGGTCGGTGGCGCTCACCACCTTTGTGCAGATGATCGTCATCGTCATCGGCCTCATCTATATCTCAATGTTGCTGGCGGAAATGACAGGCGGTGTCGCGCCGGTCGTGCAGCATGCGGTGGACAACGGCAAGTTCCACTTCTGGCCCGATCTGAACGCGGTGGCTATGGTCGCTTTCATCTCTGGGCTGCTGACCATGGGTTTCGGCTCCATCCCGCAGCAGGACGTGTTCCAGCGCGCGAATGCCTCCAAGAACGAGAACGTGGCGGTGTGGGGCACGGTGCTGGGCGGCGTGGCATATTTCCTTTTTGCGGCAGTACCACTGTTCATGGCCTATTCCGCCAACCTGATAGACCCGGCTTTGACCGCGCAGTGGATGGCGGATGATAGCCAGAAGCTGCTGCCTGAACTGGTCAAGGTCCATCTGCCGCTGTTCGCGCAAGTGGTCTTCTATGGCGCGCTGCTGTCGGTGATCATGAGTACCGCCTCCGGTACATTGCTAGCGCCTTCCGTCACGCTGTCCGAGAACGTGCTCAAGGGCTGGCTCACCCGCAAGAACCTGTCCGACAAGAAGATGCTGGTGATGACGCGCTGGGTGGTGGGTATCTTCTCGGTGTGCGTCACGCTCTATGCTTTGTGGGCGCTGGATCAGGACACCGGCATCCACCAGATGGTGGAGAACGCTTACAAGGTGACGCTGGTGCTGGCTTTCACCCCCCTGGTGGCCGGACTGTACTGGAAGCGCGCCACGACGCAGGGGGCCTACTGGGCGATGGGGCTGGGCGTGGCGGCCTGGTTGCCGATGGAGTTCATCGCCCCCGAGGCGGCATTGCCGCCGCAGTTCGCCGGCTTCCTGCTGAGCATCGTCGGTATGGTGGTCGGTTCGCTGATGTCGAAGGTGGAAGCACAGCCAACGGCGGGATAGTCACTGTCATGTTACTGTCACAATAGTTTCATACCATCGTCGGCGAACCGTAAAGAGAGATGGAGCACACGATGACGACAGCCGATATCCTGCTGGTGGAAGACGAACCGGCG
>VMTA01000034.1 GCA_013791855.1 Sideroxydans sp.
CCGGCCGCGTGCGTCATCAACTCCGCATGCAGGCCTTCCGGCTGCGGTGGCGTTCTGGTTGCAAGCATGACGGCGGGCTGCATGATGATCACTTGCTGGGGTATTCGATCAGCACGTCTTCGTCACGCAATACCATCTGGCAAGCCAGGCGCCATTCGCTGGTGACGACATCGTTCACCTTCATCGCTTCGATCTGTGCGGCGGTGATCTTGCCTTCCTGCTTCAGAACGGTGATCTCGCGGTCGGTCAGCGGACCGGCCATCGGGCCTTTGTTGGACAAGTTGGTGACTTTCACCAGACAGGTCGCGCATTCACCGTTCTCGCAGCCGAAGTCGATGGGGATGTGGTTCTCTTTGGCCAGTTTCAGCACGGTCATGGTGTGGCTGCCCGCTGTCGCGTAGACGGTCTTGTCCTTGTGCAGGGGGCTGGAAAAAGTGATGTTTGGCATTGCTGTTACTCCTACGATGGTGGTTAGAAAAAACTACGCTTTAACTACGATATCTCCGCCCAACACCTGCGCCTGGCAGGCGAGGCGGTGGCTGCTACCGGCCATGTTCTCTTGCAGCACTTTGTCTTCCAGCACCGAGCGTTCGCTCATGTGTTCCATGCCGGAGACGATCTTCATGATGCAAGTGCCGCATTCGCCTTCGCGGCAGCCGTAGGTGATGCTGGCACCGACCTTTTCGCTGATCTCGATTAGGCGTGTACCGGCGGGCACGCTGATGGTGACACCGAGTTTTTCGAAAGTGACGTTGGCCTTGGGCATGCTATGACTCCTGGGAAAGTAGTTCGGACATGGAGATGACGCGGCGTTGCAGATTGCCGGTCAGATGTTGTGCAAGTTGCTTGCCGAGGTCGCGGCAACGCTGCATCTCTTCTTCGTTGGGGATCAGTTTTGCGCGCACGCCTTTGACCGGCACGCGCAGTTTCAGTCCGCGCAGGCGGTCTTCGATCATGTTGATGGCCTCGCCGCTCCAGCCGTAGGAACCGAACGATGCGCCCAGCTTGTCGCGCACCTTGATCACAGCCAGCGAAGACAGCAGATCCCACACCGGCTTCACTGCGTCGCCGTTGATGGTGGGTGAGCCGATGGCGATGCCGTCGGCTTCCTCGATCAGATCGACGAAGGGCAGACCGCCGCTGGCTTGCAGGTCGTATAGCGAAACGCGCACGCCGTCTTCCGTCTCCGCGCCTTCGGCAACGGCCTGCGCCATCTGCGCGGTGTTGCCGTAGGAGGAGATGTAGAACACCAGCAATGATTTGTCGTTCGCGCCGACCTCGTTGTGCAACAGCGGTGCGGCCAGTTGTTTGTAGCGTTGCAGATAACTGCGCGGCGCATCGCGCAGGATGGGGCCGTGCGCGGGGGCGATGGTCTTCAGTTCCAGCGGTTCAAGCAGTTCGAGTGCTTCCAGCACATGCTCGCGGAACGGCCGCATGATGTGCTGGTAGTAATACTCGAACGAGAAACGGAAATCGCCGACCTTGTCGTTGAACAGACGCGGGTCGCAGAAATGGCAGCCGAACACATCGCCGCTGAACAGGATGCCCTGTTCTTCGACCAGCGTGCATTGCGTATCCGGCCAGTGCAGGAAAGGTGTGCTGAAGAAATGCAGCGTGCGTCCGCCGAGTTCCACGCGGTCACCCGTTTCGACCACATTGAATCGTAGATCGTCGGTCTTCACCAAGGCCTTCAACATCAGCTGTGCTTTGGCCGAGATGTAGAGCTTGGCCTGTGGTGCGCGCCGCATCAGTTCCGGCAATGCGCCGCTGTGATCCGGCTCCAGATGGTTCAGCACGATGGTGCTGATCTCGTCGTAGCGCGCGACCTGTTCCAGTCGGGTGAAGAACTCATCTGCGTGCGAAGCCTTCACCGTGTCGATGATGGCCACGCCCTTGTCGCCGCGCACGCAGTAGGAATTGTAGGTAGTGCCGTTCGCCGTCTTCAGAATGATGTCGAAATCGCGCAGGCTTGGATCGAGTGCGCCGATCCAGTGCGTGCCGGGTGCGACTTCAACAGCATTCGGCGAGGTGTTCATGTCACGGCTTCCGGCGCCGGGCAAGGTTCGGAACGATGGCAGATGGGGCAGGGCTCATCTTTCGGCTGACTGTCGTTGAGGCCGATCCAGGCATCCACTGCCCTGGCTTCGAAACCTGCACGCAACTCACCTTCGATATCCATCAAGGGGCGGCGAATGAGCAGTGGTTGCTCCACCATCATCGCCAGCGCTTCTTCTTCAGTGTAAGCCGCCGGATCGATCTCGCCCGACTTCACGCTGGGTGCGGACGGGTTGAACCATTTCTCGACCGGCATCTCGCCGAAGAAAGGACGCAGCTTCTCTGTCGTCCATCTTTCGATGAGCAGATTCTTCGGCAACACGGTGTGACCCGACGCGGCCAGCCACACCTTTTGTTTGGTGTTGTTGCCGCAGCCGGGTTTCTCGTAGAAGACGATGGTGGCCATGATGCTTACGCGGCCAGTTTCTCTGGCGGGATGCCGGTCAGAGAACCGGGTGGGTTGAGCTCCACGCCGTCTTCGTTGAGGATCGCGCCTTCGATCGGGCAGATGCTCGCGCACTGCGGTTCTTCGAAATCGCCCGCGCATTCCGTGCACTTGTCAGCGTCGATGAGGAAGTGTGGCTTCGCCTCATAGATCGCCTGGCTCGGGCACAGCGGTTCGCAGGCATAGCAGTTGGTGCAGGACTCGATGATCTCAAATGCCATGATGATGTTCCTTATTCAGTAAAACCTTAATTCAGCCACAGAGACCACAGAGCACACAGAGAGTGTGGCGGAGGTTTTTCTCTGTGATCTCTGTGTCCTCTGTGGCTAATGGTTTTGGGGTTTCAAGATCAAGCCACCTTCTGTTGCTCGTCCACTTTCTCTACCAGCTTGCCCGCAACACGCATCTCTTCATACACAGCCAGCACCGCATCTTCGATGGCTTCCATCGCATGCTCGCCGTTGGGCTGGATGCCTGCTGCTTCCAGCGGGCCCCAAGGTTCGTAGCCGACCTTGCTGCACAGCACCACTTCGCAACCCGAGAGTTCGCGGATGGTCACATCCAGTGCGCTCTCGCCGTCGCCGCAGGTGTCGCCGCCTTCGCAATACGGTGTGGTCTTGCGGTGGCCGATGAAGCGCACGCCGTTGCTCGATGCTTCGTAGATCAGGAACTCGCCGGCATGACCGAAGTGTTCGTTGATGACGCCGCCGCCCTTGGTGGCGACCGCCATCAAGACCGGACGGGTGACTTCTTTCTTCAGACCTTCGATGCTGACCAGCTTGGTTTCCTTGGCCTTGTGTTTGCTTTCCAATTCTTCGTTGATGGCGGCATGTACTTCGGCGCGCATCTTCATCGCCTCGGCGTAATCGATGTCCATCTCTTCGATCTTGTCCAGCGTGAATTCCGCACCGCGATCTTCACCCAGCAGGCCCACCGCATCGGCGCGGCACTGGCGGCAGTGACGCATCATGTTCATGTCGCCTGCACACGAGTCCTGCAATTCCTGCAGCTCTTCGTTGGTCGGACCGCGCTGGCCGGTGAGGCCGTAGAACGTGCCGTGTTCCTCTTCCGAGATCAGCGGCATCACGTTGTGCAGGAACGCACCCTTGGCCTTCACGATGCGGGACACTTCTTCCAGATGCTTGTCGTTCACGCCGGGGATCATCACCGAGTTCACTTTGACCAGCACGCCCTTGGCGACCAGCATCTCCAGCCCCTTCTGTTGTTGCTCGATGAGGATGGCAGCGCCTTCGCGGCCCTTGATGCGCTTGTTGTTCCAGAAGATCCACGGATAGATCTTCGCGCCCACGTCGGGGTCCACACAGTTGATGGTGATGGTGACGTGGTCGATGTTGTACTGGCACATCTCTTCGACGTTCTCCGGCAAGGCCAGGCCGTTGGTGGAGACGCACAGTTTGATGTCCGGTGCCTGCTCGTTCAGCATGCGGAAAGTGTCGAAGGTGCGTTGCGGATTGGCCAGTGCGTCGCCGGGACCGGCGATGCCCAACACAGTCATCTGCGGGATGGTGGCCGCGACGGCCATCACCTTCTTCACCGCCTGCTTCGGATTGAGCACCTCGGAAACCACGCCGGGGCGCGATTCGTTGGAGCAATCGTATTTGCGGTTGCAGTAGTGGCACTGGATGTTGCAGGCCGGTGCGACGGCGACGTGCATGCGCGCAAAGTAATGGTGTGCTTCTTCGGAATAGCAGGGATGGTTCTTCACCTTGTCGCGGATGCTATCCGGCAGGTGGTTCATCTGGTCGTCGGTCGAGCCGCACGATCCGGCGGAACATCCGCCTTTGGGGGCTTCGCTTGCTGTGTTGTTCAGTACGGGCAGTTCCACAATATGTCCTCCGGTTAGGTCCGCCTGACTATCAGCAAGCCGCGTGCCTGACCGGTCGGCACGTCTAACCCGTTGTTTCATTGGGTGCCTGACTCTGCGTTGTGGGTTTGCCTGTTGCAAATTGCACATGACATGCGCAAAAGCTTGTGGCGAAGGCGACAAAATTCCCTGACGTACGGGCATGGGGGCGGGGAGTAGGAGCGGGCATGCAGATGAATATGCCGTGCGCACAATGGCTTACAAGAATAGTGCGGTATCCGTTGCGGGCTGGCATCCAACTTGCCTATACAAAGGCATGAAACTCCATCTCGACTGGTCAGCTTACGAAACCGCCGGACAAGGCGATGCCTACGCGGGCATCCCCGCGACCGGCGGCGATTTCGCCAAGGCCGTCGCAGTGTGCATCAGCGACAAGCAATGTCAGCGCAAACCCAAAGGCGTGATGTGCCCCAGCTTCCGCGCCACCGACGATGTCGTGCATTCGCCGGGCGACAGGGTGCAGGTGCTGAAGGCGGCGCTGAACGGCGAGCTGGGCGAACACGCTTTCGCCGGATCTGAGCTCGCTGCAGCATTGGAACTCTGTGTCGGTTGCAAAGGTTGTAAGCGTGAATGCGCCAACCAGATCGACATGGCCGCCATCAAGATTGAATATCAGGCGCAGCGCAACGCACAGTTGGGGATGTCGTTACGCGAACGATTGATCGCCGATCTGCCGCAGCAACTGCATCGCTATCCTGTCATGCGCCGCATCATCCGCTGGCGCAACCGCGCACCCTGGCTGGCGAAGCTGGGAGAAAGATTCCTAGGTATCTCGGCCAAGCGCAAACTGCCGGAGCCTTCTGCGGCACCTTATGTTGCTCCCGCGTTCAGCACGGCAGCCATAAAAGATGACCGCGCCGTCATCCTGTTCGTCGACACCTTCGCCCACCACTTCGATCCCGAGATCGCCCACGCCGCCCATCAGGTGCTGACTGCTGCCGGATATCGTGTCACCACTTTGCAACCGGACTTGTTCGATGACGAACCCGAACGCGCGCTGTGTTGCGGTCGCACTTATCTGTCGCTGGGACAAGTCGAACAAGCCCGATACGAAGCGCGCCGTATGCAACTCGCTTTGCGTCCTGCACTGGCCACAGGCACACCCATCGTCGGCCTTGAACCTTCGTGCATCCTTTCCTTGCGCGACGACCATCTGAAACTCGGTCTCGGCGATGCAGCAGTCGCTTTGTCGAAACAGGTCTACCTGTTCGAAGAGTTCATCGCGCGCGAACACGACCGCAAGCGCCTCACACTCGAATTCAAGCCGTTACCGGGCAAGACGCTGGTGCACGGCCACTGTCACCAGAAAGCCGTCGGTGCGATGAAGTCGCTGCGCAAGGTGTTGCGCATGATCCCCGAGTTCGATTTCGAATTCATCGAAGCCAGTTGCTGCGGCATGGCCGGTAGCTTCGGTGTGGAAGCGGAGCACGCCGACATCTCCATGCAGATGGCCGAGCTGGATCTGTTGCCCGCGCTGCGCGCCGCACCGGACGCCGCCATCCTCGCCAATGGTTTTTCATGTCGTCACCAGATACACGAAGGCACACAACGCAACGCACGACACGTCGCCCTGCTGCTGCGCGATGCACTAAAGGAGAGCACACCATGTTAGTTGGCGCACTACTCGGGCTCATGGAACAACTCGCCCTGAACATCATCACCCTCACCGAAGAGAGTGGCGAACGCGAGTTCTTCGACAGTCGCATCACGCGCGCGCAAACGCTGATGATGCTGGGCAACCTGGCGAAGGCCGCGAACAACCTCCCGCCCGATGCGCGCGCGAAGCTGCACCAGATCGACTGGGATGCATGGCATGGATTGTGCATCGCATTAGCCAAGCCCGACGATCACCCCCTGAAGATATGGGTGGCGATTAAGGAACTGACGCCGATGACACTGCAGCACCTTTACGACTACAAACGCACGCAGCCGCAATTGTTCTCGATGGTGATGTGACAGGCGCAAGGACTTTGCAACAAGACCGCCAATGTGGCGGGAAACGAAGGGAGAAAGACATGACTGAATTCTGGACACTGATGGCAGGCATCGCGGCAGGCATAGCGATATTGATGATCGGCATCATCATCGATCGCGACCCCGATCAAAGCATGGGCGATGCCCTGCTTGAGGGCACGCGCTGGGGCGCATGGTTCATGACGGTGTTCGGCAGTCAGGCGCTGGTGATCAGCAGTCTGTGAAAGAACCGATCTGACGCAGTTCCATATTCAAACGACAGGGGAAGACATGATGAACGAATTTCTGGTGATGATGGCGATGGTGGTGGTTGGTACGGTGATCCTGATGGTGGGCATCCGTCTGAACAGGAACGAAGCGCGCAGTCTGGACGGCACAGTGACTGAAGCCGTGAGCTGGGGATCGGGTTTCTTCGTGACTTTCACCAGCCATGCGGCGCTGATCTCGTTCTTCTGATCCGGAAGAGGAGCCCGGCTAGCGGGCAGTGAGCCGGTACACCTTGTATTCGGCGCGTATGTCGGGCAGCGATGCCGATACCGGGTCGGCCTCGAATACGCTCTCGACATAAGTCAGCGCGATATCGAAATCGCCCGTGTACAAACGCGCGATCTCTTCGTCCACACCGGTCGCCTGTTTCATCGTCGCATCTTCGGCGGCATCCTCGACAGTCAGCAGGAACACCACGGCCGTGTCGGACACGAGCCGGCTCAACTGCGCGACATACAACCCGCGTATCTCCTCCGGCAAGGCGGTGAGCGCGGAACGGTCATAGACCGTATCGATCATGCCTAGTTCGCTTTGCGTCAAAGCGAAATAATCGCCGCACAGGATGCTGATCTTGCCGTCGCGCCATAGAGTTAATTCGCCGACCTGCTGTTGTGTCGGATGCAGTCCGCTCTCGCGAAAGAAATCTTCCACTGCTACCGGACTCAACTCGACGCCGATGACCTCGTGCCCCTGCTGCGCCAGCCACAGCATGTCCAGGCTCTTGCCGCACAATGGCACGAACACGCGGCTGCCCTGCGCCAATCCCAGCTCGGGCCAGAATTTCGTCAGGAGCGGATTGGCGACGGACTGGTGGAAATCGGTGCGCTGATCGCGCCAGAATGCCAGCCACAAGTGGTTGTCCTGATCGATGCGTGGCGCATCAGAAGGCTGACCACGATTTGCTGCTGGAGGCATGGTGACTTTCGGTGACATGCATCATGGAATGCATCGTTGCCCAGTCTAACTGATTAATGTTGATGCGCGCGTTCAGTGCTTGATGAATGCACAAATGCAGGCGAGGACTTCATCTGTCCAGGACCACATGAAGGAATGCCCCATCTCGAATATCTGCAACTGTGAGCCGGGTATCGTGTTGGCCAGATATTCCGCATGCGCCAGAGGCAGCAGCGCATCGTATCGGCCGTGGATGATCAACGTGGGTGCAGTGATGCGCTTGACCGATTCGCGCCGATCCGGTGATGCGGATACCGCAAGGCCATGCTGGAAGCAGGCGTAAGGATTCGCAGCACGTTGTGCGGCAAGCCGGATGGCCGCTGTGATCTGTGCTCGCGGGAAAGGCCGCTCACCGCCATAGGTGACCGCCCAGCCTTCGATCATGTTCGCTTCGATCTCTGTTGCGGTGCGCGGCGGGTTCGCGGCCGTGGCATGGATGTAGTCGAGGAACTTGCTGTCAGGTGCGGGAAGACTGAACGCATCAACGGGCAGTCCCATGGTGGCAGCCATGTAAGGGCGGTGATCCGCTGTGGTGGAGATCAACACCAGCCTGTCGACACATTCCGGATGATCGATCGCGAGCAGCTGCGCGATGTACCCGCCCATCGAGAGACCGACGATCACAGCCTTGCTGATCTGGTGGCCGCGCAGCACGGCAAGTGCATCCTGCGCCAGTGTGCCCAGATCGTAAGGCGCTTTCTGAAAATCGATCGTCGATGATCTGCCGGTGTCGCGGTGGTCGTAGCGGATCACGTAATACCCGGTGCTGGCCAAGCCACGGCAGAAATCATCCGGCCAGAAGATGCCCTGATTCATCGCGCCCATGATCAGCAACACAGCGCGGTCGGCCGGGTCACCGAAAGACTCGGACCATAGATTCAAACCATCTGCTGTTGAAATGAATCTTTCCATGCGCGAATCTTCTTGCAATCAGTTCGCCGCCAAACGCCACAAGGAAGTGATCTCCGCCGCACGTGCCGCATACAGCGGATCGGTCTTGTCGGCAGACTTTGGGTGGTGCGGGCTGATATCCAGACGTTCGATGACCTTCAATCCGGATGCATCGAACATCGCCAACAATTCTTCGCGAGTACGCAGGCCAAGATGCTCGGCGATGTCGGAGATGATCAGCCAGCCTTCGCCGCCGGGCGTGAGATGTGCCGCCAAGCCCGCAAGGAAACCGCGCAGCATGCGGCTTTCCGGATCGTAGATCGCATGTTCCACCGGCGAGCTGGGGCGCGCCGGGATCCAGGGCGGGTTGCACACGATGAGCGGTGCTTTGCCCTCGGGGAACAGGTCGGCTTCAATGACTTCGACTTTGTTGTTCAGTTCGAGGCGCGTCAGGTTGTCGCGTGCGCAGCTCAATGCGCGCGCGTCCTGGTCGGTGGCGATGATGTGCTGCACGCCGCGCTGCGCCAACAATGCCGCGATCACGCCGGTGCCGGTGCCGATGTCGAACGCCAGCTCGGTCGCAGGCAACGGCGCCTGATTCACCAGCTCCAGATATTCGCCGCGTACTGGCGAGAACACGCCGTAATGCGGATGGATGCGCGCATTCAACAGCGGGATCTCCACGCCTTTCTTGCGCCACTCGTGCGCACCGACCAGACCGAGCAACTCGCGCAGCGAAGCGACCGAAGGTTTGCTGCTGCGACCGTAAGCCTCGTTGCAGGCCTGGCGCATATCCGGCGCGCGGCGCAAAGGGATGTCGTAATCCGCATCGAGCGGAATGAGGATCATCGCCAGCGTGCGCGCGCGTTGCGACATCGCCTGCCGATGCAGGTGGAATGCTTCGCCCGGTAGTTCGGCGGCCTTGCGCGAACGTTCCGCCTTGCGCGTGTTGCGCCGCGACATCGCCTGCAACAACTGTTTCGCATTCTGGAAATCGCCGCGCCACAGCAGCGCCGTCCCCTCGCAAGCCAGACGGTATGCCTCGTCCGCCTTCATCGTGTCGTCGGCGATGCGCACGCGTTTGGGCGGCGGCATGCCGCTCTCGGAACGCCAATTGGCCTTGCACGCTTTGTTCGATTCGTTCCGGGTGATGAGGGGATGCATGGGATTCCTGTGAAATATGGCAGTGCAAGAAGGTCGCGCACCGGCATGGATGATACCCCATCACCTTAAGCTCTGTAGCGCGTCAGGGGGGCGATCCGGGGAATGGAAGGCTCAAATCAAACCCTTGAGATATGCAACGTACGCCGGGATGAGTACGAGCGCTGCCAAACCGAACACGAGCATGTTGCCGGTGGCCGGATCAAAGTCATCCAGTGCTTTTCTGAATGAGCGTTTGAGCAACAACATACCCATAGCCAGATCGAAGCTGGCCATGAAAAATGCCAGCACAAGGCCTAGTGCAAGGTGTTCGTATAAACCGGACAAGCCAATGCCGGGTACCTTCAGGTAGCAGATGCCGAAAGCCAGCGCCGTGCCCGATAGGATGCTGAGTTTGAGCGCCCGTTGCTTTCCGATACGCGGGACAAGGAACAGTGTTCTTGCGATCCCGTGCAATGTTTCCGCTCCGGCAAGGAGAGTGCATAAGGATAGGGTGCGAAGGAGGAGTTCTGTCGTCACGGTTGCGCGTTCCTTCAGTACGAGAATGGTGAGTTGATGCTCGACATATATTAGCTCAGCGCTATTCCCTGTCGCACTGTCTGCAGCTGTCGTATGGGTTCCGGTATCAGAAACGATAGAGCAACTCAACCATGTGCATATCCGCGCCGATGGTGCCGGGTGCGTAGAAACCGGCATCTGAATAGTGCATGAAGCGGTAAGCGGCTGCGAAATGCCGGTGCAGCGGGACCTCGACACCCAACGTCAAAGCGAACTGCAGGGGGCCGCCGAAATCCTGCAGCGCGAAGCGATGTCTGCTGAGCAATGCCAGCCCCAGCCCCGTATCGACCATGACACCCCCATCCTGCCTGCCGAAAACCAGCGCAGGGATGGCAACCGCGACCAGCGCGCTCTGGTTCTGGCCTTTCAGAACACCCGCGTGGGTCAGCAGTCTTGTGCGTGCCACCCAGCCAGACTGGAATCGGTGTTCCCAGGGCAGTTTGAAGTTCGCCACGACGTCGTATTCATGGAACGATTCCGGCTGCAACGCGCCGATCACATGGCTCTTCTCGCCGATCTGCAAGCGTGCCCCTACGCTCTGTAATTCAAGATCCACAGCATGGCTGTGCCGAGGTACAGCCAGGAAAAGCATCACCAGCGCCCCCGCGAAACAGGCCGCGATGGTGGTCCTTGTGTTTGTGTGGCCGAAGTCCATCAGCGTTTTATTGCTGGGCTGTTCCTACACACTCAACACATGCGCCACGCGCAGCAGTTCCATGTCGAACCTGGTGCGCTGTTCCCATGCGTCGCTGAGCGGGCGCAGTTGCAGTTGCTGGCCGGAGACGCCGACCATCTTGCCTGCTTCGCCTGCGATCAGTGCTTCGACGGCGTGCACGCCCATGCGGCTGGCGAGTACGCGGTCCATGGCGGTGGGGCTGCCGCCGCGTTGCAGGTGGCCGATGACGGTGACGCGGTTGTCCTTGTATTCGGATTGGTCGCTCACGCGCTTGGCGAGCACCATGGCGCCGCCATATTCGCAACCTTCGGCAACGATGATGATGGAGGATTTCTTGCCGCGTTTCTGGCCGGTGCGCAGACGCTCGATGAGCATCTCTACGCTGGTTTCGACTTCCGGCAGGAGGATGTCTTCCGCGCCGCCCGCGATGCCGCTGATCATGGCGACGTAGCCACTGCGGCGGCCCATGACTTCGATGAAGAAGATTCGGTCGTGCGAGTTGGCGGTGTCGCGGATGCGGTCGATAGCTTCCATTGCGGTGTTGATGGCGGTGTCGAAACCGATGGTGTAGTCGGTGCCGCCGATGTCGTTGTCTATGGTGCCGGGCAAGCCGATACAGCGGATGCCGAATTCCGCATGCAGCTTTGCCGCGCCCTGATAGGAGCCGTCGCCGCCGATGACGACCAAGCCTTCGATTCCGTGTTTCTCCAGATTCGCCGCAGCAAGCGCGCGGCCTTCGGGTTCCATGAATTCCTTGCAGCGCGCGGTGTGCAGGATGGTGCCGCCGCGATTGATGATGCCGCTCACATCGCGCGGGCCGAGCGGGTGGATGTCGCCCTCGATCAATCCTTTGTAGCCGCGCTCGATGCCGAACACTTCGAGCCCGTTGAAGGTAGCCGCGCGCACCACGGCACGTATCGCCGCGTTCATGCCGGGTGAATCGCCGCCGCTGGTGAGTAATCCGATGCGTTTCATTTGCTTTACCTGAATTGGGATGCCTTGATTCTAATGGATGTCGGGTCGTCGGCAGGGCGCGTCATGGGGTGTCGCGCGAATGTCATGTGCGTATCACGCAGCTGCAACAACTCGGCGCTAGTTTACAGGGGCCGGCGGTGGTGGACATGCCGCGCGCAACGAACGACGGAGGGTATGAGATGGATGAACTATTTTCAATGATGACTTTGGCGTTGGCCGGTGCAGTGGTCATGATGGTCGGCATCCTGCTGAGCAAGGATGCAAGGCAGAGCATGGCGCACGCGCTGACAGCTAGCATAAGCTGGGGCGCGGGATATTTCCTGTTGCTGGGCGGCCAGGTGCTGGCGATCGCTAACTTCTGAGGCAGCGACTCAAGCCTGCCACACCCCGAATCCCGCACTGCGCAGGTCGATGCCGACCTCGACTTCCTTGTCGCAGGCATCGTTGTAGTTCATCGGGTTGAAGGCTTCGTACAGATCGGGTAGCAGGCGCAGGCCGTATTGCTTCACATAGCGGTTGGACTGGATGCCGGCCTTGTGTTTGTCGAAGCGGATGTCGGGGTCGAGGCCGGTCATGCCCACATAGACGCAGGGCTTGCCTGTCACATAGTCAGGATTGCATTTCTTGAATTTGCTCTCGTACAGCACGTCCTTCGACAGTTCGATCACATAGACGTGGTAATGCTTGCGGCGGGATGACATGCCGCGACTTTAGCGGAGTCGCGCCAGGATCGCCAGGCAATAAAAACGCCCCGGCACTTGCGCGCCGGGGCGTTCGGGTTCGTGGCGTCAGAGGGAGGCGCTGATGGATGTGAATGTCGGCAGCGCGACGATGAAAGAGACAACGCTGGCGATGACCCAACGAACGAACCTTGCCACACCTTCATATGCTTTTTTCATTTGATACCTCTTTAGTTAACGCAATGGTGTCCGCACGATGCGGACGTGCTTCAGAGTGCAATACTTGAGGAAAGTTCCCGGATATTTCCCCAGGCACGTCAGGGCTGTTCTTTACGCCGACTTGCGCCGGGGCCAGGAATGCGCCAGATTCCGCTAATCGGATGACAGGAGCGGGTGATGGCGGGTTGCGGATGTGAGATGGAAGCAAGGAACGAGCAGGAGCGGCGCACGCTGCGCATCGTGCTGGGCATTAATGCCGTCATGTTTATGTTCGAGATCGTGCTGGGCTGGCTGGCGCAGTCCACCGGGCTCATCGCCGATTCGCTCGATATGCTGGCAGATGCGCTGGTGTATGCCATCAGCCTGTATGCGGTGGGCCGTGCGGATGAACTGAAGGATCGCGCGGCGCGACTGAGCGGCATGCTGCAGATCGGGCTGGCCGTGCTGGTGCTGGTCGATGTGCTGCGGCGATTTTTGTACGGCAGCGAACCGGTGAGCCTGCTGATGATGGGCGTGGGCACCGTCGCGCTGGTGGCGAACAGCATCTGTCTCGCGCTCATCGCCCGCCACCGCGACGGTGGGGTGCATATGCGCGCTTCGCTGATCTTCTCCGCCAACGATGTGATCGCCAACCTCGGCGTGATCGTCTCGGGCGGCCTGGTGTGGTTGTTGGGCAGCCGCTACCCGGACCTGTTCATCGGCTTCGTCATCGCGGGACTGGTGTTGTACGGCGGCATCCGCATCCTGCGCGAGGTCGCCGCGCATCGTATGGCACCTGCGCGCTGCTCGAAATAGCAGGCAGATTCAGGAGGGTGCACCGCGCCGGTGGCGCACCTTCTTCATCAGCTTGTCCGCCACATGGGCGGCGAATGCTTCCACATTGTTGTAGCCTTGCTGCAGGGCGAATTCTGCCAGCGCGTCGATCAACGCGCGTGTCTGTTCGATCTCGGCGAAGCTGCGATCACAGGTGATGCAGCGTTCGCCGTCGTCGCGGCAAGCTGTCTTGCCTTTGCACGGTGTGAAGACGCTCACGCCGCGTTGCCTCCCGCATCGAACACCAGCAGCGTGGTCTCGCCATCGATGTCGGTGATCTCGACGCCGCTCAGTTTGCCGTTGTCGTGGTAGCTGTAGCGGTGTGACATCTCGATCTCGCTGTAGGCGTATTTATCGAAGCCGAGCAGGCGGTCGCCGTCGAAGAAGCCGCAGAAGAAGGTGTTGCGGTTCTGTATCTCATGCGGCTCCAGCTCGTTGACCAGTTTGAACGGCATCTTGATGCCGGTGTAGGTGACGAAGTAACGTTTCGTTCCTTGCGGTTCGGTATCGGTGCCGTTCATGCTCAGGCCCGCAGCAGCGCCTTGGCCATGCGCTCGGACAATTGGTCGGCGGTGAATTGCGGTTCGTTGGGCGGATACAGTTCGTCTTCGATGAAGTCGAAACCGTTCGCTTGTGCCAGTGCGATCACTTCGCGCACTTTCATGCAGGCTGCCAGTTGTTCTTTGAGGGCTGCGTCGCTGCGTGCCTTGTCGGAAAAATCCTTGATGTTCTTGATTGCCATGTTTGTCTCTTTTTTTGGAGTAAACGAAACGACGGGCTGCACTGCCCCCCGTATTTGTCAGCCAAAACCTGTCGGTTCCGGCCTTATGCGGGATAGCAGCAATAAGCGTGCCGCTACTATTTGAGGTGACAAAGGCGTTCGAATTCGGCCAGCGGCACCGGCTTGCCGAACAGATAACCCTGGTAGCGGTTGCAGCCGTACTGGCGCAGGAAGGCGAGCTGGTCGTCCGTCTCCACGCCTTCGGCGATGATGTCCAGACCGAAGTTGTTGGCGATGCTGATGATGGTGCGCACCATCACGCTGTTGCTCTTGTCGGTCGCGATGTCGCGCACGAACGACTGGTCGATCTTCAGTTGTTCCAGCGGCAGGCGTTTGAGATACGACAAGGATGAATAGCCGGTGCCGAAATCGTCCATGGCGAAGCGGATGCCGATGGCGCGTAGTTCCTGCATCTTGGCGATGGCATCCTCCACATCGTCGAGGATGAAACTCTCGGTCAGTTCCAGCTTCAGTCGGGAAGGGCGGATGCCGTAGGATTCCAGCGTGTCTTTCACTTTTTCTACGAACCAAGTCTGGCTCAACTGGCGCGGGCTGACGTTGATCGACAACACGAGGTGGCGCATCGCGGCATCCATCTCCCAGCGTCTGAGCATCATGCAAGCCTGTTCGATCACCCAGTCGCCGATGGGCAGGATCATGCCCATCTCTTCCGCCAGCGGGATGAATTCGGCGGGCGATACCATGCCGCGCTGCGGATGGTTCCAGCGGATCAGCGCTTCGGCGCCGATGATGCGCGCGCTGTCGTCCACCTGCATCTGGTAGTGCAGTTCTAACTGTTCGCGGCGCACCGAGGCACGCAAGTCTTTTTCCAGTTCCGCGCGCAACTCCATCTCGGTCTGCATCGCGGGATCGAAGAAACACACGCGGTTGCGGCCGCTGGACTTGGCCTGATACATGGCAAGGTCGGCCTGCTTCAACACTTCGTCGATGCTGTTCTGGTGGCCGCGGAACAGGCTCACCCCCATGCTGGGTGAACTGTTGTGTTCGACGGTCTGCAACTGGTAGGGCTGGCTCAGCTCGTTGCGTATCTTCTCGGCGATGGTCTCCGCCTGATTGGCGGCTTCCTTTTCGATGCCGCTCAGTGATTCGAGCGCCACCACGAATTCGTCGCCGCCCAGCCGCGCCACGGTGTCGCCCTCGCGCACATTGCGCGTGAGACGCGCGGCCACCTCGCGCAACAGTTCGTCGCCCACATCGTGCCCCTGTGTGTCGTTCAGCGTCTTGAAATTGTCCAGATCGATGAACATCACCGCGCCGTGTTTGCCGCTGCGCGCGCTGATCGACATGCTTTGCAGCAGGCGTTCCTGCAGCAAGCGCCGGTTGGGCAGCTGCGTCAGCGCGTCGTAGAAGGCGAGGCGATGGATCTCCTCTTCCGATTTTTTGCGCAGCGTGATGTCCTGCACCATGCACAGCACCACACGCTCTTCGCCCATCTGCGCCAGCGAGAGGTCTGCGGTGAATGCGCGCGCTTGTCCGGAGATGATCAGGCCGAAGCCCAGATCGTGCTGGTGCTCCTGCAACTTGATCACCTTTGCAGCCGCCTCATCCAGTTCCGGCACGCCAAGGAAGCTGCCGGGAGAGCGGTCGCGCCACACGTCGTCACCGGATAATTCGAACATCTTCAGCACTGCATTGTTCAGCAGGCGGATGCGCCCGGCGGTATCCAGCACGATGAAACCGATCGGCATGCTGCTCACGATCTGTTCGGTATAGCTGCGCGCCAGCATCAGCGCCTTGTGTTCGGCGTGGAAGTAGGTGTCCAGCGCCAGCCCCATGTCGAAGAACACCACCTTGAGCAACGCGCTGCAGGCCTGGTGGCCGCGCTGCGGGTCATCGCGATAATGTGCCAGCAGGCGCGGTGTCGCCTCGCCCAGATATTTGCAGTAGGCGCTCATGTACCACTTGGGCGTCAAGCCCACACGCTGATGTACCACTCCCACATGCAGGCGGTTCTCGACATAGCCGGCGTCGTAGCTGCCTTGCGTCAGTTGATCGAAGTAATCCATCTGCGCCCGTTTGAGTCTTTCCAATCTGGACTCGTCACCTAGCAGCGGGCGTATCTCGGGGAACTGCAACAGATGCTGGTAGAACACCTCGATCAGTTCATCGCGATGCGTCGCCAGCACGGCATGTACTTCGCGCAGCGATGCCGCATCGTCCGTGTCCAGCGACAGGAAGGCCTGCCGTTGCGCGATCTCGGCATCGTCGATACCGATCTCCTGCATCAGAGATGAGATTGCTTGCATGCTCAGATCTGCTTCACCTTGATGTTCAGCGTCTGGATGCGGTAGGCGATCTGGCGCGGCGTCATGTCGAGCAGGCGCGCGGCCTTGGCCTGCACCCAGCCGGCCTGTTCCAGCGCGGCGATGACGCGTTCGCGCTCATCCAGATGCGGGTCGTCCAGATCGACGTTCTGCACCGGGCCGCGCGAGGCACTGATCTTCTCGTCGATGCCGGTGAGCAGGATTGCGTCGCGGTCTATGGTGTCGCCCTCGGTCATCACCGAGGCGCGTTCCAGACAGTTCTCCAGCTCGCGCACATTGCCCGGCCAGTCGTGATGCATCAGCACGCGCAGCGCGGCTTCGGTCAGCCCCAGCGTGCGGCCTTGCTGCTGGCTGACTTTGTCCACCAGGAAGCGCGCGATGTCGGGGATATCCTCCATGCGCTCACGCAGCGGCGGCAGTGTCAGCGGCATCACGTTCAGGCGGTAATACAAGTCCTCGCGGAAGCGCCCCCTCTCCACTTCTGCCTCCAGATCGCGGTGCGTGGCGGCCACCACGCGCACATCGACCTTGATGGTCTTGGTGCCGCCCACGCGTTCCAGTTCGCCTTCCTGCAGCACGCGCAGCAGCTTGGCCTGGAACGATGCGGAGATCTCGCCGATCTCGTCGAGGAACACGGTGCCGCCCTCGGCCTGTTCGAAGCGCCCCTTGCGTTGCGCCACCGCGCCGGTGAACGCGCCTTTCTCATGGCCGAACAATTCCGACTCAAGCAAGGTCTCGGGCAGCGCCGCGCAATTCAGTTTTACAAAGCTGCCGCGCGCGCGCGGCGAGTTGTAATGGATGGCGTTGGCGATCAACTCTTTACCGGTGCCGGTCTCGCCGCGGATCAGCACGGTGGTGTTCCACTTCGCCACTAGCCGCACCTGTTCGAAGATGCGGCGCATCGCCTGTGTGTGACCGATGATGTTGTCGAAACCGTATTGCGCGCGCACGGTGCGGCGCAGGCCGTCGCGTTCCTCGGCGATCTCCTGTTTCTCCTGCGCCACTTCCTGCGACAGGCGCACGCTCTGGCCGATCAGGTTGGCCACCATCTCCAGGAAATGGCGATACTCGTCCAGTTGGTAGGCCATGCCTATGGCCGGTTGTGCTGCCAGTACACCGACCACCTTCTTGCCGATGCGGATCGGCACGCCGACGAACGCGCCCTGCGGGTTGTAGATGCCCATGCGCGACAGGAAGCGCGGCTCGTCCATGATGCAGTCGACCATGATGCTGTTGCCGGTCTTGAGGATGGTGCCCACCACACCTTCACCGGGCAGATAGCTGACCTCTTCGGTGACCGTGTCGGACACGCCGTACACCAGCGACACCTGCAACTCGCCGGTGGCGGCGTCGATCAGGCTGACCATGCCACGGTCCAGCGCCACACCTTCGTGCAGTGCGTTCAGCACGCCGTCCAGCGTCTGTTTGAAGTTGAGCGAATGCGACAGTACGCGGCTCACCTGATAAAGCGTCTCCAGTTCGGCGCGCAGCAGATCGAGTTCCGAGCGTGGATCAATCATGGCTACCCCCCTTCGTCAGTGGCAATTGCACGCGCATGCGGCAACCACTGTGATAGTCGGGATCGATGTCCAGCGTGCCGCCGTGGCGGCTCACTACTTCTTGTGCCATGGCTAATCCGAGTCCGAGGTGCTGTTTGCCCGCACCTTTGGTGGTGAAGAAAGGTTGGAAGACGGTGTAACGCAGATCGTCCGCGACGCCTGGACCGGTGTCTTCCACAGTCACCTCCAGATGGTCGCTGTGTACTTCGCAGCCGATGCGCAATTCGCGCGAACCGCCGCGCCGTTCGTTCATCGCCTCGATGGCGTTCGCCACCAGATGTTTGAACAGATTGGTCAGTTGCGCGGGATGCGCCGCCAGCGTGGCCGACTGCGCGGCAGGCGACCATTCCACCACGATGCCGGCCGCGAGCAGCTTGGCGGTGGCGAGCTTGAGTACATCCACCAGCACGTCGTTGATGTCGATCAGTTGCAGTGTCTCGTCGTCCTGTTCGGGTATGCAGGCGCGCAGGGTCTCCAGTGCTTCGCGGCTCTTGCTGATGGCTTCGTCCAGCGCGCTGGAAGAGATGTCGCCCGAACCGGCGGGCGCGCCCTGGCTGGACAATCTGCGCTCCAGCATGGAGGTGGCGGCACTCAGCATATTGAGCGGGCCTTCCAGCTGGAACACTGCACCGGCCAGCGTCTCGCGCAATCCCTGTATGCGTTCCTGTTCCGCCAGCAGCGCGCGCAGACTGTTGATGCGCAGGTCTTCCTGCTGGCGTTTCAGTTCGCTGATGTCCTGGATGGTGAGCAGCAGGTAATGGCGACGGGTAGGCTCATAGAAAGCGTCGGCGCCGACATCCTGTTCCTCGAACCATGACACTGCGCAGGAGAACCAGCGTGTCGCCTTCTTCTGCGTCTCGATCTGCACTTCGCGTGCGGCGATGTTGCGGTGCTTCTGGTAGGCGGTCGTGAACGCATCGCCCATCTGCGCGCGCAGTGCGGCGATCAGGCGCGCAGCCGGTTCCTTGCCCAAGTCGCCGATCAGCTTCTTGTATTCCTGGTTGTCGAGCAGCACATGTTCCTGCTCGTCCAGCAGCACGATGGCGACCTGCGCCGCATCCACCACCGACTCGATCAATGTCTTCTGGTTCTGCACCTGGCGTTCCAGCCGGTGCACCTCTGTCACATCGCGCTGCATGCCGAGGAAATGCGTGGTCTCGCCCTGATCGTTCACCACCGGCGTGATGGTCACGTCGGCCAGATAGCGGCTGCCATCCTTGCGTTTATTCACCAGCAATCCGTTCCACGGACGCTGGCGTTGTATCTGCGCCCACAGCGTCTCGTACACCAGCTTGGGCGTGACGCGGTAAGACAGGATGGATTCGTTGTGGCCGACGATCTCGTCCTGCCCGTAGCCGGTGATGCGCGAGAACGCATTGTTGGCATACAGGATGTTGGCGCGCGCGTCGGTGATCGAGATCGCCAGTGCAGCCTGTGCGACGGCCTGTCTGAACAGGTGGGTCGGCAGATTCTCCGGAGGCTGTATCGGGTCGGACATGTGGACTCCAAATTGAATGACATCACACATTCAGCAATAAGCATGCCCGACTATTTTTGTTTTGCGCTCAACGCCGCAGTCATTGGGCGGATTGTTGTGTTTGCTACATCGGTGCATCGCCGAACCCGACAACGACAAGGGTTTTTTGCACCGCGCTGGTGCGGATATCTCCCAAATGCCTGATTCCGTGCACACCCTTTCGGTGCGCACCAGTTGGCACGACGCTTGCAGAGGAGAGCGCAGGAGAACGAACGCGATGTCTGAAATATTTCTACTGTTATTAGGCACGGCACTGGTGAATAACGTGGTGCTGGTGAAGTTCCTGGGACTGTGCCCGTTCATGGGCGTGTCCCGGAAGATGGATGGTGCGCTCGGCATGGGTATGGCGACCACCTTCGTACTCACCTTCGCCACTGCCGCGAGCTGGATGCTGGAGCATTGGCTACTGCAGCCGCTGGGTATCCAGTATCTGCGCATCCTCGCGTTCATCCTCACCATCGCGGCGACCGTGCAGTTCACCGAGATGGCGATCCGCAAATTCAGTCCAGGCCTGTATCAGGTGCTGGGCATCTATCTGCCGCTGATCACCACCAACTGCGCGGTGCTCGGTGTGGCGCTACTCAACGTGCAGGAGAAGAACGGTTTTCTGCACAGTCTTCTATATGGCTTCGGTTCCGCGCTCGGCTTCACGCTGGTGATGCTGTTGTTCACTGGCCTGCGTGTGCGCCTGTCACTGGCGCAAGTACCCGCTGCCTTCGCCGGTGCGCCCATCGGTTTTGTGGTCGCCGGATTGTTGTCGCTGGCGTTCATGGGTTTTGCGGGTTTGGCTGGGCATTGAAAGATGAAAAACATTATTAGCCACAGAGAACACAGAGGACACAGAGATAGTGGCGCGTTGCCTGTTTCTGTTGGTTCTTTGAATTTGGTGATGAGTGGCTACGGAGTGCGCAGAGAAAAATCGCCACAGGAATTCTCTGTGATCTCTGTGTGCTCTGTGGCTAACAGGTTTTGAAAGGTATTTGAGATGCTAGTCGCCGCCATCGTCAGCCTCACCATCCTCGGCACCGTGCTCGGCTTGCTGCTCGGTCTGGCCGCGCGCTATCTGCGCGTGGAAGGCAATCCCATCATCGCGGAGATCGAGCAGATGTTGCCCGGCTCGCAATGCGGCCAGTGCGGCTATCCCGGTTGCACGGGTGCGGCGCAGGCACTGGCAGACGGCAGTGCGCCGGTCACTTTGTGTCCGCCGGGCGGCGTGGCGCTGGTGCAGGCGCTGGCGGACAAGCTGGGCGTGGAAGCCGATCTTTCCGGTGTGGAAGACAAAGGCCCGCAGGTGGCCGAAGTGAAGGAAGAGATCTGTATCGGCTGTACGCGCTGTTTCAAGGTGTGCCCCACCGACGCCATCATGGGGGCTGCACAGCAGATCCACGTGGTGTTCCGCGAAGCGTGCACCGCGTGCAGCAAATGCGTGGACGTGTGCCCGACCGAAGCGTTGTCGCTGCAAGCCGTGCCGGTCACGTTGCAGTCGTGGTACTGGCACAAGCCGAAGCTGGAGGTGGCAGCATGAGCAGAGAGCAGGGGCCCCACGTGTGGGGATGTGAACGTCCGCGAATGCTGCCCTCCATCCGGCTCGGGAAGTGTTGCGCGATGCTGCGACTAAATGAGGATGAGGCATGAAGCTGTTCGATAAGCTCTTCTCCGGCATGCGCGGCGGCGTGCACCCTGAGGGTCGCAAAGACCTGTCGGCGGCGCGCGGCATCCGTGTATTGCCGTTGCCGCAGAAACTGTTCGTACCCTTGCAGCAACACATCGGCGCACCGGCCATGCCGGTGGTCAATGTGGGTGAACGCGTGCTGAAGGGGCAGCTCATCGCCGCCGCGCAGGGCAACGTCTCCGCCCCGGTGCATGCGCCGACCTCCGGCATCATCGTTGCGCTGGGCGACCATGTCGCACCGCATCCTTCCGGCTTGCCGGTGCCGACCTTTACCCTGGCCTGCGACGGGCTGGATGAGTGGGTTGCACTGCAAGCATGCGACGATCCTTTTGCATTGGAGGCTGATGACATCTCCGTACGTGTTGCTGCGGCAGGCATCGTCGGTCTCGGTGGCGCGACCTTCCCTTCCGCGCTGAAACTCAATCTCAGTCGTGGTGTGCAGACGCTGATCATCAATGGTGGTGAGTGCGAGCCCTATCTCACTTGTGACGATCGCATCATGCGCGAACGCGCCACGGCCATCGTCGAAGGCATCAGCCTGATCGCGCTGGCGGTTGCCGCCAAAGAAGTGATCGTCGGCATCGAAGACAACAAGCCGGAAGCCATCGATGCGATGCGCAGCGCGGCGCGCGCTTCTTCGATGAAAGTTGTCGCCATGCCCAGCATGTATCCCATGGGTTCTGAGAAACAGATCATCCAGGTGCTCACCGGGCAGGAGATCCCCGCCGGAGGTCGACCGGCAGACATCGGCGTGCTGGTGCACAACGTCGCCACCGCATTCGCCGTGCATCAGGCGATCCGTTTCGGCAGGCCGCTCATCTCGCGCATCGTCACCGTCAGTGGCGGCGCGATCAAGTCACAGTGCAACGTGGAGGCGCTGGTCGGCACACCGGTGCAGGAACTGATCGATTTCGCGGGAGGTTACTCGCAAGCTGCGGTGCGCATGGTGCTAGGCGGTCCGATGATGGGCCAGCACATCAGCAATACCGCCATCCCGGTGGTGAAAGGCAGCAGCGGCATCCTCGCGCTGACATCTGACGAGATCGGGCACGACGAAGCTTCGCCGTGCATCCGTTGTTCCACCTGTGTGCGCGCCTGTCCGGTCGGCCTGTTGCCGCTGGAGATGGCAGCGCACATCCGCGGCTCAGACTTGAGCGGCGCGGTCGATCTGGGCCTCAAGGATTGCATTGCCTGCGGCTCCTGTTCCTATGTCTGTCCGGCACATATCCCGCTGGTGCATTACTTCAACTACGCCAAGGGTGACCTCGCCGCGCAGGAGCGCAGCAAGCTGAAACAGGAAGCCACCAAGAAACTGGCCGATGCGCGCAGCGAGCGCATCGCGCGCGTCGAACGCGAACGCGCCGAGATGATGGCCAAACGCAAAGCGGCACGCGAAGCGAAGGAACGCGCCGCCAAAGAAGCGGCAGCGAAAGCGGCCGAGGAGACTGCATGAACCCCATCGCCCATTCCCCCCATGCGCATGCACCGAGTTCCATCGGCAAAGTGATGCTCACCGTGATGCTGGCGCTCAGTCCGGCCACGCTGTTCGGTTTCTGGCTGTACGGTTGGCCGGCCATCAATCTGTGGGCGGTGGCGATCATCGCTGCCATCCTCGGCGAAGCTTTCGTCATCCGCATCCAGCAGCGTGCCGTGCGTCCGGTCATCATGGACGGCTCCGGCATCCTCACCGCCTGGTTGCTGGCCCTGTCGTTGCCGCCGTATGCGCCGTGGTGGATCGCGGTGCTGGGCAGTCTGTTCGCGGTCATCGTCGGCAAGCAGATATTCGGCGGGCTGGGTCAGAACGTGTTCAACCCGGCGATGGCCGCGCGCGTCATGCTGCTGATCTCGTTCCCGCTGGAGATGACCACTTGGGGCGCGCCGTCGCCGCTCAGCTCGCCGAACGGACTGAATCTGCTCGAAGGCTTGCGCGTCACCTTCTTGTCGCAACCCATAGACGGCATGTCCAGCGCTTCGCTGCTCGGTCATGTGAAGACGGAATTCACACGCGGCATCGGACTGGATCAGGCGCTGGCAGGTCATTATGTGCCGCTGGATGCACTGGCAGGTCTGCGCACCGGCAGTCTGGGTGAGACCGCTGCCTTGTTTTTGCTGCTCGGCGGTCTGGTGCTCATTGCGCGCCGCATCATCACTTGGCATGCGCCGGTCGCTATGTTGCTCGGCGTGGCCGTGCCCGCGCTGATCTTCAGTCTCATCGACGGCAACCACTACGCCGATCCGCTGGTGCACCTGCTGTCCGGCGGCGTGATGCTGGCCGCGTTCTTCATCGTCACCGATCCGGTCACCTCGCCCAACACGGCATTGGGGCAATTCATCTTCGGCCTTGGCTGCGGTCTGCTCACCTGGGTCATCCGTACCTGGGGCGGTTATCCGGAAGGTGTGGCCTTCGCCGTGCTGCTGATGAATGCCGCCACGCCGCTGATCGATCAGTACGTGAAGCCGCGCATCTATGGTCGCGACCGCAAGGGCGCGGCATTACATGCGAAGAAGGGGACGTGATGAAACTCGCAGAACTGCGCGCCAAACTTGGGTATCAGGCATCGCTGCTGGGCAGCGTGGCGCTGCTCACCAGTGCGGCGCTGGCTTTCGCCTCGCTGATCACCGGGCCGGATATCAAGGCGGCGGAAGAAGCCGACCTGAAGGCTTCGCTGACCCAGGTATTGCCGGGCAGCTACGACAATGAGTTGCTGAAAGATACCGTCACCCTGCACAGCGAAGAAGGCGAAGTGCTGGTCTGGCGCGCGCGTAACAAGGGCAAGGTGGAGGCAGTGGTGTACCGCGTCACTGGCTACGGTTACTCCGGTGCAATCGTATGCGTGATGGGCGTGTCGCGCGAAGGCAAGGTGCTCGGTGTGCGCGTCATCAAACATGCCGAGACGCCGGGCCTGGGCGACAAGATCGAGCCGGACAAGGCGAACTGGATATACGGCTTCGACGGCAAGTGGCTGGGCGAACCGCCCGTAGATAAATGGGCGGTGAAGAAGGATGGCGGCGTGTTCGACCAGTTCGCCGGCGCCACCATCACGCCGCGCGCGGTGGTGAAAGCGGTGAAGGGCGGGCTGGTTTTCTTCGAAGCGAACAAGACGGAATTACTGGACGAAGCGGGAGGTGTGAGATGAACGAGAAATACGGCCGCATCACCCGCGAAGGGCTGTGGGACAACAACGTGGTGTTCGCGCAGATGCTGGCGCTGTGCCCGCTGCTGGCGGTGACCAGCACGGCCACCAACGGACTGGGCATGGGTCTGGCGAGTACCGCTGTGCTGCTACTGTCCAACATCATCGTCTCCAGCGTGCGTCACCTGATCAGCCCCGAAGTGCGTATCCCGGTCTACATCGTGCTGATCGCCACGCTGGTGACGCTGGTCGACATGAGTCTGAATGCATGGGCGCACGAGCTGTACAAAGTGCTGGGATTGTTCATCGCGCTGATCGTGGTGAACTGCGCCATCCTCGGCCGCGCCGAATCGTTCGCGTCCAAGAACACGGTAGCGGATGCGGCACTGGACGGTTTGATGATGGGCATGGGTTTCACGCTGGCGCTGGTGGCGCTGGGCGGCGTGCGCGAGATACTGGGCAGCGGCACGCTGTTCGCCAACGCGCATCTGTTACTGGGCCCTGCGTTCGCATTCCTGGAGACGACCATCGTGCCGGACTACAAGGGCTTTCTGCTGATGATCCTGCCGCCGGGCGGATTCATGGCATTGGGTTTTCTGTTGGCTGCGAAGCGCGTGTTCGACCGTCGCCGCGCCGAACGTGCTGAAACTGCGGCGGCTGCCGCAGTGGCGAACTAGGAGAACGCTATGCAAGTCGGCATCGCTTACTCCGAACCCGTCAACCAACTCTGGCTTCGCATCGAAGTGCCGGAGGAGGCCACCGTGCAGCTCGCCATCGAGCAGTCCGGCATCCTCAATAAGTTTCCGTACATCGATCTGGAAACATACAAGGTCGGCATCTACGGAAAGATGGCCGAGCTGGATGACAAGCTCAAACCGGGCGACCGAATCGAAATCTATCGTGCCATCACTGCCGATCCGGCGACGGTGCCGCGAAGAGTATTCGCCAGTGAGGACGACGATGAGTAATCCCTTTTTTCTTTAACCAACCATCAGGAAACATAACCATGCTATTCGATACCTACGAAACCAAAGGCCTGCTGTTCAACATGAACTTCAAGGAGACAGACGGCAACTACGCCGGCTATCGCGGCGACCTCGTGCTGGAACTGGGCGAAGCCGGCGACGCATCGGGGCACCGCAAGCCACCCGTATCCACCATCAAGAACACTGTGGTGTTGGCTGAAGGCGACAAGATCAAGCTGTACGTCGGTAGCCTGGACGACCTCGCGCTGTTGCCAAAGGTGCTTGCCTACTATCAGGCGGACTTCGCTGCCGATGTGAAGATCATCCTGTTCGTGGTGAACATCGCCAAGCCGCTGGTCATCGAGACAGCTGGTTTGAGTATCGCCACTATCTCCATGCAGGAAGGTTTGATCTGGAACGAACTGATCGACCTCGCCGCGCTGGAAAAGGGCGACTTCAAAGGCCAGTCTCCGACCACCAAGATCGCTACCGTGTACAAGGCGCTGTCCGACTACAAACCAAAGGGTGATGTGGTGTCGTTCGAAGAAGCACTGACACGCACAGTTGAGCTGTCACGCGCGGGTCGTGGTCCGGTCTAAGTCTTATGCCGAGGATAGGACTCTTCTTCGCCAGCAGCACCGGCAACACCCGGCGCATCGCCAAGGCCATCAAGAAACGATTCGACGATGAGACGATGGCCGAGGCGCTGAACGTCAACAAGGCGACGCCGGAGTTGTTCGGCAGTTACCAGCAACTCATCCTTGGCACCTCAACATTGGGGGCGGGGGCGTTGCCGGGGCTGTCCACCGACTGTATGGGCGGTGGCTGGGAAGAGTTCCTGCCGCAGATCGAGCATCTCGATTTCAGCGGCAAGACCATCGCCCTGTACGGACTGGGGGACCAGAACAAATACGCGGAAGAGTTCGTCGATGCGATGGGCATCCTGTATGAGTTCTTCAAAGCACGCGGTGCAAGTTTCGCAGGTAGCTGGCCGGCCGATGAATACGAGTTCATCGCATCCAAAGCACTGGTCGACGATGACTTCGTCGGCCTCGCGCTGGATCAGGAGAACCAGAAACTTTTGACCGATGCGCGCGTGGAAGCCTGGCTGAAACAGATAGCGCCCGCGTTCGGATTGCCGTTATGAGCAAGAAGCGCGCTGCCATGTTCCGCAGCCTGCGTGCCAAGCATCGCCAGCAGGCGATGATCGTCGGCGTGGTCGGGTACACCGCCGAGACATGGGCACAGGTGAAGGCCACGGCTACCGATCCGCAATGTTTCGAAGAGACATTCGAAAGATGGAAGGATGTCGCCGTCTCCGCGCGGCGCGAGTTCCAGCGTTCCGGCGTGCAAGCAGTGGAGTATCAGATAGAGCCGCAAGTGTTCGCCGCATGGTGTGTGCAGCAACAGCAGCAGAACGATGCAAAAGCGCGCGCCGAGTTCGTGTCGGAGAAGCTGGGGGAGTTATACGGACAGTCTGCCTGAGTCGGCGAAGCAGGCTGGCACGCTATTCGCTTGATGCATTGTAAGGAAACCGACAGTGCACAGATATGGAACTCGCCAGAGACGAATACGCAACACACATTGCCTACGATGAATTGCTGGATCGCGCGCTGCAACCACGTGCGGTGGCGCGGCCCTTGTTCGACTATCTGAACTCGCTGCACGACGGCGAGTTGGCCAAGCGGCAGCAGGCGGTGGACGCCACCATCATGGCGATGGGCATCACCTTCACGGTGTACAGCGAGGCGGGCAATATCGACCGCGTGTGGCCGTTCGACCCAATCCCGCGCGTGATGGGACGCAAGGAATGGGAATCCATCCAGGCCGGCCTCAAGCAACGCCTGCGCGCGCTGAACCTGTTCATCAACGATCTGTATAACGAACAGCGCATCATCAAGGATGGTGTGTTCCCGGCCGAAGTGCTGGAAGGATCGGGTAACTTCCGTCCGCAGTGCGTGGGCATCACGCCCCGCTTTGGCGTGTGGGCGCACATCTGCGGCACCGACTTGGTGCGCGACAAGGACGGCACCGTGTATGTGCTGGAAGACAATCTGCGCGTGCCGTCCGGCGTCTCCTACATGCTGGAGAACCGCCAGGTCATGAAGCGCATCTTCCCCGAGGTGTTCCGCACCACCAATATTTTGCCGGTGGACGATTACCCCGCGCGGCTCTATCAGATGCTGGCCTCGCTCTCGCCGCGCGAGGGTGAGCAGCCGGTGATAGCGGTGCTCACGCCCGGCATCTACAACTCCGCTTATTTCGAACACAGCTATCTGGCGCAGCAGATGGGCGCATATCTGGTGGAAGGCAGCGACATGGTGGTGGGCGCGGACGACATCGTCTACATGAAGACCATCACCGGCCTGCAGCGCGTGGATGTGATCTACCGCCGCATCGACGACGCCTTCCTCGATCCGGAAGTGTTTAATCCGGATTCGGTTCTGGGCACGCCGGGATTGATGCGCGCCTGGCGCAAGGGCAATGTCGGCATCGCCAATGCGCCCGGTGCGGGGGTGGCAGACGACAAGGTGGTGTACGCCTTCGTGCCGCAAATCATCAAATACTATCTGGACGAAGAACCCATCCTCGCCAACGTGCCCAGTTATCTGTGCATGATCGAAGAACAGCGCGACTATGTGCTGGCGAACCTGGACAAACTGGTGGTGAAGCCGGCCAACGAATCCGGTGGCTACGGCATGCTGATCGGCCCGCGTGCCACGCAGGAAGAGCGCGACAAGTTTGCCGAACTCATACGCAGCGATCCGCGCAACTACATGGCGCAACCCACGCTGGAGATATCCACCGCACCGACGCTGGTGGACGGCAAGCTCGCGCCGCGTCATCTCGACCTGCGGCCTTTCGTGCTGCAGTCCGACCAGCTGTATGCCACCACCGGCGGCCTCACGCGCGTGGCCATGCGTAAGGGTTCGCTGGTGGTCAATTCCTCTCAGGGCGGCGGCAGCAAGGACACTTGGATCGTGGAGGACGCAGCATGATGCTCGCCCGCGTTGCAGAGAACCTTTACTGGATGGCGCGCAATCTGGAGCGCGCCGAAAACACCGCACGTCTGATCAACAGCACCACACATGTGCTGCTCGACCTGCCGCATGGTGCCACCTTTGGTTGGGCAAATCTGGCCGAGATCGCTGGTCTGGACGATCTGTTCGCCAAGACCTATCCCGAAGCGAACGAAGAATCCATCATGCGCTTCCTGATCGAGGATGAAGCGAACCCCAGCTCCATCTTCGCCTGTGTGAAATATGCCCGCGAGAACACCCGCACCCTGCGCGAAGTGTTGCCCGCCGAAATGTGGGAGCGCATCAACAGTCTTTATCTCTATGTGCGCAAGAACGCGCTGGCGGCTTGCAGCAACCGGCGCGAGCGCTACATGGTGTTGAACGAGGTCATCCAGCAGCGGCATGCCATCGTCGGCCTGTTCTCCGGCACCATGCCGCACGACGATGCCTACCAGTTGATCAAACTCGGTCGCAACATCGAGCGCGCCGACATGACCACGCGCATCCTCGATCTGCATTCCGCCATCAGCTTCCCGGAAGACAACGTGGTGCGCGAAGCGCTGGTGGAGCGCATCTGGATGAGCACGCTCGAATCGCTGTCCGCCTACCAGACTTACCGGCGGCTGGTCGCCATGCATGTGCGCAGCAACGATGCCATCCGCTTCCTGTTGCAGGACATGCGCTTCCCGCGCAGCGTGTCGCATTGCCTGAACGAGATGGAGACATGCTTCCGGTTGATGCCGAAGTCGCAGCAGTTGCAGCAGCTCACCGCTTTGCTGCGGCTCAAGATCGCGCAGCACCCCACTGCCGATCTGGATGCGGTGGCGTTGCACGAATACATCGACCTGTTGCAGCAGCAGTTGGGCGAGATACACGATGCACTGTTGCAGAACTATTTCCATGCCTGGCAGGACGGCGTCCCGCCCTCCGCTCAGATGCAGGGGCATCTCGAGTTTGCCCAGCAATGAAAGCGCGTGTTAGTGTTGCGCGCCCGATAGACGCGTCGCCCCAGTACGGCGACTTACTCAACCAGAAATGATCGCATCCCTATGACATATTGCCTGGCCATCAACACCGACGAAGGCGTGGTGTTCTGTTCCGATTCGCGCACAAACGCCGGATTCGACAACATCTCCACCTACACCAAGATGCATTCCTTCGTGTGGCCGGGAGAGCGAACCTTCGTGTTGTTGTCGGCGGGTAATCTGGCCACCACCCAAGCCGTGGTGAAACGCCTGTGGAGCGACATCGAGGAAGCGGCAACGGTCAATCTGCGCAGCGTGCCCAACATGCTCGCCGCCTCCGACTACATCGCCAGCATCAGCGCCGCCGTGCAAAAACAACATGCCGAGCGTGATACCGCGAACACCAATTTCGAAGCCACCTTCATCTTCGGCGGTCAGGTCGGCAACGGCAAACCCGAGACACTGCTCATCTACCCGCAGGGCAACTACATCCACGAATCGGACGACCATCCCTTCCTGCAGATCGGAGAAGTCAAATACGGCAAGCCCATCCTCGACCGCATCATCAAACGCAACACGCCGCTGGAACACGCCGCGCGCTGCGCACTGGTCTCGATGAACTCCACCACGCGCAGCAACCTCACCGTCGGCCCGCCCATCGACCTGCTCATCTACCGCAAGGGTGCGCTCGATTTCGGCCAGCGCATGACGCTCACCGAGAACGACCCCTTCGCCAAGCAACTCTCGGAAGTGTGGAATCAGGGGCTGGTGCAGGCGCTGGAAGGTTTGCCTCATTTCCCCTGGGAGTCCTGAGCTCCACTCACAGCAGGGACGAAGTGGGGAGTCGCGAAGATACCTGGATCACCAGCGAACACATCATGAACGGCTAAGATCAGACCGGCGTATAACCTTGGTCTGTGCTCGGGAATTTGACACTTCAGACATGGACAAATACACGCCATCTGTATAAGGTGCAGGTGCGATACCTGAGTAACGTCACTGTTGCGCAAACAATCGAATAAAAAAAATAAAATGCGGTCAAATTTGGCTTGGAATGGGAGGGATGCTCGCGAATTGTTGATGAGATTCGCGCTGTATTTCTTGCCTTCCGCATTGCTGCTTGCGATTGCTGTAGCGGCGTACATCGATGCAGACAGCGCCCAGAATCTGAAGATCACCAAAGTGCACGAAGCGGCGCGGGTCGAAAATGCCCATGCCCAGATCGCTCAGGATTTTCGGGAGGTGATCGCCGATCTGCGTGTCCTTGCAGAGACGCCAGACTTGCTCCACTACCTTGATGGCGGTGCCCGCGTGCCGCGCGATGACCTGTCGCACCAAATGCTGGTGATCGCCAAGGAGGCGCGGCGCTACGACCAGTTGCGTTATATCGATATCAAGGGCAGGGAAGTTGTACGCATCAACTTCAATTCCGGCCGGCCCGTCATCGTTCCTCAAGCCGCATTGCAGGACAAATCTACCCGATATTTCTTTCGCGACACGATCAAGCTTGGGCGGGGCGAGGTGTATGTCTCGCCGCTTGATCTGAACATCGAGCATGGTGAGATCGAACAGCCATTCAAGCCGATGATCCGCTTTGGGACTCCCGTGTTCGACAGCAAGGGGCGCAAACGCGGCGCTTTGATAATCAATTATCTTGGGCAGGATGTTATCGGGCATTTCCTGGGCATCATGAGCGATGGAAACCCGCGTCTTGCGATGCTGCTCAACAGCGATGGCTACTGGTTGAGCGCTCCCGATGCGGAGGATGAATGGGGGTTCATGTTCGGCAGAGCGGAAAAGACATTCGGGCACAGACATCCGCAGGC
>VMTA01000005.1 GCA_013791855.1 Sideroxydans sp.
GGCCTTAATCAGGCCTCATGCGGCGGAATGTGCGACAACCCCCATACATCACGGTTGTATTCCATGATGGTACGGTCGCTGGAGAACTTGCCGCTGGTCGCCGTATTGATGATGCTCATGCGGGTCCAGTCATCCTGATCGCGGTAAGCCTCGGCCACACGCTCTTGGGCATCCACATAGCTGCGGAAATCGGCCACGGTCAGCCACGGATCGTGCGGATTGAGGATGGCATCCACGATGGGTTGGAACAGGCCGGGCGCGAACAGGTTGAAGTGATTGCAGCACAACAGTTCGACCACGCGCTGCAGATCGTCGTCCCCCGCCACGATGGCCGCCGGATCGTAATGTCCACGGGTCGCCTCGACCTCCTCGGCAGTCAGACCGAACAGGAAGAAGTTGTCGTCACCCGCCTCTTCGCGGATCTCGATGTTCGCGCCATCCAGCGTGCCGATGGTCAGGGCACCGTTCATCATGAATTTCATGTTGCCTGTGCCGGACGCTTCCTTGCCCGCTGTCGAGATCTGTTCGGACAACTCGGCTGCCGGGCAGATCACTTCCATCGCGGATACGCGATAGTCGGGCAGGAACGCCAGTTGCAGCAACCCCTTGGTATCCGGATCCTGATTGACCACTTCGGCCACCGCGCCGACCAGATGGATGATCTGCTTGGCCATCGCGTAGCCCGGTGCCGCCTTGCCGCCGATCAGCACACAGCGCGGTGTCCAGTCCTTGGTATCGCCGTTCTTGATACGGTTGTAGAGATGGATGACATGCAGCACGTTGAGCAGTTGGCGTTTGTATTCATGGATGCGCTTGACCTGCACATCGAACAGCGCCGAGGTGTCGAACTCGACCCCGCAGTCGCGCAACACCATCTCGGCCAGACGCTGCTTGTTGTTGTGCTTGATGCTGCGCCATTTGCCGCGGAACGTCTTGTCGTCGGCGAACTCGCGCAGGCCCTGCAATTGCGACAAGTCAGTACGCCATGCATCACCGATGGTGTGGTCGATCAGCGCGCTCAATTCTGGGTTGCTGGAGGCCATCCAGCGGCGCGGTGTCACGCCATTGGTCTTGTTGTTGAACTTCTCCGGCCACATCTCGTAGAAGTCGCGGAACAGGTTCTGCTGCAGCAGCGCGGAATGCAGCGCGGCCACACCATTCACGGAATGACAGGTCGCCACGGCCAGATAGGCCATGCGTACTTGCGGCACATCCCCCTCCTCGATGATGGACATGCGGCGCTGACGCGGCACATCGCCCGGCCAGCGCAACGAGACTTGCTCCATGAAGCGGGCGTTGATCTCGTAGATGATCTCCAGCAGACGCGGCAGCAGACGGCCGAACATGCCCACCGACCACTTCTCCAGCGCCTCCGGCAACAGGGTGTGGTTGGTGTAGGCCATGGTGCTTGAAGTGATCTGCCATGCATCAGCCCAGGACAAGCCGTGCTCGTCCATCAGCAGGCGCATCAACTCCGCCACCGCGCAGGTCGGGTGGGTGTCGTTCAGCTGGAAAGCGTTCTTCGCGGCGAATTGCTTGAAGTCCTGACCATGCCTGCGCACCCAGCGGTTCAAAATATCCTGCAAGCTGGCCGAAGCCAGGAAATATTGCTGGCGCAGACGCAGCTCCTTGCCGTTCTCGCTGGCGTCGTTGGGGTACAACACCATGGTGATGTGCTCTGCCGCGTTCTTGGCGGCCACCGCCTCGGTGTAACTGCCCGCGTTGAACTCTTCCAGATTGAACTCTTCGGTCGCCGTGGATTTCCACAGACGCAAGGTGTTCACCGTGCCGTTCTGGTAACCGGGGATGGGCATATCGAACGGCAAGGCCATCACATCCTGCGTATCCACCCAGCGCACATGCAACTTGCCGGACATATCGGTGAACATCTCGCTGCGGCCGCCGAACTTGACGCGCACCGCGTGTTCGGGACGCTCCACCTCCCAGGGATTGCCGTTGCGCAGCCAGTGGTCGGGATCCTCCACCTGCTTGCCGTGCTCGATGCGCTGACGGAACATGCCGTACTCGTAGCGCAGGCCGTAGCCGGTCACCGGCAATTGCAGGGTGGCGCAACTGTCGAGGAAGCAAGCGGCCAGACGACCCAGACCGCCATTGCCCAGACCCGCATCGCTTTCCTGCTCCTGCACATCTTCCAGCATCACACCGAAATTGCGCATCGCGTCGGCGGTCTCCTGTTCCATATCCATATTGAGCATGGCATTGCACATGGCACGTCCCATCAGGAATTCCAGCGACAGATAATAGGCTTGCTTGCAGTCCGATTCGTCATGCGCGCGCTGCGTGTGGCGCCAGCGCTCGATCAGTCGGTCGCGCAGCGTGTGCGCCAGCGAGGAATAGACCGGATAACCCGAAATCGTAGCCTTGCCCCAACCCAGGGTGTGACTAAAATAGCGCCGGAAGTCTTCCATGACGCTGATCGCATCGGTGCCCAAAGGGGGCATGCTCATGATGCTGTGGTGTTTTTCAATGAATGGCTTGGTGGGTACGTTCACGATGGGATTCCTGCTATTTGAATGGTGCGAGAGGCGGGGATTCTATCAAACTGCCCACCCCTTCCCCCCTCGCATCCATATTGGATTGATTCGATAGACCTTATTCGGAGCGGCGCATGGTGCCGCCAGCCGCGGGGGCCCCGCCGCCGACACTGATCACATGCTGCAGATCGACCGGCGGCTGCAACTTGAGCAGCCGATACAGGTTGCTCAGGTTCTTGCGGAACAGGGTGTCGAACGAGGAAACACTCTGCGCCGAGTTGTAGTCGCCGAACCACCAGAACCAGTCCGAACCTTCGCAGTCGGCCAACTGCTCGGTCGCCAACTTCAGCTCTGCGTCATTCAGACGGCCGCTGTTGGCGACGATGTCGTAACTGCGCTTGGCCTCGCACAACAGATCCCAACCGCGATTCTTGTCCGCCGAACCGATCCAGGTGCTGAACGTGCCGTACACCCAACTACCCGCCACCATCTGCTTCAACTTGCCGCTACGGCTGCGGCTCTTGCCCTCTCTGAGGCCGCGCGACACTTCGTTGAAGGTCGTGGTACTGATGAAGGGATGATCCTCCAGCAACGCATACAGTTCCGACAGGAAGTAATAGCCGTTATAGGGGTAATACTCCCAGGCGTTCTCGCCATCCAGAATCACGGACACGACCGGGTCGTGGTCACCGTGCGATCTCTTGTAGATGTCTTCCAGCTGATGTACGAAATCCGCCGCCGCATCGTCACCCTTCCACTTCGCGTATTCGAAACCGATACGGTCGGACAGATGGTCGTCGCGGAAGAAGCAATACACCGGTTTGCCGGTATCCTCCAGCAGATAGGGCTGGTACAGATATTCGGACTTGTCCGGTAGCGGATTGGTGTTCAATTCCTGCTGCAGGCTATGCGCCAGTACCGCCTGCCCGGTCGCCGTCCAGTGACAGCCGTGCTCGCCCAGCAACTTCACCGTGGCACGCGACAGGCTGCCCTCGGACGGCCACATGCCGTTCGGTTTGCTGCCGAAGTTCTGCTGATGGCTTTCCACCGCCTTGTTCAGATGGGCCTGCGCACGGCGCAGACCGCCGGGGTAGTTGTTGGCCCCCTGCGGCAGCGGCGCTTCCGGCTCGCTCTCGCGCGCAGTCTTGAAATCGAGCAGCAAGGGCAGGATGGGATGATTGTAAGGCGTGGTCGATATCTCAACCTGACCGCGCTCGGACAAGGCGCGATAACGCGGGATGATGCCTGCGATCAACTCACCGATCAGCTTGAACAGTTCCATGCGCTCGGCATAAGTGAACTGTGCGCCCTTGGTCATCAGGCGCGCGACCACTTCGTTCTCGCGGCGCACGCTCTCGCCCGACCACACCAAGTGATACCACACCAGCAGGTCCGCCAGATACTGGCCGGAAAGATAGGTCACGCACTCGCGTCCGCGCTCCTCCATCATCTTCTGCAGATCGAACAAGTGCTGGTAGGCACGATAGGGCTGCAACATCTTGGTATGGTTGCTCTTGAAACAACTATCCAGGATATGCAATCGCTCCTCATCGCCCAGCGAGTCGAGATCCTCGCGGCACAGCATCTTCAGCAGGCCGTCGCGTATCTCGCCCGTGCGGAACTGCTGCTCATAATCCTGCAACTGCTCGACCAAGATGGGCACGAAATTCACCACGGCACGCGTCTTGGGATGCTGCTCCAGGTGATAAGCCATGTCGGTGTAATCCTTCATGGCGTGCAGATAGGTCCACGGCAGGGTGAATTCCCCCGTGAGGTAATCGCGGTAGTCCGGCTGGTGCATGTGCCAGCAGAACACCAGTTGCAACTTCTTCTCGGTTGGTTGTTTCTTGCGATGAGGCATAAGTTACTTTGATTCTCTCGAATTATCTGACGTGATGGATGGACTGGCCAAGCATGTCCGGCGTGACCAGTGTGACGCCTCCCTTGGAGACGTGGAAGCGCTTGGCATCTTCCTCGCGATTGAAACCGATCTGCATGCCGTCGGGTATCTCGCAGCGATTGTCCAGCACCACGCGGTTCAGTTTGACGTCGCCGCCGATGCGGCAACCGGACAGGATGACGGAGTCCGTCACTTCGCTGCGTTCGCCGACGCGCACATCGGAGAACAGCACACTGTGGAATACCCGCGCACCGCTGATGATGTCGCCGCCGGACACCATGGAGTCGATGGCCTCGCCGCGCCGCCCATCCTCGTTGAACACGAACTTGGCAGGAGGCAGTTGCTCCTGATAGGTCCAAATCGGCCAGGTCTTGTCGTACAGATCGAGGGCGGGCACCACATCGACCATCTCCATATTGGCTTCCCAGTAGGCGTCGATGGTTCCCACGTCGCGCCAGTATGCGCCGCCCGCATCGGTCATACCCACGCAGCTCTTCTCGAAACGGTGCGCGTACACGCGGTAGCGCTCGATCAGGTAGGGGATGATGTCGTGGCCGAAATCGTGTGTGGATGACTTGGTATCGGCATCGCGCACCAGTTGCTCATACAGGAACTTGGCATTGAATACATAGATACCCATGCTGGCCAGTGCGACTCCCGGCTTGCCTGGGATCTCGGTCGGATTGGCCGGTTTTTCGGAGAATTTAACGACGCGGTCTTCCTCGCCTACCGTCATCACACCGAAGCTGCTTGCCTCTGTCACCGGCACTTCGATACAGCCCACGGTCATGTCCGCCTCCGACTGCACATGCGCGGCCAGCATCTCGCCGTAGTCCATCTTGTAGATATGGTCACCGGCCAGGATGACGATGTATTCCGGACTGTAGCCGCGCAGGATGTCGATGTTCTGGAACACCGCATCCGCCGTACCGCGATACCACTCTTCCTGGATACGCTGTTGTGCCGGCAGCAAAGCGACGAACTCGTTGAACTCGCCGCGCAGGAAACCCCAGCCCTTCTGGATGTGTTCGATCAGCGTATGCGCCTTGTACTGGGTGACCACGCCGACACGGCGGATGCCCGAGTTGATACAGTTGGACAGGGGAAAGTCGATGATGCGGAACTTGCCGCCGAACTGCACGGCCGGTTTGGCGTTCCAGTCGGTCATGTTATGCAGGCGACTGCCGCGCCCGCCCGCGAGGATCAAGGCGACGGTGTTCTTGGTGAGCGCGCTGATGAAACGTGGTGATTGTGCATCCTGTGCCATGTTGCTCTCCCTTTTATTGATGCTGCTTTTTCAATACTGATTCGTACAGATCCAAATACAGTTGGGCACTGTGACGCCAACTGACATCCTTGTTCATGCCGTTCAGCTGTATGCGGCGGAACGTCGGCGCATCGTGATAACACTCGATCGCCCATTTGATGGTCTGCTGCAAGGCGGCCACACCCGGGTCGTCGAACACGAAACCTGTGCCGCCTTCCAGACTGGCGTTGGTCACCGAATCGGCCAGCCCGCCGGTACGGCGCACCACCGGCGGCGTGCCGTAGCGCATGCCGTACATCTGATTGAGACCGCACGGCTCGAAGCGCGACGGCATCAGGAAGATGTCCGCCCCCGCCATGATCTGGTGCGACAAGGGTTCGTCGAATCGCGTCGTGACCGACACCCGTCCGGAATAGCGCTGCGCCAGCAACTTGTAGCGCCGCTCGAACTCCGCATCGCCGCTGCCCAGCACCGCCAGTTGCGCGCCGCTGTCCAACAGGGTCGGCAGACATTCGAGCAACAGGTCCAATCCCTTTTGATAGGTGAGTCGGCTGACCACGCCCAGCAACGGGGCCTGCGCATTCACTTCCAAGCCCAAGCGCTGCTGCAAGGCCTGCTTGACCTGCGCCTTGGCGGACGGATCCTGCGCATCGTAATGGGCAGGCAGATGCGGATCGGTGGCGGGATCCCACTCGTTGTCATCGATGCCGTTGAGGATGCCGCTGACTTGCGCGCTGCGCACCGTCAGCAGTCCCTGCATGCCATAGCCCATCTCCGTCGCCTGGATCTCGTGCGCATAGGTCGGGCTGACCGTGACGATGCGGTCCGCGTATTGCAGACCGGCCTTGAGAAAGGACAGCAGACCGTGGAACTCCACACCGTGCATGTGATACAGCGACTGCGGCAGATGCAGATGCTTGGTCCACTCGCGGTCGAAATTACCCTGGAAGGCGATGTTATGGATCGCCATCACGGTCTTCGCGCGGGGTTCCTGCTCCAGATGCAGATAGGCGGGCACCAGCCCTGTCTGCCAATCGTTGCAATGCACCAGCTCAGCCTGCCAGTTCACCGGTGATGAAGTACTACCCAACATGGCTGCCACGCGCGACAGCAGGCCGAAACGCATCGGATTGTCCGGCCAGTCTCCGCCCAAGTGGTACTGGTAGGGCCCGCCCACACGGCAATAGTAGTGCGGCGCATCCAGCACATACAGCGGCACACCGGTGCCCGGCATCTTCGCGCTCAGCAGGCGCACTTCTTCCTGATCCTCGAACGGCTTGAAGGTGGCGACCACCTTCTTGCTCTTCAGCGCATCCAGCACCTGCGTATAGCCAGGCAGCAGCACCCGCACATCCTGCCCCAGCGCCTGCAAGGCGGCGGGCAGCGAGGCACTGACATCGGCCAGACCGCCGGTCTTGATCAGCGGATGCACTTCGGAAGTGGCGAACAGGATGCGCATGGTAGTTATTGTCTGATTGATTTGTAGTGATTGACCAAGCCGTTGGTCGAAGCATCGTGCGTGCTCACCGGCTGCGCATCGCGCAACTCGGGCAGGATATGCGAAGCCAGTTGCTTGCCCAGCTCCACGCCCCACTGGTCGTAGGAATTGACGTTCCACACAACGCCCTGCACGAATATCTTGTGTTCATACAAAGCGATCAGACGACCCAGCGTGCGCGGTGTGAGGCGCTCGAACAGGATGGAATTGGTCGGCTTGTTGCCGGTGAACACTTTGTGCGGCAGCAGCACTTCGATGTCCGCAGCAGCCATGCCGCTCGCTTCCAGTTCGGCGCGTGCCTCGGCTTCGCTCTTGCCCTTCATCAGCGCTTCGGTCTGCGCGAAATAATTGGACAGCAGCGTGGCGTGATGCTCGCCCAGCGGATAGTGACTGTTCGCCGGCGCGATGAAATCCGCCGGGATCATCTGCGTGCCCTGATGGATCAACTGGTAGTAGGCATGCTGCCCGTTGGTGCCGGTGCCGCCCCACAGGATAGGGCCGGTAGCGTAATCGACCGCATTGCCCTGCCTGTCCACGCGCTTACCGTTGCTCTCCATATCGGCCTGCTGGAAATAGGCGGTGAAATATTCCAGCGACTGGTCGTAGGGCAGCATGGCGACGGAAGCCGCGTCATGGAAGTTGCGATACCACACGCCGAGCATGGCCAGAATCACCGGCATGTTCTGCTCCAGCGGCGCGCTGCAGAAATGTTCGTCCATGTCGTTGCCGCCCTGCAGCAACTCCTCGAACCTGTCCATGCCGACGTACAGCGCGATGGACAGGCCGATTGCCGACCACAGCGAGTAACGGCCGCCGACCCAGTCGGAGAACTCGAACATGTTGTTGGGATCGATGCCGAACGCCTTGACCGCCGCGGCATTGGTGGACAGGGCCGCGAAGTGTTTGGCGACATGCGCCTCGTCGACCGCACTGGCCAGCAGCCAGTCGCGCGCCGAACGGGCATTCATCAGCGTCTCTTGTGTGGTGAAAGTCTTGGAAGCAACGATGAACAGCGTCGTCTCAGGATCCAGAGTGGCCAGTTTGGTGGCGATGTCCGCACCGTCCACGTTGGAGACGAAATGCGCGTGCAAGTTTGGCGAGGCATACGGCTGCAAAGCCTGGCATACCATCAGCGGCCCCAGATACGAACCGCCGATGCCGATGTTCACCACATCGGTGATCGGCTTGCCGCTATAGCCGCGCCATACGCCGTTGCGCACGCTGTTGGAGAACAGACGCATCTTCTCCATCACATAGCGAACACCGGGCAACACATCCAGACCGTCCACACGCACCGGCGCATGATCGGCGACCGTGGCCGCACGCAACGCGGTATGCAGCACCGCGCGGCCTTCGGTGAAGTTGATCTTGTCACCGGCGAACATGCGCTCGCGCATGCCTGCCACATCGGTCTGTCGCGCCAAGGCCATCAGGTGCGACATCGTCTCGCCGGTGATCAGATTCTTGGAGTAATCCAGCAGCAGATCATCGAAGCGCAGCGAGAAGTCTTCGAAACGTTTCGCATCGGCGGCGAACGCCTGACGCAATGAGAAATCCTGTAACGATGCTCTATGCTTTTGCAGCGCCTGCCATGCCGGAGATTGCGTTAATTGAGACATATCCTGAACCCTGCCTGCTTTTGTTATACCTGTTCGACCCAGTCCTGCATCAAGCCATCCGCTGCAATACGACGCCCGCCATCGGCGGCAAAGTGATCGCTATGGACTGCGCCATGCCGTCGCATTCGACATCGTTCGAATACATGCCGAAGCCGTTGCCCATGTTGCTGCCGTCGTAAAAATGCGAATCGCTGTTGAATATCTCGCGGTAGCCGCCTTTTTTCGGCACGCCGACGCGATAGTTCTCGCGCGGCACCGGGGTGAAGTTCAGCGCCACGATCACTTCCGAACCGTCGCGGGCGATGCGGCGATAGATGAGTACCGACTGGTCGGCGTTGTTGCAGTCGACCCAGCTGAAGCCCTCATGCGAAAAGTCTAGTTCATGCAGCGCCGGCACATCGCGGTACAGCATGTTCAGATCGCGCACCAGGGTCTTGATACCACTGTGCTCGGCGCGGTCCAGCAGATACCAGTCCAGCTCGGCACCGACCTTCCACTCCTGCCCCTGTGCAATCTCGTTGCCCATGAAGTTGAGCTTCTTGCCCGAGATGGTCATCTGATAGGTGAACAGCAGACGCAGATTGGCGAACTTCTGCCAGCCGTCGCCCGGCATCTTGTCCAGCAGCGAATGCTTGCCGTGCACCACCTCGTCATGCGAGAACGGCAGCACGAAGTTCTCGGTGTAGGCATACAGCTGGCCGAAGGTCAGCATGTTCTGGTGATAGCGGCGGTGCACGGGATCGTGCTTGATATAGGCCAGCGTGTCGTTCATCCAGCCCATGTTCCACTTCATGGAGAAGCCGAGGCCCCCCAGATAAGTGGGGCGCGACACCATGGGCCACGAGGTGGATTCCTCGGCCATGGTCAGCGTGCCGGGAAAATGCTCGTGCGTCATCACATTCAACTGGCGGAAGAAATCCACGGCTTCGATGTTCTCGCGTCCGCCGTATTTGTTCGGCAGCCACTGCCCCGCTTCGCGCGAGTAGTCCAGATAAAGCATGGAAGCCACCGCATCCACGCGCAGACCGTCGATATGGAATTCTTTCAGCCAGAAATAGGCATTGGTCAGCAGGAAGTTGCGCACCTCGTTGCGACCGTAGTTAAAGATCAGCGTGCCCCAGTCCTGATGCTCTCCCAGACGCGGGTCCTCGTGTTCGTACAAAGCCGTGCCGTCGAAATGTGCCAGCGCCCAGCTGTCTTTCGGGAAGTGTGCCGGCACCCAGTCCAGCAGCACACCTATGCCCGCCAGGTGACAGCAATCGACGAAATAGCGGAAGTCGTCCGGCGTGCCGAAGCGACTGGTCACGCCGAAATAGCCGGTGGTCTGATAGCCCCAGGATTCATCCAGCGGGTGTTCGCTGACCGGCATCAGCTCGATATGCGTGAAGCCCATCTCCTGCACGTAGGGCACCAGCGTCTCAGCCAGTTCGCGGAAGTTGTAGAAACTTCCGTTCCAATGCCGCTTCCAGGATCCCGCATGCACCTCATACACATTGAGCGGCCGATGCTGCCAATCGTTCTCGGCACGCTGCTTCATCCATGACTCATCGCGCCAATCATAGTTTGCCAGCGAGACGACGCGCGATGCCGTGCCCGGACGCATCTCGAAACTGAAGCCGTAGGGGTCGGTCTTGGTCAGCAAGGCGCCGCTGTGGCGGCTGCGTATCTCGAACTTGTACAGTTCACCGATGCCGATGTCGGGGATGAACATCTCCCAGATCCCGCTGCTGCCCAATGAGCGCATCGGATGCACACGTCCGTCCCAGCCGTTGAAATCCCCCACCACGCTGACACGTTCCGCATTCGGCGCCCACACCGCAAAACGCACGCCCCACACGCTTTGCAGCTCCATGTGATGTGCGCCCAGTGTGCGGTAGGCTTGTTGCAGCGTGCCTTCCGAGAACAGATGCAGGTCGTGTTCGCTGATGCTGCTGCCGAAGGTAAAGGCATCATGCACTTCCAGCAGATGATTGAAATAGTTCAGACGCAGGCGGCAAGGTGTGGGCAAATCCTGTTTGCCGTGCCACACGAACAGTCCCGCCGCATCGACACGCTCCAGTTGCAGCCAAACCTTTCCATCGAACACCGAGACTTCGGTGGCGTAAGGCTGGAACACTCGGAATACGTATTCGGATTTGGATTGGTGCAACCCCAGGTAAGAAAAGGGGTCATGGTGACGCGCTTCTAATACGGCGCGCTTATTCTGGCTTTCGTTCGACATTTATCGCTCCTGTGACGCAATATAGCCTTTAAAGGCCGGCACGACAATGTGAAGGTATGAATACCTGGCGGAAAGCAGGGGGTATAACTGGTGCGAAAGGAGAGACTCGAACTCTCACGCCTTGCGGCGCTGGAACCTAAATCCATAGATTAAATCCCACCAAACCCATTGCCTGCGCTGTTTATATTGATTCAAAAATAATTATCCGGCAAAATCCGGCAAATAGTTCGTGGGCACCATCATGTGGAAAAAGGTCGAGAAAGGCATATACCAAGAAGGTTTGTACTCTTTCCGCGTACGCATGATGGTGAACGGCCACAAGCTAGACAAGACGCTCGACAGTCTAGCAGAGGCACGGGTCTTTCGTGACAGCCATAAACTCTCACAAGCGCTCGATGTACATGAGAGCGCAGTGATTGAAAGTCGCATCAAGAAACAATCCATAAAAGGTTTGACGGTTGGTGATGCGCTTGATCGTTACCTGCTGGAGATAACTCCGCACAAGAAAGGTGCCGATACCGAGGAATGGCGAATCGGCAAAGCGAAGCGCATGCAGTTGGCAAAGAAGCCTTTCCATGGGGTCACCGCTGACGACGTAATCGCTTTCATGGGAGAGATTGGCGGAAGCGAAAACAATCAGCGCAAGTACGTCTCACTCATCTCTCACCTGTATCGCGTAGCAATACGTCAGTGGCGCCTGCCGGTGACGAATCCAGTCACCGGCCAGATGGACCTGCCAGATAACGGAGTGGCGAGAACCAGGCGGCTCAAAAAAGGGGAATACTACAAGCTGATGAAAGCGCTAATCGGCGAGCCGAAGCAATTCGTCATCATTGCGGTAGAAACAGCCATGCGCCAATCTGAAATATTCTCCTTGCGCTGGGAGAATATAAACAAAAAGAAATGCACAGCCCTACTCACCGACACAAAGAACGGCGAGTCTCGCACCACCATCCTTTCTCGCGTTGCCATGAACGCCCTTGATGCAGTTGGCTGGGAAGATGAAGGTGAGGTGTGGTCGATCAACAAAGGGCAGATCAGGAGAGCCTGGGAGGCCGCCAGAGATGACATCGGCGCCCACGACCTACATTTCCATGATTTGAGGCATGAAGGCGCATCGAGACTGTTCGAAAAAGGTCTCAACGTATTTGAGGTCCAAAGTATCACAGGGCACAAGACGCTTTCGGAGTTGCGGAAGTACACGCATCTGACACCAAGTTCGATTCTTGCAAAACTGAATAAGTAGGCCAGCTACTCCTCAGGCATAAGCAACTGCCACGGCTCAACTCCAAGCGCCAAGGCAATTTTCCCGATGTTCCCCAACGAGACATTCCAGATGCAGCGCTCGACCGCAGAAATATAGGTGCGGTCCAAGTCACACTTGAATGCCAAGTCTTCCTGCGAAAGAGATTGCTCACGCCGAATGCGACGAACATTCTGCGCAAGGATGCTTCGCAGATCTTGCTCCTCTGAGGATTGCCTAACACTAGCTGCTGTACGTTTTGCCATGCAGCGAAGAATCCGTGCTTGCGGCGTTTGTTTCCACGGAGTTTGCTTCTCATTTGTGTTAAATTGGAGCCCTACAGATAAGGAGATAACCAGGATGACTACTGTTCTAGGATTTGTCTTGTTGGCGGTATGTGCGATTGGAGCCATGTCCGTGCTTTCTTGGCTATACAGGGAAGTGGTGAAGCTGCACCGCGGTCAGCGAGGAGCGTTGCCACTCACAAATGTATTCAAGCCAAATGGACCGGGGACATTACTTAAAGTCAGCAGGACAGAAGAAATGTGGGGGAGAAAGCTGACGAGATGGGAAGACCTTCCTCAATACAAAGGCCGCACAATGCACTTTGGCCTCCCTCACTATCGCGACGTGAAGGTGCCAGACAAGCACAACTATGCAACCGTGGAATACATGGATCATCCAATCAAGCAGTTCGTGTATGACGTGATGACCAATTTCTCAGGTGGACTGGATGCCAAAGGGATTGCATATCAACTGTTTTTTCCAGTGATGTTCATCCTGGCTGGGGCACCCGTAGTAACCGTATTGGTACTTTCCGGCCTGTTCTATACATGGTCATTGCTATGTCTCACACCTGCAGCAAACCGCGCATCTCGACGATCCGCTGAACGGTGCAGAAACCTCAAGCCAAACGACTGGAGGAAAATCTACCAAGAGATTGCCGAGGAAAAAGCGCAAGAAGATATGCTGGTCCGGGCCCTGCGTAGAAGCGGGATTCGGAGATTGTGAAAGACGCTCAAACTTAGAAAGGGGACTTTCTGTGAATTGCCATTATCTTCGTAAAGTAACAGCAGGGTTCGTGATGCTTGGATTGGCCCTGGTGCCTCTAGCTCATGCAGGAAACATTCCAGACAACAGCACCAGGCCATCACACTACAAGAAAGGCGCCTCTTGCGTGCAGGAAAGCAGTAAGGCCGGCATGTTCACTTGCTGGGGAATGTTCGGGAACGAACTTGTCGGCGTCGATGAAATTTACAAGCATGGATGGCGCGTTGTTGCATTCAAGCCAAGGACGGATGATCCAAGCATTATCGACAACGGAATGTTGATCATTGAAGAACAGTGAGATCCAATTCTTGTTCATCGGCTTGATGGCATCTCTCGATGCCTAAGGGGGCAACAGTTCAGATTTGATCTAAATACGCTGCCCGATTCGGCCTAATGCGAAGCATCACATTAGGCCGAATTGCCGACTTGGCAGATCATCGGCCAAAACGGTCTTAGCGAGAAATCTTACGATGCGTCCGCTATATGGATGAGAAGCAGACGAAATCCTAGGAAACACATGTTTCCGCTTCGAGCCAGTACGTGACAGATACGGCCGATTTATTGCGTCTGGCAGGCCATATAGAAGCTCTAACCTAGCTCTTCCGAGGAATATATAGGCCAAATGGCATATACCAAAGTGAGCGTTTTGGTGCTAGTTTTGTCCAGTCACCATTATTACGTTACCACCATTTATTATTGCTCGACTAAGACGCCTCGTCCTGTGACAGCGAAAAGCTGAGCGTCTACATATGGGGTATCGATGGGAGTTGCCTTGGCACACAAAATTATCTATCTGACTGGTGCGCCTGCCACAGGGAAGTCCACACTTACCGAGAATCTGAGCCAGCAGCTACCTGACGCGGTAGTGTTTACCTATAGCAAGGAATTGTTGGATTGTGTTCAAAGGCGAACAAAGCTGATTTCCACTCAGGATGATCTAAGGCGAGAGTCCGCCAAAATAATCACAAGAGAAGATGTGCAGGCTGTGGATAGCCAGCTCGTAGCATTGGTCAATTCCAACAGGGGGCAGCGAACGGTGGTAGTTGATTCCCACCCGGTTACAATCGAAGAATTCGGATTTCGGGTAACTCCATTTACGAAGAAACAGCTAGGTGGACTTGCTCCCGATGTAATCGTCTGTTTGTACGCCAGCCCTGAAACAATTATCGAGCGCATCTCAAAGAATGCAGCAGGTCGTCCAATGCCGCTTCGCTACGAGATCGATTTGCATACTCAGCTCCAATGTCAGGTTGCCAGTATTTACGCCATGGAGACTGGAGCGTCGCTCTACTACTTAAATTCATCGTGCTCACCAGACAATTTGCTCTGTAATTTAATGAGCATTACGGGAATTGGAAGTCCAAACAACAAGCAGTAACTTCAACTCCAGGGGGCTGGATGTCAAAGAAAAACAATATTGATTTACGGGCAGCGATCAATGCGATATCGGATGTGGTTCAGAATAGGCCGCGTCCATTGCGTGAGCTGGATCAAATTTACATGAAGACTGGAGATATGGTTCTGCAGTCCGAGTTGATTGCCAAGTGGGCTGATGGTAAGAGGCTTGCATTTATTGGCGATGGCGATGCGATTAGCATTTGTGTTGCGTACCTTAAACATCGCGAAATCTTCGACTTCGGTCCCGCTGAGATTGCCGTATTTGATTTTGACGAGAGAATCTGCGGAGCAATAACAAGGTTCGCCGATAAGGAGAAGATTAAAAATCTCCGCTCCGTACTTTACAACTGTCTGGATGCTTTCCCGGAAGAGGGCAAGTTCGACTGTTACTACACTAATCCACCGTGGGGTGCGAGTAACGATGGCGCGAGTGTGAACGTATTCGTTCAGCGTGGCATGGAAGCTGTCGGCTACCACGGGGAAGGTACGGTAGTCATAGCGGATGACCATGAGTTAGAGTGGCCGCAGCGGGTACTTGCGGCAACTCAATCATTCTCTCTCGGGTCAGGGTTCTACGTACAAAAGATGTCCTCAAAATTGCACTTGTACCATCTTGATGACAACCCCAACCTGCGATCCTGCAATCTGGTTTTTAAGTCAATACCAGGAACAACTCCACCGGGGAAATCGGCGGCAATCGTTGATCCCGTGCGACTGGCAAACTTTTACGGACAAGATCAGCACCCCAGGATTAAGTACGTGCGTGAGAAGAAGCGCGTCGATTACGGGAAAGCACACGACGACGAATATCAGTACGAATTATTTGAGGAAGCGAAATGACCAAGATACTTACACCCCAACAGGGCATTCTCTTTATGAAAGTTGGCGTGCATGCCAATGAGTCTCTGGAAGACATTATTCAGAGGAAGACCTTGGAAATTGAACAGGCCGGCTTTGCGCTCTGGGGCTATGGGGGAAATACCTGCCATCCCGGCACGATGGTTCAGCCATTTGCGAAGATGCATCAAGCGATGGGTGGAAAGATATTGCTTTGCATGCAGGAGATGGAATCACACCATTTTGCCGACCCTGTCAGGGCGGAGCAGTACTCGGTCGACGGCGTCCATTGGCAAGATGTGCCGCAAGCAATTAATGTTTTGGGCTCCCGATTTGCGTTGGCCATAAAGGATCTTCATGAGGAAAAATTCGTGCTGCCTCTAGATAAAACAAGGGTGGCAGTGGGGCATAGCAAGGGAGTGCGCGGTCATAATTACATCGCAGGGCGCGTTGATAAAGCGTGCCTTGATTTGTCGGATCAGATTGACATTCCCTCTGCACCGGAAGAAGTAACCAACATACAAATCAGCTTGGTGGCGGAGCTTTGTGATCCCTATGCGGTCTTTTTGAAGAATTAGTACTCTTATACAAGAACGTTGGGGGCATCCTGTCTCAGATCCAGAATATAGCTATTGAGCCCCTCGATACAGGATTCGTTCTGTACCTCGGGAGAATAGCAACCGAAGCAGCTTGTCAATGCGCTGTCGATTGTTCTGTCGGCGCACACTGTATTCCTAACTTTCTGGATTTCGTGACCATTTGCGAGCCAAATAAATAGTTGTTCCAAGCATATTAATTTTGATTTAAATTTGTTCGAATAGGGTTCGGCGGCATTTAGTACTTCCAGGGCCTTGATGGCGCGCTTATCGCCCGTAAGAATGTGTCCAAGATGACGCGCAAGCATTACCGCGCAAAGAATGCTTTCGCCCGTATCCAGCTCCAAATTGCGTAGTTGTGCCAAGCGTTCAATATTGGCGGCGATATCGACCTCTTCGGGAGTTGGTTCAATCTCTTTTAGCATTCCTACTGCAGCAGTAAAGTCAGCGAGTGCAGCCTCCAGACCGCGTGAGGGAGGACGTTTGCTGATCTTCTTGCGAACAACAAATCTGGCTGTACCAAGTGCGCCATAAACTTCCTTTTGCAGTCGCGGTATCGCAAGCATGTCGACAAATAATCCATATGCAGTTGTTTTATGGAGAACATCGTTATCCATTAGTGAGGTGACCAATCTATAGACCTCCCATTAGTGCTCTGACGAAGTTAGATGTTTCGTCACTCATCAAGTCCCACTTGATTTGCGTCGCTGCAATTTTGTTTACCCCCTCCCATACCGGCAAAGGCCTTTCGTAGATGTACTGCAGGGATTTTTGTGCAGTAGCCCAATCTTTATTTGTATAGGCGTAGCACAGCGCCAAAGTTCCCGGCTCTATACGAGCTTGGTCGGCAACGCGCATAACCTCACTTGCGAGTTGGCGCGCGCCCCTACCGGCCCCGGTATTTTCCACTTCAAGTTTTGGGTAACCAGTTAATAACGTCAGCGCATATTCATCGGCTTCAATTTCTTCTGGGTCTACTTCTTCAACTCTCTCAGTGGGATCATCCATGTCAATCAGCGCGCCGCCATCAGAAAGATGTCCTCGCGCAATATGTCCAATTTCATGAGCTAAATGAAAAACTGTCGATGCAGGGTAATTGGCGTCTCTGGCAAGCAGTACAGCGTACCGGTCGCCTATTCTCACTGACATCGCGCACATATTCTTGGCGGCGAGAGGGTGTACACGCAAATGTACAACGGGAATACCGATACCCCATAAGAATCCAATCAATCCGGTGAGATCAACAAACCGGCGCGAAGCCAGGATACTTTTTCTTAGCCCAATGGGATCAAGTTCATGCAGAGGTGTGTATTGCGGGAGGCCATGGATGAGCATTCTGCCGAAAGCGATGCCGAATGAACTGATCGCGGGGCGAGCCGCCTGCATATCTCCGCGGAAATTTTTAAACTTGGCGGCATCTTCCCATATGAATTTCGGTGCTTCGTCATCCAGAAGAGAAAGGGGGTCGAGGCCTAATTTGCGCGCAAGGGTGAATCGCAGATCGGCTTGTGAAGAGGGTGATGCATCAGCCGCATCACTCCACCATTCCGGCCAGGCTGCCGAAACCATAGATTCAGTCAGCCCTGTGGACTTAATCAGTCTTTTCTTAAATTCTTCAGCACTATTTGGGAAAGGAGTCACCTGCAGTCCAAGATTGGTTGTATCGCCACATTCTAGAGGTCCTTGCGGCCCTCGACCCTAAATGATTTCGTACTGCGAATCAACTTGGCGAGTAGCTTGGCATGAGATTCGGATCCGTCCCATACAGACGCCAATTCCGATACAAGCTTCGCAAATTGATCTGGTTGCACTTTCACATCAATATCCGTATTTATATTGAAAAATATGCAAAGCTTCCTACTATTGGCCGACTGGTTGAGTACGCCGCTCAACCTGAAGCGGCGAATAGCATAATAACTAACGCCAGAGGCACTTGCGAGTTCTTCGTGGCTCAATTTGCTTTGGAATAACTGCTCATTTAATTCCTTCGCAACATCAGACCATCTTCTTTGCACTTTTTTCATGATTGAGTGATACAATAGCGCAAAATTGCAAATAAAGGAATGGCCATGAATCTCTCTGACCTTCGCCTAGCGTTGAACGCGATAAGTTTAGAAGTAACGCACGAAGGTATCCCCCCCGTTTTTTGTTGGACGAAGATGGGGACGGAAGCAGGTCAATCCTTGGATATGATCTTGCGCCGCAAGGAACTGGAAAGAAGGGCTGGTCAAGGACTTTTTGCTTGGGGCATTGGGAATTCTCTTGGCGTTGCGGCAACGCTCGCGAGACAGGAGGCGCTAGGCAATGAGGTGGAAGTACTATTTACACCCATGCGAAGCGCGGCAAAGCATGCTGATGTTTCACCGACTCAAGTGTTATTGTGGCTTGGTTATCATGATGAAAATGGCGTTGAAGTTCGACTGCCAAGCCACATGATGATTACAAGTCGAGGAAGCCGTGGGCAAAAAGGAGGGTGGCGCTCTCATTATGCGCTACTGTGTGAAGGGCGGCGCGACATAACTATTCCGGCAAATCTGGGGGCCATTGACGCAAATAATGCAAAGAATTTTGCCAGCCTCAACCCTCTTGGTGCATCTCAGGTAACGGCGGTTGTTCGATATAAATCAACCTGTGATGAATTACCAGAAAGGCGCTACCCGGTTGCCTTCCGTGCGAAATTACATGGTCTCGGTTTTGTACGTCTGGCGTCACCTGTTGTGCTAGATAGCGATCTTTTATCCATTTACCACCAAGTCTGCAGGTCTGAGACTGTCCAAGAATGGATTGAAGGTACTTCGTACCTTAGGCAAAAGGCAGAAGATGCAAAAGCTCAGAAATCCCCCCAGAAAAAACTCTTTGGTGAGATCCTGACAAGAAAGACTAGGACAGAAGAGTATGTCATATCCTCCAAGAGGCAGATATTAGCTACGGTATAAGGCTTATTGATTGGTAGGTGTAGTAGTCAAATCATTTACCGCGTTAGCTATTTAGTCCGCACCTTTCAAATTGCGGACATCGCGAAAGAAAAGTCGTTGGGGCTGCAATGGCCGAGCTGCCGTCCTGGCAGCTCATCGGTGCGGACATCGAATAGCTGGAGTAGCAAGAACCAAAGCGGACCTGGAGTTTGTCTTCTCACGTGTTGCTGATTTGTGCCCTTATAGCCAAATCGATAACAATCACTTCTATCTCCTCAATGCCGTCAAATTCGTCAGCGATGTCTTGCCAGTAGAGTTTAAGTGCCCTAGCCAGTTCATTTAATCCTACGAGGCGGCCACCGATCTTCCATCGCTTTTGGGGATCTAATTTTTGTGAGACCAATAGAATCACGCCGCATCCAGCACTTTCTTCCCGCAGATAATCGCCCACCAACTGGTTCCGCAGACGTTCGCATAGTTTTGGGCCAGACCAACCCTTGTCGAGCAATTTCAGTTCGATAGGCATTGGTGAATGCACGTTTGTATTGTCCAGCCAGATATCCATGCGCTGGCTGTTGGCAAGCTCTGGCTCCTGCGCAGTTCTGTATTGCTCGCGGCACTGCTGGTTAAGCCAACCGGCTATCAACTTGCGCATCTCGGTTTCGCTATTGGCACGCTGCCAAGTCTCCCAAGGACTATCGTTACCGCGCTCTACCCAGTTCTTCAGATCATGCAAGCGGTGCACTGCCAGATCAAAAAGCTGCCGATGTGTTACGGGGGTGATTGTTTGCTTAAAATTAAATGTGCTGACCTGCTCAGCTGTCCATGGCTCCAAGTCGCCATCCTCTTCGGCTCGCTTATAGGCGCGCTTGATCATCCAGGGACGATAATCGGGCTCGGGGTGTTCGCGGATCAGTTGCTTGATGGCCGAATAGCTCGCTTTGCCTGGAATTTCCGATATAAGGTTAAACAGTCTGTTGCGCGCATCCTGGGCATCGTCGCGCAGTTTTGGGGAATACACGCCACCGTCCGCACGGTTGATGTCTTCTTTAGCCCGAATGTACCGATGCATCAGGATATATAGCGATTTCAGATGCTCTGCTGTGCGAAAACGGCCAATACTTGGACCACCATCGTTCATATTCCTGTCACCCATCAGCGCTGTGATGAATATCTGGGCTGCGTGCGTTGCGGCATCCTCATCGAGGCCAGATAGCCATTGCGAGACTTCAGGAATACCATTTATAGGATCGCAATCGACGCGCAGCGCGTACCACCAAGAAATGGAGTCTGAGCCAGTGGTCTGTGCTATCTGTCGGCTAGCAAGCGCCGCCAGCTCAGCAGGGTCGGTTCCGCCTTTGGCCAATATCTGCAAGCAATAGTGTCGGTTGGTATCGGCTCGTAAGGGATTGGCATGTACCCATTCCAGTAAATCTGGAGCAATCGCATGATGAAGCCAAGGTGCATGGTAAACCACATCACTAAGAATGTAGTGCATTGGCTTTTCCGGTTCTGCATTCTCCAGTTCCCAGCGTAATTCCTGCCACACAGCGTCTTTGACCAAGGCGGGAAATGCCCGATACATAAGTTCAAACCAACTGGGAAACCCGTTTAATTCCCAAGTGATGTACCGCAATGCGTGCCGTACTTGTGACTCGTTCAAATTGTGTGGAAAAGCGGTAGTCTCAGTTGCCTCTATTTCTAATCCGGCCATTGCGAATATCAATTTGTTCGGTATCTGGTTATCTCTATTAACCCCCTCAGATTGCAGGGGCGGCACATAGTGTCGCCAACGGTTGACTGCAGCATCGCGGTAAGCACGCGCGACGTCATCACCGAAGTTTGGGATGAGTGCCTGCCAGTTCGCATTGCTTAATCGGTCAGTTGCCGAATGATGATCCCGCAATTCGCACATCAGCCAATATTGATCATATGTAAATTCGTCCGGTTTCAAATTCGGAGGATTGCGTACCCGATCCGGATTGGCGCGTAGCTCCGCTATCCATGTGTCGCGAACCTGCTTATCTCGCATTTCCTTCTCGTTCCGTCCTCGCAAATACTCTGCATGTTCTTCTTCTTGCCTTCGCAGCACCTCTGACACTGGCGGGTTGAGCAGAATGTCCAACTGATGCTGCAAGACGTCATCAGTGGCAACGACTTCTTGCAGATTACTAAGTATTTGTATTGGCCTCTCTGCTTGCGTGTAGACCCGAAACGCTGTACTTAGTGCGACCAATCTATCCGCCTGCAACTCGCGAGTACGCATGTAGCCAAGCAACCTTGGTAGGCTAGCCGTATCGAAGTTCCAATAATGGCCAAGCCAAGAAACAGACCAATCGTCATTCAATGGTTCACTTGAATTTTCGGCTTTGGCAGTACGCGCCTGTTCGATGCTGGCCCAATAGAGGGCATCATTAAGTTCTGGCCAATCTGGGACTAGTGTCGGCAAATTACCCTTATGCTCGCCAAGATCATATTCGGACCAATGACGTAACGCTGGCGCCATTAGCATAATGGATAGAGCCGACCGGCCGATCACCACCGCGCTGCGCGTATCTATCAATCTTTCTACGGCATGCAAAGCGGGACTCAATAACCAGGCATATCCCTCCGAAACACGGCATTCTCGTCGTTCAACATAAGGTTGCATATCGAGATATTTGCTCAGACCGTCGAGTAATTTGGCGATTTCTTCTTGAGCCCTGCCAACTGGAAGTCGTTCAACAAATGCATGCAGTGCGCTTCCGAGACCGCTGCTCTTGTACCGTTCATATGGCGGTAATTTCCCCAATGAAACCAACAGATATTCGATGCTGCTGCTATCGGATTTCGCCCCATCAACCAACTCCGCAAGCAGTTTTCGCGGAAGCTGAGCATCGCTTTCGTTAAGCTTTTGCCACATGCGTTGATATTGCTCGACTGAGCCACAAGTCATTACTGCGCGAGCCGATGCTATTCGCGCATAAATTCCACGCGATCTCTCTACTGCAATATCAACAAATGGGGCTATGCAGCTTTCCATTTCTCCCTGCCAGACCAGCCTGCCGAGAAAGAAAATGGCATCGTCGTTATCACAGTAGTTATGGATAAGTTGCTGGACATCTTCGGATAGGTCTAAATTCGCGATCCGAGCAATCGCGTGGTTGTCACGTGCGGTACGGTCATCTTCATCCGAAACAATCCGACGGACAATGTCTGTCAAAATCCGCCTCCTTACCAATAATGGCAGACGGGACGGGTCGCCACCTTCAACGGCAATTTCAGGATGAATGTCCAGCGCTCTACGACAGATTTCATCATCTAGCAAGATAAGCCATGGCAAAACCGGTCGTAGCCTAGGCGCAACAAGTTTTTCACCATAATGCTCGCGGAAGAACAGCGCTTCGACGGAATGGCGACTATGACCTGCCTGAAGCAACCCTTCGAACCATTCTGCTGCAAGCAATTCGCGCACATCACGATGCCGAAATCGCACTGCTCCATAAATGATGTCGTTGAAAATCCCTCGCTCCAATAGCGCGCGCACATCCTTGGGGTCCCAATCTGCAAGAACAGATTCCGCTTCGATGCCAGGCTTGACCGGTACAGCATCGGGCACATTAAGGCCTGCCTGGCCCGTCAATAAAACGGCGGCGGCCAAACGTCGGGCACCATCTCTTGCCCGTTCAAGATTCAGTGGTTGGCGCTGTGCCCGATTACTGTTGTGGTCGTCGCGCAACCTCTTGTCAATGTTGTGGCGAAGCAGTTCCAGACGGCCGCCCAGTGCCTTATCCTCAGCCCATTTGATTAGAATGCCTTCGAGATCAAACGGGCGCTCTGCCAGACCCCAAAGGTTGGCGCGTTCAATTTCAAGCAACAGTTGATCAACTTCATTTGCTTCACGTGCTATGCAAAAGCGCCGAACCCTATCTTTATCCAAGGGGCGCATAGTGTAGATAGTGAGTGCGCTTTGCCGTTCAGTTTGCTGAACTACCTCATCTCCGTCACCCACCTGTGGGGCCGGAAGAAATAGGAGTTCATCCAACAATTTTCTATCTTCCTTCGGACGCCATGCGTAGGGTCGACTGGACAGGTAGATATGGGCTCTGTAAGCACTTTCTTTTATACTTTTCGCGAAGAGGCGCAATGCTTTTTCGAAGTCTCTCGGATTTTCAAGTCGTGCCTCATCGACAGAATCCAGGAAAAACCATGCCTCCCCCGCCGACTGTTGCCATGATTGGAATTGAGCTTCATCACCTATGTCAAACGCCTTATAGAAATCGGCTTCAATATCCTCAATACAGATAAAGAAGGCTGGCTTCCCTTTATTCGACAGTACTCTCGCACGCTGCCGCAACTCCTCGGTTTTGCCTGCTCCGGCTTCCGCCAAAATGACACAACGAAATTCGCTATCCAAATCATTCCAAGTTTTTGGTTTGACATGGCCCCAGATCGAGAGGATTTCATCAGTTTCCGCCTCTTCTTGACTTTTTGGGACAGGCGAAAATTGTCGTTCTAATTGAACATAGCTTTCCATCCGCACTCTCTACTCATGTGATTGCATATTTGGGGGCCGCGATAAAGAGGAGCATTACTCTTCACCCACTTTTGCCACGTAATATACACCGCCCACCAACGCTGAGCAGGAGTAGGCCAAACGATTTACAAAACATATATTTCTTCTTGGCGGCCTACGGAATGACTGCTTCTGGCACACAGCATCGTACTGATGCAGTCACCTTGAGTTCCGCAATGGCCGAATTGCCGCCAAGACTGACCTTAAGTCTTTGCAGCCTATGGGCTACAATGCAAATGCAATATTCATAGAGTGCTACTTAAAACACCGTGAACAATCCTAGGAGGATTAATTGTGGCCAATCTTACGTCAATGTTGAAGGATGAGATCTCGCGAATTTCTCGCAAAGAGATACGTGGTGAGACTGACAAACTCAAAAAGACATCTTCTCAATACCGTTCAGAAATCGCGTCACTGAAGCGGCGTGCATCATCTCTTGAGCTGCAAGTTGGCCGATTGGAAAAGCTCGTTTCAAAATTGGCTGGTGAGGCGCCCTCCTCCGAGCCTGCGAGCAAACCGCGTTTTACAGCGAAGGGATTCAAGTCCCATCGAAATCGTTTGGGTTTGAGCGCAGAAGCAGCCGGCTCCCTTCTTGGAGTGTCCGCACAGACCATCTACAGTTGGGAGGCTGGTAAGTCGAATCCGCGAGCTTCACAAATGGAAAGGGTCGTAGCTTTAAGGGCGCTGGGGAAGCGAGCGGCCGCTGAACTGCTTAACCGTTGAAGATGCTCTATGGGGGTATAGCCCCCATAGAGACTAACCAAAAACGCCCTTCCGAAAAATCGATACAACGTTCGTTCCGGCGAATTCCTTGTGCTCTTCAGTCATCTCGACGGAGCGCTTGATCAGATCACCGAATGAGCCAGGAATCTGCTCCCCCTCCACAAGGCCGGCAATCTCATCCTTGATGCATTTGGGCGCCCGCCCGATGGCATGAGCCATTCTTTCTGGCCGCACCAGCCCATCGATCATCTCTTCCGTGTTTTGTTGTTGCTCATCCATGGTGTCGCACTCTGTTGTATGGTGTCGATTGCATTTTAGATCACGGCATTGATACTTGTATTTGCAGGCACATTGGGCTGTTTTGAACGGTGGCTTGTATTTCCTGCCATTTTATTCGCGAAAAGTGTAGTTCCTGATAATCAGGATTATCAGGAATGCGGGTTGCAGCGCCATCTGTTCACTACCATTCATCTTTTCTGATATTCTGCCAACTGGCTGGATTGAAGCCTGCTGCCCACCTTGGCATACCCGGACGGGACAATCATCACAAAATTAGCATTCGAGATTCCTTTCATGCGGGTCTCAGCAGTGGGCACTGAATTTCCGCGCTATTGATAGGAGTTTAACAATGCGTACACAAATCATCATTACTTCGGCATCCGTCGAAAAGCTCAAGCAAAAGGCACGAAAGCTCAAAAGGGAAAGCGGCATTTCTCACCATGAAGCTTTGGATCTCGTAGCCAAAGAGGTTCACTTCAATCACTGGCATCATGTTGCCGAATCAGCAAAGGCATTCGAACCAACCGAACGGGCGTACTACTTCGGCGTGATCATTGCGATGGATGTTAAAGATGCGATGGACTTCCGTGATCCATCTGGCAGATTCGTTGAAGATTCATCTGCGTTCGCACTTTGCGCTGATGACATATACAGATATATCCGCGAAGCAGATGAAGACGCCGACATGCTTGCTACTGATCCTCACTACGAAGAGGACAGGCTGGAATGGATGGAAGAAGGGCTGATGAATTTTGTATTCTTCCGATACACGGCTTCAACCGTTCCTGGAAGCGTGGATGGAGTCGCGGGGATTGTTGACGAGTGCTCGTTCTGGCCTCCTGAATTCATCTGGTACAAAAACTCCTTCCAAGAGTGGTGAAAAACGACTCATGGCGATGATTAAGGTAAAGACGTCGGTTCGTTAAATATGATTCCGATTGCTTCACTATAAACGGGCAGCTTTAAAAGATGCCCGTTTTTCTTATGGCAGATCCTCGCCGAAAGCAGTCCATCAGAATGCAAGGAAATGAGGCTGCTTTACGCAGGAATCCGAACTGCTTTGATGCGTCACTGATAACCAATTCTTGCAACAGATTTTAGGGTCACAACAGGCAGGTCCCTGTGTATCGAGGGCTTGTTCCCGTCCCGTTTGCGTGTCTCCGCCGCCTGCCTGACCCAGTTTTCTGGGTCCTGAAGCGCTTTCTGCAACTGTTCTTCACTCAGATCGCCGCAACGTACAGCGACTTGTCTGATTCCCTCATCATGGTGGGAAAGCATCATATCCAGGTGCGTAGGAAACATACATGCCACAGAAAGGTTGAGCTTACCAGCCGCCCAATGAACTCCAGAATCGAAAGCATAATCCGGCAGCCGGGATTCAATCTCGCGTTGTGCTACGGACAGATTTGAGAGAACACGACCGGTCAGGAGTTGGCCATCTGAAATGCTTGCCGCTGTAACAGCGCAGAGATGGGGCGTATGGCTTTCCATGCGTTGCAGTTTCTCGAAAAGCATCTCTGCCGTCTCTTGGGCGGACAATAGTTGATCGATGATGACTTTCAGGTTTTCATTCTGATGACGACATGGCTATCCCTTGAAGTTCAATTTTCGTCGAGAGGACTTGGTTGATAACGAAAGCAGTGTTTATCCGTAAATCACGCTAGTAGAACCTCAAGGATGCGGGCTACCATAATCGACGCGCGCGCGCAGTTCTAGACCGGCCTTGAAGCGCGGGACATATTTTCCGGGAACGGGAACTGAGACCCCATTCTTGGGATTGCGCCCCATCCGCGGAGGACGGTAATTAAGACCGAAACTGCCGAAACCGCGGATCTCAGTCCGCCCTCCCCTGGACATGGTGTCAGCCATGGCATCCAAGATAACAGTGACTACCAGTTCTGAATCTCTGATGGTGAATTTCGGAAAACGATCAGCCAGTTTTTTTATAAGTTCAGAGCGTGTCATTGGATTCAACTTGAAAGGCCGCCAGCCTCACTGAGGTAGCGGCCCTCATAAAGGATCAGTATGCCTACTTCTTACCGCCGTTCACAGCAGCCTTCAATGTTGCGCCAGCCTTGAACGCCGGAGCCTTGGAAGCCTTGATCTTCAGCTCTGCACCGGTGGCTGGATTGCGGCCGGTACGTGCTGCGCGCTTGCGAACTTCAAACGTGCCGAAACCAACCAATGCAACGTTGTCGCCCTTCTTCAGGGTGCTGGTGATAGTTTCGATCAGTGCGGCGATGTTGCGATCTGCGTCAGCCTTGCTGCTACCTGTCTTTGCGGAAAGTGCGTCAATCAATTCCTTACGGTTCATGTTTTACTCTCCTACGTGGTGGTTAATGAAACGGTACGCTGCAATTCTCAATGAATCATTTTGTCTGCATCGCCGCTCTTCAGCGATTCTGACACAGCCTTCGCATCCTCAAGCATAAGCTTCAGATCTTCTTCGGCCAGCTTGTATTTTTCCAGAATCTGGGCCATATCCAGTGCCTTCTTGACCACGATCAGTTCGACCCGATGGATGCTCTCATACTTGTCCGCAATGTTCTTCAGCAGTACATCGAGCTTTTTCTGGTCGAAAGATAACCCATCAAATCCCCATAGCCGCGCGCTGATCTAAGTGCAGCGGCACCCCACGCGGTTTCCTCCTTGGAGCGGTTGTCCGACGTCAGCCCGGAACGGGCTGCTGTATCTTGGCGAGCTGCGCGTACGGGCTGACATCCGACAACCCTTAACCAAAGCTGCCGCAAAGACATCTTCTGAACATGTCCGGTATATAGCTGCGTCTTCAGTCACACGGGGTAGATGACAATCCGAACACCAAAACATCGTAAAAAGAATGAAGTACAATTTTAGGTAATGTAGGCCAAGTGGGCTAAAGAACGGCGTTTGCGTTCGGATTCGACCAGCCCGATGGCATATCCCACCAGCCTCTCGGTCATCATTTCACGCGCCCGCTGCCCCTCGATCAGCTTCGGGGCGAAATTATCAAGTTCCATTCGGTTATGGAAATAGAAGGTCGCCAAACAGGTCAGCGCGATGGTCATGCAATCCAGCTCCGTGTCCGGCTTCTCCAAGCCGAACTCGCGGCACAGCATCGTCTGCAGCTTACCGAGACTGGGGAGTAACGTCCGCATCATGGCATCGTCCAGCACGCCACTTGGCTCGACAACTTCGCGCGCGTGCAGCCGCATGAACAATTGCAGCTTCGGGGCTTCTTCAGTTCCCACCGGGAAAAAACATTGGAAAAAAGCGCGTAGCCCGTTTTCTAACGAGACATGTTCTATGTCTAGCGTATTAAATGTATTGCACTCGTTCAGGAAAGTCAGGCGAAACACCTCGCGGTACAGTTCGGCCTTGTCGCCATAGTAATAGTGGATAGAGGCCAGATTGACCTCGGCGCGCCGACAAATTTCGCGTGTAGTCGCTGCGTGGTAGCCGACTTCAGCGAACACCTCTGTCGCCGACCGCAGCAAACGCCAGCGCGTCTCTTCCTGCGCGGTCGGATGCTGTCCCGGCAAGCACTGCGCGGCTTGCACTAACAGGGGGCTGGATTTTGTTTTAGCGCTCATGTTCGTTCTGGGATCTTTGCAAGAACATCCCCTTTAGATGCACAATTTTCGGAGTGTTTACGCCCGGTTTTATCTAAGTCTCCATCAACTCCTTTGACTCAAAGAAGCGTTGGGATCTTCGCACAAACATGCACGCAGTTCTATTAACTGGTGCTTTCCAAACATGGCTATTCATCATCATCAAACTTTTGGCGCGGCGGGTTGCCGTCGTACACCAAGTTCTGTCGGTGCATTAAATATGCATCCCGAATAAAACTGTAGCGATTGATGATCGCATCATCCAGCACTTTCTCTTGCTCCAAAAGGCCGGCACGTGTGTCCAAACCTTCAAGCGCCCAAGCGCTATTACGCGTCGGAACATGCTTGGTGTTGCTGATGACACTAAGGTAGCTATCCGTGTAGCGTCCAGTTCCATCGCGGATAGAACTCGGCCCCAGAATGGGCAATACCAAATATGGGCCACTCGGCACTCCCCAGTAGCCGAGCGTTTGGCCGAAATCTTCGTTGTGTTTTTCCAGGCGGTCAGTGATGTTTATCAAGCCGAACAGACCAAAAGTGGAATTGAAGACCACGCGTGCACCATCGCTGGCAGCTTGCTTGAATTTCAATTGCAGCAGGTCGTTAGCGGTAACCACCACATCGTCCAGATTGGAAAAGAAGTTGCCTACCATGATCTTCACGGGACTGGGTACGACCTTGTCATAACCCTGTGCAACCGGTTTGACCACGGCCTGGTCAAGCTTGTCATTGAACTTGTATACACCACGATTGAACGATTCGAACGGGTCTTCTTGTGGCGTGCTTGCAGTGGAATTTATGGTGCCGCAACCTGCCATTAGCAGACTTGTTAGTAGCATGTACATCGCATTAAAGCGATCACTTTTGGCGTGGTGAACACAGGGCATTTTTAACTTACTCCATTCTAATGACCAACGGTAGTCGCATCGACAACACAGGTCGGCTTCGGTGCCAGAAAGATGAAGAACTGGCGGGATACAGTCCCGCCTTTCTAGACGAAAGCGCGGTTGGAAGAATTAAGTCCGCTCGCCGTTCGACAGACCAGAGACATGCCGCTTTGGGGTTGCTGATGTTTCCGCCCCCCCCTCTCCCACGCGCAGGAGAGGGGCGGAGGATTCTTCTGAGCTTCCCTAGTTCTGCTTGCTTTCCTGCCAGCCGCCGCCCAGCGCCTTGAACAAATCGGCCACCGCCGCGCGTTGCGCGCGCTCGGCTTCGAAGCGGTTGAGGTCGGCCTGCAACTGATTGCGCTCGACATCTAGGAATTCCGTGCGGCTGCCGCTGCCCACTTGCAGGCGCAATTCCGCCTGCTTGCTGGCCGTGGCCAGTGCCTGGCTGCGCATGGCCTCCGCCTCCAGCACCTTGCGCGCGGCCGACTGCGCAGCCAGAGCGTTACGCACGTCGCCGAAGGCGGCAGCAACCGCCTGCTGGTATTGCAGCAACGCCTGGTCGCGGCGCGCCTCGCTGGCCTTCACGTTGCCGCTGATGCGGCCGGCATTGAAGATAGGTTGGCTGATACCTGCGGCGAACTGGAAGATGTCGGCGGGGCCGGTGAACAGCTTGGCCATGTCCACGCTCTCGCTGCCCAAGTAGCCGGTGAGGCTGATGGAGGGGAAATATTGCGCACGTGCTTCGCCGATGCGCGCGTTCTGCGCGATGAGCTTCTGCTCCGCCGCTTTCAGGTCGGGCCGTCGCAGCAGCAGTTCGGCGGGCAGACCGTCCGGCACATACACCGCGTTGAGCGTGGGCGTGCCGTGCTCCAGTTGCACGTTCATCACCTCGCGCGGCGAGCGACCGAGCAGCAGCGCAAGTGCGGTCTCCTGGCGCTGGCGTGCCAGCTCAATGTTGGCAAGCTGCGCCTGTGCCGTAGCGAGTTCAGCCTCGGCCTGATGCAGCTGGAACTCGGAGATCACGCCCAGTTCGAGACGCCTCTTCTCCATCACCAGCCGCTCTTCACGGTTGACCAGCGCGCGCTTCACCGTGTCTTCCTGCGCGGTGAAAGCCAGTAGTGCGAAATACTGCTGCGCCACCTGCGCGGTGAGTGTCAGGCGCACCGCATCGCGATTGGCCTCGGCACCGAACAGCTCTGCACGCGCCGCCTCGGAACTGCGGCGGTACTTACCCCACAGGTCGAGCTCGTAGCTAGCGTCCAGCGTGGCGCGCGTAGTGGTGTTGATGCGCGGTGCGGTCGCCGGGCGCGGGAATGAACCCGCGAGCGTGGCTTGGTTGCGGGTCTTGCTCAGGTTGGCGCTCACGTTCGGATACTGCGCGGACTCCGCGACATCGAGCTGAGCGCGCACTTCGAGCACGCGCGCTATCGCCACCTGCGCGTCGGCGTTGTGGGCCAACGCCTCATTTTCCAGCTTGTCGAGCACCGGATCGGCATACAGATTCCACCAGCGTTCGCTCGCCGCCTTGGCGGCTTTATCGCTGGCCTGCTGCGCCGCCCATTGCTCGGGCAGCTGCATCTCGGGGCGCTTGTAGTCCGGCCCGGCCGAGCAGGCGCCCAGCAATGCGGCGGAAACCAGCACCATGAGTTGTTTGTTCATACGCTTGTCACTCATGGTCTTGCTCCTGCGGAATGGCTGGTTTAGTGGGGAAAAGGCGGCTGATGACCACGTAGAACACCGGTATCAGGAACACCGCGATCACGGTCGCCGCGATCATGCCGCCCATCACGCCGGTACCGATGGCATGGCGTCCGTTGGCGCCCGCGCCGGTGGAGATGGCCAGCGGCAGCACGCCGAAGATGAAAGCAATGGAGGTCATCAGGATGGGTCGGAAGCGCAGGCGGCATGCTTCCAGCGTGGCCTCGACCAGCTCGTGTCCTTTTTGTTGCAGCTCGCGCGCGAACTGGATGATCAGGATCGCGTTCTTCGCCGACAGACCGATGATAACGATGAGGCCGACCTTGAAGTACACGTCGTTGGGCAGGCCGCGCATGGTGACTGCGGCCAGCGCACCGAGGATACCGATCGGCACAACCATGATGACAGCAACCGGCACGGTCCAGCTTTCATAAAGCGCGGCCAGACACAGGAACACCGCGACCAGCGAAAGACCGAACAGGAACGGTGCCTGCACGCCCGAACTGCGTTCCTCACTGGAGGTGCCCGACCATTCGAAGCCGAAGCCGGGCGGCAACTGCGCAGCCACTTCTTCCATCGCTTTCAGTGCATCACCGGTGCTACGCCCCGGTGCGGGGCTGCCAGCGATTTTCACCGAGGGGATGCCGTTGTAGCGGTCGAGCTTAGGCAAGCTGACCGCCCAATGCGCCGAGGCGATCTCGGACAGCGGCACCATGCCGCCCTGCGCGTTGCGCACCGGGATGCGTAGAATCCGCTGCGGCGTTGACCGCACGCCCGCTTCGGCCTGCATCTGCACGCGCAGGATGCGGCCCTCGCGCACAAAGTCGTTGATGTAGGCGACGCCGAGCGTGGATTGCAAGGTCTCGTTCAGATCGGCCATCTCAATGCCCAGCGCGCGCGCTTTCAGGCGGTCGATGTCCAGCTGCAGCTGCGGTGCGGGCTCCTGACCTTCCGGGCGCACGCCGACCAGCGCGGGATGCTGGCTGGCGATGCCCAGCGCCATGTTGCGCGCTTCCATGAGTTTCTCGCGCCCTTGGCCGGAGCGATCCTGCAGGCGGAAATCGAAACCGCCAACAGCAGCCAGCTCGGGAATGGGCGGCACGTTGATGGCGAAGATGAACGCCTGCTTGATGCGGAACAGCGCCATGTTGGCCTTCTTCACCAGTGCGGGCGCGGAGCTATCCTTGTCGGGACGTTCATCCCAGTCCTTGAGGCGCACGAAGGCGATCGCCGCGTTCTGCCCGCGACCGAAGAAAGAGAAACCGAGCACGCCGATGACATGATCGACCTCTGGCTGCTTGAGATAGAATTGCTCGACCTGCGACAGCACTTCCTGCGAACGCTCGCGCGAGGCACCGGCCGGCAGCTGCACGATGTTGATAAAGTAGCCTTGATCCTCTTCCGGCAGGAAGCTGCTGGGCAGATGCAGGAACAGCCAGCCCATGCCCGCCAGCAGCGCGGCGTACACCAGCATGTAACGGCCGGTACGCTTTACTACGTTGGTCACACCCGCTTTGTAATGCTGTGTTGTGCGATTGAATAGGCGATTGAACCAGCCAAGGAAGCCCGACTTCGGCACCATCTCGTGGCCGGCATCGTTACGCAGCAGCGCGGCACACAGCGCCGGCGTGAGCGTCAGCGCCATCAACAACGAGAACAGGATGGTGAGGATCAGCGTGACCGCGAACTGTTTGTAGATCGCGCCGACTGCACCGCCGAAGAACATCATCGGTACGAACACCGAACACAGCACCAGCGTGATCGCGATGATGGCGCCGAAGATCTGGCTCATCGCCTTGCGCGTGGCTGCGCGCGGCGACAGGTTCTCTTCGGTCATGATGCGCTCAACGTTCTCCACCACCACGATGGCGTCGTCCACCACGATACCCACCGCCAGCACCATGGCGAACAGCGTCAACGTGTTGATTGAATAGCCCACGGCATACAGGCCCACCACCGCGCCGATCAGCGCGACCGGCACCACGATGGCGGGGATGAAGGTGGCGCGCAGGTTGCCGAGGAATAGCCAGATGACGAGGAACACCAGCACCATCGCTTCCGCCAGCGTCTTCACTACTTCGCTGATGGAGATCTCGACGAACTTGGAAGTGTCATACGGCACCAGCCAGTCCACCCCCTTGGGGAAAAACTTGGACAATTCCTCCATCTTGGCTTTCACCGCTTTGGCTGTGTCTAGGGCGTTGGCCGAAGGTGACAGGCGGATGGCGATGGCCGAGGCAGGCTGACCGTCGATGCGCGCGGTGATGGAATAATCCTGCGCGCCCAATTCCACGCGCGCCACGTCCTTCACGCGTACGGTGGAACCATCGGGGTTGGCGCGCACGATGACGTTGCCGAATTCTTTGGTTGAGGACAGGCGGCTCTTGGTGACAATCACCGCATTCAGCTGCTGGCCGGGCAAGGCGGGCAACTGGCCGAGTTCGCCGGTGACCAGTTGGGTGTTCTGTGCCCGTACCGCGCGGCTGACATCGCCCGGCGTCAGGCCGTAGGCATGCAGTTTCTCCGGCTTCAGCCACAGGCGCATCGAGTATTCGGTGCCGAACATCATCGCCTCCCCCACACCCGGCACGCGGCGGACACTCTCCAGCACATTGGCGGCGGCATAGCTGCCGAGCGCCACGTTGTCGCGGCTTTTGTCCGGCGAGATCAGCGCGACGATCATGAGGAAGTTGCGCGCCGATTTCACGACGGTCACACCGACGCGGCGAACTTCCTCGGGCAGGCGCGCCTCGGCGCGCTTGACGCGGTTCTGCGTTTCCACCGAGGCCACGTCGAGATCGGTGCCCGCCGCGAAGGTCAGCGTGATGGTGCCGATGCCCTGTTCGGAGGACGACTCCATATAGAGCAGATTCTCAATACCATTGAGTTCCTGTTCCACCAGCGCAACAGCGGTCTCCTCCACCACTTGTGCCGATGCGCCCGGATAGGCGAGCGTGATGGCCAGGGCGGGTGGCGCGACTGCCGGGTAGGAGGCGACCGGCAAGTTGCGCAGTGCCAGCACACCGCTCAACAGGATAATGATGGCGATGACCCATGCAAAGATGGGCCGGTCGATAAAGAATTTTGCGATCACGGTTTACCTCTATTTCTTCTCGGCTGGAACGGGAGCTGCGTCCGCTACAGTTTGCAGCGGCACCGGTTTCACCACGCTGCCGGGACGAGCTTTCTGCAAGCCGTTCACGATCACCTGCTCGCCTCCCTGCAGACCGGAACTGATGACGAAATCGGTGCCGGCCATATTGCCGACCTTCACCGGGCGCGGACCAACCTTGTTTTCTGCATCTACCACCATCACGAATTGGCCCTGCGTGCTCATCATTACCGCACTCTGAGGCACTCTGATGGCGTTTTCGGCCAGCGCTTCGGGGAAGCGGATGGTCACGAACATACCGGGCAGAAGTTCATGCTCGGGATTGGGGATCTCGGCGCGCATGGTGACGCTGCCCGTAGACGGATCGGCGGCCATGTTGGTGAACAGCAACTTGCCTGGCAGTGGATAGATGCTGTCGTCTTCCAGCACCAGTTCGATGCTGGTTGATGCGCTGCGTTTGAGGGCGCCTGATTTGACCGCTTTTTGCAGACGCATGATGTCGGACTCGGTCTGGGAGAAGTTCACATACAGTTTGTCGGTCTGTTCGATGGTGGCAAGTAGCGTCGCCTCACCACGCCCGACCAATGCACCCTCGGTCACCATCGAAAGGCCAATGCGACCGGAGATCGGCGCCGGCACGCGGGTGTTGTCCCAGTCTTCGCGCGCTTTCGAATAGGCCGCTTCGGCTTGTTTGAACCTTGCCTCGGTCTGGTCGTATTCTTGCTGACTCACCACTTTAGCTTCGAGCAGTTGTTTAGCGCGTTCAAGGTTCTGTTTTGCCAGCGACAGATCTGTTTGGGCCGCTTCGTAATTGCTGCGGTAGTTGCCGACGTCGATCTGATACAGCGGCTGACCTGCCTTCACGTCACTGCCTTCCTCGAACATTCGTTTCTCGACAACACCCTCCACGCGTGCACGCACCTGCGCGGTGCGGTAAGCGTGCAAGCGACCGGGCAGTTCGTTGGTGAGCGTCACTGGAGCAGACTTAACAATGATCACCCCGACTTCGGGCGGGGGCGGTGCCGAGCCGGCGACCGGTTTCTTCGGCTGTTCGCCCCCGCCGCAGCCGCTCAGCAGCAGCAGCAGCGCCAGTGTCAGGCTGCTCAGCGTAGTTCCAGTGAAGATTTGCGAGTTGTTGCGTGTCATGTCGATTCTCCGTTCCTGTGATCGGTGGCGATTGCTGTTGTGATTCATTTGACGTTCACCCGCTGCAGTCCAGCGAGCGAAAATTCGGCGATGTGATTGGCTGTCGTTTCGATCTCGTCAGCGTCGTATTCCAGCTCCGGATACACGTGCCGGTTTATTTCCCGCGCGTTTCGGTAATAGGTGCACTGTCCGAAGATGCTGAACACACAGAGGCGCACCTTCCCGGGCGCGACCGCGTCGCCCACGATCTCGCGCACCAGCCCAGCCAAGTGTTCGTGCAGCGGAACCATGATCTCCCTGGCGATGCTGTCGAGCGCCGGTGACGGCTCCAGCAGTTCGCGCATGATCAGCTGGCTGTGTGGCGTGCAGCCGCCATCCATCAGGCGGGTCATGAATTCACGAATGAAGCGGGTCAGGCGCATCTCGGCGCTGTCCCCCTCGCGGCTCGTCCCGATCAGGTTCACGATCGGCTCCAGTTCCAGGGCGGCCATGAACAGCGCTTCCTTGCCGTTGAAGTGATAGTTCACCGCCGCGACGTTGACCTCGGCGCGGCGACAGATCTCGCGCACCGTTGCGCCCTTGAAGCCAAGTTCGGCGAACACTTCGCGCGCAGCGGCCAGCAGCCGGTCGCGTGTGGTTTCCTGGAAGTCGGTCGAGTTTTGCGGTGTGTTCATTTCAGCCCTGCTCTGATTGCGAATTCAAACTAGCGTATCAAACACTTGCTTAAATTGCAATCAAAGGGATGCCAGCAACGGCATCAGGGCACCGTCTTACTCGGGGGCTTTCGGGGAAAGTGCGTGTTAATACAGCTCGTTTCGTCTGGAGCTAGCGATCTGGACGGCCAGTTGCACGGCCTGCTTGAGCGGCAAGTCTTTGAGCACGAGCTTCAAGATACGCTCGGTCTCGGCATCTATCGCGCCAGTTTCCAGCGGGGCGCCGGAAACCAGCAGCACGAATTCGCCGCGTAGGTTGTTTGGGGGCGCTGTTGAGCCAGACCAGCGCTGCGCTGGCAGCGATGGATGGCTCTCGAACAGTTTGATGATCTCGGGCTCCTCCCCGAACACCGCCTGCAGACCTCACATGCGGCGCTTAGTAGAACACAAGGGATAGAGATGTTCTGCCAGCGCCTGCAGTGCGGTGCGCGCAGCCCGGAAACTGACAGCGCCGTTACTGCAGCACTTGTGCCGAGGATGACGTGGAAACCAGCCGCGGCATGGCCTCGACCAAGCCGATCTCCAGGGTGAATAAGCGATATGGTCCTTGCCACCTATACCGGCCAGCGGCTTTCGGAAAGTCCCGGCTAATTCGCCGTCAGGCGTTTGGCAATCTGGGCGACATGCCGCCCCTGGAAGCGTGCGATCTCCAGTTCATTCTCGCTCGGCATGCGCTTGCCATCGCTACCGGCCAGGGTCGAAGAGCCGTAAGGCGAGCCGCCGGTGATCTCCGTCATCACTGTGAGGCCAGTGCAGGAATACGGCACGCCGACGATCACCATGCCATGATGCAGCAGCGTCGAATGAAAGGAGGTAATCGTCGTTTCCTGTCCGCCGTGCTGCGTGCCGGTGCTGGCGAAAACGCTGCCGACCTTGCCGATCAACGCGCCGTTCATCCACAGCTTGCCGGTCTGGTCCAAAAAATTGCGCATCTGGGCGGCCATGTTGCCGAAACGGGTCGGCGTGCCGAAAATGATTGCGTCGTAATTACCCAGCTCTTCGGTGGTTGCGATGGGCGCCTTCTGGTCCAGCTTCACGCCCATGGCGCGAGCCCGGTCTTCGGGTATGATTTCCGGCACACGCTTGATCACTGCCTCCACGCCGTCCACCTGGCGCGCTCCCTCGGCGATGGCATCCGCCATTATTTCGATATGCCCATACATGCTGTAATACAAGACGAGTGCTTTTGCCATGACAAGACCTCCTGTAGTTTGAGTATTAACGTGACCAGAAAACACAATTAACACATGCGATACATCGGCAGTTGCGGTACGGCGATGAAACCCGGCAGGCCAGTCTTAACCGGTGATGCTTCACCGGCTTGAATGCCGCGATAGTCCGGACAACCTGCGCTCATACGACACAGCGCGCGGCGGAATCAACTGGAAACATACTATAACCAAAGCACACCGTTAACAATAATCCAAATACCATATTCGCCCGGCCGGATGCAGTGCTCAACGGAAGCGGCGCTATTTCCGCATGGAGGGTGATGGACGGTGAACTTTTAATTCGTGGTAAACCGTGGTCCCCTATTAGCCATTCCCGCGCGCCGGTCGAGCGCTAGCCTAGTGCCGGTTTCACTGTCGGCGCACACGCGGTGCAGCAGCGCCAGTGGCCGTAGCGGATGCGGGAAATCTGGGCGCGCCGCCCGGCGCACCCAGACCATCTAGCAACGCAGGCGTTGGGCATAGCGCCCGATTGGCATGAAGTTGAACTTTACATCAGCTGGTGGCGCTATCGGATCGTGACTTCGTGGGGCTGGGCGAATCGTCGCTTCCTGCCGCGCTCATCCAGGCAAACATGGACGCGCGCATCGCATCTTCCACCGACATGTCGATCGGTTGCGTCCAGTCACGCGGCACAAATACCGTGTAGCCGCCGATCATGTAACCCATCGGCAGATAAACTGCCACGCGGTCACCTTGCAGAAAGCCCGCAGGCAGGTCGTCTACATGCTGGCGCGTGATCAGTCCCACTATTTCGACATCCTGCCCCGGCATTTTGAGGATCACCACCATTTGCTGGGCGGATTTGCTGCGCTGGGGTGAAAAATAATCGGCGAAATTTTTGAGTGAAGAATAAATGCTTTTGACCACAGGAAGGTTGGTGAAGGGTAGCTCCACCAGTGACAGCAGCTTTCCCGCACCGCGTTGCGACACTACAAAACCGAGTAAAAGTATGAGCGTGACCCCCAGCAGCAAGCCCATGCCCGGCACATAAAACTTGCCGATGAATGGCCGTATCGCCTGCATAGACACCGACTCGCTCCAGCGCAGGAACATATAGAGCAGATAGACCGTTAGCCCGAGTGGCAAGGCGGTAATCAAACCCCGAAAAAAATACTGGTAAATGAGTTTGGTCAATTTTACTTCCTAATAGGGTTGAGCCTGTATTTCAATGTCGTCCGCCTAACAGTAGGCATGCCAGTGCCTGAAACGGCCCGCAAGGGCTGAATCCGGACCACAGATTCAGCCTTATGGCTATGGGGGTTTGTTCGGTAAAGAAAGTGGCCATGCAGGCTTCAGTCCCGTGGTTCATAGCCGTTTACAACCCTGTCGCCCAATGGTTAAGGATAGGAAATTCAACCAAACGTGTCCAAGTGTCCATGACCGCCGCACTGCGGTCAATGCCGATTTTGTCATTAAGAAAATCCGAATCTCACCTCACCCGCACGCGTAAAGGCAAAAATCCTTCCACCGCGCACTGAAAATTCTCCCCGCACCCGCCCGAACGCCCCCCCCCATGGGGAAGAATACTTTCCCGTCACCAGGCGATACGCTGATCGTACTCGAACTCCGGTATAGGCTGGGCGGTGGAAGCGCGCCACGGTGAGACCGAACGTCACCGATCCCGGCCGCGATGCCCTGCTCGAACCTTCCTTAATGCGATACTTTGGTAACATCGCTGCAGTCAATAAATCCCGGCAGCCATCAACTACAAGAAAGCCAATGTGAGAAAAATTATCCTGCCTCTTAGCCTCGTTATCCCTCTTTCTGCCCGTGCTGCCAATGTAGGTATGGAGCCGATCCCCGACCTACCCCTCAGTACGATTCCACCATTGGCAACGACGGAAGCAAAGCCGTCAACGCCGGTCTGGGAATTCTCGGTGGGGGGTGCAGTTTACGCGCCGCGCTATGAAGGCGCTGCCAATGATCGGTTGCGTTTCATGCCGAAGCTATAACGACGGCCACTTCTTCATGAGCCTGCTGCGCGGCATAGGCTACAATTTTTCCGAAGTGAGGAATGCATAGTCCGACGCAGCAACCACGCACCCGCGGTATCGAGCGCGGATATCGCCGAGCCGTCGATCGCCAGGTCTCCCTCGCCGGGCCAGGAAAGAACTTCCAAGCGCCTTTCGAGCCGGGCGATTCCCTGCACGGTCCATGCCCCCGCGCAGCGCACTTCGACAGCCGCCGTAGCGGACACCGACTCCGACTCGATCACCAGTTGGGCAATTTGCTCGTCTGTCATTGTCTCGGCAACTCCTGAGTGGACAGTGCTCGCAACGTAAGGCGCAGAAGGGGGAGTCCGTCCGTAGTTGGACGGAACCTCGGAAATTGAGAAACGCGGATCCGGCCGGCATCCCGATTTGATGCGGTTGGCCGCATGAAGCAGACATTGAGAGCTCTTGCTGATTGTCGGTCACTGTACGATTCATAGCGAGATCCTTTGCAAAAAGCTGGCCATCGAGGCTAGCTTTTCTGAACTGATAAATTATGGTCATCGGGGGGATGCATCAGAACAATGCTTTTGGCCTGGGCGCAAGAACACAAAAACCATCAACGCAATGAGGCTAAGGCAAGCAGCCACAAAAAAAGCACTCGCCGGATGCAACAACCACAACGCCCCAGCGATCAGCGATGCAGGTAGGTAAATGAGGCCGGTCACAAAATTGTAGAGGCCGATCGCAGACGCACGCCGCTCCAACTCGATATCTGCGATAAACGCTTTGCTTTGGGCTTCGTCGATTGAAAAGAACACGCCGTAGACGATGAACAAGACGATGATTTGCCATTGCATGGTCGCAAAAACGAAACCGATGCACATCAGAAAATAAATCAGGTAGCTCAACATGATCATACGTGCCCTTCCAACGTGATCGCCTAGCTTGCCTATTAGAGGTGCAGCAACGACAAATGCGATATTGAATAACGCATAAAGCAACACGATGTCCTTGACTGCAAAACCGACGCTGTGCGCACGCAACAGCAAAAATCCGAAACTGAAATAGGCCAGTGAAAACAGGCCTGCTGGAACAAGGTAGCGCTTAAATTCCGGGCTGAGGGTCTTCCAAGATTCAAACATGTTTTCGCGTTGGTGCTGAACTCCCGGCTGATCCTTGATAAGACTCAAGACGACGATGCTGAGCAAGGCGGGAACGAGTGCAACCCAGAACAAAATTCGGTAAGTCGAGACCCCCTCCCCAAGCCACAATAGCAGTCCGTACGCCACCAATGGACCAAGAACTGCACCAGACTTGTCGAGAGCCTTGTGCACTCCGAATGAATATCCCCTTGTGTCTTTGTCAGCCACTGTGGAAAGCCACGCATCACGCGGCGGTCCGCGGAAGCCCTTGCCCAGCCGCTCGATGACGCGAAAGATGCTCAGGCCCATAACTGAGCTGGAGATTAGCAAAATAATCTTGGCCAGCGTTGAGAAAGCATATCCAGAAAAAGCAAAAATTTTGCGCTTTCCAGTTCGATCCGACAACCAGCCAGCAAAGTAATTCAACGAGGACGCCGACAAGTCGGCAAATCCTTCTATCATGCCAAGCAATGCCGCCGATGCCCCTGCGATCGTAGTAAAAAAAATCGCGAAGACGGAAAAAATCATCTCAGAACTAAGATCCGTCAATAAGCTCACAAGACCCAGCTTGAGTACGTCAGGATTTACGCCAAATTTCTTATCTATAGGGTCATCAGATGACATAGGGTCTTCATGGCCACGCTAGCGGCTCGCGCTCTGTTCGATAGGATGTTATAAATAAACATATTGTATTCATAATTCCATCGTTTCGGGACTGCACCCTCAGTAATTCAACGCGGTAACTAATTGGTCAGCGCATCAAGCCATTTGGCTGATGCTCTTTCGAAAATGTGCCAGAGCGGCGACGAAAAACACCGCGCCGATAACGGTCAGCGCAAGCACTTGTGGCCAAACCACATCGAAACCGGCGCCGCGATAGAGGATGGCCTGGGCGGCTGCAACAAAGTGCGTGGTGGGCGCAACTTGCATGATGTTCTGCGCGAGGACTGGCATGCTCTCGCGCGGCGTGGCGCCGCCCGAGAGCATCTGCATCGGTAGCAATACCAGCATTATCAACAGCCCGAATTGGGGCATGTTGCGCGCCAGCGTCGCCATGAAAATACCCATAGACGTGGTGACGAAAAGGTGCAATGTGGCGACGATCAGGAACAGCGTCACCGAACCCTCAATCGGCACCTTGAGCGCCCACTGCACGATAAAGTTTAGCGAAAATGCGGTAGCCAGCAAAACGACCAGCCCCATAGCCCAGATCTTGCCCAGCATGATCTCGGCGGGGGTGACAGGCATCACCAGCAGGTGTTCGATGGTGCCGTGCTCGCGCTCGCGGATCAGCGCGGCGCCGGCCAGCACGATGGACAGCATGGTGACGTTGTTGATGATCTCCATCAGCGAGCCGAACCAGGCCCGCGTCAAGGCCGGGTTAAAGCGCATCCGCAAGGCTAGGTCGACCGGTGGCGCGGCACTGCCGCGATAGCGCTGGACGAATTCGTTGATTTCGCCCATCACGATCTGCTGGATGTAGCCGCTGCCGGTAAAGGCCTGGCTCATGCGCGTGGCATCCACATTGAGCTGGATAGCGGGCGTGCGCCCCGCCAGCACGTCGCGCTGGAAGTTCGGCGGAATATTGAGCGAAAAGGTATAGAGCCCCGCATCCAGGCCGGTATCGACCTCGGGCAGCGTTACTCGCGTTGGCGGCATGAATTCCGGCGTGCGAAGAGCAGAGGTGATGCGTGCCGATAGCGGCGAGTCGTCCTCGTCGACGATCGCGATCGGCACATTGCTCAACCCTTCCGGCATTGCAGTTGCGGCGATGTAGACCTGAAAGGTGAAGCTGTAGGCGATCAGCACCAGCATGATCGGGTCGCGCAGCAGGCTCCACAGCTCCTTGATGCCCAGACGGTAGATGTTGGACGCTCGGCTCATCATCATTTCTCCTGCTTTTTCAACAGGACGATCGACAGGCCGAGTATGAACAGAGCCGCCAACGCCATCGGCACGAATGCCGCTTGCAGATCGGCCATCCCCAGCGCCTTGTTGAACACGCCGCGACTGATGGTGATGTAGTGCGTGGCAGGGTAAATTTCACCGATCACCCGGCCGACACCTTCGAGCGTCGAGACCGGGTTGATCATGCCGGAGAACTGGATGGCCGGCAGCATGGAGCCAATCATGGCAAAGAACATCGCCGCGATCTGGCTGCGCGTAAAGGTGGAGGCGAACAGACCGAAGCCGGTGGAGAAACCGACATAGATCAGCGTCGCCAGCGTCAGGGTCAGGAAGCTGCCCTTGACCGGCACGTCGAACAGGGTCACGGCCAACAGGGTCAGCAGCAGAAAATTGAGCATGGCCAGCACGATATAGGGTAGTTGCTTGCCAATCAGGAATTCGCTACGCGTCACGGGTGTGACATAGAGATTGATGATCGAGCCCAGCTCCTTTTCACGCACTACGGATAGCGCGGTAAGCATGGCCGGGATCATCAGCAGCAACAGGGGAATGACGGCCGGCACCATCGCCGGCATGCTCTTCACATCAGGGTTGTAGCGAAAGCGTGTCTCGATGCTGGCCGCACCGGCGGTAATGTCCTGACCGAAGCGGGTTTTGGCGATATCGATCAACCAGCCCTGGTGCATGCCCTGCACATAACCCTGCACGGTTTCTGCCCGCTGCGGCATCGCGCCGTCGATCCAGGCACCGATCTGCACCGGGGTGCCGCGCTGTACATCGCGCGCGAAACCCGACGGGATTTCAATGGCCAGCGACAGTTCGCCACTGCGCATGCGCCGGTCGAGGTCGGCATAGTCGGCAATCGGCGGCCGCTCGACGAAATAGCGCGAGCCGGAGAGGTTCAAGGCATAGTTCTGGCTGAGGCTAGTCTGGTCGCGGTCCAGCACGGCGTAGCTAAGATCGTTCACATCCATGGTGATGCCGTAGCCCATGATGAGCATCAGGATCAGGCTGCCGAACAGCGCCATCACCAAACGCACCGGGTCACGCCGCAGTTCCAGCGCCTCGCGCAGGGTATAGCTGAAAGCGCGCGCAAAATCGAAGCCGCGGCGCCGCATCCGCGGGTGCGCCGATATGCCTTGAGGCGCGGCGGTCACGGTGTCGGGTATCGCCTCTGCTTCGACCGGGGCCGCGTCCTTCAAATAAGAGATAAAAGCTTCTTCCAGCGTCTTGGCACCGCGCTTTTTGACAATCTCCCCTGGCGCATCGCTGGCCAGCACCTGACCGTCATTCATCAGCGAAATGCGGTCGCAGCGCTCGGCCTCATTCATGAAGTGGGTCGAGATGAAGATCGTCACCTTGTCGGTGCGCGACAGATCGACAAGGAACTGCCAGAAGGCATCGCGTGCTACTGGATCAACACCCGAGGTCGGTTCGTCCAGGATCAGCAGCTCCGGCGCATGCACCAGCGCTACCGCCAGCGACAGGCGCTGGCGCATGCCGAGCGGCAATTTGTCGGGCATGGCATCCGGCACGCCGTCCAGCCCAAAACGAGCCAAAAGTTCGCTTACCCGCGACGGGATCGCCGATTCCGGCACGCTGAACAGGCGCGCATGCAGCACCAGGTTCTGCTCGACGCTGAGTTCGGAGTACAGCGAAAATGCCTGCGACATATAGCCGACGCGCCGACGCGTGGCGATGTCGCGCGCGTCCGCTTTCTGCCCGAACAGCCAGGCTTCGCCCTCGGACGGCGGCAAGAGACCGGTGAGCATTTTCATGGTGGTGGTCTTGCCGCTACCGTTGGAGCCGAGGAAGCCGAAAATCTCGCCGCGGTGGATGCGGAAGTTGACGCGGTCGACCGCCGTGAAGTCGCCGAAGCGCATGGTCAGGTCGCGCGCCTCGATGGCAACATCCTCGCCATCGGCAAACGGCGGCACCACGACTGCCCGATGGCCGCGTTTTTTTTCTTCCGGCAGCAGCGCGATGAAGGCCGCCTCCAGCGTTGCAGTGCCGGTGCGTTCGCGCAGTTCCTTGGGCGACCCTGTGGCGAAAATCCGGCCCGCGTCCATCGCCACCAGCCAGTCGAAGCGTTCGGCCTCCTCCATGTAGGCGGTCGCCACCATCACGCTCATGCCCGGGCGTGCCTCACGGATATGGGCAATCAGCGACCAGAACTGAGTGCGCGCCAGCGGATCGACACCGGTGGTGGGCTCATCGAGAATCAGCATATCCGGGTCGTGGATCAGTGCGCAGCACAGTCCCAGTTTCTGCTTCATCCCGCCGGACAGTTTTCCTGCCGGACGATCGAGGAAAGCGTGGAGGCCCGTCGCTTTCGTCAGTTCATCGATGCGCCGTCTGCGTTCACCCGCATTGTGGCCGAACAGGCGGCCGAAGAATTGCAGGTTGTCTTCGACCGACAGGGCCGGGTAAAGATTCTTGCCCAAGCCCTGCGGCATGTAGGCAATGGCGGGGCAAACCCGGTTGCGGTGGCGTGCCGCACGCATATCACCACCCAGCACCTCGACCTCGCCTTGTTGCACCGCACGCGCCCCGGAAATCAGCGCCATCAGGCTGGATTTACCGACACCGTCCGGGCCGATCAGGCCCACCATACAGCCGGCAGGAATCTCCAGATCGATGGCATTCAGCGCCAACGTCTTGCCGTAGCGCAGGCTGACGCTGGTAAGGCGTGCGACTGGCACGTCGCCATGAATTGGACGGATTATCACTCAGCTACTTTCACCGTGAGCGATTGAGGCCATTCGGCCTGTGGGTTCAACTTGAGCCAAGCCACCCCGGGCAAGCCGGTTTTAATCTGCTTTACATGCCGCTTGAGTAGCTCCGGGGCGATGCGGGCTTTGACTCGAAACATCAGCTTCTGGCGCTCGCTGGCGGTTTCCACCGTTTTTGGCGTGAATTGCGCAACGCTGGCAACGAAAGAAATTTGAGCTGGAATGACGTAGCCGGGCGCCGCATCGAGCAGGATGCGCACCTCGCTACCCAGCGCGACCTTGCCAGCCACCGTTTCCGGCAGGAAGAAGGTCATATAAACATCGCTCAAATCCACCATGTTGAGCACCTTGCCGCCACCTCCAAGCACCTCGCCGGGCTGGGCGACTCGGTACTGTACGCGTCCATCGAGTGGCGCCTTGAGTTGGCTGTCGGCGATGTCGGCTTCGATGCGCGCGATGGTCGCGCCCAGCGCCGCCACGGTCGAGCGCGCGCCGGTGACTTGGGATTTGGCTGCGGCAATAGCAGATAGGCCTGCCATCGCCTGCGCCTTCGCCGCCGTCAGCGTCGCTTCAGCGCCATTAACTGCGGCCCGCTCGTTGTCGAGTTGCTGGATGGTCACCATGCCTTTGGCAGACAGAGTCTGCGAACGCGCGAAGCGTCGTTTGGCATTATCCAGTTCACTCTCACGTTGCACCACCACGGCCTGTGCAGCGGCCAGATCGCTTTCGCGTACCTTGACCTGCGATTCAGCGCTGGCCACGGCGTTGATCGCCTGCTGCTGCTGGGCACGCGCTTCGTCGTGCTGGGCTTTGAGTACATCGATCTGCATCTGCGCCAGCACCTGACCTGCTTTTACGAAATCGCCTTCGCGGGCAAAGATTTCCACCACGCGGCCACCGTATTTTGTGGCGACGTCGATCTCTGTGGCCTCGATGCGGCCATTGCCACTGACGAAGCCATCGCCCGGCCCCGTGGGCCGCATCTTGCTCCAGCCACCCCATGCGACCAGGACAATAACGATTGCCACGGCGGCCAGAAACAGATTTTTCTTGATAGAAGCATGCATGTGGATTCCTTTGCGTTTTCAATTGAAAGGACGGGTTGCCGGGGCTTGTGGCTTAACGAATTCCTATCCGCCGTCGCCTATTGTGGCATACAGGCTCACGCAGCTCGACAGCGTTTCGCGACGCACTGTAGCAATTGTTGTTCGGCAGCGAGCAGGTCGCGCTGGACATCCAGCACTTCAAAATAAGGCGCACTGTCCTGCCGTAAGTTATCGTACCCTAATCTGTCCAAGCGCGACTGGAGGCTACGCCGCGCAGTTGTCCATAGTCAGGTACTTCTCTTTCCCCGATGGAACCGTTCATCATGTTTGTTCCTAAGGTAGTCACCGCAAATTATTTGTCAGCTTAATCGGCCAAATTCTATCTATCCGAACTGCCGCTTGAAGCGCCAGACGCCGAAGCCGAAGATCACCATTCCCAGCAGCGCCAAGCCCAGTAGCGAATCCCACAGCACATCTAGTCCTGCTCCTTTCAACAGAATGCCGTAGCCCATCTCGATGAAGTAATAGAGCGGCGAGAGAAACATCGCCTCGCGCATTCCGGCGGGCATGGCTTCCGGCGGGGTCCAAGCACTTGCTGAATTGGTTTCGATTTTCATCAAGGATTGAAAGTCCGCTTCTGGCTGCGGCTCCCTCTCTAGTGCGGGATCAAATGGATTCATCATTACAAAAATCGGCACCAGCAGTACGGCGTGGAATTCTTTTATCTCGTGGCTGTGTTCCTTTTACTAATTGTATGGAGTGAAAGTGTGGCCAGTTGCCGCTGTGTGTGCTCATAGCCGATGGCAATGATTTCCTCGGCGCGACTGAATTCCAGAAAACGGATGTGCCCAAGGGGCGGCTGGATAATGATATCAGGCTGATCAAGACCCAGACGGGATTGGGTGATGCGGACTTCCATAATGTTGATCGAGGCCAGCAACACTTCGAAAATGTTAGGTAGCGGCTCTTCTGTCGAGGCCCAGCGCGAAAACTGCGCAGAGACCGGATTGTTTCCGGCAAGCAGTTTCTGCTTGATGCCTTTCATCGACAGGCGAAAGTCGCCGCCCCAGCGCGAGAACCTGCCCGCAGCATTGTCGCTTGCGCTATGCGCTGCTTTGGTGTCCCGCAGCGGTTTCATATTCTTGCCGGAAATGATCTCGTGGTTGAGGTCGACCGCGATCACAATGTCGGCCCCCATGGCGCGGGCCACGCTCACCGGCACCGGGTTGACGAGGCCGCCATCCACCAGAATGTGCCCGTTGCTGCGCACCGGGGTGAAGATGCCTGGCACCGAGATGCTGGCGCGCACCGCCTCGATCACGTCGCCGTAGCGGATGACGACCTCCTCTCCGCTGACAATGTCCGTTGCGACGGCCGCAAAGGGCTTGGCGAGCATTTCGATGGTGTCGGCGTGAATATGAGTTCGCACCAGTTCACTGACCTTGGCACCGTCGAGCAGACCGGACTTGGGCAGTACGACATCGAAAAAGGAAGCAGTCTTTTTCCAGTCGAATGTCTGAAAAGTAGCTTCTAGGTCATCGAGTTTTCCGGCGGCATGAATCGCCCCGATCAGCGCGCCGATGCTGGTGCCCGCGATAAAGTCCACCTCAATACTGGCGTCCTCGATAGCCCGGATCACGCCAAGATGTGCTAGACCACGCGCCGAGCCGCTGCCCAGCGCTAAGCCAATTTTCGGGCGGTTACCGGAGGAGATGGTCTGTCTCGTCATCGCGGTCACTCCCGGTTCGCCCTGTTGCTCCTCCAGATCGATAGCAGCAGCCATACGCCACCGACCGCCGCGCCGAGATAACCGAGCAGGCCGAAGAAAGGCAGGCCCAGCAAGGTTGGGCCGCCGGGCACGGTCATGACGATGGAAGATCCGATGATGAGTGCAGCGATAACAATGCCGACCACCAGCCGGTTGGCGGCGCTGTCTAGCTGGTTGCCGACATGCTTGAGATGCGTAACATCGATATGGATCTCCAGCCGCCCGCGCCGTGCGGCGCGCAGCAGCTGGGAGAGGTCGCGAGGCAGACCGGCCATCAGCGCGAGCACTTCGCCCGCCGTCCGCCAGCCGCGCCGGATAAGTGCGACCGGCGTATAGCGGGCGCGCAGCACCTGTTCCAGCAGCGGCATGGCTTCACCGGCCATATCGAAGTCCGGGTCGAGTTCGCGCCCCATGCCTTCGAGCGTGACGAAAGCCTTGACCAGCAGCGACAGGTCAGTGGGCAGCGCCAAGCGGTGCTGGCGCAGAATGGCCACCAGGTCGGAAAGCATTGCACCCAACTTGAGCTGCTTCAGCGCCACACCGTGGTATTGATCAACGAAGGCTTGGATTTCCAGCATCAGCCCGTCCTCATCCACTGCGGCGTCGCCTGTCCAGTCGAGCATCACATCGGCAACGCGCTGCGGCTCGTGCTTCACCAACCCCAGTAGCAGGAGAATCAATTGATTTCGGCGTTCCTCGGTGAGCCGCCCCACCATGCCGAAGTCGATGAAGGCGATGCGGTTTCCGGGCAGATAGAACACGTTGCCGGGATGCGGGTCGGCGTGAAAGAAGCCGTCCTCAACGATCATCTTCAACACCGCGCGCGCGCCGCGCCGGGCGAGTATCTTGCGGTTAAGACCGGCCTGATCGACAGCGGCAAGTTTGCGTCCGGGAATGCCCTCGATGAACTCCTGCACACACACCCGCTCGCCACTCCATTCCCAGTAGACGCGCGGAATGACGATGATGGCGGGCGATTGCACGGGTGCGCCTTGTTCCCCGTCATGCAGCACTGCAGGCGAGTCCGGATCGGCATAACCGGTAAAATTCTCCGCAATGCGCTCGGCATTGCGGCATTCGCCGGCAAAGTCGAGCTCACGTCGTAGCGACTGGGTGAACTGGCGCACCACTTCCTGCGGGTGGAAACTACGCAGTTCCGGGCTTTCCGCCTCGGCGAGTTCCGCCAGCCTTGAGAGCCAGCGCAGGTCGGCTTCGATGATCGGACGGATGCCGGGACGTCGCACCTTGACCACCACCTCGCTGCCATCATCCAGTCGGGCGCGGTGCACCTGTGCAATGGAGGCGGCTGCCAGGGGCTCGGGATCGAAGGCGGCAAATATTTCCTCGGGCGGCGCACCCAGGTCTTCGGTAAGTTGCAGGCAGATGTCGGCCCAAGGTGCAGCGGGCGCGCTGTCCTGCAGCTTGCTGAATTCGGCGATCCATTCGGGTTCGAACAAGTCGACGCGGGTGGCGAGCACTTGGCCGAGTTTGACGAAGGTCGGGCCCAGTTCCTCAAGCGCGCGCCGCACCCGCGCGGGCGGCGGCAGATGGGCGAACTCTTCCGCGTTGTTCCAGTGCAGCGCCCGCCCGGCCCGCTCCAAGGCATTGGCCAGCCCCATCCGTCGCACCAAATCGCCGAAGCCGTAACGGATTAGGATTGAGGCGATGTCATGCAGGCGGCCCACGTCACGGACGGCGCTGATCGCTTGCCACAACATCAACGATCCTTTGCCGATGAGTGAGGTATGGACTTGTCCGAAGATGCCGGTTGCAGACGTTCTGCAATACCTTTGAGCATTCCGGCTGCGAGGCTGGCGAGCAAGGTACCTTCATTGCGCATGAACTGTGTCCCGATTTCCGTGTGCTCACGTGCGGTGTCGGCTATGGCATGGGTCAGTTCGGGCAATGCCAGCTTGACCCTGCTGCCTACCGCCGTGCCGCTGGCGACCGCATGGTCAGTCAGATCGCGCAAGATGGACTGGGTAAGTCCAGCGGTGTTGTCGGCCGCGTCGGAAATGGTTTCGATGAACAGCAACTCCAGTTCGGCGAGGTCTGCCACAGTTTTTTTCAGCTCTCCCCTGGAAAATTCGTCGGTACGACTGGCAGCCTCCTTGATTGCCAATTGGGTCGCTTCCGCAGCAACCGCCAGTGCGTCATCCAGGCTTAAAATTGCCTCCTTCAGCGCCTGAGCACCGCGCCCGGAACGGCGGGAGTCGCCCTGCTGCGCGCCCTTCACTACAGCCGCCATCACCTGTTTGAGCGTTTCCTTGTCCAGCTTACCTCCCGAGAGCGCCTGGAGCGTGATCGCCCGCACGCGCTCGGAGACCAACTCCGTGTCGCTTTCGAAAACTGCCTGAACTTGCTGTTCGATTTCCTTTGCTGTCGGTGTCAACCCTTGTCCTTTTTCGATTGCTTGCAAATTGCGGTCTATTTCCGCCTCGGCCTGTATCCAGTCCTCCGCGATGTCCCCGCCCACGAAGCCGCGCTTCTCTGCACGAAAATAGGCAGCTTCGGCGATCATTCGATAGCGTTCCTCCGCGCTGAAGGGTGGATTTTGCTCCGCTACGGATTCCGACTTCACATTCCGGGCAGCTGTGGGTTTTGCTTTGGACATGATCTGTACTCCTATTTTATGAAGGATTGAAGAATACGGTGTGTGCCGTTACGACTGCTGCGATGAGTTTGTTTAGGGCTAGCTCAATATGCCCCCCCACCGGATACATTCAGCCCCGTGCGCAGCAAGCTGATGACATGACGCGCAATTGCCTCAGGATCTTCATGCTGCCGCTGGTAATCCGGCAAGAAACGTAGCATTGACTGTGTTTCAAACGGATAGGCAGCCAAACCGATTATCGAAACGACCAGCATATGGGTGTCATGATTTGGGGAAAGTTCGCCTGCAATACTTCGCAGTGCGTTGAATAGGTCCAGGAAGACACAGTCCGCTAGTTTTTTTTGACGAATCTCATCGCTGTCTAATAGCACCCATTGCATCAGGCGCCTAAAGTCTTTCTCCTTGGCGAGCATGCGCGTGAACCAAGCGATGAAGGCTTCGAGCCTAACCCAGGGGTTTTCTTCACCGGTCAGAAGAGATTTCAAAGATCCCGCCTTTTCTTCGAATGCATATCTGACTACATCCAGATAGAGCTGCTCCTTGTCGGAAAAGTGGTAGTAGAGTGCAGCGGGGGTGAGTCGCACTGCAACGGCAACATCGCGCATGGAAACCCCGTCGTAGCCGTGCTGGGCGAAGAGCGATGCCGATAGTCCGAGAATGTCTTCCCTCGTCCTTCTTTTTGGAATAGATTGGATCATCGGATTATCCATGGCCAAATATCACCCCATAACTAAACGAACGTTTAGTAAATTATGGGCGCTGACTTTTAACAAGTCAATTTTTCGCTCGAAAGTACAGGGGATCCTGATGGGACTGAATATCAATGCCCCAAGCAACATACTTGTCCTTCAAGTTCTTTAGCTATTGCCCGTCGCAACGAGTAAGCTGCATGGCAAATGGTCTAACAATTTGGCATCGAGATTTATCCGGATCACGGTGAAGATCAAATAACGCTAATCAAAAACGCTGACATCGTCATGTATTACGCCAAGGCGTCCGGGCACAACACTGCGAAAATTTATCAGCACAACATGCTGAAGCCTTCCTGCTATTTCCGAAAAACTGTAGTGCCCACATAGCGGAAGTTCTGAACACAAACTTTAAAGGCCGCTTCAGCCACTTCGGTTTATGTCTGCTTTTGAATGCGGAAGTTCTAATCTCTTCGGGCGCGCCAGACACGACGACTCTAGGCCCTAGGAGTGCACGGAAGATACCCTTGAGTTAATTGAGAAATTCTACATAGCCCGAAACGAATGCACGCCGCTGGTTAAGATCGATTCCTTCCAACTCATTGCTATGGACTGCTAAACATCGCGCAACCTAGCACTCTCGTTCAAAATCTCTGCCCACTCTGCATCGGTGAAGACGCGCGAGCGTGTGTGAAAAACTTTCCCTTCAGGTCCTTCAAGCGAGAACGTGCTGCCACGTCCTTCGATTACATCGATGATGAGTTGGTGGCGTCTAGGTCGGATTCATCCTTGCAAAATCTGGTCAGCACACCGTCCACCACTGCATCCATATCCAGATCAGCGAGACCTGTATTTTCAATCATGACAACCTCACATCTATTGCATACACATCGACCAGCTCCGCGCCGAAGTGCGGATGTGCGATCTGCCGCTTCACAAACCCGCGCCACGGACGCACCAGACGGCGCTCAGAATCGTCTTTCGCTGGATACCCAAGGGTCAACACCACTCTGTCATACTCGCGACCTTCAAGCCGCTTTGCCCAATACGGCGTACACAGCCGAAACTCTTCCGGCTTCTCTCCGGCCTTGATCTGTTCGAAGTATTCACGCTTGAGCGGCAGTACCAGGTCAGCCATCAGTACACCTCAACCTTTATCCCCAAGAATTCGCCTCATTGCCCACCACATCAGCGGGTGCACGCGCCGGTTGTTGCCAGATTCAAGTGGTGATTCCCACTTTTTGACCGTGTTGATAGTCGTCATCCAGCGCTCTGCCGCTTCTGTCTGTGTCAGGCCGTGGCGCTCGCGCAAGGCGACCACCTCTTCCGGTAGAGGCTGGGGATAGGAAACTTTGTCTTGGCTCATCGCGGTTTTCAGATTTATCGCCGTGCGTTATTCAAAAGTTCAGCTAGGGCCATCGCGTACAACTCTTTGTCGGCCAGCGAGTCGAATTTCCCAGTTACCTGAAGACGGACAGCATGTTCGTAATCGTCGCTCTCAATATAAGTTTTTGTGCCTGCATCGGGCGGCGTAGTCACCACGCGAAATCGACCTTTGTCAAGATGCTCTTCGTACATAGTCAGTCGTCAATCCCGGGGTTGTTGATTACGCCGACTGCTGGTTGTCCAAGAATATTGAAGGACAACGGAGACGCTGCCACCAGATCTTTCACCCGCCTATGTATTTCTTGCCTTGTGGGCGCGCTAAATCCTTTCTTGCGCAGGCAACTTGCAAATGTGCGTTCTATTTGCAAATCGCCATGTGCAAAAAAGAGGCTGTAAGCCTGGCCATCAAATATCAACTCGTCCCCTTTGGCGGAAAGCGTCAATGGCGGGATCACTTCGCGACTTGCCATCCCAAGTGATGTTCTTAGCGCTTTGCGGTGCTGGCGTTGCGCAGAAGTTCGAAAATCGGAAAAAGATGAACAACCTTGTACGAATTTCTGGAATCACGCCACTTGAGACCATGGAGTTGCCGGCTGAGCTAAATGGCCAGAACGGCCTCAACCGGGCTGTTGGCAACCGCCCTCAGATCGCGGCGCAGAATGACATCGACGCAATCAAGGCCTGGCTGGCACGGTACATTGACACCAAAACGACCTTGGACAGCTATCGTAAGGAAGCCGAGCGGCTGTTGTTGTGGTCTGTAATCGAGCTGACTAAGCCCTTATCGTCACTAACGCATGAAGACCTGTTGGTATACCAGCGATTCCTGGTGGATCCGCATCCAGCGGAACGATGGGTTATGACTGCCGGGCGTAAATGGGCGCGCAATCATCCTGAATGGCGCCCTTTCGTTGGTCCTCTTTCCAGTACCAGCCAGCGCCAAGCCGTGGTTATTTTGAATGCGATGTTCGCATGGCTTGTGACCGCCGGATATTTGGTGGGCAATCCGCTGTCTTTATCTCGGCAGCGGCAACGCAAAGCCAAGCCGAGGGTGACGCGCTTCTTGGATGAAACCCTCTGGCAGGAGGTCAAATCGACCATCGAGCAAATGCCGAAAGAGACCGGTCGCGAACGCGAACACTACTTCAGGGTGAGGTGGTTGTTTTCCTTGTTCTATATCTGTGGCGTCCGAATTTCAGAAGTTACCAAAAATACGATGGCAGGATTCTTCTGTCGCCGCGACAAGGGTGAGGAACGGTGGTGGCTGGAGATTACGGGAAAGGGTGACAAGACGCGCATCGTGCCAGCAACCAATGAATTGATGCTCGAACTTTCTCGCTATCGGCGCGAAAAGGGTCATGCGCCCCTCCCCCTTCCTGGAGAAACCACTCCCCTCCTCCTGCCGATTGGCACGCAGCAGCGAGCTTTGACCCGAAGTGCGGTGCACCAGATTGTCAAAGAAGTGTTCGATCAGACTGCAGGCCGTCTACGTGAACGCGGCCCAGAATATCAATCTAGGGCTGCCGAAATAGAAATGGCATCGGCGCATTGGATGCGACACACCGCCGCTTCAAATATGACAAGCGAGGATATGGACCTCAAACATGTACGAGACAATCTGGGCCATGAGTCGATTGCCACAACAAGCAAATACCTTCACTCGGAGGATGATCTACGGCACAAAGAGACGGAAGAGAAACATCGGCTTCGGTGGTAGGAACCTATTCTGGTAACAACAATACACAGGGGTCGACCTTGGGGGTTAAGATTGTTGTAGCAAGTTTGGCGCGCGTCACACTGACACGGAAATTCTGCCGAGCTTGATCATTAATCATAGCTCGATCGTTACCACGCACGATACGGTCAGAATTCGCCACGATTTCCCCTTTGACAATGCGTGGCCACCCTTCGAAGATTATTACCTCGTCGAATTGTTTTCCTTTTGCCTTATGCATGTTCATCACCACAACGCCAGTTTCGGGCTTAGCTTTTGTGGAGAAATGTTCCTTCACAAATGAATGCTGGACAATTGCCAGCGCATTTGTATAGGAACCGTGGTCACGCCAGTCCTGCGAAAGCTCCTGTCGTAGCTGCGTTCCACGCTCCAAAAGGCGAATATTCTTAACTTCATCCGCAATTCCTTTCAGCCTCGGGCACGTTCCGCTTTCGAGTATACGTCGCATATTCCGCCAATCGCTGTCAGGATCTCCTGTGAGGGTGAGAGCTCGAGCCTGGTTATAGACGGCCAGCATGGCAACCAAGATACTATTCCCTCTCATCTCTTTTCCCGCAACCTGACGAGCGCACCATTCATCGTAGGCTTTCTTAATATTTGCGGCCTCACCTAAATCGCTTTTTGTTGGGGAATCACCTCCTTTGCCGTGGAAGTAATTGCGCAGTAGGGCAATAAACTGCTCGAAATGGCGCCCGTCAATATCCGGCTGCATTAAGAAAGAGATTACTTCGGCCCCGAGAATTGCAGCCTCCAATTCGATGGCAGCGACGTGCGGAATTTCCACCATCCCAGCTGGTGGGGTCCGAAGGGTATCTGATACAAGCCGAGTCATTTTCTTTGTTGGCACGAGTATCGCTACGGACCAATCCTTACGACCAGTATCAACCAGCCTCTTCCGCACCGTATACGTGGCAGTAACCAATGAAGTTAAAGCCTGTCCAGCGTTTGCTTCGTACGTATTGAAATGGATCCCGTTGTAGGCGTTTTGCCGAAACTTCCCAGTTAACAGATCGTTGCCAAAGGCAGCTATTTCGGTTCCACCACTACGATGATTATCCGTACTCAGGTCCACATCTGTTGGCGCGAACGCTGTCCTGAAATGGTTTAGGCGTTCTGGATCTGCTCCGATCCAGTCATAGATGCGCTGTTCAGGGTCGGCGAGAGCTACCAAGGTGCAATGCTCTCCCAGCGCTTGTACTACGCGCCACTGTTCGGCATTCGTATCCTGAAATTCATCAAAGATGATGATTGGATACATTGAGGCAATCAGCCTTCGAACGCGCTCGCTCCCATGAAGAATATCTCCTACATAGGACGCAAAGAGATCGAAGCAGACGCGGCCCTCAATGCGCGCAAGTCTTACACGCTCAGCTTCCTCTGTTGCCTTCTTCTGAGCTTTCTCGGCATCTGTCAGCTTTGAGTTGGCGGCGTACCCACTGCGTATAGTCGAAAGCGAGATCGCCTCGCTTGGCGGCGTGTGAATAAAGAGCCGTCTTGGCAAGCCGATTAGATACCCGTGTGTTTTCAAAATTCGCCAGAAGAAAGAGTGGTACGTTTCTACGTCGATCCGTCTTTTCTGCTCACGCGGGATATGCTGTTCGTACTCGATAGCTTCAACAACCCTTGAAACGGTCGCACGAGCGAAGCTAAGAAATAGTATCTTTTGACCCGGAAGTAGGTCGCATTCAGCGAATTGCGCGGCTTTTAGAATGGCGACAGTTGTCTTGCCAGAACCGGGCCCGCCTGTGACAAGGAGGTGCCCAGCCGCATCCATGATCTCTAACTGCTTCTTAGTGAGTTTCATCCGCGCTTGATTACAATTCCACTTCTGTAGCTACGGGCGCCACGGCCCCGTCAAAAGTGACTGGATCGGCTGGCTCAGGCGCGCAAGATTCCTTCAATGAAATGCAAACTACTCGAAGCCACTCAGGGATCTCCGCCTCGCTACACTGTGAAAGAAAATCAGCAACTCCCCAACTTGCTTTTGCCCACCCGAAATACTCGCTCAAAGCCACTTTCGCTTGGCCCTCCGGGGTTGGGTACTTAGCTTTGAGGTGTGGGGGCCAATCGATGAGTTGCGCGAATCGCTTTAGTGCCTCTTCGGTGGTGTTCGTCAGAATGAGGTCCTCGAAGCCAATTTTATCGTGCATAAATAGCGTTTCTACTTGAGCCTCAATGAGCGCTTTGTGGTCTTCGGCTTGCTTATCACAAATGGCAAAAGTCCGTTTGCCAAGGTCTCGATAGAGTTTGGCCAAATCAGGAATGTTCTTCTCTCCGCCGGCGTCGATTGTACAAATACCCAGAGCCTCCAATGGTGCATACGCGCTGGGATTCAATTCCGCCAGACGCCGACACACAACAGGAAGCGAGTCAGCTTCCGTCGCTCCTTCGGCGATAAGAATGCGACGTGCCAGCAAACCTTCACAGAAGCGGGTACGAAATTCCTGGCGATAGCGCTTTGGCTTCACGCTTTCTGGCAACGTAATTTCAAACTGTCCAAGGTTTCCTTGCATGTCCCGAGTTAGAACGACGGTCTCGTCAGGTGCGAATTCTTCAAGAACATAGGGCGAGTGAGATGTGAAAATGGTCTGCGAGGCTAATTTTCGAATTTCGTGAACGATTCGCTTCTGGGCATAGGGCGGAATGGCCGTCTCCGGTTCCTCCATCGCGAATATGACATTCTGCTTGTCTTCCGCGATCTGGGACAACATCGCCAAGACCAGCATGTTTATAGTTCCTGTGCCTTGCCGGTAGAACGGAGCAGCGTGCTTCCCCTCACCCGTGGCAATAAATGCGGTGATTACTTTCCGTAAGTGTTCCCGTGTTAGCGTCGACACTTTTAGATGCGGCTCGATACCCCATTCCTTCGGTACGTATTTCTTAAGGGCTTTGTTGATGCTCTCTAGTACTCCCGAAATACCTAACTCAGGGGCACTCGCAACTGAATAGTTGGCCAGTGTATTTATTGTGTCTTCCCACATCTGCGGCCTGACTTCTTTGAGACGCAGAATGATATCGAGCAGACTACCGCGTTCCAGGCTCAATGCACGTGAACCTGTTCGCAAGGTGCGCAAATAGAGAAAGCCACAAATCTGCTTGTCTTTCTTAGAGAAAGCGATGGGCGCCTCGCCTTCCGATAGACTGCGCGTGAAAAATGTTTTCCCTTCGAAATCGTCCTCTTCTGGGTCGTACGATCCGAGGAAAGTGACGCGCAATGCTTCTGTGATAGATGTGGCATCAACGCCGGCCGGGGGCGGCTGATCGTAGAGTTTGCTAGTCTTCGTATCCCAGAACTCTATGTAATCTCCAAACTTTGCCTTCTGCTCCTCGGACAAGTCGGCTATGATTACTTCGATCTCGATCCGAGGTACTTCAGTCGCACTGTGTTCAGCGACCCCCTTACCTACTTCATCAGCGTCAGTAGAAACAGCGGCTAGCGCTACAACTTCTTGGTCCTTCGAAAGATGCTCACCTTCAACCCCGTTTGTGCTGGGAGCGTCAGCGATGTACCGGCCTTGGTAAAAGTCATGCTCATCGATGGGCGGCATGCGATTCAGGCGATCGGGCCCCAACACCAGATCTAGTGCCTCAAGAATCGTAGTTTTACCCGTATTATTGTCGCCAATTAGAACCGCGTGCTTCGGAAGTAGCAATGACGCGGAGTGAATCCCTCGGAAATTTGTTATCGCTATACGACATACCTTCATGGGATTCCCCTTTCTATGTTCATCTTCATGGTTGCATCATTTGCATACACATACATGTTTGAAGTCACAGGATGAAATCCATAGACCTCTCGGACAAGGTATCCGTCCTGGATGTAAAATGAACTTGTGCTCGGTAGGACTTCTTTGGAAATCGGAATCAATGCGTTTGGATTTAGGAAAAGAGTTACACCTTCCGACCAAGACTCCCGTGGCGCTGACTGGGAACCTACACGGTACCGAAATTCCTTCACTGATGGCTCTGTCTTAGATTGGACGGCGTAGTACATTCCTTCTCGTATTGCTGTTATCTCTTCACTGCGTTCAAGAGGTGTGGCTAAGCGAAAGAAGCGAGGGACAGTGAAGGCATTGCAATACAACACTGCGCTGACTGATTTTGAACTCTGGAGAGAGAAAAATCCTGTCGTTGTTTCTTGTATTCCATATAGACAATCGACCAAAGCATCATCTGTGTAAAAGATAGAACCCGCCTCAAAGAAAGGTGCAACCATTAGTACAAGCGGTTTTCCTGCGCATTGAGGAAGTTTGTCATATTGACGATTCACTTTCTTCTTGAGTATCGAAATCATTCGATTAGGAAACTCTACGTTTACCTTCGCCGCAATCTCCTCTTCCGATAAATCTGCCAACATCCGTAACGATATGTCTGCAGACTGATCGTCAGATGGATTGGAGGTGGTTACCTCGATGGCCAAGCTAAATCCATCTCGCGACGCCAAAAAATCGGGGGATGAGTAAGTTCTATTCGGAACAAAGCCACCACTCTCGAGATAGGCGAAACATGCAATTTCAAACAAATGTGAATGGAATCCATCAGTTTGAAATTTGCGGATGAAGTCCTTTCCGTGAAGTCCCATTCGCTGGTACAGAGTATTGATTAGCAATCTAGCTTCGGAATGAAAAGGCGAATCTCGAAGATCTCGAAACTGACGATGCAGCCTATTTTCGGCTGCTACGGATTGGAATATGTCATTTGATATGGACACTGGGATTTTTCTCTAATCGCAAAGCTAAACTGAGATCAAGTGACGTGCTGCATCCCTCGCCCCTTCCAAATCAAGACAAAGAGAAGCAAAAGATCGCCGTGCCATAACATCGGGCATGGCCCAATCCCACTTCTCCCGAATGATATTGTTGGCGTTAGCGAGAAGTTCAATAGGGTCTAGCTCCTCAAGCTGTGCGATTTCTTCAAGCACGTCGAGGACTCTCTCCCTTGCACCGCCAGAAACATTAATGACCAATCCCTCGTTGCTTGCAGTCAAGCGATGCTGTGTGAGCAGTAGTGCGAGCGCATCATTAACCCAGTCTCCTCGCCAGGTCAGGAGTTGAACATCAGAGCCCCGTTGGATCAACTGGATATTGTCTAAGCCCGCTCGTTTGTAATAACTCCGCGCCTCATCCAATAGACTGAGTGCCCCTTGGTCAAGGAACCGCACCGAGGTTTCCTCAGCTAGAACCAACCGCATTTCATGCCGAACTCGATCATGAACCATCGAACCACCACCCTCGAAGGCTGGCGGCGCACCTCCCCGATCCGGGGCGACGACAATGAGTTTTTTCTCTGAATCAACATCAATGACACGCCAGCGGCGTCCCGCAAAAATGATGCACTGTTTTGGTAACAGAGGTCGACTTACGGGCAGTGAGCCCAGCACCCTACCCTCACACACCAAGCGAAATTCCTCTTCACTGGAGAATGCAGCAAAGAATTCATAATGATTAACGAGTTTCTCGCCAAGCTCACCATGAAGGAGAGACCCTGAACTATCTTGAGTCAGCAACTGTCGCTCACCCATGTGTTTTAACAGAAGAACAAACTCGTTCCTAGTTAATCCTTCAAACGGACTACCTGAGGCCGCCAAGGTTGACCATAATTGGCCGGCACTTGCCCCACCTCTTTCTGCAATAATTGATAGGATTTGTTGGATCAAAGTTGAGCCATGTAGGCCACCAATTCGCGGCGGCTCAAACCACCCAGCTATCAACAATCGAATCATCGCTACTGATTGAACTAGCCCTTCGCGTAAGCAGTCCGAAATGCCTGAGTTAGACTGAAGTTCTGGCTCGATGCAGTAGGCCCTAAGAATTGCCGCCTCCCCTTTTCTGCGTCCAGAACGCCCAAGCCTTTGGCGGAGACTTGCCACGGATGGTGAAGCTCCAACCTGACAAATACTTTTGACCGAACCAATATCAATACCGAGCTCAAGCGTTGTTGTGCAAACTGCCGTAGCCGGGCGAGTACCCTCCTTTAGAGCTTGCTCAGCCTCTTCCCTAAACTCTTTGGACAAGCTTCCATGATGCGCCCAAAATTCGTTTGGAACAGAGTCACGCTCACAGCTTCTGCGCAACAAGTCTGTGAATATCTCAACCTTCTGCCGGCTATTCGGAAATACCAAATTATTTGAGCCACGCAACACCTTGTAGAGATTCGCAGCTACATCGACGACACTTCCAGAGACGACATCCTCCATTTCTGGATTATCTAAATCTGGATTGGACTCAATACGTGGCGGCTTTGCCAGGTACCCTTTCAGAAGTACTTTCAACTCCTGACCACTTCCCTTCGTCTCAATAAGTTCCACTTGATCAGCATCAGACGGCCTAAGAAAACGGGCTGCCAACCTCATATCACCCAAAGTAGCCGATAGCCCGACGCGAGGCACACGGCGACCAGCAATTTGCTCTAGCCGGTGAAGCAGTGATTGAAGTTGTTTACCTCGTTCTGAACCGATGAACGCATGCAATTCGTCGACCACCACATAGCGGAGGTTCGCCATAAGGCCTGGCATCGTTGTACCACGCATCACAAATAGTGCCTCAAGCGATTCAGGCGTAATCAGCAAGATGCCATTGGGATTCTTAAGGAAGTGTTTCTTATGGCTGGAGGCAATATCGCCATGCCAACCGGTAACAGGGATTTCGAGTGACTCACATAAGCCGCTAAGTCGGCTCCATTGGTCGTTGATTAACGCTTTCAGAGGACTGATGTAAAGCACGGTGCCGATGTCAGGTGCTTTGCTCAGTAAATGCGTCAGAATAGGGAAGAAGGCCGCCTCAGTTTTACCTGCCGCAGTTGCGGCAGCCACAATTACATCGCGGTCAGCGTTTATCAAGGCGGGTATGGCTCGCTCTTGAGCATCCCGCAATTCGGTCCAACCCTCATTCCAAATCCAGCGTTGAATTTGTCCGTTTAGCTGGGTAAAACCTTGGGAGTCAGAGTTGGAAGCTGGCAAGTTCGTCGTCATGATCAACCGCAAGATCGGCTGCTGCCCCGTCATCAACCGTTACTTCGGTCGCGCCAATCAGTTCCTTCCAATCAGCACCAGGATTTTGCTCCAAGACAGCTAGGAGGTTAATAAATGCGGTTATCGTAGTCCGAGGGGTGCGGAAATAAGCTTCACCTAAACGCTTGGAGCAATGCTCCATGAATATCGGAATAGCTTCGTCCGGCAGAAGGAACTTGGCAACGTCCCCTGAAGCATAAACATGCCTCAGCTTATGAAGCAACACGTAGAAGTCCTCTGGTGTTAAACCGGCCAAGCGCATGACCGGCCCTGAGTAATCTACCATCCCGTCTCTGGCGAAGGTATTTTCTGAAAGTCGCGACTGCAGCGCGACGTAGCTATAAAGACCCCGGCGAGTATCCATGAGAAATTCAGGTGTGCCACCGAGCACAAAACCCAACCCTTCGGCAGAGCCCTGTAAAGAGTCATTCAGAATACGAAGAATCTGCTCATAGTTTGAATTACGAGCCTGCGTATTCGCTAGCTTGTACAGGTTAACCAGTTCATCGAGACAGACCATCAGACCACTATAGCCGGCCAGACGGACAAATCGTGCGAGTAACTTGAGTTGGTCATATACCGACGCGTCGTCAACTATGGTTCGAACCCCTAGTGCGGCACGAGCATCTGTCTTGGTCGAAAATTCGCCGCGAAGCCAGCGAATCGCATCTGCCTTCAACTGTTCATTTCCTTCCTCGAACCCTCGGCAGTATGCGGCTATGACTTCCGCAAAATCGTAGCCATTTACCATCTCCATCAGATGCTCTAACCGCTGCTTTATAAGCACCTCAGTTGTTGTCCCATTCGCCTTGGCATCTGATATTGCTTGCGCCACAAACTTTTCAACTACTCCGGACAGAGCTCCACCATCAGGTTTAGTACGTGTTGCCATGTTCTTGGTCAGCTCTGCGTAAAGTGAGCGGGCCTGGCCTCCTGAGGCGTGCAGTCTTCGATCAGGATTGAGGTCGGCATACATGGTGACCAGCTTCTTCTCAAGAGCAATAGAGCGCACCAGGTTCAAGAAGAACGTCTTGCCGGATCCATATTCGCCAATCACAACGCGAAAACCAGAGCCGCAATCAGCGATTCGCTCCACGTCCTTCATTAGTGCCTCGAGCTCTTTGACGCGCCCCACCTGTACGAGGTGTTGCCCTGATCGTGGGACCACCCCAGCTCGTAGGGATTGAATTACTGCATCACGGTCTTTTGCTCGGATGGTACTCATAAGGGTAGTTGCTCCACTAGTTCTCGATTAATTTCTATGGGGTCATCGCCCTCGGTCAAAGGTGTTTCGAACATATCCAGCATCATTTCGTTTATATGTTCCAGCGTGCCGTCTAGCATCAATTCCATATCGGCCGCCACATCGTTCAAATCAGATTTAGGCCAACTGTACCGTGAAACCAAACGTCGAACAAAGGCGGAATGTTCAGCATTCAGGCCAAGTATGCCCGCAGGTGCATCAGAAGATTCGTCAATGGTGACATCCACTGAATCTGGTTCGCTATGCTGTTCTTCAGTAAATACACCGGCCAGCAATGCGGACACTTCCTCTGTTTCTTTCTGCAGTTGGGCAATGCGCTCCGCATTGAGGGCAAATCCGGTCGTCGACTTGGGTTTCTGTGTGCCGCTGAATGTAGATAAAACTCCCTTCCCGCCTGGATCGGGCACAACATGAAGATCAGAATACAGCAGCTGTGTATCGAGACTCAGTGTCACGTAGACTCGCTCCAGGAATTTGACTTCCTCGGGAGTAACCTGCCCGTCCGACTGGGTGAGATGAGCCAAGAAGCGCCCAACGGATCGTTTGGCCTCAACCGGCAACGGTTCCATTTTCTTCTTAAGAGAAGAAAGGGGTAAGGGCTGATCCATACCTAAGCGCAAATGAGCTTTAAGGCGCTTTCGATGAGCGTCACTGAGATGTGCCCATGAATCGATTTGACGGGTTAAATGCAGCATCTCGTGTGTTGAAAACGCGCCATCGGCAAGCGCAGCCCCGCATGCCAAGTCCAAAGTGACCACAGCGGCAGCATAAGCCGGAGCATTGCGCGCAGCGCTATCCTCGGACGGGGTGGCAAAAAGCGCAATTTTGTCTTCCGCCTTGGGAGTCTTGTAGCCAGCCAGCACATCTGGTTCAAGCCCCAAGTGTAGGCTTCCAAGGGCGCGCGCTAAGCCCAGAACTTTTTCGCGCGATAGCCCCCCAGCGCTCTTGAGGCGGCCAGAAAGCTCGCCAAAGGACATCAGCAGAAGTCCATCTCCGACTTGAATCTTGATATCCTCTAACTCTGCGCGTACAGCAGCCGGCCATAGTGAAACGGGGAGCTGCAATAGAGCATCAAGAGTCTCCGCTTTGTCTGGATTGCGCCCTAGATACCGGCTGTAGGAATCAAGCTCCGCTGTGCATTCATCCACAATTTGCTGCAACTTGGTTACGGGAGTTTTTGCAGCCGACACATCTGGTAGGTCAGCAATTGAATGGGAGAAGTCGCTATAGCTTAGCCCGGAAGATGCTGGATGATAGGAAATCCTGAGCTTGGTCCGATTGACTTTTAGCGTTAAGCCTTCACCACAAGATTCGACATACTTTTTCTTAAACAGCACTGCAAACAAGTCGGCGCATCGAGTCACGGGAGTTCTGCGCACAATAGTTGGATCAGAAAGCGCCCATGCAAGTGCCCAATCGGCAGGAACTGGCTTTTTGTCGACTGCCAACTGACCCAATCCAACACGTAGACGGAAAGGTAATTCGAAGCAGCTATCGGGAACGCTTGGCGGCGCTGCCAAATATTCTTTCTCAGCCCAGTGAGAAAAAGTGACGTAGTCCAGCAGTTGAGTAGCGTAACGGCGGAACGAGTGATTTTCCCCGTAAATTTCTAGCAATCGCTGAATTTCAGTCTTGATTAATGGGAGCTCTGCACGAGCATCAGTCTCTGTCTGCGCATCCACCAAGGCTCTTCGTTCTAGACCATAGAAGAACAAAAATACATATCCAATATTAGCTAGTGGCGCTTGTCTGCCGCCAGCAAGCCAACGTAGATACGCTTTCCTTGCATCGGGAGTTATCGTTGCATAGCTCGGCCAGTAACCAGTTAGGGGCAACGAGATATCAATTTCTGCAGAAGTAACCTTGAGATTTGGGTCAATAAGTGCTGGATCAGCATCCTGAAAGCCTCTACTTGGGGCGGTACTGACATACAACATTCCGCGTGCAATTCCTATTCCCGCAACCGTCGTGGTTTGTCCAGGCGGAACCCACTTTGCGTTTTCGAGAGGTCCAGAGCGAGTCATAGGAATCGAATACTCTCTACCTGATCTGCCATCGCTGAAAGTGATCGTTACTAAGTCATCGACATTTTCTCCAACCGTCGAAGATCGGGAAGTTGATGGTCTGGTGTTTCGCTGACTAGATTGAGACGAGGAATCATCGGACAAGGAAGAAACACCAGTACTGCTTGGAGACATAAAGAAATACCGTATACCCAACACGGCGAGCGCCAAGATGACTAGTCCAACCCACACCTCTCTTGGAATAGAAATCAGAAGCCAAATGACGACGACTATTCCTATAAGCAAAGGGCTCCCTGAGCTTTTCTTTCCCACAATATTTCCCCTTTACTCACATTTCCAACGATGCTACCACGAAGGATATTCAAGACATATATGCCGTTTGGCCTATATCCATATGGGACCGCAAGACTTTTCGACCAACAGGATCGTTGCCTCCCAAAATGGTAAAGGTCAGACCAATCCCGTGGTTCTGGTTAGTGCAACTGGATCGAACACCCCGCATTTTGGGCTGCGGTATATCCCCGCCCCTTAAACTTTTCGCAGGTGCTGATCAACTGTTTCAGGATGTCGACCTGCAGCGACCGACGTCTTTCAGGCGTCTCCTGGAGCGAAATCTCCTGAATGTGCTTTTCCGCCTCTGCTTGCACCTCGTGCAATCCCGAAATGAATTCAGATGCTGCGTAAGTAGCCTCCACATCGGTCATTAAGGTCAGTGATAACAACCTCACTTCTTCCTTGTCCAAGAGGAGGAAACCGTCCCGATATTTCATAGCAAACCCTTATCCAGAAGTAATCGTAAATCGATGCATATGGCGAACAACAGGTTCTTACCCTTGGTCAGCCCAGCGTGCAGCCTGATGAGTATTCTCAATGTAGTTCAGCTGTCCTATGGCTTTTGCAATGAAGGATACCTCTTTGCGTATCGGGATAAGTTCCTCCTCAATACGGGTGACCATATCCACCTCCCAATATTGGGCGCGCTTTAGCAACGTATCCATATTGTAGCCATGTTTGTTTTTTGGCTTGATGATGACCTTCTTATCCATACGGCGGGTCTTTGCCGCATTCGCTCCATACCAGCGTATTTCAAACCAGGTGATGGTAAGCGTGTTATCGCGTGCCCGGGGTTTAGCGTACAGAATGCTCCTTTCCGCCCAGGTCCTTCGCTTGTTCTCAGCCATGACAAATTCAAAGTGCTGATCGCACAATGATTCTGCCATTCTCATCAGATCGCCCAAACGAAAGCGAAGACTGTCCAGCGCCTCCTCGACGCTTGGTGATTTTCTGTTCAAATTATTCATCGAATTTTCCTCGTATGCGGAATTTTTGTCCGCGTCTTTGGATGCTGCTTTCACCCAGCATTACCTCTGAGCGGAAATAGGAGAAACCGCACGGCGCAAATGCATGTGATTTCATGTGCGGAAGATGAGTCTGCAAATGCGCCGCGTGATTTTCATCGGCATTTGAAGCCAAGCTACTTCTGCCGTGCTGGAGTTGCTCTGTGGGGCAACTGATCGTGTTGCGATTCATCAGATGCGCTGGGGGTGTGCTGAGGAACATCTGAAACCGCCACTTGGCCGAGCAAATTCCCATGAGTTGCGCTGGAGTTGTTCCGTGGCACCACTAATTTCTTCGAGGTGTTTTCAGATGAGCTGCCGGCGCGCTGGAGAGCGCCTGGCGATTTATCAGCTTCCAGCCCCAGCCTGACCAAGGATTTCAGATCTTTCCGCACACTGAGTTGGTCTGCAGCCACAACGAAGCGATGAATATTATTCGTCTCACCCGGATTGCTGTTGAGTGACTCATGTATCCAGATCACCTCATCATTTCTGTCTTCAGAAATCCAATTCAGCGAGTCTTGCTTCATCACTGTATTGATAAGCGTGCTTGAAATGGTGACGTGCCTTTTCCCTCGTCCCTCTTGCCAATGAATGAGGTAATTCCCAACATCATTCTGTATTGACCAGTCATAAAGCCCGTCCAAGTATGGGCTCCACTTCAGTTCTTGCTGACAATCAGTAACAGTTATGTCTGTGACAATTTTTCCCAGATCATGACCAATACCTGCAATGAATACAGCGAATATCCAGCGTGGATCTATGATGCCTCCTTGCTGAGGAATAACCACTTCGCGAGCTCTTTCTCCTTCGGCCAGCTGCACGGCCCACAATCCGACTTCAAGCGAATGCCTTAACAGACCACCTTTCGCTCGATGGTGATGCGTTGCGGATGCAGGTAATAGCTGAACCATATTCGCCAGACGCAACATCGCGGGGAGATAGTGTTCATCAAACAATTGTCGATTTGAAACAATTTCCATTAGTGAATCGACAATATCTCGATTACGCTCAAGCAGAATTTCCGGCTTGCACACAGGGGTTCCGAAATCAACAGGCGGATAACGCGGGATCAGCAAATAATTATGTTCCTTCAAAGTTTCTGGGGGCTGCGACGGCGCGGAAAGAAACCCGATTTTTTTTAAGAAATTTAGCAGGGGTATCATTTCAAATCCCCCAGCCTACTGCTCATGAATACACTTTGCTCAACAGGAATGCGGTCCAGCACGACATTGAGAGGCAGTAATTTCCCAGAAAACTGCTTTTCAAAGATCGCATCATCATTGACAGCCTCAATGCCCTTCATTCGCTCTTTGGCAACTCCAATTCCTCGCTCAGGAATAAATGATCCATTCGCAGCCCGCTCTGCCACGCCTCTCAGGAATCCAACCGGATTACTGATTTCCCGATGAGCCATTGCACCTACTAGCTCATCCAGAATTGCTTGCCATTGAGCCGGGGCGGCCCCGCTACTAGCCAGAACCGAATTAATGGACTCGCGCTCATGTTGAGAAATTGCAGATGGAAATACCAAAGCAACTTCCCCTGCCACTTGCTGCCGGGTCGCTCCAATTGGCTTCTTGGGCTTTCTCACCGTGGTAGTAGTTGAAATTGAAGTTGCAGATGGTGTTGTTGTTGAGAAGCAGGCCGATGATTTTTCAGAAACTATTCTTTTTATGATGCTTGAGCGGATTTTCTCGATCTCTCGTTCAAGGATCTTTTTTGACTGAGGTGTTTTAAAGCGGTGGAATCTGAACCAACCATCAAGTGCCAGCTCGACCGTGTGCGCATCAAAAAATACCAAACCAGCTTGCTCGAGATTGCTTATTCCAGTTTCAGTTGACTCTGGCGATATACCGATAGACGCCGCAAAAGGGCAAAGCGGAAGTTCGCCATATCCTGCACAACTCATCCAAGGCGCGAACCAAAGTGCCGAAAAGATCAACTTTTCCTCCGGCAATCTGCGCGCAACTCGGGGCCAATTCAGCAAGTTCGTCGGAACAAGGGAGCTTTCTCTCATGATGCACTCCCATGAGATTCTGGCGCCCGCTTACGAGGGCGGCCGCGCTTGCTGACCGCTGAAGGTGCAATACTCTGCGCCTGAGCTGGAATAGTCTCTCCCCTAACGTATGCCTCAACATCTGCACGGCGAAGTAACCGCCTGCCGCATAGAAGTGTCGTCGGTATCGGAAATATTCCTTTAAAAATGTGATTGCGAATCGTTTGTGGAGCAATGCGCAGCAAGTGTGCTGCCTCGGGTATGGTCAAGAAAAGTGTGGTATCCATTTTGCGTATTCCATAGGAAATGAAACAACCCAAAGGAAGTACAGCGCAAGCAGACGGGGCTGATAATCGTCACGCTTTAAGCGCGACGAAGGATAGGAGTGGGGATTAAACGGGCGAACAGGGAGGGGTGAACGATGCCTAGAGCGACTCTAACTCGAACGACAGCCTGGATAGATTGAATCTCCATGCGCTGAAGCAGTACATTCAAGAAATTCATCATGGCATGGATTGTCGAGATATATTGATACCCGACTCGGCCAGAACCGATCCATCTCAGGGCAGCCGATATCATGGCGGTCTTGAATTTCTTGTAGCAAGCCGCACCAGTCGAAAAAAGCCCTAGGCATAGAGCAAAGTCCAGAGCCTGGTCGAGCACTAACTGCCAAGTTGCATCGATCAGAGAAAAATTCATGAACAGGGCATTTGCGACCAGCAGTACTACAAAGGGCATGAATCCCAATAAAGGTAATACTTCAATGCGAATGCGCCGCCAGCACTCACCTGGCAGTGCATCAAAGATTTTTACATCTAAGGCTTTTTGCAAAAGATTCATGCAACAACTCTAATTCAACACCATCTTAAAACACAAGTATTTTTTCATCAGATTGCGAAGATATTTTTAAAAAAACAAGGCGGTAAATGGAAGTAAATATAAGTAAATGCGCGTGAGAAATTTCAGGAGCGGAATGCTATCTAGTCACGGAAATTCGATTACATAATTTAAAAGTTTGCCAGCCATGCCATCTATTTCTGCACCTCGGCCTTAAGAGACATAATGTGTTTTATAAAATCGCTGCGCGTTGGGAATGCCGAGATGTCTGTTTCATATCAGAACCCGACATTTAGTATTTTGATACTATGCGTAGCGGAGGATTTTAAAAATCAAAGTATGCGCAAGGTTGCTACTCAATAAAGACAACCATCGGATATCTGAAAAAGGGTAAAGAAATGAGAAATGTAATTCTTGTAGCAATTATTGCTATTTCAACAGTTTTATCGGGTTGCGCAACAGTTATTAAGGGAACAGAACAAACACTAACTTTTAACAGTCAGCCAGATGGGGCTCAAGTAATCTTGGACGGTCAGCCTGTTGGCGTTACTCCGCTTATTATGAAAGTTAAAAAGAATCACGTTTCAAGCGTGACCGTAAAAAAAGATGGCTATGTCACACAAGTGCTCCCAATAGAGAAGAAATTTGATGGAGTTACACTGCTGAGCATTTTTTGGGACTTGAGCACTACTGACATAGTTTCAGGAGCTGCTTACGAATATGCACCTAATACGTTCTACTTCGAGCTCAAGAAAGCAGAAGCTCCCAAATGAATCGCTAACTTCGGGCACCTAGATAGGTCAATTTCTGACGATTTGAGAAGCCTTGTGCTAACTAGATATTTTGAAATTAAAAATACAAAGAACTCGAATTTAATGGATGCCTTAATTGAGCTTACTTCAAAGGTTTTTGAGGTGCCAATAAGTGATGCTCGAAGTAAAGTCATCAGAGCCTTAGCGGAAAGCAGCGATCCATTGGATTGTCTGAATAAATTAAGAAGAACAAGCCATTGATTTACTTATCCCGCTCTACGCGGGATTTTTATTGCTCTCCCTATAACTCTGATGAAATATGCACAGAATAAAAAATATATTTCGCTGAAATTTGTCACTCTATTTCTGACCTTGTTGTACCACGGGTCACTCTTTGGAATAGAACACTCAGATAAATATTGGAAGAAGCTGCTTCACTACGATGGAGGGCGTAGTCAAGTAATCTCGGCCGAGTTTTTTGTTTCACCAAATGGGAATGCCAATCCCGATGAAGAACGTCTAGAAATGATACGTCTACTCAATACAAGTGACGGTATTGATGTGGCATGCAACTTCCCTGCGCGATATGAATGGCTATATCAGCACAATCAATCGCCCAAGTATGACTTGGAACGATGTGAGGAATTGAAGGCGTTTTTAGATGGCTTTCAAAAAGACAAACTTAGCATTGTCTATGTCTCCGAATATGTCGATTCCCCTGCATCTGCATTTGGGCATCTCTTCATACTCCTCCAGGAAAATGGCAAAGCCTTGCCACTTGCGGATGTTATTCACTTTGCAGCGATAACCGAACGTGAACAGTTCCTGAAATATGCATACAAGGGACTGTCCGGAGAGTTTGACGCGTATTTTATTCGTGAGCCATTTTTTATTAAGCAGTCCGAGTACAGTGTTTATGAACAAAGGTCGCTGCATATTTACGACTTGGATTTTTCTAAAGAACAGATTTATAGAATAGTTCTTCATCTATATGAATTGCGGAAAGCACGATTTAACTATTATTTCATTAAGGAAAACTGTGCATTTCAAATATCTGAGCTGCTAGCTATTGGCATCCCAGATGAAGAGCGAGGCAATGCTAAACACGTCGCATCCTTACCAATAGATGTCCTCCGGTCATATAAAAGTCATATTACAAATCTCAGTACCATCGACCCAACCCTTTCAAGAGCTGAGAAATTATTCTCTATGCTTACGCCCGCTGAGCAGGGTAATGTTGAAACTGCAATAAAGCGGCATGAAAGTTCTAATCTGGCACTTTCAGAACCATCCAGGGAGGTTGTCTCGCTTTATTATGAATATTCATTTCGACGTAAAGGAGTTGTACATAAAAACTACAACGAAGTTCAATCATTCAAATTCCGGAAATCAACCATTAAGAATTCAGAGCACGATCCATTGGATGAAAATTTTTTGAATAGGCTTGAGATAGGAATTTCACATAGCAATGCAACTTCAGGGGTATTGCTCGGATACAGCCCTGTCAGGAAAGATATTTACGATTTACAAAGCCAATCGCTACAAGAAACAGAGATCACATTAGTCAACGCGCAATTTTTGATCAATAAACACACGTCTATTTTGCGGAAATTTGAAGTATTGGGAATCCAATCCATACCTCATTCAACCGCATTACTCCAGCCTCTATCGTGGTCTTTCTATCTCGGCATAAACAGAGAAAATGCCTTGGAAACTTTAAAGCCGGAGATATCGGCTGGCGTTGGTAAAAACTTTGGCAGTCGTATGACGGGAGTTAATTTATCTTCCAAAATTGGTATTCAACCAGGTGAGTTGTATATAACTCCATCAATTTCAATTTTCAAATATTTATCAACTGCAACAAAACTGGGGGTTAAAGTGGCCAATAAATTAACCCGCCAGAGTACATATAACTCCAAGGAAATGTTCGTGAGCACTATTCTGGGGCGAGGGGCACTTTCGATTAAGTGGCGACATGCTACCAACAATGGAACCACAATTGAGAGTGCCTATAGCATGCCATTTTAAGAACACTGAGTTGTAACTCCACGAATTGAATCGCCCCAGAAAGCAATCCAATCTAAGTCTGGTAACGACTGTTTCTTGAATGAAGCGGACATCGATACGATCCGAACTGACTCACACATATGCAAATCGCCAATGTCTCCTACGGCCGATAAAGAGCCCATGGACGACCTATCGGTCAAGCAACCATGATCGGAATTGTTGGGCGTCCCTTATGGGAGAGGACCATCCACCTGCATGCTCCTAAATTGAATGCCTATTCAGCTGATGAGCATCCAAAGCATCGTCGGCATAGCACGGTTGACAGAAGTAAGTCGGATTCAAAGCAAGAAACCAAACTTTTTTTGCGAAATCCACAAAGAAATGTTCCGGCAAATTCCGGCAAATTTTACCAAAATTCATAGGTAAATCTAAGGATTTGCCGGTACACAGAAGTAACGTAAGTACTTGGTGCGAAAGGAGAGACTCGAACTCTCACGCCTTGCGGCGCTGGAACCTAAATCCAGTGCGTCTACCAATTCCGCCACTTTCGCATTCGAAGCCTGGCGGCTCCGAGGGGCGCGGATTATAACCGAGCGATCCTCAATTCGCAGCGCAATCGACCACTGCCCGCCCGCGTGCCTTGCCTGCTATCAATTGCTCGCATGCATGCGGCAACTCATTCAGCGTAATGGTATGGGCGATCTTTTCCAGTCCGCTCGGACGCAAGTCCGATGCCAACCTGCCCCACAACTGTTTGCGCAACGGCATCACGGTGGCTGCCGAATCCACACCGAGCAGTTTCACCCCGCGCAGGATGAACGGGAACACCGTGGTGTTCAGCGCCGCGCCGCCGGCATTGCCGAAGCTGGCGATGGCGCCTTCCATTTGCATGGTGCGCGTCAGCCAGGCCAGCGTGTCGCCGCCCACCGCATCCAGCGCCGCCGCCCACAAGCCTTTTTCCAGCGGGCGCGTGCTTTGTATATCCACGCTGCTGCGCAGCAACACTTCGCTGGCGCCCAGACTCTTCAGGAAATCCTGCTCGCTTTCCTTGCCGGTCAGCGCCACCACGTGATAACCCAGTTGCGCCAGCATCTGCACCGCCAGACTGCCCACACCACCGGTCGCACCGGTGACGATGACCTTGCCCTTGTCCGGCGTCACTTCGTTCTGCTCCAGCCGGTGGATGGCCAGCGCCGCCGTGAATCCCGCCGTGCCCAGCGCCATCGCTTCGAACAGGGTCAACCCGACCGGCAACGGCACCACCCAGTCTGCGGGCACGCGCGCGTATTCGGCAAAGCCGCCGTCATGCGCCACCCCCATGTCGTAACCGGTGACCAGCACGGCATCGCCCGCCTTGAAACGGGTGTCCGCCGAACTCTCCACCACGCCGGACAGATCGACGCCGCCCACGCACGGGAAGCGGCGGATCACCTTGCCCGCGCCGGTCGCCGCCAGCGCATCCTTGTAGTTCACACCGGAGTGATGGACACGAATGACGAGTTCGCCCGCATCCAGATCATCCAGCGACAGATCGACCAGCCTGCCCTGAGACTTGCCGTCCTCTTCGAATATGCGGAAAGCGCGGAACGTAGTCATCACAGATCCAGCAGCACCAGTCCCGGCATCTCCAGATATTCCTTGATCGCGACCAGGAACTGCACCGCTTCGCGGCCGTCGATGATGCGGTGGTCGTAGGAGACTGCGAGATAGTTCATGGGACGGATGACGACCTGGCCGTTCTCCGCCACGGGCCTGTCCTTGGTGGCGTGGATGCCGAGGATGGCGCTCTGCGGCGGGTTGATGATGGGCGTGGAAAGCATGGAGCCGAACACACCGCCGTTGGTGATGGAGAAAGTGCCGCCGGCCAGCTCTTCCATACCGATCTTGCCGTCCTTGGCACGTGCGGCGAAATCGGCGATGCGGCGCTCGATATCCGCGAAGGACAACTTGTCCGCGTCACGGATGATGGGCACCACCAGACCGCGCTCGCTGCCGATGGCGACGCCGATATCGAAATAGTTGTGGTACAGCACATCGGTACCGTCCACCGACGCGTTGACGACTGGGAACTTCTTCAGCGCATGCACCGCCGCTTTGACGAAGAAGGAAGAGAATCCCAACTTCACACCGTGCTTCTTCTCGAATGCATCCTTGTAGCGGCTGCGCAGTTCCATCACCGGCTGCATGTTCACTTCATTGAAGGTGGTGAGGATGGCGGCGTTGGCCTGCGATTGCAGCAGACGCTCGGCGATACGCTGACGGATGCGCGTCATCGGTACGCGTTGCTCGGTGCGCCCTTCGCCGGTCGCTGCAGCAGACACTGGTGCGGCTGCCGCTGGCTTGGCCTGCACCGCGCTCAATACATCTTCCTTGGTGACCAGACCATGCTTGCCACTACCTTTCAGGCTGGCCGCGTCGACATCATGTTCATGCGCCAGTTTGCGCGCCGAAGGCGATGCCGCAGCGGGCGCATCTGCCTTGGCGGCGGGTTCGGCAGGTGCCGCAGCGGCAGCCGGTGCGGCGACAGTGGCCGCCGAATCGATCTGTGCGATGACCTCGCCGCTGACGACTTGCGAACCGCTCTCCTTGAGGATACGACTCAGCACACCGCTCTTGATCGCGGGCAGTTCCAGCACCACCTTGTCGGTCTCGATGTCAATGAGGTTCTCGCCTTCGCTGACCTGCTCGCCGACCTTCTTGTTCCAGGTCAGCAGCGTCGCTTCGGAGACGGATTCGGAAAGTTGCGGGACTTTGACTTCAATGATGCTCATGGCGATGTACTCCTGGTCGGTTCTTGACGTCCAGATCGGGGCGGAAGGCAGCCTCGACCACAGCTTTCTGTTGTTCGTTATGGATGGCGAGATAGCCCGCGGCCGGCGACGCCGAGGAAGGCCTTAACGCATAGTCCAGGCGCATGCCCCTGCGCATCTGGCGCAGCAGGTAATGCTGGATGCGGTGCCATGCGCCCTGGTTGCCCGGTTCTTCCTGACACCACACGACCTCGGTCGCATTCGGATAAGCGGCGACCTGCGCGGCGAACTCGTCGTGCGGGAAGGGATAGAGCTGTTCGATACGGATGATGGCCATGTCGCTGATACCGCGCTCGGCACGCCCTTTGACCAGATCGTAATACACCTTGCCGCTACAGGCGATGATGCGACGCACCTTGCCCGCATCCAGCGCATCCACTTCCGGGATCACCGGCAGGAAGCCGCCGTGCGTCAGATCTTCCAGCGGCGAGGAAGCATCCTTGCTGCGCAGCAGACTCTTGGGCGTGAACACGATGAGCGGCTTGCGTGTCGGGCGCACCATCTGGCGGCGCAGCAGGTGGAATATCTGCGCCGAATTGGACGGGATGCACACCTGGATGTTGTAGTCTGCGCACAATTGCAGATAGCGCTCGATGCGGGCGGAAGAGTGTTCCGGCCCCTGCCCCTCGTAACCGTGCGGCAACAGCATGGTGAGACCGTTCAACCTGCCCCACTTCGCTTCGCCGGAGGTGATGAACTGGTCGATGACGACCTGAGCGCCGTTGGCGAAATCGCCGAACTGCGCCTCCCAGATCGTCAATGTCTCGGGTTCTGCTGTGGCATAACCGTATTCGTAACCGAGCACTGCAGCCTCGGACAGGATGGAATTGATGACCACGAAGTCAGCTTGGTCGGCCGCCAGATTCTGCAAAGGCACGTGGTAACCCTTGTCCCATTGCGTACGGTTCTGGTCGTGCCACACCGCGTGACGATGGAAGAAGGTACCGCGCTCGCAATCTTCACCGGACAATCGCACCGCGTACCCTTCGGTGAGCAAGGTGGCATAAGCCAGATTCTCGGCCATGCCCCAGTCCAGTTCCAACTCGCCCTTGCCCATGGCAATGCGGTCGGTCACGATCTTCTGCACGCGCGAGTGCAGCTTGAATCCCTCCGGCACTTCCGTCAGTCGCTCGGCCAGTTGTTGCAAACGTTCAAGCGAGACACCGGTGTCGAGCGGGATGTTCCACGGCACGTCGCCACGGTACTTGGCCCAGCTCACGCCGTATTCGAAGTGGTAGTCCGGTATGACTTTAGCGATCGGGTTGCGCCCTTCATCCAGCGCATTACGGTAGTCGGCAACCATGGCATCGGGTTCGCCTGCTTCAATCACCCCCGCCTCCACCAGCTTCTGCCCGTACAGCGCCCGCATGCCGGGGTGCTTGTTGATGTAGCTATACATGAAAGGCTGAGTGACCAGCGGCTCATCCTGTTCGTTGTGCCCCAGCTTGCGGAAGCACACCATGTCGATCACCACGTCCTTGCTGAACTGCTGGCGGAAATCGAAAGCAAGCTCGGTCA
>VMTA01000011.1 GCA_013791855.1 Sideroxydans sp.
CCTAATCGAGATCAGCGAAAAGGTCGGTGCCAGCATCACCTACGGTTGCCGCGAAGGCGAATGCGGCACCTGCATCATGAAGATCGTCTCCGGCATGGAACACATGAGCGAACGCTCTGTGCTGGAAGACAAAGTGCTGCAAGAGAACATGGCCGGCAGCAGCCATCGCCTCGCCTGCCAGGCACAAGTACTTGGTGGCGACATCACCGTAAAGGCTTAACCATTTTCCAACCGCCAACTCAGGAGTAACAGCAATGCCTAACATCACTTTTTCCAGCCCCCTGCACAAAGACAAGACCGTCTACGCGACAGCGGGCAGCCACACCATGACCGTACTGAAGCTGGCCAAGGACAACCACATCCCCATCGACTTCGGCTGCGAGAACGGTGAATGCGCGACTTGCCTGGTGAAGGTAACCAACCTCTCCAATAAAGGCCCGATGGCTGGCCCGCTGACTGACCGCGAGATCACCGTGCTGAAGCAGGAAGGCAAGATCACTGCCGCACAGATCGAAGCGATGAAAGTGAACGACGTGGTCACCAGCGAATGGCGTCTGGCTTGCCAGATGGTGTTGCGCGACGAAGACGTGCTGATCGAATACCCCAGCAAATAGGAGCCGACCATGCAGCCCGCCATCATGCAAGCAAGCACCACACCACCGCAGCCGGAAGGCCTGTATGCGGAATTGATGTCGCATGCGGCCGGGCTGCCCAATGACGAACTGTTCGCGCAACTGATCGCCAGCCAGATCGCCGGCATCGGCGCATTGCCACCCGGACTCGGGCTGGATGAAGAAGTGTTCGCGGCGCTGCTGTCACGCCACTTCCCCAGTATGCAACTGGTGATACGACGTGCCGAGTGCACAAGCAATGAACGCGAGCTGGAACACGAAGATGTGCGCGCGCTGATCCTCGAACATCGCGCCGACCTCGATGTATCCGAGGTATGGATGGCGGAGATCGTCACCACCGCCTGCATGGCGAACGACCATCTGTGGCAGGACCTCGGCCTGTGGTCGCGCAAATATCTCAGCCAGCTGATGACCGAGAACTTCCCCACCCTTGCCGCCAAGAACGACAAGGACATGAAGTGGAAGAAATTCCTCTACAAGCAACTGTGCGAGAAGGAAGAGATACGCGTCTGCCGCGCGCCGAGTTGCGAGGTGTGTGCGGATTACGCAAAGTGTTTCGGGCCGGAAGAATAAATGTGCACCGTCATTCCCGCGAAAGCGGGAATCCAGCGAATTTCACACCTCCTGCGAAGCAGTCAAAACCGCTGTTGCACCGCTTCGCAGGAAGATTTAGAAGCGTCTGGATTCCCGCCTGCGCGGGAATGACGGAGTCACTGCAAAATGTCCGCTTCTGACCGCGCCATCGCTGCATACCTCGGCCTCGCCATCGGCGATGCGCTGGGTGCGACGGTGGAGTTCATGACACCGCGCGAGATCAAAGCCAAATTCGGTGTGCATGACAAGCTCATCGGCGGCGGCTGGCTGCATCTGAAACCCGGCCAGGTCACCGACGACACCACCATGTCGCTCGCACTCGGCACCTCCATCCTCAAAGCAGGCAAGGTCGATGCGCATGCCGCCGCGCAAGCCTTCGACGACTGGATGCGCGGCAAGCCGGTGGATATCGGCAACACCGTGCGCCGCAACTTGCTGCAATTCCGCAAGACGGGAAACCCCGAAGCCCCCTACTCCGACCACGATGCCGGCAACGGCGCCGCGATGCGCGTGCTGCCGGTCGCGCTCGCCACCTTCGGCCAGAGCGAAGACGCGGTGCGCGCCGCCTGCCGCGCACAAGCGCATGTCACCCACCATTGCGCACTCTCAGATGCGGCGTGTGAATGTCTGGTGCTGATGGTGCAAGACGCACTGCGCGGCGCAAGCAAGAACGACCTGCTGCACAAATACGCCCACCCGCTCGCACTTCAACATCCCTTGTTCAAATTCCGCGCCATCAAACCCGCCGCCAACCCCAGCGGCTACATCGCCGACACCATGCCCGCCGTGTTCCAAAGTTTCTTCGACACTGATGATCTGCACGACTGCCTGGTCGATGTAGTCAATCGTGGCGGCGATGCCGACACCACCGGTGCGATTGCGGGCATGCTGGCGGGGGCGATGTATGGCACCGAGGCTATTCAGAATGATTGGCTAAAGGGATTGGATCCGCAGACACGTACTTTGTGCGAGATGCAGGCGCAGGCGCTGCTGCGTTGAATAATCAGGAGCGCACTTCTGTTACCGGCTATCAAGTGACAAATAGGGCTTTGCTATGACAGAAGATCGTCTACCTTAGCGATTATTTTGGCAACCAAATGATAGGAACAGCCCCACCCAGCCGGAATAATCTAAAACAGTAATTTTTTTAATTACGTACCTTCTGGCTCAGTTAGGGCAGAATCGATCAAGGCGCACATCCTCCCTAGTCCATATATTTCAGCAGACTTCTCTAAATACAGAGTTTCATAATCCAGTGCATCAACAATCTTGTAGGTGTCTTTTTCTTTTTTTCTATAACTCTTCTTTACAGCACTTAAGACCTTATTTATTTCACTAGCTGGGTGGGGAATTAATTCAACTTGAATCGTTGATAAGTCATATCCCAAAATCTCACTAACTTTTCCTAAAGTTAGTTGCGAATCAATGAGGCTAAAAAAGTTTGGGGCAGCCATAAACCATGCTTCCGTTTCCTGGACTGCTATAACAACCTCGATATTTCCCCCCCATAGATCTTCAAGGAGTTTATCTGCCGCTGCATTTTTATCCGCACTTACTTTTTTTACGTTGGAACCCGTGTACTGATCTCGTAATCCAAAAATATTTTGGAACCCTTTAGACTTGAAGTTCTCAGCATTTTCATCAACGTATGAACGCACCTTCTCATCATTTCCAACATCAATAATTCTTATAATAAAGTCAGCTTCAGCCGGCTTCCCTCGCTCCCTTACCTTAATTAACGAATCACCTCGGTATTCTTCACTTACAACATGAAGTTGCAAGGTGACTGCAAGATGCTCAATAAACCTCTCAATGAATATTCTTTCCGTTTGCCCTTCCACTACAAAGAATGATTTCTTCATTTTTCATTCTTTGCTCTTTTTTAAGAAAAATTTCTTAGCGAAGAAATCAAAGTTATTTCCTCCGTACTCCTCAAAATCTTCAAAAGCATCTGGGACATTCCTTGGGTTAAAAGTGCTGACTATCCCTTTTTCACGGTTAATAACACACCAATATTTTAGTGGCACTTTATTCATTACGAAGCGGTCATTAGTTGTCATCACAAGCTGAAAGCTACCTTGTTCTGCGATATCAATCAGAATAGAAATGAGCTTAGTAGACCTCTCGTAATCCAATCCTTCCCCCACGTCATCAACCAAAATAAATGGAGATTTTTTGCTTAAGAAGTTAAATCTGAACTGTGCCAAAATCACAAATGCGCAATACATTCCATGTGAAATGGCATTCTGCATAAGAGGTTTGGCAACACCCTTTTCTTTCAAAAAGATTGCTTCTGGTTGCTTTGGCGTACCGAAATTTATTGGTACTGGGCTGGGTATATTAGTTACACCAAAATCATTAATTTCATAACCAATCTCCTTCATGTCCTCAATAATTGACTTCTTGAAGGCTACAGCGAAATTTGTCAGCGCATACTTTACTAGCGCAACTACATCTCGACCGAATTGAAACTGTTCAGTTGCAGCGCCTGATACCTCTCCACCCCCAATGGAAATTGCGTTTTCACTATTATCAGCAAATCTATAATACTGAAAAGTCTGAGCCCACCCATGTAGCAGTTCCAAATATCCGTGTTGGATATTGTCGCGTCTGCTAGCAACAGCAAGGCTATTCTCCGGTATCTGAACCTGTACCTTTTCGTCCAACTTTTCAAAGTACATCTCTCCCGAGCTGTACTTGTTTGAGTTGCTGCTAAGTTTTAATTTTTCCACATCATTAATAGTTAGCCTCTCAATTTTGACTTTCCTATGTTCAATTTCAAGCTCATAAGTAATTCGCGAATTATTCTCATCGTCAACAAACGTGGCTTCATAGTAAGTTGAGTCGAAATTGGGGCGCGTCTTTCCTGTAATGAGGCCAGCGAGCCCATTAAGGACTCGTGTCGTCCGAGTTTTTCCTGCTGCATTTTTCCCAACAATTAAGTTGATATTTGTAAGAGATAGATCAGAAATTGCCCATTCTGCTGGCGTGCCAGCAAATTCTGAGTATTTGAGTGATGCGAGCCGCATGGCTATTTTTCCTGACAGTGAATATTCGACAAATACTAGCAGTATTGTCTTTATAGTAAAGACAAAATACCCAAATCAATGGGCTAGGACTGATATATTTATTTGCGAGAAGATGCACGGGGCGTGCCTTCCATTGTGACATTCCAGAGTCAAGGTGAGCACATTAGCTATGAGTTACAAGCCGTCCTACCACTTAACAACAACTTCAGCATCGATTCACGCTTGACGCCAGAACGAACGTTCTTTACAGTACGAAGAACGTTCGTTCTGTAAGAGATAGCCATGAATCGCCTGACCCCAAACACCTCGTTGCGCAGCGCGCCCATGCCACACACAGCCCTGCTGTCGATGACGCGCCCCAACCGCACCATGTTCGAAAAGCAACGCGCCTTGCTGCGCAAGGCCGTTCCAGCCGGATTCCCGTCACCCGCCGACGACTACGTGGAACGCCGGCTGAGCCTTGACGAGCATCTGATCCAGCACAAGGAATCCACCTTCTTCATGCGCGTGGCCGGTCACTCCATGCGCGAGCTGGGCATCTACGACGGCGACCTGCTGATCATCGACCGTGCGCTGCCCGCCACGCAAGACTGCGTGGTGGTCGCGGTGATCGACGGCGAGTTCACCGTGAAGCAACTGCACTACACCCCGCAAGGCAAAGTGCTGCGCGCAGCCCACCCGGACTATCCCGACATTGTCATCAGCGACGAACAGGATTTTTCCATCTGGGGGGTGGTGCAGTGGAATGTGCATAAGGTTTAAAAATCCGAACGTAGGATGGGTGGAGCGATAGCGATACCCATCATTTTTCGACATGAGCGATGGGTATCGCTGCGCTCCACCCATCCTACGATTTCGGTTCCGGCTTGCCCGGCTTAGAGCATCGCAGTTATTCGGTTCTGTCGTTCCCGCGCAGGCGGGAACCCAGTTGAATAAAGACACTGGATCCCCGCCTTCGCGGGGATGACGAATAAATCAGCGCTTACTTTGAATCTTCAGAGGTCCCCGGAATGAAACGCGCCATCGCACTGGTCGATTGCAATAACTTCTATGTGTCGTGCGAACGCCTGTTCCAGCCCAAGCTGGAAGGCAAGCCGGTAGTGGTGCTCTCCAACAACGATGGTTGCGTGGTGTCGCGCTCTCAGGAGGTGAAGGACCTCGGCATGAAGATGGCGGTGCCCTGGTATCAGATGAAGGCGCTCTCCAAGCGGCACGGCATCGTGGCCTTCTCTTCCAACTACGCCTTATATGCCGACCTCTCCAACCGCGTGATGTCGCTGCTGTCTCAGTTCAGCCCGCAGCAGGAGGTGTATTCCATCGATGAATCCTTTCTGGAGCTGACCGGCATGCCCGGCAGCCACAGCGAGTACGGGCAACTCATGCGTCACACCATTCGCCAGTGCGTGGGCATCCCGGTGTGTGTGGGCATCGCCCCGAGCAAGACGCTGGCCAAACTGGCCAACTATGTCGCCAAGAAACAGCCGCAGCGCAACAGCGTGTGCGACTTCAACAGCATGGATGAAGATGAGCTGGATGCGTTGCTCGCCACCATAGAAGTGGGCGAGGTGTGGGGCGTGGGTCGGCGCACCGCGCCGAAGTTGCAGGAGATCGGCATCCGCAGTGTGCTCGACCTGAAGCGCGCACCGGCCAAACAATTGCGCACCCAGTTCAGCGTGGTGTTCGAACGCATCGTGTCGGAGCTGAACGGTGTCGCCTGTCTGGAGCTGGACGACCTGCCGCACGACAAGCAGCAGATCATCTGCTCGCGCTCGTTCGGCATGCTCACTTCCAGTCTGGACGATCTGGAACAAGCGGCCATCGCCTACACCACGCGCGCCGTGGAGAAGCTGCGCCAGCAAAAGTCCCTCGCCGGTGCGCTGCACATCTATGTGCGCACCAACCCGCACCGTGAGCAGGACAGGCAATACCAGCAAGGCATCCTCGTTCCGCTGGATGAACCAGGAGACGACACGCGCGTATTTTGCAAAGCGGCGCTACACGGCCTGCGCCAGATCTACCGCACGGGTTATGCCTATCAGAAGGTCGGTGTGATGCTGGCCGAGATCATCCCCGCCAGCGAACGCCCGCGCACCTTGTTCGACGACGATGCCGCACGCGAACGATCGAAGTCACTGATGAACGCCCTCGACCACATCAACCGCCGCATGGGCAGCGGCACGCTCAGATTATTGGGAGAAGGCGCGAACCAGAGTTGGGCGATGCGCCGGGAGAGCAGTTCGCGGCGCTATACGACGGAGTGGGATGGCTTACTGACTTGCAACTGCTGATTACGTTCAGCCATTCCTTGCTTTCAACATCTTGACGGGGTACGCCATTGGCGTATATTGACCATGCTTTTCATTGAAACGCCAACCTTCACGCGACTGATCGATGCGCTACTGGATGTTGATGAATATGCCAAGTTGCAGGAAGAACTGCTCAAACGCCCGGATGCAGGAGACCTCATCAAAAACGGCGGCGGTATCCGCAAGTTGCGATGGAAACGGGCGGGTAGCGGCAAGAGCGGCGGTATTCGGGTGATCTATTACTGGATCACCGAAGACGAACAGATATTGATGTTGCTGGCTTACCCCAAAAACGCAAAAGACAATCTGACCAATCAGGAAACTGCATTGCTGCGGAAACTGGTCAAGGAGCTGTAAAAATGGACAAGACACTTTTTGAAGATTTGAAACAAAGCCTGCATGAAGCTGCCGCCATTCGGCGTGGCAAGACTGCACCGGGCCGCGTCACAGAAATACAACCTCCCGATGCCAAAGCGATACGCGCAAAGGTCGGCTTGAGCCAGACCGAGTTCGCCCAACTGATAGGCGTGAAAGTCGCCACACTGAGAAACTGGGAACAGAACCGCCGCCAACCAACCGGAGCTGCCGCCGCATTACTGACCATCGTGGAGAAAGAACCGGATGCAGCGCTACGAGCATTACATGCTTAGTAACAAATCCAGTCTTCAGCCGAACAGCCCATCGCGCAGAAAAGCCTTGTAGCTTTTCATAACCAGTTTCGGTATCTCCTCTTCGGCCTGCACGCGCAGGCTATGAATACGTTCGCGTGCCTCGGCGTTGTCTTGCGTGCGCATCGTACGGATAGCCTCATGTACTGCCGCACCCAGCATGGGTGCGGAGCTGTGGTGGACAACATCGTAGATTGCCATGATGGCGGCCATCTCGCCCTGTGACATCTTGCATTTTCCATCGAGTATCTTCAGTACCACTGCCGTGGTGCAATCCACTTGCTCGGCATCGAAGCCGGTTTCCAGCGCCCACTCCGCAGCGGGATGCTCACTGGCTTCGCGTGTATTGGTTCCGACATAACCTGACGGTAAGTCTCCACCGAAACTCACTTCGTTCGTTTTCATGACAGGTTCTCCGACCAGCGCTCAGATTTAAACGCCGTCGCAATCGCCAGTGCGCGCGCTTCCATCAGAGCATCCTCATCAAGTTCCTCTGCATCGATGTCCTTGCACGCTGCGAGAGCGCGGTGCAGCAGCGCGGACTTTGGATAGCTTCTGCCTTCATAGCCCGGATAAGCGCGATAGTCGCAAGTACACAGCAGCAGCAATCTTTCGAAGCGCGCCATATCGGTGAAAGCACCCAGGCGATCCAGCATGGCCGCGACCGGACCGGCGCGCACTTCGGATGCGCGATGCACGCGTTCGCATTCAGCCAGTGCCAGCAGCGCAAGGTCGCGGCAGTCCTGCGGTAACTCGAAGCGTTCGCAGATCCTTTCGATACGTTCTCGTCCGCGCTCGATATGACAGTAGTGGACTGGCAGGTGTTGAGGTGGTGAATCGGATTTTCCGATATTCATCACCAGCGCGGCAAAGCGCACGGACAGTGGTGCATCGCATCGTGCGCTTTCGTCCAGCACGCGCAGCACATGACAACCGATATCGACCTGCTCGGGATCATTGGCGATCTGCGGCACGCCGAACAGCGCGGCGACCTCTGGCAACAGCACATGCAGAGCGCCGCAATCCAGCAGATTGCGCAACATATTGGAAGGGAACTGCGCCATCAACCCGGGCTGTAACTCCGGCCACACATCGTGCGTGGCGATACTGGCCAGCGCACCTGCGTTCACTTGCTGCAGCATGAGTGCTTTGCTTTCCGCATCCAGCACCGCATCGCTTTCTGCAGAAAGCGCTGCCAGCCGCAGGATGGTTAAGCCTGGCTCGGGGTTATGTAGGGAAAGCTTGCGGGCATTCATAGCATCAGCCCACCCATCTGGAGACAGACGGGCAGATCGTGATCACTTTGCGAGCAATACCTTCATCCACTGCTGCTGCACCGCACGCTTGCGCTTCTTCTCCAGCACTTTGCGGATGGATGATTTCGCCTGCGCGAAATCCAGCACGCTGGCGGGGGTGATGGTGTCGCAGCGCAGCACATGGAAGCCGAGTTCGGATTCGATCACGTCGCTCACTTCGCCCGCCTGCAGGGCGAACAATGCTTGCTCCAATTCCGGGAAGAGTTTGCCGCGCGGCAGATCGCCGAGTTTTCCGCCTTCCAGTGCGGTGGGACATTCGGAATGTTTTAGTGCCTGTTCCTCGAATCGGGCCGGCTCTTTGCGCAAACGTATGGCGATCTCGGTGATGCGCTTGAGCGCCGCCTCGCGTGTGTTCTCGGGGATGGTCTCATTGATGGTGACCAGAATGTGGCGCGCCAGCCGTGTCTCCTGACGACGGAACTGGTCGGGGTGGTATTGGTAATACAGTTCCACGTCAGTATCGGTGACATGCTCGGCGAGCGTGCCGACCTTTTCCAGGATGGCTTCCACCCTGAGCTCCCGTTCCAGTGCTTCGGCGAACTCGGACTCGCTCAGACCGTTGTTGGCCAGATCGTCGGCGAAATCGTCCTCGTTCTCGTAGCGGCCGCGTATCTCCTGCAGCGCGGACTTCAGCGTGGCGGGCGGCACCATCGCGTCGCGCGCTTCGGGCGCGGCAAGGATGCGTGCTTCGAGTTCGAACTGTTTCTGCGCCATGCTCTGCACGCGCTCGGTCTCGTCAGCTGCCAGTGCGGCAGGTGCTTTTCCGTACAGTTTCTGCGCGGCTTTCAGCGCGAGGTAGGCGACGCCGCTCTCGATCACTTCAGGCATGGTTCGCCTCCTTGCTGTCGTCGTATACATGCACCGCCTCGATCGTCGCTTCCGGCACTTGCAACACATGATCGTGGAAGATGACCTGATACTGCACACCACCGTCCTCATCGCGCAACACTTTCAGAACCTCGCCTTCCATGCCCGGCGTGGCGCGTACCTCGCCGCCCACGACCAGTGTGATCTTGCTGCGTACTTTCTCGCGGCTCTCGTATTTGCTGGGCACCCAGGGTTCGTCGATGCAGATCAGTTCCTCTTCGCGAAAGCCGACGATCTTGTCCTGCTCAAGGAAGTTGACGGTGTAGATCAACTGGTCCTGCAGAAAAGTGCCAACATTCATCACGAAACCGGTCGAGCCGCGACGGATCAGCAGCGTGCCGATATCCACGCCGGGGTATGTGCCGTCGTTGCGCACATTGCGCACGATGCGGACTTCGTCGCCGAATTCGAATTTAGGCAGCATCTTTCTTGTTCACAGTGATGGAAGTGAGCGGCACGAACTTCGTCTGCGGTTCGTGCATATGGAAAACTTTGAACACCTTCTCGGTGAGCGCATCTGACTCGACGAAATCCTGATACGCCTTGGTCAGCAGGCGCGTGTAGACCTCGCGCTGTGCGGCCTCGTCTTCCGGCAATGCTTCCTTGCTCAGGTAGTTGTGATAACGCTGCAGGATGTGCAGACGATTCACGTGCACCACTGATGGATCGAAATCGATTTCGAAGTAGTTCAGGAAATCCTCGGCGGATACCAGATCCTCCATGGCTTCTTCCAGAGTCAGATCGTCAGTCATCACATATTCCTTTCTTCATGTTCTACTTCACTCACCACTTCCAGCAGCGCCTTGCCGCCGATGCGGTCGTGGCTATCCAGTTGCACCAACTTCTCCAGCATCGCCCGGCCTGTCTCGCGATTGCCCAGACGCAGATTGATATAGCCCGCCGCCTTCAGCACCATCAGGTAGAAGCGCACCAGCCCCATCGAACGCATCACACCCGCACCGACGTTCTCTTCGCGCAGATAGACCCAGGTATCGGGAAACTCCAGTCGCCGACCGACTACTGCCAGCGCGCTCTCGGCCACCAGCAGCGCATCGTCCAGCCTATGCTGATAGAAGTAGTAGCGATACAGCGCGACCAACACCATCAGATGTTGCGGCGCCATCAGGTTGGCACGCAGCAGATAGCCCTCACTCTCTTCGCTGCCGTAGGTATCCGCCGCCTGCACCAGCAGGCGTGCGACATCCTGTGCCAATGGTTCGTCGAAATACAGTTCGGCTTGGTCGAAATCCAGCAGGTCCATCATTCTTTCCTCAATTGGCGCGCCACTTCCGTGCCGCACAGATCATCCGCTTCGCAGGTGTGGCATTGCCCGTCCACCGGCTCACCCTGTTTGCGCAACTGCCCTTCCAGCACTTCGATGCGCTCCATCAGGCAGGCGATGGCGCGGCCGACCGGATCGGGGATAAGGTGGTGGTCGAGGTTGATGCCGTAGATGTTGTTCGAGTCCGCCTCTTCGGTACGCAGCACGATGCGGCCCGGGATACCGACCACGGTGCGATGTGCAGGCACATCTTTCACCACCACCGAGTTGGCACCCACGCGCACGTTTTCGCCCAGTGTGATCGCGCCCAGTATCTTTGCACCCGCGCCGATCACCACACCGTCTGCCAGGGTCGGATGGCGTTTGCCCTTGTTCCAGGTGGTGCCGCCCAGGGTCACGCCGTGATACAGCGTCACGTCATTGCCGATCTCGGCCGTCTCGCCGATCACCACACCGGCGCCGTGATCGATGAAGAAACGGCGGCCGATGGTGGCACCGGGATGGATATCGATGTTGGTGAGCAGGCGCGCGAACCAGCCCAGCAGGCGCGCCAGATAACGCAGCTTCATGCTCCACAGTTTGTGCGCGATACGCTGCAGCAGGATGGCGTGCACACCGGGATAGGTGGTCAGCACTTCGAAGCGCGAACGCGCGGCCGGATCGCGCTGGAACACGCAGCGCACATCCTCGCGCAGCAACTGCAACAGCGATGGCAGGGACGGCTTTTCAAGCTCAACGGTGGCGGTCATCGTATCGTTCATGTCGATCCCCTAGTGCGCCATCACGCCGGGCTCGCTGCGCCCGCCGTGATGTTGGCCGATGAACTTCTGGTAGATGAACAGCAGCTCCTGATCGGCCGGCGAACGCTTGGCGCGCTCGGCGAAGCTGCGGATATCCGGCAGCAGTGCGCGCGCTTCGGCCTGACTCAGGTTCAGCCCCATGTTGGCGTAGGCGGCGATGATGCCGTGCGCGCCGGAATGTTTGCCGAGCACCAGTTTGTGCTGACGGCCGACTTCGACCGGGTCGTAACCCTGATAGGTGTCGGGATCTTTGAGCAAACCGTCGACGTGGATGCCCGCTTCATGGGTGAACACGCCCTCGCCCACCACGCTCTTCTGCCACGGCACGGGGCGGCCGGAGGCGGCGGCGACCAGCTGCGACAGTTCGGTGAAATGAGTCAGGTCGATGCCGGTGTCCATGCCGTACAGCTTCTTCAGACCGAGCGCCACTTCTTCCAGCGGCGCATTGCCCGCGCGTTCGCCCAGTCCGTTCACCGTGGTGTTGATGTGGGTCGCACCGGCCAGCGCGGCGGCCAGACTGTTGGCAGTGGCCAGCCCAAGATCGTCGTGCGCATGCATCTCGATCTCCATGTCGCACACGCTGCGTATCGAGGAGATCACCTTGTGCACGCCGAACGGCTCCATCACGCCCAAGGTGTCGGCGAAGCGCAAGCGCTGCGCACCTGAGGCCTGCGCGATCTCGGCCACTTTCAGCAGGAATTCAGGATCAGCACGCGAGGCATCCTCGCAGCCGACGATGACACTACAGCTCTGCTCACGTGCGAACGACACCATGTCCATGATGGTCTCCAGCACCCAGTCGCGGTCTCGTCCCAATTTTTTCTTGATGTGGATGTCCGACACCGGGATGGACAGGTCGAGCATGTGCACATCGACCTGTTCCGCGGCGAGGATGTCTTCCTTGTGCATGCGGCACCAGGCGATCAGTTTCGCGTTCAGGCCGAGTGCCGCCACGGCATTGATCGCATCGCGCTCCACCTCGCCCATGGCCGGGATGCCGACTTCCAGTTCCGGCACGCCGAGCGCATCGAGCTTGCGTGCGATGTCCAGTTTCTCCTCCAGCGTGAACGCCACCCCGGCGGTCTGTTCGCCGTCGCGCAGGGTGGTGTCATCGATGGTGATGAAGCGGGACATGATCAACCTCTCAATCCACGATCAAAAGAATGGCGCAGCTCATCCACATGGCGAACAGCGCGACGCCGACCTGCGTCGTCTCGTGTGTCTGCTTGATGGCTTTGCTCAGGGTCTTCATGCGTAAGTAGGCGCGAACGCCTCCTCTTTGGGGCCGTCACCTTCCCAGTATGGCGACAGCTTGCGCAGTTGCGCGATGATCTCCGGCACCACGGCGATGACGCGATCCACTTCGGCTTCGGTGCTATAACGCGACAACGAGAAGCGCACCGTGCCGTGTGCGGCGGTGTAGGGGATGCCCATCGCGCGCATCACGTGCGAAGGTTCCAGCGAACCGGAAGTGCAGGCGGAACCGGAACTGGCCGCGATGCCGAACTTGTTCAGCAACAACAGGATCGCTTCGCCTTCGATGAACTCGAACGCGATGTTGCATGTGTTGGGCAGACGATCGTCCGGGTTACCGGTGACGAAGGAACGCGGCACTTTGGCGAGGATGCCCGTTTCCAGTTTGTCGCGCAGGCGCTTCACCTCGGTGTTCTCGTGATGCATCGCTTCCATCGCCATCTCGGCAGCCTTGCCCAGGCCGACGATGGAGGTGGTGTTCTCGGTACCGGCACGACGACCGCGCTCCTGATGACCACCGCGCAGCAGCGGACGGAAGCGCACACCGCGCTTCAGATAGAGCACGCCGATGCCCTTAGGCGCGTGCAGTTTGTGACCGGACACGGACAGCATGTCAATCTTGGTGTCTTTCAGGTTCAGCGGCACTTTACCGACGGCTTGCACCGCGTCGGTGTGGAACATGGCACCGGCCGCATTCGCCAGCTCGGCCATCTCGACCACGGGGAAGAAAGTGCCGGTCTCGTTGTTCGCCCACATCACCGACACGACAGCAGTCTGGTCACTGAGCAGCTTCTTGTACTCTGCCAGATTCAGACGACCCTTTTCATCCACGGGGAGGTAATGCACCTTGTAGCCGTCCTTCTCCAGCCAAGTGCACAGCGTGAGCACGGCAGGATGTTCGACCGTGGTGGTGATGATCTCCTTGCGTTCCGGTTGCGCTTTCAATGCCGACAGGATGGCAGTGGAATCCGACTCGGTACCGCAGGAAGTGAAGATGATCTCGGAGTCATGTTCTGCACCGAGCAGCTCTTGCACTTGCATGCGTGCCTTCTTGATCGCCAGACCGACTTTGTTGCCGAAGCTGTGCATCGACGACGGATTGCCGAACTGCTCGGTGAAGTAAGGCAGCATGGCCTCAACCACCTTCTCATCCACACGGGTGGTGGCGTTGTTGTCGAAATATATGCCTTCCATGTTCATCTCCTTAGGGGTTACATGAGGCGCGGCTCAATGCCCCTGCCTTGGTCGGCACGATCTTGATGAACTCTTTTAGTTCTTCCATCAGCTTCTGTTGGATACCTTGCAGCGTGAGTGCTTCCATCTGGCAACCGGCGCAGGCACCGGTCATGCTGACGTAGATGGTTTTGCCGTCCACATCGAGCAGTTCGATGTCGCCGCCGTCGCGTTTCAGTTGCGGCCGCACCGATTCCAGCACTGCTTCGATCTTCTTGATGCGCTGCAGATTGGTCATGCCGACAGGCTTGGCCTCTTCCTTGGCAGGTGTGCCGGGCTTGAAGCTTTCGCCGCGCTCCGCCATCACCTTCACCAGGATCTCCTCGATGCCTTCGTGGCAGGAGGAGCAACCGCCGCCCGCCTTGGTGTAGTTGGTCACGTCCTCCACACTGCATAGTTCATTGGCGCGGATGGTGTCTTCGATCATCACGGCGTCGATGGCAAAGCATTTGCAGATCAGCGCACCTTCTTCGTGATCGTCACTCCACACTTCACCGCGATAGTTGGCGATAGCGGCTTGCAGTGCTTCGCGTCCCATCACCGAGCAGTGCATCTTTTCCGGTGGCAGACCGTCGAGGTAGTCGGCGATGTCCTGGTTGCTCACCTTGAGCGCCTCGTCCAGCGTCTTGCCCTTGACCATCTCGGTCAACGCGGAAGAAGAAGCGATGGCCGAGCCGCAACCGAAGGTCTGGAAATGCGCATCAAGGATGATGTCCGTCTCCGGCTCCACCTTGAGCATCAGACGCAGCGCGTCACCGCAGGAGATCGAGCCGACATCGCCCACACCGTTGGCGTCTTCCAGCACACCGGCGTTGCGCGGTTGAAAGAAGTGTTCTTTGACTTTTTCAGAGTAGTCCCACATGGCTGTCCCCTTATGCTGAGAATGAAGAGCCGCACGCGCAGCTGGCGCTGGCGTTCGGATTTTCGAATTTGAAACCGCTGCCGGTCAGGCTTTCCACGTAGTCCACCGTCACACCTTCCAGCAAGGGAGCGGACAGCGGATCGACCAGCAGAGTGACGCCGCCGATCGCAACGACGACATCGTCTTCGCTCTTAGCTTCTTCCAGCGACATGCCGTACTGGAATCCGGAACAGCCGCCGCCGGAGATGGCGATGCGCAATCCGGCGACTGGCTCGGCTGCGCCTTTGATGAACCGTTCCACAGCAGTGACGGCGGTTGGGGTGAGGGTGATCATTGTCTGGCTCCTTGATTGGTTACTTACGACCTATCAAGTGCAAGCTGTGTGCCAGCCCGCGCCAAAATGTTAATTCACTGTTTTATATGGGAGATATTTTGCAGATGCGCTCTACCCTGCTGTATGGAACAAGACGGGAGGGGGGGCTTGTAGCGTTTGCGACAAGACCCGCACGAACATAGTTTGTCGTGCGGGGATCGTTGTCTTGCTTGGGGGGGATGATAGGTTTTGAAGAAAGACCGACCAACTGAAATTGGTCGGAGCGAGAGGATTCGAACCTCCGACCCCTGCGTCCCGAACGCAGTGCTCTACCAGGCTGAGCCACGCTCCGAAGTGATGCTGAACTACCTTGCTGCTAAAACTGTCGCGTTGCCGCGAAGCGCGCCAATTCTAACAGAGCGCGTTTGAATTGAGTATCCGCCAAAGCAGAAATCGCGGCACATCCCGCCTCGGCTTCCTGCAACGCCTGTTGCCGCGTGAACTCCAAAGCGCCGGTCGCCTGGATGATGGCCTGCACTTCCGGCAGACGCGCCACGTCGCCCTCTTCGATGGCGGCACGCACCACGGCAGCCTGCTCGGGCGTACCGTGTTGCATGGCGTGGATCAGCGGCAGCGTCGGTTTGCCTTCGGCCAGATCGTCGCCCAGATGTTTGCCGGTCTGCGCCTCATCGGCGGAGTAGTCCAGCACGTCGTCGATCAACTGGAAGGCCGTACCCAAGTGCATACCGTATTTCGCGGCGGCGGCTTCTTCCGCTGCCGAGGCCTTGCCGAGGATAGCGCCCAGCCGCATCGCCGCCTCGAACAGTTTGGCTGTCTTGCAATGGATGACGCGCATGTAGTTGGCCACATCCACATCGGCGTCGTGGCAGTTGAGCAGTTGCAGCACCTCGCCCTCGGCGATCACGTTGGTCGCATCGGCCAACACTTCCATCACGCGCATCTCGCCCGTTTCCACCATCATCTGGAACGCACGCGAATAAAGGAAGTCGCCCACCAGCACGCTGGCGGCATTGCCGAACAAGGCATTGGCGGTCTCGCGGCCACGGCGCAGTTCGGATTCGTCCACCACATCGTCGTGCAACAGGGTCGCGGTGTGGATGAACTCCACCACCGCCGCCAGATCATGGTGATGTGTGCCCTTGTAGCCGAAAGCCTGTGCGGACATCAGCACCAGCGCAGGGCGCAAGCGCTTGCCACCGCTGTTGACGATGTATTCGCCGACCTGGTTGACCAGCACCACTTCGGAATGCAGACGTGCGCGGATCACCGCATCGACCGCGGCCATATCCGGCGCAAGCAACTCTTTCAGACTATCCAAGGATCTCCCCTATCGGAACCGGCGCGTAGCGCGCTCTCTAAGTTTGGGCGCGCATTCTCTCATAAATGGGCCTTTTGGCGCCGCATCAGGTGCAGCCCGATACCAACCCCCACCACGCTCAGCGCCACCACATACCAGGCCGGCACCTGCGCGCCAAGCACCGGCACCAGCAAGCTGACCAGCACCGGCGTCATACCGCCGAACACGGCATAGGCCACGTTGTAGGAGAAGGACAGACCGGAGAAACGCACGGCGGGCGGGAACTGCATCACGGCGGCGCTGGGCACTACGCCGATCACGCCGACGAAGAAACCGTTCAGGGCGTACAACATATATAAGTGTTCCGTGCCGCTCGCCAGTTGCTGGTAGAGCAGCCATGAGGTCGCGCCCAATGCCACACAGCCGTAGGCGAGTACGCGCCCCGCGCCGTAGCGGTCGGCCAGCGCGCCGAACACGACGCAGCCTATGGTGAGCGCCAAGGTGGCGAAGCTATTGGCGGTGAGCGCGGTGGCGCCGGGAATGGCGAACAACTTCTGCATCAGGGTCGGCGTCATCAAAATCATCACCACCACGGCGGCGGAGAGCAGCCAGGTCATCAGCATGGTGAGCACCACAGCCGGGCGGTGTGCGCGCACCACCTTCTTCAGAGGCAACTCGTCGGCCAGTTGCTGGCGTGCCTGCATCTCCTTGAACACCGGCGTCTCTTGCAGGTATTGGCGCAGCCACACGGCGAGCAGGCCGAACACGCCGCCGAGGATGAACGGCACGCGCCAGCCTTCGGCCAGCAGTGCGGCAGGATCGTAGGCATGATTGACCGCCGTCGCCACCAGCGAGCCGAGCAGGATGCCGCCGGTCAATCCGGCGGTGAGCGTGCCGCAGGCGAAACCGACGTGGCGTGGCGGCACATGCTCAGCCACGAACACCCAGGCACCCGGCACCTCACCGCCGATGGCCGCGCCCTGCAACACGCGCAAGGCCAGCAACAGCAACGGTGCGGCGATACCCAATGTGGCATAGGTGGGCAGCAGACCGATGAGCAAAGTCGGCACTGCCATCAGCAGGATGCTGAGCATGAACATGCGCTTGCGGCCGAACAGATCGCCGAAGTGCGCCATGATGATGCCGCCCAGCGGACGCGCCAGATAGCCGGCGGCGAAGATGCCGAAGGTCTGCACCTGACGCAGCCAGTCTGGCATGTCGGGCGGGAAGAACAGTTGCGAGATGGCTGCCGCGAAGAACACGAAGATGACGAAGTCGTAGAACTCCAGCGCGCCGCCCAGCGCGGCCAGCGTCAGCGTGCGGTAATCATTGCGCGTCAGGCTGGACACGTTTCCTCCGCAAGACATATTGCAGGTTCACCTTGATCGTCACCCACAGCGCATAGATGGCCAGCGGCGCATCGATCAGGTAATCCCACAGATTGGTCGATTCGAGCACGTTGAAACTCCAGCCGGTCGCGGCCAGCGCGAACACCAGCGGCAGCAGATAGAGACCGCGCCGCATCAGCCACAGCGCGAGCAGCGCCAGCATCAACAGCAGCGCGACACCGCCATAGCCGGAACGGTACGGGTCGAGCGAGCCCAGTCCCAGCGCGAACGGATACAGCAGCAGTGCCAGCACCGCGAGGAAGCCGAGCAAGGCACTGCGCTCGCGCGCATCCCACGGCGGTGTCACCTTGAACAATCGTGCATACACCGCGACCGACAACAGCAGCATGCTGGTGATGCTCAGATCGCCCACCATGCCGCGCAGCCAGATAGTCAGCGACCAGCCCGCAACGGGGAACATCACCAGCACATAACCCAGCCCCGCGAGCAATGCGCGGCGCTTGCCGTCGAGGCGTTGCGCATACGGCAGACGCAGGGCGAACAGCAGCCACACCAGCGCCAGTCCGCTCAATCCCATCCAGTCGGTGAACAACATCACTGGCCTCCCTTCGCGTCCAGCCGGCTCTTCAGCCAGCGTGCGTCGATGCGCACATGTTTGATGAAGGTGCGGTTCCAGGTGTACGCCAGATGGATGTCGCCGTTGCGCGTCTGGATCATATAAGGGTAGGAGAACTCGAAATGGCAGCTGCCGCCGCCCACCACCTTAGGCCGTGCCGACTCGACATAGGGCGCGAGAATTTCCGCGTCCGCCTTGCGCAGCAAGGGGTCGCTGCTGCGCAACAACATCTCCGTGACACCCAGACAGTCGCCTTCCGACATCTCCTTGTTGCGCAGCACGTTCATCTCTTCCAGCCGGTGCAGTTCATGCCAGCTTGCGCCGCCGTCTTCCGACAATTGCAGACTCAGCGATTCGCGTCCATGGTCCTGGTCGTTCAGCACCGCCAGCAAGCGGCCGTCTTCCAGCGCCAGCGCGGTCAGCGCGGCATCGGGATTGCGCATGGAATTCTTGTGCGGTGCCGCCCAGTGACGGCCGCCGTCTTCGCTCGCCATCACCACCACGCGCTTGTCCGCATCCTTGCCGGAATAGCGATTGAGCACCAGCGCATCTTTCTCGCTGCGCACCAGCACCACCGGCTGCAGCGTGCCTTGCCCGCCGGGTGCCAGACGCTGCTTGTCGATCACCTTGCCGGAATGGTCCAAGCGCAGGATCTCTGAGAACTTGCTGATGAACTCGTGATACACCGGCAAGCCCATGGTGCCGTCGGCATAGAAGAACGGCGCGCCCTTCACCAGCGTGCTGATGTTGATGAACGGCGAGGTGACCAGTCGGCGCGGCGTGCTCCAGCTTTCACCTTCATCATTCGAGGTCATCAAGGTGATGGAGCTGCCGGCCCAGCCGCCCAGCGACACCGTCACATAGAACAGCCACAGCTCGCCGTTCGCTGCGCGCACCGCCACCGGATTGCCGACCTTGGCGATGTAGCGATGCAGGCCGCGTTGCGTGCTGTTGCGCCCCGCCACTTCCTGCTCGCGCCACCAAGTGTTCGCGGTCGGGTCGTAGATCGCGCTGTTGATGGTGACATCCGCCGCGCCTTCGCGGCTGCCGGAGAACCAGAACGCGCGCAGACGGCCGTCCTTCAGCTCCACCAGCGAGGCGGCATGGGTGGAGGTGTGCTGGCGGCTGGAGACCAGATGCGCTTCCAGCTTGCCCATCACCACGCGCGGCTGCGGCGGCTCCGCACGGCGACCACGATAGCGCTTCACCGGCGCGGGTGCCGGTTCGGCATCCAGCACCACCGGTTCCGGCAGGCGGAAATCAAAACCCAGTTGCCAGCTGGCGGCCTTGGACAATGCCAAAGTGAACGCCACCAGCACGAACGCCAGTAAAGCGAGGCGCTTATATTTCCCCATCAACGACACCCTTCCTCATTCTGTATTCCCTCTCCGTTGCCAGCCGGTGCACGCAACAGCCATTCGCGCACGAACAGCTGCTGCATCACGTCGCCGCCCAGCATGGCTTTGATCTCTTCATCGTTATGCCGGCCGCGTATCTCCAGACGCGAGCCGACCACTTCACATTCCGCACAGGGTTCGTCCTGCAAGGGCAACTGCACAGCGAACAGCGCATAGCGCGCTTTCAACTCATCCACCGGGACCGGCGGCTGCGCATGGTAACCGTGAATGCGCGCAGCGGGCAGCAGGAATCGATAGTCCTCCCAGCTGGCGCGGAAATCGCACGGCACCCATACGTCCCTATCCTGCGTCGCCTGTTGTGCGGCGACATCGTAGCGCCCCGCCGCGCCGTCGAAGGGGCGCAGGAACATGGCGAGCACGAGCAAGGTCAGCAAGGCCGCGACAGTGCTCAAACCGCGCGTCCAGCGTGCCGCGTAGATCGCCAACGCAACCAGCAACAGGGTGACTACAAGCACCGACCAGAACACCGCGTCGTACAAGCCTGCCATCTGCGCATCCAGGTTGTACGCGAGCCAGCCGAACAAGGCGAGCACCGCGACCGAGGCCAGCAGGCTGACGACGAAGGCGATGCGCGGGATGCGTTGCCAGTTCAGGGCCAGCAGCAAGGCCACGCCCGGCATGGCATCCAGCAGGTAGCGTGCCGAACGCTGGCTGGGAATGGCGAAGATCACGAACAGCACCATCATCCACATCCACACCATGCGCTCGTCGTCGTTCATGCGGTAGCGGCGTTGCCACGCGACCGCGAACAGGCCTATCACCGGGAAGGCGAGCAGGCCCGCATTGAGCGGATAGCCGAGCAACAACACCCACACGCTGCTGCCGCCCCATAACAACTTGGCCCAATAGCTGCCGCCGTGCGGGTCGAACTTGCCGGCGTTCTCGCCCAGCACGAACTCCTGCCACACCGCCTGCGGATCGGGATCGAGCGCGAACCACAACGCGAACAGACCCAGCGCAACGACACCAACGATCACCAGCTTCGTCACATCGTGCAGCAGGAAGGGCCGCAGACGATAACGGCGCTGGTACAGATACCACCAGGTCAGCGCGATGCCGACCGGCGCGAGCAGCGCGAACGATTTATACAGCAGGCCGATGCCGGTGAAGAGGCCGAGCAACAGCGGCACGGCGAAGCGTGAATCGAAAGCACGCTCGCGCCAGTACAGCAAAGTGAAGAACGGCAGGAACAGCCAGAACGTCTCGGCCGGATTGACCAGATAGGGACGCCCGAAACGATAGGTGCTGAAGAAAGCGAGGAAGACCAGCGCCGCTGTAGCGCCCACCGCGCATTCGCCGCCCAGCTTGCGCCCGAGCAGGAACACCAGCCAAGCGGTGAGCAGGGTGTAGATCACGCTCGGGTAACGCAGATGCCAGCGGTCCCATTCCGTCGCCCATTCAGTGGAGACGATGCCCTGCCAGAACAACAGCGGCGGTTTGGTGTTGCGCATGTGATCGAGATTCGATTGCAGCGGCAGCCAGTCGCCGCTCAGCGCGGTGAGGCGGGTGATATGCGCATACACGTTCTCGTCGCCGTTGCGCGGGATGTGCAGACCGTCCAGCGCGTAGAAGTAGACGAACACGGCCAGTGCCACCGCCGCCAGATATTGCAGCGGACGCGATTCGGCAACATGTCTCATCGTGTCGCGCAACATGTCAGTTCTTGCGTTCTCGCAGCGCAGCGGCCTTGAACTTGAGACGGCCGAAGGTCCAGATGTCGTTGAGCAGGAAGTTCAGCACGCTGGTGACGCCGATGGCGATGAAGTTCGCGATCAGGTAATAGACATGCGGTGCCAGCAGATTGGTGAACATGAACTGCAAGGCGATGCTCACGCCGCAGGCCAGCGTGTATTGCCCGAACTGCACCAGCCAGGGACGGTGATGCAACTCGACACGGTCCTTCCATGTCCACAGCCGGTTCCAGAAGAAATTGTTCAGCGTCGCAAGGAAGATCGCCACGGACAGCGAGGCATTGAGCAGCAGCCAATCCACCTGCCCAGCCACACTCTGCACATGGAAGACATGCTCCTGCATGACATACAGCGCGCCCTGATTGACCACGATGCCGGAGACGCCGACGGTGCCAAACTTGAGGAAGCGGACCGAGAACAGGCGTCGCAGCAGCGACGCCGTGCGCATGCGCAGCTTGAACGGCGTCATGCGGCAGGCTGCTCCTGCAGCAACGCGTGCGCCCGTTCCAGCACTTGCGTCGGCGTGATGCGCTTCAGACACTGGTTGTCACCGTCGCACGGCGAGTTGCGGTGGTTATACGCCGTCAGGCAGGGCGAACAGGACAACGCCGTGTACAGGCAATGGATGTTGGGTGCGAGCGGACTGTACAGCGCGGGTGTCTCCGGCCCGAAGAACACCAGCGTGGGCAGCGATGTGAGCGCTGCGAACTGGCCCGGGCCGCCGTCGTTGGTCACCAGCAGCGCTGCGCGCTGGAACACAGCCAGCAGATGACGCACGTTGCGCGTATAGCCGGTCAGATCGATGCAATGGTCATGCTGGCAATGCGCCACGATGCGTTTTGCCAGTGGCTTGGCATCGGGCAGGCCGATCAGCCCCACCACATAGCCCTCGCGCAGCAGGGTATAGCACAGTTGTTCGTAGTATTCGGGCGGCCAGGCGCGGATGGGCAGGATGCCGCCGTCGGGATAGACCAGCACCAGTTTCTTGCCTGACAGCACAGGAAAATCTTTTTCCAGTTGCGCGATCTCGCGCGCCACTTCGCCTTCCTCGAACTGCAGCAGTGGCGGTGCGCCGACTGCACCGGGTGCGCGTTTGGCGAGAGGACGGCCGCTGCACTCGATGGCCTCGACCATGGTCAGGAACTGTTGCGACAGATGCTGGTAGGGGTTGTACATCACCTTGCGGTTCATGAACGAGCCGCGATACAGACCTTCCTGCGTGTGCGCCTCGAAACCGACACGTACCTTTGCACCGGACAGGTAGGAGAAGATGCTGCTGATGCGCGTGAACAGTTCGCAGTCGATCACCACATCGAAGTCCAGCGCGCGCATCTTGCGGATCGCCTTCAGGCTGTCCCCGGCCAGATCGCCCAGCGCCTTGTCGTTGAGGGTGATGACGTTCTCCTTGGGCATCACGCCTTGCAGGTCGAGCACTTCGCGGTTCTTGCGGAACATCAGCATGTACAGCTCGGCACCGGGATAGCGGCGTTTAAGTTCAGCGAACATGGGCTGCGCCAGCACCAGACTGCCCATCTCGGACAGCAGCACGATCAGGATGCGCTTGGGTTGGGATACCACGAAAGGCGCGACGAACGCCGACTTCAATCGCTCATAGAGCGACAAGGCTGCGCAGATGGGTACTCCGGCCAGCCGGTCGACGGCTCTCTGGAAATCGATATTCAATGGATGGTCCCATGCTTGAAAAAAGACCGAATGCGGCATGACCGGCATTCGGCGCCACACGATTATCGGCTAAAGCGCCATCCCGGACAAGCGAGCAGGCTGTTGGAAAACGTAGCGAGGATGGGCAGATGCAAGGCGCACGGCGCGCAGGAACCGGAATGTACAAAGTACATGAGGATTCCGAGCACCGCGCAACACTGCAGATGACCACCGCAGTAGTTTTCCAGCAGTCTGCCGGGCCCCGACTGTTCGCGCCTTCTTACTTGGTGTAAATTGCCGCGCATGGAAGCAACCACCACATCCCCGCAAACGACCCAGCCCCCCGCCTTCCTTGGCAATTACCGCATCCTTCGCAAGATAGGCCACGGTGCGACCAGCGAAGTGTTCCTGGGGTTCGATCCGTTCAGCAAACGCGAAGTCGCGATCAAGGTCATCAAACAGTCCTTCCTAGAAGACACGCGCAATGGCCGCCAGAACCGCAAACACCTGCAGAACGAGGCCGCGCTGTCCGGTACGCTGAACCACCCGCACATCGTCGACATGTATGAGGCGGTGATCGCCGACGACATCAGTTATATCGCGATGGAATTCGTGCCCGGCGGCACACTGGAACAGCACATCCATTCCGACAACCTGCTGCCGCTGGATGCCGTGGTGGCGCGCATGTACGAATGCTGCCGCGCGCTCAACTATGCGCAATACAACGGCGTCATCCACCGCGACATCAAGCCGGCCAACCTGCTGCTGACCGCGGACGGCCAGGTCAAGATATCCGACCTGGGTGCCGCGGTGCGCATGGACATCGAACAGACGCAGAGCAACGTCGGCTCGCCCAACTATATGTCGCCGGAACAGGTGCGCGGCGAATCGCTGTCGCACCTGACCGACATCTACTCGCTGGGGGTCGTGATGTACCGCCTGCTCACCGGCCATTCGCCCTACAGCCCGAAGAATCTGGCGCATCTGTACCAGCAGATCATGAACGAGATGCCGCCCATGCCGACCTCGCTGCGCAAGGACCTGCCGCCGCAGCTGGAACGCATCGTGATGCGCGCCCTGCAGAAGAATCCGGAAGACCGCTATGCCAGCTGGCGCGAGTTCGGCGACGAACTGGCCGCACTCGGCCATTTCGAGAAGAGCGACCTCGAAGTAGCCGAGAACGAGAAGTACAAGATCTTGCGCAAGATGAAGTTCTTCAGCGACTTCAGCGACCTGGAGCTGTGGGAAGTGCTGCGCATCGCCGAATGGCATAAACAGCCCGAGAAGACCGTGCTGATGCGCGAGAACGAGATGAGCGACGCCATCTATTTCATCATCGACGGCAGCGTCAGCGTCACGCGCGGCACACGGCTATTGATCGCCCTGCGCGGCGGCGACTGCTGCGGCGAGATGGCCTACATCCGCGGCAAACAACTGCCGCGCTCAGCCACGGTCACCGCCAACACCGAGATATCAGTGATGAAGCTCGACCCGCAACAGATGGTGCAACTTTCCGACAGCTGCCAGAGCCATTTCAATCAGGCCTTCCTTTACGTGCTCGCCGAACGCCTGCGTCTGGCCGACGAGCGCATCTCGCGTCTGGTCAGTTAGAATCGCGCCCTTTCAAAGGAGGAGCAAGTCATGGCACAAAAGACCATCATACAAACACCCGACGCACCCGCCGCCATCGGCACCTATTCGCAGGCAGTGCGTGTCAACGACACCGTCTACCTGTCCGGCCAGATCGGACTCGACCCGATCAGCATGCAGATGGTGGATGGCATCGAAGAACAGATCCACCGTGTATTCCAGAACCTGCGCGCGGTCGCCAATGCCGCCGGTGGCAGCCTGGACGACGTGGTCAAGCTCAACATCTTCCTGACCGACCTGATCCACTTCGCCAAGGTCAACGAGATCATGGCAAGCTACTTCCGCCAGCCCTACCCCGCACGCGCCGCCGTCGGTGTCGCCACCCTGCCGCGCGGCGCGCTGGTGGAAGCGGACGGGGTGCTCGTGCTGCAGGATTGAGCCAGCCGCTGAAAATCGCGCCGGCCACGCTGGCCAAACTGGCCAAGCTCGGTATCCATCACCGCGCCGACCTGCTGCTGCACCTGCCCCTGCGCTACGAAGACGAGACCCACCTCACCCCCATCGCCCAAGCATTGCCGGGCGAGACGGTGCAGGTGCAGGGCGAGGTCACCCATTGCGAAGTGATGTTCCGCCCGCGACGCACGCTAGTGTGCCGCATCCAGCAGGGCGACGAAGAACTCATCCTGCGCTTCCTCAACTTCTATCCCAGCCAGCAGAAACAGCTCGCCGTCGGCAAGACCATCCGCGCCATCGGCGAAGTGCGCGGTGGTTTCTTCGGGTTGGAGATGGTGCACCCGAAATGCAAGTCGGTGGACGAGGACACGCCGCTGCCACAGAGCCTGTCGCCGGTGTATCCGACCACGGCCGGGCTGTCACAGACCGTGTTGCGCAAACTGATAACCAACGCACTGGAGAATATCCCGCTCAGCGACACCCTGCCTGCGCCTCTAATCAAGCGATTGAAGTTAGCCGACTTCAGCGATAGCCTGCGCCTGCTGCACAACCCGACGCCGGACATCTCCGCCGCCACGCTGGAGTCGCGCAGCCATGCCGCCTGGCGGCGCATCAAGTTCGACGAGCTGCTGGCGCAGCAACTGTCGATGCGCGTGCATCACCGCGAACGCAGCAAGCGCATCGCTCCCGCCCTGCCCGCGCACGACAAGCTCACGCACGCTCTACTCGACAAGCTGCCGTTCCGGCTCACCGGTGCGCAGCAAAAAGTATGGCGCGAGATCGCGCACGACCTGTCGCAATCACACCCGATGCAGCGCCTGCTGCTGGGCGACGTCGGCAGCGGCAAGACCATCATCGCAGCGCTGGCCGCCTTGCAGGCGATAGAGAACGGCTATCAGGTCGCCTTCATGGCGCCGACCGAGATACTGGCCGAGCAGCATTATCTGAAACTGCGCGAGTGGCTCACGCCGCTCGGCATCGAACCGGTGTGGCTGTCCGGCAACTTGAAGAAGAAGGTGAAGACCGAGGCCGCCGCGCGCATCTCATCGGGCGACACCCTGCTCGCCATCGGCACGCACGCGCTGTTCCAGAAGGATGTCGAGTTCCACAAGCTCGGCCTCGCCCTCATCGATGAACAGCACAAGTTCGGCGTGCAGCAACGGCTGGCTTTGCGCAACAAGGGCAAGGAACCGCACCAGCTGATGATGAGCGCGACGCCCATCCCTCGCACGCTGGCCATGAGCTACTACGCCGATCTTGACGTGTCGGTGATCGATGAACTGCCGCCGGGGCGCACACCCATCGTCACCAAACTGGTGAGCGACGCGCGGCGCGAGGAAGTGTTCGAGCGCGTGCGCCAAGCCTGCCTCGTCGGCCGGCAGGCGTATTGGGTCTGTCCGCTGATCGACGAGAGCGAAGCGCTGCAATTGCAGACCGCACTGGACACGCATGCCACGCTGACCGAGACTTTCCCAGAGCTGCGCATCGGCCTCGCCCACGGCAAGTTGAAAAGCGAAGAGAAAGCCGCCACCATGGCCGCATTCAAATCAGGCGAACTGCAACTGCTGGTCGCCACCACGGTGATCGAGGTCGGCGTGGACGTGCCCAACGCCAGCCTGATGGTGATCGACCACGCCGAGCGCATGGGACTGGCGCAGCTGCACCAGATGCGCGGACGCGTCGGACGCGGCGCGGCGGAGAGCATGTGCGTGCTGCTGTTCCAGCAGCCGCTGTCGGAACTGGCGCGCGAACGGCTGCGTGTCATCTACGAGAACACGGACGGCTTCGTCATCGCGCAGCAGGACTTACAATTGCGCGGCCCGGGCGAACTGCTGGGTGCGCGCCAGAGCGGGGTGGCGATGTTGCGCTTCGCTGACATCAGCGAAGACGAAGAATTGCTGGAAGCAGCGCGCGACATCGCTGACGAACTGCTGCGCGACCACCCGGAAGCGGTACGCTCACACTTACAAAGATGGATGGCGAACAAGCATGACTTCCTGCAAGTCTGATTCTTTCTGGAACGGCTCCGCGCTGGGTTGCGGCGCAGTCATGCGCCCGTGGCTGAACGACCACGGCTCGCTCACACAACGCATCCAGCAGCGCTGCATGCAGTTCGCCGTAAAGTCAGTGCGCAGCGGGCTGGCGCGCATCGCCTACGATGAAGCTTCCGTGCTGTGCATCGCACCGCATCAGTTCGCCTATTCACGCGAAGTGTTTCTGCATGCCGACGGCAAACCGATGGTGTTCGCGCACAGCGCTTGTCACGCCGACGATCTGCGCGGCGCATGGCAAGCCATGAAAGGATTGGGCAACCGCTCGCTCGGCAGCCTGCTGTTCACCCATCCGCTGGTCGTGCGCCATCCACTGCACTTCGCCGCCCTGCGACCGCACCACCCGCTGTATCAAAGTGCCGTCACTGCCATAGCCGCCCGCCCGGAAAGACTCTGGGCGCGCCGCTCGCTGTTCACCCTGCACGGCGCACCGCTGCTGGTGACCGAGGTTTTTCTGCCCGAGATATTGAAGCTCAAGCTCTGAGTCGCTCGGGTAAAATCCCGGCATGAACCTGAAACAACGCCTCTCGCTCTACATCCAGCTCACCCGCCTGAACCGCCCCATCGGCATCCTGTTGCTGCTGTGGCCGACCTTGTGGGCCGTGTGGATCGCCGGTGCGGGCAGTCCCTCATTGCTCATCATCTTCATCTTTACGCTGGGCACGGTGCTGATGCGTTCCGCCGGATGTGCCATCAACGACTATGCCGACCGTCACATCGACCTGCATGTAGAGCGCACCCAGCACCGGCCGCTCACCAGCGGCAAGGTGAGCGAGCGCGAGACGGTGTGGCTGGCGGTGATACTGGCGCTGCTCGCCTTCGCGCTCATCCTGCCGCTCAACCCGCTCACATGGCTGCTCGCTTTCCCTGCCGTTTTCCTCGCCGGCAGCTACCCGTTCACCAAACGCTTCTTCGCCATCCCGCAAGCCTACCTCGGCATCGCCTTCGGCTTCGGCATCCCCATGGCCTTCGCCGCACAGATCGGTCATGTGCCGCCGGTAGCCTGGGTACTGCTACTCGCCAACGTATTCTGGGCCATCGCCTACGACACCGAATACGCGATGGTGGATCGTGATGACGACATCCATCTCGGCATCCATTCCTCGGCATTGCTGTTCGGTAGTTTCGATGTGGCAGCAGTGATGACGTGCTACGCCATTACGCTGATCCTGCTGGCGCTGGCCGGCGTGATGGCCGGATTGGGAATGTTCTACTTCATCGGGCTGCTCGTTGCAGCGGGTGTCGCGCTACACCATTACAAGCTCATCAAGGACAGACAGCGCGAGGATTGCTTCAAGGCTTTCCTGCACAACAACTGGCTGGGTGCGGCGGTGTTTGCGGGGGTGGCGGGGGATTATCTGCTCGCTTGAGCCGCTCACATGGTTCCTGCCTGCAGCCTCAACTGCTCCAGATCGCACCTTCCTGCTCCATGTCCGCACCACTAAGGCCAGCGGCCCATTCCGGAAAATTCTCCGGTCTCCAGATACGTTCGTAGAGCACCTGCCAGTTACAGGAGACGCGGACACTGAGGGTACGACTTCCCAGCATGCTCACTCTTCCAGCAGACTCCTGAGCATCCACGCATTTTTCTCATGCACTTCCATACGCGCTGACAAGAGGTCTACGGTGGGCTGGTCGCCCGCCTTCTCGGCGATGGGCAGCACTTCTCTTGCTGTGCGCGCGACGGTCTCCTGACCATCCACCAGCTGGCGGATCATATCTTTCGCGCTGGGCACGCCGTCGCTCTCCTTGATGCTGGTGAGTGCGGCGAACTGCTTGTAGCTGCCCGGCGCCGGAAAGCCCAGCGTGCGGATACGTTCGGCCACCAGGTCGACGGCATTCCAGGTTTCGGTGTATTGCGTCATGAACATCAGATGCAATGTCTGAAACATGGGACCTGTCACGTTCCAGTGGAAGTTGTGAGTCTTGAGATACAGCGTGTAGGTGTCGGCCAGCATGCGACTGAGACCGTCGGCGATCTTCTTGCGATCCTTGTCGTTGATGCCGATGTTGATGGCGACAGGTTTGTTCTTGCTCATGATGGTTCTCCTTCAAACGTTGGTTGATGGATGGTGCGTCATGTGGCTGCACCGATGATGTTACTCCTTTGCCCCGGGAAGCGGACTTTCCGCCACTGCCGGCAAAGGGTGTCCGAGCTGCTTGCTCATCTCGTTTCGTTCGGCGGCGTAGCGCCCGGTGAGCACGAAGCCGGTCATGCATTGTTCCGCATCGAGGAAGGCCATCTTCACGCCGTCGCTGTTGGCGCGCAGTTGCCAGTTGCCGACCGCATCACGCGCCACTGGCAACACCGCGACGGGATGCGCGGGCGTCTTGACCACCACCGGCATGGCGGGAAATACCACCGGTGTCTCGCACCCGGAAAGCGTCTTCGCCAGTGCGCGCGCCGCGTGCATGATGGGTAGCACGAAGGGTTGCACTTTCCCGTCGATCTCGGCGCAATCGCCCAACGCAAAGATGGCCGGGTCGCTGCTGCGCAGGTATGCATCCACCTTGATGCCGCGATTCACTTCCAAGCCTGCCGCCTGCGCCAATGCGATGCGCGGGCGCAAGCCCACTGCGGATATCACCAGACCGGTTTGCAGTTGCGTGCCATCCGCCAGCGTCAGGGTATAGCCATTCTCGCGACGATCCACGCGGCTGACCGAGGTACCGAAATGCCAATCCACACCGATCGCCGCAAGGGGGGCGAGCAACTGCTTGCCCGCCTGTTCCGGCATCAGGCTGGCGAGCGGATACGGACCGGGATCGATGACACTGACTTTGTAACCGGTTGTCGCCCAGTCGTTGGCGAATTCGCAGCCGATGAGTCCGCCGCCCATGATGGTGATGTGCCCCACCCCCTGCACGGACTTGCGCAACTGTGCGTAGTCAGCGATGTCGTTGACCGACATCACCGCATCAGCAGCATCACCCTGCACCGGGATGCGGATGGGGTCGGCTCCCAGTGCGATCACCAGCCTGTCGTATGCCAGCTCGCCCGCACTGGTAGCCAGCTTTTTGTTCGTGCGGTCGATAGCATGCACCTCGGTCTCCGCCAGCAGCGTGATGCCGAGTTGCGCGGCCATCTCCGCCGCGCGCGTCAGCACCAGTCCGGCGGCATCCTTACCTTGCGCATAGGCATTGGAGAGCATGGGCTTGGAGTAGAAATCGCCGCTGTCGCGCGTGACCAGCGTGACCGGGATATCTCGATCCAGTTTGCGCAGTTCACGGATGACGGAGTAACCCGCCAGGCCGCTTCCTAGTACGACGATTGGTTTCATGCTCATCTCTCCTTTACTTGTTTAGCAGGCTGAAAAACGTAGCGAGGATGGTCAGATGCAAGGCGCGCGGCACACAGCGACGAAGACATACCGATTGGGTAGGCTAGGAAGCGAGCACCGCGCAACGCCGCAGATGACCACCACAGTAGTTTTGCAGCCCGCTAAACCTCGATCATCTCGAAGTCGGCCTTCGCCACTCCGCAATCCGGGCACGCCCAGTTCTCGGGGATGTCCGCCCATTTTGTACCGGGCTTGATGCCTTCTTCGGGCAAACCCTGTGTCTCGTCGTAGATGAATCCGCACACCACACATTGCCAAACTTTCATGTCGTTCTCCTTAAATTATCTAGTTGCTATCAAGCCGTGACCTTCGCCAACTGGGCGCGGTATTGGTTGGCATGGCGCTCTTCCACTTTGGCCAGTGCCGCGAAACGCTTGGCCGCTTTTTCCAGCGTGGCCTTGAACATCTCGGCATGCTCCTTCGATTCGTCGATCTGCTGCTTGATCTCGACCGTGGCGGCATCGTGACCTTCCTGCTGCGCGGTCTTGAGGAAGCCGGGGTACATCTCGGTGTACTCGTAGGTCTCGCCCTCGATGGCCATCTGCAGGCAGCGCTCGGTGGTCATCTCCGACTTCGGATACAGCAGATCGAGATGACCCAGCGCGTGCATCACTTCCTGTGCGGCCGTCTCTTCAAAAACGCGCGCGACTTCCTCGTTACCTTCGGCGCGGGCAATGGCGGCGAAGTAGCGGTATTTGGTGTGTGCCATCGACTCGCCGGCAAAAGCCGCTTCGAGATTGGCATGGGTCTTGATGTCCGGTCTTTGCATGGTGTTCTCCTTGGTTGGTTGTCGGGTGGCGCCCTGGCCACGGGTGCAATGTAGGCCTATCTGAGTCATCAATCCAATTGATTGTTCAAAGTAAGTTGATTTACTATGCAAATCACATACGCGGTCATTCCGGCGCAGGCCGGAATGACCGCTCAACAGGAGAACACCATGACCCTCAACGAACTGCGCTTCATCGTCGCCGTGGCACAGGAACGCAACTTCCGCCGCGCGGCGGTAAAGTCATTCATCAGCCAGCCCGCGCTATCGCTGGCGATACAGAAGCTGGAGGAAGAACTCGGCCTGAAGATATTCGAGCGCGGCAAGAGCGAGGTCTCGCTCACGCCGGTGGGCAGCGCCATCGTGGAGCAAGCGCAGCGTGTGCTGGAAGAGGCGGAGCGCATCCGCGAGATCGCCGCGCAGGGCAAGAACCAGCTCAGCACGCCGCTGCGCCTCGGCATCATCCACAGCGTCAGCCCCTATCTGCTGCCCGACCTGATCCCGGAGTTGAAACGGCTCGCCCCGCAGATGGCACTGGAAGTGGAAGAGAACATCACCGCCAACCTCGAAGCCTTGCTGCGCAACGGCAAGCTGGACGTGATCATCATCGCCTTGCCGTTCGGAGATTCCGGCATCCTCACCCATCCCCTGTATGACGAACCGTTCGAAGTGGTGGTGAGCAACGACCACCGCTGGGCCGCACGGCGCAGCATCAAGCCGGCCGAACTGGCACAGGAGAAAGTGCTGCTACTGGATTCCGGCCACTGTTACAGCAATCAGGTGGACGAGGCCTGCCCCGGCAGCCGCAGGAACGACAGCGTGCAGCACGGCACCTCGCTGGAGACCATCCGCAACATGGTGGCTTCCGGCCTGGGCATCACCGTGCTGCCCGCCTCGGCCAACAGCGCGCGCTACCGCAGCAAACTGTTGAGCGTCGTGCCCTTCACCAAGCCCGTACCCTCGCGCCGCATCGCCTTGGCCTGGCGCAAGAGTTTCGCCCGCACCCAGGCGGTGGAAGTGCTGGCCGCAGCGGTAGCCCAAGCCAAGATCACCGGCATCCACCATCTGGACTAATCCCTCGCCAGAAAAATGGATACAGCAGGGCTGTTGGCGTTGCCCGTTGCCCGGCGTAGAATGCAGGCAAGCCTCACCGCACCCAATGTCAGGAGCCCAACATGCCATCCATACCCGGCCTCTCCGTTTCCAGCCTGAACAACTATGCGCAGCAGCAGCCGGTGGGCACTTCGTCCACCCCGTCGCAGCCGCCGCAGGACACGCAGGATCGATCTGCGAATGCGCAGAACAATGTGGTCGCCACGCTGACCAGCAACGAACAGAGTTCCTCCACCTCCGCGCTGACCTACAACGCATCCGGTCTGCTGAGCCGCTTCCAGCAAACCGTGCCGCAAAGCACCAGCACTGACACCGAACAGGCTGCACGGGATGCCATACTGAACGCGCAGGACGCGATCACGCAGGCGCAGGGTTCCTTCGATTCCGGCCAAGCATCGACCGGCAATTCCGCGATCGACACATTAGCCAGCTTCGGACAAGGCGACGTAGCGACCAAGAACGGCGAAAGCAGCCAGACCGCGCAAGCCGCCATCGCTCAAGCGCAATACGCCAAGAATCAAGCACTGAACGATCTCCGCAGCAACAGCACCGCAACCACCGCCTGACTTCATCGCACGCACCCTGAAGCGGTGCGCGCAAACCCGATGGGGACAACATGACTACCCCACGCCAGCCCTACCGCCAGAACCCGTTCCTGCGCACCAGCTACACGCTGATCGCACCGCTGTATGATTTTGTCATCGAAGCGCCGATGCGCGCCGCACGCAAGCACTCGCTGGCCGCGCTTCCCGCTATGGCAGGGCAAAATGTATTGGTCAGCGGCGCGGGCACCGGTCTTGATCTGCCGCACTTGCCGACCATGCATCGCTACACCGCGCTCGACTTCAACGCTGACATGCTGGCGCGCGCCCGGCCGCGCGGCGCACATCTGGATATAGATTTCATCCTCGGCGACAGCATGGCGTTGCCGTTCGACGATGCGCAATTCGATGTCGTGGTGCTGCACCTGATCGTGGCGGTGGTGCCGGAACCGCATCGCGCCTTGAGCGAAGCGGCGCGCGTATTGAAGCCGGGCGGCAAGATATTGCTATTCGACAAGTTCCTGCAGCCGGGCCAGCGCGCGCCCGTGCGCCGCTTGCTCAACGGCCTGTCGCGCCGCATGGCGACGCGCATGGATGTGGTGTTCGAGGAAGTCTTGAGCCAGGTGCCGCAGCTCACCGTGGAGAGCGATACACCGGCGCTGGGTGGCGGATGGTTCCGCAAGATCATATTGAACAAACATTGAACCTGCCTGTCCACACTGCACCTGCACCGGGTTCAGGCACAATGTGTAACACCTCATGTGAAGCGAGAATCGATATGTCCAAACATGCCGCAATTTCCTCCACCCGCTTTAGCGCTTCGGTTGCGCCATCGCTTGCGACCGTCACCCCGCTTTCCAATCTATTCGCCTTGCCCCTGCTGATCGGCGCGATGCTGCTGGCGATCGCCACCAGCGCGCAAGCAGTGACCGATACATTCACCGCAAGCGGCACATGGACCGCCCCGGCCGGTGTCACCAGTGTCGATGTGGAAATGTGGGGCGGCGGCGGCGGCGGTGGCGGCGGCGAAGGGGACAATTCGGACGGCGGCGGCGGCGGCGGTGGCGGTGCCTATTCCAGAACCACCACCGTCACGGTCGTACCCGGCACGACCTACACGGTGACTGTCGGCGCGGCAGGCACGGCTGGCGCAACGAATGGCACGGGTGGCACAGGTGGCGACTCCTGGTTCATCAACACCACGACCATCCTCGCCAAAGGCGGCACGGGCGGCTCGGCTCCTGTCTCGGATGCAGGCGGCGTCGCAGGTACGGGCGGCTCGGCAGCGGCAGGCGTGGGCGCCGTGAAATACTCGGGCGGCGACGGCGGCACCGGACGTGACAACGGTACAGGCCGGGGCGGCCCGGGCGGTTCCTCGGCGGGCACTGCATCCAACGGCACCACCGGTCCCAGCCCCTGGAGCACCTGTACTGCAGCAGCAGCGCCGACTGGCGGCGGCATAGGCGGCGATGGCGGCTGCGCCGATAGTGAGGATGGCTTTGCCCCTGCCTCGGGCAATGGCGGCGGCGGCGGCGGCGCGGCCGAAAGGAACACTCTGGGCGGCGCAGGCGCACCGGGTTTGGTGACCCTCACCTACACCACGGGCGGCGGATCCGGCTCCACCACATCCAACCCCACCCTGTGCGTGAACGATGCCAGCATCGGTTCGCGAGCCTGGAGCGGACTCTCCAATGTCACCGCACAAGACAATCTCTACGCAACGGCGACGGCTGCGAACAGCCTGATCACCAATTACCTTAAATGCACCGGCTACAACTTTGCCATCCCTGCCGGGGCGACCATCACCGGAATCTCCGTCGGACCTTGGGTGAACGCCTCGCGCACCTTCACCGTGAACGCGATGCAGCTGGTGAAAGCCGATGTCATCCAGCCGACCAATCTTGCCACGGGCAACAACATCCCGAACGGCGGTGGTGCACTGCTCCCTGCCCCGACACAACTGGTGTTCGGTGATGCGGCCAACCTGTGGGGCAACACCTGGACTGCGGTCGACATCAACGCAGCAACGTTTGGTGCGGCTTTCGCTGCCCAGCGTGGTGCATTCACTTCAAGCCAGACTGTGGCCGTCGATGCCATGCCGATCACCGTCAGTTACACCCTGCCTGTGACGCAGATCGCCGAATACCGCATGGATGAGTCGAGCTGGAACGGCACCAGCGGCGAAGTGGTCGACAGCATCTCGGCAAACAACGGCACCGGGATGGGTGCTGTGACCACGGCAGCCAGCCTGGGCACCGGACAGGGCATCTGTAATGTAGGTGTGTTCGACGGTTCAAACGATTTCATCGCCGTTCCCACCTTGTTCAATCAGCTCAATGGCACGTTCACCCTGAGCGTCTGGCTCAACACCACGCAGCTCGGCAACGACACCGACTGGCAGGCACCCGGCATCACCGGTGTCGAGCAAAGCGGCGGGCAGGACGACATCTTCCTCGGCTGGCTGGATACCGTCGGCCGTATCGGATTCAACGTGAAGAACGACACCTCCTTCAAATCGACCAGCGTGGTCAGTGACGGCAACTGGCATCACGTGGCGTTCACGCGCGACATGGGCACGGGCGTGACGCAGATCTACGTCGACGGCGTACTGGAAGGCACGCGCACCCAGCCGACCGGACTAATCGGCAACAGCTTCGACGGCATCGGCAGGGTCTCGAACACCAGCGCGACACTCCCCATCTACTTCGCGGGCAAACTGGACGAATACAAAGTCTTCGCTTCCGTGCTTTCCGCATCGGCCATCGCCACCGGCTACAACAACGAGAAGGCAGGCAAGAACTGGGACGGCTCGGTGCGCGCATGTTCGTCCCTGCTGGACCACGTCAGCATCGATGCGCCCACGACCGCGATGGCCTTCTCCACCGTACCGGTGGTGATCTCTCCGCATACCGCCGCACACGTCGCCCTGACCGGCCAAACGGTAGTGCTCTCCACCAGCACCGGGGCGGGCGACTGGAGCATCGGCACGGGCACCGGCACCTTGACGCCGGGCGCCGCCAACAGCGGACAGGCGAGCTACACCTTCGGCGCGGGCGAAAGCGCGGCCTCCCTGTACTTCACCTATCAGGCCGCCGACACGGTCACTATCTACGTGGCCGACACGGGCGGCGTGGATCTGCTGGCGAACACCCCCATAGCCGAACTCTCCAACACCATCACCTACTCGCTGGCCGGTTTCGCATTCACCGACAGTGCCTGTGTGCATAACATCGCATTCGGCGCACCAGGGCAGACCTGCGCCGTACTCGCTTGGTCGCCGCAGGTGGCGGGCATCGATGTCGCCGATGTCTATATCACCGTGTTGAACTCGTCTGGCGTCCCTACCCGCCTCCACCCCGTGCAAGTGCGCACCCGCGACATGGCGTTCGCCTTGTCGTGCCATGACCCGGTAGCGAATGCCGGCATACAGGCGGCGTTCTCCGGCGTGACATTGCCGCTGTGTCAGGCGAACGGCGCGACACCCGCCAGCTGGTCTGCCACCACACTGAGCGCCAGCTTCCCCGGCGGCTCTCCCTCCGCCGGGCCTTACACATTCAACTACGCGGACGTCGGCAAGGTGGATCTGTGGATGCGCAACAGCGCCGCCACCGCACAGGTCGGCTCCACTGGACCATTCGTCGTCGCCCCGCATCACTTCGGCATCTCCGCTGTCACTGCGGGACCGATCAAGGCAGGCAATGATTTCTCCGCGACAGTGACCGCTTACAACAGCGCAGCCACCGCCACGCCGAACTTCGGCAAGGAGGAAACACCGGAAAGCGTGACGATCACGTTCAGCAAATGTCAGCCCACCGGCACCTCTTCGTCCGCTGGCACATTCAGCTCCGGCACGATCCCCGCCTTTGCAAATGGCGCAACGACTGTCGGCACACTCAACTGGAGCGAGGTCGGCAACGGCGACCTGACCGCGACACTGGGCAGTGGCAGCTATCTGTTGTCCGGCCTCACCGCCAGCGGCAACACCAGTGCCAGCGGCATCGTGTGCGATAACGGCACCGGCACAGCCATCGCAGGCACAGTCGGCAACTTCGTACCGCACCATTTCAACACCTATGTGATCGCACCGATGACGACTTGCCCGACCGGACAGTCTTGCCCCGTGGCAGGCTGGGCTTACTCCGGGCAGACACTCACGGTCAACGTCAGTGCGGCGAACGCCAGCGATGCCATCACCGTGAACTACGACGGCACGGCAAACACTTCGCCCAATTTCGCCAAAGCCGTGACATTGACGGCTTGGGATGCAGCGGGCAGCACCACCACACAGGACCCGCCAGCCGCCGATCCCGGCGCACTGTCGAGTGCCAGCGTCGCGGCCGGCGCATTCAACCAGGGCAGCACCATCCTCGGCACACCGGCGGCACCGGCCTACACCTTCGCCATCTCGCCTACCGCACCGACCGACATCTACCTGCGTGCAGCGGATGCCGATGCCAGCTCGCTGCGCAGCGTGCCCGCCACCTCCATCGAAGGCGGGGTGAAGGTCGTCAGCGGACGCATCAAGATCAGCAACAACTACGGTTCGGAATTGCTGCCGCTCACGATGAATGTGACCGCGCAGTTCTACGGTGGCGCGAACTGGTTGACGAGCAACACGGACGATGCGACCTCGTTCAACAGCGCACTCAGCACGGCAGGCGGCAACGTGGTCGTCTCCAATCTCGTGGGAATGGGTGGCGCAGTGGTCATCAAAGCACCCGCCACCGACACCATGACTGACGGCGTACGCGCCATTACGGTGAATGCACCCGGCGTACCGGGCAGTGTCGATCTCAGCCTGAATGCACCAAGCTATCTGCTGACCGGCAGCAACGGCGCGGCAGTGGATCCAAGCATCCCGGGGCGCGCCACGTTCGGCATCTACAAAGGGAATGACGCCTTCATCTACCAGCGCGAGGCTTACTAAGTCGCGCGCCTCGCGATGATCGCCGCACGCTGAAAGCACAAGACCCGCCGATGGCGGGTCTTGTGTTTCAGATAGCAACTATTTTCAGCGCGATCCTGCCGTCACGAGACTGTCCGGCGGCAATAACAATAGACGAACTGCTGCACCTTGCCTGCCGGGGTGTGGTGCGCTTCCTTAGCGTGTTTCAACAACGTGAAGGCTTCGCCGAACTGGTCGTGCAATTCTTCGGGGCGATAGCGCATCACCGGCAAGCCGCTGCATTCCAGCGGACCATCCTCGGCAAAGGTCGCCACGATCACATGCCCACCCGGCTTCACCGAACGGAACACGGTCTGCACATATGCTTCACGTTGCTCTGGTGTGGTGAGGAAGTGGAACACCGCACGGTCATGCCAGATTTCGTAACGCTTGGCAGGCAGATCCACCTCGGTGATGTCGGCCTCGATCCAGCGCACCATTGATTCATCCTTACCCAGTCGCTGGCGTGCTGCTTCCATGGCATGCGCCGAAAGATCGAGTACGGTGAGGTCGTTGTAACCATTGGCCAGCAGATCATCCACCAACGTCGATGCACCACCGCCGACATCGATGATGCCCGCATCCTTGTCCACGCCCGTGGCGCGGATCAGATCTAGCGAGAGCGCGGCATGCGGCTGAAACCAACTCACCGCGTCAGTTGATTTGGTCGTATAGACTTCTTCCCAGTGCTGTTTCGGCTGCATGCTGACCTCCTATCGGAAGATTAAATCCAGTCTTTGGGGACTAGGTACTTGTCGTACAACTCCGCTTCCGGCGTGCCGTCTTCCGGGTGCCAGTCATAGCGCCATTTCACCAACGGCGGCATGGACAGCAGGATGGATTCGGTGCGGCCGTTCGATTGTAGACCGAAGATGGTGCCACGGTCGATGACCAGATTGAATTCCACATAGCGCCCGCGACGATACAACTGGAAGTCGCGCTCGCGCTCGCCGTAAGGCGTGTCCTTGCGCTTCTCCAGCAGCGGCACATAGGCCGACAGGTAATGGTCACCCACGCTCTGCTGGATGGCGAAGCAGGAATCGAAATCCGGCTCGGAAAGGTCGTCGAAGAAGATGCCGCCCACACCGCGCGGCTCGTTGCGATGCTTGAGGAAGAAATACTCGTCGCACCATTTCTTGTACTTCGCATGCAGCGATGCATCGAACGGTGCCAGCGAGTTCTTGCAGATCTGGTGGAAGTGCACCGCATCTTCCTCGAATCCGTAGTAAGGCGTGAGGTCCATGCCGCCGCCAAACCAGAACACCTTCTCGCCATTCGGTTTGTGCGCCATGAACATGCGCACGTTGGCATGCGAGGTGGGCGCATAAGGATTGCGCGGATGCATCACCAGCGACACGCCCATCGCCTCCCACGAGCAACCGGCCAGCTCGGGACGATGCGCGGTAGCGGAAGCAGGCATCTTGTCGCCCTGCACATGCGAGAACGCCACACCGCCGCGCTCCAGCACATTGCCTTCCTCGATGATGCAGCTGATGCCCTCGCCCTTGCCGATGCCGCCCGAACCCGTGGCGCGGGTCCACTTGTCGCGGATGAATTTCTTGCCGTCCACTTGTTCCAGACGGTCAACGATCAGCTCCTGCAGTTCCAGCAGGTAGGTCTTTACGGCGTTGGGATCAACATTGCTCATGCACTTCTCCAATTGCGTTTACGAACGCAGGATTCTATCACCGGCCCACGCCTTGATCGTCGAAGGACGTTTGCGTTTGCCCACCCGACCGCGCAATACCCACACGCGCTTACCGAACATGCGCTGGCACTCTGCATAGGTCTTCGCCGCACGCATGCCGCTGCGGTTCGCACTGGTCGACACCAGCGCGCTATCCACACTACGGCACAGCTGCCGCGCAAACGGATGCGCCGTCAGCCGCACCGCCAGCGAGTCATGCACCCCGCGCAGCCAGCGCGGGCACGATGGTTTCGCCGGCATCAGATAAGTCACCGCCTGCGCACCATCCTGCTGCAATCGCAACTGTTCCGCTGCCGTGAGCGGCTGAATGTATGGCTCAACCTGATGATAATCCGACGCGATGAGGATCAAGCCCTTCTTCTGGGGGCGCTGCTTCAGCTTCAGGATGCGCTGCACCGCGCGCCGATTGCGCGGATCGCAGCCGAGGCCGTAGCAGGACTCGGTGGGATAAGCGATCACGCCACCGCGTTTGAGGTGGGCGGCGAGCGAACGAGAGGAGATGTGCCGCGCTGATGACATGGTTTCAGTGTGTTGAGGATCTGCGCGACCGCCCTTAAACAAGGCGACCGCATGACGCGCGCAATCATACCGAAATTGCAGACAGCCGTACCGCGCTACAATGCGCCCCCCGGCTCGCCGCCGAACTTTCCGAGCAAGCGCATGACTGACGAACGCCTCATCCACATCGAAGAAAAGATCACCTTCCAGGAAGACCAGATCGACGAACTGAACAAGACGGTCTACCAGCAACAACAAAGACTGGAACGGCTTGAAGAGTTCTGCAGGGAACTCGCCGGACAGATCCGCTCGCTATCCGAAGCCGGCAATGCAGGCCCGACAGCGAATGAAAGACCGCCGCATTATTGACAGAACCGATCGTCGTTATCATGGCGGCACCCGTCTCGACACCTCGATACAAACACCATGCTCAACAAACTGAACGAATTCTTCTCGACCCTGATTACCCCGGCCAACGATACACCGCGCCCCGAACACACCCTGCAACTCGCCACCGCCGTGCTGATGATAGAAGTCATGCGCGCAGATGCCCAAAGCACCGATACAGAGCGCGCAACAGTATTGCGCATTCTCAAGGAACGGTTCCAGCTCAGCGACAGCGAAGTGCAACAACTCTCTGCACTAGGCCAGCAGACCGCGCAACAAGCTCACGACCTGCACCAATTCACCTCGCTCATCCACCGCGAACTGGGGCGAGAAGAAAGGGGCCGCATCGTCGAATACATGTGGCAAGTCGCCTATGCCGACCGCCACATCAGTGCTCACGAGAACCACCTCATGCGCCGAATGACCGACCTGCTCCACATCTCGCAGGCTGACTACATCGCCGCGAAGATGCGCGCCAAACCGGCGGATATGGAATAGACGCTACCTGTTTCTGGCTGAATCAATGCGCATCGTCCGATTTTCTTCACCGGCGATACCGTGATTTACAGAGTGGAATCAGCGCCCTGACTCCGAGCTGCATACATGAGAAAAATACTCGATTGAATGTGCCCAGCAAGGGGTGTATAAAATAATCGTAGTCGCAACAAACGAGCATGAACGCCAACCCGAAGAAGGGAGCAGCTTATCGACCCCGCGATGATTCCTCACAATTAGACGCAACACCAATCAGCCTGACAGGCTGAACGCTTCGGCAACCCATGATGCCGACATAAAGATAACGCCGCATAGATGCGGCGTTTGCTTTTGAGCGTTTCAAAATATTCAAAGTGCCCAGCAAGACAAGGCGCGATCGATCCATTGCGTCGGAGTTTGGATTTATAGAGGTTCCCTTTAGAATGCGCCCCCCGCCATCACCCCGAACACCATGCGCCTGATTCTTGCCCCAATGGATGGCCTTGCCGACCATAGCCTGCGCGACATCCTGACGCGGCTCGGCGGCATCGACCTGTGCGTGGCGGAATTTGTGCGGGTGACGAACCATCTGCTCAACAGAAGAACCTTTCTCAACACCGTGCCGGAACTGGAACGCGGCGGCTGCACACGGGCCGGCGTCCCGGTGCGTGTGCAATTGCTGGGCAGCGATCCGGTCTGCCTCGCGGAGAATGCCGCCTTTGCCGCCTCACTCGGCGCACCGGGTATCGACCTCAACTTCGGCTGCCCCTCCCCGCTGGTGAATCGGAACGGCGGCGGCGCGGTGCTGCTCCAGTTCCCCGAGCAGATCCACGCCATCGTCGCCGCCACCCGCCGGGCCGTACCACCACACATCCCCGTCACCGCCAAGATGCGCCTCGGCTTGGAAGACACCTCGCTCACGCTGGATTGTGCCCGCGCCATCGAAGCGGGCGGCGCCGACGAGCTCATCGTCCATGCCCGCACCCGTGCCGACCGCTACCGGCCCCCCGCGCGCTGGGAATGGCTCGCCCAGATCCGCGAGACCGTAAAATTGCCGGTGGTCGCCAACGGCGAAGTGTGGACACCGCAGGACTATCAAAACATCCGCCAGGTCAGCGGCTGCACCGACGTCATGATCGGGCGCGGCGCCATCATCCGCCCTGACCTCATGCATCGCATCAAAACCGGCGACGAAGCCATGCCCTGGCCGGCGCTGCAAGGTTGGGTGATCGATTACTACGAACAGCTCGTCGCCAGAATGGACCCGAGGCACGCGCCGGGCATGATCAAGAAATGGCTGGGCATGATGCGCACCGCCTACCCGGAAGCAGAGACCCTGCACAGCAACATGCGCACCGAACACGATCCGATCGTGGTGGGGAAGATACTGGCAAGTATCCAGCGTTGATCGGGATGCTTCAGTCGAAACGACAGCGAAGGTCTTACACCTTTAAGCGAAAGCAGTTTCTCTACTACTGACTGTCCACCCACCAGTGCGCGAACCAGTCGGTCAACGCGCGGCTCTCGCCGAGACCGGCGAGGCTCTGATCGATGGCATCGTGATTGCCCCACACCACATCGGCCAAGGCGCCATCTGCCTCACGGATCTCGATGTCCTGACAATAAAGACCTTTCTCGCGCTGCACGTAATAACCGTAGGTGCGGCACGCCACCGGGCGCTGGGAATAGACAGGACAGGTGCCGGCAACAAGATCCAGCATCGGACAAGTTATGGGGCGCGACCGCTGATTTCTCAGGGCAGTCATCTTGATGTGGATCGCCTGCAAGTGTTCCGGCGGCAGAATGACCAGCCCCTCACGCAGTAGATCCCATTCTGCTGATGTCAGTTGCGGCACCTCGGCAAGCTGCTGACAACAACCATCGCAACCCTTGCCGCACAACCAGTCGGCGTGATCCTCCCGGATGGTTTGTACGCGCTCGGCGATATCTTCATGGAGTTGGATCAGTGTGGTCATCATGGATCGTCTGAATCTTACCGGCTCGACTTGTTGGGGTACGAGAAGAGCAGGCATTTATTGGGAACAAATTTTCTCGAAGCAATGGCGCGCAGCGCCAGCGTCACCTAAAGTATTTCGAGCACATTCTCAGGCGGTCTGCCAATCGCCGCCCTGTCGCCATTGATGACGATCGGACGTTCCAGCAGCTTCGGGTTGGCTGAAATGATGTTCAGCCATTCAGCATCTGATCGATCATCTGCCGGGGAAATGCCGAGCGCCTTTGCGTCATCCTCATTGAAGCGGATGACATCCTTGGCACCTTTGCCCAGCTTGACCAGCACCCCGGCCAGCATCGCAGCTGTAGGCGCGACTTCCAGATAGTGGATCAGCTCCGGCTCGATTCCTTTTTCCTGCAGCAAAGCCAAGGTCGCCCTGCACTTGCTACATTTGGGGTTGTAATACATTGATACGCTCATGTGCTTCCTTGTTCTTTTCGCAAAACAAATCGGGGATCGGACCATGGGGTCTCATCGGCATGAATCATAACCTGTCACTCAAATAACACGCATTCATATCAAGCTAAAATACCCCGCATGCAACGCCCTATCCTCTACTCATTTCGTCGCTGCCCTTATGCCATGCGCGCCCGCAGTGCACTCATCATCAGCGGCATCGAGCTTGATCACCGTGAAGTGGAACTGCGTGACAAGCCCGCCGAGATGCTCACTGCCTCACCTAAAGGCAGCGTGCCCGTACTGGTGTTGCATGACGGAAGCGTCATCGACGAAAGTTGGGACATCATGTTGTGGGCCTTGAGAACACAGGGAAAAAATCATTGGTTAGGCGAGAATGAATGTCATGTGACTGCGACCCTGCCTCTGCTGCATGAGAACGACAGCACATTCAAACAAGCACTCGATCGCTGCAAATACCCAGAACGGTTCCCCGAACATCCACAACGCTTCTATCGCGAACAAGGTGAAATATTCTTGCAGCGCCTCGAAACCAGACTTGCTGAAGCACCCTATCTATTGGGCGACGCCTTTAGCATCGCAGATGCAGCCCTGCTACCTTTTATTCGCCAGTTCGCCGCCGTCGAGAGCGCATGGTTCTCGACCGCCCCTTACCCGAAATTAAGAGCGTGGTTAACCCGATACACTGACTCCGAGATGTTCGCGAAAGTGATGCAGAAATTCCCGCCGTGGAAACCATTACCAAAGTCAGCTTAACTGACTGACCATATCGGCATCATATAAAGCCGACCAAGAAATACGCCGCATAAATGCGGCGTTAGTTTTTTACAGTTGTACGAGTCTGAGCGACTGTCAATCAATAGCCACGATTCCCTTGCATTTCGGGTAATCGGAACAACCCCAAAACATATTCCCCGCATTCGCGCCTTGCTTTGCTGTTCGTTTAACCATGCTACTGCCGCACTTTGGGCAAGCCGGGTTTGATGGAATTGCTGCTGCAGGTGTGTATGTTGCCCGCGGTGCAGTCGAGCGAACTGTGCTGATGATTTTCTTTAGTTCAGTGCCATCGACTAGCTCGATATTGCAGCTGGCGGCAAAGTTGATCGCATCGTTTGAAAACACACCAGACGTCACCACGAACCCCTGTGCCGCACCTGCAACCGCCATCACGCCATTTAATTCCCGTATAACTGAGACACCAACATTGCGAGCCTTCCACTGCTTACATTGAACAAGTGATTTCACACCATTCTTATGCAATACCAGATCGACGCCGCCATCCGCACCACCGCCTCCGGTTTCAATCACCGAATAACCTCCGCGACGAAATGCTTCACCCACCAGCATTTCGAATTCACGCCAAGACATGCCGTTCAATACAGAAGCGTCCGAACCTTCCTGAACATCCTCCAACAACCTTGCACGTTTTTGCTGCCCATAAGCTGAAACGCCCGCACCAATGATGAAAGCGAGAGGGAGCAGGTACTGCCCAAATGTCGCAAGCGCTTTGCCAAGTTGGCCACTCACGTTAGCACCAAGTTGAGCGGCAGAAGTGGGATGCACAATCTCGGCAGTCGCGTAGTGATGAAGGACAAAGTAGGCGATCAAAGCGAGCAGCACACCTACCCACCAAGGCAACATGGCCGCAAGATCGATCAAATCTTCAAATGCACTTTGCTTTCTTTTTCGAGCCATATTTATCCCTGATCGTTAGACACCAAGCACGAATGAAATCCCGACACATTATTGATGTGCAGCTCGCCTACATGCCCTGATACAAATAGCGCTGCAACCCAGCAAACAAATTGCGGATCGCGTTAATGTCGCCGCCCAGATCGGCGACCGCATCGGGGATCGAGTCGTGATATTTCAACCGCAACAGCTTGGTGAGTTTCTCTTGCTCCAGCTCATCCACACCTTCCTGCACGTAATGCGCCAGAACGAAATCAAGGAACACTTGCTGCTTGTCGCTGAATTTGGCGTGCACGGCTTTGTGCGCCACCTCCGCACGATCTATTCGACTGACCGGCTGCATCGCAAACGCCACATGCGCCAACACATCGAACAGGTCGCTATTCTCGGCGTCGATGATCTTCTGCATCTCGCCGAGCTGATCCTTACCAAAGCCTTTCTCCGCCAATCCATCAAGCAGCTTCTTGCGCGTATCCGGCAAACTCCAGAGCTCGCGCAACTCGTCCTCGTCCTTGAAGAATTCCGGCAACTGACCAAACAACACCGTCAGAAACTCCGTTGCCGAGATCGGCTTGCCATCCGGCCCCCAGAATGTCGTTACCGAAATATGCTGAATGGTGCGCTCTTTGCCGTCGCGCAGCTTCACTCGCACTTTCTTCTTCACTTCGTATTCAGGGCGCGGCTGCTTTGCGTCAGGCTGCGGCCTCGGTTCAATAGGCGGAAAAACCTTATCGCCGCCATTGCCTACCTCGGTCGGTTCGCCGTCCCATTCCGGATCGTTGAATAACTTGTGTGCCTTCACAAAATCATAAATCGTGAAGTAATCCTTGCCGTCATACAGCCGCGTACCGCGCCCGATGATCTGCTTGAACTCAATCATCGAATTGATCGGACGCATCAGCACGATGTTGCGTACGTTGCGCGCATCCACGCCGGTGGAAAGTTTCTGCGAGGTGGTGAGGATGGTCGGGATGCTCTTCTCGTTGTCCTGGAAGTCGCGCAGGTATTGCTCGCCCAGCGCGCCGTCGTTCGCCGTCACTCGCACGCAATACAGCGGATCGGTGCTGACTGTCTTCAGTTGATTGATCAGGTCGCGCACCAGCAGCGCGTGCGCCTGATTGGCGCAGAACACCAGCGTCTTCTCGCGCTGGTTGATGGACTCCATAAACAGTTTCACGCGGTACTGCTCGCGCTCCACGATCTCGATGCTGCGGTTGAAATCCTTTTCCTCATACAGCTTGCCCGCCTCGATCTCGCCCTCGACCAGCCTGTCGTCCGAGGTAAAGCGGTATTCATCCAGCGTGGTGGCGTACTGCTTCACACGGAACGGTGTGAGGTAGCCGTCGTTAATGCCTTCCTTCAGCGAATACACATACACCGGCTCGCCGAAGTAGGCATAGGTGTCTGCGTTGTCCTTGCGCTTCGGCGTTGCCGTCAGGCCGAGCTGCACCGCAGGCGCGAAGTAATCGAGGATGCTACGCCAGGTACTTTCGTCATTCGCCCCGCCACGGTGGCATTCGTCGATGATAATGAAATCGAAGAAGTCCGGCGGGTACTCACCAAAATAGGGGGAAGGCTTGCCATCCTTCGGCGGACCCGACAGGAATGTCTGAAAGATGGTGAAGAACACACTGCCATTCTTAGGCACGCGCCCCTTCTTGCGTATGTCATCCGGCGCGATGCGCACCAGTGCATCTTCGGGGAAAGCAGAGAATGAGTTGTAGGCCTGATCGGCCAGAATGTTACGGTCGGCAAGGAACAGGATGCGCGGCTGACGCGCGCCATCACGGCTGAGGTTCCAGCGTGACTTGAACAACTTCCACGCCAACTGAAATGCGATGAAGGTCTTGCCCGTGCCCGTCGCCAGCGTCAGCAGAATGCGCTGCTGGTTATCGGCAATCGCTTCCAGCACATTGTTGACCGCGCTGTCCTGGTAGTAGCGCGAACCCCACATGCCGCCTTTGTCCTCGAACGGCACAGCGGCAAAACGCTCGCGCCAGTCGTTCGCCTCGGCAAAGGTCAGGTTCCACAATTCCTGCGGCAAAGGATAGGCATTGATTTCGCCCTCCACCCCGCTCTGCATATCCACACCGTAGATGCGCATGCCGTTGGTGGCGTAGGTAAAGCGCGCACCGATCTTGCCCGCATACTGCTTGGCCTGCGCCAGCCCCTCGGTATAAGGCAGGTCGCGCCGCTTCGCCTCCACCACAGCCAGCTTGTGGTTGCGATACACCAGCACATAGTCCGCAATTTCTGGTTTCGACCGCTGCCCCGCACCCTGCAAGCGTCCCTCGGTGATGCGGTATTCGCGCATCACCCGGCTACCCTCCAACACGCCCCAGCCTGCGGCTTTCAGCGCGGGGTCGATGTGATCTGCGCGGGTTTCGGCTTCGTTCATTTAGGCAATATGAGTCAAGTGTGGGTCAAGATATTCGTCAAGCGAGCCTAACGAAAGACCGCACCGGAAGCCCTGATGTACTCGATGAAATTGATGCAAGAGACAGCAACCGTTGGCATCACGCACACTGCGGGAATTTTTCTATTTGAAGGTAGTTTAGGTAGGTTCGGCTGCTTCGCTTCATCTGAAACCAGTTCCGCCTTGTGCAAGCGCGCTGTAGCGACGATCAGAATGTCGTTCTCACCAACGCCAGTTGTGTATTTGTCATTGGCAATTCCCAGCAGGCCTTTAATACGTTTGGCTTCATGCGCGATAGCATGGTTGATTTCCAACTGTTCTAGATTGTTTTCTTTCAGCCATTCGCCACAATCTGGTGTCTTGTGATTTACCTCTTCAAAAGCCACACTCGGCATCAGCAGTTGCTTCGATTCAATTTGACCCGCCATCCATTCCCACAAACCTGGAAACTGCTCTATCGGATAGTTATCCCAAGCATAGATCATGGACGACGCATCAAACACCCGCATAGTAGCGCTCCAACTGGTGCAAATCTTTGATCGTCAGGTTATCGAGATAACCACTGGCTTTGGCTAAAGTAATGTGGCGTGCATACAAAGAATCCAGCACGGCGCGCACAAAGGTGTCTCCAAAAATATGCATAGGCTCCCTATTGCGATACTTCCGACTGCCACGACCTTCCTCAACAATGGGAACTTGGCGACACCAGTGCCGATAAGCCTCATATCGACTCTGTGGCAAACGCCCCGCATCCAGCAAACGGCGCAAAATCATTTCCCCGCTCACGCCCCATGCCTTGCGCTGCTGCCCAAGCCAGTGGTCGTATTGAGATACATCGTCGGGGCGCTCGGCATCATTAATCCCAGTCAGGAAAGAATCCGGCACCAGCAGATACCCGGCAAACGCATTGGCCTCACGCTCATGCCCGCGATGGGATTCCATATCCCGCTCGTCATCAATAGAGCTGGTCTTGTGCAACAGCAAATGCCCCAGTTCGTGCATGAGCGTGAAAGACTGTCGGGTATCCCAGTCCTGCTTTTTAACGACGATTACCGGACAGCTCTCGTCGTAGAGAGAGAAACCAAGAATGGGATTGTTCTTGGCGATCTGCCACTTCCCGGCATAGCCGTTACTGCGGAATACCAGCACGCCACGAGATTCCAACGCTTCGCGGTAAGTATCGAAACTATTCTGTTCGCCCAATCCCAGCCATTGCCGAGCAATGCGCGCAGACTCCTGCAAATCATCGGTTGGCAACACTGGCGGCGTAAAGCGAGGACGATCCGCATCATCGAGGTCTTCGCGCAAACTCAAATACACCTCGCGCTGTTTCTCTACACGCTCGATCAGCGTCTTGAGGTTGGCGGACAGCTCCGGCTTCTGATTTGCCAGCGTACGGAATTGCGGGGAATGCACCTGCGCCTCATCCACCGGCCCGTCTTCAAGGAAGAACAGCACACCCCTGCCGAAATGGTCAGCCACCTTGCGCAGCTGATTGAACGTCATGCCATCCTTGCCCGCCATGACATGCTCCATCGTAGTCGCAGCAATGCCTGTTTCAGCCGCAAGCTGATCCGGCGTAATGCCGAGATCGGCACAACACCAAGCAATGCGGTCAGGATTGATAGACTGGATACGTTCCATGCGGGGCATTATATCTGAGCGAGTTATCCACCGCCCAATGGGCATAAATGAGGTTTATTCAACTGGTGACGCCATGTCACCAGTTGGGTGAAGTGTCGGTCGATGGCGCGGACATGTTTAAAAAACGGGATTTTCTTATCACGTCGCAGGCGACATGTTCAAAAAATGGCGATTTCTTATCACATCGTTCATAGCCCAACTGGTAACAGCTTGATACCAGTTGCAGTCGGTTACAAAACGTAACCGACTCACAACGCCCCGCTGAACGCCTGATGCAGCAGCGACTTCTTCAGCTCATCGAGGGCGGCGAGCTTGCGCTGGTAGAGGGATTCGAGGCGTTGGGTTTCTTCGCGGAGGGTGTCGGTTGCTTTGACAATAGCCGCCTGAACCTCAATCGGCGGAAGCACCACTGGCAGTTCCTGAATAAGGCCCATATTCAACCCAGCCATGATTGCGCCTTTGGCATGCTTGGCCAAGAACGCCTGTGACTGGGGCGCGTGAAGAAAGTAGATATGGAGATAACTTGGCAAACACTGCTTCCTGTCTAGCGTGATGCAGCAAATGTGCTTCGTGTTAATTGAAGTCGGGATGTCATTCGGAACTATCGCGCAGCGGCCACACGTGCCCATGATAGTAATCAACACATCACCAGGATGCACGGTGTACCGCTCAAGTTGGCGATACTTTTCTGGCGTGATGAACCTGCTCTTTCCCCAGCGAAACTCATTGGCGACGGCGTTATCGATACCGAGAACTGCGATGCCCTCATCAACGAACTCACTGTGTAAAAGCTGACTACCGAAAGGGCCAGTGCGAATTGAGCCTTTGGTTGGCGCGGCAATCTCCTTCACTGACTTCTCCATCCACCCCTCGCCGCGCTGGGTAAAGACGGATTGCAGGTGGCTTTCGAACAGGGCGTGAGCGTTTTGCAGGTTCTGTTCGGCGTGGGCTTTGGCGGTGGCGATGCCGTAAAATGCTTCGTCGAGAATGCCGACGATGCGCTGCTGTTCGGGGAGTGGAGGGAGTGGAACTTGAAGAGACTTAACAAAGGGAAGCTTTACGCCTTGAACCGTTGCTCCCGTACCTTCAGCCACGATCACATCAGCGATACTCTTCAACCACCAAAACAGAAAGCGAACATCAAGCTTCGTGGTGTCGTGCGGAACAATACCGCGCAAGTCTTGATTGATGGCGGTGTCTTGTCCAAGCAAGCAAACCTTCCCAAGCCCAACGCGAGTGGCAATTACAACATTGCCGCATGGAATAATATTTGTGGCACTGCTCTTTACCGCTTCCTTGGTGATCTTAAATTCGGTTGAGGTAATGACTTCCTGCTTGAGGTCACGGACAGTTGCCCAAGAAATGTCACCGGAATAAAAAGCTGGCTTATCCTTTGATGGCGTACCTCCGCCGATAACATCGCAAACATCGCCGAGATTTTTTGTTTGCCACCCAGCTTTCACAGCAAGCCCCTGATATTCCCCAGCACTTCCGCACTCTCCGCATCTAGCGCGGCGATCTCGTCCATGATGTCCTGCGGACTGCGATGCACCACTGCCTCATTGCCATTAGGATTCTTCACCGACAGATCGAACGTCGCCGGATCGATGCTCGCCGCATCCACGCTCCAGCTCTTGGGCGAATCAGCAAAGGTTTTTTGCAGCGCGATGAATTCGGCGAGGTCGGCGTCGTTGAGCGGGTTGGTCTTGCCCAAATTCCGGGCCTGCCCTGAGCTTGTCGAAGGGGAGAGCTGGTAGTACCAGACTTTGCGCGTCGGTGCGCCTTTCTCGAAGAACAGCACGACGGTTTTCACGCCCGCACCCTGGAAAGTGCCGCCGGGGCAATCGAGCACGGTGTGCAGGTTGCAGCTTTCGAGCAGGTGTTTTCTTAAACTCACCGAGGCGTTGTCGGTGTTGCTGAGGAAGGTGTTTTTAATGACCACCGCGCCGCGCCCGCCCGCTTTCAAAAACTTGATGAAGTGCTGCAAAAACAGGAAGGCGGTTTCGCCGGTCTTGATGGGGAAGTTTTGCTGCACTTCCTTGCGTTCCTTGCCGCCAAAAGGCGGGTTGGCGAGGACGATGTCGAAGCGGTCCTTGTCCTGCACGTCGGCGAGGTTGAGTGCGAGGGTGTTGGTGTGGGCGATGTTGGGCGCTTCGATGCCATGCAGGATCATGTTCATGATCGCGATGACGTAGGCGAGGCTTTTCTTTTCGATGCCGTAGAAGGTGGCTTCTTGCAGGGTCTTGAGGTCGCGCGTGGTGAGGTGGGGTTTGGCACGCAGATAATCGAACGCTTCGCACAAGAAGCCCGCGCTGCCGCAGGCGCCGTCGTAAATGGTTTCGCCGATTTTGGGATTGACCACTTGCACCATGGCGCGAATCAGCGGGCGCGGGGTGTAGTACTCGCCGCCGTTGCGCCCGGCGTTGCCCATGTTTTTGATCTTGGCTTCGTACAGGTGTGAGAGTTCGTGCTTTTCCACTTGCGAGCCGAAGCGCAGTTCGTCGATGTGGTCGATGATGTCGCGCAGGTTGTAGCCGCTCTGGATTTTGTTTTTAATCTCGCCGAAGATTTCGCCGATTTTGTATTCCAGCGTTTTAGCGTTGTCGGCCTTTTCCTTGAAGCGGTGCAGGTAAGGGAACAGCGTCTGGTTGACGAAGTCGCGCAGGTCGTCGCCGGTCATGGCGGCGTTGTGGTCGATCTTGCCGTCCTTTCCTTTCGGTGCGGCCCATGTCTCCCAACGGTAAGGCGGATCAATCAGCCAGGTGTATTTCTTCCCTTCCAGCTCAGCTTCCATCGCTTTGCTGTGTTCCAGCGCGTCGAGGTATTTGAGGAACAGCAGCCATGAGCTTTGTTCGGTGTAGTCCAGTTCGCTGGCGCAGCCAGCTTCTTTTCTGAGTACGTCGTCGATATTTCTGAAGGTTTGTTCAAACATCAAATTCTCTCTCCGGTAAAACCGGACGAATGCTAACGGATTTTCAATCTCTCAAGCAAAGCGAAACAGCGCTGCCGCTTTAGTGATGCAACGCCTTATCCAATGAATGCAGGAACTTCTCGGCATCGTTCTGTGTGACGTAATACTTTACCGTTGGGCCGGTCATCAGCTTGGCGCAGGAGTTCACCAGTTCCATGGCGATGGGATATTTGCCGGTGGCGATGGCTTCTTTCAGGGCGTTCAATCTATTGCCTGCGTCTTCCAGGGTGAGGCAGAAGTGGTGTGTGTCGTCGGTGATGCTAATGCTTTTGATGCCTGCATGGGTGACTGCCTGGCAGTGGAATTTCTTCTTTGACATGTGGCTCTCCTGTGTGGGTTTTGCGATGTGTGGCAGTTTGCGCGCTGCGCCACCCTATTTGCTAACTTATTAGTTGCAACCAAATTCCTTTGCACCTGCAAGAACATATAGACCGCCGAAAACAAAACGGGGAAGTGTTGCCGCTTCCCCGTCCCTCTCCCCCAGCCCCTCTCCCATAAACGGGCGAGGGGAGTTTCTGACTACTTCCGCCCTATCGCCCTATATCCGATGTCCCTGCGCATCTGGCAGCCGTCGAACTTGATGGTGTCGGCGATCTCGTAGGCACGGTTTTGCGCGTGTTTGACCATGTCGCCGAGGGCGACGACGCAGAGCACGCGGCCGCCGCTGGTGACGACTTTGCCGTCTTGCATGGCGGTGCCGGCGTGGAAGACGTGGGCGTCTTCGAGCTTCTTGGGCAGGCCGGTGATGACATCGCCCTTGCGCGGGGTGTCGGGGTAGTTGGCGGCGGCCATGACGACGCCGAGCGCGGTGCGTTTGTCCCATTCGGCTTCCACCTTGTCGAGCGTGCCGTTGATGCCGTGTTCGATCAGCACGGCGAAGTCGCTCTTCAGGCGCAGCATGATGGGCTGGGTTTCGGGGTCGCCGAAGCGGCAGTTGAATTCCAGCACTTTGAGGCCGCCGTCCGGCGAGATCATCAGGCCGGCATAGAGGAAGCCGGTGTAGGTGTTGCCTTCTTTTTCCATGCCGCGCACGACGGGCATGATGACTTCGCGCAACGTTTTGGCGTGGATGGTGGGCGTGACGACAGGCGCGGGCGAATATGCGCCCATGCCGCCGGTGTTAGGGCCTTGGTCGCCATCGAGCAGACGCTTGTGGTCCTGACTGCTGGCCATCGCCAAGACATTCTTGCCGTCGACCATGACGATGAAGCTGGCTTCTTCACCTGCGAGGAATTCTTCCACCACGACACGCGCACCGGCATCACCGAGCTTGTTGTCGGACAGCATCATGTCGATGGCGTCGAATGCCTCTTCCTTGCTCATGGCGACGACCACGCCCTTGCCTGCGGCGAGGCCGTCGGCCTTGATGACGATGGGCGCGCCGTGTTTCTCGACATAAGCCTTGGCGGGCGCGATCTCGCTGAAGGTTTCGAAGAAGGCGGTGGGGATGTTGTGGCGGGTCATGAAGCGCTTGGCGAAATCCTTGGAGGATTCGAGTTGCGCGGCGGCTTTGGTGGGGCCGAAGATCTTCAGCCCTGCAGCGCGGAACACATCGACCACGCCAGCGGCCAGCGGCGCTTCGGGACCGACCACGGTCATGTAGATGTCGTTGGCCTTGGCGAATTCAAGCAGTTCGGGGATGGCGGTGATGTTGACGTTCTCCACGCCTTCTTCGAGCGCAGTGCCCGCGTTGCCGGGGGCGACGTAGACCTTCTGCACCTTCTTGCCTTGCGCCAGACGCCAAGCGAGTGCGTGCTCGCGACCGCCGGAACCGATGACCAGAATCTTCATGATGAAACCCTTGTTGTCATTCCCGCGCAGGCGGGAATCCAGATGGTTGAACAAAACCCGCTCAGCGGGGCAAACCCTTTTTGTCTGCTGCGCAGGGCGCTCATTCTCGCTGGATTCCCGCCTGCGCGGGAATGACGAGGCAGCGCGCCAGGCGCGACTGACTTAGTGGCGGAAGTGACGGTGACCGGTGAACACCATGGCCAGGCCCAGCTCGTCGGCTGCGGCGATGACTTCTTCGTCGCGCATCGAGCCGCCCGGCTGGATGACGGCTTTCGCGCCGGCCTGGGCCAGCACGTCGATGCCGTCACGGAACGGGAAGAAAGCGTCGGAGGCGACCACGGAACCGGCGAGGCTCAGTCCCGCGTGCTGTGCCTTGATGCTGGCGATGCGGGTGGAGTCGACACGGCTCATCTGGCCTGCGCCTACGCCGAGTGTCTGGCCGCCTTTGCAGAATACGATGGCGTTGGACTTCACGTACTTGGCGACGCGCCATGCGAACAGCAGGTCGGCCATCTGTTCTTTGGATGGCTGTGCCTTGGTGACGACCTTGAGGTGTTCTGCACCCACGTTCAATGCGTCCGGGCTTTGCACCAGCAGACCGCCGGAGACGCGCTTCACGTCCCACTGGTTGTGTGCTTTGGACAGTGGCACGGTGAGCACGCGCACGTTTTGCTTGGCGGCGGTGACTTTGAGTGCGGCTTCGGTGGCGCTCGGCGCGATGATGACTTCGACGAACTGGTTGGCGGTGATCAGCGTGGCGGTGGCTTCGTCCAACTCGCGATTGAAGGCGATGATGCCGCCGAACGCGGAGGTGGTGTCGGTGGCGTAGGCCAGCTTGTAAGCGTTCAGCGCGCTGTCGGCGATGGCGACACCGCAGGGGTTGGCATGCTTGACGATGACGCAGGCAGGCTGGTCGAAAGTCTTCACGCATTCCCATGCTGCATCGGAGTCGCCGATGTTGTTGTAGCTGAGTTCTTTGCCCTGCACTTGCGTGTAGTCGGCGATGCCGCCGGGCAGCGCGATGAGGTCGCGATAGAACGCGGCGCTCTGGTGCGGGTTCTCGCCGTAGCGCATCTCTTGCACTTTGGCGAAGTTGAAGTTGATCTGTGCCGGGAAGGCTTGCTTGCTACCGTCGCTGTTGATGGCGGTGAGGTAGTTGCTGATCATGCTGTCGTAGGCGGCGGTGTGCGAGAAGGCTTTTTTGGCCAAGTCGAAACGCGATGCGTCGGACACGGTGCAGTTGTTGGTTTGCATCTCGGCCAATACGTCGGCGTAGTCGACCGGGTCGGTGACGATGGCGACATGTGCGTGGTTCTTGGCGGCGGAGCGCACCATGGTCGGGCCGCCGATGTCGATGTTCTCGATGGCGTCTTCCAGTGTGCAACCGGGCTTGGCGATGGTGGCCGCGAACGGGTACAGGTTGACCACGACCAGGTCGATGGTGGGGATGTCGTGCTTCTTCAGCGTGGCAACATGCTCGGGCAGGTCACGACGCGCGAGGATGCCGGCGTGCACTTTCGGTTGCAGGGTCTTCACACGACCATCGAGCATCTCGGGGAAGCCGGTGTAGTCGGCGACTTCGGTGCACGGCACGCCGTTGTCGGCGAGCAGCTTGGCAGTGCCACCGGTAGAGAGCAGCTTGACGCCGAGGGCGTGCAGGCCCTTGGCGAATTCGAGGACGCCGGATTTGTCGGAGACGCTGATGAGTGCTTGGGTGATGGCCATTTTTTTCTTTCGTGGATGATTATTTGATTCGGTGTTCCTGCATCTTCTTGCGCAGGGTGTTGCGGTTGATGCCGAGCAGGTCGGCCGTACGTGTCTGATTGCCACCGGCATGGTGCAGCACGGTTTCGATCAGCGGTTTTTCCACACAGTCGATCACCATGTCATACACGCCGCAGGATGGTTCTTCGCCGTCCAGGTCTTTGAAGTAATCGTTGAGCGCCTTGCGCACATGCTTGGCGATGTCGTTCTCGTTGATGCCACACTCTTCGCTGCTCATTTACTGCCCCCTTGATGTTCTTTGCTGCGGTGCTGCCTGTCTCCGATGCCGATACATGGCGGCGCTGCTGCGCCGCCATGTGCCGACTCTTCTCCTCCCCCTCCGCCCCGACATACTTTGTGCCGGTGGCTCGTTGCGGGCCGCTTACGCGGCTGCCGCCTCCCGTTCATACTGCAGTCTTGCGTTGCCGACTTTTTGTTCTTCAAAGAAATCGGAGACGGCTTGCATCTGCTCGTCCACGCTTTCCAGTTGATTCATGCGATGGCGGAACACGGCGGAACCGGCCAGCCCTTTGGTGTACCAGGAGATGTGCTTGCGCGCGACGCGCAGCCCGGTGTGTTCGCCGTAGAAGTCGTACAGGTCGGCCATATGCGCGACCAGCACATTCTGGATCTCGCCGACTTGCGGCGATAGCAGATGGGTGCCGGTATTCAGGAAATGCTCGATCTCACGGAACAGCCAGGGTCGACCCTGCGCGGCGCGGCCGATCATGACGGCGTCGGCGCCGGTATGGTCAAGCACGTATTTGGCTTTTTCCGGAGTGGTGATGTCGCCGTTGGCGATGATGGGGATGCGCACCGCATCTTTCACGGCGCGGATGGTTTCGTATTCAGCGTCGCCGGTGTAAGCGCAGGCGCGGGTGCGGCCGTGGATGGCGAGTGCCTGGATGCCGCTGGCCTCGGCGATGCGCGCGATGTTGGCGGCGTTGCGATTCTGTTTGTCCCAGCCGGTGCGGATCTTGAGCGTGACCGGCACGTCGACCGACTTGACCACGGCTTCCAGGATCTCGGCCACCAGCAGTTCGTTCTGCATCAGCGCGGAACCAGCCATGACATTGCAGATCTTCTTGGCGGGGCAGCCCATGTTGATGTCGATGATCTGCGCGCCGTTGTCCACATTGTGCTGCGCGGCCTGCGCCAACATCTTCGGATCGGCACCGACGATCTGCACCGAGATGGGATCGACTTCGCCTTCGTGGTTGGCGCGACGTTTGGTCTTCTCGGAACCGTACAACAATGAATTGGAAGCCACCATCTCGGACACTGCCATGCCCGCGCCCATGCGCTTGCACAGGATGCGGAACGGACGATCGGTCACACCCGCCATGGGGGCGACGATCAGGTTGTTCTTGAGTATGTACTTACCGATTTGCACTCAGGGGGCCTTAAAATCTACTGCGCAACTTGATTGCGGCGTTGCGCGGTGCTCGCTTCCTCGTCTACCTATTTGGTATGCCTTCGTCACTGCGCTCCGTGCGCCTTGCACTCAAATTGCTCGTAACGATTTTCGAGGCCCCCTTGTGATCATTCCTGAAGGGGGCGGCGATTATAAATTAATCAACCCCCTCATGCTATGATGCCCGCAGATTTTTACGGGCAGCACCCTATCCGGGCTGTCTACTTAACCCTAAAGTGTGAGGTGTCCATATGGAGTTCGACATCATCATCGTCGGCGGCGGTCTGGTCGGCGCAAGTCTGGCGGCCTCATTGCGCGATAGCGGTCTGCGCTTGGCCTTGGTTGAAAGTGGTTCCTCACCCCAAGCCTCCACGGACGCTGACGATTGGGATGCACGCATCTACGCTTTCACCCCCGGCAACGTTCAGTTCCTGCACGAATGTGGTGCATGGCAGCGACTGGATATGTCACGCGTGCAACAAGTGGAAGAGATGCGCGTGTTCGGCGACACCGGTGCCAAGCTCAATTTCAGTGCTTATCAATTGGGTGTGCCGGAGATGGCTTTCATCCTGGAGAGCCGTTTGTTGCATGAGGCGCTATGGCAAGGTCTGCGCGAGCAAGAGAACCTCACCCTGCTGCATCCCGCACAATGTGCATCGCTCGCCATCGACGGCGACGCGGCCCATCTGGCACTAAAGGACGGACGCGAGGTGAAAGCCAAGCTGATCGTCGGCGCGGACGGGCGCGATTCCTGGGTGCGCCATCAAGCTGTCATGCCGGAAGTGCCTACGCCTTACAACCAGCATGGTCTGGTCGCCAACTTCACCATCAGCAAAGCGCATCGCGGCATCGCTTATCAGTGGTTCACCGAAGACGGCATCCTCGCCCTGCTGCCTTTGCCGGGGCGCCGCATCTCCATCGTCTGGTCGGTGACGCCGGAGAAGTCGGCCGAGTTGCTGGCACTGTCGCATGAGGAATTGTGCGCGCGCGTGTCGGAAGCTTCCAACCACACGCTGGGAGAACTGAAAGTGATCACCGCGCCCGCCGCTTTCGCGCTGCGCGTGCTGAATCTGGCACACATCACCAAGCCGCGTCTGGCGCTGGTGGGCGATGCGGCGCATAACGTGCATCCACTCTCGGGTCAGGGTGTGAACCTCGGCCTGCGCGACGTGCGCGAGCTGTCGCAAACACTGATGCAACGCGGCGCGCTGGATTGCGGCGACCTGCGCCTGCTGCGCCGTTATGAGAAGGCCAGACAAGATGACATCCTGTCCATGCAACTTACCACCGATGCGCTGAAACATCTGTTCGTGAATAGCAACCCGGTGCTGCGCACACTGCGCAACGTCGGCATGGCCGCCACCAACGCTATCGTGCCGCTGAAGAAGATGCTGGCACGCCACGCCCTCAACTGATCCCACAACCTAGGACGCATCGAATGTTCAGAACCCTGCTGTTGCTTTTGCTCTCCACTTCACTCGCCTATGCCGCCGACGACAAGGCCGCAACCGTCAAGGACGCACTACAGAAATACCAGCAATTGATCGGGCCGGTGGATCAGGTGAATCCTTCGCCCGTCTCCGGTTTGTATGAGGTGGTGACCGGCGACCATATCTTCTATACCGACGAGAAGGCCGAGATCCTGATCGACGGCCAGATGTTCGATCTGCAGGCACGCCGCAATCTGACCGAGGCGCGCGCACGCATCCTGTTCGCGGTGGAATTCGACAAACTGCCGCTGAAGCTGGCCATGAAGAAAGTGAAGGGTGACGGCAGCCGCAAACTGGCTTACTTCACCGACCCGAATTGCGGCTACTGCAAGAAGCTGGAACAGGAACTGAAGAGTATCGACAACGTGACGCTGTATCTGTTCATGTACCCGATCTTCGACGGCTCCGCCGAGAAAGTGCAGTCCGTGCTTTGCAGCAAGGACCCGGTGAAAGCATGGGACAGACTGATGCAGGACAACGTGCAACCCAAGCCTGCCACCTGCAAGCTGCCGACTGCCGAAGTCATGGCGCTTGGTCGCAAGCTGAAGGTGAACGGTACACCCGCGCTGATCTTCGCCAACGGCGTGGTCAATCCCGGTTATATGCCGGCGGATAGGCTGGAACAGGCGCTGAACGCGAACAAATGAAGAACGGGGCTTGCAGCCCCGTTCTTCATTCTCAGGATTTGCCCGCCAGGGCAGTCCGCAATGGCGGGAAGGATGGCGGCTCTTTCTGGAAGTAGCCGCGGTAGCGACGCACGAAAGCTTCTGGCGGCATCTGCTTGGTGTCTTCGACCAGACTGTGCGTGAAGCCGTTCACGAAATACAACTCCATCTTGTGCGACACCTTGCTGTGGGTCTTCACACGCTTCTCGCATTCGAAGAAGTCCTTGATGCGGCCATAGGTCTGCGCCGATAGCGCGACGCGGTTCGGCTCGCCGCTCGATTCCACGCGCGAAGCGTAGTTCACCGATTCACCCCAGATGTCGTAGGCGAACTTCTGCGTACCGACCATCCCGGCGATCACATGCCCGGTGTGGATGCCGACGCGGATCGACCAGTTGTTGCGGTTACCGCGCTCGGTCACCGCCTGCACGATCTCCATCGCCGCCATCACCGCGTCCACCGGATGCGATGGGTTGCGTTCCGGCAGACCGGCCGCGCACATATAGCTGTCGCCGATGGTCTTCAACTTCTCCATACCGTAGCGTGCGCAGATCTCGTCGAAGGCGCTGAAGTAGTCATGCAGCATGTGCACCAGATCTTCCGCTGCCAGCTTTTCGGTGGAGGCGGAGAAGCCGACGAAATCGGTGAACAGGATGGTGACGTCTTCCAGATACTTCGGCTGCACCGTGCCCTTGGCGCGAAACTCTTCGGCCACGGTCGCGGGCAGGATGTTGCGCAACAGCGCTTGCGACTCCATGCGCTGCGCCTCGACTTCCTCGTTGCGCTGCGCCAGATCATGTTCCAGCGTGCTGCACTGCTTGCGGGCGGCATGCAGGTCGTCGCTGATGGTATCGAATGCGGCGGCGATCTCGCCCAATTCATCCTTGCTTTGCAGGCCGATGCGCGCTTCGCCGCCGTCCAGTACGGTGGCGACCCCGGGCGCAAAAGACTGTATGCCGTCCACGACGCGGCGATAGACACGTATCGCGAAAGACAAAGCGACCAGCAGGGAAAGGACGAATACGACGAGTGCTGTGCGCTCGGACCACCACTCGACCGCCTGCAAGTGTTGCCGTGCCTGCTCTATCGACTCGCTCTCATGCGCTTCGAGCGCAGGCAGGTCCTGATAGATCAACTGCTGACTGTAGGGCTCCGCGTGCAGCACAAGTTCGGTCATGGCTTGCGCCGAATCGATACCGAAATGGTTGTAGAACTGGTGCCAGGAAGCGGCCAGTTCCATGTAGCGCGACTGCATGGCTGTCACTTTTGGAAGCAGCGCCTCATCCGCCATCGCTTTGAGCCGGGTGATCTCACCTGCCACGCGCGCGGATCGCGCTTCTACCTTGTCTTTTTCCTTGGGGCTGAGTGCAGGCACGCTGTCCTGCGGCAATTGCCCCAGACGATCGACCTGCTTCTGGATATCGACGATGCCCTGCTTGACCGAGGTGGTCACTGCCAACAGTTTGGTCTCTTGCTGCAATTGCTCGACTGCCTGACTCTTTTGGTGTGCGTTCCAGAAGTTGAGCGCGAAGTTCAGCGCGAACAAGGACAGGATCATCAACAGAGAAAACCGAATCAGGCTTTTTATTCGCATAGTCGAAGCTTTCTTTTTCCATTCAATTCGTCGCGTACATCTGCCACGAAACTTGTCAGGTGAAGCTGGCCGGTAAGCCGGGTTCTGTCGTGGACAGTCATTCCTCTAGGCGTTTCGTTACCTTACGCTCAAGCAACCTACCCGCTGGCGACGCGAGCAACGTCATAGCCAGCCTATTTGGTCTTGCTCCGGATGGGGTTTACCCTGCCGTCCGTGTTACCACGTCCGCGGTGAGCTCTTACCTCGCCATTTCAACCTTACCTGTACTGCTTACGCAGCCATCGGCGGTGTATTTTCTGTGGCACTTTCCATCGCCTCACGGCGTCCGGCCGTTAACCGGCATCCCGCTCTATGGAGCCCGGACTTTCCTCTGCATAAACGTACTATGCAGCGACTGCCTAGCCAGCTTCGGGGCGGAGTTTAGCACGGTGGTCAAAGAGCGTCCGGGAACCCGGACCATGACGATACTAGTTTGCTTCGACCTGCAAGCTGATGCCCACGGACTTCCATTGTTTGGCCTCGACTTGCAGGGCGGTCTCTGTCAGCGGATTCTGTGCCAGCCAATCACCGCTCAGGTGCAGGTGGAACTTCGTCCCGCTGAATCTTCCCTGCATCACGGGCAGCACGACATCGCTGCGGTTCCTGTAGAACAAGGCGGCCAGCCGTAGCGCCATCACCTTGGCGGTCACTTGCCATTCCGATAATTGCTCACGCACTTTCTCCAGCTTGCCGCGGTGCGACAGTGCCAGCAGACTCAAGCGTTGCTGTGCCTTGCGCGAGAAACCGGGCATATCGGCATTGGCGAGGATGTAGGCGGAATGTTTGTGATAGCCGCTGTGGGCGACGCTGATGCCGATCTCGTGCAGGTCGCATGCCCAGGCCAGCAACTGCATGTCTTCTTCATCGGCATGTTCGTCGGCGAACTGCTGCGCCAGATGCGCCGCCAGTCCGCGCACACGTACGGTCTGCGCATGGTCAACGTGATAGCGACGCATGAATTGCTGCACGGTCGCCTCGCGCATGTCGTTATGGGTGAATCGCCCCAGCAGGTCATACAGCACGCCTTCGCGCAACGCACCCAGCGCGGGACGCATCAGTTCGATGCCCAGTTCACAGAAGGCCGCGTACATGATGGAGAACCCGCCGGGGAATACCGCCACGCGATCCGCCTTCATGCCCAGCAGATCGAGCTTGCTCATGTCACCGGCCTCAAGCATCTTGGCGCGCAGCTTTTCCAGACCTTCGCGCGTGATGCCGGATGCACTGAAACCGTTCTGCTCCAGCACGTCGCAGATCACCCGCGCGGTGCCAGATGAACCCAGTGCCAAACTCCAGTGCCCGTGCGCATATTCCGCGACGATGGCTTGCAGTTCGGTGCGCGCGGCAAGTTCGGCCTGCTTGAGATTGGACTTGGTGAGTTTGCCGTCGGCAAAGAAGCGCGCGCTGTAGCTGACACAGCCCATGTACAGGCTTTCCAGGTGGATGGGCTGCAAGCCTTCGCCGATGATGAATTCGGTGGATCCTCCGCCGATGTCCATCACCAGACGGCGTTCTGCATCTTGCGGCAAGCCCTGCGCGACACCCAGATAGATCAGTCGCGCTTCTTCGCGGCCGGCGATGACTTCGATGGGAAAGCCCAGTGCCGCTTCCGCCAGCTTGAGGAATTCGGGGGCATTCTTGGCAACACGCAGGGAGTTGGTGCCGACGGCGCGCACCGCTTCGCGCGGCAGGTCGCGCAGTCGCTCGCCGAAACGGTGCAGGCATTCGAGTGCGCGTTGCTGGGAGGGTTGGTCCAGACGTTTTTCCGGCGTGATGCCGGAGGCTAGTCGCACCGCTTCGCGCAGACCGTCCAGCATGTAGAGCTGGTCGTTCTCGACGCGTGCGACCTGCAGTCTGAAACTATTGGAACCGAGGTCGACGGCGGCAAGGAGTGGCTGGCGGTGCAAAACTCTGCTGGCAGCTTACTGCTGCACTTCCCGTTCGATCTCTTCGACGGTGACGTGACGCACGTCACGGCCTTTGACCATATAGACCACGTATTCGGACATGTTCTTGGCATGGTCGCCGATGCGCTCGATGGCCTTGGCAACGAACAGGATCTCCAGCGAAGTGGAGATGGTGCGCGGGTCTTCCATCATGAAGGTGATGAGGTAACGCATGATGGCGCGGAACTCCTCGTCCACCTGCTCGTCCTGGCGCACGACTTCGGCCGCAGCGGTGAGGTTGAGACGGGCGAAAGCGTCCAGCGATTTGCGCAGCATGTCGAGCGCGATATCGCTGGCATGTTTGATCTCGTTGTAGCGCGGCAGATGCAGACGCTCTTTCTGCGACAGCAGCTTGGCCATGCGCGCGATCTTCTCGGCCTCATCGCCGATGCGCTCCAGATCGGTGATGGTCTTGATCACGGTCATCACCATGCGCAGGTCGCCCGCTGCAGGCTGACGACGCACCAGGATGTGGTTGCAGCTCTCGTCGATCTCGACTTCCATCAGGTTCACACGGTGGTCGTCTTCGATCACCTGGTTCATCAGTGCGACATCACCCGTGATGAGCGATTCGATCGCCAGCTTGATCTGGTTCTCGACCAGCCCGCCCATCTGCAGTACGCGCGCGCGAACGGCTTCCAGTTCTGCGTCGAATTGTTTGGAGGTGTGTTCGGTACCGACCATGATCATTCCTTAATGGATTAATACAAATTGCGAATGTTACTGATGCTCCGTTACGCTTATGTTACCGAGCCGTCATTGTCTGCACGCCGTCGGGTGTGCCCAGCAGCAGCACATCGGCCGGGCGCAAAGCGAACAGTCCATTGGTCACCACGCCGGGCAGATGGTTCAGTTTCGCCTCCAACTCGGTCGGGTCTATGATGCTCAGTCCGTGTACGTCGAGGATGACGTTGCCGTTGTCGGTGGTGAAACCTTCGCGCAGCTTGGGCTGGCCGCCCAGCTTCACCATCTCGCGTGCGATGTAACTTTGTGCCATCGGGATGACTTCGATCGGCAACGGGAACTTGCCCAGTACATCCACCAGTTTGCTCTGGTCGCAAACGCAGATGAACTTCGCGCTTGCTGCCGCCACGATCTTCTCGCGCGTCAGCGCGCCGCCGCCGCCTTTAACCATGTGCATATGTTTGGTGATCTCGTCCGCACCGTCGACATAGACCGGCAGATCGCCGGCATCGTTCAGCGACAGCACTTCGATGCCGTGGCCTTGCAGACGCTTGGCGGAAGCTTCTGAGCTGGCGACCGCGCCGCGGATCTTATGTTTGATCTTCGCCAGTTCATCGATGAAGAAGTTGGCGGTGGAGCCGGTGCCCACGCCGACGATGCAATCGTTGGGAACATAGGCGATCGCCGCTTGGGCGACTGCGCGTTTCAGATCGTCTTGTGACATTGCCATATCTATTCTCTTTGTAGTCTCTCTCGGTGCGCTGATTATTGCAGGAATTCGCGGAATAAGGAAACGGATGCCGCTGCAGAAGCGCTCGGTTGCTTTTCAAATCCGGCGTATGCGATTAGGATTTGACTGCCGTGGGGGTGTAGCTCAGTTGGGAGAGCGTCTGGTTCGCAATCAGAAGGTCGTCAGTTCGATCCTGATCACCTCCACCAAACCGCTCCAACCTCATTTCCGACTTATCCCGTACATGGCCTGCAGGCGTATGCATTCCGGATTCTGCGAGCCGTCCTCCAAAAGCGCTGGGAATTCGCGACAGACGGAGGGGCGATTCTCGTAGATGGTGCACAACTTATCCTCGCCCAATGCGATGCAACGTCCCGGAGCCTGCTCGGTGCCCTTCATGCAGGCGCGGAACGGGGTCAGCGATACCGCCATATCCGACGGCACATAGCCGCCCGGCTGGCTATCCATCTCGCCCTGATAGAAGGAGACGCGATAGTGCATGCAGCAGACCGCACACCCTATACACGGATTGTCACCACCGGACATGTCGTAGAACGTACGACCATCGTCAGTCCGAATCGATTCTTGGCTCATTTGTTTAACCGCGTGGATGGTGCTGTGTATGCAACTGTTTCAGACGCTCGCGCGCCACATGGGTGTAGATCTGCGTGGTCGATATGTCCGAATGTCCCAGCAGCATCTGCACCACGCGCAAGTCTGCGCCATGATTGAGCAGATGTGTGGCAAATGCGTGGCGCAGGGTGTGCGGCGACAAAGGTTTATGCAGGCCGCCCTGCTTGGCGTACTTCTTGATCAGATACCAGAACATCTGCCGCGTCATACCCTCGCCGCGCCCCGTTACAAACAGGTCATCGCCCAATTTGCCCGCAAGCAATACCGGGCGGGCTTCTGCGAGATAGCGCTTGATCCAATCCAGCGCCTCTTCGCCCAACGGCACGAGTCGCTCCTTGCTGCCCTTGCCCATCACGCGCGCCACGCCCATATCCAGACTCACCTGCGCCACCTTCAAGGTCACCAGTTCCGATACGCGCAATCCGCTGGCGTACAACACTTCCAGCATGGTGCGGTCGCGCATGCCGAGTGGCGTGCCGGTATCCGGCGCATTCAACAGCGATTCGACATCCTCTTCGGTCAGGCTCTTGGGCAGACTGCGCGGCAGCTTGGGGGTGGCGATCTGCAAGGTGGGATCGACTGTTATCCGGTTCTGACGCAGCAGGTAGCGAAACAGGCGTTTCAGACTGGAGATGGCGCGCGAGGTCGAGGTCGCTCTGGCTTTCTGTTTGCTCACCAGATAGGCGAGGAATCCTTGAATATCGGCATGGGTCGTCGCCAGCAGTCCGCAACCGCGCTGTTCTGCCATCCATAGTGAGAATTTGTTCAGATCGCGGCGATAGCTTTCCAGCGTGTTGCGCGATAACCCGTCTTCCAGCCACAACGCATCACTGAATTCATCCAGCAGTTCAGCGTCGCTCATGGGCTAGCAGCCACCGTTTGATGTCGAGCGCATCTTCATCTGCGCGATGCATGAAGCCCCCCAGCCCCGTCTTGCCCACCACACGATGACAAGGGATGACGAGCGGGATGGGATTGCTGCCGCATGCCTGGCCCACGGCCTGCGCACTAGAACCGATCTTTGCTGCCAGTTCGCCATAGCTTTGCGTCTGTCCGGCGGGGATTTCCAGCATCGCCTGCCACACATTGCACTGGTGGTGGGTACCGTCGAGCTCGAACGGCAGGTCGATCTCATGTTGCGGGTCGGCCAGATAGGCTTGCAGTTCGGCGCAGATCGTTTGCGCCATCGCGCCTACAGGGGCTTGCAGCTTAGTACTCTGCGGCAGGAATTCGATGCCCAGCAGATCCGTGTCGGAACAACGGATGCCGAGCTTGCCGAAGGGGGTGGAGATGATGGCTTGGTATTTCATGCGCGCATCATATCTGAAACGCAGGAATCTGCTTCGCTACCTGCATGACCGGTGCATACCCGAATTTTGGGCCAAAAAAAACGGGAGCCGAAGCTCCCGTTCTTTGGATTGCCTGCAGTCGCAGCTTAAGCTTTGACTTTGCGTGCCGGCAATTTTTCCTTGATACGTGCCGACTTGCCGGAGCGGTCGCGCAGGTAGTACAGCTTGGCGCGACGCACATCGCCGCGACGCTTCATTTCGATGCTGGCGATCAGCGGGGAGTAGGTCTGGAAGGTACGCTCCACGCCCTCGCCGGAGGAGACCTTGCGCACGATGAAGCTGGAGTTCAGCCCCTTGTTGCGCTTGGCGATCACCACGCCTTCGAACAGCTGCACGCGCTTGCGCTCGCCTTCGATCACGTTCACGCCGACCACAACGGTGTCACCGGGTGCAAATTCTGGGATGGTCTTGTTCAGACGCGCGATTTCTTCTTTTTCAAGAATGCCGATCAGATTCATTTTGTTTCCTTTTCTTGTACGGAAGCTTGTTCCTGCTGGTACTCAGCCAGTAGCCGAGCTTCCTGTTTAGTCAACTGGCGATCCGCCAGCAAATCCGGACGACGTTCCGCAGTCCTGCCTAATGACTGCTTCAATCGCCACTTCTCTATCTCGGCGTGGTGCCCGGACATCAACACGTCCGGAACCGCCTCGCCGTTATAAACCTCGGGCCGCGTGTAGTGGGGGCAATCCAGCAAGCCCTCCACGAAGGAATCCTGCTGCGCCGATGCATCGTCGCCCAATACGCCGGGGATCTGTCGCACCACGCTGTCCATCACCACCATCGCTGCCAACTCGCCACCGGACAATACATAGTCTCCGATGGAAAGCTCTTCATCCACCTGGCTGCGCAACAGGCGTTCATCCACGCCCTCATAACGACTCGCCAGCAATATCAATCCTTCATCCCGCGCCAGCAGTTCCATCACCACTTCGTGGCTGAGCGTCCTGCCCTGTGGCGAGAGGTGGATCACACGACTCTTCGCCTTGCCGCTTGCGGCCTGCGCTGCTTTCGCTGCGCTGATCGCTTTTTCCAGCGGCTCCGCCAACATCACCATGCCGGGACCGCCGCCGTAGGGGCGATCGTCGATGGTGCGGTAGTTGTCGGTCGTGAAGTCCCTGGGATTCCACGTCTGCAGCGCAAACTTGCCCTGCTCTACCGCCCGTCGCGTCACACCATATTGGGTGATCGCTTCGAACATCTCGGGGAACAACGTGACGACGTCGAACCTCATTTAAGGTAATCCGCCTGCCAATCCACCCGGATCATCTTGTTGGCCAGATCAACATCCCGCGCGACGCTTTCGATGAAGGGGATCAGCAATTGGCCATGTTGGCCTTGCACCACCAGCACATCGTTGGCGCCCGTCTCCAGCAGATTGTCGACTGTGCCCAGCACTTCGTCCTGCAGATTCTGTACCGTCATGCCGATCAGGTCGGACCAGTAGTACTCGTCCCCCTCCTGCTCGGGCAACTCCGCGCGCGGCACAGCGATCAACTGGCCTTTCAGCTTTTCAGCTGCCGTACGGTCGGGCACACCTTCCAGCTTGGCGACCAGCACCTTGCCGTGCACCTTGGCCTCCAGCACCTTCGTGGACTGCCAGGCGGCCTCGCTTCCCAAGTACCAAACGTCGTAATCAAGCAGGCTGTCCAGATATTCGGTGAAAGTCTGCACCTTCACCCAGCCCTGAATGCCTTGCGCGCCTACGATCCTCCCCATGACGACCATGGGGCTTGCCTCATCAGGCAGTTGCAGTTGCACCGGCTTTTTTAACCAGACGGCTTACAGTCTCGCTCAACTGCGCGCCCTTGTCTTTCCAGTGCGCAACGCGATCCAGCGCGATACGCAGACTCTCTGTGCCTTCGACAGCCAGAGGATTGTAGAAGCCGACGCGCTCGATGAAACGGCCGTCGCGACGGTTGCGAGAATCAGCAACAACCACGTTGTAGAACGGACGATTCTTGGAACCGCCGCGAGAAAGACGAATGACTACCATAATGATTTCCGATATAAAAAGTTGATCTGGCCCGTGCCAAAGGGCGCGAATTCTACGACACCTTGCCGAAGTAAGGCAAGGACAGAATTTTTCAGGGAAATCAGCGCTGGAGGATGACCTGCAGGACGAATTGGGTGCCCAGATAAGCGAGCAGCAGAAAAGCGAACCCGCTCAGGGTCAAACGCACCGCGGTATGGCCGCGCCATCCGTAGAAGTGATGACCCACCAACAGTCCGCCGAAAACGAACCAGGAGATCAATCCGAACAACACCTTATGCGAAAACTGGAAGGGCTGCCCGAACACCTGCTCCGAAAACAGGATGCCCGAGACCACGGTGACCGTCAGAATCACGAAACCGATGCCGATGACACGGAACAGCAAGGATTCCATGGTCATCAGCGGCGGCATACTCTTCAATATCTTGGGCAGCCTGGCATGATGCAGGCGCTTTTCGACCAGCGAGATCAACCCGGCATGCAAAGCGGCGATGGTGAACAAGCTGTATGCCAGCATCGCCATCAGCACATGCGTATCGAACAGCCCGGACGGCGGCTGGGACAGGATGTGTCCGACCGGGAACAGTGCGGGCAACAGCACGCTGATCGCCGCCAGCGGCAACACCAGCGCCAGCAAGCCGGAAAGCGGGTAGAACAGTCGGGCCACCCAGTAGATCAGTACGGTCAGCCACAAGATCAGCGACGGGGCATAGGTCACGCCCAGATTCAGCGCGCCCCATACGAACAGGGTCTGATACAACAAGCCGGCATGCAGCAGCAGTGGCAGGATCACCGCGAATCCGAGCGCGCCACGATTCTTCTGCTCGGCTGTGCCGGCGGCTTGGGCGCGCCAGAACAGGAATGCCAATACAGCGTACAGGGCGAAAGTCAGCAGAGGCAGAGCTTGGTTCGACATGAAGAGTGCGGATGTTTTAGACTGTGCGGATTCTACACCAAGTCACTCAGGCCTCATGCTCGACAATCTCACACAACGTTTCACCGGCATCGTCAAGAACCTGCGCGGACAGGGACGCCTGACCGAAAGCAACATCCAGGACGCACTGCGCGAAGTACGCCTTGCCCTGCTGGAAGCCGACGTGGCCCTACCGGTGGTGAAGGAATTCATCGCCAAAGTCAAAGAAGCCGCGCTGGGTGAAGAAGTCATCGCCAGCCTGACACCGGGGCAGGCGCTGATCGGCGTGGTGAATCGCGAACTGACCAAGCTGATGGGCGAAGCCAACGTCGGCATCAACCTCGCCACCGTGCCGCCTGCCGTGATCCTGATGGCCGGCCTGCAAGGTGCGGGCAAGACCACCAGCAGCGGCAAGTTAGCCAAGCTGCTCAGCGAGCAGCACAAGAAGAAAGTGCTGCTGGTCAGTTGCGACGTGTACCGCCCCGCCGCCATCGAGCAACTGCGCACACTGGCCGACCAGCTGAAGATCGATTTCTTCCCATCCGATAACTTGCAGAAGCCGCAGGCCATCGCACTGGCCGCGCACGACTGGGCGAAGAAGCATCACCACGACGTGCTGATCGTCGACACCGCCGGCCGCCTCGCCGTGGACGAAGCGATGATGGCCGAGATCAAGGATCTACACACCGCGCTTAAGCCGATCGAGACCCTGTTCGTGGTCGATGCGATGACCGGACAGGACGCCGTGAACACCGCCAAGGCATTCGGCGAGACCTTGCCGCTCACCGGCGTGATCCTCACCAAACTGGATGGTGACGCACGCGGCGGCGCGGCACTGTCGGTGCGGCAGATCACCGGCAAACCGATCAAATTCGTCGGTGTCAGCGAGAAACCGAACGGCCTGGAAGCCTTCCACCCGGAACGCATGGCACAGCGCATCCTCGGTATGGGCGATGTGCTGTCGCTACTGGAAGAAGCGCAACGCAATGTGGATATCGGCGCAGCAGAGAAGCTTGCCAAGAAGATGCAGAGCGGCAAGGGCTTCGACCTCAACGACTTCAAGATGCAGATCGTGCAGATGAAACAGATGGGCGGCATGGCCGCGTTGATGGACAAACTGCCCGCCCAACTGGCCAATGCCGCAGCAGGCGCCAAGGTCGACGAACGTCAGATCAACCGCACCGAAGGCATCATCAACTCCATGACCCCCTGGGAGCGCAGCCACCCGGAGCTGATCAAAGCTTCGCGCAAGAAGCGCATCGCGGCTGGTTCCGGCGTGCAAGTGATGCATGTGAACCAGCTGCTGAACCAGTTCGAGCAATCGCAGAAGATGATGAAGATGTTCAGCGGCAAGGGCATGATGAGCAAGATGATGAAGTCCATGGCAGGCAAGAAATTGCCCGGAATGCGATAACAAAGGAAAACCAATGAGCATCAAAGCAATCATTTTCGACGTGGACGGCACACTGGCGGATACCGAGGACGGCCACCGCAAATCGTTCAACAAGGCATTCGCCGAGAATGGACTGGACTGGAACTGGGATGTCGCGCTGTATGACAAGCTGCTGAAAGTCACCGGCGGCAAAGAGCGCATCAAGTATTTCGTTTCGGATTTCCTGCAGGGCTATACCAAGCCCGACAACTTCGACGACTTCGTCAAACATCTGCATGCCGTGAAGACCGGTCACTACACCGCCATGCTGCGCGAAGGCGCGATCCCGCTGCGCCCCGGCATCAAGCAACTCATCCATGACGCGCGCGCTGCCGGCATCACGCTGGCCATCGCCACCACCACCACAGCAGAGAACGTGAGTGCCTTGCTGGAGGTCGGACTCGGCAAGGACTGGGCAAGTTATTTCGCCGCCAACGGCTGCGGAGACATCGTGCCCAAAAAGAAACCCGCTCCGGATATCTACGACTGGGTGCTGGATAAACTCGCACTGCAGTCCGGCGAGTGCATCGCGCTCGAGGATTCCTATAATGGTCTGCACTCTGCGCTGGCGGCCGGCATCAAGACCTACATCACCACCAACCCGTACACGCACACGCAGGACTTCACCGGTGCCGCAGCCGTGCTGAAAGACCTGAGCGACCTGCCCGCTTTCTACCAAATGAGCGGCCTGCGTATTTAGGCAATCGGCGGGATTCCTGCTAATCTTGCGGACACCATCAATCGTCCGTGAATCACCATGCAAGGTTATCTGAAACGCATCCTGACCGCCCGCGTCTACGACGTGGCCGTTGAAACACCGCTCGAACTCGCGCCCGACCTGTCGGCGCGCACCGGCAACACCATCCTGTTCAAACGCGAGGACATGCAGCCCGTGTTCTCGTTCAAGCTGCGCGGCGCTTATAACAAGATGGCGCAGCTCACCCCCGAACAACTGAAGCGCGGCGTGATCGCCGCCTCGGCCGGCAATCACGCGCAGGGTGTGGCGATGTCCGCGCACCGCCTCGGCTGCAAAGCCATCATCGTGATGCCCACCACCACCCCGCAGGTGAAGATAGAAGCGGTCAAACATTTCGGCCAGCGTTCGGTGGAGATCGTGCTGCACGGTGACAGCTACAGCGATGCCTGCACCTACGCCTATGCGCTGGAAAAGGAAAAGAAGCTCACCTTCGTGCACCCCTTTGACGATCCGGACGTGATCGCCGGACAGGGTACCGTCGCGATGGAGATCTTGCGTCAGCGTCAGGCCCCCATCCACGCCATCTTCTGCGCCATCGGCGGCGGCGGACTGATCGCGGGTGTGGCGGCCTACGTCAAGCAGGTGCGTCCGGATATCAAGGTGATCGGCGTGCAGACTACCGATTCGGATGCGATGGCACGTTCGCTGAAATCGAAGAAACGCGTCACGCTCAACGATGTCGGCCTGTTCTCGGACGGCACAGCGGTCAAGCTGGCGGGCGAAGAGACCTTCCGTATCTGCAAGAAGTATGTGGACGAGGTGGTGCTGGTGAATACCGACGAGGTATGCGCCGCGATCAAGGACGTGTTCCAGGACACGCGCTCCATCCTTGAACCGGCCGGTGCGCTCGCAGTCGCCGGTGCCAAGGCGTATGCCAAGCGCGAACAACTCAAAGGCGAGACCTTGGTCACCGTGTGCAGCGGCGCGAACATGAACTTCGACCGCCTGCGCTTCGTGGCCGAGCGCGCCGAGATCGGCGAGAAGCGCGAAGCCATCCTGGCCGTGAGCATCCCCGAGACGCCGGGCAGCTTCCGCAAGTTTTGCTCATTGCTGGGCAAGCGCAACATCACTGAGTTCAATTACCGCTACGCCGACCCGGCAGCGGCGCAGGTGTTCGTCGGCATCCAGGTCAAGGATCAATCGGAAACTTCGGATCTGATCGACAAACTCCAGCGCAACAAGTTGCCCGCGCTGGACCTGTCCGACAACGAGATGGCCAAACTGCATCTGCGTCACTTGGTGGGCGGCCATGCGCCGGAAGCCAAAGACGAGATCATGTTCCGTTTTGAATTCCCGGAACGCCCTGGCGCGCTGATGAACTTCCTCAACAGCATGAGCCATAACTGGAACATCAGCCTGTTCCACTATCGCAACCACGGCGCGGACTACGGCCGTGTGCTGGTCGGCATGCAAGTGCCGCGTCAGGACAAGAAGGCACTCAAGACTTTCCTCGACACCTTGGGCTACCGCTATTGGGACGAGAGCGACAATCCGGCATATCGCCTGTTTTTGGGGTGATGCGGTGAGCACGGATCACTTCCGTGTCTTATCGAGTCCGCGACACTTCGCCGCCACTATCCGGATTTGCGTGGATTACCGCGAAGTTAAGCCCCGTTCTATTGGCAATGTTGCGCGTTGCTCGCTTTGTTGGAAATTGAATAGGGGCTTATGAACATCCAAGCTAGGAAGCTGACCCTCCGGCAACGTATAATCGCCGCCCGCGAAAATATGGCTGCGGCAGAACGGCTGCGTCTGAGTCATACCATTCTGGACGCAGTGAGCAGTTTGCCCGCGTATCGGCAAGCCGCGACCGTACTGGGCTACCTGAACTTCGGGGCCGAACTGGATACCGAGCATTGGATGGCGCAAGCACTGCGCGACGGCAAACGTGTGTTGCTGCCGCGTGCGAACAAGGCAAGCAAGCAACTGGATCTGTATCAGGTGCAGGATCTGCAGCTAGACGTGGCGCCCGGTTCGTGGGGCATACGCGAGCCGCTGATCGAGCGATGTATAAAAGAAGAAGCGTTGGGAACGATAGATCTCATATTGTTACCCGGCGTCGCGTTCACCCGGGACGGGGGACGCCTGGGTTATGGGGGCGGTTTCTACGACAGACTGCTGGCTCGCATGCCGCATCGACCGACTTTGGTCGCTGCCGCGTTCGGGCTGCAAGTGGTCGAAGACATCCCGCTGGAGGACACCGACCGCTCAGTGGAATGGTTGGTGACGGAAAACGAAATATTGCGTTGTAACCGAGAGAGAGAGTAAGCGATGGCGACACAGATACCCGATCATGATCCGCAGGAAACACAGGAATGGCTGGAATCGCTCCAGTCCGTTCTGGAAAAGGAAGGCGCCCAGCGTGCCCACTTCCTGCTTGACCAACTGATCAACCATGCACGGCTGGCCGGCGACGATATGCCGATCAGCGCGACCACCCCCTACGTCAATAGCATCAAGGTGGAAAAGGAAGAGCGTTCCAGCGGCAACCATGAATTGGAACACCGCATCCGCGCACTGACGCGCTGGAACGCCATGGCGATCATCCTGAATGCAAACAAGGAATCCTCCGAGTTGGGCGGCCACATCGCCAGCTTCGCTTCGGCAGCCACTTTGTATGACGTCGGGTTCAACCATTTCTTCCGCGGTCACACCAAAGATCAAGGCGGCGACCTGGTTTATTTCCAAGGCCACTGCTCACCCGGCATCTATGCGCGCGCCTTCCTCGAAGGCCGCCTGTCGGAAGAACAATTGCGCAAGTTCCGCCAAGAAGTGGACGGCGACGGTCTGTCTTCTTACCCACACCCGTGGTTGATGCCTAGCTTCTGGCAGTTCCCCACGGTATCGATGGGTCTCGGTCCGCTGATGGCAATTTATCAAGCGCGTTTCATGCGCTACCTGCAGCATCGCAATCTGTCTCAGACCAACGGCCGCAAGGTATGGGCGTTCCTTGGCGACGGCGAGACGGACGAACCGGAATCGCTGGGCGCGATCTCCATGGCCGGCCGCGAAGGTCTGGACAACCTGATCTTCGTGATCAACTGCAACCTGCAACGACTGGATGGTCCGGTACGCGGCAACGGCAAGATCATTCAGGAACTGGAAGGTGTGTTCCGTGGTGCAGGCTGGAACGTGATCAAAGTGGTATGGGGTCGCTGGTGGGATCGTCTGTTGGCCAAAGACAAGAGCGGCCTGCTGGAAAAACGCATGATGGAAGTGGTGGATGGTGAGTACCAGACCTACAAATCCAAAGATGGCGCTTATGTGCGCGAACATTTCTTCGGCAAGTATCCTGAGTTGCTCGAACTGGTCGCTGACATGTCCGACGACGAGATCTGGCGCCTGAACCGCGGCGGCCATGATCCGTTCAAAGTGTTCGCAGCCTACTCGGCAGCGTCCAAGCACAAGGGACAACCGACCGTGATCCTAGCCAAGACCGTGAAAGGTTACGGCATGGGTTCCTCGGGCGAAGCGCAGAACCCGACTCACCAGCAGAAGAAGATGGACATCGGGTCGCTGCGTAACTTCCGCGACCGTTTCAATATCCCCGTGAGCGACGAGCAACTGCCCAACCTGCCCTTCGTGCGCCCCGCGCCCGACAGCCAGGAAGCCAAGTACCTCAAGGAACGCAGTGCCAAGATGGGCAACATCCCGGCACGCGAACCATTGGCGCATCCGCTCAACATCCCGACACTGGACGCTTTCGATGCACTGCTGAAATCCAGCGAAGAGCGCGAGTTCTCCACCACCATGGCCTTCGTGCGTATGCTCGGCATGCTGGTGAAAGACAAGGCTATCGGCAAGCAGATCGTCCCTATCGTGCCGGACGAATCACGCACCTTCGGCATGGAAGGCATGTTCCGCCAGCTGGGCATCTTCTCGCAGGTGGGTCAGTTGTACACACCGCAGGATGCCGACCAGCTGATGTTCTATAAAGAATCGGCGAGCGGCCAGATCCTGCAGGAGGGCATCAACGAAGCAGGCGGCATGGCCGACTGGATCGCGGCGGCCACCGCCTACGCCAACCACGGCGTGGCGATGATTCCGTTCTACATCTACTACTCCATGTTCGGCTTCCAGCGTATCGGCGATCTGGCTTATGCAGCGGGCGACCTGCGCGCACGCGGTTTCCTGGTCGGCGGCACAGCCGGTCGCACCACGCTGAACGGCGAAGGTCTGCAGCATCAGGACGGCCACAGCCATCTGATGGCCGCGACCATCCCCAACTGCGTGTCCTACGACCCTACGTTCGCCTACGAACTGGCCGTGATCGTGCAGGACGGCATGCGCCGCATGTATCAGGAACAGCAGGACGTGTTCTATTACCTCACGGTGATGAACGAGAACTACACCCACCCGGCCATGCCGAAAGGTGCCGAGCAGGGCATCATCAAGGGTATGTACAAGTTCAGCAGCAGCAAGGCCAAATCCAAAGCCAAAGTACAGTTGCTGGGCAGCGGCACCATCCTGCGTGAAGTCATCGCGGCAGCGGAACTGCTGGCACGCGACTTCGACATCTCTTCCGATGTGTGGAGCGTGACCAGCTTCAACGAGTTGCGCCGCGATGGTATCGACTGCGAACGCTGGAACATGCTGCATCCCGAAGCCAAGCCGCGCACAAGCTACGTCGAGCAGTGCCTGGATGCGAAGACACCTGTCGTCGCCGCAACCGACTACATCCGCGCTTACCCGGACCAGATCCGTCCTTATGTGAAAGCAGAGTACAAGACGCTGGGCACGGACGGCTTCGGCCGTTCCGACTTCCGTCGCAAGTTGCGTGAGTTCTTCGAGGTGGATCGCTACTTCATCGCCGTTGCCGCATTGAAGGCATTGGCCGACGAAGGCAGCATCGAAGCGAGTGTAGTCAGCCGCGCGATCAAGCAATACCAGATCGACGCTGACAAACCGAATCCCACCACGGTGTAATCGAGGAGAACGACGTGGCAGAAATCAAGAATGTATCGGTTCCGGACATCGGCGGATTCAAAGGTGTCGAAGTCATTGAAGTCGGCGTGAAGGCCGGCCAGCAGGTCACTGCCGAACAGACGCTGATCACCCTGGAGACCGACAAGGCGACCATGGATGTGCCGGCACCGTTCGACGGCGTGCTGAAAGAGCTCAAGGTCAAGGTCGGTGACAAAGTATCGGAAGGCGATCTGATCGCGCTGATCGAAGCCAGTGCTGCTGCAGCACCGGCAGTCGCCGCACCGTCCGCACCCGCACCGCAGGCGGCACCTGTTGCGGCGGCACCTGTTGCAAAACCGGCACCGACTGCTGCGCCCGTTGCAGCAGCAGCGCCGGTCGCAATGGCTCCCGGCGGCAAGGCACACGCCAGCCCGTCCATCCGTCGCTTCGCCCGCGAACTCGGTGTCGATCTGACACAGGTGAAGGGCAGCGCGGATAAAGGTCGCATCACCAAGGACGACGTGCAGAACTTCGTCAAACAATCGCTGGCGCAGCCGCGCGGCGCGGCAGCCGGTGGTGCATTGCCGGGACTGCTACCGTGGCCGGATGTGGATTTCGCCAAGTTCGGCGCAGTCGAATCCAAGCCGCTGTCGCGCATCAAGAAGATCTCCGGCGCGAACCTGCACCGCAACTGGGTGATGATCCCGCATGTCACGCAGTTCGAGGATGCCGACATCAGCGAGCTGGAAGCTTTCCGCAAGCAGCTCAACGACGAATACGCCAAGCAGAACATCAAGATCACCCCGCTGGCCTTCATGCTCAAGGCGGTCGCCACCACGCTGCGCCACTTCCCGGATTTCAACGCTTCGCTGGATACGAGCGGCGAGAACCTGATCGTGAAGAAATACATCCACATCGGCGTCGCGGTGGACACACCGGACGGCCTGATGGTGCCGGTGATCCGCGACGTCGACCAGAAAGGCATCGTGCAGCTGGCGCAGGAATTGATGGAAGTCAGTGCGCGCGCACGCGACAAGAAGATCACCGCTGCCGACATGCAGGGCGGCTGCTTCACCATCTCCAGTCTGGGCGGTATCGGTGGCACGGCATTCACGCCGATCATCAATGCGCCTGAAGTGGCCATCCTGGGCGTGTCGCGTTCCAGCATGAAACCGGTGTGGAAAGACGGCGAATTCGTGCCGCGCCTGATGCTTCCGCTGTCGCTGTCCTACGACCACCGTGTGATCGACGGCGCGATGGGCGCGCGCTTCACCACCTATCTTGCGCACGTGCTCGCTGACGTGCGTCGTCTGGCCGTCTAAACAGTGACACAACCGATCGGCATCCTCGGCGGTACGTTCGATCCCATCCATCATGGGCATCTGCGTATCGCCCAGGAAGCGCTGGAGCAATGCGGCATGTCGCAGGTCCGTTTCATGCCCAGCGGCACACCGCCGCATCGCCCCGCTCCGTATGCACCCGCCAAGGTGCGCTGGGAGATGGTGCGACTGGCGGTGAACGGCCATCCGGATTTCATGGTCGACGTGCGCGAAGTGTTCCGCACCGATCCCTGCTACACCGTCGATTCGCTCTCCGCGCTGCGAGCCGAACTGGGTATGCAACAACCGCTGTGTTTGATCCTGGGCGGCGATGCCTTCCTTCAACTGCACATCTGGCACGAATGGCAGCAGTTGTTCGCACTGGCGCACATCGTGGTGTTGCAACGCGCGGGCGGCTTGCCGCTGGGTAACGCGATGGCGCAGGCCGACGCGGCACTGCAGACCGAATACCGCGCCCGCCTCGCCCCCGGTGCGCAAGCCCTGCACGAATCACCTGCCGGCGCGATCTTCGTCGCCGACATGCCCGCACTGGAGATATCCTCCACCGACATCCGCCGCCGCTGTATGGACGGCAAGAGCATCCGCTATCTGGTGCCCGATGCCGTCACCCATCATATTCAAACCAATCAGACCTACTCATCATGCTAAACGTAAAAGACAAGACCGCCGCCGTCGTGGCTGCACTGGAAGACATCAAAGCGGTTGATATCGATGTCATCGATACCCGCAAATTCAACTCGCTGTTCGAATCGATGGTGATCGCCAGCGCACAATCCACACGCCAGACCAAAGCGTTGGCTGACCATGTATCAAAGAAACTGAAAGAGATCGGCGAAGAAGTGGTCGGCATCGAAGGCGGTGACAGCGGCGAATGGGTGCTGGTCGATCTGGGCGATGTCATCGTCCACATCATGCAGCCCGCCGTGCGCGCGTATTACAACCTTGAAGAACTCTGGGGCGTCCAACCCAAGCTGCGCGCCCAAGCCGGCAAATGAAACTGATGATCCTCGCGGTGGGCAACAAGATGCCCGCGTGGATCACCGAGGGCTTCAACGAATACGCCAAGCGCATGCCGCGCGAGGCGAGCATCTCGCTGGTAGAGATCAAACCCGAGCCGCGCACCACCGGCAAGACCACCGCACAGATCATGGAGGCCGAGGCGCAGCGCATCCTCGCCGCCCTGCCCGCTTCCGCACACTGCATCGCGCTCGATGAACACGGCGCGACACCGACCACCAAGCAACTGGCACAACAGCTGAAAGACTGGATGCAACAGGGCGGCGATGTCGCCTTCATCATCGGCGGTGCCGACGGCCTGCACGAATCGGTGAAACAGCGCGCGCGCCAATTGATGGCCCTGTCCGCCTTCACCCTGCCGCACGGCATGGTACGCGTACTGCTGGCGGAACAGCTTTATCGCGCGCACTCGCTGATGCACAATCACCCCTATCACAGAGAATGAATCCGGGTCAGCCATGAGCACCAACCACTCACGCATCTATCTCGCCTCGCAGAGTCCGCGTCGCCGCGAACTGCTCAAACAGATCAGCGTGCGTTTCGATCCGCTGCTGCTGCGCAACGATCCGCGCCGCGAAGTGCATGTGGACGAGACACCGCTTGCGGGCGAGCTGCCGGTCGACTATGTGCAGCGCATCTGCCGCGCCAAGGCGGAGGCGGGCTGGGAAGCGCTGCTGTTGCGCAAGCTGCGGCCTTACCCGGTGCTGGCCGCCGACACCACGGTCACTGTCAACGGCAAGATCATCGGCAAGCCGGACAACAACGAACATGCCCTGCAGATCCTGAGCGAACTTTCAGGCACACAGCACCAGGTGCTCACCGCAGTGGCCGTCGCTTTCGAAGGACGGCTGGAGATGCGTCTGTCGACCACCACCATCACCTTCGCCGAACTGAACGAAACACGCATACGCCGCTACCTGCTGACCGGTGAAGCGCACGACAAGGCAGGTGCCTACGGCATCCAGGGCGCTGCCGGTGCATTCGTAAAACATATCGACGGCAGCTACACCGGCGTGATGGGGCTGCCATTGTTCGAGACGATAGAATTGCTGCAACATTTCGGAGTCTCCACCGCATGAATGAAGAGATACTGATCAACGTCACCCCGCAGGAGACGCGCGTCGCCGTGATGCAGCAGGGCGTGGTGCAGGAACTGCACATCGAGCGCGGCAGCCAGCGCGGACTGGTCGGCAATGTCTACGTCGGCAAAGTGAAGCGTGTGTTGCCCGGCATGCAATCGGCCTTCATCGACATCGGATTGGAGCGTTCGGCCTTCCTGCATGTGGCCGATATCTGGGAGAACCGCATCAACGGCGATGCAGCCAAACCCATCGAGAAAGTATTGTTCGAAGGCCAGAGCGTACTGGCGCAGGTGATCAAGGACCCGATCGGCAGCAAGGGCGCACGTCTCTCCACACAGTTGAGCTTCGCCGGCCGCCTGCTGGTCTACCTGCCGCAGGAAGCTCACATCGGCGTATCGCAACGCATCGAGAACGAAGAAGAGCGCGAGACCCTGCGCGTCCGCCTGCAGCAATTGCTGCCGCCCGAACACGGTGGCGGCTACATCATCCGCACCATGGCTGAAGGCTCGACAGACGAGGAGATGCGCACTGACGTGGCCTATCTTGACAAGTTGTGGGGCAAGCTGCAGCAACAGGCGAAACAACTGGGCGCACCCGCCCTGCTGTACAAGGAGCTTGATATCAGCCTGCGCGTGCTGCGCGATTTCTTCGGCCAGGAGACTGCCCGCATCCTGGTGGATTCGCGCGACACCCACCAGCGCATGCAGGCATTCGCGGCAGACTTCAGCACGGCAGCAGTGGAAAAGTTAAGTCACTACATCGGCACACGCCCCTTGTTCGACCTGTACGGCATCGAGGACGAGATCGAGTCGGCGCTGTCCAAGCGCGTCAATCTCAAATCGGGCGGCTACCTGATCATCGACCAGACCGAAGCGTTGACCACCATCGATGTGAACACCGGCGGTTTCGTCGGCGGCCGCAACTTCGACGACACCATCTTCAAGACCAATCTGGAAGCGGCGCAGGTCATCGCCCGCCAACTGCGCCTGCGCAATCTGGGCGGCATCATCATTTGCGACTTCATCGACATGGACAGCCAAGAGCACCGCGACGGCGTACTGGAAGAGTTCCGCAAGATGCTGGCGATGGACCGCACCCGCGTCAATGTGAACGGGTTCTCTGCGCTGGGACTTGTGGAGATGACGCGCAAGCGCACCCGCGAGAGCCTGGCGCATGTTCTGTGCGAGCCCTGCCCCACCTGCCAGGGACGCGGCGAAGTGAAGACCGCGCAGACCGTGTGTTACCAGATCCTGCGCGAGATCCTGCGCGAAGCCCGCCAATTCAATGCCCGCGAGTACCGCATCCTCGCCTCGCAGCAGGTGATCGACCTGTTCCTCGATGAGGAATCGCAAAGTCTGGCCCAGTTATCCGACTTCATCGGCAAGCCGGTCTCGCTGCAGGTGGAGAATCTTTACAATCAAGAGCAATACGATGTCATCCTGATGTAGAGGTCGCGCGTTAACTGCCAGCCTTCCGGTTTTTTGTTTACATGAACCCGGACTCAAGGCAACAGCAACAGTGCGATTTCAAGCCGACGCAAGTCGGCTTTTTTTTATGTGTATCATCTCTATATGCACCATCCGCGCCAGAATTCCATTCTCCATCATGCTTGCCTTTGGGCTGCACTATGCCTGCCTGCCGCGGCAGGGGCCGCTGTCGATAATCCTCTCCCCGCGCTGGGCAGCACCGGCATGCAACAGGCGGATGCGACAAGAGAATACGTATCGCAGCATTTTGTCCGTCTGGTCACCGGACTGGATCGCTTCTTCGGTGATGAGCGCAATTTCCAGGAGAGCAATCGCAGCGTGCTCCAGATAGACCTTGACGAGCAGATGACGGCCGGCGGCCAACGCGAGACCACGCTGTCCGGCCGCATCAAGCTGCACCTGCCTTCGACCGAACATCGCATGCATCTGCTACTGGAGAGTGATCCGGAACAGAACACCGCCGGCCCCGGTGCCGGCCAGAATCAGACACAACGTATCGGACCTTTCCGTGCGCCGGGGGAATACGGCTTGGCGTTGCGCGTGGAAGAGAGCGAAGAACAGGTCTGGCACACCAGCACCGACTTGGGTATCAAACTGCATGCGCCGCTGGAACCCTTCGCCCGGGCGCGCGCCAGCCTCGTCATACCGATGGGTGAATGGCGCATGAAACCGGCACAATCGCTGTACTGGTTCAGCCAGTCCGGTCTGGGCGAGACCACGCAAATGGACTTCGATCGCCCGCTGGCGCCGCAGACACTGTTCCGCGCCACCAGCAGCGTGACGTGGCTGCATCTGCCGCAGCGCTTCGATTTGCAGCAGAACTTCACCGTCTTTCACACACTGGACGAGAAACGCGCAGTGCAATACCAGCTCAGCCTGATCGGCGTCAGCAAACCTCAGTCACGCCTGGACGATGCCGTGATATCTGTACTGTATCGCCGTCAATTGAACCGGCGCTGGCTGTACTTCGAATTCAATCCGCAATTGCATTTCCGGCATGCGCAAAGCTACGACATGGATCCGCTGCTCTGGCTGCGCCTGCAAATGCTGTTCGACGAGGAATAAGGCCGATAACAAGCGCTTTTCATCTGTTGGCACATCGGCAAAGCCGTATATCCTGCAGCCTCGAATATATGCACAGGTGTCCTATGTTTAAGCGATTCGCCACACTGCTGGTTGCATGTTCAATCAGCCTCACCCCCCAGTCCTATGCACAGCCCGGCCCCGAACATACCAAGGCCGAATCGGCAGCCGTCACCGCATTCCTCAATGACCTGTCCGCCAACAACGGCATCTACATGTCGATACGACGCATCGAGTTCTTCTCCGACCTCGCGAAAGGGCAGCAACCCTTTGCCACCGTCGTGACCTGCTCCGACTCGCGCGTGCACACCAATATGTTCTCGCGCGCGCCCGAGGGCCAGTTGTTCATGATTCGCAACATCGGCAACCAGCTCACCACGGCGGAAGGATCGGTCGAGTACGGCGTGCACCACCTGCACACGCCGGTGCTGATGTTCGTGGGCCATTCCCGTTGCGGTGCCATCGCGGCAGTCAGCGGCAACTATTCGAAGGAGTCGGAAGCCATCAAGCGCGAACTGGACACCATCAACATCTCTTCCAACCTCAACAATATGGATGGCGTGCAAGCCAACGTGCATAACCAGGTCAGTGCCGCCATGATCAAGTTCGCGGAAGAGATACGCAAAGGCGAGTTGGTGGTGATCGGCGGGGTGATGGATTTCGCCGACGATATGCATAACGGCGCAGGCAAGCTGCACATCATCAACGTGAACGGTGAAAGTGACCGCAGCAAACTGGGCAATGTGAAAGCGTTGCTATCCGAAAAGCGCCTGCGGACCGGCACGCACTGATACCCGGATCAGGGTCGCAGGCAGCTTTCCGGATCGACGCTGCTGCCGGTGACAGCCACAACCTTGTGGCGCGACTGTGCGCCCTGCTTGAGCTCCACCTGCTTCAGCGCCACGCCGAAGGTATCGGCGATGAACCTGCATAACGCATCGTTGGCACGCCCCTCTATGGGCGGTGCGGCGAGGCGTATCTTCAATGCCTCGCCATGCAAGCCGGACACCTCGCTACGCTTGGCACCCGGTTGAACATGCAGCGTCAGCGTCAACACGTCGCCGTTGCGGCGATACCATTCGCTCACAGCAGGCGCGTCGCCTGTTCAAGCCTGCCAACCAGCACGAACAGCAACAGCTGGCACAACAACAGCAGCACCAGAATGGACATATCCAGACCGCCAACGGACGGAATACGGCGGCGCAGGGGTTGTACGAACGGCTGATTAACCGCCGACAGCAAAGGTGCCAGCGGCGTGTGCGGATTGACCCAGGACATGACCGCCTCCAGCAACAAACTCGCCATCAACAGATACAGACTCAGTTTCAGCAGCTTGACCAGCGTCCACAGCAGCAAGTCGATCAGCGGGAAAGGATCTAACGGATAGCTCTGCAAACCGATAAAAATCACTAGGTAGATGAATTCAAAGATGAAGGCCAGCAACAGCGTGGCGCTATCCATCCCGGCTATCGACGGCAGGCGGCGGCGCAGCGGCAGCACGATGAAATCGGTGATCGCCAGCACGAACTCGCCCAGTGGATTGCGCATCGGCACACGCAGCCAGACCGCATGAAAACGGAACAGCAACACGGCGGCAAACGGTTGCACCAGCGCATCTACCAGGAACAGCAAAGCTTCAGACAGCATCTTCAGGGCACCTCTAACTAATTCAAAATTCTAAGCAAGACAAGGCGCGAGTAAAAAATTGCGACGCGACATATGCCTGATATGTAAGGAGTGATTTTTTGTGAGCAACGCAGTATTGCGACGAAGTTTGGATTAGTTAGAGGTGGCCTTCAATCCTTACCCAGTTCATCGCCCAGTTCCTTGGAACGCGCCGCTGCCGCATGGGCGGCGGCGACGATATGCGCGCGCACATTGTTCGCCTCCAGACTCGATAGCGCACGCTCGGTCGTGCCGTTCTTCGAGGTCACATTGGCACGCAGCGTGGCGATATCCTGCTGGCTGCTCTCTGCCAGCTTGGCTGCGCCGATGAAGGTGTCCAGCACCAATTGCCGCGATTGGAATGCATCCAGCCCCAGCTCCTGTGCCGCCTGCTCCATCGCTTCGATGAAATAGAACACATAGGCTGGGCCGCTGCCCGAGATGGCCGTCACGCTATCCAGCATGGATTCTTCCTCCACCCACAAACTGGTGCCGACCGCTTCGATGATCGCCTCGGCGCGCTCGCGGCTGGCGGCGCTCACCGCTTCCAGCGCGTACAGACCGGCCACGCCGTGCCGGATCAATGCCGGCGTGTTGGGCATGGCGCGCACGATGTTGCCGGTACCCAGCCAGCGGGCGATGTCATGCGCACGGATGCCGGCCGCGATGGAGATGACCATCTGCCCGGTCAGCAGCGGTGCCAGGTTGCGGCAGGTGCTCTGCATCTGCTGCGGCTTCACGGCCAGCAGAATGATCTCGCTGAACGGGACCGCATCACTCATGTCTGTCGTGGCGCGCACCACGAAATCGTGATGCAGCTTCAAGCAACGCGCCTCATCCACCTCGACCACGCGGACCTTGGACGGGGAATAGCCGCGCTTGAGCATGCCACCGATCAGGGCCGTCGCCATATTGCCGCCACCGACAAAACAGATGTTCATTGTTCGCCTCCGTAGTTTCTGGCACCGAAGATCGCGGTGCCCACGCGCACGATGGTTGCGCCTTCCTGTATCGCCACTGCAAAGTCATGCGACATGCCCATCGAGAGCGTGTCCATTTGCATGCCCTGCGCATTCAATACCGCCAGCAATTCGCGCATCTGCACGAACGGTGCACGCTGCAACAACGGATCATCAACCGGCGCGGGGATCGCCATGAGACCACGCAACTTCAATCGAGGCAACCGTACGACCTCACCTGCCAGCTGCAAGACCTCTTGCGGTGCCACACCGCTCTTGCTCGCCTCGCCGCTCACATTGACCTGCAGGCAGATATTCAAAGGCGGCATGGATTCAGGGCGTTGCGCCGACAAGCGTTCGGCGACCTTCAGCCGGTCGACACCATGCACCCAGTCGAAATGCTCGGCGATAGCTCGTGTTTTGTTGCTCTGTATCGGTCCGATGAAATGCCATTCCAGTGGCAAGTCACGCAGCGCCCCGATCTTGTCCAGCGCTTCTTGCAGATAGTTCTCGCCGAAAGCGGTCTGTCCGGCCTGGTATGCCTCGCGTACGGCTTCGGCCGGAAAAGTCTTGCTGACCGCCAGCAGATGCACCGCGTCGCGGGGACGACCTGCCGCTATCGAGGCTTCTGTTACAGCCCGCTTCACGGCTTGCAAGTTGGAAAGGATTGCAGTCATAATCCGGCGGCCTGCACGATATTGGCGGTTGTTTAACGACTGGGGAATTATATATGGATATCACCGAACTGCTCGCCTTCGGCGTGAAGAACAAAGCTTCCGACTTGCACCTCTCTGCCGGTTTGCCTCCGATGATCCGCGTGCACGGCGATATGCGCCGTATCAACCTGCCGGCCATGGAGCACAAGGAAGTGCACGCCATGATGTATGACATCATGAACGACGGGCAGCGCAAACATTACGAGGAGAACAAGGAAGTCGACTTCTCCTTCGAAGTCCCCAATCTAGCCCGTTTCCGTGTCAACGCCTTCATCCAGAATCGCGGCGCCGGTGCGGTCATGCGTACCATTCCTTCCAAGATCCTGTCACTGGAAGACCTGAACGCGCCCCCCATCTTCAAGACCATCGCCGAGAACCCGCGCGGCATGGTGCTGGTCACCGGCCCGACCGGCTCGGGTAAATCGACCACGCTGGCGGCGATGGTGAACCACATCAACGAGAGCGAGATGGGCCACATCCTGACCGTGGAAGATCCGATCGAATTCGTGCACGAATCCAAGAAATGTCTGATCAACCAGCGCGAAGTCGGCCCACACACGCTGTCGTTCAACAACGCTTTGCGCAGCGCGCTGCGTGAAGACCCGGACGTGATCCTGGTCGGCGAGATGCGCGACTTGGAGACCATCCGCCTCGCCATGTCCGCTGCCGAGACCGGTCACTTGGTGTTCGGCACGCTGCATACCAGCTCCGCCGCCAAGACCATCGACCGTATCATCGACGTGTTCCCCGCCGACGAGAAGGAGATGGTGCGCGCGATGCTGTCCGAATCACTGCGCGCCGTGATCTCGCAGACCCTGCTCAAGACCAAGGACGGCGCAGGCCGTGCTGCCGCGCACGAGATCATGATCTGCACCCCCGCCATCCGTAACCTGATCCGCGAAGCGAAAGTACCGCAGATGTATTCCGCCATCCAGACCGGCGGCAACATCGGCATGCAGACGCTGGACCAGTGTCTGACCGATCTGGTCAAACGCGGTGTCGTCTCATCGGGCGAAGCACGCAGCAAGGCGGCCAACAAGGATCTGTTCCCCGCTTAAGTCAGCGCAGAGCATCACCGAATCAGGAGAAGCACATGGAAAGAAGTCAGGCTACCGAACTCGTACACAATCTGCTGAAAGGCATGATTTCGCAGAAAGCGTCCGACTTGTTCGTCACCGCCGGCTTCCCGCCGGCATTCAAGGTGGACGGCAAGATGACGCCGGTGTCCAATCAGATCCTGTCCCCGCAGCACACGCAGGAACTGGCGCGCAGCATCATGAACGACCGCCAGGCCGCCGAATTCGAAGCGACGCACGAATGCAACTTCGCCATCAGCCCGCCCGGTATCGGGCGCTTCCGTGTCAACGTGTTCATGCAGCAGCAAAAGGTCGGCATGGTGTTGCGTACTATCACCACCAAGATCCCGACCTTCGAAGAATTGCGCCTGCCGGACGTGCTGAAAGAAGTCACGCTCACCAAACGCGGACTGGTGATCCTGGTCGGCGGCACCGGCTCCGGCAAATCGTCCACGCTGGCAGCCATGATCGGCTACCGCAACTTCAACAGCCAGGGTCACATCATCACCATCGAAGACCCGGTCGAATACGTGCATGAACACCAGAAGTGCATCATCACCCACCGCGAAGTCGGGGTGGATACCGACAACTGGCACAATGCGCTGAAGAACACCCTGCGCCAGGCACCCGACGTGATCCTGATCGGCGAGATCCGTGACCGCGAAACGATGGAATACGCGGTGGCCTTCGCCGAGACCGGCCACCTGTGCATGGCCACGCTGCATGCCAACAGTGCCAACCAAGCGCTGGATCGCATCATCAACTTCTTCCCGGAAGAACGCCGCGAGCAATTGTTGATGGACCTGTCGCTCAACGTCAAAGCACTCATCTCGCAACGGCTGATCCCCAAAAAGGACAGCAAGGGCCGGGCCGCCGCGTTCGAGATCCTGCTCAACTCGCCGCTGATCTCCGACCTCATCTTCAAGGGCGAGGTGCACCAGATCAAGGAAGTGATGGGCAAGTCGCGCGAGATCGGCATGCAGACCTTCGACCAGGCGCTGTACGACCTGCACGAAGCCGGCATGATCAGCTACGAGGAAGCATTGAAGAACGCCGACTCGGTCAACGACCTGCGTCTGCGTATCAAACTGGAAAGCTCGGAGACCAAGGACCGCGACGTGATGAGCGGCACCGAACACATGAAACTGACCTGATGCTGCACGGCCCGGAAAAAAGCTGCCTTGAAGGCGGCTTTTTTATTTGCGGTTGCTACCGCTGACGATCTTGTATTCGAACAAGCGGCACTCGATGGCACCGTTGAACAGCGGCGTGCGTTTGGATGGCGTCAATCGCATCAATTTGGCGATACGTAGATCGCCTGTGAACAAATAGGCGCTCCAACCGCCGAACTTCTTTTTCAACGCATCGCCCAGCTGCGGATACAACTCGGCCAGTTCGTCCTCGTCACCCATACGTTCGCCGTAGGGCAGATTGGCGACGAGGATGCCTTCCTTCTCCGGCGGGGATGCTTCCAACACATTGCACTGCTTCAGATCCACTGTCTCGCGTATGCCCGCTTCTTCCAGATTCTGATGGGCAGCCACCAAGGCATCACCGTACAGATCGCTGCCGTGCAGCGGCAACTCACATACCGGCTTCTGCGCCGCGATAGCGGCTTCGCGCATCGCTTGCCAGGTCTTGGCATCGAAGTTCTTCAGTTTTTCGAAAGCAAAATGGCGCGCGATGCCGGGCTGGATGTTGAGCGACATCTGCGCCGCCTCGATCAGGAAAGTGCCGCTGCCGCACATCGGATCAAGCAAAGGGATACCCGGCTGCCAGCCGGTCATCTTCAAGATGCCCGCCGCCAGATTCTCGCGCAGCGGCGCGATGTTGGTATGGGTGCGCACGCCGCGCTTGTACAGCGCCTCGCCCGAGGTATCCAGATACAGCGTGAACTTGTCGCCCTCGAAGAAAGCGTGGATGCGCATATCCGGTTCCAGCTTGGCCACGCTGGGCCGCTCCTTCTTCTCGGCGCGGAACTTGTCGCACACTGCGTCCTTGATCTTGAGCGTGATGAACTCCAGGCTGGTCAGCGGACTCTTGATCGCCGTGACCTTAACCAGAATGGTGTGCTGCACATCGAACCAGCGCGTCCACGGCAGATCGTAGGCAGCCTGATACACATCCTGTTCGTTGCGGTACGTCGTTGGCGCCTGCACGCGCCACAGGATGCGCGACGCGAGACGGCTTTGCAGATTGATGCGATAGCAGGTCGGCCAGTCACCCGAGAAGCCGACGCCGCCGTCTGTCGATTTCACGGCGGTAGCACCGAACGAGCCCAGCTCTTCGGCGAGGAGTCTTTCCAGTCCGCGTGGACAGGTGGCAAAGAAATCAGGCATGTTAGAAAGGCTTCACGACAACGAGGATGACGACCGCCAGCAACACCAGCACCGGCACTTCATTGAAGAAACGGAACCACACGTGACTGCGCACATTGCGGTCTTCCGCGAACACCTTCACCAGATGACCGCAGTAAAAATGATAGACGACCAGACCGACCACAAAGGCGGTCTTGGCATGCAACCAGCCGCCGGAAAAACCGTAACCGAACCACAACCACAGGCCGGTGATCACGGCCAGCGCACCGATGGGCGTGACGAACTTGTACAGCTTGCGCTCCATCAGCTTGAAGCGCTCCTTCACCGCCGCTTCTTCCGCCATCGCGTGGTTGACGAAAATGCGCGGCAGATAGAACAAGCCGGCGAACCAGCTGACCACGAAAAATATATGGAATGCTTTCAGCCACAACATTTTGATTACCTCGACAATCTACGTCTGAACAGAACCAGAGAAATATAGAACCCGACCAGCGCATAGGTCAGCAGCACGCCGATATGGAAAACCGCCTGCGCCGGCACCTCACCCTTCATCAAGGGACGCGCCAGATCCACCGCATGCGTCAACGGCAAGGCGGCGGCAAGCGCCTGCAATGCCTCCGGCAGCTGAGTGACCGGGAAAAAGACGCCGCATAGTAGCATCATCGGTGTGATGACCAGCGTGAAGTAGTACATGAAGAAGTCGTAGGCGGGTGCCAGCGCGGTCATGATCAGACCGACCGCGGCGAAGGTCAGGCCAATGAGCAACACCAGCGGGATCATCCACAAAGACATCAGCGAATCCGACAGGCCGAGTATCCAGATGACGATGAGCACGGCCACGCCCGACATCAGGCTCTTGGTCGCCGACCAGAGAATCTCCGACAGCACGATGTCATCCAGCGTCACCGGCGTGTTCATAATCGCTTCCCAGGTGCGCTGCTCGTGCATACGGGCGAATGCGCCGTACAGTGATTCGAAACTGGCGCTGTTCATGCTGCTGTAGCACAGTGTGCCGGCCGCGAGGAAAGCGATGTAGGAAGTACCGCCCATCTCTGGCAACAGGCTGCCCAGACCGTAACCCAGACCCAGCATATAGATCACCGGATCGGCCAGATGCCCGAGGATGGCGGGCACGGCGACCTTGCGCCACACCAGCCATTGCCTGCGCCAGATGGGGAAGAAACGCAACGTCAAAGTCGGCAATGCAAAATGACTCATACTCATTCCCTCATCTCCCTGCCGGTCAATTTGAGGAACACGTCTTCCAGATTCGCCGGACGATGCAGATAGCGCAGCACGCTCTGCGCCTGCAAGTGCGCCACCAGCGGCTGCGCATCGTGCACGTAGCAGAACACCGACTCGCCACTGACTTCATGACGCTGCGCATACTTTGCGGTATGCTCGCTCGCCCATTGCCCGGCCGTCTCGCCGAACACCTCCACCACCTGCGGCTCGATGTTGCTTTCGATCAGTTCGCGCGGCGAGCCCTGGCTGATGAGCTTGCCGTTGTCCATCACTGCCAGGCGGTGACACAGGCGCTCGGCTTCGTCCATGAAGTGAGTGGTGAGCAACAGCGTCTTGCCCTGTTGTGTCAGCGCATTAAGACGCTGCCAGATCAGGTGGCGCGCCTGCGGGTCGAGACCGGTGGTTGGCTCGTCGAGGAACACCACATCGGGATCGTTCACCAGTGCGCGCGCCAGCGTCAGGCGACGTTTCATGCCGCCTGACAGCGTCGGCACTTTCGCGTCGCGCTTGCTGGTGAGGCTGGCGAATTCGAGCAAGTCCGGGATGCGTGCCTCGATCTCGCTGTCCGGCATGCCGAAATAGCGCCCGTACACCAGCAGATTCTCCGCCACGGTGAAGTCCGGGTCGAGGTTGTCCATCTGCGGCACCACGCCCACTTTGATGCGCGCCTCGCGCGCGGCCTGCGGCACCGGCAGATCGAGCAGCGTGGCCGTGCCTGCATCCGGCGCGATCAGTCCCAGCAGGAGGCGCAGCGTGGTGGTCTTACCCGCGCCGTTGGGGCCGAGTAGCCCGAAACATTCGCCCTTGTGGATGGACAGATCGAGCCCGTCCACCACGCGGTGGCCGCCGTAGGATTTTTGCAGACCTTTGGCCTGTATGACTGGATTCACAATTCAACTCCGGAAAAATGTTTCTTCACGATATCGCGCAATTGTGTCAGCCGACCGTGGAAGAAATGTTCTGCTGCCGGCAATACCACAATGGGCAGATGCTGCGGCCGCGCCCATTCCAGCGCATCAGCCAGCGGCACCACATCATCATGCTCACCGTGTACGACCAATGTGTCGGCCGATACGGCCGGCATCGCGAAACGCCCGACGGCAGGCGCGGCCAGGATCAAGTGTCGCGGTTGCAAGCGCTGCGCGGCGCGCGCCGCGACATAGCCGCCGAAAGAAAAACCGGACAACACCAGCGGCAGTTCGCCGCCGAATTGCTCCTGCGCATAGCGCACCACCGCGATCAGGTCTTCAGTCTCGCCGTCGCCGCCTGTGAATTCGCCGTCGCTCGCGCCGACACCGCGAAAGTTGAAGCGGAAGGATGCGCAGCCCATGTCGGCGAAGGTCTTGGCCAGCGTCATCGCCACCTTGTTCTCCATCGTGCCGCCCATAGTGGGTAAGGGATGCGCCACCACGGCGATCGCGCGCAGTTCACCCTCCGGCAGATGCGCCACGCCTTCGAGCCGCCCTGCCGGGCCCTGCAGATCAAAGCTTTTCAATACGACTGCCATCAGATCTTCAAACGCTCCACCACACGGCCATGCTGCAGATGCTCCTCGATGATCTCGTCCAGATCGCTCTCGTCGACGAAGGTGTACCAGGTGCCTTCGGGATAGATCACCAGCACCGGACCATCGTCGCAACGGTCCAGACATCCGGCGGAATTGATGCGGATCTTGTTCTGTCGGTCCGAGATGCCCAACGCCTTGACCTTGTCCTTCACGTAGTCGCGCGCCTTCTGCGCACCGTGGTTGTTACAGCAGTCGCTGCCGTCCTCGCGCTGGTTGGTGCAGAAGAACACATGCTTGTCGAAATACTGCGTCATTTATCGCTCTCCTCCCCATTCATGATGCGGCGCCGTGCCCAAGCCAGATAGATCACCAGCAACACGGGGAACACCGCCGAAACGATCTGCGACATCCAGTTGAAGTTGCGCAGATGACCGTAGTGCCAATGATACAAGCGCATCGCGGCCGCAGGTGCCGCGCTGTCCAATACCCCTGCCGCCAATGCCAGATAAACGGCACTCGCCGCCGCCGCCGCCCACAGCAGTGCCGTGCGCGACAACCAGAAACTGACACCCGTCAGTGCCAGCCCTGCCAGCAGGCCGAGCACAGCCTCTCCGTTCAACCACAACATCAAGGCCCAGGACCGCAGCAGCACCGCCGCCGTGATGAACTTGCCCAGCGCCACCACGCTCAGCATCAACAACAATGCCGCCACCACGTGACGCCGGATGCGGAACAGGGTCTGCAACAGCAAGCCGATCAGCAACAGGTTGCAGGCCACCGCAGCACTCGCCCACAGGCTGAATTGCGGCGGCGCGAACGCCGCGATGCGCCCCGCTTCTTCGGTGAGGAACACATTGCCCAGCATGGGTAGCGAAGGATTGATCTGCGCGAACATCCACAGCATCACCAGCGCCAGACCGAAATCCACCCCGTCACCACGCTGGAACAGTTCGATACGCCACTGCGTGGCGCGCGCGAACCATGCCCGCGGCGCGATCCACACTGCCAGCACAGCCCCGCACAACGCCCCCAGTCCGTTGGTAAGCACATCCACACTGGCCGCAGCCCGCATCGGCAGATACGTCTGCAGATATTCCATCGCCATCGACAACAGCAATGCGGCCAATGTCGCGAGCAACACACTCTGCCCTGGCTTGAAACGCGTACCCAGATTGAGCGCCAGCAACATGCCCAGCGGCAGATAGGCCAACCAGTTGGCTGCCGCGTCGAACGCCGTGTAGGCTTGGCTCAGCGGCGAAGCGAGCACTTCCACAAAGGTCGGCGCCGACGCCTGCCAACCCGCAAAAGGGGACAGGCTGGCATACGCGATCATCAATACATATCCCGCCAGCAGATAGCGGCGCAGCAAGGAACGATTGGTTCTAAATGACAGTGCGGTCATCAGATATACCCGATGAAATAGGTCGGGCTCATTTTGGTTGACTCGGCAGTAGGGGTAGTAAAGAATGCGTCCCGCAGTTAAAAAAACTATTACGTTCGACAACATCGACGGGAGGAGATTATGGCATACCTGCACTGGTCCAATGAGCTGGACACGGGTATCGAAGTCATCGACAAACAGCATCGGCGCATCGTCGATCTGATCAACGAATTGAATACCGCAAACGAAGGTGGAGACACCGCCGTGATCAACCACGTGCTGGGCGAACTGGTGGACTACACCTTGTCACACTTCAGTTTCGAGGAAGAGCTGCAGGAGAAGGCGAACTATCCCTTCTTCAAAGCACATAAACGCGTGCACGAGATATTCACCAAGCGCGTCGGCGAATTCCAGCAGCGCGCCGCCAATGGCGAAAACGTCGCCCCCGAACTGCTCTCCATGCTGAAGATCTGGCTGGTCAACCACATCAAGGGCGACGATGCCGACTATGTTGAAGCCGTGGTGAACTCGCTTGGCGTCGAGATCAAGAAATCCGACACCTCCGGCGGTTGGCTGGGCAACACCCTTAAGAAGATCTTCGGCTGATTCACTTCGAAGCGGCGTTCAGCCGCTTCGCAATCACCGCAGGCAGTTTATTCGGCGCCTTGATGCGCAACTGCTTGTTCACGCTGTACACCCCGAACACCACCGTGATCGACTTCACAGGCACATCGAACTCACCCGCCAGAAACTTCACCAGATGTGCCGTGGCGCGTCCGCGCACCGGATTCTCAGCGACATGGATCTCCAGCTGATTGCCGATGCCTTTGCTCAATTTAGTCTGCTTTGCGCGCGGCCGGCCCAGGATGTTCAACACCAGCGTTTCGTCCTGCCACTGACAGAACGTATCCATCTCCAGCCCGGATTTAGAACTTTTCATACGGTGCCAAATAACGCCATTGCTCCGCTGGCAGCTTGCCCATAGACAAACGCCCGATGCGCAGACGGCGCAAACTCAACAATTCCAGACCGACGCTGTCGCACATGAACGCGATCTGCCCGTGCCGCACGCCCTTCAAGGCAAAGCGTAGCCGTGTCTCGCTCTGGCGGCTGACCTTGACCGGTGACAACGGTTTGCCGTTATACGTCAGCCCGTGATTCAACAGCTTCAGCCCTTCCTCAGACAACTCGCCCGACACCTCGGCGACATACTCCTGCTCCACCGTCGCCGCACCATCCACCAGTTTGCGTGACACGCGGAAGTCCTGAGTAAACACTGACATACCGCCCGCATTCGGCTCCAGCGGCAGGCACGGCGTCATGCGCACGAAATGTTGTTGCAGCACACGGATATGGGAATGGTCATCCTCCGCCTGCGTATCCGCACGCAGCAGTGCCGTCACCGCCTCGTCACTCATACCGAGTGGCCGATGCAACATGATAGTCACCGGCTCCACCGGCACCGCCTTGGCCGCCGCATAGAGCTCCACCTTCTGATCCGTCACCATGAACTGCGGCAACTCCACCACCTGCCCATCCACCTTCACCCAGCCACCCGCGATATACAGCTCCGCCTCGCGGCGCGAGCACGCAGTCAGTTCGGCAAGACGTTTGGCAAGGCGGATAGGTTCGGTCATGGGAGGTACTTGATAGAAACAGGGCTCGCATTGTAAACGCTAGCTCACGCCGTTCCCCTGTAAAATCCGCGCATGACCACCCCACCCAAACCCGCGAACCGCCCCACATTGGAAGGCGTCACACTGGAAAAGATCGTCACGCAACTATCCGAAAGCATGGGATGGGAAGCGATGGCTGATGCTGTGCCCATCCGCTGTTTCACGCATGATCCGAGTGTGAAATCGAGTTTGAAGTTTTTGAGGAGGACGCCTTGGGCTAGGGCGAAGGTGGAGGAGTTGTATTTGCGGTCGCTTCGGTCGAAGTGACTTTCTCGTAATTCAAAAACAACACCGTCGGGGGTGGCCCGACAGCCAGTCACTTTTCTTGTCTTGCCAAGAAAAGTAACCAAAAGAAGTCGCCCCCGGTTTGCCGCCCCTATGGGGTTCCCTGCGTTGCTCGACTGGTCAGGCGGCTGCGGAACTCGCGCTGCGCGCTCAGACAGTCCTCGCCGACTACCCCTGACCAGTCTCCGCTACTCGGCGGCGCACAGGGGAGGAAATTCAAAACCCTAAAACCATAACCCCCAAAGCCAACCCCGATGCGGGCATGGCCCGCATCGCCAACCAAAAAGAAGCGTGCGCAAAGCGCACACAAAACCGCAGTGGATTTTCATTCCCTTGAGCGCCGCCGAGTAGCGCAGGACGGTCGGGGATAGTCCGACGAATATGTTTGAGCACGTGGCCGCGTAGCGGATCGTGCGAGTTTATGAGGAGGCCCGACCGTTCGAGCAACGCAGGGAACCCACGAAGTGGGCGGCAAACCAGGGTCGCCTTTTCTTTGGTTACTTTCTTTAGGCGAAGCAAAAGAAAGTGACTTGCTGTCGGGCAACCCCCGACGGTTTTGACTTTGAATCCATTCGGCGCAATGCCCGTTGGTTATTGCGCCCTACGCCTGCTAATTTTGCGAAATTAATATTACTAAAGGAGCAAAGGCAAATAACAACGGGAAAAGGTAATCGGTAAATTCCGTGTCAAAAATAATAAAGTGGGGCAATTGAAATAGCACACATTCAATATATTCTTCGAGTGGCACGAGATATGTATAGCTCATGTCGTTTTTTCGCAAATAAATTTGGACACCTTCAGGTAGCAGATGTGGATATTCGACTTCAAATCCATCTTCAATATCGATCCAGGACTGCCTTAGAGTTCTCTCTACTGGCTGAAAGACGTTAATGGGGTGGTCTCTATAAAATAAGATTGCGGATCTTATAGCTAATGGCTTACGTACTCTGTCGAATATCGCATATTTGACTTTGTCTACAGCCTTTTCTCTGCGGAAAAACTGAACATAGCGCACCAACCAATATGCCCAAAGCAACCAAAGGGAGTAAACAAGAACCTCAGGTTTACCAACCGTAATAGATGCCCCTAATAAAGACAACGTTTCATTAATTCGGAAATGAGCAACTTGAGCAACAATCAGCAATGCGCTTATTACAAAAAGATCCCTGCGTTGCCTAATGAATGAAAGTGCTGAATCAGAATCAGACATTGATTGCGTACTCCTAATAGTCTCGTAATCTCGAATGCTTCTCATTGAGGTCAATGCGCCTCATCCCAATTCATCCCCTCCCCCAATCCCACTTCAAGTGGAACCTTGAGGTCAGCCACCCCACACATCAACTCCCGCACCTTCTCCTTCACACGCGAAAGTTCAGCATCAGGCACTTCCAACACCAATTCATCATGCACCTGCATGATCATCTTGGTTTCCAACTTCTCTTGCTCCAGCCAATCCTGCACCGCGATCATCGCGAGCTTGATGAGGTCGGCCGCCGTGCCCTGCATCGGCGCATTGATCGCCGCGCGTTCAGCCGCCTGACGGCGCATACCGTTCGCGCCGTTGATCTCGGGTAGCCACAAACGACGCCCGAACCAGGTCTCAACAAAACCCTGCGCCTTGGCTTGTTCGCGCGTGTCGTCCATGTAGCGCTTCACGCCGGGGTAACGCGCGAAGTAGACGTCGATGTATTGCTTGGCGGCACTGTTCTCGATACCGAGCTGTGAGGCGAGGCCGTAGGCGGACATGCCGTAGATGAGGCCGAAGTTGATGACCTTGGCGTAGCGGCGCTGCTCGCTGCTCACATCATTCAGTGACACGCTGAACACTTCAGCGGCGGTGGCACGGTGGATGTCCTCACCGTTGGCGAAGGCTTTGAGCAGACCTTCGTCGCCGGAGAGGTGCGCCATGATGCGCAGTTCGATCTGCGAGTAGTCGGCGGATACGATGCGCGAATTCGGCGGGGCGATGAAGGCTTCGCGGATGCGACGGCCTTCGGGGGTGCGGATGGGAATGTTCTGCAGGTTGGGGTCGCTGGACGAGAGTCGTCCGGTGACGGCTACGGCTTGCGAGTAGCTGGTGTGCACGCGACCTGTCTTGGCGTTCACCATCAGCGGCAGTTTGTCGGTGTAGGTGGATTTAAGTTTGGCCATGCCCCTATGCTCCAGCAGCAGTTTGGGCAACGGGTAGTCGAGCGCGAGTTCCTGCAACACTTCTTCGTCGGTGGAACGCGCACCGGTGGCGGTCTTCTTCTTGGAGGGGATGCCAAGTTTGTCGAACAGGATCTCTTGCAACTGTTTGGGTGAGGCGAGATTGAACGGCTGGCCTGCCAACTCGAATGCTTGTTTCTCGATCTCGTTCAAGCGCAGACCCAACTCGTGGCTTTGTCGTGACAGTTTTCCGCTGTCGATGAGCACGCCGTTGCGTTCCATCTTGAACAGCACTTCACGCACCGGCATCTCAATGTCTCGATAGACCTCAGCCAATCTTCCTTGCAGTTGCGGCGACAGGGTCTGGTGCAATTGCAGGGTGATGTCGGCATCTTCTGCTGCGTACTTGGTGGCTGTTTCGATATCGACTTGATCGAAGCCAATCTGCTTCGCGCCCTTGCCCGCCACGTCGGTGTAGCTGATGGTGCTCATACCGAGATGACGCAATGCAAGATTGCCCATCTCGTGCGGCTTGTGTGATTCCAGCACGTAGGATTGCAACAGCGTGTCTTCGGCGATACCGCGCAGGGTGATGCCGTGGTTGGCGAAGATGTGCTGGTCGTATTTCAGGTTCTGTCCCAGCTTCTTGTGCGCGTCGCTTTCCAACCAAGGCTTGAGTATTTCCAATGCGCGGTCGAAACCGATCTGATCCGGCGCACCGGGATAGTTGTGCGCCATCGGGATGTAAGCAGCTTCGTGGGGCGTTATCGACAGCGAGATACCAACCAGTTGCGCGACCATGGGGTCGAGGCCGGTGGTTTCGGTGTCCAGGCTCACCAAGGGGGCGACCAGCAGTTTTGCCAGCCAGACATCGAGTTGGGCTTCAGTGAGGATGGCTTGGTAATTTGAGGTGTCGTTCTGGAACAGGTCTTGCGGGGCTTCGGCTTGCGTGAAGTCGCGCTGCGCAACGCTGGGTGTGGTACGCGGCTTCGGAGCAGATGCTTCGCCGGTCAATTCGCGCATCAGGCTGCGGAAGCCGAAGTGCTCATACATGGCCTTCAGCTTTTCGGTGTCGGCGACGGGGGCGACCAGCTCGTCGAAACGTTTGTCCAGCGCCACGTCGCATTTCACGGTGACCAGTTGCTTGCCCATCGGCAGCCATGCCAGTGCCTCGCGCAGGTTGTTGCCGACCGCGCCTTTCACTTCGTCAGCGTGCGCGATGAGTTTGTCCAGCGAGCCGTATTCTGTGAGCCATTTGACGGCGGTCTTGGGTCCGCACTTCGCAACGCCGGGGACGTTATCCACCGTGTCGCCGACCAGCGCGAGGTAATCGATGATGCGTTCGGGCGGCACGCCGAACTTGGCGGTGACGCCGGCGATATCCAGTTTCTCCTCGCTCATGGTGTTGACCCACAGCGTGTTGTCGTCGACCAGTTGCGTGAGGTCCTTGTCGCCGGTGGAGATGATGCAGCGCGCGCCATTGCGCGAAGCCTCGCGTGCCAGCGTGCCGATCACGTCATCGGCTTCCACACCGTCCACCATCAGGATGTTCCAGCCGGCGGCGGCCACCACTTCGTGCAGCGGTTCGACCTGTGCGCGCAGGTCGTCCGGCATGGACGGGCGGTTTGCCTTGTATTCCGGGAACCAATCGTCGCGAAACGTCTTGCCCTTCGCGTCGAACACGCAGGCGCTATAATCCGCCGGGTAGTCGGCTCGCAGACGTCGCAGCATGTTGAGCACGCCCTGTATGGCACCGGTGGGTTCACCCTGCGGGCTACGCAGATCGGGCATGGCATGGAATGCGCGGTAGAGATAGGACGAGCCGTCCACCAACAACAGGGTTTTCATAATTAGGGATCCGCAATGAACAACGATATGAAACTGCCGCCGGCACAATCGCCCGAATTGATGCAATCGAAGGAGTCCTGGCGGGTGTTCGGCATTATGTCAGAATTCGTTTCAGCGACCGAACGCCTGAACAACATCCATCCGGCGGTGAGCATCTTCGGCAGCGCGAGCACACCGCATGAGCATCCCTATTACCAATTGACCGAAGAGATCTCGCGCCTGCTGTCGGACGCCGGATTCTCGGTCATCTCAGGCGGCGGCCCCGGCATCATGGAAGCAGCCAACAAGGGCGCGTTCTACGGCAAGTCGCCCAGCGTCGGTCTCAACATCCAGTTGCCGCATGAGCAGCACAACAACCCCTACCAGAACATCAGCCAGACCTTCCACCACTTCTTCACGCGCAAGGTGATGTTCGTGAAGTTCGCCAGCGCCTATGTGGTGATGCCCGGCGGCTTCGGCACGCTGGACGAGCTGATGGAAGCGCTGACGCTGGTGCAGACCGGCAAGACGCGGCGCATGCCCATCATCCTGGTCGGCAGCAAGTTCTGGGGCGGTCTGGTGGAATGGTTCAGAACCACGCTGCTGGAAGAGAAGGTGATCGGCCCCGGCGACCTCGATCTGGTCCAGGTCATCGATGAACCGGAACAGGTGGTGGCTGCCATCTTCAAGCATTACGAGACGCGCGGCTTCGAGCCTTCTCCCGCGGAACGCGAGATGCAGCTCAATCTTTAACGTAGAATCGCACACCTCACTGAACGGACCCCCATCATGCGCATCCTTACCCTGCTCATCCTGTTATGTATCGGCCTGAACGTCCACGCCGAGACCGACACCACGCCCGAGGTGACCATCACCCCGCAGTCCGATACGCTGATCGAGGAATATCGTTCGCACGGCAAGCTGTACATGATCAAGATCACCCCGAAGTACGGCCCGCCCTATTACCTGATCGACGAGCGCGGCGACGGCAAGTTCGCGCGCCAGGACAATCTGGATTCCGGCCTGCGCGTGCCGCAATGGATCATCAAGACCTTCTGACAGGACACAGGCATGGCAGTTTTCACCAGTGTCTCTGAAGCAGACATCACGCATTGGCTTTCCCATTATTCGCTGGGCACCCTGCAGGCACTGCAGGGTATCCCGGCCGGCATCGAGAACACCAACTACTTCGTCACCACCGGCAACGGCCGCTTCGTGCTGACGCTGTTCGAGAAACTCACGCCCGACGAGCTGCCGTTCTATCTCAACCTGATGTCGCATCTGGCGCGGCACGGCATCCCCTGCCCGGCACCGGTGGCCGACCGCGACAACCGCTTCCTCGGAGAACTGAACGGCAAGCCGGCCTGCATCGTCAGCCGCCTGTCGGGCAAATCGGTCACGCAGCCGGGCGTCGCGCAATGCGCGGCCGTAGGCGCGATGCTGGGACAGATGCACATCGCCGGACAGAGTTTCGGCGAAGCGATGGAAAATCCGCGCGGCGCGGCCTGGCGCGCGGCTGCCTCGCAGCAAGTCGCAAGATTCCTGCCACAGGAGGCGGCACAGTTGCTGGCGGATGAAGTCGCTTTGCATGCCGCACGCGAAAACGCCGATCTGCCGCGCGGTGTGATCCATGCCGACCTGTTCCGCGACAACGTGCTGATGGAAGACGACCGCGTCGGCGGCCTCATCGATTTCTATTTCGCCTGCACGGATGTGCTGTTGTATGACGTGGCAATCACGCTCAACGATTGGTGCATGCAGACGGACGGGCATCTCGATGTCACACGCGCCGGAGAATTCCTGCGCGCCTACCATGCAGTGCGCCCGTTCACGACAGCCGAAGCCGGCGCATGGCCGATGACCTTGCGTCTGGCCGCGCTGCGCTTCTGGATCTCGCGCCTGTACGACCTGCACCTGCCGCGTGATGGCGAGATGGTCAACGCGCATGATCCGGCCGTGTTCGAGCGCATCCTGCGCAATCACATCGCCACTGACCGTCCGGTCTGGCTATAGGAGACAACCATGGAGATACGCAAACTCGAAGCCGCGCGCGGCTGGACCTGGGTCAAACAGGGCTTTCAACTTCTGATGCGCAATCCGCTGCTCAGCATCAGCAGCGCTATCCTGTGTCTGCTGTCAGTGTTCGTAGCGCTGATGCTGCCGCTGATCGGGCCTTTGCTTGCGGTGGCGCTGATGCCCATCATGCTGGCCGGATACATGAACATCTGCCGCGCGCTGGAAGAGAACGAGAAGGTGGCACCTGCCATGTTGCTGGCCGGTTTCAAAAAACACACTTCCAGTCTGGTCGCACTGGGTGCGTTCCTGATGCTGGGTATGTTGTTCGCCTCGACTGTGATGGTGACCGTGGGCGGCGAGTCGTTCGCCGCGCTGATGGAACAGATGCACAGTGCCGAGGACTCACAGAAGCTGATGCAGGCCATCGCGGGCGGCGACAGCCGTGTCTCGCTGGCCGTGCTGATCGGATTGACGCTCATGCTGGCACTGGTGGTGGCCTGGCAATACGCGCCCATCCTGGTGTTCTTCAGCGGCATCTCGCCATGGCTCGCTTTAAAGGCCAGCTTCGCCGGCACACTGCGCAACATCATTCCTTACACCGTGTACAGCCTGATCATGCAGGTGCTCACCATGCTGCTCGGCATCCTGCCGTTCGGCATCGGCATGCTGCTGTTGCTGCCGCTGGGCCTGACCTCGCTGTATGTCAGCTATCGCAACATCTTCCCATGGCTGGATGAGACCAACCAAGCGGCCATCAAGGTCGAAACGGAGACGGTGCAATGAATTTCAATCCCAGCCCCGAAGCCAGACGGCTGGCGCAGAGCCCGCACAACGTGTTCATCGTCGGCCTGTTCGCCTTCGACCTGTTCATGACACCTGCCGTGCTGGGCATGAAGCTGGGCATGATCAGTCTGCTGATTCCGCTGTTCTGCTCGGGCGCACTGATGGCCTACATCAACTGGCGCGGTAAACAGGATACGGTGTGGTTCGTGCAGATGCACTGGCGACTGGCGTGGACGCGCTGCCGCATATTGATCATCGGTTATGCCGTCTCGGCCTCGCTGATCCTGATCGCCTGGCTGCTCAGCCAGATATCGAACGACCCACACATGGCGAGCATCATCTGGACGGCGCTCACCCGTATCGCGCTGATGCCAACGCTGATCATCGTGCTGGTCACCTCGGTGATGGCGTTCTCCGCTTTTTCGATGGCGCAGAAAGGCGAACTGCCGGACAAGCTGGTGGCGAAGTTTCCGCCACCCGAAAATGTTGCCGCCGCTCAGGCTTGAATGAACTCTTCGTATGCGGCCAGCACTTCTGCCGCATACATCAAGGATGGGCCACCGCCCATATACACCGCCACCGCCAGCATCTCATTGATCTGTTCACGTGTCGCGCCCAGCTTCACCAATCCCCTGACATGAAAGCCGATGCAGCCTTCGCAGCGTGTCGAAACAGCGATGGCGGTGGCGATCAATTCTTTCTGCAGCGCACTCAACACACCTTCCGCCATGGCGGATATTGCCATGGTGTCGAATCCTGCCATCGGCGCCTGCGCTTCTTTGCGGAAGGTGGTCAATTCCTTGCTGATACCGCGCGTGATCTCTTTGTACGATTTACTCATCACCACTCTCCTAGGTTGTAACCTTGTCCTGCACTATAAATATCGCCGCCTGCCCCTGATGCCCGCCCTGTGCATCAAGCAGATTCCAGATCGTGCAATCTGCGATGTGGAATCTGCGACCGCTCTTTGCCACACGCACACCGGAATAGCCGTCGATGTAACCCTGTTGCGCGACCTTGGCCAATGCCTGCTCGCGCGCTTGCTGCGCCACAGCTTCAGCAGATAGACGTGAAGGCAGTTGTGCGAACTCCTCCGCACTCATCTCGAACTGCTGCAAGGCATAGCGGTTGCCATAGAAGAAGATGGGATCGGCCTCGGTGCCGTGGGCGACGATGGCGAACGGCGCTTCCCACAGCGCTTGCCGCAATGCCTCGGCTTCTTCCGGCAATGCCTGCAGCAGCTGCTTGCCTGTGAGTCGCTGATAGCTTTCCGCGATCAGACGCAGCCGCGCATCAGATGGGCGTGAGCTTGGCATATTCGAGCGCCAGCCACTTGCTGCCGGCGCGTTTGAAGTTGACCTGCACGCGGCCTTCGTTGCCGCTGCCTTCGCTATCCGTCACCACGCCCTCGCCGAACTTCTGGTGGAACACCTGCTGGCCGATGCGCCATGCAGATTTGGGCGAAGGCGGCGCGGGGATGCTGGGCGCACCACCAAACGCGGACACATAGCTTTCCGTCTCGCGGCGACCGGAGTCGAAAGTCTTGCGCGCGGTGAAACGCGGCGTGATCCAGTGCAACAGTTCTTCCGGCAACTCGCGCAGGAAGCTGGACACCAGACCGTAGTGCGTCTTCCCGTGCAGCATGCGGCTCTGCGCGAAGGTGAGATACAAACGGCGACGTGCGCGCGTGATCGCCACATACATCAGTCGGCGCTCCTCGTCGAGGTCGCCGTTGTCGATGCTGTTCTGGTGCGGGAACAATCCCTCTTCCAGGCCAGTGATGAACACGGTGTGGAACTCCAGCCCCTTGGCGGCATGCACCGTCATCAGATGCAGCGCGTCCTCGCTGTCGCCCGCCTGATGCTCGCCCGATTCCAGCGTGGCATGGGTGAGGAAGGCCGTGAGACTGTCGTCCTCGTTCTCATGCACGAACAGCGCAGCCGAGCTGATCAGTTCGTTCAGGTTCTCCAGCCGCTCCTGCGCCTCACGCTTCTTGGCACCGGTCTCGTTCTGGTAGTGCGCCACCAGCCCGCTGTGTTCCAGCACGTGCTCCATGATCTCTGGCAGCGGCAGCCCCTTGGTCGCACTGCGCAGCGCTTCGATGATGCCGACGAAGGCCGTCACCTTGCCGCCCGCACGCGCCGCCGCATCCCACAAGGTTGTGTTGTATTGCTTGGCCGCTTCCTGCAACTGTTCGATGCTGCGCGCGCCGATGCCGCGCGTGGGGAAGTTGATGATGCGCAGCAGGGCGTTGTCGTCGTCGGTGTTCTCCATCAAGCGCAGGTAGGCCAGCGCGTGTTTGATCTCCTGCCGCTCGAAGAAGCGCAGGCCGCCATACACACGATACGACAAGCCCGCCGACACCAGCGCATGTTCCAGCACGCGCGACTGCGCATTGGAGCGATACAGCAAAGCCATCTCGGTGAGGTGCACGCCCTCGCGGCTGAGTTGCTTGATCTCCTCGACGATGAAGGCGGCCTCGTCCACATCGGTGCCCGCTTCGTACACGCGGATCTGCTCACCCTTGTCGGCATCGGTCCACAGGTTCTTGCCGAGGCGCTCGCGGTTGTTGGCGATCAGCGCGTTGGCCGCGTCTAGGATGTTGCCGTGCGAGCGGTAGTTCTGCTCCAGCTTGATGACCGACTCCACATGGAAGTCACGCAACAGTTCCTGCATGTTGCCCACGTTGGCACCACGGAAAGCGTAGATGGATTGGTCGTCATCACCCACGGCAAAGAGCGCATTGCTCTGCCCCGCCAGTAACTTCAGCCAGCGGTACTGCAAGGGATTAGTGTCCTGGAACTCATCCACCAGAATATGTTTGAAACGATCCTGATAGTGCTCGCGCAGCGCCTGATTGCGCGCCAGCAACTCATAGCAGCGCAGCAGCAATTCGGAGAAATCCACCACGCCTTCGCGCTGGCATTGCGCGTCGTATTCTGCGAACACTTCCACCTTTCGGCGTGTGTAGGGATCGTAGGCTTCCACCTCGTGTGCGCGCAGGCCCTGCTCCTTGTTGCCGCTGATGAAGTGCTGCATCTCGCGCGGCGGATATTTCTCGTCGTCCACATTCATCGCCTTCATCAGGCGCTTGATGGCGGAGAGCTGGTCGCCCGAGTCGAGGATCTGGAAGGTCTGCGGCAGATTCGCTTCGCGATGGTGCGCGCGTAGCATGCGGTTGCACAGGCCGTGGAAGGTGCCTATCCACATGCCTCGCGTATTGATAGGCAGCATCGCAGACAAACGCGTCACCATCTCCTTGGCCGCCTTGTTGGTGAAGGTCACTGCCAACAGACCCGACGGCGACACCTGGCTGGTGCTGATGAGATAGGCGATGCGCGTGGTCAGCACGCGCGTCTTGCCGCTGCCCGCACCGGCCAGTATCAGGGCGGACTGGGCGGGGAGTTCGACGGCGGCGCGTTGTTCGGGATTGAGGCCGGCAAGCAGAGAAGAATTCATCGCTGGATTATCCCACAGGCAAGCACACGATTTCCCCCAAACAAAACGGGGAAGCATTTCTGCTTCCCCGCCTTGGTGATGCTTAGAACAATGTTGCTTACTTGTTCTTCTTCTCGATCATCTCGTGCATGATCGGCGAGAGGATGATCTCCATCGCGTGGCTCATCTTGCCGCCGGGTACCACCATGGTGTTGGCACGGGACATGGAGGAGTTCGGGATCATGGACAGGTAGTAAGGGAAGTCCACGCCTTTCGGATTGCGGAAACGGATGACCACGAAGCTTTCGTCCGGTGTCGGGATGTCGCGCGCGATGAAAGGATTGGATGTGTCCACGGTCGCCACACGCTGGAAGTTGATGTCAGTGTGTGTGAACTGCGGGGTGATGTATTTGATGTAGTCCGGCATGCGACGCATGATGGTGTCCACGGTCGCTTCGGCGGAATAGCCTCGCTCGGCCTTGTCGCGATGGATCTTCTGGATCCACTCGAGGTTGACCACCGGCACCACGCCGATGCCGAGGTCGACATACTTACCCGCGTCGACGCCCTTGGCTTCATTCTTGACCAGACCGTGCAGACCTTCGTAGAACAACAGGTCAGAGCCGGCTTCGATGTCTTCCCAGGGTGTGAACACGCCGGGTGTCAGGTCGGTCAGGCCGAAGTGCTTGTTGTGCTCGACGGCTTCCGGCTCGCTGTGCACGTAGTAGCGACGCTTGCACATGCCGGTATCGCCGTATTGCTTGAACATCTCTTCGATCTTGTCGAAGTGATTGGCCTCGGGGCCGAAATGGCTGAAGCTGTTGTTGCCCGCCTTGGTGGCTTCGGCTGCCGCTGCGCGGAAGGCCATGCGGTCCAGGCTATGCAGGCTGTCGCCTTCGATCACGGCGGCCTTGATCTTTTCTCTGCGGAAAATGTTCTCGAACGCGCGTTTGACGGTGGTGGTGCCTGCGCCGGACGAACCGGTTACGGCGATGACGGGGTGCTTGACGGACATAGGTTCTCTCTCCTGAAAACGATATGGATAAAATTTTTGGAGCGCGATTCTACCTTGTTTCGGTTCCGGTAGCGAGGTGCGGGCGGCGCACCTGCGATGTCGCTATAATGCCGAACCTGCAATTTCCAGCCATTCAATCCCCCGACCATGCAACAGCACTATTCACCCAAAGACATCGAAGCCGCCGCCCAGCAACAGTGGGAGGCCACTCAGGCTTTCAAGGCCGACGAGCACAGCAACAAACCCAAATACTATTGCCTGTCCATGTTCCCCTACCCCTCGGGCAAGCTGCACATGGGCCATGTGCGCAACTACACCATCGGCGACGTGTTGAGCCGTTATCACCAGATGAAGGGCTACAACGTGATGCAGCCCATGGGCTGGGACGCTTTCGGCCTTCCGGCCGAGAACGCGGCGATGGCCAACAACGTGCCGCCCGCCGCCTGGACCTATTCCAACATCGACTACATGAAGCAGCAGTTGAAGTCGCTGGGCTTGGGGGTCGACTGGTCGCGCGAAGTGACCACTTGCAAGCCGGACTATTACCGCTGGGAACAATGGCTGTTCACCCGCCTGTTCAAAAAGGGTGTCATATATAAGAAGACCTCCGTGGTGAACTGGGACCCGGTGGACAACACCGTGCTGGCCAACGAGCAAGTGATCGACGGCCGCGGCTGGCGCTCCGGCGCGGTGGTGGAAAAACGCGACATCCCCATGTATTTCTTCCGCATCACCCAGTACGCCGATCAACTACTGGGCGACCTCGACCAACTCGACGGCTGGCCGGAACAGGTCAAGACCATGCAGGCCAACTGGATCGGCAAGAGCTACGGCGTGCGCTTCGCCTTCCCCTACGGTACTGACGAAAAACTCTGGGTGTACACCACTCGTGCCGACACCATCATGGGCGTGACCTTCGTCGCCGTGGCGGCGGAACACCCGCTGGCGGCACTCGCAGCGCAGAACAACACTGCGCTCGCCGCCTTCATCGACGAATGCAAGCTCGGCAGCGTGGCCGAAGCCGACATCGCCACCATGGAAAAGAAGGGCATGGACACCGGCCTCAAGGTCACCCACCCGCTGACCGGCGAGCAAGTGCCGGTGTGGGTCGGCAACTATGTGCTGATGGGTTACGGCGAAGGCGCTGTGATGGCCGTGCCGGCGCATGACGAGCGCGATTTCGGTTTCGCAAAGAAATACGATTTGCCGATCAAGCAATCCATTCAGGTCGCGAGCGAGACCTTCTCCACCGATGCATGGGCCGAGTGGTACGGCGACAAGGAGCGTGGTGTTTGTATCAATTCTGGCAAATACGACGGACTCGGCCACGACGCTGCCGTGGACGCCATCGCTGTCGATCTCGCCGCCAAAGGCTTGGGCGAGAAGAAGACGCAATACCGCCTGCGCGACTGGGGCATCTCGCGCCAGCGCTACTGGGGCTGCCCCATCCCCATCATCCACTGCCCGACTTGCGGCGATGTGGCCGTGCCGGACGAACAGTTGCCGGTGGTGCTGCCGGAGGACGTGGTGCCGGATGGCGCGGGTTCCCCGCTGGCGAAGATGCCCGAGTTCTACGAATGCAGCTGCCCGCAATGCGGCGGTAAGGCACGGCGCGAGACCGACACCATGGACACCTTCGCGGAGTCGAGCTGGTATTACGCGCGTTACGCCAGCCCGCAATGCGACACCGCCATGGTCGACAAAGCAGCCGCCGATAAATGGTTGCCGGTGGATCAATACATCGGCGGTATCGAGCACGCCATCCTGCACCTGCTCTATGCGCGTTTCTTCCACAAGCTGATGCGTGACGAAGGTCTGGTACAGGGCGACGAGCCGTTCAAGAACCTGCTGACGCAAGGCATGGTGGTCGCACCGACCTTCTACCGCGATCTCGATGGCGGCAAGAAGCTATGGATCAACCCGGCCGAGGTGGATGTGGAAGTCGATGCCAAGGCGCGCCCGCTGGGCGCCACACTGAAGACGGACGGCCAGCCGGTGATCATCGGCGGCACCGAGAAGATGTCCAAGTCGAAGAACAACGGCGTCGACCCGCAGGCCATCATCGACGCCTACGGTGCGGACACCGCGCGCCTGTTCATGATGTTCGCCGCCCCGCCCGACCAGCAACTGGAGTGGTCAGATGCAGGTGTGGAAGGCTCGTTCCGCTTCCTCAAGCGCGTGTGGAAGGCAGTGCATGACCATGTCGAGCAAGGCGTGGTCGCCGCATATAAAGATGGCGAATTGAGTGCCGCCGCGAAAGCCATACGTTTGCAGTTGCACCAGACCATCCAGAAGATCGACGATGACTACGGTCGCCGCAAGACCTTCAACACCGCCATCGCCGCGACCATGGAGCTGCTCAATGCGTTGGGCAAGTTCGACGAAGACACACCTGTCGCACGCAGCGTCGCGCAGGAAGTGCTGGAGAACGCAGTGCTGTTGCTCAACCCCATCGTGCCGCACATCTCCGAATCGTTGTGGACCGCATTGCGTCCCGGTAGCCAGCTACGCGAACAGACCTTCCCCAAGGCCGATCCGGCCGCGCTGGTGCAGGACGAGATCGAGCTGATGATCCAGGTGAACGGCAAGTTGCGCGGCAAACTGCTGGTCTCCAAGGACGCGGACAAGGCCAGCATCGAACAGCTCGCACTGGCGCACGAGGCCGTGCAGCGTCATCTGGAAGGCGCGACCGCGAAGAAGGTCATCGTGGTGCCGGGTCGTTTGGTCAACGTGGTGGCTTGATATGACATCCCTGCGCAACATCCTGCTGTCCCTCTCGCTGCTGACGCTGGCCGCGTGCGGTTTCCATCTACGCGGCAGTGACCTGCAGGATGTGCGCTTCAGTTTCAACTCGCTCTATATCAAATCGCAAGGGGAGACACCCTTCGTCGCCGAACTGCGCCGCACCCTGAGCCGGAGCAAGATGGAGCCGGTCGCGACGTCAGACCAGGCTGAACTGATCCTGGAGATCGTTTCAGAGAATGTCGGCAAGCAGATCCTGTCACTGTCCGGCAGCGGTCGTGTGCGCGAGTACCAGTTGAGCTATCGCGTCTCCATGCGCGCCTATGATCTGCAACAAGTCGAGTGGCTGCCGCCGGACGATGTGCAACTGAACCGTGTGTTGTCTTATGACGACGCGCTAATCCTGGCCAAGGAGCAGGAAGAGGCGCAGTTGTACAAGGACATGCGCGCCGATGCCGTGGCGCAGACCGTGCGCCGCCTGATGCGGGCCAAACCGCAGCCGCTGGAATAGACCTACGGCCCATGAACATCTCCAGCGAAGATTTGCCGCGTCATCTGGCCAAGGGCTTGGGTTCGCTGTATGTGATCCACGGTGAAGCTTTGTTGCTCGCCATCGAGGCGGCCGATGCGATACGCGCAGCCGCGCGCGCAGCCGGCTACGATGAACGCGAGGTGTTGATCGCCGACCAGGGCTTCAAATGGTCGGCACTGCGCAATAGCGCGCAGAGCATGTCGCTGTTCTCGGCGCGCAAGGTAATCGACCTGCGCATCCCGGGCGGTAAGCCCGGCGTGGAAGGCGCGCAAGCCTTGCAGGAACACTGCGGGAATCTGAACGCCGACACCTTGACGCTGATCTCGCTGCCCAAACTCGACGGCACGGCGATGAAGAGCAAATGGTTCACAGCGCTGGCGCAGCATGCCACCGTGATCAGCGCGGATGAGGTGTCCATCAATGCGCTGCCCATATGGATCGCCGGGCGATTGAAGCGTCAGGAGCAAAGTGCGGATGCAGACACCCTGGCCTTTCTGGCACAGAAGGTGGAAGGTAACCTGCTCGCTGCCTTCCAGGAGATACAGAAACTTGCCTTGTTGTTCCCGGCCGGGCCGCTCAGCTTCGAGCAGGTGAAGGACTCGGTGATGGATGTGGCACGTTACGACGTGTTCAAACTGTCAGAAGCGATGCTGGCGGGCGATGCGGAACGTTATGTGCGCATCCTCGAAGGTCTGCGCGCCGAAGGTACGGCGACAGTCCTGATCCTGTGGGCCGTGGCAGAGGATATCCGCGCGCTGGCCAAAGTGTCGCGCGCGGTGCAGCAGGGCGGCAATCTGTCCGGTGCCTTGCGCGATGCGCGTGTGTGGGGCATCCGCCAAAAACTGGTGGAACGCGCGGCACGCCGTTTCAATCCGACCTTCGCCGAACGCGCATTGAAACAGGCAGCACAGATCGATCGTCTGGTTAAAGGTTTGCGCCAGGGCGATGTATGGGACGAGCTACTGCAGCTGGGAGTGCGCTGCGCGCGGGCGGGTGCGCGATGAGCGAAGTCTTGCTGGTGGTCACCACCTTGCCGGATCGCGCCACCGCGGAACGTATCGCTGAAGCGCTGGTCACAGCCCGCGTCGCTGCCTGCGTGAATGTACTGGCCGAATGTACGTCGGTCTATCGCTGGCAAGGCAAAGTAGAGCGTGCGGGTGAAGTGCCCCTGCTGATCAAGACCACCCGTGAAGCTTATGCGCGACTGGAAGCGACTTTACGCACCATGCATCCCTATGATGTGCCGGAGATCGTTGCCTTGCCGGTGACGGCTGGATTGCCAGCCTATCTGGATTGGGTGACACAGGAAACCAAGGATAACGGGAGCCTCTAAGAATGATACGTCGTCTGTTATTGATCGCATTGTTAAGCATCACACCGTTGGCGCAAGCCGAGCTGCTCTCCTTCGGCAGCAAGCCCAAGTTCCTGCCACCCGACCAAGCCTTCTCGCTGGAAGTGCGGTCGCTCGATCAAAGCACCCTGATCGCCAGCTTCAACATCACCCCCGGTTATTACCTATATCGCGACAAGACCACCTTCAGTCTGGGCGAAGGATCTGCCAGGATCGCGCAGGTGTCACTGCCGGAGGGCGAAGCCAAGAACGACCCTAACTTCGGCGTGTTGCAAGTGTTCCACAATAGTTTCCAGGCTGAGATCGCACTGCAAGGAGTCGATCCAAAACTGCCGCTGGTGCTGAACGCCAGTTATCAGGGATGCAGCGATGATGGCCTGTGCTATCCGCCCATCGAGAAGACCCTCACGCTCGATCTGGTGACGACCGTCAGCAACCCCGCGTCGGCCGTTTCCCCGCCAACCGAGGATGAGAACTCGCAGATCGCACGCCTGTTCAAGGACGGCAACTTCTGGCTGATCGTGGTCAGCTTCCTGGGGTTCGGCCTGCTGCTCTCGCTCACCCCCTGCGTGTTCCCGATGATCCCCATCCTGTCCGGCATCATCGTCGGGCGCGGCCACAAGATCACCCACACACACGCATTCCTGCTGTCGCTGGCCTATGTGCTGGGCATGGCCATCACCTATGCGGTGGCGGGTGTGGCGGCCGGTTATTCCGGCGCGCTGATCTCCAATGCTTTGCAGACGCCCTGGGTGCTGGGCAGTTTCGCCGCCATCTTTGTCGTGCTGTCGCTGTCCATGTTCGGCCTGTACGAGCTGCAACTGCCCGCCGCACTGCAAAGCAGACTGACCGACACCAGCAACAAGCTGCATGGCGGCCACCTCACCGGCGTGTTCGCCATGGGTGCCTTGTCCGCCATCATCATGGGGCCCTGTGTCGCCGCGCCTCTGGCAGGCGCCCTGCTCTACATCAGCCAGACGCACGATGCTGTGCTGGGTGGCAGCGCCCTGTTCGCGATGGGCCTGGGTATGGGCGTGCCATTGCTGATCATCGGTACTTCGGCAGGCACCTTGCTGCCCAAGGCCGGGCCGTGGATGGAATCGGTGAAGCGCTTCTTCGGCGTGCTGATGCTGGCACTGGCGATCTGGATCGTGTCGCCGGTCATCCCGCTCGCCGCGCAGATGCTGGCCTGGGCGGTACTGCTGATCTTCTGCGCCATCCATCTGCATGCGCTCGACCCGCTGCCCAGCAATGCGCGTGGCATCAAGAAACTGGGCAAAGCACTCGGCATTCTCTCTTTGCTGCTGGGCGTGGCCTATCTGATCGGCGCACTGTCCGGCGCGCGCGACATCCTGCGCCCGCTGGGCACACTGCCAAACACGGCCGGGGTTGCCGCACCCGCCGAGGCCAAGCTTTTCGAGCGCGTGAAAAGCCTCGCCGCGCTCGAAGCACGCCTGGCGCAAACTCAGGGCAAGGTGGTGATGCTGGACTTCTATGCCGACTGGTGTATCTCGTGCAAGGAGATGGAGCGATTCACCTTCAGTGACCCGGCCATCCATGCGCGCATGAGCAAAGCGCTGCTGTTGCAAGCCGACGTCACCGCCAATGACGCGGACGACAAAGCCCTGCTACAGCGCTTCCAGCTGTTCGGCCCGCCCGCCATCCTGTTCTTCGACAAGCAAGGTCGCGAGCAAGCCGATCTGCGCGTGATCGGCTATCAGGATGCGCAGCAGTTCGGCGCGTCGCTCGCCCGGGCTGGTCTATGACTATGATTCCGCTCAACTTCACCGAAATGATGGACAAAGTTCCCCATTTTGCGGCAAACTGCGCGCCATGAAACACATCCTCGTCCTTCACGGCCCCAACCTGAACCTGCTCGGCACGCGCGAGCCAGAGGTGTATGGTCGCGTCACGTTGGATGAAATTAACATCAAATTGGCGGCACAAGCTGAAAAGAGCGGCGCCAAACTGGACTACTTCCAGAGCAATACCGAAGGCATGCTGGTCGACCGCGTGCAGCAGGCGCGTGTCGACGGCACCGACTTCATCATCATCAACCCGGCCGCATTCACCCACACCAGCGTCGCCTTGCGCGATGCGCTGGCGGCGGTCGCCATCCCTTTCGTCGAGGTGCACCTTTCCAACGTGTTCGCCCGCGAGGCGTTCCGCAAGGAATCGTACTTCTCGGACATCGCGGTCGGCGTCATCAGCGGCTTGGGGGCAACCGGTTACGAACTCGCTTTGCAATTCGCACTACAACATTCTGTAAGGAGCTAAAAAATGGATCTGCGCAAACTGAAGACACTGATCGAACTGGTGGAGAACTCGGGCATCGCCGAGCTGGAACTGACCGAAGGCGAAGAGCATGTGCGCATCTCGCGCGCCAGCTCCGTTGCCGCGCCCATGCAACATCATATGTATGCCGCCGCGCCGCAGCACGCACCCGCACCGGCCGCCGCGCCAGTGGCTGCCGCACCCGCTGAGCCCGCCCAGCCTGAAGGACACGTGGTCAAGTCGCCGATGGTCGGCACTTTCTACCGCGCCCCTTCCCCTGGCGCCAAGTCTTTCGTCGATATCGGCTCCACCGTGAATGCCGGCGACACCTTGTGCATCATCGAAGCGATGAAACTGTTGAACGAGATCGATACCGACAAGGGCGGCGTCATCAAAGCAGTGCTGGTCGAGAATGGTCAGCCGGTCGAATTCGGCCAGCCGCTGTTCATCGTCGGTTAACGCATCATGGCCGTGTTCGAACGCAAACCCAGAACGTCCGCGCCGGAGAAACCCGTTATGTTTGAAAAGATCCTTATCGCCAATCGCGGCGAGATCGCGCTGCGTATCCAGCGCGCGTGCCGCGAGATGGGCATCAAGACCGTCGCCGTGCACTCCGAGGCGGACGCCGAAGCGAAATACGTGAAACTGGCCGACGAGTCGGTATGTATCGGTCCGGCTTCTTCCAGCCTGAGTTATCTGAGTGTCCCCGCCATCATCAGCGCGGCGGAAGTCACCGACGCGCAGGCCATCCATCCCGGCTACGGCTTCCTGTCCGAGAACGCCGACTTCTCCGAGCGTTGCGAGAAATCCGGCTTCGTGTTCATCGGTCCGCGCGCCGAGACAATCCGCCTGATGGGCGACAAGGTCTCCGCCAAGAACGCCATGAAGAAAGCCGGCGTGCCCTGCGTACCCGGCGTGGACGGCGCACTACCTGATGACCCGGCCGAAATCATCAAGATCGCCAAGTTCATCGGTTATCCGGTGATCATCAAAGCCTCCGGTGGCGGCGGCGGGCGCGGCATGCGCGTGGTGCACACCGAGGCTGCGCTGCTCAATGCCGTGACCATGACCAAGACCGAAGCACAGGCGGCCTTCAACAATCCCATGGTGTACATGGAGAAGTTCCTGGAGAACCCGCGCCACATCGAGATCCAGGTGCTGGCCGACCAGCACGGCTGTGCGGTATACCTTGGCGAGCGCGACTGCTCCATGCAGCGCCGCCACCAGAAGGTGATCGAAGAAGCGCCCGCACCGGGCGTCGACCGCAAGCTGATCGCCAAGATCGGCGAGCGTTGTGCCGAAGCCTGCCGCAAGATCAACTACCGCGGCGCGGGCACGTTCGAATTCCTGTACGAGAACGGCGAGTTCTTCTTCATCGAGATGAACACCCGTGTGCAGGTGGAGCATCCGGTCACCGAGATGATCACCGGGATCGACATCGTGCAACAGCAGATCCGTATCGCGGCCGGCGAGAAGCTGCCGTTCCGCCAGAAGGACATCCTGTTCCGCGGCCACTCGATTGAGTGCCGCATCAACGCGGAACATCCTTACACCTTCGTGCCGTCGCCGGGCCGCATCAGCAACTGGCACGTACCCGGCGGTCCCGGCATCCGCGTCGATTCGCACGTGTACAACAACTATTTCATCCCGCCGCATTACGACTCGATGATCGGCAAGTTGATCTCCTATGGCGACACGCGCGATCAGGCTATCGCCCGCATGCGCACCGCCTTGTCCGAGATGGTGGTGGAAGGCATCAACACCAACATCCCGCTGCACCAGGAGTTGATGAACGATGCCGCCTTCGTGCGTGGCGGTACCAGCATCCATTATCTGGAACACAAGCTGGCGGAACGTACCAAAGGTAAATAACACATGTCCTGGCTAACGCTGTCGGTCCGGGCGGAAGCCAGTCATGCCGAGGCATTGAGCGAATCACTACTGGCGCATGGCGCATTGTCGGTGGATATGCTCGATGCCGATGCCGACACGCCGGATGAGCAGGCCATCTTCGGCGAACCCGGCGAACCCACCTCCAGCGTGTGGCAGCACAACTTGATCAATGCCCTGTTCGAAGCGGACGCCGACGTCGAGTCCATCCTGCGCACCTGCTACGACGAACTGGGCATCACTGCTCCTGCCGAACATCATATCGAGACACTGGAAGAGAACGACTGGGTACGCCTCACCCAGTCACAGTTCGAACCCATCCGCATCAGTGATCGCCTGTGGATCGTGCCGACCTGGCATGAAGCCAGCGACCCCTCCGCCATCAATATCGCCCTCGACCCCGGCCTCGCTTTCGGTACCGGCAGCCATCCCACCACGCGTTTGTGTCTGCGCTGGCTGGATGCCCATATCCGGGGGGGCGAGACGGTGCTGGATTACGGTTGCGGTTCCGGCATCCTCGCCATCGCCGCGATGAAGCTGGGGGCGAGCAGCACCGTCGGCGTGGACATCGATCCGCAGGCGGTGATCGCCAGCCGCGACAATGCTCAGGCGAACCATGTCGAAGCGGATTTCTTCATCCCGGATGGCGTCAAGCTCACCCAATACGATGTAGTGGTCGCAAACATCCTCACCAATCCGCTACGCGCACTGGCACCGTTGCTGTCGAACGCCGCCAAGTCGGGCGGCCGCATCGTGCTGTCGGGCATCCTCGCTGATCAGGCGGATGAAGTGATGCGCATCTATTCGCAATGGTTCGACTTCGCCCCGGCGGTGATCGAAGATGGCTGGTGTTGCCTGTCCGGAGTGAAACGATGAGCGACACCACGCTCTGCCCGCAATGCGCCACCCGTTTCAAGGTCAGCGAGGAACAGCTCGAAGCCCATGACGGCATGGTGCGTTGTGGTCGTTGCCAGAACGTGTTCAATGCACGCGAACATCTGCAGGAAGAAGAGCCCAGCCCGCAATTGAGCTTGCTGATCGATGAGGAGCCCACTGCCGTGGCAGAGGACTCCGGTGACGACACCGTCAAATTACCCGTCGCTGAGACCCCACCCGATAGCGAAGCAGAAGCCGTCGATGGAAAAATCGATGGCGCGCCCTTGGCAACGGAAGGAGCCGTTACGCTGGATGAGACCAGCGACAGCTCCGTGGACGTGGCGCCTGAAGAACAGTCCAGCCATCCCGACCTCACGCCCATCCCAAATCTGGCCGGACTGGAAGACGAGCCCGCCACGCTGGCGCAGCAAGTGCAGTTCGTGGACGATCCGGTCGAAGCGGATGAAGCCGCCACCCGCAAACCCAAGCGTTATCTGACCACTTTTTTCGGCGTGACCCTGTTCCTGCTACTGACCGCCCAAGCCACTTATCACTTCCGCGACGCACTGGCAGTGAAGCTGCCCGGACTCAAGCCCTTGCTGGTGCAGCTCTGCAACCAACTCGAGTGCACCGTCGAATTGCCGCGCGAGGCGGAACTGCTGTCCATCGAATCTTCCGAACTGGAAGCGCATGCCAAGTTGATGAATGTCATCACCCTGCACGCACTGCTGCATAACCGCGCCAGATACGCACAAGCCTGGCCCAGCCTGGAACTCACCCTCACCGACTCGCGCGACGAAGTCATCGCCCGCCGCAGTTTCCACCCTGCCGACTACCTCAATAGCGATGAAGAGATGGAACAGGGCATCGGTCACAACCGCGAGCGGGAGATCGCCTTGCGACTGGATACAACCGACCTTCGTCCGAGCGGTTACCGGCTTTTGCTGTTCTATCCGCAATAAGCCACGAACCTGAATTGGCTGGAAGAGACGCCAAACACTGCTACGTCAAGCCACCTCACACCGAAGCCCCTCAACAAGTAAGGGAAGCAAAAACTCTCCCTCATGCCGCTGCATGCCGGCAGCGGCACGCTTGTTTAGCATACGTCTCAGGACAGGCAACGGCGTATCCTTGAACCGACCAAAAGCAAGGAGGCTTCCTCGGCAGACAAAAAACAGGGGAGACCGAAGTCTCCCCTGTTTCATTGGTGCTTGTGCCTGGTTCGGATCCCGGCGAACCGGAACCCTTATATCAGCTCAAACTTACCAGGCGGACTCAAGCATCAGGGTCAGCAGGTTCTTGCCTGTGGAACCAACCACTGTCGCATCACTTGCACCGCCTGCATTGAATGCAGTACCGGAACCGATAGAGTAGTTGGCAACTACAGCCACGTTTTGCATCAGGTCATACACGCCAGTGAAGGTGATGTACTTCTCCGATTCGCCAGCGCCGTTCGTGCCGCTCAGGTAGTTGGCACCAACCGACAGCGTATGCGGGATCACAGTGAAATCCGCACCGATCTGAGTAGCTTTTACGTCGTTAGTAGTGCTGGCGTTGAACTGACTCGCCACAGTTCCATTGCCCTTGGCCGCTTTGGAATATGCGAAGTACAAGCCGGTTTCCATGCCGGCCAGTTCACCATGAGCCTGTGCAGTCAGACCGTTGCCCTTGGTGGCGACCTTGGTTGCAGCAGTTGTTCCAGTGTAGCTTTCGCCAGTCACGAATTCAGCACTGATCACCGTTGCGAAGTCAGCGATAGTCGGCGTAGCAGCGATATGCACTGCAGTCGAAGACATCTGGGTTGCTGCCACAAATTGGGGTGCAAAGCGTGACACGTTGATGTAGCCCATGTCGGAACGCACTACCGCAGCGATACCGGTGGATGCGCCTTGACCGATGCCTGTGTACTGGTGCGCGAACACTTGCGTGCGGTTCTCAGCCCAACGGATCGCACGGTTCAGCGCGTTGCTGGATTCTGTGTAGCCGTAGAATGCGCCCAAAGAGTCGGTTGTGAACGGAATCACGGAGACCGATGCGGAGTCCAGTTCAACTACGACCGGCACGCGCAGGCCAGCAGCAAAAGCACCGGCAGCCTTCAGGTTGTTCTCCATCATCATGCCGACCTTGAGTGCGCCGCTGTCCGCCACGCGACCGCCGAAGAACAAGGAATATTCGTCAGGGAACTGCCACTGACCACCATTAGTTGAAGAACCAGAAATGGCACCCGCTGCATCAGAGCCGTTGGTCTTCTGATAACGAACCTTCAACAGTACAGCCGCGTTCAGAGAAGCCGGGATAGACAGGTTCTCGTCTTCAACCTTTTCTTGTGCGCCCATCATGGTGAAGCCTGCTGCCTTGAATGCACGACCAAAACCGTTCAGAACGGGGAAGTGTTGTGCGTGGCAAGCAGCACAAGCCATGCCGGTCTGGCGTGAGAATGCCGGGATGGCGGATGCTTCCGGTGCGAAGGCCACAGCGGCCATGACGCCTGCCAATGACAGTACGATTTTCTTCATTGCGTAATTCCTCCAGAACAATTTGTTCAAGTTGCCCAATGATTCCTTGTGCGATTGGGTAACTGACTGATGCACAAGCCGGCGGCGATGCTAGCAACGCCCCCGTAAGTGCCCCGTCAAGGGGATGTGAAAGGAATGTGAAGTCGGGATTTTTGCAACACCCATGCTTGCGCGTGGGCACAACAGGAGGGATCAGATGGGCGCTTCGGGGATGAAAGTCACTGTCACAGTCGTCCCTTGCCCGGCGATGCTGTCTATCACGATGTGCCAGCCGTACCGTTCGCAGATGCGTTTGACCAAAGACAGTCCGACCCCGAACCCGGCACTCTGCCGGCCCTTGTAGTGCCGTTCGAATACGCGCGTCCGTTCTTCACCGTCCATACCGACGCCGGTGTCGCTGACGACTAGACTATCCCTGTTCAGAACGAGCCGAACGATGCCTGCCTGTGTGTGGAACATCGCGTTGCGCAACAGGTTGCTCACCACGATCTCAAGCAGTGCTTGCTCGACGGGCAGCGACGGCTCCGCTTGCAGCTCCAGCATCAATTCCACCGGTCGTTCGGCGAGCAGATGGCGGTGTTTCTCTACCGCATCTTTCACGATAGTCGCCACGGGGCACAGCGGCTCGTCCGCACCGGGCTGGCGCTCGCGCGACATCAATAACAAAGCGCGGGTCATCTCGGTCATGTCCTGCACGGCACGCTTGATGCGAATCAGCCGCTCGCGTTGCTTGCCGGACAGGGATGCATCCTGCTCCAGCACCTCCACCGCCCCCATGATCACCGCCAAAGGTGTACGCAACTCATGGCTGACATCACCGGTAAAGTTCTTCTCCCGCTCCACGAATTCACCCAGCCGCTGCACATAGTGCTCGAACGTGCGCGCCAGTTCACCGACCTCGTCATCTTGCACCAGCTTGGTCAGCGGAAGGTTCGACATGCCGGGGTCAGCTTGCCGGACCTGATCCGCCAGACGCGTGACCGGCGCCACGACACGGATAGCCAGCCAGAAGCCGCCGCCAGCCGATGCCAAAGTCATGAACAAGGTGAAGGCGACCAAAATACCGGCAAACTCAGCTTCATGCTGAAGCTGCGTATCGATATCGAACAACATGAAGTAGCTAATCCCCTCACGTTCTGCGACCAAGACCCGGTAGTGGTGCTCCTCTATACTCACATCGTGAATGCCGGGCGACAGCCCTCTGACTTCATCAGGGATGTTTCGACTGGGTTCCTTTTCGGAATAGACAAACCCCTTTATGGACATGGTGTTCGGTGGCGTGTAGGAAGGATGCCCATAGCGTGCGACCGCGTCCTGCAGTTCGTCCTGCAAGGTCTCATCGATCAATTGGTTGCCCAGATGCTGGGCAAAAACGAACAGTGCGCTGGAGAGCAGCAGACTCAGCAGCACCCCAAAGCTTGCAAATACGAATGCGACCCTGAAGCGGAGACTATGCCTGCGACTCATCTTCGACCTTTAACTGATAGCCGAAACCGCGCACGGTATGCAGCAATTTGCTCTGAAACGGCTTGTCGACCAGTTCGCGCAGCAAATACCAGTGTGCGCGCAAGGAATCGCTATCCGGCCGTGCCTCGCCCCAAATTGCCCGTTCGATATCACCTCTGGCAACGACCTGCGGCGATCTGGCCATCAGCAGTTCCAATATCTTGTACGGGATCGGCGGCAGTAGTATCTGGGTGCCTGCGCGTTTGACCGTAATGGTGAGCGGATCAAGGCTGAGGTCGGCCACAGCCATACCCCGTTTTTGAGTCAACCCGCTGCCGCGCCGCTGCAAAACGCGTAAACGCAACTCCACTTCCCGCAGTTCCGCCGGCTTGACCAGATAATCGTCCGCCCCGGCCTCCAGCCCTCGGATCTTGTCCTCAAGCTCATCGCGAGCGGTGATCATCAGGATAGGCGTGTGCTTGCCGGCTTCCGTCCGTAATTTTTTGCACAGGGTGATGCCATCCATACCCGGCAGCATCAGATCGAGCACGATGGCGTCGTAATCGTTGACCACTGCCAGATGCAGCCCGGTGATGCCATCCCCCGCCGCATCCACCACATGACCTTTCGCCTCCATGAAGTCGAACATATTGGAGGCCAGATCGCGATTGTCTTCGATGATCAATACATGCATGGTGGTCCGTCCTGACAAGGTAATAGCTGTGAAGCCGAGGCGCGCACCATACCACCACAAATAATGTGAGAGCCAGCGGGCTTGCCATTGCATGACAAAACTTCCGGTATAATCCGCCCGCCGTTCAAACCGATGGGAGAGTGTGCTGTCATCAGCACCGCCGAAGGCGTAACACCCGCAACCGCTCAGGCACCATGTACTATCGGGACAGGCAAATCTGGAGAGCGCTGTTAAGTCAGCCACCGAAGGGGCACGCGGATATTCCGTAATCTCTCAGGTACCAAGGACAGATGGGGGCGAGGCTATGTGGCCTCGCCCTTTTTTATCGCCCGGAAAACATACATGACGCTCAAGACGACTCCTTTGAATGCAGCCCACCGCGCCATGGGCGCCAAGATGGTGGATTTCGGCGGCTGGGATATGCCGGTGAACTACGGTTCGCAGATCGACGAACACCATCAGGTGCGCAACGATGTCGGCATGTTCGACGTGTGCCACATGCGCGTTGTGGATGCCAAAGGCGACGGCGTGCGCGCCTTCCTGCGCTACCTGTTGGCTAACAACGCCGACAAGATCACCGTGCCCGGCAAAGCGTTGTATTCCGCCATGCTGCGCCCCGAAGGTGGTGTGATCGACGACCTCATCATCTACTTCATGACCGAGCAGTGGTTCCGCATCGTGGTCAACGCGGGCACGGCGGACAAGGACATCGCGTGGATGAAGGAGCAGGCTGCAGTACACGCGCCGAACCTCACCATCACGTCGCGCGACGACCTCGCCATGGTCGCGGTGCAGGGCCCGAATGCACGTGCCAAGGCATGGCAAGTGCTGCCGCAGACCAAGGACGCGACCGAGCATCTGGTGAATTTCCAGGCCGCCGACTGCGGTGAATACTTCATTGCCCGCACCGGCTACACCGGCGAAGACGGTTTCGAAGTGATGCTACCGAAAGAAAAAGTGGAAGCGTTCTGGTATGACCTGAACAAGGCGGGCGTGAAACCTATCGGCCTCGGCGCGCGCGACACGCTGCGTCTGGAGGCAGGTATGAACCTGTACGGTCAGGACATGGACGAGACGGTCGGCCCGCTGGAATCCGGTCTGGCGTGGACGGTGGATCTGAAGAGCGAGCGTGACTTCATCGGCAAGGCAGCACTGCTGGCCAACCCGCCGAGCAAGAAGCTGGTTGGCCTGCTGTTGCTGGATCGCGGCGTGTTGCGCGGCCACCAAAAGGTCGTCACCCCGCATGGCGACGGTGAGATCACCAGCGGCACCTTCTCGCCCACACTGGAGAAATCCATCGCGCTGGCGCGCGTGCCGAACGGCGTTGCCGTCGGCGACACCGTGCAAGTCGTTATCCGCGATAAGATGCTGGCTGCGCAAGTCGTGAAATACCCATTCGCCCGCAACGGCAAGGGCCTGATTTAATTTTCTTTGAGGACTAGACCATGAGCAATCCGACCGACCTGAGATACACCGCCTCCCACGAATGGGTGAAGACTGAAACCGACGGCAGCATCACCGTCGGCATCACTGACCACGCGCAGGAACTGCTGGGCGACATGGTGTTCGTTGAGGCACCCGCTGCCGGCCGCAAGCTGAAAGCCGGCGAAGAGTGCGCCGTGGTGGAATCTGTGAAGGCTGCCGCCGACGTGTACGCACCGGTCGCCGGTGAAGTGACCGCCGCCAACGCCGATCTGGATAACGCACCGGAAGCCATCAATAACGAACCGTACGGCGCCTGGATCTTCAAGATGAAGCCGGACAATGCCGCCGACGTTGCCGCGCTGATGGATGCCGCAGCCTATCAGGCGCATGTAGACAGCGAAGCGCACTAAACCAGAACCATCGCCACTGGGGACACAGGACACCTGTGCTCGCAGTGGCGTTTTCAATTACTCCTGACATCCCGAGCTCACCATGAACACCGACCATTTCGTCACACGCCACAACGGTTCCAACGCACAAGACGTGCAAGCCATGCTGGACAAGATCAACGCGCCTACGCTGGATGCACTGATCGATCAGACCGTGCCTGCTGCCATCCGTTTGCAGCAGCCGTTGAAACTGGCGGACGGGATGTCGGAACATGAGTTCCTCGATCATCTGCGTGGTATCGCGGCAAAGAACAAGTTGTACAAGAGCTACATCGGCCTGGGCTATTACGGCACCGTGTTGCCCGCCGTGATCCAGCGCAACGTTCTGGAGAACCCGGGCTGGTACACCGCCTACACACCCTACCAGGCCGAGATCGCGCAGGGACGGCTGGAAGCGTTGCTGAACTACCAGACCATGGTGATCGACCTGACCGGCATGGAGATCGCCAACGCCTCGCTGCTGGATGAAGCCACTGCTGCTGCCGAAGCGATGACCATGTTGCACGGCCTGCGTTCGCGCGACGATGTGGCCGCAGGCAAGAACAGCTTCTTCGTATCGCACGAATGCTATCCGCAGACCATCGAGTTGCTGAAGACACGAGCCAAGCCGCTGGGCATCGAACTGGTGATCGGCGACTTCAAGACCGTCACGCTGAATGACCAGCTATACGGCGCATTGCTGCAATACCCGAGCGCAGACGGCACGGTGCATGACTATGCCGACTTCGTGACACGCGCGAAAGACAATGGCATGAGCATCGCGGTGGCGGCTGACATCCTCAGTCTGGTTCTGCTCACACCGCCGGGCGAGTGGGGTGCGGACGTGGTGTTCGGTTCCACCCAGCGCTTCGGCGTGCCGATGGGTTACGGCGGCCCGCACGCCGCATTCTTCGCCTGCCGCGATGCACACAAGCGTTCCATGCCGGGCCGCATCATCGGCGTATCGGTGGATGCCGACGGTAACCCTGCCTTGCGTATGGCGCTGCAGACACGCGAACAACATATCCGCCGCGAGAAGGCCACTTCCAACATCTGCACCGCGCAGGCACTGCTGGCGATCATGGCCGGTATGTACGCGGTGTATCACGGTGCGGAAGGGCTGCGCGGCATCGCACGCCGCGTGCATCAAGCGACTGCCGTACTCGCGGGTGAATTGAAAAAACTGGGCTACCAGCTCGCCGACGGCACGTTCTTCGACACGCTGCATCTGCTGAACACCGACAACGTGAAGATCCACGCACTGGCCGAAGCCGCGCAGATCAACTTCCGCTACACCGCCGACGGCCTCACGCTGTCGCTGGACGAGACGGCATCTGTCGCCGACCTGAATGCCATCCTCGCCGTGTTTGCGCAGGCTGCGGAAAAAACCGCACCATCTGTGTCCCGCGAACAAGTGATCGCCCAAGCGCTGATGTTCACGCCGCGCAGCTCGACCGTCCTCACGCACGCGGTGTTCAACGCATATCACACCGAAACCGAGATGATGCGTTACATCAAGCGTCTGGAGAACAAGGACCTGTCGCTGACGCACTCCATGATCTCGCTCGGTTCCTGCACCATGAAGCTTAATGCGGCCTCCGAGATGCTGGGCCTGACCTGGCCCGCATTCGCCAACCTGCATCCCTTCGTGCCGCTGGAACAGGCAGAAGGTTATGCCGAATTGATCGCCGGCCTAGATGCAGACCTGTCCGAGATCACTGGTTTCGCCAAGATGAGCTTCCAGCCAAACAGCGGCGCGTCCGGCGAATACGCAGGCTTGCTGGTCATTCAGGCTTATCACCGTTCGCGCGGTGAAGCACAGCGAAACGTGGTGCTGATCCCCTCTTCTGCGCACGGCACCAACCCGGCCAGCGCCGCGATGTGCGGCATGAAGATCGTGATCGTGAAGTGCGATGCACGCGGCAACATCGACGTGGACGATCTGCGCACCAAAGCGGAAGAACACAAGGACGACTTGTCCTGCCTGATGGTGACCTACCCTAGCACGCACGGCGTGTACGAGGAATCCATCAAGGACATCACCGCCATCATCCACGCCAACGGCGGTCAGGTGTACATGGACGGTGCGAACATGAACGCGCAGGTCGGCCTCACCAGCCCCGGCAACATCGGCGCAGACGTGTGCCACCTCAACCTTCACAAGACCTTCGCCATCCCGCACGGCGGCGGCGGACCGGGCGCAGGCCCGATCGGTGTGGCTGCACATCTCGCACCGTTCCTGCCTTCGCACCCAGTGGTGAAAGTCGGCGGCACGCAAGGCATCCATGCGGTATCCGCCGCGCCTTACGGCAGCGCGCTGATCCTGCTGATCTCCTACGGCTACATCAAGATGATGGGCGGCAAGGGACTCACCGAAGCGACCAGGATGGCGATCCTGAACGCGAACTACATCAAGGAAACGCTGAAGGATCACTACGCGACCCTGTACAGCGGTAGCAACGGCCGCTGCGCGCACGAGATGATCCTCGACTGCCGCGAGTGGAAGAAGGAAGGCGTGGAAGTGGCGGATATCGCCAAGCGCCTTATGGACTTCGGCTTCCATGCGCCGACCACCTCCTTCCCGGTAGTGGACACGCTGATGGTGGAACCGACCGAGAGCGAATCCAAAGCCGAGCTAGATCGTTTCTGCGACGCGATGATCGCCATCCGCAAAGAGATCGAAGAAGTCGTCGCTGGCCGCGTCGACAAGAAGGACAACATCCTCAAGCACGCACCGCATACCGCAAGATCTGTCTGCGCCAACGAGTGGGCACGTCCTTACACGCGCGAACAGGCTGCCTATCCGCTGCCCTATGTGCGTGAGAATAAGTTCTGGCCGGCCGTGGCGCGGGTGGATAATGTGTACGGCGACAAGAACCTCATCTGTACTTGCCCGCCAGTATCCAGTTACATTTGATTCACTCCGTCATTCCCCCTTCGCGGGAATGACGGAAATATAAGGAGCATCATCATGGCCAAAGACCCCAGCAACAAGACCGCAGTCACCCTGGATGGCGCACCCCTCACCCTGTTCGGCAGTTTCCCTGTCGTGGGCCAGCTCGCTCCGGACTTCACGCTGGTGGACAAGGACCTGAAGGATGTTTCGCTGAAGGATTTCGCGGGCAAGCGCAAGGTACTGAATATCGTGCCCAGCCTGGACACCGCTGTGTGCGCCACTTCCACACGCAAGTTCAACGAGGCCGCAGGCCAGCTGAACAACACCGTGGTACTGGTGATCTCGGCCGACCTGCCGTTCGCCATGAGCCGCTTCTGCGTGGCGGAAGGTTTGGAGAACGTGGTCACGCTGTCGCTGATGCGTGGTCGCGACTTCATGCGCAACTACGGTGTGAAGATCGCCGACACCGCATTGGCCGGATTGACTGCACGCGCGGTGCTGGTACTGGACGACCATGACAAGATCATCCACGCCGAACTGGTGGACGACATCACGCACGAGCCGAACTACGACGCGGCATTGGCTGTATTGCGTTAAGGGCGGCAGATGTCGGCGGGCATGAACATCCACAAACGCATCATCGGGATCTGCTGGGTGCTGTTCGGCGCGCTGATCCTGTCACTGCTGGCGGTGAATTTCAGCCACACTGATACGCGCATCACTTTCGTTGGCGTACTGGTCGGGCTGACCTATGCTGTTGCTGGTTTCGCTCTGCTCTCAAACTGGCCGCGCTCCTGGCGCATCGGTCTGCCCTGCGCCGCTTTGTCGATATTCTCTTTCCCGGTCGGCACCGCCATCGGTTTCTACTATCTCTGGTACTACTTCCGGCGCGAGAAGACCATCTGACGTGGACGAACTGACCGCACTGCCGCAGAACGCGCTGCTGGAATCCCGTATCGAGATATGCCGCCTGCTGGTGGCGATCTCAAAAGCCCGTCATTCGATCTCCGCCGATGTCGGCAGTCACATCTTCATCACGCACATCCTGCATGTCGATCTGCGCGCAGAACATCTGGTGGTGTCGTTTTGCGCCAACAAGACGCTCAACAACCTCGTGCTGGAATCGGGCCCGCTGCGCTACACCGGCAGCTATATGGATGCGCACATCGCTTTCGACCTAAGTACACCGACCGAAGTGCAGTTCAACGATGCGCCAGCCATCCAGTATCCGCTGCCCCCTTCCGTCGTGCTGTATCACCGCCGCGATTGTCCGCGCGCCGACGTTCCGTCCAACATCTCTTTGCGCTGTATCGCCGACGAGGGCGGTTTCATGCCGTTCGAATCGCGCATCACCGACATCAGCCATGACGGTTTCGGTGCCATCCAGTACGAGGGAGACATCAACCTCGATCCCGGCACACTGCTGAAAGGCTGCCGCATCATGCTGCCCGGCAGCGGCTCCGTGGTCGCGGACCTTGAATTGCGCTACACCCTCATCACGCTGCGGCCCGATGGCAGCGCCGCCCACCGTTCCGGCTTCCGCTTCGTCAGCAAACCCGAGGGGCTTGCCCGACTCGTGGGTACGTTCATGCAGGATCTGGACAAACGCAGCGCGTGACGCTGGTTCAGTCGGCCAGCCAGCAGCAAGACAAGGCGGGTATGACGATAGTGTCTTCCACCGGTTCGACACGCATACCACTGCACAACTCGCGCATCGGGCCATGCGCAAAGAAACCATAGGGCCTCAGCACTTCCAGTGCCAATGACTGGGCCTCGTTATTGAAATTCGCCACCACCAGCACACGGTTGCGCGGAGAGGTCGGGTCGCTGCGCACGAACACCAGCAGATTGGGATTCTCCACCAGCACTTGCTGCCGGTTATCGAAGTCGGCGAAGGCGGCAATCTCCTTGCGCAGCGCGATCATCTTCTTCAAGCCGGTGAAGATACGGTGCTCCACGGCCCCCGGCTTGCGGCGCAGTTCCGCCTTGACCCAATCGAAACTGGAGCGATGTGCCCATCGCGTATCGTCGCGTCGGGATGGATCGGCCAGATACTCCACGCTATTGAGCATGCCGATACCGTCGCCGTAATACAGCAGCGGGATACCGCCAAATGACAGGATGACGCTGTGCAGCAACAGGATGGTGCGGATGGCTTCGTCTATCGCGCGCTCGTCGCCGGATTCGATGGCGGATTCCAGACCGGCCAGCGAGGCGAGCGAACCGGAGATGCGCGCATCGCCGGTCTTGGCATTCTCGCCGAAAGGCAGGCCGCGCGCGGGCGACCCCTCGAATCGTCCGGTGAAATAATCGATCAGGAAACGGCGATGGCTGTAGGGATCGTAGCCCGCCAGCACGGCGTCCTTATCATCGAAGCCGAGGCCGATGTCATCATGGCAGCGCGCATAGTTGAGCCAGGTCGCGCGCTCCAGTTTGGCGGGCATATGCTGCACACCGAGATTGAGCAGTTTGGCGTTCTTGGTCGCCACTGCATCCCACAGCAGCGCCATCAGGGTCGCGTTGTAGGCGATCTCGCATTCCTTGGCCATGATCGCGTCCTCGCCGAAATACTTGGCGATCTCGCTCGGCGCGACGATAGCCTCGGCGATGAACAGCACGCCGGGCGCGGTGACCTGACAGCAGTCTTTCATCAGTTGCAACAACAGGTGCGCCTCGCGTTCGTTCTGGCAGGTGCTGCCGACCTTCTTCCACAGAAAGGCCACCGCATCCATGCGCAGTATGTCCACGCCCTTGTTAGCCCAGAACAGGATGATGTCGACCATCTCGATGAGCACGGCGGGGTTGCGGTAATTGAGGTCCCACTGGTAGTTGTTGAACACCGTCATCACCCACTTGCCCATCGCCTCGTCCCAAGTGAAGTTACCGGGTGCGGTGTTGGGGAATATCTCCGGCAAGGCTTCTTCGAACGCGTCTGGCATCTCGCGGTCGTCGTACATGTAGTAATAGTCCTGGAACTTCTTGTCGCCCGCGCGCGCCAACTTGGCCCATGCGTGCTCGTTCGAGGTGTGGTTCACCACCACATCCAGCACCAGCAGCATCTCGCGCTTCTTCAGCGTGGCCGCCAGCGCCTCCAGGTCTGCATTCGTGCCGTAGCGCGCATCCACCTTGTGGAAGTCTCGCACCGCATAACCGCCGTCGCTGGCCCCTTCCGGGCAATCGAGGATGGGCATCACGTGCACCATGTTCACACCCAGGTCCTGCAGATAGGGCAGCTTCGCGCGCAGCCCTTTCAGGTCGCCGGCGAAGCGGTCGCAATACAGCGCCATGCCCACCCACTTCTGGCTGAGGAACCAGTTGTAGTCCCGTTCGCGCACCAGGTCCGATTTGCGCAGATGCGGCGCGCGCTCGATATAGCGATGCGCCAGCGTCTCCACCAGACTGACCATCTGCGCTTTGAAATCAGGCCGGTCGCCGTACAGATGATGGAACAGGCTGTGGATGTTGTAGAAGTTCGCGCCGAGGCGGGTATAGAAATGGCGCAGGCGCAGTTTGCCGATCTCCGGATTCAGTTCGACCAGGATCTCGTTCAACATCGCATGTGAGGCTTGTTCGTACATTCTGTCCCGTTCAGTTGGTGTCCAGCAGCCAGGCTTCGATCTCCGGCCAATGATACGCCGCACCTTCGATGATGCCCGCGCTGTAATTGCCGTTCATGCCGAGGAATCCGCCTTGCGCCGTGCACAGCGATGCTTTGTGGATATGCTTCACTTGTTGCTTCAATTCTGGCGAGGCATTGGCGACCAGCACCGCCGGCACATCGCTCTTCAAAACATCAAGATCGTTGCCACTGTCGCCCGCGAACACTGTATCGAGCCTGCCGTATCCCTGCTGTTGCATCAGGAATTCGATGGCGTGCAATTTGTTGGCGGACGCCGGCAACACATCCAGCAGGCCGACATGCGCGGCCTCGTCGACGCTCCAGATCAGATTGGCTTTGACGCCATGCTCGGCCAGCAAGCGTTGCATCTGCACTTGCAATGCGGCAGTGTCCGCCGTCAGATCGACATAGAAACTCAACTTGTGCAGGTTCTGCTTGGAGGGCTCCTGCAAGCGCAGATCTCCGAACACCTGCAGCAACTGCGCCAATCCTTCGCGCGACAGTTCGCCCCAGTCGGGTGCGATCCGCTCATCCCATTCATCCCGCCGACGCCAGCCACCCGCTTCGACCTGATACAGCGTCGAGCCCACATCGGCGATGACGAAATCCGGCTCCGGCAGATCGTAGTCCGCGATGGCTTGTTCGATCAGTTCGCGATGCCGCCCGCTCACATAGGCCAACTGCACATCGACGCGCTGCACCAGACGCTGAAATGTCTCGCGCGCCCCCGGCGATTCGGGCTGGGCGCCGTTGGGGATCAGCGTCCGATCAAGGTCGGTGCACAACAGATGACGGCTCATGCGCCGCTCCTGCCATTGGCAAAGAAGTCATAGTGCGCGATAGCCTCCAGCACACCAGCGGCATGCTGCTGCCGTGTCTGGTAGATGCTGTCGATGGCCGCGACGTCGGCCAGCTCATCCAGATGGCGGTTGCTCACCACCGCCCCCAGTGTGTTGCCCATCAGCATGTCGGTGTCGGCGGCGGTCGCGCCGCATACCAGCGTGTTCTCCAGCGCGAAGCCGAGCTGCTCCGCGCACCAGCGCATGGCCAGCCCCTTGGAAGCGCGCACCGGCACCACATCGAGGAACTGGCCGAAAGAGAACACCGCATTCACGGTCTGCTCGTTGCGCAGCAGGGTCTGTCGGACTTCATGCGGGCTCGCCAGAGCATGGTCCACGTAGTAGCTGATCTTGAACGGGTTCTGGTGCATCTTGGGTTGCAGGGTCAGTCCCGGCACCTCGGCCAAAACATCGCGTACCTCCTGCGGGTTCCAGCGGTGATTGATATGGCGCACCCAGCTCTCGGAACGCGTCAAAGCCGGGGCATAGTGGATCTCCGTACCCTGCCCGGTGATCAGCACATCCGGCTTGGGGATGTTGTATTCGCGCAGTCTGGCCAATGCGTCATCCAGACGGCGGCCGGTGGCGATGCCGAAGATGGTTGTCTTGCGATTCGCCTGCATGAGTTGCAGGAATGCGCGCAGCGCCTCCTCGTCGCCAATCAGATTCAGATCGATACTGGTGAAGATGGCGCGATTGCGGAACACGCCCGCACGGCGGATGCCGGTGATAGGTGCCACCGGCTCGGACTTCTCCACCAGTGGGCGGATCACCCGCAGGTATTTGTCCACATGCGCCTGCCAGGAATAGTGACGTGTCACACCCTCGATGCCGTTCTTCGACAAGCGACGCCAAGCGCGCCGGTCGCTCAAGGTACCGAGCAGTGTCTGCGCCATCGTGGCCCGGTCCAGCGGATTGATCAGATGGCCGTTGTTGCAGTTGCCGATGATGTCGATGGGGCCGCCGTCCTCGGTCGCCACGATGGGCAGGCCGCAGGCGGCGGCTTCGATCAGCGTCAGACCGAACGGCTCGGTCAGCGCGGGATTGACGAACACGCCGTGCAGGCTGGCCGCCAAGCGGTACAGCACGGCCACTTCGTCCTGCGCATGATGCTTGGGGTAAGCCACCTTGCCGTACAGATCGTATTTGTCGATGGCGAGCAGGATGCTGTTGAGCACACCAGCCGAGGTATCTTCCATCTCGTGGATGTCGTCGCGATTGCCGGCCACGATCACCAGATTAGCGATCGCCTGCAATTGCGGCGACTGGCCATAAGCCTCGATCAGCGCCACGATGTTCTTGCGCGGATCGGGTCGCGACAGGGCAAGGATGAGCGGCTTATTCGGCTCTTTCAGAAAGCGCTTGAGTTGCTGCGCGATGGCACTTTGCTTCTCGTCGCCCTGTGGCGGATGGAACTGCGTCAGGTCGGTACCAGGCGGCACCACACGCATGCGCGACGGCTGGTAGAAATCGTACAAGCCGTATTGCTGTTCGACTTCCTGCTGCGTGCTGGTGATCACGCGCTCGGCCACGCCCAGCGTGTCCTCCTCCGCGCCGATACGGCGCGAGATGTGGTAGGTGCTTTCGATCTCGCCGCGCGGCACGCCGCCGGCCAGCAGTTGCTTGCGCTTGCTGCGGCCCAGCGAATGACCGGTGAACACCAGCGGGATACCGAGCTGGTGCGACAGACGCGAGCCGACATAACCCGCGTCGGCATAGTGGCCGTGGATCACATCCGGCATTCTTGCTTGCGCCTTGAGCCAGGCCAGCGCGTTGTCGGAAAAGCTTTCCAGCGTGTCCCACAACATCTCCTTGCGCAGATAGACCGGCTCGCCGCAGTCTATGCGCACGATATGTGCTTTCTCCGAGAGCGCTTCGAGCGGCTCGGCATAATCCGGGCTGACGTTCTCGTCCAGCACGCGGCGGGTCAGCAGGACCACGCGTTCCACATCCCTGCGTTCGCCCAGCGCGCGTGCCAGTTCGACCACATATTTGGTCTGACCGCCGGTGTCGGCGTCGCGCCCCAGCTCCAGGTCGTGCCCGCGGATCAGACCGTGCACGCTGACCAGCACGATAAAGAGCGGTGTCCTGTTCATGATCGCCACGCTTTCAGGAAGGGCGCGTAGAAATCCGCCTGCTCTGGGATGGCACCGCGCTGGGTGCAGATCGCCGCCGCGAACTCATGGGCGCGGGCCAGCGTCTGTTCCGCCGGCCAGCCCTGCAGCTGGCCCATTATGAACACTGCGGAGAAGCCGTCACCGGCCCCGACCGTGTCCACCACCGCTACGGGCTCGCCTTTCGGCATCATGCTCACTTCGCCCCCCTCTCGCTGCACCAGCCAGGCCCCTTCGGCCCCGCAGGTCACCAACACCTGGCCGATATCGAAGGTCTGCATGAAGGCACGGGCATATCCGGCCAGCGTATCGCCCGGCAAGGCGAACATTTCGGCCAGCAGGGTCATCTCTTCGTTGTTCAGCTTGACCGTGTCCGCGCGATACAGCGAATTCCGCAACACCAGCGCGTCATACCAGGGGGCGCGCAGGTTCACATCGAAGAAGGTCGGCACGCTGGTGTTGTTCAGCACCATCTTCAATGCGCTTCTGGACACCGCGTGGCGCTGTGCCAGCGTGCCGAAATAGACCAGCTCGGGATGGATGGACAACGCGACCATGCGCGCGACCGAGGCGTGGATATGGTCGTAGGCTTGTTCCGGCAGGATCTCGAAGCGATGTGAAGCGCCCTCAAAATGGACCTTCACCTGCCCGGTCGGATAGCTCTGGTCGCACTGCACACCCATCGTCTCCATGCCGCAGGCAGCCATCGCCTCCAGCAATTCGGCGCGCAGTGCGTCGTTGCCAGTGCGGGTGATGAGAACGGGATTGAGACCGAAAGCTTTGAGGTGTCTGGCGACATTGAACGGCGCGCCACCGAGGACGCTACGGTCCGGAAAAACATCGGCGAGGACCTCGCCGAACAGCGCGACGGTAGCTCCACTGCGCCGAGAAGATAGGGTGGAATCGGGAATTGTGCTTGTCTGGTCTGCTGTTTCTTTCATCGGCCTGTTGGTACATGCCGCCACATTGGTTCCGCGACGAACTAATTGGTGAGTGATGCCGGCATTATACCGGAGCTTGCCCATGCATTAGCGCAATTGCGGTCTACTCTGTTAATTGCTCCGTCAATCCCCTGCATCTGTCGTCATCGCGCCAAGGTTTGGAGGCGCAGTCCGCTCTGTGATATAAACGCGGCCCCACCCTAATTCGAGAAACACGATGCCGCGTGCATCGATGCTTCCATCCAATCGCACAGGAGCAGCCACCGTGACCGACACCCGACAGACCCATATTCCCATCTATTCGGCTGACAAGCCGCAGTTTCGCTCTTATAACCTGAACAACTTCCGCGACATCCCGCAGATCGCCAGGCTGACCGAACAGCAACAACTGGATATCGAGATCGTCGGCAATGTGCTGCCGTTCAAGGTGAACAACTATGTGGTCGACCAGTTGATCGACTGGGAGCAAGTGCCCAACGATCCCATCTACGCGCTAACCTTCCCGCAGCGCGACATGCTGAGCGCGGAGCATTACGATGAGATGGCCACGCTGCTCGCGCGCGGCGCGGACAAGGCGGAGATCAGGGAAGTCGCCAACCGCATCCGCATGCAGCTCAATCCGCACCCCGCCGGACAGGCCGACCACAACGTGCCCGAGATGGACGGCGAGCGCTTGCACGGCATGCAGCACAAATACCGCCAGACCATCTTGTTCTTCCCCAGCCAGGGGCAAACCTGCCACGCCTACTGCACCTTCTGTTTCCGCTGGCCGCAGTTCGTCGGCATGACCGACATCAAGTTCGCCAGCCGAGAGGTGGAGAAACTGGTGGAGTACGTGAAGCGCAACCCGCAGATCACCGACATCCTGTTCACCGGCGGCGATCCGATGATCATGTCGGCGAAGAACCTCGCCGCCTATATCGAACCGCTGCTGTCTGCCGATCTGCCTAATCTGGTCAACATCCGCATCGGCACCAAGGTGCTGGGCTACTGGCCGCACAAGTTCGTAGACGACGAGGACACACCGGAGATGCTGGCGCTGTTCCGCAAGGTGACCGACAGCGGCAAGCAACTGGCTTTGATGGCGCATTTCAACCACCCGCGCGAACTGGAGAACGACACCGTGCGCCATGCCATCCGCAACCTGCGCGAGGCCAACGTGATGATCCGCACCCAGTCGCCAGTGATGCGCCACATCAACGACGATCCGGCGCTGTGGGCACGCATGTGGGAGACGCAAGTCAAGCTTGGCTGCGTACCGTATTACATGTTCCTCGCACGCGACACCGGCGCACAGCATTACTTCTCGGTGCCGCTGGTGCGCGCCTGGCAGATCTTCCGCGAGGCGTATCAGCAGGTGTCGGGGCTGGCGCGCACGGTGCGCGGCCCCAGCATGTCGGCCAACCCGGGCAAGATCCAGATGCTGGGCGTAGCCGAGGCGGGCGGACAAAAAGTGATGGTGATGCGCTTCCTGCAAGGGCGCGACCCGAACTGGGTGCAGCGCCCCTTCTTCGCGGAATACAACGAGACAGCCACCTGGATCGACGAACTCAAACCCGCCTTCGGGGAAAAGAAGTTCTTCTTCGAGGAAGAACTGGAACAGCTGTTCCACGAGCATAACGACACCAGCACGGCGGACGATTTCGAGTAGGACTCCCGCCCTGTGGCACAGGGAGTGCACTGCCTATTCCGGCTCGCACTCCTGCTTGAATATCTCCAGATTCGAAGTACGGGGCGCGACCAGCGGCACAGGCACCCAAAAGCGCGCGCCGCAACGGATCGTCTCGATGCAGCGCGTCTTCGGGATCGGATCGTCTTTGACGAAGGGGCGAGCCAGACAGGCTTGATATTGCGCATGGCAAGCCTGCCCTTCCGCCAAACCATACTGCATCAGCACGACATGCTCGATGAATCGGCATCGATCCGTTCGTGCTTGCGACGCATCGGCCAACAACAACCCCAGCATGATGAAAACGGTCCGCATGCCGCGCGACCGGTTATTCGTCCGGTTGTTGCAGGATGCGCAGCGCGGGTGCATTGCCCTGCTTGTCCTGACCGGCGTAGAGGGTGAGATGCGGATAGGGGATCTCGATACCGTGCTTGTCGAAGGCTTTTTTCAGCCAAACCAGAAAGTTGCGCCGCACGGCCCATTGCTCCAGCGCCTCAGTCTTGAATCGGCAGCGCACGACCACGGCGGAATCCGCCCAGTCCTGCACCCCCTGGATCTCAAGATCCTCCAGTATCTTGGGGCCGAACTCGGGATCCTGCCGGAACGCGGCGGCCGTCTCGCGCGTGACCTGATAGACCTCATCCAGATCCTCGCGGTAGGCGACACCGAACTCGATCAGCGCATAGGCATAGCCGCGCGATTTGTTGGTCAGGACGGTGATCTGACCGTTGGGGATGTAATGCACATTGCCTTCGATGTCGCGCAGCGCCACGAAGCGCAGCGTGATGTCTTCCACGATGCCGGTCTTGCCGGAGATCTCGACCGCATCACCCTGGCGGATCTGGTTCTCCAGCAGCAGGAATATCCCGATGAAATAGTCCTGGATCAGGCTCTTCGCCGCGAAACCGACCGCGATACCGACCACACCGGCCGCACCCAGGATGGGCGCTATTGATACGCCCAGCTCGCTCAACACCAGCATGCCGGCCACCAGCCAGATGAGCACCGTGAAGCCGTAGCGGAACACGCGCGCCAGCGTCTCGTACCTGCGCCCATCCTCGGCCGAGACGATGTGGGTGTGCATATAACCGCGGAACACGCGGATCAACTTGCGGCTCAGTATGATCAGGAACCAGGCGATGACCAGAATGAGCAACACCCGCAGGATGTCCTTGGGGATATGCAGGCTGTCGATGATCGATGAGATTTCCATGCCAGGCTCCGGCTCTGTGATGAGTGCTTGATTCTAGCGCATGCCGCACGATTAGCTGTCATGATGGCTCGGGTATAATCGCCCCCCGTTCAATGCAGGAGCATTCATGTCCACCACCGTACTCGTCATCGGCCTGATGGTGTTCTTTGCGCACTTTTTGTCGCTGCAATTCTCGCGCACCAACATCCCCGACGTGCTGGTGCTGATGCTGATCGGCATATTGCTCGGGCCTGTGCTGGGTATCGTGTCGCCCGACGACTTCGGCAAGATCGGCTCTTTGCTGGCCACCATCGCGCTGGTGGTGATCCTGTTCGAGAGCGGCACCTCGCTCAACCTCGATGTGCTGGGACAGTCCATCGGCACCACCGGCTTCCTGTCCATCGCCTGCTTTGTGCTGACCACGGCAGTGGTCTCGGTGGTCGGTATGTCCATGCTCGACTTGAATCTCATGTCCTCGCTGTTGCTGGGTCTCACCCTGGGTGGCACTTCGTCCGCCGTGGTGATCCCGATGGTGAGCGCGTTGAAACTGTCCGAGAAGCCTTCCACCGTGCTGGTATTGGAATCCGCGCTGACCGATGTGCTCTGTATCGTGGGCGTGTTCGCCATGCTGCAGATCATGACGCAGGGTGATGTGGCGGCCGGCAAAGTAGTGGGCGGCGTGATGGCGGCGCTGGTGTTTGCCGCCGTGTTCGGTGTAGTGGGCGGCATAGGCTGGCTGCTGGTGCTGGGCAAGGTGCGCGACTTCCCCAACACCATCTCGTCCACGTTGGCCTATGTGTTCATCGTGTACGGCGCGACCGAAGCACTGGGCTTCTCCGGCGCCATCGCCGCGCTGGCGCTGGGCATCACACTGACCAACTTCCAGAAGTTCGGCCTGCACCGCATCCCCAACCTGGACAAGAACATCGAGCCTCTGAACGAGGTCGACCTCATCTTTTATCGCGAGGCGGTGTTCCTGTTGAAGACCTACTTCTTCGTGTATCTGGGCATCTCCATCCACTTCGGTGCGATCGGCCCGGCCACGGTCGCCATCGTGATGGTGTTGCTGGTCTATCTGTTGCGCCTGCTGCTGACGCGCGTGGTATTCCGCGACCCGACCTATACCCTGCGCGACACCGCCGTCACTTCCATGATGGCACCCAAAGGTCTGGCGGCGGCGGTACTGGCCGCACTGCCTTTGCAACACGGCATCGCCGGCGGGGAAACGATACGCGACACCACTTACATGGTGGTGCTGTTCAGCATCTCGCTCACGGCCGTGCTGGTGATGGCCTACCCCGCACCCGCCGTACGCAATCTTTATTCCCGCCTGCTGGGCAAGCCGCCGGGTGACACCATGAAAGTACCCGCCTTCGTCCCGCCGCCCGAATCCTAAGCAGGTATCGACACCGACCGGCATGCGCCGCACGGTGCTGCCATGAACTTATTTCTGGAAATCACGCATGATTATCACACTCCTGACGATAGCCACGATCCTGTTCCTCGCCCTGCAACTGGAAGAAAAACTGCGCGTGCCGTCGCCGCTGGGTTTGATCCTGCTTTCCTTCCTCGCCCACTATGCGTTCAGCCAGGTGCCGGTACTGACCGGTGACACCGAACACTTCGCCCTGCTGGTCATCTTCCTGCTGCCGGTACTGCTGATCTCCGACTCGCTGGAACTCAAGGTCGCCGACTTGAAAGAGCATGCCTGGAGCCTGCTGCATCTGGCGGTGGTCTCCATCATCCTGTCGGTACTGACCGCGCTGGCCATCTCGGACTGGCTGTTTGGCGAATATCAACTGTCGACTGCCGCCGTGATCGTGCTGTTCGCCATGGTGCTGGCGACCGATCCGGTGTCTGTGGTGAGCATCTTCTCCAAGTTCGAACTGCCACATCGCCTGAAGATCCTGGCCGAAGGCGAGAGCCTGCTGAATGACGCGACGGCTCTGATTGCTTTCGTGTTCGTCGGTCTTTATGCGCTGGGCGGCAATGAGATCACGGCCGGTTATGTACTGGGCATCAGCGCGGAAGTGATCCTGGGCTCGGTTGCGGTCGGCATGCTGGTCGGTTTCCTCGGCCTGATGCTGATGAAATCCACACACAACCGCTTTGCCGAGATGATGGTGCTGATCCTCGCCGGTTACGGGGCGTTCGAGATCGCCGAACATTTCTATGTGTTCCTCAACCTGCTGGGTGGCCATTCGCATCTGCATCTTTCCGGCATCCTGGCTGTGATCTTCGCCGTGATCACTGTCAACCACGTGATGATGCAGGCGGTCGACGAGGAAGCACGCAGCATCGAGGCTGACGAAGCCACCTTGCAACGCGAAGCCATGAGCCACAACGCCTCCGCCGGTCTGATTGGCAAGACATTGGGACGCCTGCGCGCCACACTCGCCGAACGCGACCGCCATCTGCGCACCAAGGAAGACATCCAGCTGCTGGCGCTGGTCGCCAACACCATCCTGTTCATCGCCATGGCGGAAATGATCGACCTGAAGCTGCTATGGCAATACAGGACCGAAATTCTGGTGATGTTCATCGCCACTACGGTGATACGCGGCGCGATGATGGGCCTGTTCGCCGCCATCGCCAACCGCACCGCAAAGATGGTCGACATCAGCCTGCGCTGGTGGAGCGTGCTCACCTTCGCGGGCATCAAGGGCGGCTTGTCCATCGTGATGATCACAATGATCCCCGCCGACTTCCCGCACCTTGAGATGTTCAAGGCGGTAGTCATCGGCGTTATCATGCTGTCCACTTTCCTCTATTCCGGCGCGCTGCTGCTCATCATCGGACGCAACAAGGAAGTGTTCCGTAGCGAGAAGCTGGCCGAGGAAGCCCACCACTAAATCAGAGAGCGACAAGTCCATGATCGAGACCTTCCATGATCTGACCGCGCACCCGATGGCCGGCAAACTGCTGGGGCTGTTGCTGAGTCTGCTGTTCATCCTGCTGCTGGTGCGCTTCGCGCAGATGCTCGCCACCAACAACATCCTCAACAAAGACTTGCGTTACAAGACGCGCAAAGCGCTCAGCCTGTCCGGCTATGTGCTGGGGCTGCTGGCCGCCATCGCCATCTTCAGCAACCAGCTGTCCAACCTGCCGGTGCTGATAGGTCTGCTTGGCGTCGGTATCGGCTTCGCTTTGCGCGAACTGATCCAGAGCCTGTTCGGCTGGCTGGTGGTCACCTTCGGCAACCTGTACAAGCCGGGCGACCGCATCAAGCTGGGCGGCATCATGGGCGATGTGATGGACATCGGCCCGCTCACCACCACCGTGATGGAGTGCGGCGACTGGGTGAAGTCCGACCTGTACAACGGCCGCGTGGTGTATCTGCCCAACAACATCGTGCTGCGCGAACAGGTGCAGAACTACAGCGTGGATTTCCCTTTCCTGTGGGACGAGATTGTGGTGCCGGTGCGCACCGATTGCGACCACCGGCTCGCGCGCAGCATCCTGCTCGACGTGGGCAAACGCGAGCAGGCCGACACCATGGCGGCGGCCCAGGAATACTGGTCCAACTTCATGCTGCACCATCGCGCCGAGGACGCGCGACTGGATGTGGTCGTGACCATGAGTTTCGATGCCAACTGGATAGAATTCACCCTGCGCTATCTGGTGGATTACAGCCGCCGCCGCACCACCAAGGACCGGCTGTTCACCGCCATCCTCGACGAGATCGAGAAGAGCGCAGGCCGCGTAAGAATCGCCGCCCCATCGGTGCAAGTCACCGAGTTCCCCTCGGCGGTCACGCCGCAGGCATAAGGTATAATCCGCCGCACGATTCGATCAGCTTGGCAGTCTTTGATGTGGCGCGCTTCACATCAGCCAGCCGCAGGACAATCTCCGCATCCCTTTCCGAGTAATTTTCCCCGCCCAGCTGTAGGCGGCGCGATCTATTGGAGCAACACGATGAACATCAAAAACTTTCCAGAAGCCCGAACCAATGTACTGAGCGGCCTCACCGTCGCGCTGGCACTGGTACCGGAGGCCATCGCCTTCGCCTTTGTCGCACAGGTGCATCCGCTGGTCGGCCTGTATGCCGCATTCATGGTCGGCCTGATCACCTCGCTGATCGGCGGCCGCCCCGGCATGATCTCTGGTGCGACCGGTGCGCTGGCAGTGGTGATGGTGGCGCTGGTGGTGACGCACGGTGTGGAATACCTGTTCGCCACCGTGGTGCTGATGGGTGTATTGCAGATCGGCTTCGGGCTGGCCAAGCTGGGAAAGTTCATCCGCATGGTTCCGCACCCGGTGATGCTGGGCTTCGTCAACGGGTTGGCCATCGTCATCTTCCTCGCGCAGATGACTCACTTCAAAACAACCGACGGTGACTGGATGCAAGGCGCGCCGCTGTACACCATGCTGGGCCTGATCGCGCTGACCATGACGATCATCTATCTCTTGCCGCGCTTCACCAAAGTGTTGCCGTCCACGCTGGCCGCCATCGTCGCCACTTCGGCGCTAGTGATCTTCGCCGGCATCGACACCAAGACAGTGGGCGACATGGCTTCCATCGCCGGTGGCCTGCCGACATTCCACCTGCCCGAAGTGCCGCTGAACTGGGAGACGCTGAAGATCATTTTCCCCTACAGCGTGATCCTCGCCGCCATCGGCCTGATCGAATCGCTGCTGACGCTGAACCTGATCGACACCATGACCGACACGCGCGGAAAGCCCAACCGCGCCAGCATCGGCCAGGGCGTGGCCAACGTGGTCACCGGCTTCTTCGGCGGCATGGGCGGCTGCGCCATGATCGGCCAAAGCATGATCAACGTCACCAACGGCGCGGTGAAGAACCTGTCCGGCATCACCGCCGCACTGTTCCTGCTGAGCTTCATTTTGTTCGCCTCCGAGTGGATCGAGATGATCCCGCTGGCCGCGCTGATCGGCCTGATGTTCGTGGTGTCGGAAAAGACCTTCGAGTGGGGCAGCTTCAACCTGTTCGGCAAAGTGCCGCGCACCGACATCGTGGTCGGCATCACCGTTGCCGTGGTGACCGTGCTGACCGACCTCGCCATCGCGGTCATCGTCGGCATCATCATCTCGGCGCTGGCCTTCGCCTGGGAGCACGCCAAGAGTATGGAGGTGCGCATCACTACCGAGGAACACGGCTGGAAGGTGTACGACCTGCACGGTTCGCTGTTCTTCGCCTCGTCGCAGAGTTTCCTCAATCTTTTCACGCCCAAGGACGATCCGGAAGAGGTGGTGATCGACTTCAAGCATGCGCGCGTCAAGGATCATTCCGGTCTGGAAGCCATCGACCAACTGGCCGATCGCTACACCCAGATCGGCAAGAAACTGCACCTGCGCCATCTGAGTCCGGACTGTCTGGAGTTGCTCGACAAGGCCAAGGGCATGATCGAAGTGAACGTGCTGGAAGACCCGCACTACCACCCGGCCGACAACCGCCTGGGATGAGCGTCCTGCACAACGCGGCGGCAGGCCAACACAAGGTCGCTGGCGTTGCACGCACTGCCCGATTCCGGCTGTTCCACCCCCGAAGTCCGGTAACATAAACCCATGCATACCGCCTTGCCCGCCCTCGTCGCCCTGGCCTTCTGCGCCGCCCCGCTGCCGTTGCTCCTGCAACGCTACGGGCGCGGTTATGCCGCGCTGGCAAGTGCGCTGGTGATGGCGTCCTGTCTGGCTCTGCTGGCCCCGCTGGTGATGCCGGTGATGGGCGGTGCCACCTTGCTGACCAGCTTCGCTTGGCTGCCTGAGTGGGGCCTGACACTATCCTTGCGTCTGGACGGCCTCGGCCTGATGTTCAGCCTGCTGATCCTCGGCATCGGTCTGCTGGTCACGCTGTACGCCTACTACTATCTGGACAGGCACGACAAACTGGGGCGTTTCTACACACTGCTGCTGCTGTTCATGGCAGCGATGCTGGGCGTGGTGCTGTCGGAGAACCTGCTGTTGCTGGTGGTGTTCTGGGAACTGACCAGCCTCGCTTCCTTCCTGCTCATCTCCTACAAACAGGAGAGCTACGAATCGCGACTGTCCGGGCGCATCGCGCTAACGGTCACCGGCGGCGGCGGACTGGCGCTGTTCGCTGGCGTGCTGCTGCTGGGACACATCACAGGAAGTTACGAACTGTCGGTGGTGCTGGCGGCGGGCGAACAGATACGCGCGCATGCACTGTACGCACCCATGCTGATCCTCGTGCTGCTCGGCGTGTTCACCAAGTCGGCGCAATTCCCTTTCCATTTCTGGCTGCCGATGGCGATGGCCGCGCCCACACCGGTGTCGGCCTATCTGCATTCGGCCACCATGGTGAAGGCTGGCGTGTTCCTGCTGGCACGTCTGTATCCGGCACTGGCCGGCAGTGAATTGTGGTTCTGGCTGGTCAGCGGCACCGGCGCGATCACGCTGCTGTATGCCGCCTACCTCGCTTTCTACCGCTACGACTTCAAGGGCCTGCTGGCCTATTCCACCATCAGCCATCTGGGCCTGATCACGCTGCTGTTCGGTCTGGACACGCCGCTGTCGGTGGTGGCGGCCGTGTTCCACATCATCAACCACGCCATCTTCAAGGCCTCGCTGTTCATGGCGGCCGGCATCGTCGACCACGAATGCGGCACGCGCGACATGCGCCGCGTCAACGGCCTGTTCAAGTTCATGCCCATCACCGCGACACTGGCCATCGTCGCCGCCGGTTCGATGGCGGGCGTGCCGCTGCTCAACGGTTTCCTCAGCAAGGAGATGTTCTTCGCCGAGACCGTCGGCCATCCTGTGTTCGACGAAATGAGCTGGTTGCTGCCGGCCTTCGCCACGCTGGCCGGCATCCTCGCGGTGGCTTATTCGTCGCGCTTCATCCACGACGTGTTCTTCAACGGCGACCCGGTCAACCTGCCGCGCAAACCGCACGAGCCGCCGCGCTGGATGCGCGCGCCGGTCGAGGTGCTGGTAGCGATGTGCCTGCTGGTCGGCATCTTCCCGCAGTGGAGCATCGCCCCCATTCTGCACGCCGCCGCGGGTGCGGTGCTGCAACAGCCGCTGCCTGATTTCCATCTGGCGGTGTGGCACGGTTTCAACGCGCCGTTCATGATGAGTCTGCTCGCGCTGGCCGGCGGCATCGCGCTGTATGCCATGCGCCATCGTCTGTATGCGCTGTACGACCGGCTGCCCTCCATCCATGCCAGCATCGTGTTCGAACGCGCGCACGAAAAGCTGGTGGCGGCCGCGCGATCGCTGCTCGCACGGCTGGACAACGGCTCGCTGCAGCGCTACCTCGCGCTGTTCATCGCCTTCGTGCTGGCACTGGGCGGCTGGGCCTGGTGGACCGCCTCCGCCGCCGTGCTGCCAGTGGTCACACAAGCGCCCGATGCCGCCAGCCTCATCGCACTGGGCATGCTGGCCGTGGCCGCGACCGGCGTGGTGCGACTGCACCATCAACGCCTCATCGCCGTGGTGCTGACCAGCGTGATCGGCCTGATCGTGGCGCTGACCTTTGTGCGTTTCTCCGCACCCGATCTGGCCCTCACCCAGCTCTCGGTCGAGGTGGTCACCATCGTGCTGATGCTGTTGGCGCTGTATTACCTGCCGCCCACCACACCCGCCGAGGACAGCATGCCGCGCCTCGTGCGCGACGCGCTGCTGGCGCTCGCCGCCGGTATCGGGCTGGGGGCGGCCGCGTATGCCATGCTCACTTCACCGTTCGACACCCTGTCCGGCTACTACCTGACGCAGTCGCTGCCGGGCGGGGGCGGCAGCAATGTCGTGAACGTGATCCTGGTGGACTTCCGCGGCTTCGATACGTTGGGCGAGATCACCGTGCTGGCGATGGTGGGGCTGGCTGCGCACGCGTTACTCGACCAGCTGGTGCTCAAGCAGCCCATGCGCGACGGCGACGGTCGCGCATGGGCGAGTGAACGCCACCCGCTGTTCCTGCAGATGCTGATGCGCCCGCTGCTGCCGCTGGCGCTGATGGTGTCGGTGTACATCTTCCTGCGCGGCCACAACCTGCCGGGCGGCGGCTTCGTCGCCGGGCTGGTGACCGGCGTCGCCTTGATCCTGCAATACCTCGCCAGCGGCATCGGATTCGCCAGCGCGCGCCTGCCGCAGCGGCTACCGCTGTTCCTCGCTGCCGGACTCGCCTGTGCCGGCGGCGTGGGCGTGGCAGCGTGGGCTTTCGGTTTCCCCTTCCTCACCAGCACGCACGGCCACGTCACCCTGCCGCTGATCGGCGACATCGAACTGGCCTCGGCCATGGTGTTCGATCTCGGCGTGTATCTGGTGGTGGTCAGCGTGGTGCTGATGGTGCTTGCGGAACTGGGCAAGTTGTCCGTGAACCCTGAGGGCGCGCGCTGATGGAAGCGATCATTGCCATCGCCATCGGTCTGCTCACCGCCTGCGGCGTGTTCCTGCTGCTGCGCGCGCGCACCTTCCCGCTCATCCTCGGGCTCACGTTGCTGTCGTACGCGGTGAACCTGTTCCTGTTCGCCAGCGGCAGGCTGCGCATGGACGCGCCGCCGCTGATCCGCGACGGTGCGAGTTACACCGACCCGCTGCCGCAAGCGCTGGTGCTCACCGCAATCGTCATCGGCTTCGGCATGACCGCGTATCTGGTGATGCTGGCGCTGCGCGCCCTGAGTGAGTCGGGCGACGACCATGTGGATGCGAAAGAAAAACCATGACCCAGCACGCCGCCATCCTGCCGCTCCTGATCCCGTTCCTTGCGGCCCTGCTGCAACTGGCGGCGAAGGGCTATGGCATCGCCGTGCAGCGCGCCATCGGTCTGGTCGGCGCATCGCTAGCTGTTGCGGCCGCGCTGTGGCTGGTATTGCTGGCCGATGATGGCATGGTGCGGGTGTATGCGCTGGGCGACTGGGTCGCGCCGTTCGGCATCGTGCTGGCGGTGGATCGGCTGGCCGCCATCATGGTACTGCTCACCGCTTCATTGGCAGCCGGTGCGCTGTTGTATGCCAGCGCCGGATTCGACCAACGCGGCCGACATTTCCATCCGCTGTTCCAGTTGCAGGTGTTCGGTTTGCAGGGTGCATTCCTGACCGGCGACCTGTTCAACCTGTTCGTGTTCTTCGAGGTGATGCTGCTCGCGTCCTACGTGTTGCTGGCACACGGCGGCGGGCTGGCACGCACCCGCGCTGGCCTCGCTTACGTGGTGCTGAATCTGGCCGGGTCGGCGCTGTTCCTGATTGCACTGGGCATGTTGTATGGCACGCTGGGCACGCTGAACCTGGCTGATGTTGCTTTGCGTCTACAAGCACCGGAGATAGACGTCGCACCCGCCCGGCTCGCCTGCATGCTGCTGATCGCTGTGTTCGCACTGAAGGCCGCACTTTTGCCGCTGTCGTTCTGGCTACCGCATGCCTATGCCGCCGCCGGTGCGCCGGTCGCCGCCCTGTTCGTCATCATGACCAAGGTCGGCATCGTGAGCATCCTGCGCGTGCAGGCCATCGCCTTCGCGCCTGCCGCCGCCACGGCCGACCTGCTGGACGGCTGGCTGTTGCCGCTGGCGCTGGCGACGGTGCTGTTCGCAGCCATCGGCGCACTGGCAGCGATGCGCCTACGCGACCTCACCGCATGGCTGGTGCTGGCCTCTGCCGGCACGCTGCTGGTCGTACCCGTCTTCCCGCAGGCGGATGTCAGCGCCGCCGCACTTTATTACCTGGTGCAATCCACCTTCGTCGCGGCCGCGCTGTTCCTCATCGCGGAGTTGGTCGCCGTGCGGCGCGGAGATGTCGCTGATGCCTTTCTGCCCGGCCCGCGCCTGCACACCCCATGGCTGGGATTGGCCTTCCTGCTGGCTGCTGCCTCGGCGGTCGGCCTGCCGCCGTTCGCTGGTTTCCTCGGCAAGCTGATGTTGCTGAGCGCGCTGCGCGACAGCGGCAGCGCCATAGCGATTTGGTCGGTGTTCTTGTTTGCCGGTCTGCTGCTGATGCTGGCGCTGGCAAAGGGTGGCGGCCGACTGTTCTGGGAACGCAGCCCCAAACATCCGCACGGCAACACACACCCCTTCTGCTGGCGCCGCAGCCTGGCTGTCGCGCTGCTGGTGTCACCCGCACTGCTGCTCGCCTTGTTCGCGCGTCCGGTTTCGGACTATGCCGCACGCGCCGCCGCGCAGTTGCACGACCCGCAGACTTATGTCGCCGGCGTGCTGGGCGGACACGCCATTGAACGGGAGACACGACCATGATGCGCCGCCTGCTCCCGCGCCCGGCGTTGTCACTCACCTTGTTCCTGCTGTGGGCAGCGCTGAGCAATGCCGGCTCGGCCGGTACGCTGTTGCTTGGTGCGCTGCTGGCCCTGCTGCTGCCGCACATCGTGTCGCCTTTCTGGCCGGATGCACCGCGCATCAAACATCCGGGCGTGGCGCTGAGCTTCGCCGCACGTATCGCTTGGGACATGCTGCTCGCCAACTGGGCAGTGGCGCGGCGCGTGGTCGGGCCGGTGACGGCATTGCATCCCGCCTTCGTCGAAGTGCCGCTGGACCTGCGCGACCCGTTCGCCGCCACGGTGCTGGGCAGCATCGTGTCGCTGACGCCGGGCACGGTGTCCATCGACGTGGACCGCGAACGCTGGGTGTTGCAGGTGCATGCGCTGGATGCGCCCGATCCGGCTGCATTGATCCGGCAGATCAAGCAGCACTATGAGAAACCGATCAGGGAGATCTTCGCATGCTGAACTTCGCCATCGAGGCCGGCTTCGTGCTCATCGGTCTGGCCATGCTGCTCAACCTGTGGCGGCTGCTGAAAGGCCCCGACATCACCGACCGCATCCTCGCGCTCGACACGCTCAACATCAACGCCATCGCGCTGCTGGTGCTCTACGGCATTCGCGAGGCGAGCAGTGCCTATTTTGAGGGCGCGCTGCTCTTGGCGGCGATGGGATTCGTCGCCACCGTGGCACTGTGCAAATATCTATTGCGCGGAGACATCATAGAATGAACCCTTACATCGAATTCGTTGTCGCAGCACTGATCCTGCTCGGCGCGCTGTTCGCGCTACTGGGCTCGATAGGCTTGGCGCGGCTGCCGGATTTCTTCACCCGCTTGCACGGACCGACCAAGGCGACCACGCTGGGCGTGGGCGCGATGGTGCTGGCATCCGCCGTGTATTTCACCGCCACCCGTGACGGCGTCAGCCTGCACGAGATCGCGGTGATGGTTTTCCTGTTCATCACCGCGCCGGTGTCGGCGCACCTGCTGGCCAAAGCGGCCCTGCACCGGCAAGCGGCCAAGGACGGCATGGATGTCGATGGAACAGAATAATGAGGAGCTCGGTATGACGCAGCAATCTTGGCATCAACTTCAGGCGGATGAGACGCTGGCTGCCCAGCATTCCACGACTACCGGCCTGAGTGCGGACGAGGCCGCGCGCCGCCTCGCCGAGCATGGCCCCAACCGGCTCACGCCTCCGCAGCGACGCGGTCCGTTCATGCGCTTCCTGCTGCAATTCCACAATGTGCTGATCTATGTGCTGCTGGCTGCCGCGGCGGTCACCGCGCTGCTCGCGCACTGGGTGGACACCGCCGTGATCGTCGGCGTGGTGGTGATCAACGCGTTCATCGGCTTCATCCAGGAGGGCAAGGCGGAACAGGCGATGGACGCGATCCGCCGCATGCTGTCGCCCGAAGCCACGGTGTTGCGCGGCGGCAGACGCCAGGTCGTGGCCGCCGACACGCTGGTGCCGGGCGATATCGTGCTGCTGCAATCCGGCGACAAGGTACCGGCCGACCTGCGTCTGCTGAACGTGAAGAACCTGCGCATCGAGGAAGCCGCGCTGACCGGCGAGTCGACCGCAGTCGAGAAAGACAGCACAGCGGTGGATGCCCATGCCGCGCTGGGCGACCGCTTCTGCATGGCTTATTCCAGCACGCTGGTGGTGTACGGCCAGGGCACGGGCGTGGTGGTGGCGACCGCCGACGATACCGAGATCGGCCGCATCAGTGCCATGCTGCAGGAAGTGCAGACGCTGACCACGCCGCTGCTCCGGCAGATGGAGACCTTCGGCCGCTGGCTGACCGTCGCCATCATGGCGCTGGCCGCGCTGACCTTCCTGTTCGGCTGGCTGGTCCATCACTACGGCCTCGGCGACATGTTCCTCGCCGCGGTGAGCATGGCGGTGGCGGCGATCCCGGAAGGGCTGCCGGCTGTGTTGACCATCACGCTGGCGCTCGGCGTGCAGCGCATGGCTGGACGCAATGCCATCGTGCGCCGTCTGCCGGCGGTTGAATCGCTGGGCGCCGTGACCACCATCTGCACCGACAAGACCGGCACGCTGACCCGGAACGAGATGACGGTGCAACGCGTGATCACTGCCACCGAGACGTTCGAGGTGAGCGGCAGCGGCTACGCACCGCACGGCGGTTTTGCGCGCGACGGCCGCGAGGTGGACATGGCCGAATACACACATGTGCAGGACCTGCTGCGTGCAGGCTTGCTGTGCAACGATGCCACGCTGCAAGAAGAAGAAGGACAGTGGCAGATCAGCGGCGACCCGACCGAGGGCGCGCTCATCCCGCTGCTGCTGAAGGCCGGCATGGATGAACATTTCGAGCGGGGTGCGCTGCCCCGCTCCGACCACATCCCGTTCGAATCCGAACATCGTTTCATGGCGACCTTGCACCATGACCACAGTGGTCACGCTTTCATCTTCGTCAAGGGCGCGGTGGAGCAGGTACTGGCCATGTGTCACTCGCAACGCGGGATAGGCGAAGACACGCCGCTGGATCTGCCCTGGTGGCATGCCCAGATGACGGCGACCGGCGCGCTCGGCCAGCGCGTGCTGGCACTGGCGATGAAAACGGTCGACCATGGTCAGCGCGAACTCAGTTTCGCCGATATGGAAGGTGGCTACACCCTGCTGGGCATGGTCGGCATCAGCGATCCGCCGCGCGAGGAAGCCATCGCCGCAGTGCGCGACTGCAGGGCGGCCGGCATACGCGTCAAGATGATCACCGGCGACCACGCCGATACAGCGCGCGCCATCGCCGCACAGCTGGGCATCGGCAACGGTCAGGCATTGACCGGCATCGAACTCGATGCGATGGACGACGAGGCGCTGCGCCAGGCAGTACGCGAGGTGGATGTATTCGCCCGATCCAGTCCCGAACACAAGTTGCGTCTGGTGACTGCCATGCAGGCCAACGGCGAGATCGTCGCCATGACCGGCGACGGAGTGAACGATGCGCCCGCACTCAAACGCGCCGACATCGGCGTGGCGATGGGCATGAAGGGCACCGAGGTCGCCAAGGAAGCGGCCGAGATGGTGCTGGCCGACGACAATTTCGCCACCATCGCGCATGCAGTGCGCGAGGGCCGCACCGTGTACGACAACATCAAGAAGGCCATCGTGTTCATCATGCCGACCAACGGCGGCGAGGCCGGCATCGTGCTGATCGCCATCCTGTTCGGCATGGCGCTGCCGCTGACGCCGGTACAGATCCTCTGGGTGAACATGGTGACCGCGGTCACGCTGGCGCTGGCGCTGTCGTTCGAAAAAGCCGAACCGGACGTGATGCAGCGCGCGCCGCGCGCGGCGGATGCGCCCCTGTTGTCCGGCTTCATGGTCTGGCGCATCAGCTTCGTATCGATCCTGCTGGCGCTGGGCGTGGTAGCACTGTTCCTGTGGGAACTCGCGCGCGGCGACAGTCTGGAGACGGCGCGCACCGTGGCGGTCAACGCACTGGTGGTGGGCGAGATCGCCTACCTGTTCAACTGCCGCTATCTACTCGGGCCGGTGCGTAGCTGGCAGGACTTCACCGGCAATCCCTATGTGCTGCTCAGCATCGCGGTGCTGGTGGTCATCCAGCTCGCCTTCACCTATGTGCCGTTCATGCAGAACCTGTTCGGCGTGGTCGCGCTCGACACGGCGACCTGGGCCTTGATCGCGGCTTTCGGCGTGCTGCTGTTCTTCGCGATCGAACTGGAGAAGCTGGCGATCCGCCTGCTGTTCCGCCGTAACGAGTCGGTGCGGCGATGAACGACTGGTCGGCGATCGGCGGGTTGCTGGGCGGGATCGGCCTGTTCCTGCTCGGTATGAGTCTGATGACGGACGGCCTCAAACTCGCGGCAGGCCCGGCGCTTGGGCGCATCCTCACCTATTCCACCAAGACGCGGATACGCGGCCTGGCCTCGGGTGCCTTGCTGACAGCAATGGTGCAGTCCTCCAGCGCGGTCACGGTCGCCGCCATCGGCTTCGTCAACGCCGGTCTGCTGACGCTTGGACAATCGTTGTGGGTGCTGTTCGGTTCCAATATCGGCACCACCATGACCGGCTGGCTGGTGGCGCTGGTCGGGCTCAAATTCAAGATCGATCTGCTTGCGCTGCCGCTGATTGGCATCGGCATGGCGCTGCGCCTGACCGGCGAACACAGCCGGCGCGGGGCTACGGGTCTGGCGCTGGCCGGCTTCGGCGTGCTGTTCCTCGGCATCGATATGCTGCAGACCGCATTCTCGGGATTCACCTCGGATTTCTCGCTGAGCGAATTCGACGGCGTGACCGGTCTGTTGCTGATGGTGCTGTCCGGCCTGCTGATGACTGTGTTGATGCAATCTTCCAGCGCGTCGCTGACCATCGTGCTGACCGCCGCACAGGGCGGTCTGATCAGCATCGAAAGTGCGGCGGCAGCGGTGATCGGCGCCAACATCGGCACCACCGTCACCGCGCTGATCGCCGCCATCGGCGCCACCCCCAACGCCAAGCGCGCGGCCAGCGCACATGTACTATTCAACGTGCTGACCGGTATCGTCGCTTTGCTGATGTTGCCGCTGCTGGTCGCCTTGATCGCCGAACTGCGCGACCTGCTGCAACTGGATAGCGCGCCGGCCGCCTTCCTGGCGCTGTTCCATACCGTGTTCAACCTGATGGGCGTGTTGCTGATGTGGCCGCTGGTGGACAGGCTGACGCATTTCCTTGAACGCCGCTTCCGCACCACGGAAGAGGATGAAGCACGGCCACAACATCTGGATGCCAACGTGCTCGGCGTACCCACGCTGGCGCTGGATGCACTGCACCAGGAAGTACGGCGCATGGGCGTACAGTCGATACGCTTGCTACGTGACGCTGCAGGCGGCGAGACGCAGGACAAACTGGCGCGCGCGCAGCGCGCCATCGTCGCGTTGAATCACGCCATCGCGGATTTCGTCATGCGGCTGAGCCGCACCGAGATGTCGACCGAAAGCGCGCAACGCTTGCCGGCCATCCTGCGCATCGCGCGCTATTACGAAACATTGTCCGAACTGGCCGTGGAGCTGGCTGCCACGATGCGTGAGAACACCACCCCCATACCGGTCGAAGCGGGCAAGTTCGCCGCACAGGCGGAAGCGATGCTGGAAGAAGTCGACCCGGCGACCGGCGTGCGTGACCGGGCAACCGTCGAGGCCGCCCTCGTCACACTGGAAGACCACTATCAGTCCCTGAAGTCGCACCTGCTCGAAGCCGGC
>VMTA01000043.1 GCA_013791855.1 Sideroxydans sp.
CAGTTTCAGCCAGATATTCACCGAGAATCGCTTCCTGGGCAGTGACCGTGTGGGGGATGCAGACATGATCACCTTGGCACTGACTACGCGAGTGATCGACGGGGATGATGGAACCGAGCGTTTGCGCGTGGCGGTGGCGGAGCGTTTCACATTCGAAACACCGCAAGTGAACTTGGGAAGCCCGGCGGATAGCAACAGCCGGTCGGACATCCTGTTGATGCTGGGCGGCAGGATGACGCGCGCTTGGACTTTGGACAGCCAGTTGCAGTACAACCCGAACCTGAGCCATACGCAGACCTATAGTGCTGCGGCTCGCTATATTCCCGAGCCGGGCAAGCTATTGAACCTTGGCTATCGCTACACCCGCGACACCTTGCGACAGGTGGATGTCTCGGGTCAGTGGCCTTTGTTCGGACGCTGGTATGGCGTGGGGCGCTTGAACTATTCATTGCTCGACGACCGTGTTCTGGAGGCGCTGGGCGGGCTTGAGTATAATGCCGCGTGCTGGTCGGCGAGGGTGGTGCTGCAAAGTTTTTCGACCGCCACGGCGGAGCGGACCACCGGTATCTTCGCCCAGCTCGAATTGAGCGACCTGATCCGCGTCGGTTCCGACCCGCTGGAAGCGCTGCGTATCAGCGTTCCCGGCTATATCAAGCTGAACGAATTACCATCCGACAAGCCGGAGCAAGGCTTGCATTGATTCCCTTTTACGAAAGAAACACATGCTGAAGATCCGAATCGCGCTCACGCTGTTGCTGCTTGCCAGCCCTGTTGCTGTGGCTGAAGTTGTCCAGGGCGCCAAGCTTATCGATGACATTCGCGTCGTCGTGAATGAAGAGGTGATCACGCGTCTGGAGCTTGACCAGCGCATGCATGTAGTCATCAGCCAACTGCAGCGGCAAGGCACCCGTCTGCCGGACAGAGCCATCCTCGAGAAGCAGGTGCTGGAGCGCATGATCATGGAGAAACTGCAGAAGCAGTTTGCCAAGGAGACGGGCGTACAGGTGGACGATGTCCAGCTGGAAGGCGCGTTGCAGCGTATCGCCATGCAGAACAAATTTCCGTCGCTGTCCGCTTTCCGCGCCAAGCTGGAAAAAGAAGGGGTGGATTTTGCCAAGTTCCGAGAAGAGATCCGCGGCGAGATGCTCACCGGTCGTTTGCGCGAGCGCGAAGTGGATAGCAAGTTGGTCATCAGCGAGGCCGACATCGAAGCATTCCTGGCCACACAGGAGACACAAGGCAACAAAGGCGAGGAGCTGAAACTGGCCCATATATTGGTCGTGGTGCCGGAACAGGCGACTGCGGTCAGCATCCGCAATTATCAGCGCAAGGCCGAAGAGGCGCTCGCCAAACTGCAAGGCGGTGCGCCCTTTTCGCAAGTGGCTGCGGGATATTCGGATGCAGGGGATGCCTTGCAGGGTGGTGAGCTGGGTTGGCGTCCGGCCAACCAGCTGCCTGCGTTGTTCAGTGGGCCGCTGGCGGAAATGAAGCCGGGAGAGCTCAGCCCGTTGTTGCGTAGTCCTGCCGGTTTTCACATCATCAAGCTGCTAGAGCGTCGCAGCTCGGATACGCCGGTGTTCATCACCCAGACGCATGCGCGCCATATCCTGATCAAGACCAGCGAACTGGTGCCGGAGAGCGAAGCGAAAGCGCGCTTGCAGGAGATCAAGCGTCGTATCGACAAGGGCGCGGATTTTGCTGAACAGGCGCGTCTGCATTCCGAAGACGGTAGTGCGGCCCAAGGCGGCGATCTGAGCTGGATATCGCCAGGAGAGACCGTGCCGCAATTCGAGCAGGCGATGGACGCGCTCAAAGTCGGCCAAGTCAGCGGACTGGTGCAATCCGGCTTCGGCTGGCACCTGATCCAGATTCTGGAGCGCAGGAACACCGACATCAGTGCCGAGCAGAAGAAACAGCAGGCGCGCCAAGCCATCCGCGCGTACAAATCGGATGACGCTTATCAGGATTGGCTGCGCCAGTTGCGCGACCGCGCATTCATCGAATATCGCGAATAAGGTGGGCGCACCCCTCGTCATCACCAGCGGCGAACCGGCAGGCATCGGCCCGGACCTGTGTCTGCAACTCGTACAGGCAACCCAGCCGCTGGTAGTGGTCGCAGATAAAGCGTTGCTTAAGCAGCGAGCTGTGCAGCTCGGCATGGAAGTGGAATTTCATGAATATTCGCCAGCTGAACCGGTAGTCAGCGGCAGGCTGAGTGTGCTGCATGTGCCAATTGCGCGCCCCGCCCAAGCCGGTCATCTTGATAGCGCGAACGCTCGATATGTACTTGAGATGCTGATCCGTGCTGCACAGGGATGCATGTCCGGTGAGTTCTCCGGCATGGTCACCGCCCCGGTGCACAAGGGCGTCATCAACGATGCCGGCATTCCCTTCACGGGCCATACGGAATTCCTTGCCGAGCAGACGCACACGCCTTTGGTGGTGATGATGCTCGCCGGTGGCGGCATGCGCGTGGCGCTGGCTACGACCCATCTGCCTTTGCGCGAAGTGGCGGACGCGATCACGTCCGACTTGCTGGAAAGAATCCTGCGCATCTTGTACCGCGATCTACAAAACAGGTTCGGCATCGCGCAACCGCGCATCCTGGTGGCAGGCTTGAATCCGCATGCAGGCGAAGGCGGTCACCTGGGTCGCGAAGAGATCGAGGTGATGATCCCGGTATTGGACAAACTGCGTGCTGAAGGGATGGATCTGAGCCCGCCGCTGCCGGCCGACACGTTGTTCGCCGCACATCGTCTGCGCGAGTGCGACGCCGTGCTGGCGATGTATCACGATCAGGGTCTGCCGGTGCTCAAGCATGCCAGCTTCGGCGAGGGCGTGAATATCACATTGGGCATGCCCATCATCCGCACTTCGGTCGATCACGGCACGGCGCTGGAGCTGGCGGGAACAGGCAAGGCTCAAGTTGGAAGTCTGCTGGAAGCGATCAAGGTTGCAAGGGAAATGGCACAACATGAACGGACATAAAGCAAAGAAGTCTTTTGGACAGAATTTCCTCATTGATCAAAATATCATCGCCGACATCGTGCGTTGCATCCGCCCGGTGCCGGACGACAACATGGTGGAGATAGGCCCAGGTTTGGGTGCGCTGACGCGGCCGCTGCTGAAGACGCTGAACACCTTGCATGTGGTCGAGATCGACCGCGACATCATCGCGCGCTTGAAGACCGACTATCCGCAGGACAAGATCGTTATCCACGAGGGCGATGCGCTGAAGTTCGACTTCGCCACGCTGGGCGCGCCGCTGCGCATCGTCGGCAACCTGCCGTACAACATCTCTTCGCCATTGCTTTTCCATTTTGCCAACTATGCAGAAGGCATCGCCGACATGCACTTCATGCTACAGAACGAGGTGGTCGAACGCATGGTGGCAGCGCCTTCCACTGCGGCCTATGGGCGTTTGTCGGTGATGCTGCAGTACCGCTTCCATATGGAGAAGCTGCTGGATGTACCGCCGCAGTCGTTCCGCCCCGCGCCCAAGGTGGATTCGGCCATCGTGCGCATGATCCCGTTGCCCGCGCAGCAGATCGCAGTCAAGGACGAAGCCTTGTACGCCAAGGTCGTGGCCTCTGCTTTCGGCCAGCGCCGCAAGACGCTGCGTAATACGCTCAGGGATTTTCTTGCAGAAAGCGACTTCGCCCAACTGGACATCAACCCCCAGCTGCGGGCCGAGAACTTGGGCGTGGCGGAATATACGCGCATCGCCAATTTCCTCCATGAGCGGGCAGTCCCGTCCCCTTGAGCCGCTGAAAGGCTGGCTTTCGGGTAGAATCGCACCTCATTCATCACCTCTAGACGGCGCTTCTTCATGTCCGACATTCCACCTATCGTTTTGACCTTCGCTGCCAGCGATCCCAGCGGCGGCGCGGGGATGCAGGCCGACATTCTGACCATCGCCAGCATGGGTTGCCATCCTTTGTCGGTGATCACCGGCATCACGGTGCAGGACACCAGCGGGGTGGAGGAGATACAGCCGGTGGACGCCGATCTGGTGATCGACCAAGCGCGCACGCTGTTGGAAGACATGCCGGTCGCGGCATTCAAGATCGGATTGCTGGGCAGTGTCGACAACATCGCTGCCATCGCCGAAGTCATCTCCGATTATCCCGATATCCCGTTGGTGTTCGATCCGGTGCTGGCCTCCGGGCGCGGGGATGAGCTGGCCAATGAGGACATGCTGGATGCGTTGCGCGAACTGCTGTTGCCGCAGACAACGATCCTTACGCCCAACAGTATGGAAGCGCGCCGTTTGGTGATAGACGATGACAATGAATCCGATGATCCGAGCCTGTCCGAATGCGCCAAGCGCATCCTGGGGATGGGCTGCGAATATGTGCTGATCACCGGTACGCATGAACATACGCCCAAAGTGGTGAACACCCTGTACGGCGAGCGCGGACAGTTGCGCAGTGATGATTGGCCGCGTCTGCCGGGCATCTATCATGGTTCTGGTTGCACGCTGGCCTCGGCCATCGCCGCTTTGCTCGCCAACGGCTTGAGCATGGAAGATGCCGTGCGCGAGGCGCAGGAATACACTTGGGAAGCATTGAAGTACGGTTTCCGTCCGGGCATGGGGCAGCACATCCCGGATCGTTTGTTCTGGGCGCGAGACGAAGATGATGCAGGCGAGGAGACGCGTCATTAAAGGCTTGTATGCCATAACTGCGGACGAGTTGGATACGCGGAAGCTGTTGGAACACGTGGAACAGGCTTTGCGTGGTGGTGCGGGTGTTCTGCAATATCGAAACAAGCTTGCCGATGCGTCTTTGCAGCTGGAACAGGCTATGGCCCTGCGCGAAATGACTCGAGAATTCGGAGCAATCTTCATCGTCAATGACGATGTACAGTTGGCTTCTCAAGTATCCGCCGATGGGGTGCATCTGGGGGCGGAAGATGGCGGTATCGCTGCCGCGCGGGCAGTATTGGGGCGCGACAGCTTGATTGGTGCCTCTTGCTATAATCGCGCGCCGCTGGCGGTCGACGCAGAGCGTCAAGGCGCAGACTATGTGGCGTTCGGTGCGTTCTTCCCGTCGAGCGTAAAACCTGGTGCGGTGGCGGCGGAAGTTGCCATGTTGCAAAGCGTGCGTCACGAGCTGAAGGTGACTGTCGTTGCGATCGGCGGCATCACGATCGAGAACGGCGGGCAGTTGGTCAAGGCAGGCGCAGATGCGCTGGCGGTGATCTCGGCCTTATGGCAAGCGCCGGATATCGAACAAGCAGCAAAAGAATTTTCCCAATTATTTGAGCAAGGTAATCCAGCATGACTTCGCATAATCAACAACTGTTCGACGAATCCCAGAAGATCATCCCCGGCGGCGTGAACTCGCCGGTGCGCGCATTCAAGTCGGTCGGCGGCACGCCGCTGTTCTTCAAGCGCGGCAAGGGTGCCTATGTGTGGGATGCGGACGACAAGCGTTACATCGATTACGTGAATTCCTGGGGGCCGATGATCGTCGGTCATTGCCATCCGGAAGTCGTTAAGGCAGTGCAGGACGCGGCGGCGGAAGGCTTGGGTTTCGGCGCGCCGACCGCGAGCGAACTGGAGATCGCGGAACTGCTCTGCAAGATCCTGCCGTCGCTAGAGATGGTGCGTCTGGTCAGCTCCGGCACCGAAGCAACCATGACGGCGATCCGTCTGGCGCGCGGTTTTACCGGCCGCAGCCGTATCATCAAATTCGAAGGCTGCTACCACGGCCACTCCGATGGGTTGCTGGTCAAGGCCGGTTCCGGCGCTTTGACTTTCGGCCAGCCGAGTTCTTCTGGCGTACCCGCCGAGATCGCCGCGCTGACTACGGTGCTGGACTATAACGATGCTGTCGGTCTGGAAAAAGCCTTCGCCGAATATGGTAACGAGATCGCAGCGGTGATCGTGGAGCCGGTCGCGGGAAACATGAACCTGATCCTGCCCAAGCGTGAGTTCCTCGATGCGATGCGCAGCTTGTGCACCAAACACGGCGCGGTGCTGATCCTCGACGAAGTGATGTCCGGCTTCCGCGTCGGTCTGCAGGGCGCACACGGGCACTTCGGTATCAAACCGGACCTGATCACGCTGGGCAAGGTGATGGGTGGCGGCCTGCCCGCCGCCGCGTTTGGCGGTCGCCGCGACATCATGCAATGTCTGGCTCCGCTGGGTGCGGTGTATCAGGCGGGTACGCTGTCCGGCAATCCGGTTGCGGTGGCAGCGGGTCTGGCCACGCTGAAGCTGGTGCAAGCGCCCGGCTTCTATGAACACCTGAGCAAGATCGCTAAGGATATGACCGAAGGCATCACAGCCAGCGCCAAGAAGCACGGCATCCCGTTCAGCGCGCAGTCCATCGGTAGCATGTTCGGTCTGTATTTCAGCGAAAAGGCACCGACTTCTTATACCGAGGTGATGGCCAGCGACAAGGCGGCATTCAACCGTTTCTTCCACGCGATGCTGGCAGAGGGCGTGTACCTCGCACCGTCGGCGTTCGAGGCGGGTTTTGTGTCGGCAGCGCATAGCGATGCCGATATCGCGGCGACCATCGCTGCCGCTGATAAAGTCTTCGCGGCCTGGAAATAATGGGACTCTTCTCCCGAGCGGCGTTCTTCACCACCGTCAACCATATGAAAGACCTGCCGCTGCATGGCGGCAAGGAAGTCGCGTTCGTCGGACGTTCCAATGCTGGCAAGTCCAGCGCGATCAATACGCTGGCAAACCATGTGCGTCTGGCCTATACCAGCAAGACGCCCGGACGCACCCAGCATCTCAATTATTTCGACCTCGGCGACAACCGTTTCCTGGTCGACCTGCCCGGATACGGCTATGCCAAAGTCCCCTCGGATATCCAGGCGCATTGGGAACATCTGTTAGGTCAGTACTTGCAAACACGCTCAGAACTGGCCGGACTGGTAGTAATCATGGATTCCCGGCATCCACTGACAGAGCGGGACCAAGGGATGCTGGACTGGTTCGCGCCGACGGGGAAGCCGATCCATATTTTGCTGACCAAGTCCGATAAATTGAGCCGCCAAGAGGCGACCAAGACACTGCGCGAGGTGAAGGAATTTCTGGCCGAACACTTTCCGCAATGTACGGTACAGCTGTTTTCCAGTCTGAAAAAGACGGGCACTGAGGAAGCGGAAGCCGTGATCGCGGGTTGGCTGCAAGACTGACAGGCAAAAAAATGCCCCTGAACCAAAGGGGAAAGATTCAGGGGCAGAAGGTCTTTACAGGGTAAAGACGCCCGCTCAGGGAGGAGAAACGGGAAGCAGCTCTCGCTACTCGCCTGCTCTGACGGAGCTATGCGAAAATAGTTCCATTACACCACTAAAATTATCGGGAATAGCCATGCAATTACTCGGAAAGTACCCTCAATCCAGAATGCGCCGCATGCGTCGGGACCAATTTTCGCGGGACTTGATGCGAGAGCATGCGCTCACACCGACGGATTTCATCTATCCGGTGTTTGTGCTGGAAGGCAGCTACAAGACCGAGGATGTGAAGTCCATGCCGGGCGTGCAGCGCAAGACGCTGGATCTGCTCCTCAAGGATGCCGAGCAATGTATGAAGTTGGGCGTGCCGGTGATGGCGATCTTTCCGGTGATCGATGCTGCGAAAAAGAGCTTGGGCGCGGAAGAGGCCTACAATCCGGACGGATTGGTGCCGCGTGTGGTAGCCGAGCTGAAGAAGAACTTCCCGGATCTGGGCGTGATGACCGACGTCGCACTGGATCCCTATACCAGTCATGGTCAGGATGGCCTGATCGACGCCAGCGGATATGTGCTCAACGACGAGACCATCGCAGTGCTGACGCGGCAAGCGCAGACCCATGCGGCGGCAGGGGCCGACATCGTCGCGCCTTCCGACATGATGGACGGCCGCATCGGTGCGATACGCGCCGCGCTGGATGAGCACAAGCACATCCACACCCGCATCATGGCTTACTCCGCCAAATATGCCTCCAGCTTCTATGGTCCGTTCCGCGATGCAGTGGGTTCCAGCGGCAATCTGGGCAAGAGCAACAAATACACTTACCAGATGGATCCGGCCAATTCTGACGAGGCGCTGTGGGAAGTCGGCCTCGATCTGCAGGAAGGTGCGGACATGGTGATGGTCAAACCCGGCATGCCCTATCTCGATATCGTGCGCCGCGTGAAGGATGAATACAAAGCACCGACCTTCGTCTATCAGGTGAGCGGCGAGTACGCGATGCTGAAAGCAGCGGCCCAGAACGGCTGGCTCAATGAGGAGGCTTGTGTGCTGGAAGCATTGCTGGCGTTCAAGCGTGCGGGGGCGGACGGCATTCTGACGTACTTTGCGCTGGATGCGGCGCGCTGGCTGAAGTCAGACGGCTAGTAGCGCTTCGACTGCCGCGACGTCGGCATGCGTTTTGGGGTGGCGACTGCCACTGAAGCGTGCGCTTTCCGGTAGTACTACGATGTGTGTCTGGATCCCGGACTCAGCGGTCAATGTGTAGCTGGGGACTGTCTCTTCGTGGCCACTGATCCGCAGCCGCCATTCGCCACTCTCGAATTCGATCTTGTTCTTGAGTAAAAACAGCAGCACGGCTTTGGCATCATCCGAAAAGAGCATCAGATTGATGTCTGAATTGATGCCAGCTGAACCGCTCAGTACGGATCCGGTCAGGTAGGGCTGGAACTGAGACAGTTGCAGCATATTGTTCAGGGCTTCCTGACGCAGACTGCGCAGGATGGCTGGATGTTCAGCAGGCTGGTACAACGCGCGATACTGCTGCAACGCCAGATCGATCTCTTCATTGCTGGGCAGATGGTGCGTGTCGTCGGCACCGAACTGACGTGCGGCTTTGCGTTTGGCAAAAGCGTGGTCGGTGATGCTGCCATCCGCCATCAGTTTAGCTGCCTGATGCGCGAGTCGCTCGCGCATCAGATCCCGATGCTGTGACAATGGCTTGCGCATCAGAACAGTTGATCAGACCCTGATTCGGTCGGTTTGAATATTTCCAGCAGACGTGAGCTCTGCTCGGCAGGAACGTTCTCCTCATAGAAATACTCGATGTGCGTACCATCCGGATCACGCAAGCCTTGATCGTTGATACGGGCGGCCACCATGTTGGGTGGTACGGTGTACTCGATCTGCGGGGTGTCCTTCAGCATCTCACCCATGTAGTCCATCCAGATCGGCAGGGCGGCGCCACCACCGGTTTCCTTTTCACCCAAACTGTGAGGGTTGTCATAGCCCAGCCAAGTGACAGCAACCAATGTCGGATGGAATCCGCAGAACCAGGCGTCCATCGATTCGCTGGTGGTGCCGGTCTTGCCGGCGAGATCTTGGCGGCCAAGCTGCATGGCGCGTATCGCAGTGCCATGTTTGACGACATCCTGCATCATGTTGACCATGGTGAAGGTGTTGCGGATATCGAGGATCTGCTCGGCATCCTTGCCTGCCTCGACCGGAATTGTCTGGCTGATGAGGTTGCCTTGCCCGTCCTCTATGCGCTGGATCAGATGGGGCGTGACGCGATACCCGCCATTTGCAAAGACTGAATACCCACCCAGCATCTGCCAGGGAGTCGCTGAAACTGCACCCAGTGCCATGGTCAGATACGGACCGACCTTCTCGCGATCGAAGCCAAATTTGGTGACATAGTCCTGCGCATATTCGAGGCCAATGGATTGCAGGATGCGAATCGAGACCAGGTTCTTGGATTTGATGAGACCCTGTCGCAAGCGCATCGGTCCTTCGAAGCGGCCTTCATAATTCTTCGGCTCCCAAAGCTCTCCTCCGGTATCGGTCAAATTGACCACGAGAGGGGCGTCATTGATGACAGAGGCTGGAGTGAATCCCTTCTCAAGTGCAGCTGAATAGATGAAAGGCTTGAAACTGGAGCCGGGCTGACGCCATGCTTGGGTGACATGGTTGAATTGCTTGCGGTTGAAGTCAAATCCGCCAACCAGTGCATAGACGGCACCAGTGCGGGGATCCGCAGAAACAAACGCAGCCTCGGCTTCGGGCACCTGAGTGATCTCCCAAGTGTCGGCGTTCGTCTTGCTTACACGTATCAGCGCGCCCTTTTTGATGCGGCGATGCAAAACCCAGCGCCCGTCAACCAGATGCTGGGCGAAACGAAGGCCATCCCCCTGAATCTCTATCGTCAGCCCCCCTTTTACGCGCGCGGAGATCCCTTTGCGGCTGACAGACAATACAACGGCCGGAATGAGTTCGTCACTGCTGGAGACATCTTGCAGCGCCTTGTCGAGCAGCACTTCAGTGTCGTTCTTCTTCAGGTCGACAAAGCCTTCGGGACCGCGATAGTCGTGCCTGTGATCGTAGTCCAGAACACCTTTTCGTAAAGACGCATAAGCTGCGGCTTGATCCCTGACGCGAATGGTAGTGTGAACGTTGTAACCTTGGGTGTAGATGTCTTCTTGGAAGCGTTCATACATCTCTTGACGCACCAGTTCTGATGCGAAACTGGCATTCACCGAAAATTCCTGATGATAAGCAGATTGTTTGGTTTGGATCGGCTCGGCCAGGGCGAGGGTGTATTCCTCTTCATTGATATAACCAAGGTCGCGCATGCGTCGCAGTATGTATTCCTGTCGGAGTTTGGCACGCGAGGGATTAACGACCGGGTTGTAAGCGCCGGGCGCTTTGGGCAAGCCGGCCAGCATGGCCATCTCGGCGGTGTTCAATTCAACGATTGGCTTTGAATAATAAGCCTGTGCTGCGGCGCCAAAACCATAGGCGCGTTGCCCCAGATAGATGTGGTTGATATAGAGCTCAAGGATCTCGTCCTTGCTAAGGTTGTGTTCGATCTTGAAAGCAAGCAGCATCTCGTTGAATTTGCGGCTGAGCGTTTTCTCCTTGGACAAGAAGAAGTTCCGAGCCACCTGCATGGTGATGGTACTTGCGCCTTGTTTGACACCGCCGGAAGAAAAGTTGGAATATGCGGCGCGCAGGACGCCAACGTAGTCGACACCGCCATGCTCATAGAATCGATCATCTTCAGCGGCAAGAATGGCAAGTTTCATGCGCTCAGGGACTTCGTCGATCTTCACAAGCTCACGTCGCTCCTCGCCGAATTCGCCGATCAGCACCCCTTCGGCGCTGTAGATGCGCAAAGGCATCTTGGGACGGTAATCGGTTAGCGCCTCAAGCGAAGGAAGCGTGGGATAGGTAAGGATCGCTGCAAACAGAAGCAACAGGAATGGCAAAAGCGGGAGCATCAAAATGCCGACTGCAGGATAGAACCACCAGCGTGAAGTCATGACTATCAATCAAAATTAAGTTAGACCTTGATTATATCGTCCAAGAAGCGCGATGGACGCACATAGAAAAAACTTTACACACGCGGGAGTTATTGCTAGGATTTAAACCAGTTTATACGGAAGTGCGCTAACTATCCTATGATTAAAGGAAATTTTGACATCCCGTTAGATTTTCTGCAAACCTCCACGCCTCCGATGATAGGCGTGGATATCAGTTCGTCTTCAGTCAAGATGCTGGAACTGAGTGAGGCCCCGAAAAAGAACGGATTTGTCGTGGAAAGGTATGCGATAGAACCTTTGCCGTCAGATGCCGTAAGTGACGGCAACATCAATAATCTGGAAGCGGTATCCGAAGCTCTGCAACGTGCATGGAAACGTATGGGGACGCGCATCAGAAATGTGAGCCTTGCGTTACCAGCTGCTGCGGTAATCAGCAAAAAGATCATGTTGCCGGCTGGATTGCGCGAGGATGACTTGGAGTATCAGGTTGAATCTGAGGCAAACCAATACATCCCGTTTGCATTGGATGAGGTCAATCTGGATTTCCAGGTTCTTGGTCCCTCACCAAACAATCCGGAGGAAATTGAAGTATTGCTGGCGGCTTCACGCAAGGCGAACGTCGAAGACAGGGTCGCTGCAGCCCAGACGGCCGGGCTGAAGGCAGTGGTTATGGACGTAGAGCCGTACGCCGCAGAAGCTGCATTCAATCAGATCAGTTCCCAGTTGCCTGCCGGCGCGGAAGATCAATGCATCGCGGTAGTTGATATCGGCGCCAGCGTGATGAACGTGAACGTATTGCGGAATGGGCAATCTGTCTATACGCGCGACCAGCAGGTGGGCGGCAATCAGCTTACGCAGCAAATCCAGGCGGCTTTCGGTCTGACGGCAGAAGAGGCTGAAGCGGCAAAGCGAAACGGCGGATTGCCGGAAAACTACGAAAGCGATGTGTTGGCTCCATTCCGTGAGAACGTGGCGATGGAAGTGGCGCGTGCATTGCAGTTCTTCTTTACTTAGACGCAGTACAACGAGGTGAGCTACGTCGTGCTGTCGGGCGGTTGCGCAGCTTTGCTGGGCTTGGATGAGGCGGTAGCCACCCGTACCCAGGTGAGCACTCTTGTGGCAAATCCCTTCGAACTGATGACGCTTTCATCACGAATCAAGCCGCGACAACTGCAGACGGATGCGCCGGCATTGATGATCGCATGCGGTTTGGCGATGCGGAGGTTCGATCCATCATGATAAGAATCAATCTATTGCCGCACCGCGCTGAGAAGCGGCGCGCCAAACAGCTGCAGTTCATCGTTCTTAGTATCATATCCATCGTGCTGGGTGCGTTCCTGGTCGGGCTGGTACATGTGGCCATAGGTACGCAGATCTCCTACCAGGAGAGGAGGAACGAATACCTGAAGCAGGAGACGGCTGTATTGGACAGGCAGATCGCCGAGATCAAGAAGCTGCGCCAGCAGACACAATCATTGCTGGCCAGAAAGAATGTCGTCGAGAACCTGCAGTCCACACGTTCGGATGTGGTGCATCTGTTGGACCAGATGCTGAGAATTCTGCCCGAAGGCGTTCATCTGAAGTCTCTCAGCCAGTCTGATCAGAGGATCAGTCTTGTTGGTTATGCACAATCCAATGCCCGCGTCTCTACTTTAATGCGTGCCATAGACGACTCTCCATGGCTGAACTCGCCTGCATTGGTAGAAATTCATGCAGCCAATGTAGGTGGTTCACGTCTGAACGAATTCTCCTTGAACTTTAATCTGACTAAGCAGGTGGATTCAACAGGCACTGCAAATTCGGCCAAAGGGAGATAAGAGATGGCCATGAATTTTATTGAAGAGCTCAAAAACATCGACCCGCAGAAGCCGGGGAATTGGCCTTGGCTGGTCAAGCTGGCAGCGTTCCTATCCATGTTCTTGGTGGTAGTGGCGGCTGGCGGTTTCTTTGACTGGCAAGACCAGTACGAGAACTTGAAGCGCATCAAGAGCGAAGAGGCAAGCCTTAAGGAAACGTTTCTCGCGAAAAAGCGGGAGGCTATCAATCTGGATATCATCAAGAAGCAATTGATCGATACGCAGCAATCCTTTGGCGCATTGCTAAAGCAGTTGCCAAGTAAATCCGAGATGGACGCCTTGCTTACCGATATCAACCAGGCGGGTCTGGGGCGCGGTTTGCAGTTCGAACTGTTCCGTCCAGGGGGGGAGGTAGCGACGGGAGTGTTTACTGAGCAACCGATTGCCTTGAAGGTGACAGGAAATTATGACGACTTGGGAAATTTTGCAAGCGACATCTCGCAGCTGCCGCGTATCGTGACATTAAACAATATCCGCATAACGCCCATCGCAGGCGGCATGTTGAGTATGGAGTCCACTGCGAAAACCTATCGCTATCTGGATGAGGCAGAGCTGGAGGCACAGAAACGAGCAGCTCTGGCAGCCAAAAGGAAGAAGAGATGAGCGCGCGACTATTTTCTGTGCTGATAGCCATGATGCTGGCCGGCTGTGGTGGTGAGGAATTCCAGGATTTGAGGGATTTTGTGAATAATGCCGGCGCGGATATGCGTGGTAAGGTCGACCCGCCTCCAGATATAAAACCCTATGAACCGTTCGCCTACGACAACGCGATATCCCTGCCGGACCCATTCAAGCCGCGGAAGACGAAAACAGGCGGGTCAGGGCGAGGCGGTCTCAACCAGCCGGATTTCGATCGTCCTAAGGAAGAATTGGAAGATTACCCACTGGAGAGCTTGAAGATGGTCGGATTCCTGTCCCAAAAAGGGGTTGGACATGCGGTACTGCGCTCGTCGGAAGGGAAGATCCACCAGGTTAAGGTTGGGAATTACATAGGTCTGAATTTCGGTCAGATCACGTCGATTTCGGAGACCGAACTCCAGGTCAAAGAAATGGTTCAGGATAGTGCTGGCGACTGGACGGAGCGAGAAAGTAGCTTGCAATTGATTGAATGATTAGGAGTGAAAAATGAAACTGCTTGATATGTCGGCAAACAAAATATCCCGAGTGATTGCGATGGTAGTTGCTCTGTGCTCCTTCAGCGCTCTGGCTCTGGATAGCTCCGATTCAACAAATAGCATAGAGTCGATCAGCGCTAGCAGTGAGACTGGAAAACTTGTTGTGAAGGTGGCATTGAAGTCACCTCCGAAAGGACAGCCCGCAGCCTTTACGATCAATACGCCGCCGCGCATCGCCTTCGATTTCCCCAATACTGAAAATGGTTTGGGAACTTCCATGCAGACTTTCAGTGAAGGGGATTTGCGTAGCGCGAACATCGTTCAAGCAGGAAACCGAACACGGTTAGTGATCAATCTTGCGCAAATGGTCGGCTACGATACCAGAGTAGAGGGCAACAACATCTTGATCACGCTGCAACCGAAGGGAGTCGGAGGTGGTGCTGAGCCGGTTCCCGCAGCCCATTTTGCGGATGCATCATCCAGCGCGCAGCTGCATAGCTTGCGTGATATCGACTTCCGCAGGGGAAAGAACGGCGAAAGTAGAATTCAGATCGACCTGTCTGATGCGGATATCGGCATTGATATCAAGCAGCAGGGGCGCGCATTGATAGTGGACTTCCAGCGCGCTGTACTGCCACGAAATCTGCAGCGAAAGCTGGACGTATCGGACTTCGCGACCCCGGTGCAAATGATCGATGCCTTTGTTCAGGGCGGCAATGCGCGTCTGTCAATCGAACCGAAAGGTCTTTGGGAATATTCCGCATATCAAACAGACAACAAATTCATCGTGGAAGTGAAGGCGGTAGCCGAGGACCCGAACAAACTGGTAAAGGGCAATGCACCAGGCTATTCAGGCGAGAAGCTTACGCTGAACTTCCAGAATATTTCGACCCGCGAGGCGCTAAGTGTAATTGCCGACTTTACGGGTCTGAATATGGTGATCAGTGACACGGTCTCGGGCAGCCTGACGCTGCGCTTGAAAGACGTGCCATGGGATCAGGCCTTTGAGATCATCCTGCAAAGTCGCGGTTTGGATATGCGCAAGAATGGCAATGTGATCCAGGTTGCGCCGCGTGAGGAGATCGCAGCCAAAGAGAAGATCGAATTCTCATCACGTCAGGAAATCACTGAGCTTGAGCCGCTGCGCACAGAAAACTTTGAACTTGCTTATGCAAAAGCGGCTGACGTAGTTCAACTGATTTCAAATGACAAGCAAAAGATCCTGTCGAGTCGTGGCAGCGCGAACTTTGATTTGCGCACGAACCTGCTGTTCGTCAAGGATGTCCCTTCCAGTCTGGAAGAAGTCCGCAAGTTGATCAAGTTGGTTGACGTGCCTGTACGCCAAGTGTTGATCGAGGCACGCTTTGTTGAAGCGGGTGAATCCTTCAACCATACGCTGGGCGGTCGTTTGGGTTACACCGGTCCAACGCAGGCGCAAGGAGGGGGCTTTGCAGTAGGCAATGCGAGCAGGGGTAGCATTGCCGGGGGTAGTTTGAATCTGCCCGGTGCAGCCTCGGGGCTGGGTGGATTGACCATGACACTGTTCAATGCAGCCGCGACAAAGACGCTTACACTGGAATTGAACGCGTCCGCCATTGACGGCACGACCAAAAACATCGCCAGCCCACGTGTGGTTACAGGAGACAAGACTGCCGCAACGATCGAATCTGGCGTCGAAGTCCCCTACCTGCAGGCAAGTAGCAGTGGCGCAACAAATGTGGCATTTAAAAAGGCGGTGTTGGGTTTGACTGTAACACCCCAAATCACACCGGACGATAGTGTGACCATGAAGATCAGCGTAAGCCAGGATTCCGTGGGTAACATCTACTCTGGCGTGCCAAGTATCAATACAAAGAAAGTCGATACGCAAGTGCTGGTTGACAATGGCGGCACGGTGGTAATCGGCGGGGTGTACACCCAAGACGATTCGGATTCCACCTCTGCAGTGCCCGGATTGGCGGATATTCCGGTGCTTGGCTGGCTGTTCAAAACCAATACTGTCGTGAAGAGCAAGAAAGAACTTCTGGTATTCATCACACCGAAAATCCTTAAAGATACGCTTGGGACGAATTAACAAGGCAACTTCCTTTTAAAACAAAAGCCCGGCAATGCCGGGCTTTTGTTTTAAAAGGATATGAACATGAATTCCGCTACAATTCAGAACATGGAAACGAACGAAGCCCACAAGCTGAGCACCGGCAATATCATCTTGATTGGCCTGATGGGCTCAGGCAAGACGACAGTAGGGAAGCTGCTGGCCAAGCAGCTACATAAGACATTTATTGATTGCGACGAAGAAATTCAACGGCGCACCGGGGTCACCATTCCCCACATCTTTGATGTGGAGGGAGAAGAAGGTTTCAGGCAGCGTGAAACTGCAGCCTTGGAGGAGCTGGTTCAAAGAAGCGACATCGTACTTGCAACAGGAGGCGGAGCTCCCTTAAGTCAGTTAAACCGGGACATGCTGAGCCGAAGCGGGATCGTCGTGTATTTGAAGAGTAGTGTGCACGATTTGTGGCATCGCACACGGCATGACCATAATCGGCCCTTACTGCAGACCGCCGATCCGCGGGCGACGCTGCAGGATCTATTTGAAAAACGCGATCCGCTGTACAACAGCATAGCTGACATCGTAATTCACACTGGCAAACAGAACGTGCAGATCCTCTTGCTCAAGTTGCAGGAGAAGATCGCCGAGTATCGCGCCACAGATAAACCAGCACCAGAGAGTATCCAGTAATGCAAACCCTGAACGTAGGCCTTGCCGAGCGAAGCTACCCGATATTTATTGGCAGCGGATTGCTGTCAGACAGCGAATTGCTGTTGCCACATCTGACCGCCAAGCGGGCGATGATCGTCAGTAACACAACGGTTGCGCCATTGTATCTGGAGCAGTTACGCACAAGCCTTGAGAACTGCGGCGTGCGCTACGACAGCGTCATTCTGCCGGACGGGGAAAAATTCAAAAATACTGCCTCTATGGATACCATCTATGATGCATTGCTAAGGTCGCACTGCGAGCGGACCACAACACTCATTGCATTGGGTGGAGGAGTGATCGGTGACATGGTTGGCTTCGCGGCAGCGACTTTTTTACGAGGCGTTCCATTTGTTCAGATCCCCACTACGCTACTCGCGCAGGTGGATTCTTCTGTAGGCGGAAAGACAGGGATCAATCACCCCTTGGGCAAAAACATGATCGGGGCCTTCTATCAACCGCAAATGGTGCTGGCGGATATCAGAACGCTGGATACGCTGCCGGACCGCGAATTAAGTGCGGGCATATCGGAAGTAATCAAGTACGGATTGATACGCGATCTGCCATTTCTGGAATGGCTCGAACAGAACATGGAAAGATTGCTGGCCAGGGATGTCGAAGCACTGCAATACGCAATAGCCCGCAGCTGCCAGAACAAGGCGGAAGTGGTAGGAAACGATGAGCGCGAAAGTGGTGAGCGAGCGCTTCTGAATCTGGGGCATACGTTCGGGCATGCGATTGAGAACGGCATGGGATACGGTGTCTGGCTGCACGGCGAAGCTGTCGCCGCAGGCACCATGATGGCGGCTGACCTTTCCCGCCGATTGGGGTGGTTGTCAGAGGCTGAAGTTGAGCGAATCAGAGGCTTGTTCCTGCGGGCGAAGCTGCCAGTGAGCGGGCCACGAATGGCTGCTGAAAAATACCATGAGCTCATGGGGCTGGATAAGAAGGTTGCAGCAGGGAAGATCAGATTCGTACTGCTAAAGACATTGGGCGAGGCAGTTATGACTGGGGATGTTCCTGAGGCGATCTTGAAGGAAACGTTAGAGGCGTGTTGTGACTGAACAGCAGTTGGCCCCCTATGCGGTGATCGAGAGTCTGGGTGGCCGTCGAATCCCTGAGTCGAGCCCGCCAGGAAGAAGCGAGTTCCAGCGCGATCGAGATCGCATCATCCACTCGAGTGCGTTCCGAAGACTGGAATACAAGACGCAGGTTTTCGTCAATCACGAGGGCGATCTGTTCAGAACGCGCCTGACGCACAGCATCGAAGTGGCACAGATAGGCAGATCGATAGCGCGCCGATTGGGTTTGAACGAAGACCTGGTTGAGGCAATCTCTCTTGCCCATGATCTGGGGCACACACCATTCGGACATGCCGGGCAGGACGAACTCAATGAATGCATGGCCAAATACGGCGGATTTGAGCACAACCTGCAATCACTCCGCGTTGTGGATGTATTGGAAGAGCGATATGCGGCATTTGACGGACTGAACCTTTGCTTTGAAACGCGCGAGGGGATACTTAAACACTGTTCCCGCGAGAATGCAGAGCGAATGGGGGATGTGGGGCAACGATTCCTGACCGGTCGCCGCCCCAGCCTCGAAGCGCAGGTGGCCAATCTGGCGGACGAGATCGCCTACAACAATCACGATGTCGATGATGGCTTGAGATCCGGGCTGCTGTCATTGGAACAGCTGGCGGAAGTGAGGCTATTTGCAGGCCACCTTGAGGAGGTGCGGCAAACATGGCCGCAATTGGCGGAGCGCCGCGTCGTACACGAAACAGTGCGTCGAATGATCAATACACTGGTCACCGATATGATCTCCCAGACGCTCGCCAATATCGAAAGAAGTGCACCGCAATCGCTCGAGGAGGTGCGCTGCGCCCCTGCGCTGGCAGCATTCAGTCCGCGGATACGCGAACTGAATAATGAACTCAAGTCTTTCCTGCGTACCGAGCTATATCGCCATTATCGTGTCATGCGCATGAGCGCAAAGGCGCGTCGTGTGATTCGCGAACTGTTCCATGCGTTCATGGGCGACCCGCGCTTACTTCCGCCACAATCAGGAAGCCAGGAAGCAGAGGATCTGCCGCGTACCGTGGCAGACTACATCGCAGGCATGACCGACCGATATGCTATCCGCGAACACAGGCGAATTTTCGCTATAGAAGAGATTTAACCGGTTCTCGGTTGCCCACAGCATACGGTTTAAGGTAGCATTCCCGCCCTTTTGGATAAATATCCCGAAAAAGCGGCGCTAGCCGCCCTGTTGTCGGATGATTGAGGTGAGGAACAAGGTGAATAATTCTTCGTTGCCCGCGCGGCAAGGTCTGTATGACCCGCGCAATGAACATGATGCATGTGGTGTCGGTTTTGTCGCACATATCAAAGGCTTGGCCAGTCATGACCGAGTAAGTGAAGGCCTGAACATCCTGAAGAATCTGACGCACCGCGGTGCTGTCGGGGCGGATCCGCTGGCTGGCGACGGTGCAGGCATCATGATTCAGATTCCGCACGCTTTTCTGAGCAAGGCTATTTCCAAGAACAATATCCAACTGCCGGTTGCGGGTGAGTACGGTGTTGGCATGCTGTTTTTGCCGCGCAACAAGGCCGCTCGCGCGGCTTGCGAACAAGTCATCGAAGCCAGGGTCAAGGCCGAAGGCCAAGTCTTGCTGGGTTGGCGTGATGTGCCGGTTGATAGTTCCGGCTTGGGCGAAAGCGTGAAGGCGGTCGAGCCCTTGGTTCGTCAGGTATTCATCGGCCGCGGCAAAAAGACGGCTGATCAGGATGCGTTCGAACGCAAACTGTTCGTCATCCGCAAGACGGTCGAGCACGCCGTGCGCAAACTGCCCAAGGGCCAAGGCGCGGGCTTCTATATCCCGTCCATGTCGTCGCGCACCATCGTCTACAAGGGCATGTTGCTGGCGACACAGGTAGGCGAGTACTTCCTCGACCTGCAGGATGAAAGCTGCGTGAGCGCATTCGCGCTGGTGCACCAGCGCTTTTCCACCAATACTTTCCCTACTTGGGATCTGGCCCACCCGTTCCGTATGATCGCCCACAACGGCGAGATCAACACCATGCGCGGCAACGTAAACTGGATGGCTGCGCGCCATGCAGCGATGTCGTCCAGTTTCCTCGGCAGCGATCTGGAGAAATTGTGGCCGCTGATCGTTGAAGGGCAATCTGACTCCGCTTGTTTCGACAATGCGCTGGAACTGCTGGTGGCGGGTGGCTATTCCCTGCCGCATGCGATGATGCTGCTGATCCCCGAGGCATGGGCAGGCAATCCTTTGATGGACGAAGAGCGCCGCGCGTTCTACGAATATCACGCCGCCTTGATGGAGCCGTGGGACGGCCCCGCAGCGGTTGCCTTCACCGACGGACGTATGATCGGCGCCACGCTGGATCGTAACGGCCTGCGCCCGGCCCGTTATCTGATCACCGAAGACGACGTCGTATTGATGGCATCCGAGATGGGTGTTCTGCCGATCTCCGAGAAGAAGGTCGTCAAGAAATGGCGTCTGCAGCCCGGCAAGATGTTCCTCATCGACATGGAAGCAGGCCGCATCGTTGATGACAGCGAGTTGAAGAAGCAGATCGCTACCGCCAAGCCTTATCGCAAGTGGATCGAGCAGTCGCGCTACTTCCTCGATGATCTGCCTGCGGTAGCAAGCAAACAAACGAGCAGCGTCAGCCTGCTGGATGCGCAACAGGCATTCGGTTATACGCAGGAAGACCTGAAGTTCATCATGCAGCCGATGTCGACTGCCGGCGAAGAGCCCACCGGTTCCATGGGCAGCGATGCCGCATTGCCGGTGCTGTCTTCCCGCAGCAAGGTGTTGTACAACTACTTCCAGCAGCTGTTCGCGCAAGTGACCAATCCGCCGATCGATCCGATCCGCGAAGAGATCGTAATGTCGCTCACTTCGTTCATCGGTTCCAAGCCGAACCTGTTGGGTGTGGACGAGACCAAACCCGCAACGCGACTGGAAGTTCATCAACCGGTGCTGTCAAATGAGGATGCAGCGAAGCTGCACAACATCGACAAGCTCACCAAGGGTAAATACAAGTCGAAGACGCTGGACATCACCTATCCGGTGAAGAACGGTGCAGCTGGTTGCGAAGCAGCTATCAAGGCACTGTACAAGGAAACCGACAAAGCAGTGGCTGCAGGTTACAACGTGCTGATCCTGTCGGATCGCGCCATGTCCGACAAGCGTGTGGCGATCCCCGCTTTGCTGGCAACAGCAGCGGTACACCATCATCTCGTGCATGAAGGTTTGCGCACCAGCACCGGTCTGGTCGTCGAGACAGGTTCGGCGCGCGAAGTACATCACTTTGCGTTGCTGGCGGGTTACGGTGCCGAGGCGGTCTATCCGTGGCTGGCATTCGACTCCATCTCATCGTTCGATCTGCCTGCAGGTCTGACAGCCAAGGACGGGCACAAGCGCTTCATCAAGGCGATCAACAAAGGTCTGCTCAAAGTGATGTCAAAGATGGGCATCTCGACCTATCAGTCCTATTGTGGTTCGCAGATCTTCGAAGCCATCGGCCTCAACAGCGACTTCATCGAGAAATATTTCCCCGGCACCGCGACCCAGATCGAAGGTATCGGTCTCCAGGAAGTGGCGGAAGAAGCGGTGCGCACAC
>VMTA01000027.1 GCA_013791855.1 Sideroxydans sp.
CGTTGCTGGCGGGTTACGGTGCCGAGGCGGTCTATCCGTGGCTGGCATTCGACTCCATCTCCTCGTTCGATCTGCCCGCGGGCCTGACAGCCAAGGACGGGCACAAGCGCTTCATCAAGGCGATTAACAAAGGTCTGCTCAAAGTGATGTCCAAGATGGGCATCTCGACCTATCAGTCCTATTGCGGTTCGCAGATCTTCGAAGCCATCGGCCTCAACAGCGACTTCATCGAAAACTACTTCCCCGGTACGGCGACCCAGATCGAAGGTATCGGCCTCAAGGAAGTGGCGGAAGAAGCGGTGCGTACGCACGGTGCGGCGTTCGGCAACGACCCTGTTCTGGCAAACATGCTGGATGCGGGCGGCGAATATGCCTACCGCGCACGCGGCGAAGAGCACACCTGGACGCCGGATTCCATCGCCAAGTTGCAGCACTCGACACGCTCCAACAATTACGCGACCTACAAGGAATACGCCAAGCTGATCAATGACCAGACCCAGCGCCAGATGACGTTGCGCGGTCTGTTCGAGATCAAGCCCGTGGGCAAACCGGTCGCGCTGGATGAAGTCGAGTCTGCCAAAGAGATCGTCAAACGTTTCGCTACCGGCGCGATGTCGCTCGGTTCCATCTCGACCGAGGCGCACACCACACTGGCTATCGCGATGAACCACATCGGCGGCAAGTCCAATACCGGTGAAGGCGGCGAAGATGCCAACCGTTTCAAGACATTGCACGGCGGCGAGAAACTGTCCGAGATTATCGGCAAGGGGCGCATCGAAGCCGATCAGACCATGAAAGCGGGTGACTCCCTGCGTTCGCGCATCAAGCAGGTCGCTTCCGGACGTTTTGGCGTGACAGCGGAATATCTGTCCAGCGCCGACCAGATCCAGATCAAGATGGCGCAGGGCGCGAAGCCCGGCGAAGGAGGCCAGTTGCCCGGCGGCAAGGTTTCCGAATACATCGGCAAACTGCGTCACTCGGTGCCCGGTGTCGGCCTGATCTCGCCACCGCCGCACCACGATATCTATTCCATCGAAGACCTCGCGCAGCTCATCCATGACCTGAAGAACTCGAACCCGAGCGCTTCAGTCTCCGTGAAGCTTGTGTCCGAAGTCGGCGTGGGTACCGTGGCTGCGGGTGTCTCCAAGGCCAAAGCCGACCACATCGTGATCTCCGGCTTCGACGGCGGCACCGGCGCATCGCCGCTGTCTTCCGTGAAACACGCGGGCACACCTTGGGAACTGGGCCTGGCTGAAGCACAACAGACACTGGTGCTGAACAAGCTGCGCGGCCGTATCGGTCTGCAAGTCGACGGGCAGATCAAGACCGGCCGCGACGTGCTGATCGGTGCCTTACTTGGCGCCGATGAATTCGGTTTCGCTACCGCACCGCTGGTGGTCGAGGGCTGCATCATGATGCGCAAGTGTCACCTCAACACCTGCCCGGTCGGCGTCGCCACACAGGATCCCGAGTTGCGCAAGAAATTCACCGGTCAGCCGGAACACGTGGTGAACTACTTCTTCTTCGTCGCCGAAGAAGTACGCGAATTGATGGCGCAGATGGGCGTGCGCAAGTTCGAAGATCTGATCGGCCGCAGCGACCTGCTCGACATGCGCAAAGGCATCAAGCACTGGAAAGCCAAGGGCCTGGATTTCAGTAAGGTGTTCCACCAACCCAAGATCGGTGCAGAAGTGGCGCGCCGTCATGCCGAAGTGCAGGACCACGAACTGGGGAAGGCGCTCGACAACGAACTCATCGCCCAAGCCAAAGAAGCCTTGGACGCAAAGCGCGTGGTCACCATCGAAACGAAGATCTGCAACGTCAATCGCAGCGTAGGCACCATGCTTTCGCATGAAGTGGCCAAGCGCCATGGTAATGTCGGCCTGCCGGATGACACCATTCGCGTGAAGCTGCTGGGCACGGCAGGACAAAGCTTCGGCGCATTCCTCGCACACGGTGTGACTTTGCAGCTGGAAGGTGAGGGTAACGACTACGTTGGCAAGGGCTTATGCGGCGGGCGCATCATCGTCAAACCGTCCGATGACAGCAAGCTCGTCGCGGAAGACAACATCATCGTCGGCAACACCGTGCTGTACGGCGCGACAGCGGGCGAAGTGTTCTTCCGTGGCGTGGCCGGCGAGCGTTTCGCGGTGCGTAACTCGGGCGCGGTCGCCGTGGTCGAGGGCGTGGGTGACCACTGCTGCGAATACATGACCGGCGGTATGGTCGTCGTGCTGGGCAGCACAGGGCGAAACTTTGCGGCCGGTATGTCCGGCGGTGTGGCTTACGTGCTGGACGAGGATGGCAACTTCCCGCAGCGTTGCAACATGTCCATGGTGCAACTCGAAGCAGTGCCGGAAGAAGCGGCACTGAGCGAGACCGGCGAAGTGGAAGCGCACGGTCGCGTGCACTTCAACCATCTGAACAAGGCTGATGCAGCAGCACTGCGCGGCAAGATCGAGAAGCATCTGCGCTACACCGGCAGTGCACGCGCCAAGTTGATTTTGGATAACTGGGTGCAGTATCTGCCCAAGTTCGTGAAGGTCATGCCGACCGAATATCGTCGCGCTTTGCTAGAGATCGCGGCGCAGCAGCAGAAGGAGGCCGCATAATGGGCAAGCCAACCGGATTCAAGGAATTCGAGCGCGTCAGCGAAGGTTACGCGCCGGTAGCGCAGCGCCTGAAACACTATCAGGAGTTCGTTGCGCATCTGTCCGACGCGGAAGCGACGCAGCAAGGGGCACGTTGCATGGACTGCGGCATCCCTTTCTGCAACAACGGCTGCCCGGTCAACAACATCATTCCGGACTGGAACGATCTGGTGTATCGCGGCAACTGGAAGCAGGCCATCGAGGTATTGCATTCCACCAACAACTTCCCTGAAGTGACCGGACGTATCTGTCCCGCCCCGTGCGAAGCGGCGTGCACGCTGAACATCAACAACGACGCGGTCGGCATCAAATCCATCGAGCACGCCATCATCGACAAGGCGGGCGAGAACGGCTGGGTCGTGCCGCAGAAGGCAGCGAAAAAGACCGGCAAGAAGATCGCCGTGGTCGGTTCCGGCCCGGCAGGACTGGCTGCCGCGCAGCAACTGGCGCGCGCCGGCCATGCCGTGACCGTGTTCGAAAAGAACAGCCGCATCGGCGGTCTGATGCGTTACGGCATCCCCGACTTCAAGCTGGACAAGCGACTGATCGACTGGCGCATGGCGCAACTCGCCGCCGAAGGCGTGAAGTTCCAGACCAGTACCTTCATTGGTAAGGAACTGCCGGGCAATGGTATCGTGAATGATGCGAAGAAAGTCATCAGCCCGGCTGCGCTGAAGAAGGATTTCGATGCCGTGATCCTGGCGGGCGGTGCCGAGCAGCCGCGCGATCTGCCGGTACCTGGACGCGAACTGGCCGGTGTGCACTATGCGCTGGAATTCCTCATTCCGCAGAACAAGGAAGTGGCGGGTGATGCGAAGAACCCGATCAATGTCGCAGGCAAGCATGTCGTCGTCATCGGCGGCGGCGATACCGGCTCCGACTGCGTGGGAACATCCAACCGTCACGGTGCCGCATCGATCACCCAGATCGAAGTGATGCCGCGCGCGCCGGAGCAGGAGAACAAGTCGCTGACCTGGCCGTATTGGCCGCTCAAGTTGCGCACCTCCAGCTCGCACGAGGAAGGTTGTGAGCGTGACTGGGCCATCGCCACCAAAGAGTTCGTCGGAGAGAATGGCGTGCTCAAAGCACTCAAGTGCGTGCGCGTCGAGTTCAAGGACGGCAAGATGGTCGAAGTGGCCGGCAGCGAATTCGAGCTGAAGGCCGACTACGTGTTCCTCGCCATGGGCTTCACCAATCCGCTGGCGCAGGTGCTGGACGCGTTCGGCGTGCAGAAGGATGCACGCGGCAATGTGTTGGCGGCCACCGAAGGCGACAAGTGCTATCAGACCAGCGTGAAGAAAGTGTTCGCTGCGGGCGATATGCGACGCGGTCAATCGCTGGTGGTATGGGCGATTCGCGAAGGCCGGCAGGCTGCACGTGCGGTCGATGAGTTCCTGATGGGCAGCAGTCTGCTGCCACGATAAGAAAAGAGCAAAATGAACTTCAAAGTAAAGAACGACACATTCCTGCGCGCGCTGTTGCGCCAGCCTACCGAATACACACCGCTGTGGATGATGCGCCAGGCCGGTCGTTACCTGCCCGAATATCGCGCCACTCGCCGTACGGCCGGCAGCTTCATGGGCCTGTGCAAGAGTCCGGACTTTGCGACCGAAGTGACTTTGCAGCCGTTGGACCGCTTCCCGCTGGATGCCGCCATTTTGTTCTCCGACATCCTGACCGTGCCTGACGCGATGGGCCTGGGACTGTACTTCTCGGAAGGCGAGGGCCCGAAGTTCGAGCGTCCGCTGGAAACCGAGGCAGACATCATGGCGCTGCAAGTGCCGGATATCGGCAAGGATCTGAAGTACGTAACCGATGCCGTGTCGCAGATCCGAAAATCGCTGGACGGCCGCGTGCCGCTGATCGGTTTCTCCGGTAGCCCGTGGACACTCGGTTGCTACATGGTGGAAGGCGGCAGCAGCAGCGATTACGCCAAGGTGAAGACCTTGATGTACAAAGAACCCAAGCTGATGCATCACATCCTCAATGTGACCGCGCAGGCAGTGACCGCTTACCTCAATGCGCAGATCGAAGCGGGCGCGCAAGCCGTGATGATCTTCGATTCCTGGGGCGGCGCGTTGTCACACTCGGCTTTCCACGAATTCTCGCTGGCCTATACCCAGCGCATCGTGGATGGCTTGATCAAGGAAAAAGACGGCGTACGCATCCCGTCCATCGTCTTCACCAAGGGCGGCGGCCTGTGGATTGAGAGCATCGCCGACATCGGATGCGACGCGGTCGGTCTGGACTGGACCATGGATATCGGCGTGGCGCGCCAGAAGGTCGGCCACAAGGTCGCACTGCAAGGCAACCTCGACCCGACCGTGCTGTTCGCCACGCCGGAAGTGATCCGCAACGAGGTGGAGAAGGTCTTGTCCAGTTTCGGATTCGGCAGCGGCCATGTGTTCAATCTGGGCCATGGTATCTCGCAACATACCGACCCAGAGAACGCCGCTGCACTGGTACAGGCCGTGCACGAACTCAGCAAGAAATATCACTAGAAAACGCTTGACAGACGCTGTTTTATGAACAGGCGTCCAATATAGAAAAGGCCATGGGCGCAGCTTCCATGGCCTTTTGCATTGATAAGATAAGTCTTTGAAAGTTAATGCAGTAATAAACTGCATGGAAAATGTGCTACAGAAAAAAACTGTATACACTGTTTACAGTTAGCGCACTTCAAGGGTGGTTGTCCACATTGTTATCCACAGGAAATGTGGACAATAAAAAAATCCTATATCGCTCAATAGGATTCGCTAAACTTCAAACAAAATACCGGAAAGAATCTGCACAAAATGCCCATCATCCGCGTCGCGCTCGACGTGCCCTTGTCAACACTTTTCGACTACACCGTCAGTGCCGAAATGCAGATCGAGATCGGTCAGCGCGTACTCGTACCTTTTGGCCGCAAGCAGGTGTTGGGCATCGCGATGGAATGGGTAGAAACCTCGGGTCTTGATGCCGGACGCATCAAACCTGTGACGCAGGTGCTGGATGACGTGCCTCCCCTGCCGCAGGACTTGTTGACCCTGTTGCGCTTCTGCAGCGACTACTACCACTTCCCCTTGGGAATGACCGTGCTGTCTGCCCTGCCCACACGGTTGCGCGCTCTGGAGCCGATCAAGCTGAAGCAGGCTTTGGACTACACGTTGAGCGCGGCAGGCAGAGCGCTCGATGCAACAACCCTGCCCAAGCGACGCGTGGTACAGCAACGCATCCTGCAGGCCTTGCGTGCAGCACCGCTTAGCGGTGCGCAACTGCGCAACCTGTCGGCCAGCGCACCAGCCGCTGTGAAGGTGTTGCTGGAAGCGGGCTGGGTGGAGGTATGTGCGCCCGTGCCGCGCAGCACGCACACCTTCAACGACGCGCATGCGCTCACCAACGAGCAGCAACAGGCTGTCGATGCCGTCACGCAACAACAAGCTTTTGGCTGCTTCCTGTTGCACGGCATCACCGGCAGCGGCAAGACCGAGGTCTATGTGCATCTGATGCACCAGATGTTGCAGCGTCAGGGACAGGTGTTATTGCTGGTGCCCGAGATCAACCTCACCCCGCAACTGGAGAACTATTTCCGCAGCCGCTTCCCGGATGTCGATCTGGTCAGCCTGCATAGCGGTCTGGCCGACGGCGAACGTGCGCAAAACTGGCTCAAGGCACAATCCGGCGAAGCGCGCATCGTGCTGGGCACTCGCTTGGCGGTGTTCACGCCGCTGCCAAAGTTAAGCCTGATCCTGGTGGACGAAGAGCACGATCCATCATTCAAGCAGCAAGACGGTTTGCGCTACTCGGCGCGCGACGTCGCCATCTTCCGTGCCAGCCAGCGCGGCGTGCCTATCGTGCTGGGTTCCGCCACGCCGTCACTGGAAAGCTGGCACAACGCGCAAAGCGGACGTTACCGTTTGCTCAAACTCACCCAGCGCGCGGTTCAGCCCGCCACGCTTCCCGTTGTGCGTTGCATGGATGTCACCAAGCTGCCGTTGCATGAAGGTTTGAGCGAACCTTTGCTGACAGCGATTGAAACAAGGCTGCAGCGCAAGGAGCAAAGCCTGATCTTCATCAATCGACGCGGCTATTCGCCGGTGCTGATGTGCAGCGCCTGCGGCTGGTTATCCGAGTGCAAGAAATGCGTGGGCAAACTGGTGCTGCACATGAAAGACCGCAGCCTGCGCTGCCATCACTGCGGCTTTCAGCAGCGTGTGCCGCATGCCTGTCCCACCTGCGGAGATGTCGATCTCAAGCCGGTCGGGATCGGAACACAACGTCTGGAAGAGACCTTGCAAAGTCGTTTCCCGCAGGCGCGCATCCTGCGCGTGGACAGGGACAGCACGCGCAACAAAGGCACGTGGGCAGCCATGCGCCAGCAGATACACGACGGCGAGGCTGACATCCTGATCGGCACCCAGATGCTGGCGAAGGGCCATGACTTCCCCAACCTCACGCTGGTCGGCGTGATCAGTCCGGATGGCGCGTTGTACAGCTCGGATTTTCGCGCTTCGGAAAAACTGTTCGCTCAGCTGACACAGGTCGGTGGACGCGCCGGGCGCGCGGATAAAACAGGTGAAGTCATCGTGCAATCTGCATTTCCAAACCATCCGCTGTTCCAAGCACTGCGCGCCCATGACTACGAAAGCTGGGCAAAGACACTACTGGCGGAGCGCAGCCTGGCGGGTCTGCCGCCCTTTGCATTTCAGGCCTTGCTGAGTGCGGAAAGCCTGCAAGAACAGTTGGTCATGCAGTTCCTGCATCAGACGCGTGAACTGGCCGAACAGATCAATTCGGAAGTTGAGATATACGGCGTGGTACCGGCAGCCATGCCTAAACGCGCCAACCATTACCGCGCACAGTTGCTAGTACAAAGCGATGCGCGTAAAACACTGCAATCGTTCTTGAGAATATGGAAACCCGAGTTGGATACTCTGTCATCGCAGAAGATCCGCTGGTCTTTGGACATCGATCCGATCGAATATTGAAAATGACCCGTCAGGGCTATATAAGACCCTACTAATATCGGCGTTATAATGCGCAAGATCAATTGATATGGAGCAGAAAATGGAAATCCAGCGCTTTACCCTCTCCAACGCAGCACTTCCTCTCAAAACTCTGTTCAGCGGCTACCTGTTGGTGGTCGGTCTAGGCCTGCTGTTCGCCGGCGGGCAGATCATGCTGACCCACGGCATGGCAGACGGCAAGGTCGGCCTGTCGGTCGATGACATCGTCTACAGTTATTACGGCAATCGCGAGGAAGGGTCCAAGCTGGTTTCCAAGTTGAACGGCTCCATGAAGGACAACGCGCCGCCCGAGGTGCGCCTAGCGATGATCAAGTGGGCCGAGACCGGTGCTTCACCCGAAGTGTGGGATAACCGCATCTCCATGGACGTCGACCAGTATTGCCAGCCTTGCCATGCCAACATCTCCGGCCTGCCCGACCTCAGCAACAAGGATGCGATGAAGAAGCTGCTGGCCGTTGACGAAGGCCAGCCGATGGCCACGCTGACACGCGTGTCGCACATCCACCTGTTCGGTATCTCGTTCATCTTCTTCTTCGTGGGCTGGATATTCACATACTCCACCGGCATCGCACCGATGCACAAGGCTATCCTGATCTCGGTGCCGTTCGGCTTCCTGATCGTGGACGTGCTGGCCTGGTGGCTGACCAAGCTGCACCCCGGCTTCGCCTGGTTCGTCATCATCGGCGGCTTCGGCTACAGCATGGCGGCGGCCATCATGATCTTCACCTCGCTGTACCAGATGTGGATCCTTCCGCTGCGCAAGAATCACCCGGTATACCCGCCCGCTGACGCCACGTGAGTGCTGAACAAACACTGCTTGAACGCATCGCTGCCGTCCTAGGCGGCGATGCCGTTTTAACGGGCGAAGCAGCTGCTGAGCATTGCCAAGACTGGCGAGGCCGCTATCGAGGCGAAGCCATTGCAGTCGTCTTCCCCGCCGATACGCAACAAGTATCCGAGGTCGTGAAACTGTGCGCGGCGCAGCGTATCGCCATCGTGCCGCAGGGCGGCAACACCAGCCTGTGCGGCGCATCGGTGCCGCTGGCGGACGGCACACCGCAGATCATCATCAACCTGTCGCGCATGCACCGCATCCGCGATGTGGATGCCACCAATTACACCATGACGGTAGAGGCAGGCTGCAAACTGGCCTCGCTATACGAAACGGCGGATCAGGTGGAGCGATTGTTTCCGCTCGGCCTCACCGCCATCGCGCCGCACTGCGAGATCGGCGGCAATCTCTCCACCAACGCGGGCGGCATCGGTGTATTGCGCTACGGCACTGCGCGTGATCTGGTGTTGGGGCTGGAAGTGGTATTGCCGGATGGCAATATCTGGCACGGCTTGCGTCGCCTGCGCAAAGACAACACCGGCTATGACCTCAAGCATCTGTTCATCGGTGCGGAAGGCACACTGGGCATCATCACCGCCGCCGTGCTCAAGCTCTATCCTCGCTCCCGTTCCACCGCCACCGCCTGCATCGCCGTGCGCGATCCGGCTGCCGCGGTCGCCTTGCTGGCACATCTGCGCGCCACCTGCGGCGACACCATCAGCGGCTTCGAACTCATCTCGCGTTCCTGCCTCGATCTGGTGTTCAAGCACATCGACGACACGCACGAACCCTTTGCGACCAAACATGAATGGCTGGTCATCACGCAATTGAGCAACGTGTTGCCGGTCGCGCTGGATGAAGCACTGCGCAGTGCACTACAGGCATTCGACGGCGTGATCGCTTTCGACATCACCAACGACAAGGAACATGCCGAGCGCTGGTGGAAGCTGCGCAAGAATATCGCCGAAGCACAAAAGGCCGAAGGCATCAGCATCAAGCACGACGTGTCGGTGCCGGTCAGCCGCGTGGCGGACTTCATCGCCGACGCCAGCGCCGCCCTGTGTGCCGCGCATGACGGCATCCGCATCGTCGCCTTCGGTCACATGGGTGACGGCAACATCCACTACAACATCTCCATGCTCGATGTCGCGCAGAACGATGCCTTCATCAAGCAGCACGAACACGAGGTCAATCGCATCGTGTATCAGGTCGTCGCCGCACTGGATGGCAGCATCAGCGCGGAACATGGCCTGGGCCAACTCAAACGCGAAGAAGTCACCCACTACAAGAGTGCGCTGGAGCTGGAACTGATGCGCCAGATCAAGCACGCGCTAGACCCGCACGGTCTGATGAATCCCGGCAAGGTGGTGTAAGCTTTCGCCATCGAACCGCTCAAGGAGGTAGTGATGGCAAACCAACCCGAGATCACCAACATGGCCCTGTTCTGCGATTTCGAGAACGTAGCGCTGGGCGTGCGTGATGCCAAATACGCGCAGTTCGATATCAAGAAAGTGCTGGAACGTCTGCTGCTCAAAGGCAGCATCGTGGTCAAGAAAGCCTATTGTGACTGGGAGCGCTACAAGGAATTCAAAGCGCCCATGCATGAAGCCTCCTTCGAACTGATCGAGATCCCGCATGTGCGGCAAAGCGGCAAGAATTCCGCCGACATCCGCCTGGTCGTCGACGCGCTGGACCTCTGCTACACCAAATCCCACGTCGACACTTTCGTCATCATCAGCGGCGACTCGGACTTCTCACCGTTGGTGTCCAAGCTGCGCGAGAACAACAAATACGTCATCGGTATCGGCGTGAAAGATTCGACCTCCGATCTGCTCAGCGCTAACTGCGACGAATTCATCTTCTACGACGACCTCGTGCGCGTGCAGGAAGCCAAGAAGAAACAAGCCGCCAAGAAAGCGCCCGCCAAAGCGAAAGTTGAAGTCACCAAACCCGCTGCTGCAAAGAGCGACGATGACAAAAAGCAAGAGGCCATGGACTTCCTGGTCGAGACCGTAGAAGGCCTCATCTCTGAACGAGGCTCCGATGAGAAGATATGGGGTTCCATGGTCAAACCCACCATGCAGCGCCGCAGGCCCGGCTTCACGGAATCCTATTACGGCTACCGCTCGTTCAAGGAGCTGATTGAAGACGCGCAACGCAACAAGCTTGTGGTACTGGCTAAAGACGAGAAATCCGGCCAATACATGATCAAGCTGCCTGTATGAGCGAACGTTCCCGAATCACTTCTCCGTCCTTCCGCATGAAGGAAATGCCCGAAAGATAGGCGTACAATTCTGCGCATAGCGCTCCGCAACCTCGGTTTGCACACCCGAAACGACAGGGGCGCAATTGTCGGAGGATGGTATGGCGTTGCAACCTTGTTTCTCTTTCAGGGCGGAGAAGGCGCCGTCGGGCGAGCCTGTTCGCCCCGTGACTTCTCAGACCTGCACCGCAGGCGCGACCAGCGCGCGCCGAACATCATGACGTCTCCTTTGCATGCCAAGCGTATCGGCTGGGTGGTTCTGCTGCTGACGCTGGTGGCAACTGGTTTGTACTGGTGGCAGCTGACCAGAGCCGCCGGTCAGTTGCGTGCAGAAACGATCGCACAGGCCGAGTTGCGTGCAAAACAATTGAATGGTGCAGTCGCGGAACAGGTTTCCATCCTGGTGCGTTCCGCCGACCGCGCGGCCCAAGAGCTAGCCGAGGCCTATGGATCTGGCCGGAAGCGAGATTACGACACCATGGTGGCCAGGGTGGAGCAGCGATTTCCTTTGGGCTCCCTGCTGCAAATAGCGACTATCGATGCAGAGGGATACCTGGCCTCATCCAATTTGGGGATGAAAAGTCGCGTGTATCTGGCCGATCGCGAACATTTCAAGGCGCATCTGAACTCACCAGAGCCCAAGTTGTTCGTCAGTGCGCCTGTATTTGGCAGGGTCTCCAAACAATGGTCCATCCAGTTCACGCGCCCCATCCTGCGCAATGGACGTTTCAATGGCGTGATGGTTGTCTCGCTATCACCGGAATATCTGCATCGCTCTCTGGCGGCCACGACACTGGCCTCCGATGACGTGATAGCGATCTTCCGGCAGAGCGGGGAATACCTGGCGCGCAGTGTCGATAATGACAAGGCGATGGGCAAGCATGTCGGGGCGAACCGCGGCTTTGTCGGGCCGGATGCCGTGCCCAGCGGCTCATTCAAAACGCCGGCCAATTTCGACAAGGTCGTGCGACTGTTCCAGTGGCATCGAATCGATGAGGCGCCACTCGTGGTGGTGACCGGCCTGAGTGAAACCACCCTGCTTGGACCGGTCGAGGCGCTCCTCGCAAAGGATCGTAACCAAGCCATCGTTGCCACCACGATCATTTGGCTGATGGCATTGGCCGCCGCCGCGTTGCTGCGCAGACTGAGTGCGCAACAGAAAGAAACTTACGAGCGTGCCGAGCAGTTGGAAGCGGCTGGCAAGAAGCTGACGGCCAGTGAAAAGCGTTTGCGCAGTATCTTTGAGACAGACCCGCAGTGCATCAAGGTCGTGGATGCCACTGGACGGTTGCTGGAAATGAACAGCGCCGGTCTGGGGATGCTGGAGGCAGGCGGTCTAGAGGAAGCGCAGCAGAAGAATCTGATCGACTATGTCTGTCCGGAATACCGCGAGGCTTTTGCAGCCCTGCACCGGCGAGTCATGCAGGGTGAAAGCGGCAAGCTGGTATTCAAGGTCACCGGCCTGAAGGGCACAACCCGCTATCTGGAAACGCATGCCTCGCCCATGCTGGGTGTCAGCGGTGAGGTGACCTCGTTGCTGGGCATCACCCGCGATATCAGCGACACCTTGCTGGCAGAGCAGCAATTGCGCATCGCCGCGACCGCATTTGAATCGCAAGCAGGGATCATCGTCACGGATGTCGCCGGTAATATCCTGCGAGTAAACCAGGCCTTTACCAGTATCACCGGATACAGCGCAGACGACGCTGTCGGCAAGAACCCCAGCTTGCTGCAGTCTGGCAGGCACGACCGGAAATTCTACGAGGACATGTGGGTGAGCATAGAGCGTGAAGGGGGCTGGGAAGGCGAGATATGGAACCGACGCAAGAATGGTGAGGCGTATCCGGAGCATCTCTCCATCACATCGGTGAAAGACGCGAAAGGGCACACCGTGAACTTTGTCGCCACGCTCATGGATATCACCGCAAGCAAATCGGCCGAGGAAGAGATAAAAAGTCTGGCCTTCTTCGACCCGCTCACCCAGCTCCCCAACCGGCGCTTGTTGCAAGATCGCCTGCAGCGGGCATTGACTGCCAGCGGGCGGAGCGGGCGCGGCGGTGCGGTGCTGTTCATTGATTTGGATAACTTCAAGACCCTCAACGACACGTTGGGACACGACATCGGCGACTTGCTGCTGGTGCAAGTCGCCGGACGGTTGAGCACATGCGTGCGCGAGGGTGACACAGTGGCCCGTCTGGGCGGCGACGAATTCGTGGTCATGCTGGAAGACTTGAGCGAGAACCTGCTGGAGGCCGCAGAGCAAGCCAGGAATGTCGGCGCCAAGATACTTGGCGCACTCAACATGCAATATATGCTGGGCGAATATGCGTATATCAGCACGCCCAGTATCGGCGCAACGCTGTTCGACCGGAACCTCTCGATCGATGACCTGCTGAAGCAGGCCGATATCGCCATGTATCAAGCCAAAAAGGCGGGCCGCAATACTTTGCGCTTTTTCGATCCGCAGATGCAGGAGTCGATCAACGCACATGCGGCGCTTGACGCGGAATTGCGTAACGCGATCGAGAACGAGGAATTCCAATTGCATTTCCAGGTGCAGGTGGACGATAAGGGGCGCCCCTTCGGAGCGGAAGCCCTGATTCGCTGGGATAGCCCGGGCCGCGGCTTGACGATGCCGGGTACCTTTATCCCGCATGCCGAAGAAACAGGGCTGATCCTGCCGATCGGACAATGGGTGCTGGAAACCGCGTGCAGACAACTCAAGGCATGGGCGCAGGATGAGATAACGTGCCGACTTGTGCTTGCGGTGAACGTAAGCGCCAAGCAATTCCACCAGAAGGGCTTCGTCGCGCAGGTCCGTTCCGCCGTCGAAGGCAACGGTATCGCACCCGGGCTGTTGAAGCTTGAGCTAACGGAAAGCATGTTGCTGGTGGACATCGAGGACACCATCGCCACCATGAATGCATTGAACGAGATCGGCGTCAGACTCTCACTGGATGATTTCGGCACCGGCTACTCCTCTCTGCAATATCTCAAGCGGCTGCCCCTCGATCAGCTCAAGATCGACCAGTCTTTTGTGCGGGACATCACCAGCGACAACAACGACAGGACGATCATCAGTACCATAATCGTCATGGCACAAAGCTTGAATCTGGATGTGATCGCCGAAGGCGTGGAAACAGAAGCGCAGCGATTGTTGCTTGAGCGCGCCGGCTGCAAGCATTTTCAGGGCTACCTGTTCGGCCGCCCGGTGCCGGTCGGCGAGTTTCAGTCTATGTTGCTGCAAGCCTGAACAGCCATAGGAACAGGGGCGAAAGTTCAAAATAATATCGCCGACCCCGAATGCTATAATCCGCGCCTCTTTTGAAGGCGTCCCGCAATGTCCGTAGTCCTGAATTTCAGATCCCATCTTTCCGAATTGTTCGCGCAGGCTTTGCGCGAGGTGTCGCCGGAGTCGGCAGACATGTCTATTCTCATCGAGCGTCCCAAGCAGTCGGCGCATGGCGATTACGCCTGCAATCTGGCGATGCAACTGGCCAAGCCTTTGCGCAAGTCGCCGCGCGACATCGCCAATGCGCTGATCGCGGCATTGCCGAAGACCGACTTCATCGACAAGGTGGAGATCGCCGGTGCGGGTTTCATCAATGTGTTCCTGACCACGGCTGCGAAACAGGCGGTGGTGAACAGCGTGCTGACGGCGGGTGCGGGCTACGGTCATGTGCATGTCGGTCAAGGTCGCAAGGTGGGCGTGGAGTTCGTGTCGGCCAATCCGACCGGGCCGCTGCACGTGGGTCATGGCCGCGGTGCGGCGGTGGGCGATTGCCTGTGCAATGTGCTGCACGCGGCGGGCTGGGATGTGACGCGCGAGTTCTACTACAACGATGCGGGTGTGCAGATCGACAATCTGAAGTTGTCGGTGCAACTGCGTTGCAAGGGCATCACGCCGGAAGATCCGTCATGGCCGGAGTCGGGCTATCGCGGTGACTACATCCAGGATGTGGCAAACGCCTACATGGCGAAAGAGACAGTCGAGGCGGACGATCAGCACATCACCGGCAAGGGTGATGCGGACGATGCCGAGGCGATCCGTCACTTCGCAGTGGCTTATCTGCGTCGCGAACAGGATTTGGACTTGCGTGCCTTCCAAGTGGAGTTCGACGTGTTCTCGCTGGAGTCCGCGCTGTATACCGAGGGCAAGGTGGAGGCTGCGGTGCAGAAGCTGATCGCCAGCGGTCACACTTACGAACAGGACGATGCGCTGTGGTTGCGCACCACTGATTTTGGTGACGACAAAGACCGCGTGATGCGCAAGAGCGACGGCGGCTATACCTATTTCGTGCCGGACGTGGCCTACCATCTGGAAAAATGGAAGCGCGGTTTCGTGCGCGTGATCAACGAGCAGGGTTCTGACCACCATTCCACCATTACCCGCGTGCGTGCCGGTTTGCAGGCGTTGGATGCAGGCATTCCGCAGGGCTGGCCAGACTATGTGCTGCACCAGATGGTGACGGTGTTGAAGAACGGCGAAGAGGTGAAGATCTCCAAGCGCGCGGGCAGCTATGTGACCTTGCGTGACCTGATCGATGAAGTGGGTTGCGATGCAACGCGCTACTTCCTTGCCGCGCGTTCTGCCGATTCGCAACTGGTGTTCGATATCGATCTGGCGAAATCACAGAGTAACGACAATCCGGTGTATTACATCCAGTACGCCCATGCCCGCATCAGTACGGTATTGGCGCAGTGGGGTGGCGACAAGCAATCTCTGCACACGGTCGACCTGACCGTGCTGGAAAGCGACTATGAGCAGGTGCTGTTGCAGAAGATGATCGATTTCCCCACAGTGATCGAGACGGCAGCCAACGATCTTGCACCGCACCAGATCGCGGTCTATCTGAAGGACTTTGCCGCTGATTTTCACAGCTATTACAATGCGTCCCGCTTCCTGGTTGATGACGAGCAGGTCAAGCTGGCAAGGCTGGCACTGATCGCAGCGATCGCTCAGGTGATACGGAACGGTTTGTCTTTACTCGGTGTCACAGCGCCCGAGCAAATGTAATCTCACAAAAGGAACAACATGGCTTCTGCAGGCGGACCACAAAAATCCAAGGCGCTCGCGTCGCTGATCATCGGCATGGTGATCGGTGTCTCCATCGCGGGTATCGTCGCCTGGTACATGGTCAAGAAGAATCCGACCACTTTCAACCAGCCTTCGGTGGCGAGAGAGATGCCGAAGCCGGTGCCGCAGATAGAGGTGCCACAGCCTAAATCGAACGGGCAGGCAGAAACCACACAGCCGCAGTTCGAGTTCTACAAGGTGTTGCCGGACAAGTCCGAGGGGGCGACGGCCTCCAAACCGGCAGCGGTCGCCAAGCCACAACCCAAGGCGCCGGTGGATAGCACGCCTTATCTGGTGCAGGCTGGCTCATTCCAGAACGCGGATGATGCGGAGAAATTCAAGGCGCGTCTGGCGCTGGGAGGATTCGAGGCGAGCATCGTTAGTGTCAACCTCCCGGAAAAGGGATTGTGGCATCGCGTCCGCCTCGGGCCGTTCGCCGGTTTGGCTGCGGCGAACGCCACCATCGCCAGTCTGAAAACGAACGGCATCGCCGCGACCGCGGTGCGCGCCCAATAACCACAGGAGAAGAAGATGACTCTCATGCGTAAACTGATCGTGGTCTTGCTGATGATGTGTGCTGTGCAAGTCCAGGCCGAAGTGATGGCCGGCCGCGACTACAAGGTGCTGAAGCCGGCTCAACCGACCAGCAGCGGCAGCAAGGTCGAGGTGCTGGAATTCTTCTTCTACGGCTGTTCGCATTGTTTCCATCTGCATGGCCCGCTCAGCAGCTGGGAGAAGACCATGCCCAAGGATGTCGACCTGCAATACGTACCGGTCATCTTCCGCGATTCATGGGAGCCGATGGCGCGCACCTACTATGCGCTGGAAGCGCTGGGCGAGCTCGGCCCCTTGCACAACGATCTGTTCGAGGCATGGAACGTGTTCGGTACCGATCTGAGCGATCAGGAAAAGATCGCGGCTTTCGTCGGCAAGCGCGGTGTGGATCGTGCCAAGTTCGATGCGGCCTATAACTCGTTCACGCTGGCCGGCAAGGTCGCACGCAGCAATCAGCTGGTGCGCAGCTATGGCGTGCGTGGCACGCCCACCATCGCCGTGGATGGCAAATACATCATCTCCGGACTTGAGCCGGCAGACACCATCCGCGTATTGAACGAAGTCATCAAGATCGCCCGCAAGGAACGCAGCAAGCAATAATGAAGGTCGTCATCTCCGGCGCGTCGAGCGGCATCGGTCTTGCCCTCGCGCGTCATTTTCTTGAGCGCGGTGCCACCGTCGCCGCCTTCGCCCGTCGCGGCGAACTGTTGCAGCAACTCTCCACGCAATTCCCAGGCAAAGTCTTCCCCTACGCGCTGGATGTGCGCGATGCCACTGCCATCGTCGCGGCAGCGCACGATTTCATGACGCGCGTCGGCACGCCGGATATCGTCATCGCCAACGCCGGGGTGAGCATCGGCACGCTGACCCGCCATGCTGAGGACAACGATGTGTTCCGCCATGTGATGGACATCAACGTGCTCGGTGCGGTGCAGACCTTCCAGCCCTTCATCGACAAGATGCGCGCAGCCGGCAGCGGCAGGCTGGTCGGTATCGCCAGCGTGGCAGGTTTTCGCGGCCTTCCCGGTGCGGGGGCCTATTCCGCATCCAAAGCCGCATTGATCTCTTACATGGAAAGCCTGCGTCTGGAGATGCACGGCAGCGGTGTGAAGGTGGTGACCATCTGCCCCGGCTACATCCGCACGCCGATGACCGACATCAACACTTATCCCATGCCGTTCATGCTGGAAGTGGACGATGCTGCACACCGCTTCGCGCGTGTGATCGAACGTGGTAGCTCCTTCACGGTGGAGCCCTGGCAGATGGGCTTGGTCGGGCGGGTGATGAAGCTGATGCCGAACTGGTTGTACGACCGGCTGTTCGCCAAAGCGCCGCACAAATCGCGCGCGCAACACTGATGGCGATCTACAAACGGTTCATCAAGGGCGGCGTGCCGGAGTATCTGGCCCATCATTACTGGTGGGCCTATCTGTGGGACAAGAGCATCTGGTTCTTCGACCATCAACCTGTCGTCAACGCCATCCTGTTTGGCCAATACGACGAGCTGCTACGCAAGACGCTGCGCCATGTCGATGCGCGATCGGGTGCGCGTCTGCTGCAACTGACCTGTGTGTACGGCAAGCTCACGCCGTCCTTGTTTCGCAACGCTGACAACGAAGTGCACCTGTGCGACGTGGCGACCGGTCAGCTGCAACTGGCGCGCGGCAAGACGCAGGACATCGCGCGGCTCATCCATCTGTCGCGCATGAACGCAGAGACGCTGGCCTATGCCAACGATGCGTTCGACCAGTTGATCCTGTTCTTCCTGTTCCATGAGTTGCCACCCGAGGCGCGGCAGAACGTGTACGACGAGATGGCACGCGTGCTGAAGCCGGGCGGATCGGTGCTGGTCACGGAATATGCGGCGACGCCGCATCATCACCCGCTGTATCGTTTTCCGCTGACGCGCTGGATATTGGGAACGTTGGAGCCGTTCCTGCCAGGCTTCTGGCAGGAAGACGTGACGGCAAAATTGGATGAGGCCTTGCGCAAGCAGGGCAAATCACTGGCCGGCGAGCCGCACGTCGAGTATTGCTTTGGCGGCTTCTACCGAGTGATGCGTTACGATCTTGCTTAGCCCGCCAGCTTCGCTTTCAGTATCTCGTTGAGTTGCGCCGGGTTGGCTTGGCCCTTGCTGGCCTTCATCGCCTGACCGACGAAAAAGCCGAACAGTTTGTCCTTGCCGCCGCGGTATTCGGTGACCTTGTCGGTGTTCGCCGACATGATTTCGTCCACGATCTTCTCGATCGCGCCCGCATCTGATACCTGCTTCAGGCCCTTGGCTTCGATGATGGCATCCACTTCGCCGCCTTCTGCCCACATGGTGCGGAACACTTCCTTGGCGCCAGCGTTGGAAATGGTGCCGTCCACGATGCGCGCCAGCATGCTGCCCAGTTGCTGTGCGCTGATCGGGCATTGCGTCATGTCGAGGCCATCGCGGTTCAACTGTGCATTCAATTCGCCCATGATCCAGTTGGCGCAGATCTTGGCATCGTTCGGCACAGCGGCCAGTACGGTCTCGAAGAAGTCGGCCATCTCGCGCGAGGCGGTGAGGAGGCTGGCGTCGTAGGCGGACAGGCCAAGCTCGTTCACATAGCGAGCTTGTTTGGTTTGCGGCAATTCCGGCAACGTGGCGCGCATCTGCTCGATCCACTCGGGCGAGATCTCCAGCGGCAGCAGATCGGGGTCGGGGAAGTAGCGATAGTCGTGCGCGTCTTCCTTGCTGCGCATGGCGCGCGTCTCGCCGGTATCGGGATTGAACAGGATGGTGGCCTGTTGCACCGTGCCGCCGTTCTCGATGGTGTCTACCTGCCACTGCACTTCGTAGTCGATGGCCTGCTGCATGAACTTGAACGAGTTGAGGTTCTTGATTTCGCGGCGCGTACCCAGCGGTTCGCCGGGTTTGCGCACCGACACGTTCACGTCGCAGCGGAAGGAACCTTCCTGCATGTTGCCGTCGCAGATGCCGATCCAGCGCACCAGCGTGTGCAATGCCTTGGCGTAGGCCACGGCTTCGGCGGCGGAACACATGTCTGGCTCCGACACGATCTCCAGCAGCGGCGTGCCGGCGCGGTTCAGGTCGATGCCGGTCATGCCGTGGAAGTCGCCGTGCAGCGACTTGCCCGCGTCTTCTTCCAAGTGGGCGCGCGTGATGCGCACGGTCTTCTCGTAAGGCTTGGCGTTGCCGGACAGTGGGGCGACCTGTATGGTCAGCGCGCCTTGTCCGACCACCGGCAACTCGAACTGGCTGATCTGGTAGCCCTTGGGCAGGTCTGGATAGAAGTAGTTCTTGCGCGCGAACACCGAGCGCGGGGCGATGTGCGAACCGGTAGCAAGGCCGAACTTGATAGCGCGTTCCACGGCACCTTTGTTCAACACCGGCAGCACGCCCGGCAGAGCCAGACTCACCGCATCGGCTTGCGTGTTCGGCTCGGCGCCGAACTCGGTCGAAGCGCCGCAGAATATCTTAGAGTGGGTCGAAAGCTGCGCATGCACTTCCAGTCCGATGACGATTTCCCAAGTCATGATGTTTCCTTACAGCCCGTGTGGCGCGCGGCTGTGCCAGTCGGTCGCCAGTTGATATTGGTGCGCCACATTCAGCATGCGCGCTTCGTCGAAATAGTTGCCGATGATCTGCAGGCCGACCGGCATGGCGTTGTCGCCGAAGCCGCAGGGGATGGACATGCCCGGCAGGCCAGCGAGGTTGACGGCAATGGTGTAGATGTCGGATAGGTACATCTGCACCGGGTCGTCGCCTTTCTCGCCCAGCTTGAAAGCAGTCGATGGCGAGGTCGGTCCCATGATCACGTCACAGTGTTTATAGGCTTCCACGAAGTCCTGCGCGATCAGGCGGCGGATGCGCTGTGCCTTGATGTAGTAGGCGTCGTAATAGCCGTGGCTGAGCACGTAGGTGCCGATCATGATGCGGCGCTGTACTTCCGCACCGAAGCCCTGCGCGCGGCTCTTCTCGTACATGTCGGCCAAGTCGCCATATTCGGGTGCGCGATAACCGTAGCGCACACCGTCGAAGCGCGACAGATTGCTGGATGCTTCCGCAGGAGCCAGCACGTAATACACCGGCACGGACAGTTTGGAGTTCGGCAGCGAGATATCGACGATGGTCGCGCCCAGTTTCTTGTATTCAGCGATGGCGGCTTCGATGGCTTTTGCCACGTCGCTACCCATGCCTTCCGCGAAGAACTCTTTGGGCAGGCCGATCCGCAGGCCGGTCAGCGGCTTGTTCAAGTCGCGCGTGTAGTCTTCCTTGTTGCGTTGCAGCGAAGTGGAATCACGCTCGTCGAAGCCGGCCATCACGTTCATCATCAGCGCCAGATCCTCCGCGCTGCGGCCCATCGGGCCGGCCTGATCGAGACTGGACGCGAAGGCGATCATGCCGTAGCGCGACACCACGCCGTAAGTGGGCTTCAAGCCGGAGATGCCGCACAGTGCGGCCGGCTGGCGGATGGAGCCGCCGGTGTCGGTGCCGGTGGCAGCCGCGCATAAGCGCGCTGCCACGGCAGCTGCGGTGCCACCGGATGAGCCGCCGGGCACGCGCTCAGTGTCCCAAGGGTTCTTCACCGGACCGTAGTAGGAGGTCTCGTTGGAAGAACCCATGGCGAATTCGTCCATGTTGGTCTTGCCGAGGTTGATCGCACCCGCATTGTTGAATTGGCTGATGACATGTGCGTCATAGGGCGACACGAAATTGTGCAGCATCTTGGAGCCGCAGGTAGTAAGCCAGTTCTTGGCACAGAAGATGTCTTTCTGCGCGATGGGGATGCCGGTCAATGCATCGGCGTTGCCTGCGGCCAGACGCGCATCTGCCGCTTTGGCTTGCGCCAGCGACATCTCCGGGTTGATGGTGATGAAGGCATTGAGCTGCGGATTGAGCTGCGCCATGCGATCCAGATAGCTTTGCGTCAGTTCGACGCTGGAGATCTTTTTGGCGCGCAAAGCGGCGCCCATTTGTTTGAGGCTGGATTCGAACATGCTGGATTACTCGATGACTTTGGGAACGAGGAACAGGCCCTGTTCCACCTGCGGGGCGATGGCCTGGAAGGCTTCGCGCTGGTTGCTTTCGGTGACTTTGTCCTCGCGCAGGCGCTGGGCCAGATCCTGACTGTGGGACATCGGCTCCACACCGTCGGTATCCACGGCCTGCATCTCGGCGATCAGGCCGAAGATGCCGTTGAGCTGCTTGCGTGCGGTTTCGATCTCGGACGGGGTCATCGCGAGGCGCGCCAGACGGGCGACTTTTTCTACATCCTGGGTAGTTAAAGACATGGCAAAGACTATATTCAAACAGGGCTGATAGGGTATCATACGCCGCCCTTTGCGACACCCCTTTGACTACAGGACTCAACATGTTCGGACTGTTCAACAACTACTTCTCCAACGACCTCGCCATTGACCTTGGTACGGCTAACACACTGATCTGGCTGCGCGGACACGGCATCGTGCTCGACGAGCCGTCCGTGGTGGCGATCCGGCAGGAGGGCGGGCCGAACGGCAAGAAGGTGATCCAGCAGGTCGGTCTGGCTGCCAAGCAGATGCTGGGCCGTACACCGGGCAACATCACTGCCATCCGCCCGATGAAGGACGGCGTGATCGCCGACTTCACCGTGACCGAGCAGATGCTCAAGCAGTTCATCCGCCGTGTGCACAAATCCAGCATCTTCACGCCCAGCCCGCGCATCGTGATCTGCGTACCCTGCGGTTCGACCCAGGTCGAGCGCCGCGCTATCCGTGAATCGGCCTACGGCGCCGGTGCGCGTCGCGTGGAACTGATCGAAGAGCCGATGGCGGCCGCGATCGGTGCCGATCTCCCTGTCGAAGATGCCACCGGTTCCATGGTGGTCGACATCGGCGGCGGCACCACCGAAGTGGGCGTGATCTCGCTGGGCGGAGCGGTGTATTCCGGTTCCGTGCGCGTCGGCGGCGACAAGTTCGACGATGCCATCATCAACTACATCCGCCGCAACTACGGCATGCTGATCGGCGAGACCACCGCCGAGCAGATCAAGAAGCAGATCGGTTCCGCATTCCCAGGAAGCGAAGTGCGCGAGATGGAAGTGAACGGCCGTAATCTGGCCGAAGGCGTGCCGCGCAGTTTCACCATCTCCAGTAACGAGATCCTCGAAGCGTTGACCGATCCGCTGAACAGTATCGTCAGCGCCGTGAAGACCGCGCTGGAACAGACACCGCCGGAACTGGGTGCGGACATCGCCAGCAAAGGCATGGTGCTCACCGGCGGCGGCGCGTTGTTGCGCGACCTCGACCGCCTGCTGATGGAAGAGACAGGTCTGCCGGTGGTGATCGCCGACGACCCGCTGACCTGTGTGGTGCGCGGTTCCGGCAAGGCGCTGGACTGCATGGACAAATACACCAACATCTTCACCTCCGATTGATCTAAGTGGCGCTGGAAGACACCCGCACCCTGCGCTTCTTCAATCGCGGCCCGAGTGCGGTCGCGCGGCTGGTGTTCTTCTCGGTGCTGTCGTTGCTGCTGCTGTTCGTGGATGCACGCTACCAGTATCTGGAATCCACGCGCCAGGTCATCTCCATCATCATCTATCCCTTCCAGCGCCTGACCGCCTTGCCCGGCGAGATGTGGGACGGTGCCAATGCTTTCATCTCTCTGCAGAGTCATCTGGTTGCGGACAACGAGCAACTGCATCTGCGGCATGATGCGGATTCGGCGCAACTCAAGCAGATGGAGACGGTGCTAAGTGAGAACGCGCAGCTGCGCGCCTTGCTTGAGATCAAACAGCGCGCCGAATACAGCGTGCAGGCTGCGCAGATCGTTTACTTGGAGCGCGACATCTTCAAACGCAAACTGTTTGTCGATGCGGGCGAACAGAACGGCGTGCAGGCGGGGCGCGCGGTGGTAGACAATAGCGGTGTGGTCGGCCAAGTCACGCGTACCTATCCCTACTTGTCCGAGGTCACGCTGGTGACCGACAAGGACAACGTGGTGCCGGTGCAGGTGGTGCGCACCGGTTTGCGCGCCGCCGTGTTCGGTTCGGGCAACATCAGCGAACTGGAACTGCGCTATCAGCCGGTGGATGTGGACATCCAGGCTGGCGACGAGCTGGTGACCTCGGGTATGGATGGCACCTACCCTCCGGCACTGCCGATCGCCAAAGTGATCCGCGTCGAGCGCGATCCGGCCTATCCGTTCGCGCGTATCGCCTGTGTGCCGCTGGCCGGTGTCGATCGCCATCGCACATTGTTGATCGTTTCCGGCGTCCCGACCCTGCCGCCGCGCCCCGCTGCGGATGATGCACACGGCACCGCCGTTCCGGGCAAAAAAGCTCCCCGTCGAGGTACGCCATGAGACACCAGATGACCATGGACCGCGAATTCCTGTTGCCAGCCAGCCGGCGTTTCATCCTGGCCAGCTTCATCGCAGCCGTGTTGCTGGAGTGGCTGCCTTGGCACGGCATGGCGCTGGTGTTGCGTCCCGACTTCGTCGGTCTGCTGCTGCTCTACTGGTGCACGCACAAACCCCACCGTGTGGGCATCGGTATCGGCTGGATGCTGGGCATCTTTGTCGATGTGGCGGATGCCAGCCTGTTCGGCCAGCATGCGCTGGCCTATTCGGTGCTGGCGTTCGGCGGTCTGGCGCTGAACCGCCGTGTGCAGATGTTCAGCCTGAAGGAACAGTCCGTGCATGTGTTCGTGCTGCTGCTCGCCAGTTACGGAGTGTATGCCTTGGTGCACTGGCAGGTGCGGGGCTACGTCGAGTGGAGCTACTTTCTCGGCAGTCTGACCTCCGCACTGCTGTGGGCGCCGCTGACCCTGCTCATCCAGACCTTGCGCCGTCCGCGCCGCAATCCGAACGAACTATGACGCCACATGTCGAGCTGAAGAACCATCAGCGCGAGCGGTACCTGTTCAGCCTGCGCCTGATCTTCTGTCTCGGCTTCGTTGCTGTGCTGTTGGCGATTCTGGTGGCGCGCACTTTCTATCTGCAGGTGTGGAAGCACGAATATTTCGACACCATGGCGGAGAGCAACCGCATCTTCGTGGTGCCCATCGTGCCCAATCGCGGTGTGATCACCGACCGCCACGGCGAGGTGTTGGCGCGCAACTATGCCGGCTACACGCTGGAGCTGACGCCTGAGAAGATTCCCGATCTGAATGCCACCATCGAAGAGATCGGCAAGCTGGTGGAGATCAAACCCAAGGATCTGCGCCGTTTCAGGAAACTGATGTCGGAGCGCCGTTCTCTGCAGACACTGCCGGTGAAGACGCGACTGACCGACGAGGAGCTGGCGCGTTTCGCCGCGCAGCGTTATCGCTTCCCCGGCGTAGAGATCAAGGCGCGCCTGTTCCGCGAATACCCGCTGTCGGACACGACCTCCCATCTGCTCGGTTACATCGGCCGCATCAACCAGCTGGAGCTGGACGATCTGGAAAAGAAGAATCTCGCGGGCAACTACATGGGTTCCGACTACATCGGCAAGACCGGCATCGAGGAGCGCTACGAGAAAGAGATGCACGGCGTGACCGGTTTCGAACAGATCGAGGTGGATGCGGGCGGACGCGCCGTGCGTATGCTGTCGCGCACGCCGCCGCAATCGGGCAAGGATCTGCAGCTGACACTGGATGCGGGCCTGCAGAAGGTGGCGGAGGAGGCCTTCGGTGATTATCGCGGCGCGCTGGTGGCGATCGATCCGGCTAACGGCGAGATACTTTCTTTCGTCAGCAAACCCGGTTACGACCCCAACCTGTTCATCGATGGTATCGATACGGAAAGCTGGGACGCACTGAACAATTCCCCCGATGTGCCGCTGAACAACCGCGCTCTGCGCGGCCAGTACCCGCCCGGCTCCACCATCAAACCGTTCATGGCGCTGACCGGATTGCATTTCGACGCGCGTTCGCCCGCTTTCAGTATCAGCGACCCCGGTTACTACATGCTGCCGGGCAGTTCGCACCAGTACCGCGACTGGAAGACCGGCGGGCATGGCAAGGTCGATCTGTTCAAGTCCATCGTTGTTTCGTGCGATACCTATTACTACGGCCTGGCGACCGAGCTGGGCATCGACCGCATGCACGAGTATCTGGAGCAGTTCGGTTTCGGCAAGCAGACCGGCATCGACCTGAAAGGCGAGACATCAGGGCTGCTACCTTCTACGGAATGGAAGAGGAAGCGATATGAGCAGATATGGTATCCGGGCGACACCGTATCGGCCGGTATCGGGCAGGGCTATAACCTCGTCACCCCGCTGCAACTGGCTTTCGCCACCGCCATATTGGCGAACGATGGCGTGGCCTATAAGCCGCATCTGGTGAAGGAGATACAGCATGCGCCCGATGAAAAGCAGGCGCAGCCGGAGCCGTTGTACGACCTCCACATTCCTGCCGAGCATCTGGCGCTGGTGAAGGGCGCCATGGCCGCCGTGGTCAAGCCGGGCGGTACGGCGGTCGGCGCATTCTGGGGCGTGCAGTACCCGGTGGCCGGCAAGACAGGCACCGCGCAGGTCATCGGCATGAAGCAGGGTGAGAAGTACGACGAGGGGAAAGTCTCCGAATACAATCGCGACCATGCATGGTTCATCGCCTTCGCGCCGGCGGACAAACCGCGTATCGCGCTGGCCGTGCTGGCCGAGAACGGCGGCCACGGCGGCTCCACCGCCGCGCCCATCGCGCGCAAGGTGCTGGACTACTACCTGCTTGGCAAGAAGCCCAAGCCGCTGCAGAAGGTGATCGAACAAGCGGGGGCGGAGGACGATTGATGAATCTGCGACTGATCAAACAACGTTTCATGCTACATCTGGATCCCATACTCCTGTCGGGTCTGGGAGCGCTGCTACTGGTCAGCCTGCTGACACTGTACAGCGCCAGCGGCGGCAACGAGATGCGCGTGTTCGGCCAGCTGGGCAATATCGCCATCGGCTTCGTCGCGCTGTGGATCGTCGCCAACATGCCTTTGCACTGGCTGATGCGCATCGCGGTGCCGATCTATGTGCTGGGCATGCTCATGCTGATCGGCGTCGCCCTGTTCGGTGAGATCAGTCACGGCGCGCGGCGCTGGCTCAACCTCGGTTTCATGAACTTCCAGCCATCCGAGCTGATGAAGATCGCCGTGCCGCTGATGATGGCCTGGTACTTTGAGAAACACGAAGCCACGCTCACCATGAAAAACTATGTGATCGCCACCCTGCTGCTGTTGATGCCGGTCGCCCTCATCCTGCGCCAGCCCGATCTGGGCACCTCTATCCTGATCGCCGCCAGCGGTTTCTATGTGCTGTTCCTTGCCGGCCTGTCGTGGCGCATCATCGGCGGACTGCTGGTGGGGGCCGCCGCCAGCGCACCCTTCCTGTGGAACATGCTGCATGATTACCAGCGCCACCGTATCCTGATGCTATTTGATCCCTCACAGGATGCGCTGGGCAAGGGATACCACACTATACAGGGCATGATCGCGGTCGGCTCGGGCGGCTTGCTGGGCAAAGGCTATATGCAGGGTACGCAGACCCATCTGGAATTCCTGCCCGAGCGCACCACCGACTTCATCTTCGCCGTCTGGTCGGAAGAGTTCGGCTTCGTCGGCAATCTGTTCCTGCTGGGATTGTTCGCCTTCGTCATCGGCCGCGGCTTCATGATTACGGCCGCCGCTTCCACCTATTTCACTCGTCTGATGGCGGGCAGCATCACGCTCACCTTCTTCACCTATGCTTTCGTCAACATGGGCATGGTCAGTGGCATCCTGCCTGTGGTCGGCGTGCCGCTGCCGCTGGTAAGCTACGGCGGCACCTCCATGCTTACGCTGTTGCTCGGCTTCGGTGTACTGATGAGCATCCACACCCACCAACGTCTGGTCAAAACCTGAGGGAGTCACCATGAACAGAAACCTGATCATCATCCTGGCCGGCATCGCACTGCTGAGTGCCTGCTCCAACATCCCGCGTCGCACCACCGGCGAAACGGCCGCGAGCAAGCCCGCCGCCGCGCCCGCTACGACAGACGGCAAGTATCTGGCAGGCGACGGCCCCGGGGCGGATGTGCCGGACAATCTGGACAGCATCCCGGATGCCATACCCAAAGCGGAGCCGCTGCATCGCTACGCCAATCGTCCGTATTCCGCACTGGGCAAAACCTACACGCCGCTGCAGACCGTCGGGAGTTATAAAGAACGTGGCACTGCCTCTTGGTACGGCAAGAAATTCCACGGCCAGCGTACTTCCATCGGCGACACTTACGACATGTACGGCATGACCGCCGCCCATCCCACCCTGCCGGTGCCCAGCTACGCGCGCGTGACCAATCTGGCCAACGGCAAGACCGTCGTCGTGCGCGTCAACGACCGCGGCCCCTTCCTGCATGACCGCATCATCGACCTGTCCTATGCCGCCGCCTACAAACTGGGCTACGTCAACAACGGCAGCGCCGAAGTGGAAGTGGAAAGCATCGCCGTCAACGGCAACGCGCCGGTCGCTGCTGCCGTGACTGCACCCGTGGTGAAGGCAGAGTCGGTAGCGGCGGAGACCGTCATGCCGGTGATGCCGCCGGATGTAGCCGGCAAGGTCTATCTGCAACTGGGCGCATTCAAAGAGAAGCAGGGGGCCGAGAGTTTCCTGTCCAAGATGCGCGCCGAACTGGGCGACACCGGCAAGGACATCATCCTGCTGCGCCAGAGCGGACTTAACCGCATCCAGCTCGGGCCCTATGCCAATTCCGAAGAAGCGCGCCGCGCTGCCAACACCTTGGCCGGCCGACTAGGCTTCAAACCTTTCGTGAGCCAACACTGATGCACGAGGCCGCCAACATCGTTGTCGGCCTCGTAGCATTCATCCACCTCTACATCCTCGTGCTGGAAAAGTTCCTGTGGACAAAACCCACAGGACTCAAGGTATTTGGGCTGAGCAAAGAGTTCTCCGCAAAGACCCGCACACTTGCCGCGAATCAGGGGTTGTATAACGGGTTCCTTGCGGCGGGACTGATCTGGGGATTGCTGTCTGACCAAGTCGATGTGCAGGTGTTCTTTCTGGGCTGCGTGCTGGTGGCGGGTATCTATGGCACGCTGACGGCTAATGAGAAGATAATTTGGGTGCAGGCGGTGCCGGCGGTTATTGGGTTGGTATTGGTGGGCTTGGCGTAGCGCACACTGATGCGTTCCACCGACCGTTCCCTATCCCTCCGGGGGAGGGATAGGGTGTAGGAGCACTATTGTTATTTGCGCTCATCTTAAAACCAAACCCAGCACCGTCGGGCAACCCCCGGCGGTGTTGGTTCTGAATTTGAAGCCATTTATGCTTCGACAAGCTCAGCACGAACGGCCTGAGCAATCCCAAAACCCCACTCCCAGTAACGTTGCCTTAATATTAGAGCATGCTAATATGCGAACCTTGCTGAATTAAGGAGGCATCAACATGTTTGGTATGAACGTTAAAGAGATCGACGCGCAGCAGTTCGCGCAATGGGTGGAAGAAGACGGCCACAAGATGCGTGTGATCGATGTACGCCAGATGGAAGAGATCGCTCAGGGCACGGTGCCCAAGGCCGAGGCGCTGCCCTTGCATACGCTGCCGGTGAAGGTGGGCGAATTGGACAAGTCCGAGAAGC
>VMTA01000010.1 GCA_013791855.1 Sideroxydans sp.
CGTGCGGCTCGATCTGGATGGTGTAGGGGTTGAACGTGATGCCGCGCGCTTCGACGAAACGCTTGGCGAAATGCTCCCAGTCGATATCGGGATAGGCCGACAGGTGCGCGTTGTAGTTGCCCACCGCGCCGTTTATCTTGCCCAGGATCTCCACATTGGCGATGCGCTGGTAGGCACGGCGCAGGCGGTACACCACGTTCGCCATCTCCTTGCCCAGTGTGCTCGGGGTTGCGGTCTGGCCGTGGGTGCGGCACAGCATGGGTACATCTGCATGCTGGTGGGCGAGTGCGGTCAGTTTGTTGATCACGGACTGCAGCGCGGGCAGCATCACTTCCTTGCGCGCATGGCTCAGCATCAGCGCATGCGACAGGTTGTTGATGTCTTCCGAGGTGCAGGCGAAGTGGATGAACTCCAGGGCATCTTTGGTTTCGGCATCGCCGCCCAGTTTTTCGCGCAGCCAGTATTCGATCGCCTTCACGTCATGGTTGGTGGTGCGCTCGATGGCTTTGATCTCTTCCGCATCCGCCTCGCTGAACCCTACTGCAAGCTGATCCAGGCGGGCGATGGTGGCGACCGAGAATGGCGGCAGCTCGTGGATGTGCTCCTCCGCGCTCAAGGCCTTCAGCCATTCGATCTCGATCAGCACGCGGAAACGGATCAGGCCGTACTCGCTGAAGTGGTTGCGCAGTGCGTCGACCTTGCCGGCATAGCGGCCATCGAGCGGGGAAAGGGCGGTGAGTGCGGAGAGCGACATGAGTTTTGCTTTCAATAATGACCGCGCTATTTTAACGCGTATGGCCGGGGTTTTCCGTGGGGGTGTCTATGATGCCGCCACCCAGGCAGACATCGCCGTCGTAGACGACGACCGATTGCCCCGGAGTGACAGCCCACTGTGCTTCGTCAAAGGTGAAGTGTACGCCGTTGTCACCGGACGGCGCGATGCGGCAGGCGGCATCCTCTTGGCGATAACGTGTCTTGGCGGCATGGGCGCGCGTCGTATCGGGGGGCGCGCCGCTGATCCAGTGCATGTCGAGTGCGTCCAGTTCGGGATTGAGCAATAGCGGGTGGTCGTGGCCCTGCACCACGATCAGGCGGTTGTTCGCCATGTCCTTGCCGGCGACGAACCATGGCTCGCCGCTACTTTCCTTGCCGCCGCCTATGCCCAAGCCCTGGCGCTGACCGTAGGTGTAGAACGACAAGCCCATGTGCTGTCCCATCACCTTGCCTTCCGGGGTGACCATGTCGCCGGGTTTGGTCGGCAGGTAGCGGCTGAGGAATTCTCGGAACGGGCGCTCGCCGATGAAGCAGATGCCGGTGCTGTCTTTCTTGGCAGCGTTGGATAGTCCGTGCTGGTGCGCGATCTCGCGCACTTTGCTCTTGGGGATATTGCTCAACGGGAACATCGCTTTGGACAATTGTTGCTGGTTCAGGCGGTGCAGGAAGTAGCTCTGGTCCTTGCTGGCATCGGCGGCCTTGAGTAACTGGAACAAGCCATCCTGTTCGCGTACGCCGGCGTAATGCCCGGTGGCGATCTTGTCTGCACCCAGGCGCAGCGCATGATCGAGGAAGGCTTTGAACTTGATCTCGGAATTGCACAGGATGTCCGGATTCGGTGTGCGTCCCGCTTCATATTCGCGCAGGAAATAGCGGAACACGCGGTCTTTATATTCCTTGGCGAAGTTCACCGCTTCGATGGGGATGCCGATGGTGTCCGCCACCGCGACCGCGTCGATCAGGTCCTGGCGCGAGGAACAATATTCACTGTCGTCATCGTCCTCCCAGTTCTTCATGAACAGGCCGATGACCTCATAACCCTGTTCTTTGAGCAGGAGTGCGGTGACAGAGGAATCCACGCCGCCGGACATGCCGACGACGACGCAACCTTTACTCATAGTGTGTGATGAGATCGAGCGGATAGCGCTTGCCTGCGAGATAGTCTTCCACGCAGCGCAATATCAGCGGACTGCGATGACGATCCTGCGTGGCGCGGATCTCGTCCAGCGTCATCCACACCGCGCGCAGGATGCCTTTGTCGAGATCGCGTTCTGGATGGTGCTTGAGCAGCTTGCCACCGAAGGCGAAACGCAGATAGGTGACATTGGATCTGTCCGAATGCCAGCGGTACACGCCGATCAGATATTCAGGTTCGAAGTCGTAGGCAGATTCTTCCAGCACTTCGCGTACCGCGCCGGCGGCCAGCGTCTCGTTCGGTTCCCAGTGGCCGGCGGGCTGGTTGAAACGGATGCCTTGCTCGGTTTCTTCCTCGACTAGCAGGAAGCGTCCATCCTGTTCAAGAACGGCGGCGACAGTGGCGTGGGGTTTCCAGATCATGAGCGTGACCTCAGAAAAAGATTAAGGCAGACGAGGTCTGCCTTACAGTGTTGGTGCCGGGGGCGGGACTCGAACCCGCACGCCTTGCGGCACCGGATTTTGAGTCCGGCACGTCTACCAGTTCCATCACCCCGGCAAGGGCATTACTCTCGCGCAGCCAAACCCACGCGGAAGGGCGCGAATTATCCATGAAACGCCCCGCGTCATCAACTACAATGCGCAGCCCGGTTTTCTCCCCTGCTTTTGGCATGCGCACCGACGACTTCGATTTCGACCTTCCCGAGCACTTGATCGCCCAACATCCGCCCGCACAACGCGGCGGCAGCCGCCTGTTGCGTGTCGGCGCGGCAGGTCTGGAGGATCGCTTGTTCGCTGATCTGCCGCAGTTCCTGCGGTCGGGTGACTTGCTGGTGCTGAACGATACGCGTGTGCTGAAGGCGCGCCTGTTTGGGCAAAAAGCGACCGGCGGCCAAGTCGAGGTGATGGTGGAACGTGTGCTGGGCGCGCACGAAGTGCTGGCCAAGGTGCGCGCCAGCAAGACACCCAAGACAGGCAGCACCTTCCTCGTTGCCGATGCGGTGACAGTCGAGGTGCTGGGGCGCGAGGGTGAGTTCTTCCATCTGCGTTTTGCGGGTGAAGCACCGGTAGAGGAGATTCTGGAGCGCTACGGAAAGTTGCCGTTGCCGCCCTACATCACTCATGCCGCAGGCGAAGAAGACGATGAGCGCTACCAGACCGTGTTTGCGCGCGAGCAGGGCGCCGTGGCGGCACCGACGGCAGGTTTGCATTTCGATGAAGCGATGCTGGATAGTTTGCGTGCCAAGGGCGTCAACATCGCCTATGTCACTTTGCATGTGGGCGCGGGTACCTTTCAGCCTGTGCGCGCCGAGGATGTCGCCGACCATGTCATGCACAGCGAGCGCTACACCGTGCCGCAAGCGACAGTGGATGCCATTAACCAAGCAAAAGCGAGCGGCGGGCGCGTAGTGTCGGTCGGCACCACCAGTCTGCGCGCGCTGGAGAGCGCCGCGATGAGCGGCGAATTGCAAGCCGGTTCGGGCGAAACGCGTATCTTCATCACGCCCGGTTACCGTTTCAAGGTGATCGATGTGCTGCTCACCAATTTCCATCTTCCTCGTTCCACCTTGCTGATGCTGGTGTGTGCATTCGGTGGTATGGAAAGATTGCTACAGGCCTACCAGCATGCGGTACAACAGGAATATCGTTTCTTCAGTTACGGGGATGCGATGCTGATCGAGAGAGAGTCATGAAATTCACATTACACAACACTTCCGGTGCAGCGCGTCGGGGTACCCTGGAACTGGCACACGGCAAGGTGGAAACGCCCGCTTTCATGCCGGTCGGCACCTACGGCACCGTCAAGGCGATGTCGCCGCAGGAGCTGAAGGACATCGATGCGCATATCGTGCTCGGCAACACCTTCCACCTGTGGTTGCGTCCCGGGCTGGAGGTCATCGCGGCGCATGGCGGTCTGCACAAGTTCATGGGCTGGGATGGTCCTATCCTCACCGACTCGGGCGGCTTCCAGGTGTTCAGTCTCGGCGAGCTGCGCAAGATCACCGGCGGCGGGGTGGAGTTCCGTTCGCCGGTGAATGGCGATAAATGCTTTTTGTCGCCGGAAGAATCGATGCGCATCCAGAAGGTGTTGAACTCCGATATCGTGATGATCTTCGACGAATGCACCCCCTATCCTGCCGACGAGCAGGTGGCGGGCGTGTCGATGCGTCTGTCGCTGGACTGGGCCAAGCGCTCCAAGAAAGCACACGAAGGCAATCCGAACGCCTTGTTCGGCATCGTGCAGGGCGGCATGCACGAGCATTTGCGCGACGAATCGCTGGCGGGTTTGAAAGAGATCGGCTTCGACGGCTTTGCCATCGGCGGCCTGTCGGTGGGCGAGCCCAAGGAAGATATGCTGCGTATCCTGCGCCACACCGCGCCGCAACTGCCGCAGGACAAGCCGCGTTATCTGATGGGCGTCGGCACACCGGAGGATCTGGTAGAGGCGGTGGCGAACGGCGTGGACATGTTCGACTGCGTGATGCCGACGCGCAACGCGCGCAACGGCCATCTGTTCACGCGCAATGGCGATGTGCGCATCAAGAACGCCACGCACCGACTGGATACTCGCTCGCTCGATCCGCAGTGCACGTGCTACACCTGCCAGAACTTCAGCCGTGCCTATCTGCATCACCTGCACCGCTTGGGCGAGATATTGGGGGCGCGCCTGAACACCATCCATAACCTGCATTATTATCAGGAGTTGATGCAGGGCATCCGCGCCGCCATCGAGGCCGGTCGATATGATGCGTTCATGGCCGAGTTCCATGCTGCGCGGGCCGGTGGCGGGGCCTTGCCCGGTAACTGAACCGTCATGCCTTCCGTGCTAGAATGCGCGCCTTCTTTTTAGTCACCCAACCAACAACTGGAGAGTAATAAATGACTTCGATCAGCGAACTGTTCATCGGCAATGCTTACGCGGAAGGCGCGGCAGCCCCGCAAGGCGGCGGTTTTATGGAATTCCTGCCGCTGGTCGCCCTGCTGGCGGTGTTCTACTTCCTTATCCTGCGTCCGCAACAGAAACGCGCCAAAGAACATGCCGCGCTTGTGGCCGCGCTGCAAAAGGGTGATGAGGTCGTGACCATCGGCGGTGTGCTGGGCAAGGTCACCAAGGTCGGCGATGAGATCGTGATTGTAGAGATTGCTGCCGGTGTTGAAGTGCAAGTGCAGAAGCCCGCCGTCCAGACTGTCCTGCCCAAAGGCTCGATCAAGTCCCTGTAATTCCCACTAAGCAAGGTATTGCAATGAACCGTTATCCGCTGTGGAAGAACCTGTTGATCCTGGTCGTGCTGGTGACCGGATTCATCTATACCTTGCCGAATTTTTACGGAGAATCGCCGGCGGTGCAGGTCATGCCCTTGCGCAGCCACCTGAAGGCGGATACGCAACTGCTGGCAACAGTGGAGCAGGTGTTGCGCGACGCTCAACTGGCCCCGGAAGTCATCTCTTTGGACGCTGGCAGCGTCAAGGCCCGTTTCTCGGATACCGACAGCCAACTCAAGGCCAAGGATGTGCTGCATGCGCAACTGGGCGAGGATTACGTGGTGGCGCTGAATCTGCTATCCCGTTCTCCCGCTTGGCTCACCGACATGAACGCCTTGCCCATGTATCTGGGTCTGGACTTGCGCGGTGGTGTGCACTTCCTGATGCAGGTGGATATGAAGGCGGCGCTGGACAAGGCGCTGGAATCATCTTCCAGCGACATCCGCAGCACGCTGCGTGAAGCACGTATTCCTTACTCCGGTGTAAGCCTTGATGGGGATGTTGTCGTCGTCAAGTTCCGCGATGCGGATGCCCGCAGCAAGGGCGAGGCGGAACTCATGCAACGCTTTGGCGGGCTGCAGTTCGATAACAAGGATGCCGGGCGTGACTATCTGTTGCAGGCGACGCTGAAACAGCAAGAGAAGCTGCGCTTGCAAGATTCTGCACTGCAACAGAACCTGGTCACCCTGCGCAATCGCGTGAACGAGTTGGGCGTGGCCGAGCCGGTCATCCAGCAACAAGGTGCGGATCGCGTGGTGGTGCAGTTGCCCGGCGTGCAGGACACGGCTCGCGCCAAGGACATCCTGGGCCGCACCGCCACACTGGAAGTGCGTCTGGTGGACGATGATCGCCAGATCGGCGCGAGTGGTGCGGCGCCGTTCGGTACCGAGATATTCAAAGAGCGCGACGGCACGGCATTGGTGGTGAAGAAGAGTGTGATCCTCACCGGCGAGCGCATCAACGACGCCCAACCGGGCTTCGACAGCCGCAACAACGAGCCGGCCGTGCACATCAATCTGGATGCGGTGGGCGCGCGCAAGTTCAAGGAAGCGACACGCGAGAACGTGGGCAAGCGCATGGCGATCATCCTGTTCGAGAAGGGGCGCGGCGAAGTGGTCACCGCGCCGGTGATCCGCGAAGAGATCGGCGGCGGGCGTGTGCAGATCAGCGGCCAGATGGACACCACTGAAGCGCAGAACATCGCCTTGCTGTTGCGTGCTGGCGCACTGGCCGCACCGATGGAGATCATCGAAGAGCGCACGGTCGGCCCCAGTCTGGGCGCGGACAACATCGAGCGCGGTTTCGATTCAACCAAGATCGGTTTCATCATGGTGGCGGTGTTCATGATCGCCTACTACTTGATGTTCGGCACCATCTCGGTGCTGGCGCTGGGTGCCAACCTGCTGCTACTGATCGCGCTGCTGTCCATGCTGCAAGCGACACTGACCTTGCCGGGTATGGCCGGTATCGCTTTGACACTGGGTATGGCGATCGATGCCAACGTGCTGATCAACGAGCGCATCCGCGAAGAGTTGCGTAATGGTGTGCCGCCGCAGATGGCGATCAGCACCGGTTACGAGAATGCGTTCGCCACCATCATCGACTCCAACATCACCACCCTGATCGCGGGTGTGGCGCTGTTCATGTTCGGCTCCGGCCCGATCAAGGGTTTCGCAGTGGTGTTGTGCCTGGGTATCCTGACTTCGATGTTCAGCGGTGTCATGGTGTCGCGCGCGATCGTCAATCTGATCTACGGCCGCAAGGCGCGTTTGAACAAAGTCGCCATCGGCTAAGGGGAAAAGCATGGAATTCTTCCGCATCAAAAAAGACATCCCCTTCATGAGCTACGGCAAGCTCACCACGACCATCTCGCTGGTGACTTTTCTGCTGGCAGTGTTCTTCCTCGCCACCAAGGGGCTGAACTTCGGCGTGGACTTCACCGGCGGCACGGTGATCGAGGTCCACTACGCACAACCCAGCGACACCAACAAGGTGCGCGAGGAGCTGGCGGAGATCGGACTGGCGGATGCGCTGGTGCAGCACTTTGGCACCACGCACGATGTGTTGATCCAGGTGCCCCTCAAGTCCAACAAGATGGGGGCGAACTTGTCCGAGCAGGTATTGGCCGCCTTGCGTGCGAACGCGGAAGTCGAGTTGCGCCGCGTCGAGTTCGTCGGCCCGCAAGTCGGCAAGGATCTGGTCGAGGACGGCGCGATGGCGCTGCTGTTAGTCTCGCTGGGTATCGTCGGTTACCTGTGGCTGCGTTTCGAATGGAAGTTCGGTCTGGCCGCCATCATCGCCAACCTGCATGACGTGGTCATCATCCTGGGCTGCTTCGCTTTCTTCCAGTGGGAGTTCTCGCTGTCGGTGCTGGCGGCGGTGCTGGCCGTGCTGGGTTACTCGGTGAACGAGTCCGTGGTGGTGTTCGACCGTATCCGCGAGAACTTCCGCAAGATGCGCAAGACGGAAGTCGCCGAGATCATCGACAACGCCATCACGCGTACCATGTCACGCACCATCATCACCCACGGCTCCACACAGTTGATGGTGCTGGCCATGCTGCTGCTGGGGGGCGAGACGCTGCATTTCTTCGCGATGGCGCTGACCATCGGCATCATGTTCAGTATCTATTCTTCGGTGCTGGTCGCCAGCCCATTGCTGCTCATGTTCGGCGTGTCGCGCGAAGACTTCATCAAGCCGGAAAAGTCCGAGTCCGAAGAAGTGCTGCCGTAAACGATGGAAATTTTCGCTACGTTTCTCGACATCGTCCTGCACCTCGACACGCATCTGCTCGCCTTGGTGCAGGACTACGGCGTGTGGGTCTATGCCATCCTGTTCGCGATCATCTTCGCCGAGACCGGTCTGGTGATCGCGCCCTTCCTGCCGGGTGATTCGTTGCTGTTCGTGATCGGGGCATTGTGCGGCATGGGTTCGCTGCAGCTGGAAGTGGCGATGCCGCTGCTGATCCTTGCCGCTTTCATGGGCGACAACACCAACTATTGGATCGGCCGTTTGCTGGGTTTGAGGTTGCTGGAGCGTGCCGGTCCCCGCTTCATCAAGCATGAGCATCTGGAAAAGACCCATGCCTTCTATGAGAGACATGGCGGCAAGACGGTGATCTTCGCGCGCTTCCTGCCCATCCTGCGCACCTTTGCGCCGTTCGTGGCCGGTATCGGCACTATGGACTATCGTCAATACGTGATGTTCAGCATCATCGGCGGTGTGTCATGGATCGGCAGCCTGACGCTGGCGGGTTACTTCTTCGGCAACATTCCGGTCATCAAGAACAATCTCACACTGATGATCCTGGTCATCGTCTTCATCTCATTCGTTCCCGCGATGATCCAGTTCATCCGCCATCGCCGGCAGGGCGCGACAGCCGACTAGTCGCTCGGCGTGCCAGTTCCGGCGCGCCCACTCCCACACCGTATCCAGACGCTCATCTTGCATGGCCTGCGGCGGTTGCTGCTGCAGGAAGGCAAGCGCATGCCACAGTGCATGGACAGGCCGGGTGCTATCCACCGCTTGGGCCAGCGTCTGCTTGCTCAGCTTCTCGCCTGCCGCGTTCACTGCAACGGGTAGATGCATATAGTGCGGAGTGGGCAGGCCGAGCAGGTTTTGCAGATGGATCTGGCGGGCCGTGGAATTGAGCAAGTCGGCGCCGCGCACGACGTTGCTGATCTGCTGGAACGCGTCATCCACCACCACGGCGAGCTGATAGGCGAACAAGCCATCGGCGCGCTTCACCACGAAGTCGCCGATCTCGCTTTCCAGGTGTTGCGTGATGCTGCCTTGTAGCGCATCGTCGAACGTCAGAGCAGTGTCATCCGTTCGGGCCCGCCACGCTCGTCCTTCGCGCCCAACCGGAATGCCGGCGCGACAAGTTCCCGGATAGACCGGTCCCTCGATACCATGCAACGCCGAATCGGAGATCTCCTTGCGTGTGCAACAGCACGGGTAGGCCGTGCGGAGGTCCTGTAAGCGCTGCAGCGCCTCGTCATACGCCGCCGTACGTTGACTCTGATAGATGACCGGCTCGTCGGAATGCAGCCCGAAGGCATCCAGCGTGCGCAGGATGTCATCTGCGGCACCCGGCGCACAGCGCGGCGTGTCCAGGTCTTCCATGCGTATCAGCCAGATACCGTGATGATGTTTTGCGTCGAGAAAGCTGCCGACGGCGGCGACGAGTGAGCCGAAGTGCAGCGGTCCGGTGGGGGAGGGGGCGAAGCGCCCCCGGTATTGCGACTTATGCAGGGACAGCTTCTTCTTCCTCGAAGTCCAGCGCCACCTTGCCATCCTTCACGTCGACTGTGACCTTGCCGCCGTTCGCCAGCTTGCCGAACAGCAGTTCGTCGGCCAGTGCGGAACGGATGGTGTCCTGGATCAGGCGTGCCATCGGGCGTGCGCCCATCAGCGGATCGAAGCCGTTGTCGGCGAGATAGTCCTTGAGCGCGTCGGTGAAGATCGCGTCCACTTTCTTCTCGTGCAGTTGTTCGTCCAGTTGCATGAGGAACTTGTCCACCACGCGCAGGATGACGCTCTTGTCCAGCGCTGCGAAGGAGACGATGGCGTCCAGACGGTTACGGAACTCGGGGGTGAACAGTCGTTTGATGTCGCCCATCTCGTCGCCTGCGGACGCGCTCTTGGTGAAGCCGATCTGCACCTTGTTCAAGGCTTCCGCGCCGGCGTTGGTGGTCATGATGATGACCACGTTGCGGAAGTCGGATTTGCGGCCGTTGTTGTCGGTCAGTGTGCCGTGATCCATCACCTGCAGCAGGATGTTGAAGATGTCCGGGTGCGCCTTCTCGATCTCGTCCAGCAGCAGCACGCTATGCGGTTGCTTGCTGATGGCTTCGGTGAGCAGACCACCTTGTTCGAAACCCACATAGCCCGGCGGTGCGCCGATCAGACGTGACACAGCATGACGTTCCATGTATTCGGACATGTCGAAGCGGTGGATGGGCATGCCCATGCTGTAGGCGAGCTGACGCGCTACTTCGGTCTTGCCGACACCGGTGGGACCGGAGAACAGGAAACTGCCGATGGGTTTCTGCGGATTGCCGAGGCCGCTACGCGACATCTTGATGGCGCGCGCCAGGGCGTCGATGGCCTTGTCCTGGCCGAACACGGTGGCTTTCAGGTCGCGATCCAGATTCTTCAGCGCATTGCGGTCGTCGTGCGACACGGTGCGGGTCGGGATGCGCGCGATCTTGGCGATGATCTCCTCGATCTCGTGCTTGCCGACGGTCTTCTTCTGTTTGGACTTGGGCAGGATGCGCTGTGCGGCGCCGGCTTCGTCCAACACGTCGATGGCCTTGTCCGGCAGGTGACGGTCGTTGATGAAGCGCGAAGACAGCTCTGCGGCGCTGGTGATGGCAGCGGCGCTGTACTTGATGCTGTGGTGGTCTTCAAAGCGCGACTTCAAGCCTTTCAGAATCTCGATGGTCTGTTCTACCGAAGGCTCCGGCACGTCGACCTTCTGGAAGCGGCGCGACAACGCGGAATCCTTGTCGAAGATGCCACGATATTCCTGATAGGTGGTCGCGCCTATGCACTTCAGCGCGCCGCTGGAGAGCGCGGGCTTGAGCAGGTTGGAGGCGTCCATGGTGCCACCCGAGGCTGCGCCCGCACCGATCAGGGTGTGGATCTCGTCGATGAACAGCACGGCGTTGGGTGCGTCTTTCAATTCTTTCAACACGGCTTTCAGGCGCTGCTCGAAATCGCCGCGATACTTGGTGCCGGCCAGCAGAGAGCCCATGTCCAATGCATAGACCTGCGCGTCCTTGAGGATGTCGGGCACTTCACCTTCCACGATGCGGCGCGCCAAGCCTTCGGCGATGGCGGTCTTGCCGACACCGGCTTCGCCCACCAACAGCGGATTGTTCTTGCGGCGGCGGCACAGGGTCTGGATCACGCGCTCCAGCTCCAGCGCACGTCCGATCAGCGGATCGATCTTGCCTTCCAGAGCGTAGGCGTTGAGGTCCTGCGTGTAGTTCGCCAGTGCACTGTCGCCCTGTTGAGGCGCATCGTTTTCGGATTCACCTTCTGTTCGATGCGTGGAAGGCTGTGCTTCGGCGGTCTTGTTGATGCCGTGTGCGATGTAGTTCACCACGTCGAGACGGGTGATGGCACGCTGGTTGAGGAAATAGACGGCATGCGATTCCTTCTCGCCGAACAAGGCGACGAGGATGTTGGCGCCGGTCACTTCTTTCTTGTTGGTGGACTGCACGTGCAGGATCGCACGCTGGATCACGCGCTGGAAGCCGACGGTCGGCTGTGTGTCGACCTCGCCGGTGCCGGGCACGATGGGAGTGTGGGATTCGATATGTTGGGATAGCACGCTGCGCAACTCTTCCAAGTCTGCGCCGCAGGCGCGCAACACATGCGCTGCGGATGGGTTATCCAGCATCGCCAGCAGCAGATGCTCCACGGTGATGAATTCGTGGCGCTTCTGACGGGCCTCGACAAAGGCGAGGTGCAGGCTGACTTCCAATTCTTGGGCGATCATTTAATTTTCCTCCATACGGCATTTCAGGGGATGCCCACGCTGTATCGCATATCCGGCTACTTGCTGCACCTTGGTTTCCGCGATGTCCCTGGGATACAGGCCGCATACCGCAGAACCCTCATTGTGCACTTTGAGCATGGTTTGCGTTGCCTGTTCCATGCTCATCGAAAAAAAAGCTTGCAGTACCTCGATGACGAACTCCATGGTGGTGTAGTCATCGTTCAGCAAGATCACCTTGTACATCTTCGGTGGTTTGGTCTTGCTGCGTTCCAGTAATTGGACGTTCTCTTGCCTGGTTGCCATCGAGATCATTGTCGCATTGCGTTCGTCTGTATATTTGACGATTAGCGGGGGTTTTTCAAGCCTGTTGCGTAAATAAATAAAATAAGCACTTGACGCTACGCCAAAAGCTGGGTTAAAAAGCGCGCAGGTGTTTGAATCAAAGTATCTGCAGTACTGGTTTTGCCACGTGCGGTCTTGGATTTAAACAGTTGGCGGGAATCCACCCGCATTTTTTGTAAGGAAGCAAAGCATGGCAAACGGTACTGTTAAATGGTTCAACGACGCAAAGGGTTTCGGTTTCATTACTCCCGATGACGGCAGCGAAGACCTGTTCGCGCACTTCTCCGCGATCAACATGAGCGGCTTCAAGTCTCTCAAAGAAGGTCAGAAAGTGTCTTTCGAAGTCGTGCAAGGCCCGAAGGGTAAGCAAGCCTCCAACATCCAAGCCGCCTAATTAGCGGTTTTTTTGTTGCCGTAAAAAAGCCCGACGTGAGAACGTCGGGCTTTTTGTTTGCGCGGAACGCGCAGATCAGATGGCTTTTAACGCCGCATTGAACGTTGTGCTTGGGCGCATCGCACTCGAAGTCTTGTCGAAATCGGCCAGATAGTAGCCGCCCATATCGACCGGCTTGCCCTGTACCGCCAGCAGTTCTTTGGCGATTCTGGTTTCGTTGTCGGTCAATGCCTGGGCGAGCGATGCGAAGCGCGCCTGTATCTCCTTGTCCTTGCTCTGGGCTGCCAGCGCCTGTGCCCAGTACAAGGCGAGGTAGAAGTGACTGCCGCGATTGTCGATCTCGCCAACCTTGCGAGCAGGGGATCTGTTGTTGTCGAGCACCTTGCCGGTGGCCTGATCCAGCGTATCCGCCAGCTCTTGTGCCTTGGGGTTGTTGAAGGTCTGTGCCAGATGCTCAAGTGACACGCCCAGCGCGAGGAACTCGCCCAGCGAGTCCCAGCGCAGGCAATTCTCCTGCTGGAACTGTTGCACGTGTTTGGGGGCGGAGCCGCCGGCGCCGGTCTCGAACATGCCGCCGCCGTTCATCAGCGGCACGATGGAGAGCATCTTGGCGCTGGTGTTCAGTTCCAGGATGGGGAACAGGTCGGTGAGATAGTCGCGCAACACGTTGCCGGTGACGGAGATGGTGTCCAGCCCCTTGCGGGCGCGCGCCAGTGTGGCACGGCAGGCATCGGCCGGTTCCATGATGCTGATGTCCAGTCCGCTGGTGTCGTGATCCTTGAGGTATTTTTGTACCTTGGCGATGATCTGCGCATCGTGTCCACGGTCCTTGTCCAGCCAGAAGATGGCCGGGGTCTTGCTCAAGCGCGCACGCGTGACAGCGAGTTTCACCCAATCCTGTATCGGCGCATCCTTGGTCTGGCAGGCGCGGAAGATGTCGCCCTGCTCGACCTTCTGTTCCAGCAATACCTTGCCGGATGCGTCGACGACGCGCACCACGCCGTCACCGGTCATCTCGAAGGTCTTGTCGTGCGAGCCGTACTCTTCCGCCTTCTGCGCCATCAGGCCGACGTTGGGCACGGAGCCCATGGTGGACGGATCGAGCGCGCCGTTCTTTTTGCAATCTTCGACCGTGGCGACATAGATGCTCGCGTAGCAGCGGTCGGGGATCATTGCCAGCGTGTCGTAGGCTTTGCCGTCTGCGCCCCACATCTTGCCGCCATCGCGGATCATCGGCGGCATCGAGGCGTCGATGATGATGTCGCTGGGGACATGCAGGTTGGTGATGCCTTTGTCGGAATTCACCATCGCCAGCGCGGGGCCGTTGCGGAAGCAATCGGAGATGTCCGCAACCAGTTTGGCGCGCTTGGCTGCCGGCAATGCCAGCACCTTGGCCTCCATGTCGCCGAAACCGTTGTTGACGTTGACGCCCATCTCCTTGAGTTGCGTGCCGTGTTTGTCGAACACCTTGTGGAAGAACACGGACACGGCGTGGCCGAACATGATGGGGTCGGACACCTTCATCATGGTGGCTTTCAAATGCAGCGACAGCAGCACATCTTCTTTCTTCGCAGCTTCGATGTTCTCGGCGTAGAACTTGCGCAGTGCATTGCGACTCATCACGGCGGCGTCGATGATCTCGCCCGCTTTGAGCGCGAGCTTGTCCTTGAGTACGCTGACCTTGCCGTCTTTGCCCACGAACTCGATGCGCGTGGTAGTCGCCTCCGGCACTGTCACCGACTTCTCGCTGCCGTAGAAATCGCCGCTGGTCATGTGCGCCACGCGGGTACTGGAGGTCTTCTCCCACTTGCCCATGCGGTGCGGATGTTTGCGGGCGTATTGCTTGACCGAGGCAGCGGCGCGACGGTCGGAGTTGCCTTCGCGCAATACCGGATTCACCGCACTGCCCAACACCTTGCCGTAGCGTGCCTTGATCTCTTTCTCGGTATCGTTCTTCGGTTCGTCCGGAAAGTCGGGGACCTTGTAGCCTTTGGATTGCAGTTCCTTGATCGCCGCCTTCAACTGCGGGATGGATGCGCTGATGTTCGGCAGCTTGATGATGTTGGCTTCCGGCTTCAATGTCAGCTCGCCCAACTCGGTCAGTTGATCCGAGATCTTTTGTGCTTCGGTCAGCTTGTCCGGAAAGTTGGCAAGGATGCGCGCGGCCAGCGAGATGTCGCGTGTTTCCACGGTGACGCCGGCCGCCTTGGTGAAGGCCTGTATGATGGGAAGCAATGAGTAGGTCGCCAGACGCGGCGCTTCATCGGTCAGGGTGTAGATGATCTTTGCGGTTGTCATGTTGGTGTCCGGAATATTAGAAAGATTGAGATGAGTCGTATCCTGTTGTTCAACAAACCCTACGGTGTGATTTGCCAATTCAGCAAGGACGGACTGCATCCGACGCTGGCGGATTATATCGCCGTTCCCAACGTATATCCCGCCGGCAGACTGGATACCGATAGCGAAGGCTTGCTGTTGCTGACCGACGACGGGTCGTTGCAGCATCGCATCACCGACCCAAAGCACAAGCTGGCCAAGACCTATTGGGTGCAAGTGGAAGGCATGCCTGATGAAACATCCCTGCAGAAGCTGCGGCGGGGCGTGCAGCTCAAGGATGGCCCGACTTTGCCCGCCGAGGCGCAAGCGATGGTGGAACCGGCCGGACTATGGCTGCGCGACCCGCCGGTACGCTTCCGTAAAGCCATACCGACCAGCTGGATATCGCTCACCATACGTGAAGGCCGGAATCGCCAGGTGCGGCGCATGACAGCGGCGGTCGGCCTCCCTACATTGCGCCTGATCCGCTACCGCATCGGTGACTGGACGCTGGATGGACTGCCCTGCGGCGAATGGCGCGAGCAGCAGGCGGCTAATGTATAATGCGCGCCTTTCGATTTGCAGGAGAAAACCATGCCTATCTACGACTATCGTTGCAGTAGCTGCGGAGTGCAGAAGGACGTGATGCAGAAGGTCAGCGACCCGGTGCTGACGACTTGCCCGGAGTGCGGTCAGGAGACCTTTTCCAAGCAGCTGACGGCCGCAGGCTTTCAGCTCAAGGGCAACGGCTATTACGTGACCGATTTCAAGAACAAGCCGGCACCGGCGTGCGAGCCTTCGGGCTGCGCATCCTGTCCGGCCGCGGGTACCCACTAGTGAAGAAATATCTGCTGACCGGTCTGCTGGTCCTGGTGCCGCTGGTGATCACCCTGTGGGTGCTCAGCTTCATCATAGGAATCCTTGACCAGTCGTTGTTGCTGTTGCCGGAGGTTTGGCATCCGGACAACCTGCTTGGTATCCATATTCCCGGTTTGGGAGTGATCCTGACGGTGGGAACCGTGTTGCTCACGGGTTTACTGGTGCGCAACGTGTTCGGCCAACAGTTGCTGGACTGGTGGGAGGGGTTGTTGCGCCGCATCCCGTTCGTGAATGCAATCTACAACAGCGTCAAACAGGTCAGCGACACTCTGCTCTCCGGCAGCGGCAATTCCTTCCGCAAAGTATTGCTGGTGCGTTATCCGCATGCACAGGCGTGGTCGCTGGCCTTTCAGACCAACGTGCCCGCCGAGGTGACGCGCAAGTTGCATGGCGAAGACTATGTGGGTGTGTTCGTGCCGACCACGCCCAGCCCGGTCAACGGTTTTTATTTCTATGTGAAGAAGTCCGAGACCATCGAACTCGACATCAGCGTGGATGCGGCTTTTAAGGCCATCGTTTCCATGGGCGTGGTCACCACTCCCGAGAACGCTGCCCAGCTTGCCGCTTCCAATTAAGTCCTTTCAGCACCTTTCCTATCTGTATCCCTATCATGCGAACTCATTATTCCGGACAACTCAACGTTAACCAACTCGGTCAGACCGTCACCCTGTGCGGCTGGGCGCATCGCCGCCGCGACCACGGCGGGGTGATCTTCATCGACCTGCGCGACCGCGAAGGCATCTCTCAAGTGGTGTGCGATCCTGACCGTGCCGACATGTTCGCCATCGCCGAATCCGTGCGCAACGAATTCGTGCTCAAGATCACCGGCCGTGTGCGCCGCCGTCCCGAAGGCACCGAGAACAAGAACATGTACAGCGGCGAGATCGAAGTGCTGTGCCAAGAGATCGAAGTGCTGAACATCTCGGTCACGCCACCGTTCCAGATCGACGACGAGAACCTGTCCGAGAACGTGCGTCTGACCCATCGCGTGATCGATCTGCGCCGTCCGCAGATGCAGAAGAACATGATGCTGCGCTACAAGACCGCGCGCGCGTTCCGCCGCTTCCTCGACGACAACGGCTTCATCGACATCGAAACGCCGATGCTGACCAAATCCACACCGGAAGGCGCGCGTGACTATCTGGTGCCGTCGCGTGTGCATGCCGGCGACTTTTTCGCGCTGCCGCAGTCGCCGCAACTGTTCAAGCAAATGCTGATGGTGGCCGGCTTCGACCGTTACTACCAGCTCACCAAATGCTTCCGCGACGAAGACCTGCGCGCCGACCGCCAGCCCGAATTCACCCAGGTCGATATCGAGACATCCTTCATGTCTGAAGAGCAGATCATGACGATGATGGAAGAGATGATCCGTGTCGTGTTCAAGGAAGTGCTCAGCGTCAATCTGCCCAATCCGTTCCCGCGCATCGGCTACGCCGAGGCGATGGCGCGTTTCGGCTCCGACAAGCCGGACATGCGCGTGACGCTGGAGATCACCGAAGTCACCGACGCGGTGAAAGATGTCGCGTTCAAGGTGTTCAGCGGTGTGGCGAATTCCGGCGGCCGTGTGGGCGCGTTGCGCGTGCCGAACGGCGGCGCATTCACGCGCGGCGAGATCGACGAATACACCAAATTCGTCGGCATCTACGGTGCCAAGGGTCTGGCCTACATCAAGGTCAACGACGTCACCCAGTTGAACGAGACCGGCCTGCAGTCCCCCATCGTCAAGAACCTGAACGAAGCGGCGCTGAAGACCATCATCGAACGCACCGGTGCGCAAAACGGCGACATCATCTTCTTCGGCGCGGACAAGACCAAGATCGTCAACGATGCGCTGGGCGCATTGCGCAGCAAGATCGGTCACGAGAAGGGTCACACCAACGGCAAGGCGTGGGAGCCGATCTGGGTGGTGGACTTCCCCATGTTCGAATACGACGACGAAGCCGGTCGCTGGAACGCCTGTCACCATCCGTTCACCGCCCCCAAGGACGAGCATCTGCAATTCCTCGAAACCGATCCGGGCAAGTGTCTGGCAAAAGCCTATGACCTCGCGCTCAACGGTTGGGAGATCGGCGGCGGCTCGGTGCGTATCCACAAGGAAGCCGTGCAGAGCCAGGTGTTCCGCGCACTCAACATCGGCGCGGAAGAAGCCCAGCTCAAGTTCGGCTTCCTGCTCGATGCGCTGCAATATGGCGCGCCGCCGCACGGCGGTCTGGCCTTCGGTCTGGACCGTATCGTCACCATGATGACCGGTGCAGAATCCATCCGTGATGTGATCGCCTTCCCCAAGACGCAGCGCGCGCAATGCCTGTTGACGCAGGCACCGTCCGCCGTGGACGAGAAGCAATTGCGCGAATTGCACATCCGTCTGCGCCAGCAAGTGCAGACCACCGTGGAAGTCAGCAAGGAATAAACGATGCGCCGCGCGGCACAGGCTGGCTGGGGGCTGCTGATCGCCCTGCTGCTGTGCCTGCCGTTTGCGCAGGCAAGCGATCAGCCGCCGCATCCGCTCGCGGTCGTCTCCGTCGCGCAACTGCCGCCGGAGGCGCGCGACACGCTGCAACGCATTCAGCGCGGCGGCCCGTTCCCTTATGCGCGTGACGGCATCACTTTCAAGAATCGCGAACGCATCCTGCCGCCGCAACAGACCGGTTATTACCGCGAGTACACAGTGAGTACGCCGGGCGTCAGCCATCGCGGTGCGCGTCGCATCGTGTGCGGCATCGTTCCTGAATGCTATTACAGCGCCGACCACTACCGCAGTTTCAAACGCATCAAGGAGTGAGCATGAGCGACTTGTGTGAACGTTTGCAGGATCTGGGTGAAGCCGGTGTCTACCGTCTGAGTTGTCCGGTCGAGGTGTTGCGCGGCAATGTGTTGTTGTCGGAACTGCGCAGCTTCGAACTCGACCTGTCCAGCGTGCACAGCAAGGGCGAATTCCTCGCCACCATCGCGCATGCCATACAAGCACCGGACTGGTTCGGTCACAACTTCGATGCCTTGTCCGATGCCTTGTGCGATCTATCCTGGCTGGATGAAAGTGAAAAAGGCTATGTGTTGTTGCTGCTGAATGGTGACGAGACGCTGGGCCTGACAGTCGCGGATCACGCCATCGTCACGGACATCTTCAACGACGCAGTGAGCTGCTGGAGAGCGGCGGGCAAGCCGTTCTGGGTCTTCATCGCGTGATGCCGGCAAGCAAGCAACCCATCTCCGTACTCGTCGTCATCTACACCGCTGCGCTGGAGGTCCTGCTGCTGGAACGCGCCGACCATCCCGGCTATTGGCAATCGGTCACCGGCAGTCGTGACGGCGAAGAGTCGCTGCGCGAAACCGCACTGCGCGAAGTTCTTGAAGAGACAGGCATCGATGCTGCCAAGTTTCAACTGACCGACTGGCAACACCAGAACGACTACGAGATATACCCGCACTGGCGTCACCGCTATCCGCCCGGCGTCACGCGCAACACCGAACACGTGTTCGGCCTGCAACTTCCGCAGCAACTCCCCGTCCAACTCTCGCCGCGCGAACACCTGAACCTGCAGTGGTTGCCCTGGCAAGAGGCGGCGGATAAAGTGTTCTCGCCCAGCAATCGCGCGGCGATATTGCAATTACCAGAGAAAGTGCAGCATGGCTGAACAGCAGATATCCATTGCTTACGAACACCCCGACCAGACGCAGACCGGTTGCAGCACAGCGCATGCCTGGGCGAAGAAACCACGCGAACCAGAACCCGCCGAGAAAGCCGAACTCATCGCCCGCATCAAGCGTATGTTGAAGGAGCAGGATGCCGTGCTGGTCGCGCACTACTATGTGCATCCCGATCTGCAAGATCTGGCAGAGGCGACCGGCGGCATCGTGTCCGACTCGCTCGATATGGCCAACTTCGGCCACCAGCATCCGGCCAAGACCATCGTGGTGGCAGGTGTGCGTTTCATGGGCGAGACTGCCAAGATACTCAACCCCGAAAAACGCGTGCTGATGCCCGATCTCGAAGCGGAGTGCTCGCTCGATCTCGGCTGCCCCGCCGACGAATTCGCCGCGTTCTGCGACGCGCATCCCGACCGCGTCGTGGTGGTCTATGCCAACACCAGCGCCGCCGTGAAAGCGCGCGCCGACTGGATGGTGACCAGCTCCATCGCATTGCCGGTGGTGAAGCATCTGCATGAGCAGGGCAAGAAGGTCCTTTGGGCGCCGGATCGTCACCTCGGCGGCTATGTGCAGGAACAGACCGGCGCCGACATGCTGCTCTGGCAAGGTTCCTGCATCGTGCACGACGAATACAAGGCCCGCGAACTGCAGGAGCTGAAAGCGCAGCATCCCGGCGCGCTGGTGCTGGTGCATCCCGAATCGCCGCGCGCCGTGGTGCAGCAGGCCGACGTGGTCGGTTCCACCACGCAACTCATCAAAGCTGCACAGAGTTCAACAGCGAAAGAATTCATCGTCGCCACCGACAACGGCATCCTGCACAAGATGCGCACCCTGTGCCCCGAAAAGACCTTCCTCGAAGCACCCACCGCCGGCCACGGTGCCACCTGCACCAGCTGCAGCCACTGCCCGTGGATGTCGATGAACGGTCTGCAGAATCTGGCCGAAGTGCTGGAAAAAGGTCACAACGAGATCCACGTCGATCCCGCCATCATCCCGCGCGCGGTGCAACCCATCAAACGCATGTTGGACTTTGCGAAGCAGATCGATCTGCCGACGAAAGGGATCGGGAATGCTTAATGGCGGGCTTCCGCTATCGGCCAGAAGCGGCCTCTAATCCCACCAACCATACTGTCTAACAACCTGCACGCAACCCGTCTTCCCGATTGGGTAGAATGCAGCCATGCCCCATCTCAAGGTCGCCACCTACAACATTCACAAAGGTTTCTCGCTGTTCAACCGGCGGGTGGTTCTGCATGATTTGCGCGAGCAGTTGCGCGCGTTGAATGCGGACATCGTGTTCTTGCAGGAGGTGCAGGGCGAGCATACGCACCATGGGCTGCGGCACGGGACATACCCTGCGGGGCCGCAGCATGAGTTTCTGGCGGATGAGTTCTGGGCGCATCAGGCTTACGGCATGAACGCGGTGTATGAGCGGGGACATCATGGCAACGCCATCCTGAGTCGTTTTCCTATTGTGCAGACGAGCAATCGCGATGTCTCGGCGCACCGCTACGAGCAGCGCGGCTTGCTGCATTGCGAGATCGATGTGAAGGGGCAGTCCGTGCATTGCTTCTGCACACATTTCGGTCTGTTCGCGCGCGGACGGCGGCAGCAGATGCAGTCGCTGATCGAACATGCGCAGACGGAAGTGCCCGCAGATTCTGCGCTGCTCATTGCGGGGGATTTCAACGATTGGCGCAATGAGCTCACGCGCGGGTTGACCGAAGGTCTGGGTGTGCAGGATGTGTTCCACCTCAGTTGCGGTTTTCCTGCGCGCAGTTTCCCGGCGGCATTCCCGCTGTTCAAGCTGGATCGTATCTATGCGCGCGGTTTCGATGTGGTGGGGTGCGATGTTCACGGCGGTCGGCGCAAGTCCGACCATGCGGCACTTTCTGCCAATTTACTAAGACGATGAGCAGTAGCTTTCAGGTAGGGCTGAATCGACTCACGCTGTTGCAGAACGGCGCGGACTTCTTCCCTGCGCTTTGCGCCGACATCGACGCGGCCCAGCATTCGGTGCATCTGGAGACGTATATCTTCGCGGCTGACGAGACGGGCAGGCTGGTGTCGCAGGCTCTGCAGCATGCCGCCCAACGCCAGGTCGCAGTGCGGCTGTTGCTGGATGGTTTCGGTTCGGCCGGTCTGCCCGAGGCGTGGGTGGAAGAGATGCGCAACGCCGGGGTGGAGGTGTTGTGGTTCCGCCGCGAGCGCGGTTTCTTCCGTATGCGTCGTTACCGTCTGCGTCGCATGCACCGCAAGCTGGCCGTGATCGACGGTGAGATCGCATATGTCGGCGGCATCAACATCATCAACGACATCCCGTATGCGGAAGATTTCGACGCGCCGCGGCTGGATTATGCGGTGCGGGTGCAGGGTGCGCTGACGCATGACGTGCAGGAGGCGATGCGTCATCTGTGGTCCAGCGTGCGCTGGGCAAGTCTGCGCAAGCGCATCGGACGCTTGCGCGTGCAGCTTCGCAGTCGCGGGGAGACGGAAAAAGCGCGTGGTGCATCCCTGCTACTGCGCGACAACGTGCGCCACCGGCACGAGATCGAGGCGGCCTACCTGCGTGCCATCAATCATGCCCGTCACGAGATCGTGTTGGCACATGCTTACTTCCTGCCGGGACGCGCCATGCGCCGCGCATTGAAGCGGGCGGCGGCGCGCGGGGTGCGCGTGGTGCTGCTGTTGCAGGGCAGGGTGGAATACCGATTCCAGCATTACGCGACGCAGGCTTTGTACGGTCAGATGCTGAAGGCCGGTGTCGAGATCCATGAATACAGCGACAGTTACCTGCACGCCAAGGCTTGCGTGGTGGACGGCGCCTGGGCCACGCTGGGATCTGCCAACCTCGATCCGTTCAGCATGCTGCTGGCGCGTGAGGCCAATCTGGCCGTGCGCGATGCGGCATTTGCGACGTGCCTGCGCGACAGTGTGATGCATGCGGTGCAGTTTCATGCGCGCGCCGTCCTCAGGCCGCCCAGCCATCCCGTATCCATCTTCCTGTCGCGCCTGAGCTACGGCGCGATTCGTTTGCTGGTCGGTGTTCTTGTGCGGCAAAGGCACTGAGGCAGCACTCCCCTAGCGAAAATTCGCGACATCCGCTTTCCGACTCGGGTTAGTATTCCGCCCGGAAAAAATAAGGGTATTCCGAAAAAAAGGGGGAGGGAGCGTGGCATATTTGTTCGGATTGATCCGGCACATGTCGTTGGGGCGACTGCTGGGCATATTGTCGGTGTTCGCGATGGTGCTGGCGTTCGTGCTGATCTTCAGCCTGTCCGGCGCGATCCGCGACCGCGCGGTGCATGACCTGGCGCGGGAGGATGCGCGGCAGACGTCGCAACTGGTGTTCCAGAGTCTGTATTCCGCCATGCGCAAGGGCTGGAGCAAGCAGGATATCAATGAAGCCATCGAGCGCCTGAACCGCCAGTTCCCCGATCTGAGGATACGCGTGTACCGAGGCGAGGTGGTGGCCCGCCAGTTCGGCGCGATGCCGCAGGAGGCGGAAGTGGTGGCTGCCGATGCGCCGCTGCGCAAGGCGCTGGGCGACGGGCAGGAGACCTTGCTGTTCCCGAATGCGGACGAGATCCGCTATCTCTACCCCTTGCAGGCGACGGAAGAATGTCTGGGCTGCCACACGCAGTCGCACGTCGGCGCGGTTCATGGCGTGATCGACATCGGCTATCCGGTGAAGAACCTCAAGGTGTCGTTCAGCAGCGTGCTCAATTCCATGCTGGTCTATACCCTCGCCATCATCGGTTTCGTGTTCCTCGTGCTGTATTTCAAACTGCGTTACCTCTTTGTGCTGCCCATCGCCAAGCTGGTCAACGTGATGCGCGAGATATCGGTCGACATGGACCTGACGCGGCGCGTGAAGTACGACATCCCCCTGCTGGAGCTGCAGAGTCTGGCGGAGTATTTCAACAGTCTGCTGAAGACGGTACACGAATACAACGTCAGGCTGGAGGAGCTGTCCACCCACGACCCGCTGACCGATCTGTACAACCGGCGCAAGTTCGAGGACTTCCTGCATTACGAGATCATCCGTTCCGCGCGCCATCAGCGCAGCTTCTCGCTGATGATGGTCGATCTGGATAACTTCAAGTACATCAACGACACCTTCGGGCATCCGGTCGGCAAAGTGCGCTGCACCGCCAGTTTCAGTCTGGTTAGTTATCCGGAGGATGGACTGACCGAGGGTGAGATCTATTCGGCCATGGACGTGGTGCTGTACAAGGCCAAATCGCGCGGCAAGAACCAGGTGATGACTGCCGAGAGTGAAGAAGACCGCAGCATGATGAACGTGTTCCGCCAGGGCGAGTTCCTGCGCGCCGCGCTACGCGAAAACCGGGTGGAGGCCCATCTGCAGCCCATCGTCAATCTGCGCGACGGTTCCATCAAGGCGTACGAAGTGTTGGCGCGCATCCGTGACGGCGACGTGATCGTGCCGGCCGGCGAGTTCGTAGAGGTGGCGGAGAAGCTGGGCATGGCGCAGGAGATGGACAGCGTGGTGTTCCGCAAGGGACTGGCCCACTATGCCAAGGTCAGCCGCAAGCATCCGGATGTGAAGCTCTTCTTCAACCTGTTCCCGCGCAGCTTCAACGACATCGAATGGGTGCGCGCCATCCCGGCGATCGCGCGCGAGGCGGGCATGCCGTGCGAGTTGATCGTGCTGGAACTGACCGAGCGCGAGGCGCTGCCCAATCTGTCGCAGGTGCGCGCGGTGATCGAGGAGCTGAAAGGGACCGGCATCAAGATCGCGCTGGATGATTTCGGAAGCGGCTTCTCTTCCTTTATGTACCTGAAATACCTGCCGGTCGATTACGTGAAGATCGAGGGCAGCTTCGTGCAGCAGATCGTCAACGACCCGCGCGACCGCATCATGGTGGAGCACATCAACAGCATGGCGCACGAGTTCGGCCTGAAGACCATCGCTGAGTTCGTGGAGGACGAGGAGACTGCGCGCATGCTGGCCGAGATAGGCGTGGACAGCGCGCAGGGCTACTACTTCGGGCGACCGGCCGCACCGGACTGAGCATCGCGGCTGGGGGGGGGCTGCGGCTATAATGCAGCCCGTCCTCATTCATGGTTCGCCCGATGCGCCACGCCAGTTCCCACCATTCCCCCTCCTCCGGCATGCCCACACGCACCGACTGGACGGTGATCAAGAGTCTCCTGCCTTATCTGCTGGAATTCAAATGGCGGGTCGCTTTCGTCGTCATGCTGCTGGTCGCCTCCAAGTTGGCCAACGTGGTCGTGCCGCTGGCGTTGAAGGAGATCGTGGACGAAATGGGCAAACCGCAGGCCATGCTGGCTGTGCCGGTGATGCTGATCGTCGGCTACGGTTTGCTGCGTCTGCTGTCCACTTTGTTCGGCGAGTTGCGCGATGCGCTGTTCGCCAAGGTGACGCAGCGCGCCATCCGCCGTGTGGCCTCGCAGGTGTTCGAGCATCTGCACAGTTTGAGCCTGCGCTTCCATCTGGAGCGCCAGACCGGCGGCGTATCGCGCGACATCGAGCGCGGCACGCGCGGCATCAGCTTCCTGCTCACCTTCCTGCTGTTCAATATCCTGCCGACGTTGCTGGAGATCGGGCTGGTGGCGGCCATCCTGTTCGTGAAATACGACCCGCTGTTCGCCATCATCACCTTCGTCACGCTGGCCGCCTACATCGTGTTCACGCTGGTGGTCACCGAATGGCGCATGGTGTTCCGCCGCACCATGAACGACATGGATTCCAAGGCCAACACGCGCGCCATCGACAGCCTGATCAACTACGAGACGGTGAAGTATTTCGGCAACGAGAAGTTCGAGGTCGCGCGCTACGACGAGCAGATGAAGACCTGGGAAGTGTCGGCGGTGCGCAACCAGACTTCGCTGGCCACGCTGAACGCCGGGCAGAGCATCATCATCGCCATCGGCGTCACCCTGCTGATGCTGCTGGCGGCGCAGGAAGTAGTGGCCGGCAAGATGACTATCGGCGATCTGGTACTGGTCAACGTGTTCATGCTGCAACTTTATATGCCGCTGCATTTCCTCGGTTTCGTCTACCGCGAGATCAAGAACGCGCTGGCCGACATGGAGAAGATGTTCCGGCTGCTGGATGTGAACCGCGAAGTGGAAGATGCGCCGGATGCGCCGCCTTTGAAGTTGGAACACGGCGCCGTGCGCTTCGAGGACGTTACCTTTTCCTATGATCCGACGCGGCAGATATTGCACGGTGTCAGCTTCGATGTGCCGGCCGGCCATACCGTGGCTGTGGTGGGCGCGAGCGGGGCGGGGAAGTCCACACTGTCGCGCCTGCTGTTCCGTTTCTATGATGTGGATAGCGGCGCGGTGGTGATCGACGGGCAGGACATCCGCAGCGTGACGCAGGCCAGCCTGCGCGCCGCCATCGGCATCGTGCCGCAGGACACCGTGCTGTTCAATGACACCATCTATTACAACATCGCCTACGGTCGTCCCGACGCGACACGCGAAGAGGTGTTGCGTGCCGCCCAGTCGGCCCATATCCATCATTTCATTGAATCGCTACCGCTGGGCTACGACACCATGGTGGGCGAGCGCGGCCTGAAACTGTCCGGCGGTGAGAAGCAGCGCGTCGCCATCGCGCGCGCCATGTTGAAGGATCCGGCCATCCTGATCTTCGACGAGGCGACGTCGGCGCTGGATTCCAAGTCCGAACGGGCCATACAGGATGAGATGCGCCTGATCGCGCGCGAACGCACCACGCTGATCATCGCCCATCGCTTGTCCACCGTGGTGGACGCCGAGCAGATACTGGTGATGGATAAAGGCGTCATCGTCGAGCGCGGTACACACCGTGAGCTGCTGGCACAGCAGGGCATCTATGCGCAGATGTGGGCTTTGCAGCAGCAGGAAGCGCGTAAGGAATAGCGGGCGACCAGCGGCAAGACCGGGCCGATGAGTGGATAGCTATGCCAATTGCCGGCTTCCACCGTTCAATTGCCGCCAAAATGCAAAGAATCTGTGGGTGCGGGCCAAGTCCGGGTAGTCATGTTTGGTGGATACGCAACAGACCGGCTTGTCGACAGGGACAATTAGGTTATCCTGCGCCCCGTCTTGTAAGGTATCAAGAGGATGTAAATGCGTATATTCCTGATCTCAGCATTGTTTGCGACCTCCGCGTTCACCGCGCAGGCGGCGGGTATTGAGCGAGCGAACTACGGCAAGCTGCCACAGTTGGGCTCGGCCATCGCCATGATTTATGACGAGCAGACCGGCGAGCCGGTCTACAGCAAGAACGTCAATACGGTAGTGCCTATCGCGTCCATCACCAAGTTGATGACGGCCATGGTCATTCTGGATGCGCATCTCCCGCTGGACGAACCCATCACCATCACCCGCGAAGATCGGGACCGTCTGAAAGGCACCAAGTCGCGCCTGAAGGATGGCCTTACGCTATCCCGTGGTGATCTGTTGACGCTGGCGCTGATGGCTTCCGAGAACCGCGCCGCAGCGGCACTGGCTCGCACTTATCCCGGCGGTACACCGGTGCTGGTGGCGATGATGAATGCCAAGGCGCGTGAGTTGGGGATGGACGATACCCACTTCCAGGGGCCGGTCGGTCTGCACAGCGAGAACGTTTCCACCGCCAGGGATCTGGTGAAGATGGTGCTGGCGGCACAGCGCTATGAGCATATCCAGCGTGCATCGACCCAGGCCAGACATGTGGTGCAGATCAACGCGCGCCAGTCCCTGCGCTTCGGCAACACCAATCCTCTGGTGCGCAGTCGCAACTGGGAGATCGGCCTGTCCAAGACCGGCTATATCAGCGAGGCGGGACGTTGTCTGGTGATGCAGGCCAAGCTGTCGGAGCGCCCGACCGTGATCGTGTTGCTGGATTCATGGGGCAAGAACACCCGTGTTGGGGATGCCAACCGCATCAAGAGCTGGATGGAACGACCCACTCGGGTTACACGCCAAAGCAGGATGCGCTAGCCGCAGGATTATCCGGAAAGGGGCCGCTGTTGTGGCCCTTTTTATTTGCGCGGCGGTCGCAGCGCCAATACCACCACGGCGACCACGATTGCGAGTATGAGCAGCTCGATGAACATGTCGTGTCTTTCAGCAGGATACGGGCGTCATTCTACGCCCCCGTGCTGCGATAAGAAGGCGCGCGTAAGGTACAATTCCGCGTCCAAAATTTTGTTGCCAGCATATCGCCGGAGGAATCCCATGAATCGCCTGCTTGCCTTGTTCGCTCTCACACTCACCCCGCTATTCGCCCACGCTTCCGGGGAAGGCATGCGCCTTGATCTGACCGGGCACTGGGTGGGGATCACCGCCTTGCTGTTGTTCTTCGTCGCTTATCTGGCGGTGATGGCGGAAGAGTTCACGCATCTGCGCAAGTCCAAGCCGGTGATGCTGGCGGCGGGCATCATCTGGGGATTGATCGCCTGGTATTACCAGGGACACGACATCCCGCATGTGGTGGAGGCTGCCCTCCGCCATAACCTTGAGGAATATGCCGAACTGATGCTGTTCCTGATCGTAGCGATGACCTACATCAATGCCATGGATGAACGTAACGTGTTCGAGGCGCTGCGCTCCTGGCTGATCCGCAAGGGTTTCAGCTATCGCATGTTGTTCTGGGTGACCGGTGTGCTGGCATTCTTCATCTCGGCGGTGGCGGACAATCTGACCACTGCCCTGCTGATGGGCGCGGTGGTGACGGCGGTTGGCAAGGACAATCCGAAATTTGTGGTGCTGGCGCTGATCAATGTGGTTGTCGCGGCCAATGCGGGCGGCGCGTTCTCACCGTTCGGCGACATCACCACGCTGATGGTGTGGCAGAAGAACATCATGGCCAGTAACGGCCAGATCGGTTTCTGGACCTTCTTCAACCTGTTCCTGCCGTCGCTGATCAACTGGCTGATTCCCGCCATCGTCATGCACCTGTTCCTCGCCAGCGGCAAGCCGGAGGGCGGCGGAAAGATGATCGAGATGAAACGCGGCGCAATCCCTATCGCACTGTTGTTTCTGTTCACCATCGCGCTGGCGGTGAGCTTCCACAGTATGCTGAGTCTGCCGCCGGTGATCGGCATGCTGACCGGTATGGGGGTACTCAAGTTCTACGCCTTCTACCTGCGCAAAACCACCAGTGGCCGCGCGCAGAAGGAAGTCAGCGAGATTGGCAGCCCCGCCGCGTTCGACATCTATCGCGAGGTGGCGCGCAGCGAATGGGATACCTTGTTCTTCTTCTACGGCGTGGTGATGTGCGTGGGCGGCCTGGGTTTCATCGGCTATCTCGCCATGATCTCGGAAGTGATGTACGGCTCATGGGGCGCGACCAATGCCAACATCGCTGTGGGTGTGATCTCTGCCGTGGTGGATAACATCCCGGTCATGTTTGCCGTGCTCACCATGCAGCCTGACATGTCCATCGGCCAGTGGTTGCTGGTCACGCTGACTGCCGGCGTGGGCGGTTCGCTGCTGTCCATCGGTTCCGCGGCGGGTGTCGCGCTGATGGGGCAGGCGCGCGGTGTGTATACCTTCTTCGCCCATCTCAAGTGGACGCCGGTGATCGCACTGGGTTATGCAGGCAGTATCGCCACGCATCTGGCTTTCAATCACGCCCTGTTTTGATGGAATGTGAGTCTCCCTTGTGCCGGCGACAGCCGGCTTGGCGACGATGGCTGATGACACTGTTCATCGCCGCATGGGGGACGCCGTTGTTTGCCGCCAGCGGTATGCCGGCTGCTGTGATCGATGTGCCGGATGAACTGCGGCCATTGCTGAAGCAACATTTCAAACTGCCCGAAGCATTGCTGGAATCCGAATCCGAGCGCGGTGTGTTCGTGCGTCGCGCCCAGCGCGAGATTCCGGAACTGCTGGCGACGGAAGGTTATTTCTCTGCCCAAGTGAGTTTGCGTTCGGTGAACAAGGCCGGTGTCGTGGATCTGCAGGTGTTGCCCGGCAAGCGCACCACAGTCGTGCGACTGGACATCGAGTTGCTGGGTGATCTGCCGCAGAGCGCCGCAGCGCGTGCACAACGGATCCGCAATGCTTGGCCGTTGCAGGTCGGGCAACCTTTCCGCTCCGAGGCATGGGATCGCGCCAAGACAGAGTTGCTGGCAAGTGTGGCCAGTGAAGATTATGCCGCCGCGCGCATGGTGAGCAGCGCGGCCGAAGTCGATGTCGAGCGCGCGGTGGCGAGTCTGCGTGTGGTGATCGATTCAGGGCCGCGTTATCTGTTCGGTGCGCTGCAAGTGCGCGGACTGGAGCGCTACGAACCGTTACTGATCGAACGCCATGCCACCTTCAAACCCGGCCAGCCTTATCGGCGCAGCCTGCTGCTGGAATTCCAGACGCAGTTGCAGAAGCTGCCGCAATTCAGCTCCATCATCGTGAATCTCGATACCGCCAAAGCAGGCGAAAACGGCGCGCAGACGGTGCGCACTGCGCCGGTGCAGGTGCAAGTGGTGGAAGCGAAGTCGCGCAAGGTCTCGGTCGGTATCGGTTACAGCACCAACCACGGTGTGCGCAATGAATTGAATTACCAGAGCTACAACTTCCTTGATCAGGCCTGGACGCTGAGTAGTGCCGCCGTGGTGGAGCAGAATCGGCAGAACATCGCTCTGGCGCTCGACACACCGCCCAATCCGTTGGGATACCGATTGCTGTGGCGCGCCAGCGGCGAGCGCACCGACATCCAGGAACTGGTCACACGGCGCGACAAGTTTGGCGTCACGCGCACACGCAACCTGTTTGGTATCGAGACCGGTATCAGCCTCAACTGGCAGCAGGAACGTCGCCTGCCGACCGGCGGTATCAACGAGACCGACCAGGCGCTGGTGCTCGATTGGCACTGGTATCGGCGTATGGTGGATGACCCATTGGCCCCGACGGAAGGCGAGTTGACCGAGATCAGGATCGGCAGTGCCAGCAAGTCGTTCGCTTCGGATCAGGATTTTGTGCGCAGCTATGCGCGTCATCAGTCCTGGTTCCCGCTGACTGCGCAGGATGTGCTGACCCTGCGTGCCGAGGCGGGCTATACCGCTTCCAAATCGCGCCTCGGTATCCCGCAGGAATACCTGTTCCGCGTCGGCGGCACGCAGACCGTGCGCGGATTCGCCTATCAGAGCATCGGTTTCCAGGAAGGCGGCGCGGTGGTGGGCGGACGGGCGATGAGCACGCTGAGCGCCGAATACACCCACTGGTTCGGCAACTGGGGGGCGGCGATGTTCGTCGACGCCGGCGCTGCAGCGGATACCGCGCCGACTTTGCAGTGGTATCGCGGTCACGGCTTCGGTGCGCGCTGGCGCAGTCCAGTCGGCCCGCTGGCGTTGGATGCGGCGCGCGGACAGGGTGAGCCGGGCACGCGCATACACTTCGCGATCGCGGTGGCGTTCTGATGGTCATCAAACGCCTCACGCCTTCGTTGCGTCAGTTGCTGTGGTTGGCGGTGTTCACGCCGCCGGCGCTGCTCTCTGTCGCGGGGAGTTGGATGCTGGGCACGCGATCCGGATTGATCTGGGTCAGCAGCGCCGTGCAACAGTACAGCGGCGATATGCTGGAGATCGATGGGGAGCACGGCACGCTCCTGAAGAACTTCGGTATGCGGCATGTAGTGCTGCGCGGAGAAGGTTGGCGCGTCTCCTTGAGTGATGTGGAAGTGCAATGGCGACCGGCCGCTTTGCTGCGCGGTGAATTGCATGTTCTGCAACTGCAGGTGAAAGATGTGGATGTGCTCAGCTTGCCATCGGATCAGGCGGCGACATTGCCCGCCAGCCTGGTCCTGCCGCTGGATATCAAAGTGGATCAGATGGATGTCGTCGCCGTGCGTGTGGCGAGCAGCGAAGATGGCCCGCCGGATATTCAGGCTGACACTGTGCAGGCGCGTTTCAGTGCGGACCGGAGCGGCCATCGTTTGCAGGTGGTGAGTGCACGTACTGCTTATGGCGACCTAGTCGCCACCGCAAACATCGCGCCGCAAATGCCCTATGCGGTGCAGGCGACCGCCTCACTGCAAACCAAAGTGCCGATGAACGCAAGCTACCAAGTCGAGATCGCGGGTGATCTGCAGCATCTGGATGTGCTGCTGAACGGCAACGGCGAGGGCATGGAACTGCAAGGGAGTGCGCAGCTATTGCCGCTGGCCGGTGTGCCGTTGGCGCATGCTCGAATCGATTTCAAAGGTCTGGCAACAAGTTGGCTGGACGCGGAAGCACCGCCGGCGCGACTCAGTGGCCGGCTCGAATTGCGCGGCACCAAGCAGGAACAACTCGAAGGTTCATTGTCTATCGAGAATAAGCAATACGCCCCGCTGGATAAAGCAGGCTTGCCACTGCGAAGCCTGCAAGCGCGCCTGCGTTGGTCGGAGCGTTACTGGCAACTTTACGATGTGCAAGCGCGTATCGGCAACACCGGTCGTGTGAGCGGCGAACTGGATTGGCGTCCGCAGTCGGGGCAGGGGGCGATGCGACTGCAGGTGAGTAGTTTCGATCCGCGCGCCGTCGACAGCCGCGCACCGCAATTGGATTTGCAAGGCGAGATCGCGTTGGGCAGCACCGGCAGTGAACAGCAGGCGCGCGTGGATCTTGCCGACGGTGGATTCATCATCGACGGCAGTTTGCATAGGCGCGGCGAGATCATCACCTTGCATGCCTTGCGCTTCGCAAGGGGGGATACCGAACTGGTCGGGGAGGGAGAGCTGAAGCTGGATCGCGTGCACTCGTTCCGCTTCGACAGCCGTCTGCGCAGGCTGGATCTGAGCGATTTCATCGACAGTGCACCGACCGATCTGAATGCCGTGCTGCATGCCTCGGGCAGTTTGATGCCGGAGCCTGAAGTGGCGCTCGATTTTGAATTGGAGCAGAGCCGTTTTTCGCGCTATGGCATCGACGGCAGCGGACAGTTGCACTTCAGCGGCAAGCAAAAGGCGGATGGCGAGATCGAACTGCGCATCGGCGACAACACGCTCAATGCCGAGCTGGCCTATGGCACGGCAGCGGACTATTTCAGGTTGATGCTGGATGCGCCAAAACTGGCGCAACTGGGCGGGGCGATGCAGGGGCAATTGTCCGGTCAGGCCGAACTGCTCGGCAGTCTGGCGGAACCAACCATCAATTTCACACTGGGCGGCATCAATCTGGCATTGCCTGATAGCGGCAGTATCGAACAGATCGATGCGGGTGGACGATACGACAAGCAGATGCTGGCATTGCAACTGACTGCCTCCGGGGTGCGTAGCAAAAGCGGCATGGGCATGACGGCGTTGCGTGTGGAAGTTGACGGGAGTCGTGCGCAACACACCTTGCAGGGCACCGCCGATCTGACCAGCAACGAGCAAGCGCTGGGACGTTGGCATTTTGAAAGCAGCGGCGGCTTGGCCGAGACGGATGCAGCATGGCAATGGCTGGGCAATCTGGATGCGCTGGAAGCGGATGGTGTCTTGCCGCTGCATTTGCAAGCGCCGACGAAACTGTCCCTTGCGCCGGGCAAGGTGCAGTTGGGCACAGCACGCTTCGCGCTCGGTGGTGGAGAAGTCACCTTGCAGGACACGCAGTGGGCGCAGCAAAGTTGGCACAGTGCAGGGCGTTTCAGTGGACTGGGCGTGCGGGCAGTGAATCTGCACCAGCTCACGCCGTCATCATCTGCCTTCGACACGCTGCGCTTCGGCGGCGATTGGGATATCACTTCGGATACGCACTGGCAAGGACACGCCAATATCAAGCGTGAGAGCGGCGACCTGATGGTCGATGCGCAAAGCGGGCAGAAGTTGGGATTGAACGAGCTGAGTCTGGCGATCGGCGTCGTGCAGGATGTGTTGTCGCTGCAGTTGGATGCGAGTGGAACGCGTCTGGGTGATGTGGTGGCGCAGGTCAAACTGCCGTTGTCGCTGCGGGAAGGGCGCTGGACCGTGCTGAACGACGCGCCGCTGGCCGGTCGTGTGTCATTGCATGGCGAGGATCTGACTTGGATCGGTCCGGTGTTGCACGAGAACCTGCAAAGCGGCGGTAGCTTAACGCTGGATGCGGATCTGCGCGGCACCTTTGGTGTGCCGCGTCTGCAAGGTAGTGTGCAGGGAGATGGTTTGCGCGTGGCCTTGTTGGATCAGGGCGTGAATCTGGAGCAAGGCAGCTTGCGCGCCCGTTTGGATGTGAACGATGTGCAGATCGAGAAACTGGAATTCGTCGCGCCGTATCTGCCTAAGCCAGACGACAAGTTGCTGGACGAATACAGATTACCGGGTTCTGCCGGTAAGTTGAGTGCAAGCGGACGCATCGATCTGGAAGGGAGCGATAGCGATTTGCAGGTTCGCGCGCAGTCGCTGCCGCTGGCGCAACGCGCTGACCGTTGGTTGATCGTCTCCGGCGAGGGACATGTCGGTTACGCCAGTCGCACCCTGAGTTTGCGCGGCGATATCCGCGCCGATGCGGGATTGTTGGCGCAGATCGAAACAGGCAAGCCGCGCTGGTCGGATGATGTGAAGCTCAGCGGGCAGTCCGAGCGTGAAAAAGACGCGCTGGCCTACGATATCGATGCTGGCTTCGATCTGGGCGAGCATTTCTATGTGCGCACGGCAGGATTGGAATCGCGTCTCATTGGCCAGTTGCGTTTGCAAGGCGAGGCGGGCTCACCCTTGCAAGCCACCGGCATCATCGCCACGCAGGATGGCGTGTTCAATGCCTACGGACAGCGGCTGACGGTCGAACGGGGTATGGTGAACTTCCAGGGGCCGCCGGATGATCCGGGTTTGAATATCCTCGCGCTGCGCAAAGGACTCAGTGTCGAGGCCGGCCTGGAGGTGACAGGCACTGCACGCCATCCGGTCTTCAGGCTGGTTTCCACGCCTGCCGTGCCGGATGCTGAGAAGCTGTCCTGGATCGTGCTCGGCCGTGTGCCGGAAAGCGGCAGTATCGATTCCTCCCTTCTGCTCGCGGCGGCAGGCAACCTGCTGGGCGGCCAGTCGGTCGGCCAGCTGGGACGCAGTCTGGGTGTGGATGAATTGTCATTGCGGCAGAGCGAGACGGGCGATGCGCTGCAGAGTCAAGTGTTCACCGTCGGCAAACGGCTGTCGTCCCGGGCCTACCTCAGTTACGAGCAGGGTTTGTCCGATGTCGGCGGGCTGACCAAGTTCAGCTATACCCTTACCCCGCGTATCACACTCATTACCCGCACCGGTACCGAGGACGCGATTGATCTGTTCTATTCCTTCCGTTTCTACTGAGCAGGCGCGGACTTGATTTATCCGGCCGCCTCTGTTCAAATCGCGCCAACGTTTTAATAATCCTTTAACAATGGAAATGAATAATGATGAAACCCGCAAAAGTAGTTGAGGCTTTGGCGGCGCTGGCGCAGACCACACGGCTGGCGATCTTCCGCTTGTTGGTGGGTGTCGGGCCGGAAGGGATGGCCGCCGGGCAGATCGCGCAGAAGCTGAAGGTGTCACCGGCGACGCTGTCTTTCCATTTCAAGACACTGAGCCACGCCGGGTTGGTGGAAAGCAGGCAGGAAGGAAGGTTCGTGTATTACGCGGCGAACTTCACGGTGATGAACGGCATGGTGGATTACCTGACCGAGAATTGTTGCGGTGGCGCGGATTGCGGCATCGGCGACAAAACATGTTAAACACAAAGGAAATGAAAATGAGCGAAAAGACTTACAACGTATTGGTGTTGTGCACCGGCAATTCCGCCCGCAGCATCCTGGGTGAAGTGTTGTTCAACAAACTCGGCAAAGGTCGCTTCAAGGCCTACAGCGCGGGCAGCAAACCAGCAGGTCAGATCAATCCGGGTGCGCTGGAATGGATGCAGGCCAATGACTTCAGCACCGAAGGCTTGCGCAGCAAGAGCTGGGACGAGTTCTCCGCCCCCGGCGCGCCGGAGTTCGATTTCGTGTTCACCGTGTGCGACAATGCGGCGGGCGAAGTCTGTCCGGTCTGGTACGGTTCGCCGATGACCGCGCACTGGGGCATCCCCGACCCGGCGCATGTCGAAGGCGACGAAGCGCGCCGCGCGGCCTTCAACAAAGCGGCCGACCAATTGACGCGCCGTATCCAGTTGTTCCTGAGCCTACCCATCGACAAGCTGGACAAGCTGACCCTCAAAGAGAAGATGAACGAGATCGGGCGCAGCAAGGACTGATGGTATGAGCATCTTCGAGCGTTACCTGACCGTATGGGTCTTCCTGTGCATCGTGATCGGCGTGCTGCTGGGGCAGTTCATGCCCGCGCCGTTCCAGTGGCTGGGCGGGCTGGAGATCGCCAAGGTCAACATCCCGGTCGGTCTGCTGATCTGGGTGATGATCATCCCCATGCTGCTACGCATCGATTTTGGCGCGTTGAACGAGGTGAAGAAGCACTGGCGCGGCATCGGCGTCACCCTGTTCGTGAACTGGGCTGTCAAACCGTTCTCGATGGCCTTGCTCGGCTGGCTGTTTATCCGTCATCTGTTCGCACCGTATCTGCCCGCGGAACAGCTTGATAGTTACATCGCCGGTCTGATCCTGCTGGCCGCCGCACCCTGCACGGCGATGGTGTTCGTGTGGAGCCGGCTGGTGAACGGCGAGCCGTTGTTCACGCTGTCGCAGGTCGCGCTCAATGACACCATCATGATCTTCGCCTTCGCGCCGCTGGTGGCGCTGCTGCTGGGCATCTCGTCCATCATCGTGCCGTGGGACACCTTGCTCACTTCGGTGCTGCTTTACATCGTTATCCCGGTGGTGCTGGCACAACTGTGGCGCAAGTGGCTGCTGGCGCGCGGTGAAGCCGCGTTGCAGCGCACGCTGGAGGCGCTGGGTCCGTTATCCATCTCGGCCTTGTTGCTGACGCTGGTGCTGCTGTTCGCATTCCAGGGAGAGGCCATCGTCGAGCAGCCGCTGATCATCGCCATGCTTGCCGTGCCGATCACCATCCAGGTGTACTTCAACTCCGCGTTGGCTTACTGGTTGAACAAGCGTGCGGGTGAGGCGCATTGTGTAGCCGGCCCCTCGGCGCTGATCGGTGCCAGCAACTTCTTCGAGCTGGCCGTCGCGGCCGCCATCAGCCTGTTCGGATTCCAGTCCGGTGCGGCGCTGGCCACCGTGGTCGGTGTGCTGATCGAGGTGCCGGTGATGTTGTCGGTGGTGTATCTGGTGAAGCGCAGCCAGGGGTGGTACGAAGTGTCAGGAAAACACTGATATGTTCGAGCTGATGGCTGACTGGCTGGTCTATGACATGGCAGGCATGCGCGGCAGCCAGCTCGGTGATGCCGCGCATTTCTTTGTGATGGATGTGAGTAAGATCATGGTGCTGCTCACGCTGGTCATCTATGTGATGGGGCTGCTGCGTGCGCTGCTCAAGCCGGAACGGGTGCGCGAATTCATCCGCAAGCGGGGCAATGTCAGCTCGCGTTTCATGGCAGTCGGGCTGGGCGCGGTCACGCCGTTCTGCTCCTGTTCTTCGGTGCCGCTGTTCATCGGCTTCGTCGAGGCGGGCATCCCTCTGGGCGTCACGCTGTCTTTTCTGATAGCCAGTCCGATGGTGAATGAAGTGGCGATCGTCGTGCTGGCCACCGTCATCGGCTGGAAGATGACGCTGATCTATGTGGTCAGCGGATTGAGCGTGGCCTTGATCGGCGGCTTCGTGCTGGAGCGTTTCAAGCCGGAGCGCTGGGTGGAGGAATATGTCTGGCAGATCAAGATGGGTGATGCGGCACTTGAGGCGGAAGTGATGACACTCAAGTTGCGTCATGAGTATGCTTGGGCACAGGTCAAGGAGATCGTCGGCCGTATCTGGAAATATGTGCTGATCGGCGTGGGTGTCGGTGCGCTGATGCACGGTTATGTGCCGAAGGAATTCATCGTGGGCATTGCGGGTGATGGCGGCCTGCTTTCGGTCATCGCTGCTGTGCTGGTGGGCGTGCCGCTGTATTCGGATGCAGTCGGCATCATCCCGGTCGCCGAGGTGTTGCTGCAGAAGGGCGTGCCGCTGGGCACGGTGCTGGCGTTCATGATGGCCGTGGTTGCGCTTTCGTTCCCGGAGATGCTGATCCTGCGCAAGGTGGTGAAGTGGCCCCTGCTGGCTATCTTTGCCGCTTATCTGGCGACGGCATTTGTGGTGACTGGCATGCTGTTCAACAGCCTTGCCGCCGGATTGTGAATAACAGGAGTATGAAAATGAATGAGTCTGAATTGCATCCTTCCATCGTCGCGCTGGTGTCGCTGGCGGCGGATATCGCATCCAACCATCCCAAGCAGGGGCTGTGCAAGATCGACCGGCTCAAGCAATATGGTGTGCCGCGGCAGCATATCGAGACCGTGATCGAGATCGCGCGCCATATCCGTGACGAGGCTGCGCAGAAGCTCGATGCCAGTTTCGATCTGGCACTGACCGAGCGCCTGGGCGATACAACGCCCGCCAAGGCGCTGCCGGAGCAAGCTGCATGTTGCAGCCCGACCGCATCCGGTCAGTCATGCTGTTAGTTATTGGCACTACAGGAGGAGCGTGACATGAAGAACATCAAGGTACTCGGCACAGGCTGTGCCAATTGCAAGACCACACTGAAACTGATCGACGAGGTCGCCAAGGCGAAAGGGCTGGAGGTGGTGCTGGAAAAAGTGGAAGACATCGCGGCCATCATGGGCTATGGCGTCATGTCCACGCCGGGCGTGGTCATTGATGGCAAGGTGGTGCATGCGGGCGGGGTGCCGGATCGCCGCAAGATAGAAGGCTGGCTGGAATAGAGCGCAGTGCTGCGCGAATGAAAGCAGATATGAGCCACTCGCACGCCCATGCCGCGAATTACGATCGTGCCTTTGCGATAGGCATCGCACTCAATGTGTTGTTCGTGCTGGTCGAGGCGTTCTACGGCTGGATGGCGGATTCTCTGGCACTGTTGTCCGATGCCGGTCACAACTTGAGCGATGTGCTGGGGCTGCTGCTGGCCTGGGGCGGTTATTATCTGGCACGCCTGCGTCCGAGTCGTAGTCACACCTATGGCTTCGGTCGCGCCACCATCATGGCGGCGCTGTTCAACGCGCTGCTCCTGCTGGTCGCCGTCGGCGCTATCGCATGGGAAGCATTCGACCGATTTGCGCACCCGGTCGAGATGCAGGGGATGACGGTCATCGTCGTCGCTGCGATCGGGGTGCTGGTCAACGGCGTGACCGCGTGGCTGTTCATGTCCGGCGATCATCATGATCTGAATCTGCGCGGGGCGTTCCTGCACATGGCTGCGGACGCGCTGGTCTCGGTCGGCGTGGTGGCTGCGGGCGTACTGTTCCTGTGGACGGGCTGGTACTGGCTCGATCCGTTCATCAGCCTGCTCATCGCGCTGGTGATCCTGCTGGGTACTTGGGGTTTATTGCGACAAGCACTGCACCTGTCGCTGGACGGTGTGCCCTTATCGGTCGAATTGGAGCAAGTGCGGGGTTATCTGTCCGGATTGCCGGGTGTCACGGCTGTGCACGACCTGCATGTGTGGGCGATGAGCACTTCGGAAGTCGCGCTGACTGCGCACTTGGTCATGCCGCAGGGACATGCCGGGGATGCGTTTCTGTGTAGCGTGACGGAGGTATTGCACGAGCGATTCGGCATCGAACATGCCACGATACAGATCGAGGCTGACAACGAGTCGTGCGTCTTGTCACATCACGCGTGATGTTGGTGGCTGCCGTTACAGCAAGACCAGATTGTGGCTTCGGCCGTCGCTCTGCGACTTAACTTGCTACGCAAGTTAGCCTACACCGCAATCTCGTTCTGCTGTGTTACAGCAGAACGAGATTGTCCCTGTGAATTAACTCCGGCTCGTCCACATAGCCCAATATCTTTTCGATCTCGCTGCTGGCTTTTTTGGCGATGAGGCGCGCTTCGTCGGCGCTGTAGTTCACCAGGCCGCGGGCGATGTCGTTGCCGTCGCCGTCGAGGATGGCGACCACCGCGCCGCGCGGGAAGTTGCCTCCGATGCCGGTGACGCCGATAGGCAGCAGACTCTTTTTGTCCTGGCACAGGGCGCGCACCGCACCGGCATCCAGCATGACCTTGCCGCTAACTTGCAGGTGATCCGCCAGCCATTGCTTGCGCGCATCCAGCGCCAGCGCACTGGCGGTGAGCAGGGTGCCTATGGATTCGCCTTGCAACAGGCGCGGCAGCACATCCGTCTCATGTCCCGATGCGATGACGGTATGCGCGCCGCTGCGTGCCGCGCGTTTGGCGGCCAGTATCTTGGTGATCATGCCGCCGCGTCCGATATGGCTGCCTGCACCGCCGGCCATGGCTTCCAGTTCCGGTTTGCCGGCCAGTGCTTCACTGATGAGCGTGGCGTTCACATCCTTGCGCGGATCGGCGGTGTACAGACCCGTCTGATCGGTGAGGATGATCAGCGCATCGGCCTCGATAAGATTGGCCACCAGTGCGCCCAGCGTGTCGTTGTCGCCGAATTTGATCTCGTCGGTGACCACGGTGTCGTTTTCGTTGATGATGGGGATGACGCGCAGATTGAGCAGGCTGCGCAGGGTCGAGCGGGCATTCAGATAGCGCTCGCGGTCGGCGAGGTCGGCATGGGTGAGCAGCACTTGTGCCGCATGCAAACCATGCTGGCGGAAACAGCTTTCGTAGGCTTGCACCAACCCCATCTGCCCGACGGCGGCAGCGGCCTGCAATTCGTGCACGGCGCTGGGACGTTGCTTCCAACCCAGACGCTGCATGCCCTCGGCAATGGCGCCAGAAGAGACCAGCACGACTTCACAGCCGCTCGCGCGTAGTGCGGCGATCTGCTTGGCCCAATTGTTCAATGCGTCCAGATCCAGCCCGGCACCGCTATTGGTGACCAGACTGCTGCCGACTTTTACGACGATACGTTTGGCTTGGGTGAGTACGTTTCTCATACCAGTGGGTCGTGGATATCGATCTCGGTTTCCTGTGCGCTTTCGGTGACCGCGTCCTGTTCGGCGCGCGCCACTTCGTTCAGATGTTCCATGATGGCGTAAGTCAGCTCCTTGCAACCCTCGCCATTGATGGCGGAGATGGCGAACCAGCGCGTGTCCTCGCCGAATTCGTCGAGGAAGGCACGCACGGTCGCTTCCTTGTCCTCCAGCAGATCGAGCTTGTTCAGCACCAGCCAGCGCGGTTTGTCGTACAGCGCTTCGTCGTATTTGCGCAGTTCGTTGAGGATGGCGTGCGCCTCCTGTACAGGGTCGGTGCCCTCGTGCAGCGGTGCGATGTCCACCAGATGCAGCAGCAGGCGCGTGCGCGCCAGATGGCGCAGGAACTGATGACCCAGCCCGGCCCCTTCGGCCGCGCCCTCGATCAGGCCGGGGATGTCGGCGATCACGAAGCTTTTCTCTTCGGAGACGCGCACCACACCGAGATTCGGATGCAGGGTGGTGAACGGGTAGTCCGCCACTTTCGGGCGAGCCGCAGACACGGAACGGATGAAGGTGGATTTGCCGGCATTGGGCATACCCAACAGGCCGACGTCGGCCAGTACCTTCAGTTCCAGTTGCAGCTCGCGCCGCTCGCCTTCTTCGCCGGGCGTGCATTGGCGCGGAGAGCGGTTGGTGCTGGATTTGAAATGCAGGTTGCCGAGCCCGCCCGCGCCGCCTTGGGCGAGTATGGTGCGCTCGCCGTCGAGCGCCAGGTCGGCAATGACCTGGCCGGTATTGATGTCGGTGATGACGGTGCCGACCGGCATGCGCAGGATGATGTCGTCCGCGCCCTTGCCGTAACAGTCGGCGCCGCGTCCCGATTCGCCATTCTTGGCACGGTGCATGCGCGCGAAACGATAGTCCACCAGCGTGTTGATGTTGCGATCCGCAACCGCGATCACACTGCCGCCGCGCCCGCCGTCGCCGCCGTCTGGGCCGCCCTTGGCGATGTATTTCTCGCGACGAAAGCTGGCCGCACCGTTGCCGCCGTTGCCTGCGATCACTTCGATCTTCGATTCGTCGATGAATTTCATGTGTGTCCTGCGCTGTTCGTTCTGGGTTGCCGGAGGGCAAATAAAAAAGCCCTATCTTGCGATAGGGCTCATTCTAGCTGTTCGCCGGGATTATGCGGGAACGATGCTGACTGTCTTGCGCTTCAGGGCGCCCTTGACCGCAAATTGCACGGTACCGGTAGCCTTTGCGAACAGGGTGTGGTCCTTGCCCATGCCGACGTTGTCGCCTGCGTGAACTTGAGTGCCGCGCTGACGGATGATGATGCTGCCCGCGCTGATCAGTTCGCCGCCGTAGCGTTTTACGCCGAGTCGTTTCGAGTGCGAGTCGCGGCCGTTACTGGTACTGCCGCCGCCTTTTTTCGATGCCATGTTATAGCTCCTTTATTAAGCGGAGATGCCGTCGATGCGGATCTCGGTGTAGTTCTGACGATGTCCCTGGTGCTTCTGGTAGTGCTTACGGCGACGCATCTTGAAGATGGTCACTTTGTCGTGACGACCGTTGGAGATGATGGTCGCCTTGACTGTGGCGCCCTCCAGCATCGGCTTGCCGATCTTGATGCCTTCGCCGTCGCCGACTGCCAGCACTTTGTCCAGCACGATTTCGCCGCCGACATCACCGGCAACGGTTTCGATCTTGAGTGTTTCACCTTGGACAACACGGTACTGCTTGCCACCGGTTTTGATAACTGCGTACATGACTACCTCGCTTGATGCGGTTTTTAGTTACGGCATAACCAGAGGGTTAGCCTCCACTGAATAACTGCGGTTTTTAGTTGCGGCATAACCTGAAGGTTAGCCTTCACTGATAACTACGGTTTTTCCGAAAGGCGCGCATTATACCCAAATCGCCTTTCGCGTCAAAACCTTTTCTTTAGTGGATCAACGCTTCATGGAATCAAAGAATTCCGCGTTGTTCTTGGTCGCTTTGACCTTGTCCAGCAGGAATTCCATGGCTTCCAGCTCGTCCATGGGGTAGATCAGCTTGCGCAGCAGCCAGATGCGCTGCAGCAACTCGGGCTTGATCAGCAATTCTTCCTTGCGGGTGCCGGAGCGGTTGACGTTGATGGCCGGATAGATGCGCTTCTCGGCCATGCGGCGATCCAGATGGATCTCCATATTGCCGGTGCCCTTGAATTCCTCGTAGATCACATCGTCCATGCGGCTGCCGGTGTCGACCAGTGCCGTGGCGATGATGGTCAGCGAACCGCCTTCCTCGATGTTGCGTGCCGCACCGAAGAAGCGTTTGGGGCGCTGTAGCGCGTTGGCATCCACACCCCCGGTCAATACCTTGCCGGAAGAGGGGATCACGGTGTTGTAAGCGCGCGCCAGACGGGTGATGGAGTCGAGCAGGATGACCACGTCCTTCTTGTGCTCGACCAGACGTTTGGCTTTTTCCAGCACCATCTCGGCGACTTGCACGTGACGGGTGGCCGGTTCGTCGAAGGTGGAGGCGACCACTTCGCCGCGCACGGTGCGGCTCATCTCGGTCACTTCTTCAGGGCGCTCGTCGATGAGCAGCACGATCAATGTCGCATCCGGATTGTTGGCCGAGATCGAGTGGGCGATATGTTGCAGCATCACTGTCTTGCCGGACTTGGGCGAAGCCACCAGCAAACCGCGCTGGCCTTTGCCGATGGGGGCGACGATGTCGATGATGCGCCCGGTCATATTCTCTTCGGCGCGGATGTCGCGCTCCAGACACATCTGTTTCGTCGGGAACAGCGGCGTCAGGTTCTCGAACAGGATCTTGTTCTTGGCGTTCTCCGGCGGCTCACCGTTGACCTTGTCCACCTTGACCAGTGCCACATAACGCTCACCTTCCTTGGGCGTGCGGATCTCGCCCTCGATGGAATCGCCGGTATGCAGATTGAAGCGTCGTACTTGGCTGGGGCTGACGTAGATGTCGTCAGGGCCGGCCAGGTAGGAGGTGTCCGGCGAGCGCAGAAAACCGAAGCCGTCCGGCAGCACTTCCAGCGTGCCTTCGCCGAAGATGCTTTCGCCTTTCTTGGCCTGGTTCTTCAGCAATGCGAAGATCAGGTCCTGCTTGCGCATACGGTTGGCGTTGTCGATCTGGTTGGTAACTGCCATTTCCACCAGTTCGGTAATGTGTTTGGTCTTGATATCGGATAGATGCATGATCAGGATGTTGCGATTGAACGCAAAGTTGTAGGAGTCTTGCAGGAGGTGGATTACAGGTTGCGGATGTTCCCGCGCCGAGTTGCCGTGTCTGTCTTTTCTTGGTTTTGTATCAGTGTTTCAGGACGAAACAGGCAAGTGCGGGCGGGAGACTAAAGTGTTTAGATGTGGCTGTCAATGAACGCTGTCAATTGCGACTTGGACAGTGCGCCGACCTTGGTGGCTTCGATGTTGCCGTTTTTGAACAGCATCAGGGTGGGGATACCGCGTACGCCGTATTTCTGGGGTGTCTGCTGGTTCTCGTCCACGTTCAGTTTGGCGACGTTCAGTCGGCCTGCATATTCCTGGGAGACTTCGTCCAGGATGGGGGCGATCATGCGGCAGGGGCCGCACCATTCAGCCCAGTAGTCCACCAATACTGGCAACGGAGATTGCAGAACTTCAGCGGTGAATGTGTCGTCGGTAATGTAACGGATGTGCTCGCTCATGTTTTTTCTCGTCGTTATTGAAGGGGTTTTATGTCTGGGCGCGCTATGGCGCTTTGAAGTGCAACTTGGACGGGAGGCATCCTAGCGAAAAAATTCCGGCTTGGGAAGCGTTTTGCCGAGTGCTTCGTAAGCGCCTGATATAAAGCGATTCATTTGCGCCACACATAGAGTTCAGAGTGATGCAAGTCGTCGGTTTTCAGGATTCTATGTGGCTGATGATCGGCGACAGAAAAGGTGTTGCTGATGAACAGACTGTCCGGCTTCATCTCGTTCTGCACTTTTTCCCAAAGCGCAGCCATCGGCACGGGCGACAGATAGGCGAATGCCACGTCATATCTGGCCAGGTCGCAATCCCACAGACTGCGCCAGTACACATGGCAGTTGCGATAGCCGCCGAGCTTGATGCGCAACCAGCTCCATGCAAATGGCAGGGGGGCTGTTTCAACGCCGTGGAACGTCCCTTGCGGATGGGTGCGCGAAAGATGCGTCAATACACCGCCGATACCGGAGCCCAGATCGATGAAATCGAACGGTTGGTCGACAGGCAGCTGTGTCTCCAGTGCCTGCCACACTTTATTACTGGAAAGGTAGAGCGGTACCTGCGTGCGGAAGGTGCTCCAGTACAGCAACAGCATGAGCAGGAAGGCGAGCAGGAAAACGACGGGCGGTATGTTCGTATTGAGCGTGATCACCAGTGCGGGCACGAACAGCAACTGGATGGGCAGCCACCAGCGTGCTTGCTTGGCCAGATGACTGAACGCCGTCGCAAGTACACCGCAAGTCATCGCGAAGATGAAGGGCGATAGAACAAGCGCGAACAGGCGAACGGAGAATGTCACCAGCAGGAAAGCCGCGAGTTGCAGCAGCAAGGCAAGAATGACCGGCGGCAGTTTGCGCATCCGCCGCGCCTGAATACGGGTGTCGGGCATCAGCGCACCAGTCCGGCTTCCACTTCCACACGTTTTGCGTGGCCGCACAGGCGATCGACCAGTGTCAGCGCGAAATCCATCGCGGTGCCCGGGCCGCGCGAAGTGATCAGTTTTCCGTCTTCGACGACGGCCTGTGGCTGGCGTCGTACTTGCGGAAAGGGATCGAGTGCACCGGGAAAACTGGTGGCTTGCTTGCCGTCGAGCAGCCCCGCAGTGGCGAGCACCGAGGGCGCGGCACAGATGGCGCAGACGTAGCGCCCGTCGCCATACATGTCCTTGGCCAGCTTCAGTACCCGTGCATCGGCTTTGAGATTATTGGTGCCGGGCTGCCCGCCGGGTAGCACCAGCATGTCGTAGTGCTGTGTCAGGACTGCATCCAGCGTGGTATCGGGCAGCAATACGGTCAGGCGGCTGCCGCGCAAAGGACCGGCTTCCAGCCCGGCCAGTGTCACGTTCACGCCTGCGCGGCGCAGGATGTTGACGATGGAAACGGTTTCCAGTTCTTCACTGCCGTTGGCGAATAGAACCAATACTGAATGCATGCTAGTCCTCCGTTGAGATGCTGCCGCAAGTTGGTGCGCCACTCAAAAGCGCCGCAACAGAGTCAGCGCTTGTGGCTGTTCTGCTCCAGGCCCAGACGATAAGCGCGCAGCAGCGCTTGCTTGAGGTTCGGTTGCTGTTCCAGATCCTCAACGCCCATCTCGCGCAAGGCGATTGCCTGCAGCGGGGCGAGCAGGGCGTCGGTCGTGTTCTCTTCGGCGTAGGCCTCGAAATCGAACTCGCCGTCGTGGAGATATTCCACGGCGCGGCCTTGCGGATTGTCATACTGGATATCCGTTACCTGCATCACTTCGAACAGATAGGAGTAGGTGTCGATGCCGTGTTCCACTGCCAGCACGTGGTGCATGGATTCGAGCGACATATGTCGCTCCAGTTGCTGGTCCAGATCGAGCGTGGAATGAAATTCGTAATCCTCGCCCTTGAACGAGAACTCTATGTACGCGTCGATGCTGTTCGACATGACGATCAGTCGCGGAAGTTCTGGTATTGCAGCGGGAAGTCGGTGATGGATTTCTTGATGAAGGCGATAGCGGCCTGCAGATCGTCGCGGTTCTTGCCGGTCACGCGCACGGTGTCGCCTTGGATGCTGGCCTGCACCTTCTGTTTGCTGTCCTTGATCAGTTTGACGATCTTCTTCGCCAGTTCAATCTCCACGCCGACCTTGACGGTGCAGGCGCGCTTGACTTTGTTACCGCTGACCTTCTCGATCTTGTCGCTGATATCGAGGCACTTGATGTCCACGCCGCGCTTGGTCAGCTTGCCGTTCAGGATGTCCTGAACCTGATTCATCTGGAATTCGGTATCGGCATGTACGGTCAGCACCAGTTCCGCCTGCTCCACGTGCGCGTCGCTACCTTTGAAGTCGAAACGCGTGCCGACTTCCTTGTTGGTCTGCTCGACCGCGTTCTTGACTTCGGTCTTCTCTACTTCGGAAACGATATCGAAAGATGGCATGGTTATTCCTTAATAGTTAACTTAACCACAACACGCCGCAACGCGGTGTGTTGCGGCGGAAACTTACCTTCAGGTTGGTATCAACCAAAACTGCAAACGTAATCGACAGCATCCGCGCCGGTATGGATGTCGAAGCTGCTGTTCTCGGCCACTTTGAAGCTGCTGCCTGCGGTGTATGTCTTGAACGCGGACTCTCCGGCGATCTTCACTGAGCATTCGCCTGCGGTGATCTCCATCAGTTCCGGCACGCCGACGTTAAAGGTGAGCTGGCTGTTGGGCAGCACTACGCCCACCGTCTTGCGCGAACCGTCCGGGAAAAACACCGAGTGCGATACACACTTGCCGTCGAAGAATACGTTGGATTTTTTACCGACGCTGACGTTATCGAAATTGTCCGACATGCTGGATTCCTTTTTCTGTTGATGACTACTTGGGTTCGTTGGCTTTGATGCCTTGTTGATAATTCACATACAGATAGACGGTGATGTCGAGGTCGCCGAGCTGGTTCTCGATCAGAGGCCTCACGTCATCCCAGTCCAGACCGCCCACACCGCAAGCGAGGCGGGGCAGTGCCATGCTGGTCAACTTCTCTTTCTGAGCGAATCCGCGCAGGGCATGCAGCGCATGGTTGACGTGCGACAGGGAGGCGTGGCCTGGTTTGCTGCCGTGCGCATAGGCGCCGTCCTGGGTGAATAGGTTGACGATGAAACGGCCATCGGCACTCATCCACACCCACTTGCTGCCGGACTTTGGGTGCTGGGTCTGGCAATAATGGCGAAAATCCTTGTACAAGGCCGGCATGCGTTCACGCAATTGCAGAGCCAGACCCTGATGGAAATCGTCGTTGGGTGCGACGCCGTGCACGATGGCACGGGCCTCGCTCAGCAATATGTCTCCGGTCAGTTCGTACAGCATGACGCCCCCTTTGCTGTGATTTACTTCCTCTTCTGCAGGTTCGCCGCGATGCGCATGCGCAGCGCGTTCAGCTTGATGAAGCCGCCTGCATCCTTCTGGTCGTAGGCACCCTTGTCGTCTTCGAAAGTGGCAATGCTCGAATCGAACAGCGAGTCGGTCTTGGAATCGCGGCCGACCACGATCACGTTGCCCTTGTACAGCTTAACGCGTACCCAGCCGTTGACGGTCTGTTGGGTATGGTCGATCAGCTTCTGCAGGGCGATGCGCTCCGGTGCCCACCAGTAACCGTTATAGATCATGCTGGCGTAGCGCGGCATCAGGTCGTCCTTCAGGTGGGCGACTTCGCGATCCAGCGTGATGGACTCGATGGCGCGGTGCGCCTTCAGCATGATGGTGCCGCCGGGGGTCTCGTAGCAGCCGCGCGACTTCATGCCGACGTAGCGGTTCTCGACCAGATCGAGACGGCCGATGCCGTGCTTGCCGCCCAGTGTGTTCAGATTGCGCAAAACCTCTGCGGGCGTCATGGGGGTACCGTTCAGCGCCACGATGTCGCCATGCTCGAATTCGATGTCCAGATATTCGGCCGCATCCGGGGCTTTCTCCGGCGACAAGGTCCAGCGCCACATGCTCTCTTCCGCTTCGGCGGCCGGGTCTTCCAGATGGCGGCCTTCGTAGGAGATGTGCAGCAGGTTGGCGTCCATGGAGTAGGGCGAGCCGCCCTGCTTGTGCTTCATGTCGACCGGGATACCGTGCTTCTCGGCATAGGCCATCAGCTTCTCACGGGACAGCAAGTCCCACTCGCGCCACGGCGCGATGATCTTGATGTTCGGGTTCAGCGCATAGGCACCCAGTTCGAAACGCACCTGGTCGTTGCCCTTGCCGGTCGCGCCGTGCGAGATGGCTTGCGCGCCGGTCATGTCGGCGATCTCGATCAGGCGCTTGGCGATCAGCGGGCGCGCGATGGAAGTACCCAGCAGGTATTCGCCCTCGTACACGGTGTTGGCGCGGAACATCGGGAACACGAAATCGCGCACGAATTCTTCGCGCAGGTCATCGATGAAGATGTTCTCTGCCGGGATGCCGAATTTCAACGCTTTCTGGCGTGCCGGTTCCAGCTCTTCGCCCTGACCGAGGTCGGCGGTGAAGGTGACCACTTCACACTGGTAAGTATCTTGCAGCCACTTGAGGATGACCGAGGTGTCGAGGCCGCCGGAATAGGCCAGTACTGCTTTTTTGATGTCGCTCATGATGTTCCTGTCAATGTTGGTTGATTCGTTTAAGTATCTTTGCGTTTGCTTTGCAACTTGTCATCGAAGCGCATCCTGTCGATCACGAAGCGTTCGTGTGTGCCGCGTGCGATCAGATCCACGCCGTCATGCGCCGAAACGGCGAAAGTGAGTCGTCTGCCCTCCACGGCTGTCAGTTCGACGGTGGCGGTGACTTCAAGCCCCGGTGGTGTTGCCGCCTCGTGGCTGACGTTGATGTGGGTGCCCAGCGATTGTTCGGTCGGCCAGTCCAGGTGCGGCATGAGGCACATGATGCATGCCCATTCGAGGAAGCCGACCATGAAGCCGGTAGCGAACACCTCCGGCATGGCCTGAAATTCTGGTGATTCGGGGTAAAGCGCGGGAACCGTCTTCGTCGGCGGAATGACGAAGCGGTGTTCGTAACGAATGCCGGGCTTCAGGGTGTCTTTCACGGTGCCACCTTATTTGTCGAGTTTCCCCAACAACAGGTATTCCATCAGTGCCTTTTGCACGTGCAGGCGATTCTCTGCTTCGTCCCATACCACGGATTGCGAACCGTCGATGACTTCCGCGCTCACTTCCTCGCCACGGTGGGCGGGCAGGCAGTGCATGAAGATCGCGTCTTTGGCTGCGACGCGCATCATGTCTCCGTCAACCTGCCAATCGGCAAAGTCGCGCATGCGTTCTTCGTTCTCGGCCTCGAAGCCCATCGATGTCCACACGTCGGTGGTGACCAGGTCGGCGCCGCGGGCGGCTTCCATCGGATCAGAAAACTCTTCGTAATGCTCGGTGCCGTACAGGCCTGCACGCTCGGGTTCTACTTCGTAGCCCGGCGGGGTGGAGACGTGTACGTTGAAATCGAGGATCTCGGCCGCCTGTAACCAGGTGTTGCACATATTGTTGGAGTCGCCGATCCACGCCACGGTCTTGCCTTTGATCGAACCGCGATGCTCGATGTAGGTATAGATGTCGGCCAGGATCTGGCAGGGATGGTATTCATTGGTCAGGCCGTTGATCACCGGCACGCGCGAGTTGCGCGCGAAGCGCTCGATGATGTCCTGCTCGAAGGTGCGGATCATCACGATATCGCTCATGCGCGAGATGACCTGGCCCGCGTCTTCCACCGGCTCGCCGCGGCCCAGTTGCGAGTCGCGTGTGTTCAGATAGATGGCCGAGCCGCCGAGCTGGTGCATGCCCGCCTCGAACGACAGGCGCGTGCGCGTGCTGGCTTTCTCGAAGATCATCACCAGTGTGCGGTCTTCCAGCGGCCAGTATTTCTGGTAGCCCTTGAAGCGCTCTTTGATGATGCGCGTGCGCTCGAACAGGTATTCGAACTCTTCGCGGGTGAGATCCTTGAATTGCAGGAAGTGCTTGAGCTCGCTCATGACTACTCCTGCATCAGCAACGATTCGATCAGCGGACACAGCATGTCCACCAGTTGTTGCGCTTCGGTCTGGGTGTAGACCAGCGACGGTAGCAGACGCACCACGCTGTCGGCTGTGACGTTGATGAGCAGGCCGCTTTCCAGCGCCTTGCCGACCAGTTCGCCACAGGGTTTGTTCAGTTCGATGCCGATCATCAGGCCCGATCCGCGCACGGCGACCACACCTTTCACGCTTCCCAGCCGCGCTTGCAACTGCTGCTGGATCCATGCGCCTAGCGTGGCGGCATGGGCTGGCAGGTTCTGCTTTTCCATGATGGTCAGCGTGGTCAGTGCGGCGGTGCAGGCCAGTGGGTTGCCGCCGAAGGTGGAACCGTGGTTACCCGGTTTGAACGTGCCGGTCGCCTTGCCTGCTGTCAGGCAGGCGCCCACCGGCACGCCCGAGCCCAGGCCTTTGGCCAGCGTCATCACGTCCGGTGTGATGCCGGTGTGCTGGTGGGCGAACCATTTGCCGGTGCGGCCGATGCCGCTTTGCACTTCGTCCAGCATCAGCAGCCAGCCGTTGGCGTCGCAGATCTTGCGCAGGCCCTGCAGATAAGACGCGTCCGGGATGCGGATGCCGCCTTCGCCCTGGATCGGTTCAACCAGGATGGCGACGACGTCGGGATTATTGGCGGCGACCTGCTCGACGGCGGTGAGATCGTCGTACGGCACGCGCACGAAGCCTTTCACCAGCGGCTCGAAACCGGCCTGCACCTTTCGGTTGCCGGTGGCGGAGAGTGTCGCCAGTGTGCGTCCGTGGAAGGATTTCTCCATCACGATGATATTGGGGATGTCGATGCCCTTGCTGTGGCCATACATGCGCGCCAGCTTGATGGCGGCTTCGTTCGCCTCGCAGCCGGAGTTGCACAGGAAGGCTTCCTGCATGCCGGACAGTTCGCAAAGCTTGTCGGCGATGCGTTCTTGCTCGGGGATCTGGTAGACGTTGGAGACGTGGATCAGCTTGCCAATCTGTGCCGACAGCGCCGCAGTGAATTCGGGATGGGCGTGGCCCAAGGTGTTGACGGCGATGCCGGACAGCGCATCCAGATAGCGCTTGCCGTTGCTGTCGAAGAGCCATACGCCTTCACCGTGGGTGAATGCGACGGGTTGCCGTGCATAGGTGTTCATCAAATGTGACATGACAAGCTTTCTGGTCTTGTTGCTTCTCTGATGCTGGAACTATAAACAAAAAAGGCCGACAGCGCTGTCGGCCTTGATTGGTCGCAGAACTTATCTGCGATAGATCAGGCCATTGCCTTGATGGCAGCGGACAGGCGGCTCTTATGGCGGGCTGCCTTGTTCTTGTGGATGATCTTCTTGTCGGCGATGGAGTCGACCACGCTGGTGGAAGCTTGGTAAACAGCCTGCGCCGCAGCCTTGTCGCCAGCGGCGACGGCTTTGATCACTTTCTTGATGGCAGTGCGCATCTCGGAGCGCAATGTCGTGTTGTGTGTGTGCTGTTTCTCAGCTTGGCGTGCGCGTTTTCTCGCTTGTGCAGTGTTGGCCATGTTATGACTCCTAGGGATTCGGCTTGCGTAAAAAGGCGCGCATTATAGGTACGGCCCCGGTCTTTTGCAAGATATTGTTTTGCCCGCCCGCAAGCCCGTGGGAAGTGGGGTGTCGGGGGCGGTGCTACAATGCGCGCCGTCATATTCGCACGGAAGCGACCCAAATTGCTGGAAAAGATCAAACGAGTACCCGAACTGGCCGAATTCGTGATTCAGGGCGTCAATAAGGAAGGCGTCACGTTCCGTCCGTCCAACTGGAACGAGCGTCTGAGCGACATGTTGTCGACGACTGGCAAGGATGGCCGCACCGTCTATTCCTCTTATGTCCATCCGGCCACGATTCAGGGAATTTCTTCCGTGGTGGTGCGCTTCTCGCTGGAAGCTGCCGACCCCAAAGGTTTTGAGCAGGTGCGCCAGTTCATCGTCAGCAACGAACTGCAGGTGCGGGCCGGGCGCAATCGCGCCGATGCGGGCGAGACCGGTTTGTTCCCGACGCTCGGCATGGAACGCAGAGATCCCAAGAAGAATGGCTGGTAAGGCATGAACCTGCTGAAGGCACTCGCCGCGATCAGCAGCCTCACGCTGGTCTCGCGCATCCTGGCTTTCGTGCGCGATGTGCTGATCGCGCGGGTGTTCGGTGCGGGCGCGGCGACGGATGCCTTCTTCGTCGCCTTCAAACTTCCCAATCTGCTGCGCCGCCTGTTTGCGGAAGGCGCGTTCTCGCAGGCCTTTGTGCCTATTTTCGGCGAATACAAAAGTCGGCGCGGCGAGAAGGAGACCAAGCTGCTGGTCGACCACGTGACCACCATGCTGGCATTGATCCTGTTCGTGGTGACACTGGTCGGCATCATTGCCGCGCCCGTCCTCGTATATATAAGTGCCCCCGGTTTCGCCAGCGACCCGCAGAAATTCGACTTGACCGTGCAATTGCTGCGCATCACCTCGCCTTACATCTTCTTCATCTCGCTGGTCGCCGTGGCGGCGGGCATCCTCAATACCTATAACAAGTTCTGGGTGCCGGCCTTCGCCCCCATCCTGCTCAACGTGTGCTTCATCGGCGGCGCGTTGTGGGCGGCACCGTATTTCGACCCGCCCATCCTTGCACTGGCCTGGGCGGTGTTCGTGGCGGGCATCGTGCAGTTGGGCTTCCAACTGCCGTTCCTGAAGAAGATCGGCATGCTGCCGCGTATCCGCTTCAGCCTGAAGGATGCAGGCATGTGGCGTGTCATCAAACAGATGGGGCCGGCGGTGTTCGGTGTCTCCATCGCGCAGATCAGCCTCATCCTCAACACAATCTTCGCTTCCTTCCTGGTGGCGGGCAGCGTGTCATGGTTGTACTACGCCGATCGTTTGATGGAATTCCCCACCGGCCTGCTGGGCGTGGCCTTGGGCACTATCCTGTTGCCGTCGCTGTCGCGTTGTCATGCCGATGGCAACGTGGCGGAATACTCGAAGCTGCTGGACTGGGGCTTGCGCCTGACCTTGCTGCTGGCGCTGCCTGCCGCGCTGGCACTGGGCATGATCGCCACGCCGCTGCTGGCGACCTTCTTTCAGCATGGTGAATTCAGCGCGCACGATGTGATGATGTCGCGCGACGCCTTGGTCGGATACAGCATCGGCTTGCTCGGTTTGATCCTGGTGAAGATATTGGCCCCCGGTTTCTATGCCAAACAGGACATTAGAACCCCGGTCAAGATCGGCATCGTCACCTTGCTGGCCACTCAGGCGATGAACGTATGGTTCGTGTTCGGCCTCGATCTGGCGCATGCGGGCCTTGCCCTGTCCATCGGTCTGGCCGCCTGTCTCAACTCCGCCATCCTGTTCTATTTCCTGCGCAAGCGCGGCATCTACCAACCGGAGCCGGGCTGGCTCAAGTTCATGCTCAAGCTGCTACTGGCCGTGACCGCATTGGCCGTGAGCCTGTGGTTCGGCATGGGCAGCGAAGCGCACTGGCTGCAAGCGCAAGGCTGGGCGCGCATCCTGCATCTGACTGCATTGGTAGTGGGCGGTGCGACGGTGTATTTCGTCGTGCTGATCGTGTTGGGATTCCGCCCGCGCGACTTTTACAAACGCGGCGCGAATTGATTTGAGTAAGGAGAGCAAGTAGTGAGCGACTATTCATATAACGTGGAAGAAGACAGCTTCGAAGAGCTGGTGGTGACGCGTTCGCACGAACTGCCGGTGTTGATGGACATCAGCGCGGAATGGTGCGCGCCGTGCAAGGTGCTGGCACCGCTGCTGCACAAAATGGTGTTCGACTACGACGGCAAGTTCTACTTGGGTGTGGTCGATGCCGACGAGAACATGCGCATCGCGGGTAAGCACAAGGTGCGCGGTTTCCCCACCGTGGTCGCCTACAGTCACGGCGTCGAGATCGACCGCTTCCACAGCTCGCAGACCGAAGGCTTCCTGCGCAAGTTCATCGACAGCGTGATCGAGCGTCATCAAGCTGGTTCACCCGGCCAGTGATGAGGCTGCCGGCATTAAAGCGCGATGGAGCGCGGTGAGCGGTTCAATACCATTAGCCATCTGGTCGGTGCGATCCTTGCACTGATCGGCGGGGTGGTGCTCATCGTGCTGGGCGCGCTCAGCGGCGATGCGTGGAAGGTCGTCAGTTTTTCCATCTATGGCGCGACGCTGGTGCTGTTGTATAGCTCTTCCACGCTGTATCACAACGCGCGCAAGGGGAAGTTCAAGCTGATCCTGCGCAAGCTGGATCACAACTCCATCTACCTGTTGATCGCCGGCAGTTACACGCCGTTCGCCTTGGTCAGTCTGCGCGGACCGTGGGGATGGTCGCTGTTCGGGGTGGTGTGGGGGCTGGCGTTGCTGGGGATATTCCAGGAACTGTGGCGGGCCGGCAAGGCGCGCTGGGTGTCGATGGTGATATACGTCCTCATGGGCTGGGTCGCGCTGGTCGCCGTCAAACCGCTGGTATCCGCTTTGTCTTGGGCGGGATTCTCTTGGCTGCTGGCGGGCGGTGTTGCCTACACCGTCGGCATCCTGTTCTATCTCTACGATCAACGCTTCAAACACGGTCACGGCATCTGGCATCTGTTCGTGCTGGCCGGTAGTGCCCTGCACTACTGCGCGATCCTGCTCTATATCGCCTGAGTCTATCTGTCGTTGAATATTTCCTGCATTGCCGCCACAGTTTGATCTGTTGAGCGGGGTGCAGCAGCTGCGTTTGCAGGAAGCTGCTCATCCATAGGTAAACACCTAGCTCTTCTGGTGCAGTGCCTGTGCGATCACATCGCGCGTCAGGTGTGGTGCGAACAGTTCGATGAAATGGTAGCCGAAGCCGCGCAGGTACTGGTTCTGGCGGATGGCGATGCGCGTGGTGCTGGGCTGGAACAGATGGCCGGCATCGATCATGCGCAGATGGCGGTCGCGATCCGGGATGAAGGCCATCTGCGCCACGATGCCGACCCCCAGTCCGAGTTCGACATAGGTCTTGATCACGTCGGCATCGATGGCGGTGAGTGCGATGTTGGGTTCCAGGCCTGCTTCGCTGAACGCCTGGTTGATCTTGTTGCGGCCGGTGAAGGCGAAGTCATAAGTGATGATGGGATATTGCGCCAGCTTCTTCAGTGTCAGGCGCTTCTCATCCAGCAGCGGGTGTTTGGGCGGCACGACCACGCAGTGATGCCATTCATAGCAGGGTAGGGTCACCAGCTCGTCGTACAGTGCCAGACTCTCCGTCGCGATGCCGATGTCGACCTCGCCGCTCAATACCTGTTCGGCGATCTGCGTCGGGCTGCCCTGATGCAGGCCGAGCTTGACCTCGGGGTAGGCCTGCGTGAATGCCTTGACCACCTGCGGCAGCGCATAACGCGCCTGCGTGTGGGTGGTGGCGATGGTGAGCGAGCCGCTGTCTTGTCGTTTGAATTCCTGCCCCACCTGTCTCAGGTTGTCCGTCTCGTGCAGCACGCGCCGTGCAATCTCCAGCACCGCCTTGCCCGGATCGGTGATGGCAACGACGCGCTTGCCGTTGCGCACAAAGATGTCGATGCCGAGTTCTTCTTCCAGCAGTTTGATCTGTTTGCTCACGCCGGGTTGAGAGGTGTACAGCGCGCTGGCCGCATCCGAGATGTTCAGCTCGCAACGCACGATCTCGTTCAAGTAACGCAATTGCTGCAGGTTCATGGCAGGTTCTTATATGTTATTGGGTTATAAGATACTAACATAAAAGTATTTAACGATATAAGGCTGCGCACCTAGAATGCGCTCCATCTTGAATGAACACGGTATGGGGCAATGGACTGGTTGTACACAATCTCGGGTTTTCTGGTCGGGCTGATCGTCGGGGTGACCGGCGTCGGTGGCGGTTCGCTGATGACACCGTTGCTGGTGCTGTTCTTCGGCGTGTCACCTGCAACAGCTGTCGGTACCGACCTGCTGTATGCCTCTATCACCAAGGCGCTGGGCGGCTGGGTGCATGGCCGCAACGGCACGGTGGAATGGAAGATCGTCGGCCTGCTCAGTCTGGGCAGTCTGCCCGCCGCGCTACTCACCATTCTCGCTTTCAAGTTGCTGGGCTTGGATGAGAAGTCGCTCACAGGTTTGGTGACCGGCGTGCTCAGTGTCGCCCTGTTGCTGACCGCCGCCGCGCTGTTGTTCAAAGACCGCATCCAGAAGCTGGCGCAGCGTGAGGACGGCACAGTGGCTGAACTTCATCACCGTCATCTGCCGGCCGCCACCATCGTCACCGGTGCCATCGTCGGCGTGCTGGTCACCATCTCCTCCATCGGTGCCGGTGTGCTGGGCACGGTCGCCTTGTTGTTCCTCTACCCGCGCCTGACCACTGTGAAAGTGGTGGGCACCGATATCGCCCATGCCGTGCCGCTGACCGCCGTGGCAGGTCTGGGTCACATGACCTTGGGTACGGTGGACTTCGTGTTGCTGGGCAGTCTGCTGCTGGGCTCCCTGCCGGGCATCTACATCGGCAGCCACCTGTCCGCAAAAGTGCCGGAAAAAGTATTGCGCCCGATATTGGCGGTGATGCTGCTGCTCATCGGCACACGACTGGCTTTGAATTGATTCGAGTGAAGGAAAAGACATGAGCAAGAACGCCCCCAATAAACCCAAGCAAGTGAGCTGGTTCAACGCCTGCGGCGGACGCGTCGGTGTGGTGGTCGGCCAGAGTGGCGAGCATGCGTATATCGGTCAGGCCCTGCGCCATGACGAGGACGACGACGTGGCGCACATCCTCGCCTTCGGTGCGAAGTTCCCGCTGGAAGCCGCGCTGAAGCTGCCGGTTTCCAAACATTATTCAGACGAGGCACAGTGATGTACCGCTATGACAAATTCGATCACCAGCTGACCGCCGAGCGCGTCGCGCAATACAGCGACCAGGTGCGTCGCCGCCTGTCCGGCGAGCTGAAGGAAGACGATTTTCGTGTGCTGCGTTTGCAGAACGGAATCTACATGCAGGTGCACGGTTACATGATGCGTATCGCCATCCCCTATGGTTTGGCAAGCAGCGCACAAGTGCACCAACTGGCACACATCGCGCGCACCTACGACCGGGGTTACGGCCATTTGAGTACGCGCCAGAACATCCAGTTCAACTGGCTCAAGCTGGAAGACACACCCAAGATCCTGGCCGAGCTGGCCGAGGTTGAGATGCATGCCAACCAGACTTCGGGCAGTTGCATCCGCAGCATTACTTCGGACGAGTTAGCAGGTGTGGCGCGCGACGAACTCATCGACCCGCGCCCGTTCGCCGAGATATTGCGCCAGTGGAGCACCTTCCATCCGGAGTTCGCCTTCCTGCCGCGCAAGTTCAAGGTGTCGGTCAGCGGTGCGAGCGAGGATCGTGCCGCGATCGAGATCAACGACGTCGGCGTACAAGTGGTGA
>VMTA01000023.1 GCA_013791855.1 Sideroxydans sp.
ACGCGCCAGAACATCCAGTTCAACTGGCTCAAGCTGGAAGACACGCCGAAAATCCTGGCAGAACTGGCCGAGGTCGAGATGCACGCCAACCAGACGTCCGGCAGTTGCATCCGCAGCATCACTTCGGACGAGTTGGCTGGTGTGGCGCGCGACGAACTCATCGACCCGCGTCCGTTCGCAGAGATCCTGCGCCAGTGGAGCACCTTTCATCCGGAGTTCGCTTTCCTGCCGCGCAAGTTCAAGGTGTCGGTCAGCGGTGCGAGCGAGGATCGTGCCGCGATCGAGATCAACGACGTCGGCGTACAAGTGGTGAAGAACGCGCAGGGCGAATTGGGATTCCGCATCCTGGTCGGTGGCGGCCTGGGACGCACGCCCATCATCGGTCAGGAGCTGGTCGCCTTCCTGCCCTGGCAGCATCTGCTGACCTATATGGAAGCCATCGTGCGTGTGTATAACGAATTCGGCCGCCGCGACAATCTGTACAAGGCGCGCATCAAGATTTTGGTGCAGGCCATCGGTATCGGGGAATTCCGCCGTCAGGTGGAAACGGAATGGCAGTTGCACAAGGACGGCCCTTCGACATTGACCGAAGCCGAAGTGGCGCGCGTGAGCGCAGCGTTCACGGCACCCGCCTATGAAATCTTGCCGCAGATCGACGCCTCCTTCGAAGCAGCGCAGCGCGACGACAAGGCATTCGCCAACTGGGTGCAGCGCAACGTCACCGCGCACAAGGTGGATGGCTACGCCGCCGTGTGGCTGTCGCTCAAGCATCCCGGCCGGGCGCCCGGCGACATCAGCGCCGACCAGCTCGACGTGGCGGCGGCGCTGGCCGACCACTACAGCTTCGGCGAACTGCGCGTCTCTCACTTGCAGAATCTGGTGCTGGCCGACGTGAAACAGTCCGACCTGTACGCGTTGTGGCAGGAAGCGAAAGCGGCCGGTCTGGCGACGCCCAACATCGGCCTGCTGACCGACATCGTCTGCTGCCCCGGAGCGGATTTCTGCACGCTGGCCAATGCGCGTTCCATCTCGCTGGCCAAAGCCATCACCGAGCGTTTCGAGGATTACGACTATCTGCACGACATCGGCGACATCGACCTGAACATCTCGGGTTGCGTGAACGCCTGCGGCCACCACCATGTGGCGCATATCGGCATCCTCGGCGTGGATAAGTCTGGCGAGGAGTGGTACCAGGTGACCATCGGCGGCAATCCAGGCACGCCGGCAGTCATCGGCAAGATCATTGGTCGCTCGTTCTCGTTCGCGCAGATCCCCACGGTGATTGCCCGTCTGCTGCATGTGTATGTGAGTGAGCGTTTCGACGGCGAACGTTTCATCGACACGCTGCAGCGTATCGGCCACGAGCCGTTCAAGACCTTCGTCTATGCCGAACAGATAGTGGAAGAGGCGAAGCTGTTGTTGCCGGACTACGAAGCACTGCAGGCCGCTGTGCCCTATGAGCTGCCATATTTTTCGCCGAGGTTTTAAATGGAAATCATCAAAGACAAACTAGTGGTGAACGATGCATGGCAGGTGCTGCGCCTGCACGAAGGCGATGCGGCCGACAGCATCGTGGTGCCGCAAGGCAACTATCTGGTGCCGCTGCCGGTGTGGAACTGCCAATGGGACACCCTGCGTGCACGCAAAGAGTTGGGCCTGTGGCTGGGCGGGCTGGAGCGCGCAGAGGACATTCCGGATGACGTGAACCGCTTCCCGTTGATCGCCATCGATATCCACAAGTACACCGACGGCCGCGGCTACACGCTGGCCTACCGCCTGCGCAAGCAATACGGCTATCGCGGAGAACTTCGCGCCATGGGCGATGTGTTGCAGGACCAGTTGTTCTATCTGAAGCGCGTGGGCTTTGACAGTTTCGCCATGCGCGCGGACCAGAATATGCAGCGGGCGCTGTCGAGTTTCGAAACGTTCTCAGTGAAATATCAGGCGTCGGTGGATATCGAAACGCCATTGTTCAATCGCGTAGCAAGAGGAGTCGCATGATGAGTGATCTACAACAAAAGATAGATGCAACCGTGGCCGTGCTGAAGCAGGCTGCCAGTGAGTTCACGCCGGTCGTGTTCGCCAACAGTCTGGGTGCGGAAGACATGGTGCTGACCGACCTCATCGCCAAGCACGCGCCGGACATCGCCATGTTCAGTCTGGATACCGGCCGCCTGCCGAAAGAGACCTACGACCTGATCCAGGAAGTGCGCCAGCGTTACGACGTGCCGCTTGCCGTCTACTTCCCAAACAGCGAACTGGTCGAGGCGTATGTTTCGCAGCACGGCATCAACGGCTTCTACGACAGCGTGGAGAACCGCAAAGGCTGCTGCTTTGCACGCAAGGTGGAGCCATTACGCCGAGCCCTGAAAGACAAGGGTGCGTGGATCACAGGTATGCGCCGTGACCAGGCCGTGACGCGCGGCACGCTGGAAGTATCGAGTTTCGATGCGGACAACGGCCTGCAGAAATTCAACCCGCTGCTGGAGTGGAGCAACAAGGACGTGTGGGCCTACATCCGCCAGAACGATGTGCCTTACAACAAGCTGCACGATCAGTTCTACCCCAGCCTCGGTTGCGCGCCGTGCACACGTTCCGTCACGCCAGGAGAAGACATCCGCGCCGGACGCTGGTGGTGGGAGGATCCCGAGAGCAAGGAGTGCGGATTGCACGTCGGGCAGCGCAACAAGGTCGCGCACGGCAGCGGCGTGCAGGCAGTGAGTAGCACCTCGTTGCAAGCCAGTCGCGCACGCATCATCGAAATCGCTGCCCGGCCCGGCGTGAAACAGATCGAAACCGCTTGATCACGAATAGAGAAACATCATGAAACTGGTAGAGAAAAATATGACGAAACACACCTTCACCCATCTGGACGCACTGGAGAGCGAATCCATCCACATCATGCGCGAGGTCGCAGCCGAGTGCAAAAACCCAGCGCTACTGTTCTCCGGCGGCAAGGATTCCATCGTGATGCTGCGTCTGGCGGAGAAGGCGTTCCGTCCGGCGAAGTTCCCCTTTCCGTTGGTGCACATCGATACCGAGCACAATTTTCCGGAAGTGATCGAGTGCCGCGACAAGCTGGCGAGCGATCTGGGTGAGCGTCTCATCGTGCGTTCGCTGGAGGACTCCATCAAGCGCGGCAGCATCGTCATCAAGGACGAGAGCAAGCCGCGCAACCCGTACCAGTCGGTGACGTTGCTGGAGACCATCGCGGAGTTCGGTTTCGATGCCTGCCTGGGCGGTGCACGTCGCGACGAAGAAAAGGCGCGCGCCAAGGAACGTATCTTCTCCTTCCGCGACGAGTTCGGACAATGGGACCCGAAAAATCAGCGCCCGGAACTGTGGGACACCTATAACACGCGCGTGAACGCGGGCGAGAACATCCGTGTGTTCCCGATCAGCAACTGGACCGAGATGGATATCTGGGAATACATCGGGCGCGAGAATCTTTATATCCCGCCAATCTACTTCGCACACGAACGCGAAGTGATCCGTCGCGGCGGCAACGTGATCCCGGTGTCGCATCTGGTGCAGCCCGCGCCTGGTGAAAAAGTGGAAGTCGCCACCGTGCGCTTCCGCACCGTGGGCGATATGACCTGTACCGCGCCGGTGGAATCGACTGCGCGCACGGTGGACGAGATTATCGCCGAGACAGCCACCACACGCATCACCGAACGCGGCGCGACACGCATGGACGACCAGACCTCCGACGCTTCCATGGAACTGAGAAAAAAAGAAGGGTATTTCTAAAATGGATACGAACACACAATTGTTGCGTTTCATCACCGCCGGTTCCGTTGACGACGGCAAGAGCACTTTGATCGGTCGCCTGCTGCACGACTCGAAGTCCATCTTCGAGGATCAGTTCTCGGCCATTTCCAAGACCAGCGAAAAGCGCGGCATGGCCGCGGTCGATCTGTCGCTGCTCACCGACGGCTTGCAGGCCGAGCGCGAGCAGGGCATCACCATCGACGTGGCTTACCGCTATTTCGCCACGCCCAAGCGCAAGTTCATCATCGGCGATACGCCCGGGCATGAGCAGTACACGCGCAACATGGTGACCGCGGCATCCAGCGCCAACCTCGCCATCATTCTGATCGATGCGCGCAAGGGTGTGCTGACGCAGACCAAGCGCCATTCCTATCTGGCCAGCCTGCTCAACGTGCCGCACGTGGTGCTGGCCGTGAACAAGATGGACATGGTGGATTACTCGCAGGCGCGCTTCGAAGAGATCGTGAGCGAGTACAAGGCTTTCGCCGCGCAACTCGATCTGCATGATGTGCACTGCATCCCGCTGTCCGCTCTGAACGGCGACATGGTGGTTGATCGTGGCGAGAATCTGGGCTGGTATAAAGGACCGGCGTTGCTGGAATTTCTGGAAGAGGTTGAGATCGACCATGATGTGAACACCAGCGACTTCCGCTTCCCTGTGCAGTGGGTGTGCCGCCCGCAGACCAACGAACATCACGACTTCAGAGGTTTCGCCGGACGTATCGAGGCGGGCGAAGTATCGGTGGGCGACGAGATCACCATCCTGCCGTCCGGGCGCACCACCACGGTGAAAGAGATCGTCACCTATGACGGCAATCTCGCCACCGCGTTCGCGCCGCAATCGGTGACGATCACATTGAACGATGAGATCGACATCTCGCGCGGCGACATGTTCGTCAAGACAAGCGCGCATCCGCCCAAGGTGGAGAAGGAATTCGAAGCCACGCTGTGCTGGCTGGCGGAAGCGCCGCTGGACAAGAATCGCAAGTATCTGGTCAAGCACACCACGCGCACGGCGAAGTGCCTGTTCTCGCGCCTCGACTACCGTGTGGATGTGAACACGCTGGAACAGCATGCCGTCGAGAAACTGAACATGAACGACATCGCGCGCGTGGCGATCAAGATCCAGTCGCCGCTGGTGTTCGATAGCTACGACATCGATCGTTCCACCGGCAGCTTCATCGTCATCGACGAGGCTAGCAACAACACCGTAGCTGCGGGCATGATCGCATAGCCAAACTCCGCAGTTGCTTCCCTTGCAGGCCTGATTCGAGCAGTCGGATCAGGCCTTTTTCGTGTTTTCAGGCAGCCCAACTCTAGCCATGGCTGTGGTATCTTTGCCCACATTCGAAACGGATGCCCTATCTGAGCCATGAGCCTGCTGTCACTGATCGCCGCCCTGTTGCTGGAACAGCTCCATCCGCTGTCGTCGCGCAAGTATCTGCTCACATGGCTGGGCGACTATGCGCAGTATTTTCGTGACCGTTTCGACGCGGGCGAACGATCGCATGGTCGTATCGCATGGTTGCTCGCCGTACTGTTGCCGCTGCTGCTGATCTGGGCGGTCTATTGCATCCTGCTATCCAAACATGCCGTATTCGGCTGGGCATTCAGCGTACTGGTGCTTTACCTCACCATGGGTTTTCGCCAGTTCAGTCATTACTTCACCGACATCAATCTCGCCCTGCAGGATAACGACCTGGATCAGGCGCGCGCGCTGCTCAGCGAATGGACAGGCAAGTCATGCAACGAACTCAACCCGCAGGAAGTCGCGCGGCTCACCATCGAACAGGCGCTGCTGGCCTCGCACCGCCATGTGTTCGGTGTCATCGTCTGGTTCGTCATCTTCATGATGCTGGGCATGGGGCCGGTCGGTGCCATGCTCTATCGTCTGGCGACATTCTTTAGCGCGCGCTGGAAGGATCAGGAAGCCGGCGGCGATTTCGGTGCTTTCGCGCAGCAGATGTGCCGTCTACTCGAATGGCTGCCGATACGCCTTACCGCCGGCAGCTTCGCCATCGTCGGTAATTTCGAGGACACCATCTACAGTTGGCGCACCCAGGCCGCGGAATGGCCCGAGCCGGATGAAGGCATCGTGCTGGCCAGCGGTGCCGGCGCGCTTGGCATCAAGCTCGGACAGACCATGGTGCTGGACGACCAACCCGTCTACCGCCCCGATCTGGGGAGCGGTGAAGAAGTCGATACCGAACACATGCAAAGCGCTATCGGACTGGTGTGGCGCACGCTGGTGTTCTGGCTATTGATGCTGTTGCTGCTGACCGGTGCGCATCTGCTCGGTTGAGCTTCCTGAAGTAAGTTGATCCTCGAGACTTCTAGTGTGTCAGAGTCGATCATGGGAGAGATATTGAGACGTAGAAACCCCTACTTTGAATCGCTTTGCGCAAGCTGTCTGGCGCTCGTGCTGTTGTTCCCGCTGGGGAGTCATGCGGCGGATGTGCGGGATGTCGAGGCGGTTCCGCATCTGGACCGTGCCGGGCAGGATGGCTATCGCGCGTTCCTCGCGGCGAAGAAGCATCGTGCTTTTGCCATCGCGCCGGGCGGAACGTGGTTCTGGATGGGCGAGGGGAGTGCGGCAGATACTGTTGCCGAAGATGCGCTGCAACTTTGTGAGAACGACAGTGGCCGCTCTTGCCAGCTCTATGCCGTGGATGACAAGGTGGTGTTCGACGCACGGGCGTGGACGCAGTCGTGGGGGCCGTATCTGCAGCGTGCTGTGGCAGATCGCGCAGCGCCGGGCAACGAACTGGGGCAGCGTTTCTATGATTTGGCTTTTACTGATGCCTCGGGCAAAAAATTAAGCCTTGGTGCGCTGCGCGGCAAGGTGGTGGTGCTGCATTTCTGGGGATCATGGTGTCCGCCCTGCCGGCACGAGATGCCGGAGTTGCAGCGACTGCAGCGGGCACTCGACAAGTCTTCCGACATCCGTCTGGTGATGCTGCAAGTACGCGAAAGTTATCCGGTTGCGCAGCGCTGGCTGCAACAGCAGAAACTGCGCATGTCTTTCTATGACTCGGGCGCGCAGGATTCGAGTTCGGACAAATTGTCGCTAGCTGACGGCAAGACCGTGCATGACCGCTATATCGCGCCCGTCTTCCCCACCACCTATGTGCTCGATAAACACGGCATCGTGGTGTTCGCCAATCACGGCCCGCTTACGCACTGGATGGACTACCTGCCTTTGCTGCGCGACGTGGCGAAGCACTCCGGAAAGTGATTCGAGCATCACCTGCTTGCGCGGGTGATGCTCGAACTTTGTTAAAACGCATTTATCTGATTAAGTCCGAAAACCATGGTTCGATACATTTTCCGTTCGTCCCGAGTGCCGCGCTTGCGCGGTGTATCGAGGGAGCGAACGGAAAATACTCACCACGAACGGACTTAATCAGACCTTCCTTATCTTAGTCCGCCTCTTCCCAGCCGGTGATCATCGTCTTGATGTGCGCGGTCGGTGTGTGGCCGGTGGTGGTGAGGTAGACGTGGGCGATGAAGAACACCAGCATCAGGAACGCGCCCGCCGTGTGCACCAGCGCCACCGCTTCCAGACTCAGATAGCCATCGACGCCCAGACTGGCCCAGCTTGCATAGAACAGGTAGAGCAGGCCCGAGCCCCAAATGATCGGCGACAACATCGACAGCAACGCGAGGTAAGCAAGACGCTGCAGCGGGTTGTGTTTCTTGTCCGCAGTCTTCTGGAACGGGTTGGGCGCGTGGCGGAAGATGCCGAAGGCGTAATAGCGCACCATGGCGTCCACCTTCTTCAGCGTCGGGATGTATTGCCGCCATTCGCCGGTGGTGAACTGCCAGAATATGGTGAAGGCCCATAGTGTCAACAGGGTCCACGCGCTGAGGGTGTGCAGGTTCACCGCCTGCTCGAATCCGAACAGCGTGAAGCTGCCGTGCACCTCGAAGCCGGTGATCAGCATGGAGATGACCAGCAGCGCCTGCGACCAGTGCCAGAAACGTTCATAACGGTTGTACAGATAGATGCGGTTCGCGGTGTTCATTTCTTATCCTTTCTTCTTGCTGGCGTAGAGGCGTAGCACGCCGTGCATCAGCACGCCGAACAGTGTCAGCACGACCAGCGTCCAGCCGATCAGATCCAGCCAGCGGTTGCTGTCGCGCGCCGGCATGTACACGCCTTCGATGTCTTTAAGGCGTCCGTTCTTGCTGTGGCACTGTGCGCAGGAAAGTGCGTCACCTTTCGGCGCGACCATGTGGGTGATTGGCCAGGTCATCGCGGTGTCGACGAAACCGAACTCGCCGCTGTAGGGCAGCTTGGCCGCCTTCATGCCGGCGGCGATCGCCTTCTGCCAGTCATAGTTGTGCCATAGCGCGGTGTGGTCCTCGCCTGCGGTGTGCTGCACAGTGAGATAGTTGTTCACCTTGTCGTAGGGCTGCTTGCCGCGATGGACCTTGACCGGCCAGATGCGCGAGTCTGGATCGTTGGGGCTGCCGCCCACTTCGTTGATGTGCACGGTCTTGCTCGGGTCGATCTTGTCGCCGATCACCTTGTAGTCGGAATAGCCGTTGTACCAGCGATATTCCGGCATAACGTAGGAGTCCCATTCCCACTTGCCCTTTTTGGAATCGAAGGCGCGGCGTCCGGCGCTGTCCTTGTATGCCATCGGCTTGCCGTCCGGCCCCATTTGCGTGGCGAGCGACCAGTCCCAACTCGATTCGGTGCCGATCTGGTTGCGCGCGTATTCCGGGATATGGCAGGTCTGGCAGGCCAGCTTGTCGGTGTGCTGGTTAAGCATGGCTTCGTGGTGCGGTTTGTTGCTGTGACAGGACTGGCACGACGCGGGCGACGCATCCTGCTTGCCACGGATGTGGGCCGGCCCTTTGACCGCCGCTGCCGTGTCGTAGCGGCTGCCGGACACTTCATGATGCGAGGTGGCGTGGCAGGTCGTGCAGTAGAAATTCAAACCTTTCTCGTCCATGTGCACATCCAGATATTTGCCGGGGTGCTGCAGCGAGCTGTCCAGGTCACCGTGTTTCGCGCCGTTGCCGCCCGCGCCGAAGAAGTGGCAGGAACCGCAGTTGCTGCGCGTGGGCATGCCGATGCTTTGCGCCACCTTCTTCAGGTTGACCGCCTCGACGAACTTGCCCGAGCCGTGCGGGAACTCCACACGCTTGTACACGGGGTGACCTGCGAAGCCGGGTAGCTTTCGATAGGTGCCGGTCTGGTCGTGGCAGATCAGACAGTCGACATTCTGTTCGGCCTTGAAATCGAACTTGTCGTCTTTCCAACCGTAGCCCGCATGACAAGCCATGCAGTCGTTCTCGTTGGAGACAGGCGAGGTGCAATAGTTGTTGATGATGTTCTTCTTGCCGCGCACTTTGCCGGTCTTGGGGTCGGTCGATTCCCAGGTCCAGTGCTTGGTGTGTTGCACCTGCTTGGCCGCTTCGGTGTGGCAGGTCAGACAAGCTTTCGTCACCTCCGGGCCGTTCTTGAATTCGCGGTTCAGTTCCTTGAACTTGCTGTGGTCTGCGGTGGAATGTGGAGCTGGCGCGATTATCTGCTCCAGCTTCGCGTTGGCCGCCTGCGCGGTCGACGCTGCCAGCAGGGCGATTGCGGCCAGCAGCGGCAGCACGAATTTGAACTGGCTCGGCATCATGAACTGAGGGGCGCGCATATCAGCAACCACCGTCTGCAGCAGCGCCAGAGCCGCCACTGGCAGCGGGCGCGTTCTTGATCATCGCGGGTGCGGGCTGGCTGGCGTCGAACTGGATGAACTTCGCCTGATCCGCTGCGACTTTCGCCATGATGTCGCCCACCTTGCTGCCGAACAGGCCGCCGATCAGTTCGGCATTCATCAGGCCGATGTAGGTCTTGCCGTCGCTCTTCTTGTACACCGAGATTTTGCACGGCATCAGGTTGGAGAGGAAACGCAGCGAGTCGTCTTTGAGGATGGGCGCGGAGTAGTTCGTGCTGCACGCTTCGATCATCATCACCGGCAGCACGTTGCCGCCGCTCATCTCGATCGGTTTGGCCGCGTTGCGCAGACCGGACAGCGACCAGCCGTTGCCGGCGTGCAGCACGTTCTGCTGGATGCGGGCGACCGTCTCTTCCATGCCGAACTGGCTGGGCACTTCGCGGAACATCATGCCCGCCGCGAGTTTGTAGATGAGCAGAGCGGCAATCGCCATTCCGACGAGAAAACCTGTGACGACCTTCAGCATGTTGCCTTCCTCCTTAGTGAACGTTTTTTTGAATCTGCTGGCTTGATATCTCAACGCGCGGGCGCGTTGAACTTGCTCGTGTACTCGGCGAAGACGCTAGGGTCTTCCACGCCTTCCACACGGAACCTGATCGGTGTCACGGCTTGTGTGATGTTGTAGCCGGGGGCTTTGACGAAAACGGTGAAGGTGGTGCCGCGACGCTGATGTGTCAGCGGCTGGCGCTCGGCATCGATGAGTACCAGTCCGGCGATGTCGCTCTCGGCGCTGACTTTTACATGCAAGTCCTGGCCGGTCTTGTTGAGCACCTTGAAGGCGTATTTGTTCTGGATCGATCCGTCGCTCATCTGCACGAACAATGGTTGCCGTTCCGGTAGCACTTTCAGCGTCATGGCGCCCAGATGGGTCAGGCCGTACACGATGCCGCCGATGGCGAGCAGGATGATGGCCAGATAGACCAGCGTGCGCGGGTGCTTGTATAGCGGTTTGACCGGCTTGCCGGACAACTCATCCAGCGAGGCATAGCGGATCAGGCCGCGCGGCTTGTCGATCTTGTCCATCACCGCATCGCATGCGTCGATGCACAGGCCGCAGGTGATGCAGCCGAACTGCTGGCCTTCGCGGATATCCACGCCGGTCGGGCACACTTGCACGCACTGGAAGCAGTCGATGCAATCTCCCTGCGGCGCGACGACTTCACCGTTACGGCGCAGCTTGCCGCGCGGTTCGCCACGTGTGGTGTCGTAAGCGGGCAGGATGGTTTGCGCATCTGTCATCACACCCTGCAAGCGGGCGTAAGGGCAAAGCCAGAAGCAGGTTTGCTCGCGCATCAGACCGGTGAGGATGTAAGTGCCCGCGATGAACAGCACCAGAACCACCCAGCCGACCGTGGGCAGATTGAAGTGCAACAGGTCGTCCCAGTAGGCGTAAGCGTCGACGAACCAGATGGAATAACTGATGCCGGTCAGCAGCGCGATCAATAACCACAGCGCATGTTTGACGACCTTCTTTTTGAGTTTGTCCAGACTCCATGGTGCGTCGTCCAGCTTGCGCCGTGCCGCCGGATTGCCCTCGATCTTCTCTTCCAGCCAGGTGAACCAGTCGGTCCACGCGGTCTGGAAACAGAAGTAGCCGCACCACACGCGCGAGGCAACCGAAGTCACCGCGAACAGCGTCATCGCCGCGATCAGCAACACCAGCGACAGCATCCAGATGTCCTGCGGCAACACTGTGATGTTGTAGCAGCGGAACTGGCGGTTTTGGATGTCGAACAGGATGGCCTGCTGGCCGTTCCAACGCAGATAGGGCAGCAGGAAGAACGGCAGCCACAAGCCCCATTGCGTGTAGTTCTTCAGCGTACGGAAGAAACCGGGCATGCGCTTGGCATGGGTGGTCTGGTCGCCTGGGTTCAACTCCCAAGTCTTGAGGTCGTGATAGAGGGTGGTGACCTCGCCCATCTGTTTCTGTTCGCTGAGGTCGTTCATGCTGTGCTACCCAGCAAGCTCTCGAACTTGGTCTGCAATTGATCGCGACTCTCTACGTGCGCGGGGTCCTGCACGATGCAATCGACGGGGCAGACTTCGATGCATTGCGGCGAGGCGTAATGGCCCACGCATTCGGTGCATAGAGAGGGATCGACGATGTAGATATCGTCACCCTGGGTGAGCGCGCCATTCGGGCATTCCGGTTCGCACACATCGCAGTTGATACATTCCTCGGTGATCATCAGTGCCATCTTTCGCTCCTCGATTTCTTGTCCATTGCCGCCCGTTGTTCCGGCCAAAAAAATCCTGTGGCGCACCGCGCCACAGGTCAGGGCCGCCGGACGAGACCGTCCGGTCAGGGAGTGCCCGCAGCACAGGGGAATACTGCAGGCCGGCGTGAGCAACAATGCAATCGCCGTGCCACTTGCGTGGTTATCGGATAATCATCAATGACTTCATGTGGATACGGGTTATTGGCGGGCGCAATGAAGGAATGCTTGCTTGCCTGACGTGCCGTATATGGCATAGCATGCCTGCCATGACTGCCTCAAATGACATGAAAGCGAAGATCTCTGCAGAAACGTTGCAGCTGCTGAACAGCTTCCCCGAACCGAAGATATTGCTCGACGCGCAGTACCGCATCGTCGCGGCCAATGCGGCCTACCGTCAGGAATTCGGCGCGGGTAAACAGGTCGAGGGGCGCTACTGCTACCAGCTCTCCCATCACTACGACAAACCCTGCGACCAGGCCGGGGAGAACTGCCCCTTGCGCGAAACCATGGCCAGCGGCGAACCCAGCCGCGTGCTGCATGTGCATCACACCTCGGCCGGGCGCGAGCATGTCGAAGTGGAGATGGTGCCGGTCAAAAATGCGCGCGGCGGAACGCGCTATTACATGGAGACCATGCACTTCCTGCGTCAGGAGCGCGAAGCGGGAGACGGGCGCAAGATGGTGGGCTTCTCGCGCCCGTTCAACCGCATGCTGGAACTGGCCAAGCGCGTGGCGGCGCACGAGAGCTCGGTGCTGCTGCTGGGCGAGTCCGGCACCGGCAAGGAACTGGTCGCCCACGCCATCCACGACATGAGTCCGCGCGCGGCCGCGCCGTTCGTCGCGCTGGAATGTTCGGGGCTGACCGAGACATTGTTCGAGAGCGAGATGTTCGGCTACGAGAAAGGCGCGTTCACCGGCGCGGTCGGCCGCAAGATCGGGCTGGTGGAAGCCGTGCGCGGCGGCACGCTGTTCCTCGACGAAGTGGGCGACATCCCGCTGTCGCTACAGGTCAAACTGTTGCGCCTGATGGAGGCGGGCACCTATCGCCGCATCGGCGGCGTTGAGCCGTTGCGCGCCGACTTCCGTCTGGTCGCCGCGACCCACCGCGATCTGGCGCAGATGGTGCGAGAAGGCACCTTCCGTCAGGACCTGTACTTCCGCATCAACGTCTTCCCTATCGCACTGCCGCCCCTGCGCGAGCGCCGCGAAGACCTGCCCATGCTGGCGGAATCACTGCTGTCGCAACTGTCGCCCGGCAAAAAAGTCAGCATCGGCGCGGAGGCGATGGCATTGCTGATGCAACACGACTACCCCGGCAATGTGCGCGAACTGCGCAACATACTGGAGCGCGCCTTGATCATGCTGGACGGCAACACCCTGCTACCGCAACACCTCAATTTGGAAAGCATGCCGGGCGCGCAGCCCACCCTGCCGCAGGGCCAACCACTGACGGAGATCGCACCGCTGGCCAGTCTGGAGAAGCGCTATCTGAATTGGGCGGCCGCGCAATTCCCCGGCGACCGCAAAACGTTGGCTCGGCATCTGGGCGTCAGCGAGCGGACTTTGTATCGCAAGCTCAGGGGGGCGGGAGAGGCGGCGGACTGAATCGCAACCTATGTAGTTGTGGCGATCACTTTTTGATTCGCTCAAGTGGAGGGTTGTGAGAGTCGGGGGAGTTAGGGCTTCTGTTTTTCGGCCTTTGCGGAAGTTAGCGCATCTAGTAATGAACTTCCGCTACTGAGTTCTGCTCGGACAGTCGAAATCGTGGTCTGTCCCCGATAATTGTGGTCTGTCCCCGATAATTTATTCAATCTACACAAAATACTTAAGTGATCGAGCAAAGCCTTCCAGCCCAGGAAATAGAGTTGCTGCATTTATATTCATTGCTTGAAGATCATCCAAAATTTCCCTGTGAATTTCTCTCGGAAGTTCAATTTTTATAACACCAAGGCATCCCGGCTCTCCAAAATCCAACCAGCTTTTGTCTTCAAGCGTTTGAGGCCATTCTTTTACTTTCTTTGCTCTTGAAAATGATCCGGCTTTCTTCCCAAAAACTGAAGCAAGATTAGTCATAAAAGGCTTATTAGGGCACGTTGGCGCAAGAAATAAGCTTTGCTGAATCCACATACGCTCATGCAATTGGTCTGGCTCAACGTGTAGAACTGCCTCAGTATCTGATGGCCTATTGACCAATTCTTGGAATTTTTCGTTGTTAGCACGCCTAAAGTCAATAATGCTTCCACTAGCACTAATGTTCAGGCGTGAATGTGCTGCCAACTCTAATACATCCAAGCTTATCGCCCAAATAGCTGCATCATTCTCGGCAGATTCAACCGCAAAAAAAGCGGCCACATAAAGCGAATAGCTAAAATCGAGTAGTCGAGTAGGGCCGCCGTAGTGCTGAATTAATGAGAGCCACGCAAGAACATCATTTTCTGGCGGTAAGTCTGAGCGATAGTGTTGGGAGAACCGTTTGAACTGGTAAAGGATCCAAGACTCGCGGGAAGCTAAAGCAGGAACCAGGCCGTCCCTTCGTACAGCTTCTCTATACAGCGTTGTTTCTAGACTCCATCGAGAGTTGCTTTGCCCTCGGAACGCCCAAAGGGGCCGATCAGCGAAATGCTCCTTCACTTCCTGCCAAGAGGCAGCCTGGTAAATGACGAACACTATTCCATCCTCTTAGTGACTTTGAGTATCGCGGTATTGGAACATAACCAGATCCCCTAGTGTGAGTTAAGGATGCTTCTCCAATGCATTGTCCACTGTTCTAACTCCAATCCTAAGAAGCCAATCCGCAAGGTAGTAGGTGTCATGTTTATTCAGCTTGATTGTTGTGATGCTCTGAATCAACTCAATCACACCGTCGTCAATTTGAAATAATCGGGGACAGACCACGATTTTCGACTGTCCGAGCAGAACTCAGTAGCGGAAGTTCATTACTAGATGCGCGAACTTCCGCAAAGGCCGATATGCAGCCCAAGCAAACATCCGTGATCAATTAGCGCAGCAGCTCAGTGTCCGGCGATCTGCTGGAACAGTTGCAGCCTTCTTCTGTCGATGATCCCTGCGTCCGTCGCTTTGAGTATCGCGCAGTCCGGTTCGTGCGAGTGGCTGCAATTGGCGAAGCGGCATTCGCCGAGATATGGGAGGAATTCGGGGAAGTTGCGTTCCAGTGTGGCGAAGTCGAGGTGGTGCAGGCCGAACAGTTGCACGCCGGGGCAGTCGATCAGGTCGCTATCTTTGTTGAGGTGATACAGCCGGGCATGGGTGGTGGTGTGTTTGCCGGAATCGAGCACGGTGGAGATCTCGCGGGTGGCGGCTTGTGCTTCGGGGATGAGCGCGTTGATGAGCGTGGATTTGCCCATGCCGGATTGTCCGACCAGCACGCTGATGTGTCCTTGCAGGTAGGGAAGCAGCGGCTCTACGTTCTGTTTGGCCGAGAGCTCCAGCATGCGATAACCGATCTTTGCGTACGGCGCGAGTTGCGCGCGCGCGGCGCTGACCTGCGGCAGGTCGCTCTTGTTCAGCACGATGAGCATTTCCAGATGCTGTTCGTGTCCGGCGAGCAGGCAGCGCGCCAGCAGTTCGTCGTTGAACGAAGGTTCGCTGGCGACGACGATGATGAGTTGCGTGACGTTGGCGGCGATGAGTTTCTGTTTGTACGCGTCGGAACGGTAGAGCAGGCTGCTGCGCGGCGAGATGCGTTCGACTACGCCCTGATCGGTGCCGGTGCGCTGGAATTCGATCATGTCGCCGCAGGCGATATCGCTCTTCTTGCCGCGCGGTACGCATTCGACGACTTCGCCTTCCGGCGTCTCGGCCAGATAGTGTCTGCCGTATGCGGCGATGATGCGTCCGTGCAAATTTGCGCTCAAGATTGGTACAGCGCGTCGACTTTCGCGGCGCAGATGAAATCGTTTGTGGACAGACCGCCGACCGAGTGCGTGGAATATTCCACCGTGCAGTGGTTGTAGCCGACTTGCAGGTCGGGGTGATGGTCTTCGCGATGCGTCATCCAGGCGATCGCGTTGACGAAGGCGATGGTCTGGTAATAGTCCTTGAACGCGTAAGTCTTGCTGATGCGTAGCCCGTTGAGTGCCCAGCCGTCCAGCCGTTCGAGCAATTCAGCAACCTCGTTCGCGCTCAGCGCGGAATCGCCCGTTTTGCAGGCTTGGCAGTGCTGGTGCAGTAGGTCGCTTGTCATATCGAACCTCACTTGAAGTGGTAGTAGCGCTGGTTCAGCCATGCCGCGAGGTCTTGTTTCTCCTGTGCGGTGAGCTGCTTGCCTATGGCGCCGGAGCAGCGCTCCATCTGTACGATGAGGTTATCCGCCGAACGCACGGTGCGGTCCGCGCGAGTGAAAATGGCGCTGCCGTCGCCGCCAACGCGCGCTTCGTGGCAGCTGCTGCATTCGTACTTCTTGAACAGATTCTCACCGCGCTTGGCATCGCCGTTGGCGAACGGTGTCGCTTGTGCATTCAGCGAGAGGAACATGATCAGGAAAAGTGTCTTTTTCATTTGGCGGCTCCCAGTTTTTGCAGGTGGGCGATGCGCATCGGTGCGGGCGGATGCGATTCGTAGAACGCAGCGTACACCGGATCGGGTGTCAGGGTCTTGGCGTTGTCTTGATACAGTTTGACCAGTGCGCTCACGAGGTTTTTGGCGTCGGTCTGCGCGGCGGCGTAGGCATCGGCTTCATATTCATGCTTGCGCGACCAGAACGAGGTGAGCGGGTGCAGGATGAAGGTGAACACCGGTAATGCCATGAAGAACAGCAGCAGGGCGGTGGCCGTCGATTGCGCGGCAACGCCCAGCCCGGCGTAGAACCATTCGGTCTGCATCAGCTGCGCCAGTCCCCACAGGAAGGCGAGACTGATGGCGAAGGTGACGACGATGCGCTGCAACACATGGCGGCGCTTGAAGTGACCGAGTTCGTGCGCCAGCACAGCGTCCATCTCGCTCGGTGTAAGGCGCTGCAGCAGGGTGTCGAAGAACACGATGCGTTTGGTCTTGCCGAAGCCGGTGAAGTAGGCGTTGCCGTGCGTGCTGCGCTTGCTGCCGTCCATCACGAACAGGCCGCTGGCCGAGAAGCCGCAGCGTTGCAGCAGCGCTTCGATGCGAGTTTTGGTCTCTTCATCTGTCAGCGGTTCGAACTTGTTGAACAGCGGCGCGATGTAGCTGGGGTAGATGAACAGCAGGAACAGGTTGAACACCACCCACACGCTCCACACATACAGCCACCAGTACTCCCCCATGCCGTCCATCAGCCACAACACGGCGAACAGCAGCGGCAGGCCGAGTGCGGCACCGAGCAGCAATTGCTTGAGCATGTCGCTGAGGTAGAGCTTGAGCGTCATCTTGTTGAAACCGAAGCGGGCCTCGATGTTGAAGGTGCGGAACAGGTCCAGCGGCGTTTCCAGCAGCGATTGCAGCATCAATACCGCGACGATGAGCAGTGCACCCGACAACAGTTGGCTGTCGAACAGCGGCGCGATCAGCTCGTGCAGGGTCTGGATGCCGCCGCCTACCGTGAAGATCAGCAGCAGTGCGGCATCGAACAGCACGCCGAGCAGGCCGAAGCGCACCAGTGTGCGGGTGTAATCGGCGGCCTTGTGATGGGCGGCGATGCCGATCTGTTCGCGGAAGGCGGGCGGCACTTCGGCACGGTGCGAAGCGACATGGTCGAGTTGCCGCCATGCCAGCCATGCCTTGACGACGACATTGGTCAGCAACAGTGAAACGAAGATGGCGGAGAATTGACTGGGGAGCATGGATAGGAAGGCCGGGCTGTGCGACAATCGCCGCAATTTCAATAACAAATCTGCGGTGGATTATGGCACAAAATCAGAACAATCTCGTCTGGCTGGACATGGAGATGACCGGTCTTTTCCCCGACACGGACCGCATCATCGAGATCGCCATGGTGGTCACCGACGGCGATCTGAATACAGTCGCCGAAGCGCCGACGCTGGTGGTGCACCAGTCCGATCTGGTGCTGGACGGAATGGACAACTGGAACAAATCCACGCACGGGAAATCCGGCCTGATCGACAGGGTCAAGGCATCGACGTTGGACGAGGCGACAGTGGAAGCGCAGATGCTGGAATTTCTGAAAGAGTATGTGCCGGCGCGCACCTCTCCGATGTGCGGCAATTCCATCTGTCAGGACCGACGTTTTATGGCACGCTGGATGCCCAAGCTGGAAGACTACTTCCACTACCGCAATCTGGACGTGAGTACGCTCAAGGAGCTGGCGCGGCGCTGGAAGCCGGAAGTGGCCAGCGGCATCAAGAAGCACGGCAAGCATGAAGCGCTGGCCGATATCTATGAATCCATCGAAGAGATGAAGCACTACCGCGAGCATTTCATAAAACTATAAGGTGGCGTTGAATACGTCCTTGGTCCGGCATGATGGGACGAACGGACTTTTAAGCGTGCCATAGGTGCGGCGCATCACCAGGAGGGGGCTCCATGCAGGCTGTGAGAAAGATTTGGCGTGCGATCGGTGTGCAGGAAAAACTGCACATCCTGATCCAGGGGGCTTTGCTCATCCTCTTCTTCATTCTGATGGAATGGGTGGTCGGTCAGTTCGAGATGCAGATCGAGCGCTCGGCCGAGTCGCGCGCCGAAGAGGCGGCGGACGGCCTTATCAATGGCATGAACATGATGATGCTGACCGGGGAGATATCCAACCCGGATAACCGGCGCCTGTTCGTGGAGAAGATGGCCAAGTCGCGGGGCATCGTCGAAGTGCGCATGATCCGCGGTCAGGCGGTGGTCGAACAATACGGCCCTGGCCTGCCGGAAGAGCAGCCGCGTGACGAGATGGACCGTCAGGTGCTGGCGACCGGCGAACTGTTGTTTCGGCGCATACAGGGCGACGACGGGCGGCCGCTGATGCGCGTGGTGATGCCCTTCATCGCCAGCGAGAATTTCCGTGGCACCAACTGCCTTTCCTGTCACCACACGCGGCAGGGCGGAGTGAACGGCGCGGCCAGTGTGGTGATCGATCTGTCGGCCGCACAGCACCGTTTGGAGGATATCAAGGACAGGTTGTGGATCGGCCACCTAGCGGTGCAATTGTTGTTGCTGGTGCTGATCACCCTGTTCGTGCGCCATGTGATCGTGCGCAACATCACTCGCCCGGTGAAGAAGCTGCAGCAGGCGATGGCCGAGATCCAGCGTGACATGGATCTGTCGCGCCGCGCCGAGGTCGATGCGACCAATCCCGACATCGGTGAGATGGCGAAGAGCTTCAATCTGCTGGTTCAGAATCTGGAACAGGCAACAGACCGGTTGCAACTGTTTGCCAAGATGTTCGAGAACAGCGGCGAGGCGATCCTCATCACCGATGAAAAGCGCAACATCCTGACGGTCAATCCTGCTTTTGAGCACATCACCCAATATTCGGCAGCGGAAGTACTGGGCAAAAACCCAAAGATACTCAGTTCCGGAAAACAGACGCATGAGTTCTATGCGCTGATGTGGGGGACGATAGAGATCGCAGGCAAGTGGTCGGGGGAGATATGGAACCGGCGCAAGAACGGCGAGATCTATCCGGAGTGGCTGTCCATCGCGGCGGTGAAGAACCCCAAGGGCGAGGTCATCAACTTCATCTCGTCCTTCTCCGACATCACCAAACGCAAGGAGGCCGAACAACGCATCGAGTTCCTGGCGCACTACGATTCCCTGACCAAACTACCCAACCGCGCGTTGTTCGGTGACCGCCTGCGCCGCGCTTTGCTGCTGGCGGATCGCAACAAATACAAGGTCGGCCTGATGTTCCTCGATCTGGACAAGTTCAAGGAGGTCAACGACACGCTCGGCCATCTGGCGGGAGACCAGTTGCTGCAGTCGGTTGCGGAGCGCTTGCGGGATTGTGTGCGCGCTTCGGACACCATCTGCCGCCAGGGCGGCGACGAGTTCCTCATCCTGATCGAAGAGATCGACTCGAACATCGAGCTGACCCGTATCGCGGACAAGATCATGGATACCATGTCGCGGCCGCATCTGCTCGGCGACGTGTCGCGCACGGTCAGTTTTAGCATCGGTGCGGCCATGTACCCGGACGACGCGGACGACGAACAGTCGCTGATCAAGTGCGCCGACCGAGCGATGTATCTGGCTAAGGAGAGCGGCCGCAACAACTTCAAGCTTTACGAGCACGAAGACAATTGAGGCACTTGCTGGTCGATATCTCCGCCCACGGTTACGGCCACATCGCCCAGACGGCGCCGGTGCTGAACCTGTTGGCGCAACGTCGGCCAGAACTGCGCATCACCGTGCGTTCGCACGCCCCCATTGAATACCTCAAGCAACGCATCCACGTTCCGTTCGAGCACCATCACATCGCGCTGGATTTCGGCATGGCAATGTTCGATGCCGTCCGCGTGGATGTGCCGCGCAGTCTGGCGGCCTATCGCGACTATCATGCCGATTGGGCGCAAAAGGTGGAGACGGCAGCGGAGGAGATGCGTGCGCTGCAGCCCGATCTGTTGCTGGCGAATGTGCCCTATCTTTCACTGGCTGCGGCCAAGGTCGCGGACATCCCTGCCGTGGCGATGTGCTGTCTCAACTGGGCCGACATCTACAGGCACTATGCACAGGATGATGATGAGGCAGCGGCCATCCATGCGCAGATGCTGGCTGCATACAACAGTGCCGAAGTTTTCCTGAAACTCAGTCCGGCCATGCCGATGAGCGATCTGCGCAACACGCGGGAGCTGTCCTGCGTTGCCCAAGTCGGCGAACCGCATCGCCAACTGGTACGCGAGCGCTGCGGCGCATCCGCACGAGACAAGCTGGTGCTAGTGGCGATGGGCGGCATCTCATATCGTTTGGCTATGGAAAGCTGGCCGGGTATCCCTGGCGTGCGCTGGCTGGTTCCCGAGTCATGGGGTGTGCAACGCGATGATGTATCGTCTATTGAATCGCTGGATTTGGATTTTCGGGATGTACTGGCTTCTTGCGATGCGATATTGACCAAGCCGGGTTATGGCACTTTTGCCGAAGCGGCCTGTGCTGGCGTGCCGGTCATGTATGTGCCGCGTGGCGATTGGCCCGAAGCGCCCTGGCTGGTGGATTGGATGCAGCGGAATGGTGTCGCGATCGAGGTCGATGCCGGCCGATTGCGGGTTGGCATGATGGGCGACACGCTGGAGGCGATATGGGCCGGTTCGCGACCGGCATCACCCCAAAACAACGGGGCGCTAGAGGTCGTCGAGACTCTGTGTAAAATGCTGCCCTGAGCCAAATCACTAAATATAAATCCACGCACCGAATCCGCTTCATGACGCACCACGAGATAAATCCGCAGTTCGCCATCCACAATCATGTGGAGATCGTGCACGTTCTGAACGAACTGGCCAAACACCGAGTATTGCTCAACCTGACGACGCACGAAGGTGACGCACTGGTCACCACCGTGCTGTATGTCAGCGGTGACCGCAAGTTCGTGTGTATCGATGTGAGCTCGGACGACGCGGTCAACCAGCGGATCACCGATAGCAAGCTGGTGTCGTTCGAGACGCAGTCCGAGATCAAGGTGCGCTGGCATTCCACCCATCTGCAACTGGTCACCGCCCGGGACGGCTTGGCTTTCTCATTGCATGTGCCGTCCGTGATCGAGCGCATCCAGCGCCGCGAATATTTTCGCCTGTACACGCCGCAGGGCAGTAATGCGCTGATGTGCCGGATACCGACGGGAGAGGACGAGATACTGGAGGTTGCGCTGGTCGATATGAGCGCGGGCGGTATCGGCGTCACCTATCGCGGCCCAGCCAATGACATCTTTGTGCAGGGGGCGACACTGGAAGGTTGCAGTATCGATTTTCCCGAGATCGGACGGGTGCCCATGAGTCTGCGCGTGTGCGGCATCTGGCAGTCGACTTCGACCAAGAGCGGCGAGCAGATCCATCGCATCGGCATGGAATTCGTCGGCTTGAGTCGCGGCGTGACCAATGTGATCCAGCGCTACATGATCCAGCTCGAAGCGGAGCGGATCACCCCGGTCTGACGTGTCTTAGCGGGACGCGCCCTTTGCTTGGGCGAGTGTCCGAGAGCGTTCCAGCTCTGCCGCATCCGGCGTGATCAGCCAGCCTTGCAGATTGTCCATCACCAGATCGGTCAGTGCATGCATCCAGTCGTCGCGTGCATTGAGGCAGGGGATGTAGTGATAGTCACCGCCGCCCGCATGCTGGAACTCTTCTTTGCCTTCCATGGCGATCTCTTCCAGCGTCTCCAGACAATCCGCCACGAAACCGGGACACACCACATCCACGCGTTTGAGCTTTTCTGCGCCCCATTGTTTGAGTGTGGCGCTGGTGTAGGGTTGTATCCATTCGGCTTTGCCGAAACGCGACTGGAAAGTGACCGCGTATTGCTCTTTCCCGAGGCCGAGTGCCTCGGCTAGCAGGCGTCCGGTCTTCAAGCACTCGCAGTGATACGGGTCGCCTTTCTCCAGCGTGTATTTGGGCAGGCCGTGGAAACTCATCAGCAACTTCTCGGGTCGCCCGTTCTTCATCCAGTATTCGTTGATGTTGGCGGCGAGCGCCTTGATGTAACCGGCATCGTCGTGGAAATGCTTGATGGTGCGGATGGCGGGCGTGTTGCGCATCTGCTGCAATTCGCGGAACACGATGTCGGTTGCCGTGGCCGTGGTGCTGGCCGCGTATTGCGGATACATGGGCACGACCAGGAAGCGCTGGCAGTTCTGTGCTTTCAGCTTGCGCAGCGCCGCCGGGATGGACGGTTGGCCATAGCGCATGGCGTACTCGACCGCGAACGGGGCCTGAGTGCGCTGACTCAGATAGCCTTGCAGCAATACGGCTTGCTCCTCGGTGTGCACGCGCAGCGGCGAACCTTCCTTGAGCCAGATGGAGGCGTACTTGGCGGCAGACTTCTTCGGGCGCACATTGAGGATGATGCCGTTCAGGATCAGCCACCAGATCAGGCGCGGGATCTCCACTACCCGCGGATCGCCGAGGAATTCCTTGAGGTAAGGGCGCACGGCCTGCGCGGTCGGCGCATCGGGCGTGCCGAGGTTGATCAGCAGGATGCCGGTCTTTTCGGGCGTGCCATGTTCAAAGCGGGGTTCTGTCTGATAACTCATGTCGATCTCAATGTTGGGAGAGCGCGTTGCTCAATAGCTTGGCGGTGATGTCCACGATGGGCACCACGCGTTCGTAGTTCATGCGCTTCGGGCCGACCACGGCCAGCGTGCCGACGATTTGGCCGTCTGCCGTGTAGGGGGCGCTGACGACGCTGCATTCGTCCAGCCCCGCCAAGCCGGATTCGTTGCCGACGAAGATGTGCACGCCCTGCGCGTGCCGTCCTGCATCCAGCAGATGCAGTAGCTCGGTCTTCTGTTCGAACACGTTGAACAGTTTGCGCAACTGTTCCATGTTGGTGGAGAGGTCGTTCACGTGCAGCAGCTTGCGTTCGCCGCTGATCACGTAATCTTCGCTCTTGCGCGCCACGGCTTCGTCGCTGGCCGCCATCGCCGCGCTCATCAGCGCGGTCATGTCGTGCTGCAGTTGGCGCAACTCGCTTTGCATGCGCTGGTGGATGTCGCCGAACGCCAGGTCGGCGTAATGCTGACTGAGGAAATTGCCCGCCTCGGTCAGCTGCGACTGGCTGTAATCCTTGGGCGTCACCAGTACACGGTTCTCCACCTCGCCGTCCGGCATCACGATGATGAGCAGCACGCGTTTCTCGGTCAGGCGCAGGAATTCAATCTGGCGCACTTTGATCGCGCTGCGCTTGGGTGTGGCGACCACGCCCGCGAAGTGGGTCAGTTCGGACAGCAGATTGGAGGCCTGCGCCAGCAGGCGCGACGGATTGTTCGGCTGCAGCTGGCTTTCCAGTTGCAGCACGCGCGACTCGGACAGCGGCTGCACCACCATCAACCGGTCGATGAACATGCGATAGCCGAGTTCGGTGGGGATGCGTCCGGCCGAAGTGTGCGGACTGGCGACCAGTCCGATGGATTCCAGATCGGCCATCACATTGCGGATGGTGGCCGGGCTGACTTCCAGTCCGGAGAACTGCTGCAAAGCACGCGAACCCACCGGTTGGCCGTCACTTACATAGCGTTCCACCAGGGTCTTCAGCAGTATCTGTGCGCGATCGTTGAGCATGGCGGTCATTCTAGCAGGGGGCATGCGGGAGGGCGCATGTTCATGTCATCACCGATGTGGTTTAATCGCGCCCCATGAGCACCCCCTTCAAAACCATCGCGATCATCGGCAAATACAAGACGCCGGAGATCGTCGTGCCCGTCCTTTCACTGGCGGAATTCCTTGCTGCACAGGGTTATGAGGTGGTGATCGACAGTCTGACGGCAGAGAACGCCAAGGATTCGCCCTATCCGGCGCTGCCGCTGGAAGAGATGGGCGGGAAGATCGATCTGGCAGTGGTGCTGGGCGGCGACGGCACCCTGCTCAACATCGCCCGCACGCTGGCGCCGCATCACATCCCGCTGATCGGCGTCAATCAGGGGCGCATCGGCTTCCTCACCGATCTATCTCTGGAGACGATGAAAAAGACCCTGTCGGCCATGCTGAAGGGGAAATACGTCTCCGAGGAGCGGCTGCTGTTGCAGGCCGCCGTGGTGCGCGACAAGCGCGAGGTATTCCACGGGCTGGCCTTCAATGAGGTGGTGGTGCACCGCAGCAACGTCAGCAGCATGGTCGAATTCGAAGTGCGCATCGACGGCGAGTATCTGTACAACCAGCGCGCCGACGGTCTGATCATCTCCACGCCCACGGGCTCCACCGCCTACGCGCTGTCGTCCGGCGGACCCATCCTGCATCCTTCGCTGGACGTGCTGGAACTGGTGCCGGTGTGTCCGCACTCGTTGAGCAACCGCCCGCTGGTGGTGAAAGGCTCTTCCGTGATGGAACTGTTGATGCACCGCAACGGCGACATCCATGTGCGTTACGACAGCCATTCGCATGTCGATCTGCAGCTGCACGACAAGGTCATCGTGTCGCGCTATCACCAGCCGGTGCTGCTGCTGCACCCCGAAGGCCACAGCTACTATCACACGCTGCGCGAGAAGTTGCTTTGGACGCAGACACTCTAATAAAAAGAACATGCTGAAACACCTGCTCATCCGCGACTTCGTCATCGTCGACACGCTCGAACTCGACTTCTCATCCGGCTTCACCGCGCTCACCGGCGAGACCGGCGCGGGCAAGTCCATCCTGATCGACGCATTGTCGCTGGCGCTGGGCGAGCGCGCCGACAGCGCAATGGTACGGGCCGGTTGCGACAAGGCAGACATCAGCGCCGAATTCGATATCGCCGACTTGCCGCAACTGAAAGCCTGGCTGCGCGAACAGGAACTGGAAGGCGACGACGGGATATGTCTGCTGCGACGCACACTGGATGCGGGCGGTCGTTCGCGCGGCTTCATCAACGGTGGCAGTGCCACCCAGCAGCAGATGCGCGAAGCCGGTGCGATGCTGCTCGACATCCACGGCCAGCATGCGCACCAGTCGCTGTTGCGCGCCGACGCGCAGCGCGAGCTGCTGGACAGTCAGGCCGGCTTGACTGAACAAGCCGACGCTGTCGCCGCCGCATGGAAAGCATGGCAGGCCATCCACCGCCGCCGTGTGCAACTGGAACAGAATGCCGAGTCCGTCGCCGCCGAACGTGAGCTGCTCGCGTTCCAGCAGAACGAACTGGAGACATTGAACTTCGTCGAAACGGAGTGGTATGAATTGCAGGCCGAGCATGCGCGCCTGTCGCATGCCGCGAGTCTGATCGAGACCGCGCAGTTCGGTGTCGATGTGCTGAGCGAATCGGATACCGCTTGCCTCGCGCAACTCAATGCGCTGACATCGCGCATGCGCGCCGGGCTGGAGTTCGATGCCGGTCTGCAGGACACACTCACCATGCTGGAGAGCGCGCAGAACGAATTGCAGGAAGCGGTGTATGCGCTGCGACACTATCAGGAGCGCTTGGATGCCGATCCTGAACGCATGCGTCAGCAGGAACAGCGCATCGCGGATGTGATGGAAGCCGCGCGCAAATATCGCGTGAAGCCCGAGCAACTGCCGCAGAAACTGCAAGAGTTCGCGCAACGTTTGGAAGAACTGGGCGGTAGCGCCGATCTGGACGTGCTCGCCAAACAGGACGAAGCCGCGCAGCAGAGTTATTTGGCGGCTGCTAAGAAATTGAGTGCCGCGCGCGGCAAAGCGGCGCAAGCCCTGTCCGACGAGATCACCGCCGCCATGCAGACGCTGGCGATGCAGGGTGGCCAGTTCGCCGTAGCTTTGTTGCCGCTGACGGAAGGCAATGCGCACGGACTGGAGAGCGTGGAGCTGCAAGTGTCGGCCAACCCTGGCTCGCCGCTGCGCAGTCTGGCCAAGGTCGCCTCGGGCGGCGAGTTGTCGCGCATCAGTCTCGCCATCCAGGTGGCGGCCAGCCGTGCCGCCAGCGTGCCCACGCTGATCTTCGACGAAGTGGACAGTGGCATCGGCGGACGCGTGGCCGAGATCGTCGGTAGTCTGCTAAAAAAACTCGGCCAGCGTCATCAGGTGCTGTGCGTCACCCATCTGCCGCAAGTGGCGGCGCAGGCAGACCACCAGTGGCAAGTGAGCAAGGAAGCGCACGGCGGCAAGACCTTGAGCAGCATCCAGGTGCTGGATGCACCGCGGCGCATCGACGAGATCGCGCGCATGCTGGGCGGCGCGACCATCACCGACACCACACGCAAGCACGCCGCCGAGATGCTGGGCGCGGCTGCATAACCGGTTCCTGTCGGGGCTGGGGGGAGGGCGTGACTTGCGGTATCATGCCTCCTGTTCTCAAGTACCCGACCCGAACCACATCCATGCGCATCGTCCTGATCCCGATCTCATTGTTGCTCGCATCGTGCAGCAACTTCTCCAACTACCTGCCGACCTTCACGCCGCACAAGATCGAGATCCGTCAGGGCAACCTCATCACGCAGGACATGCGCGCGCGCATCAAGCTCGGCATGAGCGAAGCGCAGGTGAAAGCTGTGCTCGGCGCACCGCTGATCGCCGATACCTACCATGCCGGCCGCTGGGATTATCTGTATCGACTCGAGAAAAAAGGCAAGGTGGAAGCGAATCAGCGCCTGACGTTGTATTTTGAGAATGGCGCGCTGGCGCGCATCGACGATGCCACGCCGTTGTTGCCTTCTGCCGTTCCCATTCAGGAGATGAAGAATGAAGATTAAAGTCGCCATCGCCGGCAGCGGCGGACGTATGGGTAAAGTGTTGCTGGACTGTGTGGCGCAGGCCGACGACCTGCAACTGCATGCCGCGCTCGAACACAAGGGCAGCGCCTTTATCGGCAACACCGTCGCCGAAGGTGTGAAGATCACCGACGACATTGAGACCGCACTGCAAGGCGCGGACGCGCTGATCGACTTCACTCGCCCTGAAGGCACCATGCAGCATCTGGAGATCTGCCGCAAACTCGGTGTCGGCATGGTCATCGGCACCACCGGCCTCAACGCGCAGCAGAAAGCCGCACTCGGCGCCGCCGCACAAGACATTGGCATCGTGTTCGCCCCCAACATGAGCGTGGGCGTGAACCTGGTGTTCAAACTGCTGGAGACCGCCTCGCGCGTGCTCAGCGAAGGCTACGACATCGAGATCATCGAAGCCCATCATCGTCATAAAGTCGATGCCCCCTCCGGCACCGCGCTCGGCATGGGCGAAGTCGTCGCCCGCACGCTGGGCCGCGATTTGGAAAAATGCGCCGTGTACGGACGCGAAGGCGTCACCGGCGAACGCGATTCTTCCACCATCGGCTTCGCCACCGTGCGCGGCGGCGACATCGTCGGCGACCACACCGTGCTTTTTGCGGGTACAGGTGAGCGCATCGAGATCACCCACAAAGCCAGCAGCCGTGCGACGTTTGCGATCGGCGCGCTGCGCGCGGCACGCTTCCTCAAGGCTAATCAGGCGGGGATGTATGACATGCAGGATGTGTTGGGGTTGAAGTAACGAACTTCTGCTATCGGCCAGAAACGGTCTTTCAGGCTCGATCGCCGATCGATTGAGAAATCGTTGTTCGGTTTAATTCAACACCGTCGGGCAACCCCCGACGGTGTTGGTATTGAATTTGAAGTTCGCCCATCCCCTTCGGCCTACTCAGGACGAACGGCCTGCGGTGTTCACATCACCAACATCTTCACCCCGATCAAGATCAACACCACCCCGCCAAACATCTCCGCCTTGCTCTCCAGCCAAGTACCGCTTTTCTCGCCGATACGCACCCCGATCCAACTGAATGCAAAAGTCGTCACGCCGATGATGGCGCAAGCGAGGTAAGCGTTGACTTCAAGCAGCGTCAGGCTGAATCCGGCGGCCATGGCGTCGATGCTGGTGGCGATGGCGAGCAGCAGCATCATGCGGTGGGTGAGGGCGGCGATGTCTTCTTCTATGCCTTCGTGCAGGCTTTCGTAGATCATCTTGCCGCCGATCAGCGCCAGCAGGCCGAAGGCGATCCAGTGCGCGTAATTTTCCACCCAGCCTAGTACGCCTTTGCCGCCCAGATAGCCGATGAAGGGCATGAGTGCCTGAAATACGCCGAAATAGAGGCCGGCTTTCAGCCCCAGTCCTTTGGCATCGCCTTTGGAGCCGAGTCCGATAGAGACGGCGAAGGCGTCCATGCTGAGGGCGATGGCGAGGATGATGACTTCCAGCATGATGCGAGGCTCCGGTGTGCGGTGGTAAAGGGGGCGGATTATAGGGGGGAAGCAGGCTGAATTTGATACGGCATCGCTCTTCGGCTATAATGCGCCCCGCAAATGAGCGGGATGAACATAGGGTTCGTCCCGCTTCTTTATAGGTGCGCCCGCAATCCAGCTCGGGTGTGCTGAACGCCAGCCAATCAAGGAGTTACACGTGTCGCAGACGAAACCAGCCATCCTAGTCCTAGCCGATGGAACGGTATTTCGCGGCATTTCTATCGGGGCAGATGGCAGCAGCGTCGGCGAGGTGGTGTTCAACACTTCGATGACCGGCTATCAGGAGATCCTCACCGATCCTTCCTATTGCAGCCAGATCGTCACCCTGACTTATCCGCATATCGGCAACGTTGGTTGCAACCCAGAAGACGTGGAGTCGAGCCGGGTGTTCGCCAGCGGTCTCATCATCCGCGACTTGTCCATGACAGTGAGCAATTTCCGCGCGACGCAATCGCTGCCGGAATATCTCAAAGCCAACAATGTGGTCGCTATCGCCGGTATCGACACGCGCAAGCTGACGCGCATCCTGCGCAGCAAGGGTGCGCAGAACGGTTGTATCGCCTCGGGCGACGACGTCGACGCGGCGCTGAAAGCGGCCAAGGGTTTCGCCGGTCTGGCCGGTATGGATCTGGCGCAAGTGGTGACTTGCGACAAGCCTTACGAATGGACGCAGCGCGAGTGGAAACTGGGTGAAGGCTACAGTGATGCGACCGAATCCAAATTCCACGTGGTGGCTTACGACTTCGGCGTGAAGCGCAACATCCTGCGCATGCTGGCGGAGCGTGGCTGCAGGATCACCGTGGTGCCGGCGAAGACGAGCGCTGAAGAAGTATTGAAGATGAAGCCGGATGGCGTGTTCCTGTCCAATGGCCCCGGCGATCCGGAGCCTTGCGATTACGCCATCGCCGCCGCGAAGAGATTCCTTGAAGTCGGTATGCCGATGTACGGCATCTGTCTGGGTCACCAGATCATGGGTCTGGCCTGCGGTGCAAAAACCGTGAAGATGAAGTTCGGCCATCGCGGCGCGAACCATCCGGTGCAGGACACGGCAACCAAGCGCGTGATGATCACCAGCCAGAACCACGGCTTCGCGGTGGATGCGACGACGCTGCCGGCGAACGCGCGCGTCACGCACATCTCGCTATTCGACGGCACGCTGCAAGGTTTTGAGTTGGCCGACAAGCCGGCGTTCTGTTTCCAGGGGCACCCCGAGGCGAGTCCCGGGCCGCATGACGTAGACGTATTGTTCGATCGCTTCGTTGCGATGATGGGTGGGAAGTAAATGGCTAAGCGTACTGACATCAAATCTATCCTGATCATCGGCGCAGGCCCCATCGTCATCGGGCAGGCGTGCGAGTTCGACTATTCCGGTGCACAGGCCTGCAAGGCGCTGCGCGAAGAAGGCTACCGCGTCATCCTGGTGAACTCGAATCCGGCCACCATCATGACCGATCCGAACATGGCCGACGCCACCTACATCGAGCCGATCACCTGGCAGATGGTGGAAAAGATCATCGCCAAGGAAAAGCCGGATGCGATCCTGCCGACCATGGGTGGACAGACCGCGCTGAACTGCGCGCTCGATCTGGCCAAGCACGGTGTGCTGGAGAAGTACAACGTCGAGATGATCGGTGCGTCGCGCGAAGCCATCGACATGGCGGAAGACCGCGAGAAGTTCAAGCAGGCGATGACACGCATCGGGTTGGCCTCGGCCCGTTCCGCTATCGCGCACAGCATGGAAGAGGCGCTGCAAGTGCAACAGGTGATGGGTTTCCCGACCATCATCCGCCCGTCGTTCACCATGGGCGGCAGCGGCGGCGGTATCGCTTACAACCGCGAAGAGTTCATGGAGATCTGCGAGCGTGGTCTGGAAGCGTCGCCGACCAAAGAGCTGCTGATCGAAGAATCGCTGCTCGGTTGGAAAGAATACGAGATGGAAGTCGTGCGCGACCGCAACGACAACTGCATCATCATCTGCTCCATCGAGAACCTGGATCCGATGGGCGTGCATACCGGCGACTCCATTACCGTCGCACCGGCGCAGACACTGACTGACAAGGAATACCAGATCCTGCGCGATGCCTCGCTGGCTGTGCTGCGCGAGATTGGTGTGGAGACCGGCGGCTCCAACGTGCAGTTCTCCATCAACCCGCAAGACGGGCGCATGGTGGTGATCGAGATGAACCCGCGCGTGTCGCGTTCCTCGGCGCTGGCTTCCAAGGCCACCGGCTTCCCCATCGCCAAGGTCGCGGCCAAGCTGGCTGTCGGCTACACGCTGGACGAGTTGAAGAACGACATCACCGGCGGCGCGACCCCGGCCTCGTTCGAGCCGACCATCGACTACGTGGTGACCAAGATCCCGCGTTTCGCCTTTGAGAAATTCCCGCAGGCCAACGACCGCCTGACCACGCAGATGAAATCGGTGGGCGAGGTGATGGCCATCGGCCGCACTTTCCAGGAATCGTTCCAGAAAGCGCTGCGCGGTCTGGAAGTGGGCGTGCATGGGCTGGACAGCAAGTACGACGACCGCGACGCGATCTGCGCCGAACTCGGAAATCCCGGTCCGGACCGCATCTGGGCGGTGGGCGATGCCTTCCGTCTCGGCATGAGCGTGGAAGAGGTGTTCAACGTCAGCAAGATCGACCCGTGGTTCCTGGTGCAGATCGAAGACATCATCCGTCAGGAACGCGAGCTGACCGGCCGCACGCTGGAAAGCATCAGCGCGGATCAATTGCGCACTTTGAAGCGCAGCGGTTTCGCGGATGCGCGCATGGCATCCCTGCTGGGTATCGACGACGAATCGGTGCGCGCCTATCGCCATGCCTTGAACGTGCGTCCGGTGTTCAAACGCGTGGATACCTGCGCTGCCGAGTTCTCCACCAATACCGCTTACATGTACTCGACCTATGAGGAAGAGTGCGAATCGCAGCCGACCAACAACAAGAAGATCATGGTGCTGGGCGGCGGACCGAACCGCATCGGTCAAGGTATCGAGTTCGACTATTGCTGCGTGCATGCCGCGCTGGCGATGCGCGAGGACGGTTACGAGACCATCATGGTCAACTGCAATCCTGAGACCGTCTCCACCGACTACGACACTTCGGATCGTTTGTACTTCGAGCCGCTGACGCTTGAAGATGTGCTGGAAGTGGTTGCTGTTGAAAAGCCGGTCGGTGTGATCGTGCAGTACGGCGGGCAGACGCCGCTGAAGCTGGCGCACGGTCTGGCCAAGAACGGCGTGCCCATCATCGGCACTTCGGTGGACATGATCGACTGCGCGGAAGACCGTGCACGTTTCCAGGCGATGTTGCGCAAGCTCGATCTGAAACAGCCACCGAACCGTACTGCGAGCAATGTGGCCGATGCGGTCGCCGGGGCGACCGAGATCGGCTACCCGCTGGTGATGCGTCCTTCCAACGTGCTGGGCGGTCGCGGTATGGAGATCATCCATGCGCAGAACGATCTGGAGCGTTACATGCGCGATGCCGAAGAGCTGGGCAAGACCTGGCCGGAGCGCATGCCCATCCTGCTCGACCGCTTCCTGAACGACGCGATCGAGGTGGACGTGGATGCGGTGTCCGACGGCAAGCAGGTCATCATCGGTGGCATCATGGAACACATCGAGCAGGCGGGCGTGCACTCGGGCGACTCTGCCTGTTCGCTGCCACCGTATTCGCTGTCCGTTGCGATGCAGGACGAGCTGCGCCGCCAGACCGTGGCGATGGCGAAGGAATTGAACGTGGTCGGCCTGATGAACGTGCAGTTCGCCATCCAGGGCGAGACCGTGTATGTGCTGGAAGTGAACCCGCGCGCATCGCGTACCGTGCCGTATGTATCCAAGGCGACCGGTGTGCCGCTGGCCAAGGTGGCGGCGCGTTGCATGGCCGGCCAGTCGCTGGACCAGCAGGGCGTGACTAAAGAGGTCATCCCGCCGTATTTCTCGGTGAAGGAAGCGGTGTTCCCGTTCATCAAGTTCCCCGGTGTGGATGTGATCCTCGGGCCGGAGATGAAATCCACCGGCGAGGTGATGGGCGTGGGCGATACCTTCGCGGAGGCCTTCGTCAAATCGCAACTCGCCGCCAGTGTGAAGTTGCCCAAGAGCGGTCGGGTGTTCGTCAGCGTGCGCGAGGAAGACAAGGCGGGCGCGGTTGAAGTTGCTCGGTCGTTGGTCGGGCTGGGCTTTACGGTCGTGGCGACACGCGGCACGGCTGCGGCCATCGCTGCGGCAGGTGTCGAAGTCGCTATCGTGAACAAGGTCGCGGAAGGTCGCCCGCACATCCTCGACATGATCAAGAATGGTGAGATCAGTCTGATCATCAATACGGTGGACAGTCGCCCGTCGGTGATGCGCGATTCCTATTCCATCCGTCATGCGGCGTTGCAAGGCCGTGTCACTTACTACACTACGCTGGCTGGCGCCCGCGCCGCCTGCATCGGCATGCAGCATCTGGCCGAGTTGCAGGTCTATGACGTGCAGTCTTTGCATCGTCGTTTCAACTAAGGAAGAGTTTTTATGAGCAAAGTCCCATTGACTGTCGTCGGCGCCGAGCTATTGCGTCAAGAGTTGCACCGTTTGAAGACAGTGGAACGTCCTTCGGTGATCAATGCGATCTCCGAAGCGCGCGCGCAGGGCGACTTGTCCGAGAACGCGGAATACGAGGCCGCCAAGGAGCGTCAATCCTTCGTTGAAGGCCGCATCGTCGAGCTGGAGTTCAAGCTGGGCAGCGCGCAGGTCATCGACCCCAAGACCTTGAGTACCGATGGTCGCGTGGTGTTCGGCACCACCGTGGTGATGGAAGACGTCAGCAACGGCGACGTGGTGACTTACCAGATCGTGGGCGAGGATGAAGCGGACATCAAACACCGCAAGATATCCATCAGCTCACCGATCGCGCGTGCGCTGATCGGCAAGGTGGAAGGTGATATCGCTGAAGTGCAGGCCCCGGGCGGGGTGCGTGAATACGAAGTCGTTGAAGTACAGTATCTTTAACTGCGGCTGGCGAGCTGCTTCTTGGTGAGCGGCTTGCCCTTGCGGCGCTTGGGGGGCTTGGCGATGGGCGTCTCCAGTGGTCGATAGACCACCAGCGTCTTGCCGATATGCTGCACCGGTCCGGCCTTCAAAGTGGTGCAGATCTCTTGCAGCATCGCTTCGCGGGCTTCACGATCGTCGCTCATCACCTTGATCTTCAGCAGATCGTGGCTTTTCAGGCTGCGCTCGATCTCGTCCAGCACGGCTGGCGTCAAACCGGCATTGCCGATCATCACGACTGGGTTAAGGGCATGGGCGCGGCCTTTGAGGGCGAGGCGCTGGGATACAGAGAGATTTAACATGTGTTGCTCCAGATAGGGCGCGCATTCTAGCAAAACGGAGGCATGTCCGCAGAAATTACGGATTCCTATGGTATCAACCAGTTGTCGGGTGTTCGTTGCGCGCTGATCCGCTTATGACCCTCTTATCAGGCCAGAATCTATGAAAGCATCAAAATCCAGCAAACAATGGATGCGCGAGCATGTGAACGATCCCTATGTGCAAATGGCGCAGAAGGACGGCTATCGCGCACGCGCCGCTTACAAGCTGCTGGAACTGGATGAGCGCGACAATCTGATCAAGCCGGGCATGGTGGTGGTGGACTTGGGCGCGGCACCGGGTAGCTGGTGCCAGGTGGTGGCGAAGAAGATGGGCGAACACGGCCGCATCATCGCGCTGGACCTTTTGCCGCTAGCGCCTTTGCCGCGCGTCGAGTTCATACAGGGCGATTTTCGTGAGGAAAGTGTGTTGGCGCAATTGGAAGAAAGATTGGGCGGCCGGCCTATCGGCCTTGTAATCTCGGATATGGCCCCCAATATCAGCGGTGTAGTGATGGCTGATCAGGCGCGCGCCATGTATCTGGCGGAACTGGCGCTCGATTTCGCTGTCACCCATCTCGCCCCCGGCGGCTCGTTCGTGGCCAAGGTGTTTCAGGGTGCCGGATTCGAGGAATATATGAAATCAATGCGTACCCACTTCACCAAAGTGGTCGCGCGCAAGCCCAAGGCATCTCGTGACCGCAGTAACGAACAGTATTTGGTGGGCTTGGGAAAGCTTGAGTAATCGGTACTTCCGTAGTCTAATGCGCTTTCGTTTTTCGCTCATATCTGAGGAGCAAGTGTGAATAATCTGTTCAAAAGTATAGGGATCTGGATGGTCGTCGCCATGGTGCTGATGACCGTCTTCAACCAGTTCAACGCGCGCCAGATGCAGACGGCGCAGGTGCAACTGGATTATTCACAGTTCCTTGAGGCTGTCCGTTCGGGCCAGATCGAGAAAGTCACCATCGAAGGTCGCACGCTTAAAGCGGTCACGCCCGACGGTAAACGCATCACCAGTTTTGCCCCCAGCGACATCTGGCTGGTTTCCGACCTGCTGAAGTATGGCGTGAAAGTGGAAGCCAAACCGGACGAGGAGCAAGGGTTCTTCACTCAGGTGTTCATCTCATGGTTCCCCATGCTGCTGCTGATCGGCGTGTGGGTGTTCTTCATGCGCCAGATGCAGGGCGGCAAGGGCGGCGGCGCGTTCTCGTTCGGCAAGAGCAAGGCACGCATGCTGGATGATTCCAAGGAGCGCGTGACCTTCGCTGATGTGGCCGGTTGCGACGAGGCCAAGGAAGAGGTCTCGGAACTGGTCGATTTCCTGCGTGATCCGGGCAAATTCCAGAACCTGGGCGGGCGTATCCCGCGCGGCGTGCTGATGGTGGGTAGTCCCGGTACCGGCAAGACGCTGTTGGCCAAAGCCATCGCGGGCGAAGCCAAGGTGCCGTTCTTCTCCATCTCCGGTTCCGATTTCGTCGAGATGTTCGTCGGTGTCGGTGCGGCGCGTGTGCGCGATATGTTCGAGCAGGCCAAGAAACAGTCGCCCTGCATCATCTTCATCGACGAGATCGACGCGGTCGGTCGTCAGCGCGGTGCGGGCTTGGGCGGCGGCAACGATGAGCGCGAGCAGACGCTGAATGCGCTGCTGGTGGAGATGGACGGTTTCGAGGGGGCGTCGGGTGTGATCGTGATCGCCGCGACCAACCGCCCCGACGTGCTGGATGCGGCCTTGTTGCGCCCCGGTCGTTTCGACCGCCAGGTGGTGGTGCCGTTGCCGGACATCCGCGGTCGCGAGCAGATCCTGAAAGTGCACATGCGCAAAGTGCCGTGCGCGGAAGACGTGAAGGCAGACATCCTGGCGCGCGGTACACCGGGCATGTCCGGCGCCGATCTGGCCAATCTGGTGAACGAGGCGGCGCTGTTCGCGGCGCGCCGTGGCAAGCGTTTCGTCGAGATGGACGATTTCGAAGCAGCCAAGGACAAGATATTCATGGGCGCGGAACGCAAGTCCATGGTGATGCCGGAAGAAGAACGTCGCAACACGGCCTATCACGAGTCCGGCCATGCACTGGTCGCCAAGCTGATGCCCAAGACCGATCCGGTACATAAAGTCACCATCATCCCGCGTGGCCGCGCCCTGGGTCTGACCATGCAGCTGCCATCCGAAGACCGTTACAGCATGGACAAGATACGCATCCTGTCCACCATCGCGGTGTTGTTCGGCGGGCGCATCGCGGAAGAGATCTTCATGAACCAGATGACGACCGGCGCTTCCAACGATTTCGAGCGCGCCACCGACATGGCGCGCAAGATGGTGACGCAGTGGGGCATGTCCGATGCGCTGGGCACCATGGTGTACGGCGAGAACGAGGGAGAGGTGTTCCTCGGCCGTTCGGTGACCACACACAAGAACATCTCCGAGGCCAGCATGCAGAAGGTCGATGCCGAGATACGCCGTATCCTCGACGAGCAATATGCGCTGGCGCGCAAACTGATCGAGGAGAATCGCGACAAGATGGAGGCGATGGCCAAGGCCTTGCTGGAGTGGGAGACCATCGACGCGGATCAGATCAACGACATCATGGCCGGCAATCCGCCGCGTCCGCCCAAGCCCGCCACAGTGACGCCACCCGCTGAACCGCCCGCGGACGAGAAGCCGACAGCGCCGGCAACCGGCGAGCCGGCGCAAGAGACCTGAAACAGTGTTCAGAGAGGCTAGTCGACTAGCCTCTCTTTCTTTTCCTTCCGAATATCCCGATGCAACTTCTTTGCGGCGCATTCAAACTCGACCTGTCCTGTCCGAAAGTGATGGGCATCGTCAATGTCACGCCTGATTCCTTTTCTGACGGCGGCCGCTATGTTTCATTCTCCAATGCCATCGATCATGCGCGGCAACTGTTAGAAGACGGCGCCGATATGCTCGATATCGGCGGTGAATCCACACGACCTGGCGCTGCCGAGGTGGGCGAACAGGAGGAGCTGGATCGTGTATTGCCGGTCATCGAGGGGCTGCGCGGTATCACGGTGCCGATCTCCATCGATACCTGGAAGCCGGCCGTGATGCGTGCAGCGATCAAGGCGGGCGCAACGATGGTCAATGACGTGAATGCCTTGCAGGCGGAGGGGGCGATACAGGCTGTGGCGGCGAGCGATGCGGCAGTCTGCTTGATGCACAAGCAGGGTACGCCGCAGTCGATGCAACAGCACCCGAGCTATGACGATGTCGTCCTTGAAGTCGCAGACTTTATGCGGCAGCGGATAGCCGCCGTGGCGGCGGCGGGGGTCGGCCGGGATCGTATCGTCATCGATCCCGGTTTTGGTTTCGGCAAGTCGCTGGCGCATAATCTCGCCCTGCTGCGCGAATTGGAAGCATTTACAAAGCTTGGTATGCCGGTGCTGGCTGGCCTGTCGCGCAAATCCATGCTGGGTGCGATCACCGGACGCGAGGTCGGGGAACGTCTGGCTGCCAGCGTGGCGGCGGCGGTGCTGGCGGTGCAACGCGGGGCGGCCATCGTGCGCGTGCACGATGTGCGCGAGACGGTGGATGCCTTGAAGATATTGAATGCAGTGAACGGGGATCGATATGAGTAGAAAATATTTCGGAACTGATGGTGTGCGCGGCAAAGTGGGCGAGCATCCCATCACACCGCAGTTCGTGATGCATCTGGGTTATGCGGCCGGCAAGGTGCTGGCCAAGGCGGAGCACTCGCGCGGTGAACGTCCGGCGGTGCTGATCGGCAAGGACACTCGCATCTCCGGCTATATGCTGGAATCCGCGCTGGAAGCCGGTTTGATCGCGGCGGGTATCGATGTGTATCTGGCCGGTCCTGTGCCGACCCCTGCCGTGGCCTATCTGACGCGCGCGCTGCGCTTGCAGGCGGGGGTGGTCATCTCGGCTTCGCACAATCCTTTTGAAGATAACGGCATCAAGTTCTTCTCCGGCAACGGCACCAAGCTGCCCGACGAGGTCGAACATGCCATCGAGGCGGCGCTGGACGAGCCGATGCAGACCAATGCGTCGGAGGCATTGGGCAAAGCCAAGCGGCTCGACGATGCGGTCGGACGCTACATCGAATTCTGCAAGAGCACCTTCCCCAACGAGATGGATCTGCGCGGCATGAGGATCGTGGTGGATTGCGCGCATGGTGCGACCTATCACATCGCGCGCCACGTGTTCCACGAACTGGGGGCGGAAGTCATCGCGATCGGTGCGGAGCCTAACGGCTTGAACATCAATGACGGTTACGGCGCGACCAAACCGCAGAACCTGCAGAAGGCCGTGGTCGAACACAAGGCGGATATCGGCATCGCGCTGGACGGCGACGGCGACCGGCTGGTGATGGTCGATGCATCGGGCAAGTTATACGACGGTGATCAGCTGCTCTATGTCATCGCCAGGCAGCATCATGCCGAAGGCACGATGAAGGGCGGTGTGGTCGGCACCCTGATGACCAATCTCGCCTTCGAGCATGCCATGCAGCATCTGGGTATCCCGTTCATGCGCGCCAAGGTGGGCGACCGCTATGTGATGGAGATGCTGCAACAGCAGGGTTGGCAGCTGGGAGGCGAGAACTCTGGACACATCATCTGTCTGGACAAGCACAGCACCGGCGACGGTATCGTCTCCGCCTTGCAGGTGTTGCATGCCTTGCGCATGAAGAAGCAGACGCTGGCCGTAGCGGCAGGCGACCTGCACATGTATCCGCAAGTGCTGATCAATGTGAAGATGGCCAAGAAAGAAGACCTCTCGAACCATGCCAAGGTGAAACATGCGGTGGAGACGGCCGAGATCATGCTGGACGGCAAGGGGCGCGTGTTGCTGCGTCCGTCGGGTACCGAGCCATTGCTGCGCGTGATGGTGGAGGGCGAGGACGGGGTGAAGGTGAAGCTGTGCGCGGAGAAAATCGCGGAGGCGGTCAAAGCTGCCGCAGCCTAGTCTTGTACTTGTCGGTCTGAAATGAAGAACGCCGAGCATCGCTCGGCGTTCTTGTTGGTGCGTTCGGGATGGCTAGCCGAAGCGACCGGTGATGTAATCCTCAGTTTCTTTCCGTTTTGGATTGGTAAACACCGTACTGGTGTCTCCGAACTCGATCAGGTCGCCCAGGTACATATAGGCGGTGAAATCCGAGATGCGTGCAGCCTGTTGCATGTTGTGCGTCACGATGACGATCGTGAAATCCTTCTTTAGCTCATCGATCAGTTTTTCGATGTGCGCGGTGGAGATCGGGTCGAGCGCGGAGGTTGGTTCGTCCAGCAACAGCACTTGCGGTTTGACCGCGATTGCGCGGGCAATGCACAGGCGTTGCTGTTGGCCGCCGGACAGGCTGGTTCCGCTCTGTTTCAGTTTGTCGCTGACCTCGCCCCACAGTGCGGCTTTCTTCAAGGCCCATTCGACACGATCATCCATCTCGTTGCGGCTCAGGTTCTCGTACAGTTTTACGCCGAAGGCGATGTTGTCATAGATAGACATCGGGAACGGTGTCGGCTTCTGGAACACCATGCCGACCTTGGCGCGCAGCATGTTGAGGTCCTGCTTGGGGTCGAGCACGTTGCTGCCGTCCAGCATGATCTGGCCGGTGGCCTTCTGTTTCGGGTAGAGCTGGTACATGCGGTTGAACGTGCGCAACAGCGTCGATTTGCCGCAGCCGGACGGTCCGATGAAGGCGGTTACCATCTTTTCCGCGATGTCGAGGTTGATGTCCTTGAGTGCGCGGTAGTTGCCGTAGAAGAAGTTGAGGTCGCGTACGGTGACCTTGGGCGTGTTGACTGTTTCAGCGTTCATGAGTAGTGATTCCCGATATCAATGTGTGGTTGCACTTTGGCGGAACAGGATGCGCGCCAGGATGTTGAGCGTGAGTACGCTGATGGTGATCAGCAGTGCGCCGGCCCATGCGAGATGCTGCCAGTCTTCGTAGGGGCTCATGGCGAACTGGAAGATCACCACCGGCAAGTTGGCCAGCGGGCTGTTCATGTCAGCGCTCCAGAACTGGTTGTTAAGCGCGGTGAACAGCAGCGGGGCGGTCTCGCCGCTGATGCGGGCGATGGCCAGCATCACGCCGGTGATGATGCCTGCGCGTGCCGCGCGCAGGGTGACGAAGCTGACGATCTTCCATTGCGGCGCACCCAGTGCGGAGGCGGCCTCGCGCAGGGTGTTGGGGATCAGGCGCAGCATGTTCTCGGTGGTGCGGATCACGATAGGGATGACGATGATGGCAAGTGCCAAAGCGCCCGCCCAGCCGGAGAAGTGACCGACGCGGATGACATACACCTCGTACACGAACAGGCCGATCACGATGGAAGGCGCGGACAGCAGGATGTCGTTGATGAAACGGGTGACCGGCGCCAGCCAGCCGCGCTGGCCGAATTCGGCCAGATAAGTGCCGGCCAGGATGCCGATGGGCGTGCCTATCAGCGTGCCGAGCAGGCTCATCATCAGCGTGCCGGCGATGGCGTTCAGCAGGCCACCGGCGCTGCCGGGCGGTGGCGTCATCTGCGAGAAGACGGCAGGGGTGAGCGCGGTAAGGCCGTGGCTGAGCAAGGTGAACAGTATCCAGCACAGCCAGAAAAGACCGAAGGCCATGGCCAGCATGGAGACCAGCAGGCCGGTGACGTTGATGATGCGGCGGCGGGTATAGAGAGTCAGCATGGCGTTCAGGTGGTCTGTCCCTCGCCTTTGCCCAGCTTGTGCAGCATCAGGCGAGCGAGTGACAGGACGACGAAAGTGATGAAGAAAAGGATCAGGCCCAGCTCGATCAGCGCCGAGGTATACAGCTCGCCGACCGCTTCGGTGAACTCGTTGGCCAGTGCCGAGGAGATGCTGTTGCCCGGCATCAGCAGGGATTTGCTCAGTTCATGTGCATTGCCGATGACGAAAGTGACAGCCATGGTCTCGCCCAGGGCGCGCCCCAGGCCGAGCATGATGCCGCCGACCACGCCGATGCGCGTGAAGGGCAGCACGATCTTCATCACCACTTCCCAGGTCGTGGCTCCGACGCCGTAGGCGGATTCCTTCAGCATGGGCGGCACGACTTCGAACACGTCGCGTATGACCGATGCTATGAAGGGGATCACCATGATGGCGAGGATGATGCCGGCGGTCAGGATGCCGATGCCCATCGGCGGGCCGGCGAAGAACGGGCCGAGCATCGGCAGGGTGCCGATATGGTCGTTGATCCAGGGCTCGAAGTGATCGGCGAACAATGGCGCGAACACAAACAAGCCCCACATGCCGTAGATGATGCTGGGAATGCCCGCCAGCAACTCAACTGCGATGCCGAGCGGCCGGCGCAACACGCGCGGCGACAGCTCGGTCAGAAATATGGCGATACCGAAGCTGACCGGAATGGCGATCAGCAGGGCGATACCGGAGGTAACCAGTGTGCCTACGATGGGGACCAGTGCACCGTATTCATCGGTGACCGGATTCCATTCATCATTGACGAGAAAATGAAAGCCGAACGCTTCTATGGCAGGCATGCTGCCGATCACCAGCGAGGCAATGATCGCGACCAAGAGTGCCAGCACCCCGAAAGCCGATAGCCGGGTCAGGCCACGGAACAACATGTCCAGCCATATCTGTTGCTTGAGCCGGGCTTGGTGCAGGAGCGTCGATTTCATCTGTGTAATAGGTCTTGAGTGAAATTGGGGGGCATAGCGCCCCCCGAATTATAACTTGAGCATGCCTTTCGGCGCACTCAGGCTTGGCTTACTTCCAGATCGCCTTGCCGTGGCCGTCAGTGATCTGCTCTTTCCATGCCTTGCGGATCATGGCGGTGACATTGCCCGGCAGCGGCACGTAGTGCAGATCGGAAGCCATCTTGTCGCCATTGCTGTAAGCCCAGTCAAAGAACTTCAGCACTTCAGCAGCGGTATCGGCGTTGTCCTGATTCTTGTAAACCAGAATGAATGTCGCACCAGCGATAGGCCAGCTGTCTGCGCCCGGCTGATCCACCAGAATCTCTGCGAAGCCTTCCGAAGCTTTCCACTTGGCATTGCCAGCGGCAGCCTTGAAGCTTTCAGCTGTAGGAGAAACGAAGTGACCATCGCGGTTCTTCAGTTGCGCGTAGGACATATTGTTCTGCAGTGCGTAAGCATATTCAACGTAGCCGATGGCGCCCTTGATGCGCTGCACATAGGAAGCAACACCCTCGTTACCCTTGCCGCCCGTACCCACTGGCCACTTCACGGCCTTGTTGGCGCCGACTTCGCGCAACCATGCTGTGCTGACTGCTGCCAGATAGGAGGTGAAGATGTGGGTGGTGCCGGAACCGTCAGCGCGGTGTACCACGGTGATGGCTTGCTCTGGCAGGTTCAGGCCTTTGTTGTCGGCGGCGATCTTGGGGTCGTTCCACTTGGTGATCTTGCCCATGAAGATGTCGACCAGGGTGTTGCTGGACAGCTTCAGTTGACCGGGGGATACGCCTTCAACGTTGATGACCGGGACGACGCCGCCGATCACGGTCGGGAATTGTGTCAAGCCCAGCATGCCCAGTTCGTTGGCGTTCATCGGGGCGTCGGTAGCACCAAAGTCCACGGTCTTGGCTTTGATCTGCTTGATGCCGCCGCCGGAACCGATGGATTGATAGTTCATGCCCACGCCGGTCTGGTTCTTGTAGGCTTCGGCCCACTTGGCGTAAACGGGGTAGGGGAAGGTAGCGCCGGCGCCAGTGATGTTGCCGGCATGGGCCACGGTGGCACCCAGCAGGGTCAAGGACAGGCCGAGCCCGCTCAAGATTCGATTCAGTTTGCTCATTTCAAGATTCTCCGAAGGATTGATCGTTGTGCTCGACTTTTGTCAGCGGGATGCATCCTATGTGCGAATTGTTACACGATTATTACACAAGCCATTCTGACTGGTACAAGCAAAGGAAGATTTGGGGCTTGATTGAGACCAAGTTGCGCTGATTGACCGAAGTTCGTTTCGCCGTTACTATCGCCGACCTTAAAACGTCGGAAGAATAGTCTGATGCGACGCAAATTAGTGGTTGGAAACTGGAAGATGCACGGCGATCTGGCAAGCAACAAGGCCTTGCTGGAGGGCGTGTTGGCGGGTGTGAAAGCACTGGGTGCCGCAGATTGTGGTGTGTGCGTGCCTTACCCGTATATGGCCCAGGCCCAGTCCATGCTGCAAGGCAGTAATGTGGCTTGGGGGGCGCAGAATCTGAGTCAGCATGAAAAAGGTGCGTTCACCGGTGCGGTGGCGCCGGGCATGCTGGTGGATTTCGGATGTCGTTACGTCATCATCGGCCACAGCGAGCGTCGCGCCCTGTTTCATGAGAGTAATGACATCGCGGCTGCCAAGTTCGATACGGCGATCAAGTTCGGCCTGACGCCGATCTTCTGCGTCGGCGAGACACTGGATGAGCGCGAGAGCGGCGTGACCGAGCAGGTGGTGGGACGTCAGCTGGAAGTGATACTGAATCATGTCGGTGCGCAGGCATTGGCGAAGGCCGTCATCGCCTACGAGCCGGTCTGGGCGATCGGCACAGGCAAGACCGCGACACCGGAGCAGGCACAGGCGGTGCATGCCTTCATCCGTCAGCGCGTGGCGCAACTGGATGCAGAAGTGGCACAAGGGTTGCGTATCCTGTATGGCGGCAGCATGAAGCCGGGCAATGCGGCAGAATTGATGGGCATGCCGGATATCGACGGCGGTCTGATCGGTGGCGCGTCATTGGTGGCGGAAGAATTCGTGGCGATCTGTAGCGCTGCGCAACAATAATCTAGAAGCTGGAGTCGATTGTGGAAACATTGGTTTGGGTGGTACATGTGGTAACTGCGGTGGTGTTGGTCGGTCTGGTGCTGATCCAGCACGGCAAAGGCGCCGATATGGGAGCCGCTTTCGGCACCGGCTCGGCGGGTGGCCTGTTCGGCTCCAGCGGCTCTGCCAACTTTCTGAGCCGCAGCACGGCAGTGGCCGCGACCGTCTTTTTCATCACCAGCCTGACGCTGACTGCCATGTATGCGCAGCCTGAGAAGCAAACCGGCGTGATGGATCGTGTGGATGTGAATACACTGCAAGTGGATGCGCCGGCAGCGGATGGCGCACCGGATTCCAAGGCGAAGGAAATCCCGCGATAATTTTCAAGTAGTAATGCGGAGTTGGCGGAATTGGTAGACGCGCAGCCTTGAGGTGGCTGTGTCCGAAAGGACGTGTGGGTTCGAGTCCCATGCCCCGCACCAGACAATATAAAAGAAGAGCCAGGCTGATTCAGCGAAAGGCCAAAATATAAAACTAGAGCATTGCTTTGCACTCCGCTATATTGCGGGTTCACAGAGGGAGGAGACTCAAGCATGTTGGAAAATTATTTTCCGGTACTGTTGTTTATCGGCATCGCTTTGGTAATGGGTATCGCACCCCTGGTTCTCGGCATCATTGTCGGCCCGAACCATCCTGACGAAAAAAAACTGTCTCCATACGAATGCGGTTTCGAAGCATTCGAAGACGCGCGCATGAAATTCGATGTGCGCTTCTATCTTGTCGCCATCCTATTCATCCTGTTCGATCTCGAGATCGCGTTCCTGTTTCCCTGGGCGATCGTTCTGAAGGAGATCGGTACCTTCGGTTTTGTTTCCATGATGGTCTTTCTGGCCATTCTTGTAGTTGGCTTCGTTTACGAATGGATGAAGGGCGCGCTGGAGTGGGAGTAAGGGCTCTGTCGTGGATGTGATCTTCCACGCATGCCGCAGATTCAAGCGAGTGAGCAGGACTGCGGCACGCCAGCGAAAGTACTAATACATGAATGCGCGACCGCCGGATGGCGTTGTCGTGCACGATGAAGAGGGGAGCATATGGGCATTGAAGGAATTCTGGAAAAAGGCGTGATCACCACCACCGCCGATACCATCATCAATTACGCGCGTACCGGTTCCCTGTGGCCGATGACCTTCGGTCTGGCATGTTGTGCCGTGGAGATGATGCACGCCGCATTGCCGCGTTATGACCTGGACCGTTTCGGGGCCGGTGCTTTCCGTCCCAGCCCGCGCCAGTCCGACGTGATGATCGTGGCGGGCACGCTGTGCAACAAGATGGCTCCCGCGCTGCGCAAGGTATACGACCAGATGGCCGAGCCGCGCTGGGTGATCTCCATGGGCTCATGCGCCAACGGCGGCGGCTACTATCACTATTCTTATTCCGTGGTGCGCGGATGTGACCGCATCGTGCCTGTCGATATCTATGTTCCCGGCTGCCCGCCGACGGCTGAAGCGCTGCTGTACGGCGTGATCCAGTTGCAGAACAAGATCAAGCGCACCAACACCATCGCGCGAGGCTGATATGGCTACCGACCTCAATATATTGAAATCCAATCTGACCGAAGCTTTCGGTTCAAAAGTGGTGAGTCTGCAGGAGCGCTTGGGCGAGTTGACGCTGGTGATCAAGGCCGCCGACATGATCGGCGTGTTCACACGTCTGCGCGACGATGCCGACCTGCGTTTCGAGGAGCTAATCGACCTGTGCGGCATCGATTACTCCACCTGGGGCAGTGAGACGTGCGAGGACGGCCGCTATCTGGCCGACCAGCCGCACGATGGTCCGCGATTCGCCTCGATCTACCATCTGCTTTCCATCACCCACAACATCAGATTGCGCGTGCGCGTGTTCGCCGAGGACGATGCGATGCCGATGATGGATTCCGTGATCGGCGTGTGGCCGGTGGCGAACTGGTACGAGCGCGAAGCGTTCGACCTGTACGGCATCATCTTCAAGGGCCATCCCGATCTGCGCCGTATCCTCACCGACTATGGCTTTGTCGGTAATCCGTTCCGCAAGGACTTCCCGCTCTCCGGTACCGTGGAGATGCGCTATGACGCCGATCAGCGCCGTGTGGTGTATGAGCCGGTGTCGATAGAGCCGCGCGAGATCACGCCGCGCACCATGCGCGAAGAGCAGTACGGTCGAAACTAAAGGCAGAGAGACGGTAATGGCTGAGATAAAAAATTACACCCTGAACTTCGGGCCGCAACACCCGGCAGCCCACGGCGTTTTGCGTCTGGTGCTGGAGCTGGACGGCGAAGTGGTCGAGCGTGCCGACCCGCACATCGGTCTGCTGCATCGCGGCACCGAGAAGCTGGCCGAGCACAAGACCTTCCTGCAGGCCATGCCCTACATGGACCGTCTGGATTACGTGTCGCCGATGTGCAACGAACACGCTTATGTGATGGCGGTGGAGAAACTGGCCGGCATCGAAGTGCCGATCCGCGCGCAATACATCCGCGTCATGTACGACGAGATCACCCGCATCCTGAACCACCTGCTTTGGCTGGGCGCGGTGGGTATCGACCTCGGCGCGATGACCATGTTCTTCTACGCGTTCCGCGACCGTGAAGATCTGGTGGACGCCTACGAGGCAGTGGCCGGTGCGCGTCTGCACGCTGCTTACTATCGTCCGGGCGGTGTGTATCGCGACCTGCCGGAAGTCATGCCTCACTATAAAGAGAGCAAGATCCACAACGCGGCCGATGTGAAGCGCATGAACGAGAACCGTCAGGGTTCGCTGCTCGACTTCATCGAAGACTTCACCGTTCGTTTCCCCAAGCACATCGACGAGTTCGAGACGCTGCTCACCGACAACCGTATCTGGAAACAGCGTACCGTCGGTATCGGCGTCGTCACACCGGAGCGCGCCATGGCGCTGGGTTTCACCGGCCCGATGCTGCGTGGCTCGGGTATCGCCTGGGACCTGCGCAAGAAGCAGCCTTACGAGGTGTATGACAAGATGGACTTCGACATCCCGGTGGGTGTCGAGGGCGATTGCTACGACCGTTATCTGGTGCGCGTGGAAGAGATGCGCCAGTCCTTGCGCATCATTCGTCAGTGTATCGACTGGCTGCGCAAGAACCCCGGCCCGGTCATGGCCGACGATCTGAAATACGCACCTCCCAAGCGCGAAGCGATGAAACAGAACATGGAAGAACTGATCCACCACTTCAAGTTCTTCACGGAAGGTATGCATGTTCCGGCCGGCGAGGTGTATTCGGCAGTCGAGCATCCCAAGGGTGAGTTCGGCATCTATCTGGCATCGGACGGTGCCAACAAGCCATATCGCATGAAGATCCGCGCGCCGGGCTTCACACACCTGTCCAGTCTGGATGAGATGACACGCGGCCACATGATTGCCGACGTGGTGGCCATCATCGGTACGCAGGATATTGTTTTCGGGGAGGTAGACCGCTGATGTTGTCGCAACAGATCACGACGCTCATCGACAAAGAGCTGACCAAATACCCCGCCGATCAGCGCCAGTCCGCCGTGATGGCCGCCTTGCGTTTCGTGCAGGACGAGAAGGGCTGGATCGCCCCGGAAGACATGGCCGACGTTGCCGTCTATCTGGGTATGCCGCAGATGGCCGTCTACGAAGTGGCGACCTTCTATCACATGTACAACCTCAAGCCGATGGGCAAGCACACGCTGACCGTGTGCACCAACCTGTCGTGCACGCTGTGCGGTGCGGGCGATACGGTGGCCTATCTGGAGCAGAAGCTCGGCATCAAGATGAACGAAGTCACGCCGGACGGAAAGTTCGGCTTGCGCGAAGGCGAATGTATGGGTGCCTGTGTCGATGCGCCCCTGCTGAACGTGAACAACAAGAAGATGTGCGGCAAGCTGACGCCGGCAAAGATCGACGGCATCCTGGCCGATCTGGAAGGAGGCAAGGCATGAGCAAGCCCATCATCCTCGCCACTGCCGCGGACGGCCTGGCGAATCTCGACAACTATTTGAAGGCAGGCGGATATCAGGCGCTGCGCAAGGTACTGACCGAGAAGATGTCGCCCGACCTGATCATCTCCGAGGTGAAGGCATCCAATCTGCGCGGACGCGGCGGTGCGGGCTTCCCCACCGGCCTCAAGTGGAGCTTCATGCCCAAGAACTACGAGGGCGACAAATACATCGTCTGCAATTCGGACGAAGGCGAGCCCGGCACCTGCAAGGACTGGGACATCCTGCGCTACAACCCGCACATGCTGATCGAAGGCATGGCCATCGCCGCGTATGCGATGGGCGTGAAAGCCGGTTATAACTATGTGCATGGCGAGATCTTCGAAGCCTACGTAGCGATGGAGCAGGCTTGCGAGGATGCGCGCAAGGCGGGCTATCTGGGTAAAGGCATTCTCGGCACCGATTTCGAGTTCGACCTGCATAACCACATGGGCTACGGCGCCTACGTGTGCGGCGAAGAGACCGCTTTGCTGGAATCCATCGAAGGCAAGAAGGGCCAGCCGCGCTTCAAGCCGCCGTTCCCGGCCAGCTTCGGTCTGTACGGCAAGCCGACCACCATCAACAACACCGAGACCTTCGCCAGCATTCCATACATCATCGCCAACGGCGGCAAGAAGTTCGCCGATCTGGGCGTGCCTAACAGCGGCGGTATCAAACTGTTCTCGGTGTCCGGTCATGTGAACAATCCGGGTAACTTCGAAGTGCCGATGGGTACGCCGTTCCGCGATCTGCTGGCGATGGCCGGCGGCGTGCGTCACGGCCACAAGCTAAAGGCGGTCATCCCCGGCGGTTCGTCCATGCCGGTGCTGCCGGGCGACATCATGATGGACGTCAACATGGATTACGACTCGTTGCAGAAGGCCGGTTCCTATCTGGGCTCCGGCGCAGTGATTGTGATGGACGATACGACCTGCATGGTGCGTGCGCTGGAGCGTCTGTCCTACTTCTACTTTGAAGAGTCCTGCGGTCAGTGCACACCTTGCCGTGAAGGCACGGGCTGGCTGTACCGCATCGTGCATCGCATCGAAAAGGGCGAGGGCAAGCCGGAAGACCTGGATCTGTTGCTTGAACTCTGCGACAACATCGCCGGCCGCACCATCTGCGCGCTGGGTGATGCAGCAGCTTGGCCGGTGCAGGGCATGCTCAAGCACTACCGCAAGGAATTCGAATATCACATCGAGCACAAGCGTTGTCTCGTGTGAAGCTGAATGGAATAGGTGAGCAATGATCAATATCGAAATCGACGGTAAGAAGATCCAGACGGAAAACGGTTCCACCGTGATCGAAGCCGCCCATCAGGCCGGCATCGCCATTCCGCACTTCTGCTATCACAAGAAACTATCCATCGCCGCCAACTGCCGCATGTGTCTGGTGCAGGTGGAGAAGGCGCCGAAACCCTTGCCCGCCTGCGCCACGCCGGTGAGCGAAGGCATGAAGGTGTTCACGCATTCTGAACAGGCGGTCAAAGCCCAGAAGGGGGTGATGGAGTTCCTGCTCATCAACCACCCGCTGGATTGCCCGATCTGCGACCAGGGCGGCGAGTGCATGCTGCAGGACATGTCGGTCGGCTACGGCAATGGTCATTCGCGCTATCACGAAGAAAAGCGCATGGTGTTGAGCAAGGACATCGGTCCGCTGGTGTCGGCAGAAGAGATGAGCCGCTGCATCAACTGCACGCGCTGCGTGCGTTTCGGCCAGGAGATCGCCGGGCAGATGGAACTGGGTCAGGCTTTCCGCGGCGAACACGCCGAGATCATGTCTTTCGTCTCAGGCACCGTAGATTCCGAGCTGTCCGGCAACATGATCGATCTGTGTCCGGTGGGCGCATTGACCAGCAAGCCGTTCCGTTACAAGGCACGCAGCTGGGAGTTGTCGCGCCGCCGTTCGGTGAGCGCGCATGACAGTCTGGGTTCCGGCCTTGCCGTGCACACCAAGGACAACCGCGTGTTGCGCGTGCTGCCCATCGAGAACGACGACATCAACGAATGCTGGCTGTCTGACCGCGACCGTTTCGCCTATGAAGGATTGAACAGCGATCAACGTCTGACCAAACCGATGATCAAGCAGGGCGGTCAATGGCAGGAAGTGGACTGGCAAGCCGCGCTGGAATTCTGCGCCAATGGTCTGCGTCAGATCGCGGGTGGTGCGGGTGCCGAGCAGATCGGTGCGCTGGCCACCGGTAATTCGACCTTGGAAGAGATGTACCTGCTGCAGAAACTGCTGCGCGGCATCGGCAGCGACAACGTCGACTTCCGTCTGCGTCAGAGTGATTTCTCCGCCGACGGCAAACAGCAGGGCGCGCCCTGGCTGGGCATCTCCGTGAGCGACATCGGTAGGGCGGACCGCATCCTCATCGTCGGCAGTTTCCTGCGTAAGGACCATCCGCTGCTCGCGGCGCGTATCCGTCAGGCGGTGAAGCGCGGTGCACAACTCAACGTGATCCATTCCGCCGATGACGATCTGCTGATGAAGATTGCCAACAAGTCCATCGTCGCGCCGGGTGGGCTGGTCGAGGCCTTGAGTAAGGTCGCCCTGGGCGTGGCTGCCAAGCAGACCGACGGTATCGCCGGCAGTCTGGCAGGTGGCGAGCGTGTGGCCGTATTGCTCGGCAACTTCGCGCAGCAACATCCGCAGGCGGCACAACTGCAGGCATTGGCACAGCAGATCGCAGCCGCCACGCAGGGCAAGTTCGGCTTCATCGGCGAGTCTGCCAACAGCGTCGGCGGCTATCTGGTGAATGCGATTCCGGCAAGTAACGGCCTGAACGCCGCTGCCATGCTGGCTGCACCGCGCAAAGCTTATGTGTTGCTCAACGTCGAACCGGAACTGGATTGCGCCGATGCGCAGCAGGCCATCGCCGCGATGCAGGCTGCCGATCTGGTGATCGCGATGTCGGCCTACAGACACGGCGCGACGGAATACGCCGATGTGCTGTTGCCTATCGCGCCGTACTCCGAGACTTCCGGTACCTTCATCAGCAGCGAAGGTCGTGTGCAGAGTTTCAACGGTGCGGTGAAGCCCTTGGGCGAAGCACGTCCGGCCTGGAAGGTATTACGCGTGCTGGGCAATCTGCTCAAGGTCGACGGTTTCGATTACGAGACTTCGCAAGCTGTGCGTGACGAAGCGCTGCAGGGTGTGGATGTCGCGGCCAAGCTGAACAATGCAGTCAGCGCTATCGAATCCAAGCCTACCGCCGTAATCGGTCTGCAGCGCGTGGCAGATGTGCCGATCTACGCGACCGACGCCATCGTACGCCGTGCCATGTCCCTGCAGGCAACGAGCGATGCCGCGCAACCGAAGGTCTGGCTGCACAGCAAAGAGTTGAGCAAGCTCGGCGTGGCCGCCGGTGCGCAGGTGAAGGTCGCGCAAGGGCAGGGCAGTGCGCTGCTCGAAGTCGCGGCTGATGATGGCTTGCCCGAGGGCGTGGTGCGCGTGGCCGCCGGTCACCCGATGACTGCGACGCTGGGTGCGATGTTTGGAACGATCACAGTGGAGCGAGCATGATAGAACTGCTGCAAACCGTACATCAGATGGGCGAAGTCCTGCTCGGCGCAGCGTGGCTGCCGGTGTGGATCGTGGCCAAGATCCTTGCCATCATCCTGCCGATCATGGGCGGTGTGGCCTACTACACCTTGGCGGAACGTAAGGTGCTGGGCTTCATGCAAGTGCGTCCCGGCCCGAACCGTGTGGGTTATTGGGGTTTGTTGCAACCCGTCGCCGACGGCATCAAGTTGCTGACGAAGGAATTCATCATCCCGTCCGGCGCGAACAAGTTCCTGTTCCTGGCCGCACCGGTGATGGCGCTCGCTCCAGCGCTGGCAGCTTGGGCAGTGATCCCGTTCTTCGAAGGGGGCACATTGGCCAATGTGAACGCCGGTCTGCTCTATCTGCTGGCGATGACCTCGCTCGGCGTGTACGGCATCATCATCGCGGGCTGGGCTTCCAATTCCAAATACGCCTTCCTCGGTGCCTTGCGCTCCGCCGCGCAGATCGTTTCCTACGAGCTAGCGATGGGCTTTGCGCTGGTGTGCGTGCTGCTCGCGGCGCAAAGCATGAACATGGGCGAGATCGTGCAGGGACAGCAAAGTAACTACGGTCTGTTCGGCTGGTACTGGGTGCCGCTGTTCCCGATGTTCATCGTCTACTTCCTCGCCGGTGTGGCGGAGACCAACCGCGCGCCGTTCGACCTGGCCGAAGACGAGTCCGCCATCGTGGCCGGCTTCCACACCGAATATTCGGGCATGGGCTTCGCGCTGTTCTTCCTGGCCGAATACGCCAACATGATCCTGATCGCGGCGCTGACCACGGTGTTCTTCCTCGGCGGCTATCTGAACCCCTTCCACGGTTGGGGCGCGCTGGGTGAATTCACCGACCAGGTGCCGGGACTGATCTGGATGCTGGGCAAGATGTCCATCTTCCTGTTCCTGTTCCTGTGGTTGCGGGCGACCTTCCCGCGTTATCGCTATGACCAGTTGATGCGTCTCGGCTGGAAAGTGTTCATCCCGCTGACACTGATCTGGGTGGTGGTCGTCGCCGCCTGGATGCAGACGTCGTTGTGGGTATGGTGAGAGACAAGGGATAGCATATGAAAAACCTCATCAATTTCTTCAAGCGTTTCCTGCTGCTGGAACTGTTCCAGGGGCTGTCGGTGACCGGCAAGTATTTCTTTGCGCGTCACATCACCGTCGAATATCCGGAAGAGAAGACGCCACAGGGTTCGCGCTTCCGCGGCCTGCATGCACAACGCCGCTATCCGAACGGCGAAGAGCGCTGCATCGCATGCAAACTGTGCGAAGCGGTCTGCCCGGCATTGGCCATCAAGATCGAAGTGGCTGAACGCGAGGACGGTTCGCGCCGCACCACGCAATACGACATCGACCTGACCAAGTGCATCTTCTGCGGTTTCTGCGAAGAGTCGTGCCCGGTCGACGCCATCGTCGAGACGCGCATCTTCGAATACCACGGTGAGAACCGCGGCGATCTGTACTACACCAAGGATATGCTGCTGGCCGTGGGTGACGCGAACGAAGCGCAGATCGCTCAGGATCGCGCAGCCGACGCGAAATATCGCTAAGGGAAAGAAATCATGAATTTCGAAACCATACTGTTCTACTTCTTCGCCGCTTCGGTCGTGTTCTCGGCGTTGCGCGTGATCACTGCACGCAACCCGCTGCACTCCGTGCTGTTTCTGGTGCTGGCTTTCGTCAGCAGCTCCGGCATCTGGCTGCTGCTGGAAGCCGAGTTCCTCGCCATCGCGCTGGTGCTGGTCTATGTCGGTGCGGTGATGGTGCTGTTCCTGTTCGTGGTGATGATGCTGGACATCAACATCGAGAAGCTGCGCAAAGACTTCCTGCAATGGCTGCCCGCCGGCGCGCTGCTCGCCACACTGATCGTGGTGCAGATGGTGTGGGTGCTGGGCGACAAGGCGGCCTCCGCCGGTATGACCGCCGTCAAACATGCTGCCGATTACAGCAATACCAAGGAACTGGGGCGCCTGATCTACACCGATTATGTCTATCCGTTCGAACTGGCTGCGGTGCTGCTGCTGGTGGCCATGGTCGCGGCCATCGCGCTGACCTTCCGCCGCCGCCGCGATTCCAAGCGTCAGGATGTGAGCTGGCAGGTCAATGTCAAACGTAACGATCGCGTGCGCATCATCTCCATGCCCGCCACCAAAAAGAACGAAGTCAACGGGGCAGCTGAAGCCCACACGGCCGATTAAGCGAGGGAGTAGTCATGACGAGTCTGGGTCTTTCACATTTTCTGGTGCTGGGTGCGGTGCTGTTCGCCATCAGCATCGTGGGCATCTTCCTCAACCGCAAGAATCTGATCGTGCTGCTGATGGCCATCGAGCTGATGCTGCTGGCGGTGAACACCAACTTCGTGGCGTTCTCGCATTATCTGAACGACATACACGGACAGATCTTCGTGTTCTTCATCCTCACCGTGGCGGCTGCCGAAGCGGCTATCGGTCTGGCCATCCTGGTGGTGCTGTTCCGCAATCTGCGCACCATCGATGTGGATGATCTCGGCACCCTGAAAGGTTGATGATGGACATGCACACTCTGTATCTGATCGTTCCCCTTGCGCCGCTGGTCGGCGCGATCGCGGCGGGCCTGTTCGGCAAAGTGCTGGGACGCACCTGGTCGCATCGCATCACCATCGCGCTGGTCGGCGTCTCCTTCGCGGCCTCGGTCGCAATCTTCCAGGACGTGATGGCGGGCAACACATTCAACGGCCCGGTCTACACCTGGCTGACCTCGGGCGACACCAGCTTTCAGGTCGGTTTCCTGATCGACAAACTGACCGTGATGATGATGCTGGTGGTGACCTTCGTATCGCTGATGGTGCATATCTACACCATCGGTTACATGGCGGAAGATCCGGGTTACCAGCGCTTTTTCAGTTACATCTCGCTGTTCACCTTCTCCATGCTGATGCTGGTGATGGCCAACAACTTCATGCAACTGTTCTTCGGCTGGGAGGCCGTGGGTCTGGTGTCCTATCTGCTGATCGGTTTCTGGTACACCAAGCCGACCGCGATCTACGCCAACCTGAAAGCCTTTCTGGTCAACCGCGTTGGAGACTTCGGCTTCCTGCTCGGCATCGCGCTGGTGCTGATGGTGTTCGGCACGCTGGACTACGCCGCCGTGTTCGCCAATGCGCAGAACTATGCCAACGATATCGCGCCCATCCCCGGCGTGACATGGAACCTGCTGACCGCCATCTGCATCCTGCTGTTCATCGGCGCGATGGGCAAGTCCGCGCAGTTCCCGTTGCATGTGTGGCTGCCGGATTCGATGGAAGGCCCGACGCCGATCTCCGCGCTGATCCACGCCGCGACCATGGTGACCGCCGGTATCTTCATGGTGGCGCGCATGTCGCCGCTGTTCGAACTGTCCGACACGGCCTTGTCCTTCGTCATGGTGATCGGCGCGATCACCGCGCTGTTCATGGGCTTCCTCGGCATCATCCAGAACGACATCAAGCGCGTGGTGGCGTATTCCACGTTGTCGCAGCTCGGCTACATGACGGTGGCACTGGGTGCCTCGGCTTACTCGGTGGCGGTGTTCCACCTGATGACGCACGCCTTCTTCAAAGCGCTGTTGTTCCTTGCCGCAGGTAGCGTGATCATCGCCATGCACCACGATCAGGACATCCGCAACATGGGCGGCCTGAAGAAGTACATGCCGATAACTTGGATCACCTCGCTGATCGGTTCGCTGGCGCTGATCGGCACGCCGTTCTTCTCCGGCTTCTATTCCAAGGACAGCATCATCGAAGCGGTCGGACTTTCCAACCTGCCGGGTTCGGACTTCGCCTACTTCGCCGTAGTCGCGGGCGTATTCGTCACCGCTTTCTATTCCTTCCGTATGTACTTCCTCGTGTTCCACGGCGAGGAGCGCTTCGGCAAGGAAGCGCACGGCCATGATGACCACGGACACGACGCGCACCATCACGGACTGGCGCCGGGACAGAAGCCGCACGAGACTTCGTGGGTGGTGACCTTGCCGCTGATCCTGCTGGCTATTCCGTCGGTGCTGATCGGCTACATCGCCATCGAGCCGATGCTGTTCGGCGGCTACTTCGGCGACGCGGTGTTCATCGCCGAGCATCACCCGGCCATGCATGAGTTGCGCGAAGAGTTCCACGGCGCATTCGCCATGACGCTGCATGCTCTGACCACCTTGCCGCTCTGGCTGGCCGTGGCCGGTGTCGCTAGCGCGTGGTACTTCTACATGAAGAACCCGGCCATCCCGGCCGCCATTCAGAAGCGGTTCAGCTTCATCTATACCTTGCTGGACGAGAAATACTACTTCGATCGTTTCAACGACTGGTTCTTCGCCGGCGGGGTACGCGGTGCGAGCCGCGCGTTGTGGAAGTTCGGTGATGTGAAGCTGATCGACGGCTTCTTCGTCAACGGTTCCGCGAAGATGGTGGGGATGTTCTCCGGCGTGCTGCGCGGATTCCAGACCGGCTACGTCTATCACTACGCGTTTTGGATGATCCTCGGTGTGTCGCTGTTGCTGACCGTGCGCACCTGGTTCTAATAAGGCAACACTAGAGAAGAACAGAAGGAACAAGCATGATTTTCGGATACCCACTGTTAAGCGTCGTCATCTGGTTGCCCATCGTCTTCGGCGTACTGGTGCTGGCCACGGGCAACGACCGCAATGCATCGCTGGCGCGCATCATCGCGCTGGTCGGTGCCGTGCTTGGTTTGCTGGTGACCATCCCGCTGTATACCGGTTTCGACCGCATGACCAGCGCCATGCAGTTCGTCGAGATGAAGAACTGGATCACCCAGTTCAATATCCATTACCACCTCGGCGTGGACGGCATCTCCATGCTGCTGATCCTGCTCAACGCCTTCTTCACCGTGATCGTGGTGATCGCCGGCTGGAAGGTGATCGAGAAACGCGTGGCGCAATACATGGCCTGCTTCCTCATCATGTCCGGACTGATCAACGGTGTGTTTGCCGCGCTGGACGCCGTGCTGTTCTATGTGTTCTGGGAAGCGATGCTGATTCCGATGTTCCTCATCATCGGTGTGTGGGGCGGTCCCAACCGCGTGTATGCGGCGATCAAGTTCTTCCTCTACACCCTGCTTGGATCGTTGTTGATGCTGGTGGCGCTGCTGTATCTGTACTTCCAGTCCGGCAGTTTCGAGATACTCGACTACCATCAACTGCCGCTGGGCATGACCGCGCAGATCCTGATCTTCATCGCCTTCTTCATGGCCTTCGCCGTGAAGGTGCCGATGTTTCCCTTGCATACCTGGTTGCCGGATGCGCACGTGGAAGCGCCCACCGGCGGTTCCGTGGTGCTGGCCGCGATCATGCTGAAGGTGGGGGCTTACGGTTTCATCCGCTTCTCCATGCCGATCGCGCCGGACGCCAGCCATGAGCTGGCATGGCTGATGGTCACGCTGTCGCTGATCGCGGTGGTGTATATCGGTCTGGTCGCTTTGGCGCAGTCCGACATGAAGAAGCTGGTGGCTTACTCTTCCATCTCGCACATGGGCTTCGTCACCCTCGGCCTGTTCATCTTCAACGCCTACGGTATGGAAGGCGCGTTGCTGCAAATGATCTCGCACGGTTTCGTGTCCGGCGCATTGTTCCTGTGTATCGGCGTGATGTACGACCGCGTGCACTCGCGCCAGATCGTGGATTACGGCGGCGTGGCCAACACCATGCCGGTGTTCGCCGCCTTCTTCATGCTGTTCGCCATGGCCAACAGCGGCCTGCCGGGCACTTCCGGTTTCGTCGGTGAGTTCATGGTCATCCTCGGCGCGGTGAAGGTCAACTTCTGGTACGGCTTCGCGGCCGCCACCACGCTGGTGTTCGGTGCCGCCTACACGCTGTGGATGTACAAGCGCGTGGTGTTCGGCGCGGTCGCCAACGACCATGTGCGCCATCTGCATGACATCGGTGCGCGCGAGATTCTGCTCATGGCAGTGCTGGCGATCACAGTACTGGTGATGGGTCTGTACCCGCTGCCCTTGTCCGAGATCATGCACGCTTCGGTGAACGATCTGCTGGTGCACATGGCACGCTCCAAAATCTAAGAGGAAGTTATGAGTTACATCTCCACATTGTTTCCTGCCTACGCCGAGATCTTCCTGCTGTGCATGATCTGCGTCATCATGATCGTCGACTCGCTGCTGCCCAGCCAGACACGCACCGTCACCTATCTGCTGACCCAGGTGACGCTGCTCGGTTGTTCGCTGATCACGGTCGCCACGCACACCACCGGCGTCGCCCACCTGTTCACCGGCATGTTCGTGGACGACCTGATGTCCGACGTGCTCAAGCTGCTGACCTATCTGTCGGTGTCCATGATGCTGGTCTATTCGCGCAGCTACCTGATCGTGCGCGGTCTGTTTACCGGTGAGCTCCTTTCGCTGACGCTGACCTCCACGCTGGGTATGCTGGTGATGATCTCGGCCAGCAACTTCGTCACGCTGTACATCGGTCTGGAAGTGCTGGCGCTGAGCATGTATGCGCTGGTCGCTTTGCAGCGCGACTCCGCCGTGGCGACCGAATCCGCGATGAAATATTTCATCCTCGGCGCGATGGCTTCCGGCTTCCTGCTGTACGGCATGTCCATGATCTACGGCGGCACCGGTTCGCTGGATATCCAGACCATTTCCAACGTCATCAAGGCCGGTCAGGGCAACGATATGCTGCTGGTGTTCGGACTGGCCTTCCTGGTCGCCGGCCTCGCTTTCAAGCTGGGTGCCGTGCCGTTCCACATGTGGGTGCCCGACGTGTACCACGGTGCGCCGACCGCGATGACCATGTTCATCGGTACCGCGCCCAAACTGGCCGCCTTCGCTTTTGTGATGCGTATCCTGGTTGAGGCACTGCAACCGATGATGATCCACTGGGCCGGCATGCTGGCTGTGCTGGCCGTGTTGTCGATGGGTGTTGGTAACATCACCGCCATCGCGCAGACCAACATCAAGCGCATGTTCGCCTATTCGACCATCGCGCACATGGGCTTCCTGTTGCTGGGGGTGTTGAGCGGCACGCTGGACGGCTACAGTTCCGCCATGTTCTATGCGGTGATCTATGTGCTGATGACGCTGGGCGGCTTCGGCATGATCATGCTGCTGTCGCGCGAGGGTTTCGAGGCCGACAACCTGAACGACTTCAAGGGCCTCAACCAGCGCAGCCCGTGGCTCGCGTTCATGATGCTGCTGCTGATGTTCTCCATGGCCGGTGTACCGCCGACCGTCGGCTTCTACGCCAAGTTCTCGGTGCTGAACGCGGCGCTGCAAGCGGGTCATCTGACGCTGGTCATCGCGGCGGTGATCTTCTCGCTGATCGGTGCCTTCTACTACCTGCGCATCGTCAAGCTGATGTACTTCGACGCACCGGAAAGCCACGAGAAGCTCTACATGCAGCCGGACAGCACGCTGCTCGTCTCCATCAACGGTCTGGCCGTGCTGATGCTCGGCATCATGCCCAATACGCTGATGGCGATCTGCGCGGCTTCGGTGCAGCAGTCCTTGCTGCTGCCCTGATCGACGAACGGATCGACGAAAACTCCCGCCACGGCGGGAGTTTTCATTTTAGGGATGCTATCCCGTATCGAAAGAGAGACTAGGCATGGACCTGACCGAAAAGAAACTCGACAGCCGTGTGATGTATGAAGGCGGATTCCTAACGGTGTTGAAGGACGATGTGCAACTGCCGGACGGCAGCACCAGCACGCGCGAATATCTCACCCATCCCGGCGCGGTCGCCATGCTGGCCATACTCGACAACGGCAAGCTGTTGATGGAACGGCAGCACCGCTATCCCTGGCATTGCGATTTCATCGAATTGCCTGCGGGCAAGATCGACGCGGGCGAAGACATTCTCGTCACCGCGCAGCGCGAACTGCTGGAAGAGACCGGCTATGTCGCCAGCGAGTGGACGCACCTCACTACCGCCGCGCCCTGCATCGGCTACTCCGACGAACGCATGGAATACTTCATCGCGCGCGGACTGACCCATCAGGGCAGCAAATTGGATGAGGGTGAGTTTCTGGAAGTGTTCGAGTTGTCGCTGGAAGAAGCCATGGAATGGATACGGGCGGGAAAGATCACCGACAGCAAAACCATCGTTGGCCTGTTCTGGCTGGAAAAAGTGCTAAACGAGGGCTGGTGCGCACCGTAATAAGGCATCGATTTGGTGCGGTGCGCACTGTATTGGTGTGTGTAATCCTTTGTTTAGGGTTGCATTTAATAAAAAACACTTATGAATCAGTTGCTGTGTGAGCTGGCACAGTGCTTGCATGCGTAACCGCGTTTCGCACTTTTTCGGAGAATGTCATGGAAGAACTCAAGGTCAGTAGTGATGCACTTTTCATCCTGCTCGGTGCCATCATGGTGCTCGCGATGCACGCGGGTTTCGCCTTTCTGGAACTCGGCACGGTACGCAAGAAGAACCAGGTGAACGCGCTGGTGAAGATATTGAGCGATCTCGCCGTCTCCACCATCGCCTATTTCTTCATCGGCTACGGCATCGCCTATGGCGTGAGTTTTTTTGTTGGCGCGGAAGAACTGGCGCAACGCAACGGCTACGATTTGGTCAAGTTCTTCTTCCTGATGACCTTTGCCGCCGCCATTCCCGCCATCGTCTCCGGCGGTATCGCCGAGCGCGCGCGTTTCAACCCACAACTGGCTGCCACCTTCCTGCTGGTCGGTTTTGTCTATCCCTTCTTTGAAGGTATAGCCTGGAACGGTGCCTATGGTGTGCAGGATTGGCTGAAGGCCAGCTTCGGTGCCGGCTTCCACGACTTCGCCGGTTCCGTGGTGGTGCATGCCGTCGGTGGCTGGATAGGCTTGGCTGCTGTGTTGTTGCTCGGCGCACGCCACGGTCGTTACACCAAGGAAGGCCGTATCTCTGCACACCCGCCTTCCAGCATCCCCTTCCTGGCACTGGGCGCATGGATCCTCACCGTGGGCTGGTTCGGCTTCAACGTGATGAGCGCACAGACCATCACCGGCATCAGCGGCCTGGTCGCGGTCAACTCGCTGATGGCCATGGTCGGCGGCACGCTCACCGCGCTGTGGCTGGGCAAGAACGACCCCGGCTTCGTGCATAACGGCCCGCTGGCCGGACTGGTCGCCGTGTGTGCCGGCTCCGACCTCATGCACCCGATGGGCGCGCTCATCGTCGGCGGCGTGGCCGGCGCGTTGTTCGTCATCATGTTCACCCTCACGCAGAACCGCTGGAAGATCGACGATGTGCTCGGCGTGTGGCCGCTGCACGGCCTGTGCGGCGCATGGGGCGGCATCGCCGCCGGCATCTTCGGAATGAAAGCGCTGGGCGGCTTGGGCGGTGTCAGCTTCATGTCGCAACTGATCGGCACGCTGATGGGCATCGGCATCGCGTTTGCCGGAGGCTTCGTGGTCTATGGCGTCATCAAGAAACTGGTGGGCATCCGCCTCGACAAGGAAGAAGAGTTCAACGGTGCCGACCTATCCATCCACAAGATCAGCGCAACACCGGAGCGTGAATCGGGTTGGTGATCGCGCAGTATGTCGTGGCAAGCTCACATGAACGGCACCCCGCTTGGGGTGCCGTTTTCACTTGGTGCGGCGCGGTGGACACGCAGGCGCCACACATCCGCTAACCTTCTTGGCGCAACTCGGTAGAATGGCCCGGTCCGAACAACCCTGGATGTGTCATTTCTGAATATGATTCGAGGCAAGATCGACTTCAAGAGTGTGCCGGTGCAGGCGGGTGTCATCTCCGACATCATCAATCTCGATATTGAATCCAGCGAATATTTCCAGCGACTGGACGACCTGATCGGCGCCGATCAGGGTGTGGCGTCGCTGGTGCTCAGAGTCGTCAATTCGCCGCTCTACAGTCGCGGCAACAAGGTGGGCACTATTCCGCTGGCGATCAGCCTGCTGGGCTACAGCGTGCTGCGTTCGCTCGCCTTGCTGGCATTCAGCCGCTCCTTGTTCTCCGAGACCCGGCATGAGGCTTTCCGTTTGCACATCTGGCAGCACTCGTTGCTCGCCGCGATCGCCAGCCAGCGTATCTGTCAGAGTCTGGGAGACAACAAAAATGGCGATGAGGCTTTCATCGCGGGTCTGATGCATGACATCGGCAAGGTGCTGATGTTCACGCAACATCCGGACATGTATCAGCGGGTGTTCGAGTATATGTTCGAGAACAACTGCAGCAGTGCTCAGGCCGAGCAGAGATTCTTCGGCTTCGATCATTTCCAGGTGGGCGCGGAGGCGGTCAAGGAATGGCGTTTGCCGGATCGGTTCAATGCCTATATGGGTGCCGAGCTGTCGCATGCAGAAGGGGCCGACGCCATATCGACCAGCCTGATAGCGGCCAATGCATTGCTCAAGTCGGCGGGCATCGGTGCCAGAGAGATAGAGGCGCCCGAAGTCAGAATGGCGAGACTGCAGGCATTCGGTCTGGACGATGCGCTATGCGATAGTCTGCTGCAGGACGAGTTCATCGCCGAATTGAGAGAGTCCGAGATCTACCGGCTGTGCATGAATATCTAGCATGACTGAAACATCCTCACACACCACCCGCAATATCTCGGTGACTTCTCTGGAGCACGGCATCTGGCCGGGTCTGAAGGCACAGCTTGAGCCTTCGCTAGCTAGACTGGGTCTGGCGCGTCTGGCTATCCCCGTCATGTTGCTGCTGCATGACGCGGTAGATATGGCCGTGCGTGCGATGCACTTCGAGGCTTTCAGGCGTTTGGCCGAGGATGAGTTCGGCATGGTGACCGGCAGCAATGCCGCAGACCTGGAAGCATTGTTCAATGCCGAGGTGGGAGAGCACGGATCGCAGAACATCGCGCAATACTGCAAAGACAACGGCCAGCACGTGCAGATCGGTTTCCCGCAACAGGGCGGCTACATCCTGTCTATCGCTGTGCCCGTGGCGTGGGATGTCTCGCAGTGCGGCACACAGGGGCTGGTCGATGCGCTGGGCTTGCGCTGGCAACAGGCCCAGCCGGTGCAAGGTTCGACTGCCTGCATCTATGCGCTGGAGCAGGCATCCCCCGATCCGGCCTCAGCACGCAGCGGCGTGCTGCTGGATGACGCCGCCAGCCAAGGTAGCATGCAGCACATCTGCAACAAGCTGGGCTACGGCCTCATCCGTTTCTCCAGTGCGGGCGAAGTCATCGCCGTGTCGCGCGCCATGCTGGACAGCATGCGCCTGCCTGCCGAGGCTGCGGCCATCGCCGACCTGTGTACGTCCATTCCGTTCAACTTCTATAACGATGTGATATGGGGCTTGGCGCTGACCGGCGAGGGCGGTGTGTTCGAGAACTACCGTACGCGCGTCTATCTGCACGGGGAGGAGGGCGTGACGGCGCTGTTCAATGTGAGCGGCTATCGTGATGCGGATGCGACCATCCACTCGCTGTGGCAGATCGTGTCGCTGGATGAAGGCACCACCCATCTGGGTGAAGGCTCCATCCTGAGCGAGGCGCGCATACACAACATCACGCGCAACTATGTGCCGCAGATGGTGGAGGAGAAGGCGCGCGAAGCGGTGCAGTTGGGCAAGTCGAAGCTGATCAACGAGGAGTGCGAGATCGCCGTGCTGTTCTGCGACATCGTGGGTTTCACCTCCTTCGTGGAAAGCAACGCCAGCAGCGAATCCATCATCAACACACTCAACACCATCTTGCGCCGCGTGTCCGGCTCGGTGCGGCGGAATCGCGGCTATATCGACAAGTTCATGGGCGATAGCGTGATGGCCATCTTCATGGACCCGGCGGATGCCATCGCCGCCGCTATCGACATGCAAAAACATGCTGCCGATATCAACGGTCTGCGTTCCCGCGCCGGGCAGGACTCGCTCAGTCTGCGCATCGGCATACACTGGGGTGAGGTGGTCATCGGCAATGTAGGGACGGCGGAAAGACTGGATTGGACGGCGATAGGAGATGTGGTCAACACCGCGTCGCGCATCGAAAAGAATTGCAACCCCGGTGCCATCCTGATCAGCCAGAGTTTGATGGATGCTGTCGATGCGGCGCGCCATCCTGAGTTCGCTTTCGGCGACCTGTTCACCATCCATGTCAAAGGCAAGCGCCAGGGCTTGCCGGTATGCCATGTCGCGGCGCCCGAGATAAAGACGAAATGAGCGGTGAGCTGCGATGCGTGACACCGGAACGCGGCTGAATCCGCTCGACCTGCTGGCCAGCCTGTTCGACAGCGGGCGCGGTGCGTATAAGCTGGACGAGGTAGCGTGGCGGGCGGCGATGGCCTTGCCGGTGTTTGACGGGCTGGATGAAACAGCGCGTCTGCACTTGCGTGAACGGACGCAGGGACTGCTGGCGGACAAGGCGTTCTCCGGCGCGGGCGGGCTGGAAATGGATGCGGCGATGGCGACGACCATCGCGGCGTTCGCCGTGCTGCCGGTGTTGAATCTGGAGGAAGGCTGGTACTCAGGCTGGGTCGAGGTGGTGGTTTACCCGGGCGAGTTCATATTCGACGGCGAGCAGATGGACGAGACGGGTGTGGTGCATCATGTGCGCCATGCGCGTAGCGGGGAGGCGATGGCGGGCGGGCCGCTGGTGCTTTCCTGGCAGGATGTGCAGGGGGCGGGTCGTGGCGAGGGCTTCAATGTGGTGATCCACGAGTTCGCGCACAAACTGGACATGCGCAACGGCGAGGCGAACGGCAGGCCGCCGCTGCATGCGGGGATGGACCCGGCTGCGTGGGCGGAGGTGTGGCTGGCGGCTTACGATGATCTGTGTCGCCGCGTGGACGGTGGCGAAGTGACGCAGATCGACCCGTATGCGACGGAGAGTCCGGCGGAATGTTTCGCGGTGCTTTCCGAGTACTTCTTCGAAGCACCGCATGTGCTGCATGCTGAATATCCGGAAGTGTATGGGCAACTGGTGCAGTTCTACCGGCAGGATACGCTGGCGCGCCTGAGGCAGGCGGGCGGTATCATCGGTACCTGAATCTTTCCATTCGACAGGATCGCAATATGAGCGAACACAAGGGCGACATCGCCGAGATCACCGAGGCACTCATCCGTTTCCGCGACGAGCGCGACTGGGCGCAGTTCCATAACCCAAAAGACTTGGCGGCCGCACTCTCCATCGAGGCGGGCGAATTACTGGAATGTTATCTGTGGAAGGCGCATGGCGAAGCGGATGGGTCGCGCGTGCGCGAGGAACTCGCCGATGTGCTGGCCTATGCCTTGCTACTGGCGGAATATTACAAGCTGGATGTGAAGCAGGTGGTGCTGGAGAAGATTGCGAAGAACGCGGAGAAGTATCCCGCGCATAAAGCAAAAGGCAGCGCGAAGAAGTACAACGAGCTTTAGCCTGCTAGCCGCTTCCCAGCGTGCGCCCGGAACCGGGCATATTGGTTTTGCCTTTGGTGTCGTACAGCCCGGCAGTTTGTTCGGCCGCCCCAAGCAGCGCTTGCAGCGCTTGCTGGTTGTAGCGCATACGCACCTGAATCAGTTCGCCGTTGGTCTTGTTGAGTTGTTGTGCCTGTTCGCCCATGCGCTGGATGTCCTGCCAAACGCCGAGAGAGGTGGCAGCATTGCTACGCAGCCAGGCTTCGATCTTTTCCGATTCTGCAGGGAGGTATTGCGCACGTTTCTTGACTAGCGCGAGTAGAGCTTCGGCAGCACGCGTTTTCTCGTGCGAAAGCTCGAGTAGGGGTTCAGTATCAGGGGCGAGCAGAATCTGTTGTTCGCGCTCAAGCAGGCCGACAAAGGCCTGCAGTGCAGCGTGCTCTTCTTTAAGGCGGGTCTGTGTCTCAGTCGCGTTCAACGCTGGCTCGCGGAGATGAGGTCGCTTACGGTCTTAATCAGGCCATCTGCTACAGCACCTGTATTGACCTGGAAGCGGCCTTCGCTGATGGCTTGTTTGATTTCAGCGACTTTCATCGCGTCTATCGCAGGCGCACTGGCCACACTGCTTTCCAGACTGCGCAACTGTGCGGAAGAGTTGCCCAGATGCACGCTGGTACCTTCGGCACTATTGGCCGCAGGGGAATTGCCACCTGATTTAGCGGCTGGCGTACGGACGGTAGCGTCAGTCAGATTGCCGGTGACGGCTTTGGTGTTGTCGATTTTCATAGTAGGACTCCAACTTTTCTGGTTCGATTGGGTCTTCTATCGGACCGATTCTGGAAAACTTTAGCATATAGCGAAAATATTTTTCGGATAGTTGTCATGGCTGCACTTCGGCGCTCCCATCGGCCATCGTCCGTCCTGTAACCACCTGCGACGAAGTGGTACGGATACGCACTATCTCACCTTCTCCTGCATTGTTCATGGCTATACCTTCCTGGCTGACGACAAAACCTTTGCCGCGTGCGCGTAGTGTGACGGTCTGCCCCTGGCGTATCAGTAGCGGCGCGCGCAGCATGTCTTGACGTAGCACCTGTCCAGCTCCTATAGAGAATTTGAGCGACTTGCCGATGGCTTGCTCGGGGCTGGTGAGGATGCCGGAGCGGCTAAGTTCGCCAAGTTGCAGGTGGAAATCGGCAGGGCCTAAGATTGTTCCTTGTGTCAGAGGTCGACTGGCAACCAGAAGGTTGAGGGTCACTTTGATATCTGTCTGCAGAAAAACGCTCCAGTCAGCTGGGGAAACGCAGCGAACGCCGATGCTGGTCTTGCCTATCAGCTTTGCGCCGGCTGGCAGAAAGGCTTGCAACTTGTCACAGGCCGCAAGTTTGAGGCGGCGGTCGATATCTGTGACCTTTATATGGACTTCACCCGACTGGTTTTTGTTTTGTGCCTGAGCGAAGGCCAGGGCTGCAGCGCTGATGGCAGCGTGGCTTTGCTGGGATGTAGCCAGCACCGGACCGCCCCACAGGCAACCGATCAGCAGAAATAAGGACGCCAGCTGTTTGCTCATGACTGCATTGTCATCTTTTCAGAGAAGGGCGAAGAGGGGAAATAAAGCGGGTTTTTACCTTTAATCGATCGATTGGATGGAAAACCTCGGGTCTAGTATGCAATCCATCGTAAAAGTAGTCAGGAAAGGCAGGGTGCTCACCATGGGCGGCAGAATAGACGAACTGTTCCAGTTTCATCAAGTGGCGCTGAATCTGCGCGCATCGAGACAAGAGCTGATCGCGTCCAACATCGCCAATGCGGATACGCCGAACTACAAGGCGAAGGACATCGATTTTTCCAGTGCGCTTAAAGGTGCGCTGACCGGTACGAGCGCGACGCTGCAACTGGAGGCGACAGCAGCGCAACACTTGTCGGGCGATTCCGGCGAGACGGTGATGGGCTCACCCGTACAGTATCGCGTGCCGTTGCAACCGAGCGCTGACGGCAATACGGTAGATATGGATGTGGAGCGCGCTCAGTTCGCAGACAACGCGATGCGTTATGAGGCGAGCGTGCGCTTCGTCAGCAGCAAGGCTAAGAACGTGTTGGCCGCGTTGCAGAACTAGGAGGGCTGATCATGTCATTGTTCAATGTATTTAATATCGCCGGCTCAGCCATGTCGGCGCAGGCGCAACGGCTCAACGTGGTGGCCAGCAATCTAGCCAACGTGGATAGCACTACCGGCCCGGACGGCCAGCCGTACAAGGCGAAACAGGTGGTGTTTGAGACCACGCAAAGCGCAGGCCAGGTCGGATCGGGGGTCAAGGTGTCGGCCGTGGTGGAAGATACTGCGCCGATGCGTATGATGTATGACCCGAAACATCCTATGGCAAACGAGCAGGGTTACGTGACCATGCCTAACGTCAATCCTGTGGATGAGATGGTGAATATGATTTCGGCTTCGCGCTCTTACCAGAACAACGTGGAAGTGATGAATACGTCCAAAACACTGCTAATGAAGACCCTGAGTATCGGGCAATAAAGGAGATAGATCATGGTTGATTCAGTTCAGAACAGTACCTCGGTCACGACGCAGACCAGTGCGAGCAAAGCCGCCTCTGAAGTCGGTGCGACGCAGGACCGCTTCCTCAAGCTGCTGGTGACGCAGATGAAAAACCAGGATCCGCTCAATCCGCTCGACAACGCACAGGTGACTTCGCAGATGGCGCAGCTGTCCACGGTGACCGGCATCGACAAATTGAACGCCACGGTGCAGGCATTGAGCGCCAATATGACGGCAACGCAATCGTTGCAGGCTGCCTCGATGATCGGCCACGTGGCGATGGTCCCCGGTAAGCAGATCGACTTGTTTGAGGGCAATGCTGACGCAGCCGTGGAGTTGATGAATCCGGCAGACAAGTTAACGGTGACGATTGAGGATGCCAAGGGCAATGCGGTGCGCACTCTACAGCTGGGCGCGCAGGACGCGGGTATTGTCGACTTCAAGTGGGACGGTCTGGACAATAGTGGCACTGCGATGGCAGACGGCAACTACAAGTTCATCGCACAGGCCGAACTGAGCGGCAAGAAGAGCGATCCGACAACGTTGTCCTACGGCTTGGTAGACAGCGTCACGTTGAATGCCGACGGAGCCAAGTTGAGTTTGGGAAATCGCGGTGACGCGGGGCTGGATACCGTCCGGCGGATATTGTAATGAATTTCGTCGCTACGGCGTGTGATCGATACTAATAGGAGGATGTCATGGGTTTCCAACAAGGTTTAAGCGGTCTGAATGCAGCAGCCAAGAATCTGGATGTGATCGGAAACAACGTGGCCAATGCCAGCACCGTCGGCTTCAAAGGTGCGCAAGCGCAGTTTGCCGATGTTTACGCCAGCTCGATCGGCGGTGGAACGGCGGCTGGTATCGGCACGCGTGTGGCTGCCATCGCGCAACAGTTCACCCAGGGCAATATCACCACCACCAACAACTCGCTCGATATGGCGATCAGCGGTAACGGTTTCTTCCGCCTCAGCGACAACGGCTCGATCGTTTATTCGCGTAACGGCCAGTTTCAGATGGATAAAGATGGATATATCGTCACCACTCAGGGGCATCGTCTGACCGGCTTCCTACCCAATACAGCAGGGGTGATCGTGGCCACCGCGCCTGCCGAAATACAGATATCCACGGCCGATCTGTTGCCGAAAGCGACGGCAGCCGTCACGGCCGGCCTGAATCTCGATTCCCGCTCTGCCATCATTCCGGCCGCGCCCGCATTCGACCCGAACAATTCTGCGACCTACAGCAATTCGACTTCGATGACCGTCTACGACAGTCTGGGAAGTAGTCATGTGGCTTCGCTGTTTTTCGCCAAGACGGCAACCAATACTTGGAATGCTTATCTGACAGTGGATGGCGTGAATCCGCAGGCGGCCAATGCACCGCTGACCGCGATGACCTTTGATACCAACGGTGTGCTCACGGCGCCCGCAGCGGCGGTAACCTCAACGGCCTTTACACCGGCCGGCGCCACCGCGCAGACGCTCTCTTTTGACTTTGCATCCACTTCGCAGTTCGGCGGTTTGTTCGGGGTGAACTCATTGACACAGGATGGCTACACATCTGGCCGCCTGACCGGTTTTAGCACCGGTGCCGACGGGACGATTGCCGGCCGCTATTCCAACGGGCAGTCCAAGACGCTGGGGCAGGTGGTGTTGTCTAACTTCAGCAATCCGCAGGGTCTGCAGCCATTGGGCGGCAATAACTGGGCGGAGACCAATACCTCCGGCACGCCACTGACCGGCTCCCCGGGTTCGTCGAGTCTGGGCGTGTTGCAGACCTCGGCCGTAGAAGATTCAAACGTGGATCTGACCGCTGAGCTGGTGAATATGATCACCGCACAACGCGTGTATCAGGCCAACGCGCAGTCGGTGAAGACGCAAGACCAGGTGCTGCAGACCATCGTTAACTTGCGCTAACTTTAGAAATTAGGGGGAGGAGACATGGACAGACTGATTTACACCGCAATGACCGGCGCGACGCATACCCTGCATCGTCAGGCAAATGTGTCGAACAATCTGGCCAACGTCAATACACCGGGATTTCGCGCCAGCATCGACGCTTTTCGCAGTGTGCCTTTGCAGGGCGAGGGCTTACCCACGCGCACGTTCGTGGTCGATTCAACACCCGGCACCGACTTTACGCCGGGCATCATGCAACAGACCGGACGCGCACTGGATGTGGCGCTGGACGGTAAGGGTTGGATCGCCGTGGAGGATGCCAACGGCAACGAGGCTTATACCCGCAACGGCAGCTTTCGGACTTTGCCCAGCGGCATTCTGCAAACAAGCGGTGGCCTGAACGTGATGGGTGATGCCGGCCCGTTGACCATACCGCCCGATACCGAAGTCACGATCGCCAAGGACGGCACCATCTCCACCGTGCCCAGCACGAATCAGAAGAGCGGTGTGGTGGTGGTCGGGCGGATCAAACTCACCAATCCGCCGGAAGACCAGCTGGTGCGTGGCGAGGATGGACTGTTTCGCACCCGCGACGGCAATCCGGCCGAGGCGGATGCACGAGTTGGTTTAACGGCGGGCAGTCTGGAAGGTAGCAACGTCAACTCGGTCGAAGCGATGGTCAATATGATCTCACTGGCACGCCAATTCGACACGCAGATGAAGTTACTGCAGAGCGCAGACGAGAATGCCAAGCGGGCGAGCTCGGTGCTCACCGTCAGCGGCTGATCTGGTGCGCTGACACATTTTGTAAAGGCAATGCACGTGTTTGCAACACGCTGCAGCGTCATCTCCTTTGGCTGGTCGTAGTTGCATGTGACCGTCTGTTTTTCCGGAGCGGGGGAGTGACCCGCTGCCCAAATTCCAAATTGAATCGTTTTTCCCTTTGTGTTCATTGGATGCAATTGCGGGCGCTTGGGTAATGTGTCATCCAAGCACTGAACAATGAAAGGACGAACATCATGATTCGCTCATTATGGATATCGAAGACTGGGTTGGAAGCACAGCAGACCCAGATGGATGTCATCTCCAACAACCTCGCCAACGTCAGTACCACTGGCTTCAAACGTTCGCGCGCGGTATTCGAGGATTTGCTGTACCAAAACCTGCGCCAACCCGGCGCACAGTCTTCGCAACAGACTCAAATCCCGTCCGGCTTGCAGATTGGCACCGGTGTGCGCCCGATCGCATCGGAGCGTATTCACACCCAAGGCAATCTGCAGCAGACCGGAAACAATATGGACCTGGCGATCCAGGGTAACGGTTTCTTCCAAGTGTTGATGCCGGACGGCACGACGGCCTATAGCCGCGACGGTTCATTCCAGCTGGACAGTCAGGGACAGATTGTGACCGCTAACGGTTACCCACTACAGCCGGCGATGACCATTCCCGCCAACGCAACCAGCGTGACGGTTGGTTTGGATGGTGTGGTCTCAGTCACACAAGCCGGTGTGCCGGCTCCGGTGCAAGTGGGCAGCGTACAGCTGGCGACCTTCATCAATCCGGGCGGTCTTGAGAGCATGGGGCAGAACCTGTATCTGGAAACCGCTTCCAGCGGCACGCCAAATACCAATGTACCGGGCACCAACGGCACCGGCACTCTGAGTCAGGGCTATGTGGAGACGTCCAATGTCAACGTGGTGGAAGAACTGGTGAACATGATCCAGACGCAGCGCGCGTATGAGATTAACTCGAAATCAATCACCACTTCCGACCAGATGCTGCAACGGTTGTCGCAGATTTAACGAGGTGCATCATGCGTAATTTGACCGGTATGATCGGTGTATTGGCAGCCAGCTGGTTGTTGGTTGGTTGTGTGCCAAGCACCAACATCCGTGAGCCATTGACGGCGAGCCCGAACACGGCGCGCAGCCAGCCTGCACCGACTAACGGTGCCATTTTCCAGAGCGGAGTGAACGATCGCCCATTGTTCGAGGATCGTCGTGCGCGCCGCATCGGTGACATCGTGACCATCACCATCGTCGAGACTACTGCAGCTAGCGGAAAGTCTGCCACGGCCCTCGGAAATTCCGGCAGCATTGCCGTCAATACGCCGCTGATCACAGGCGGGGTGGCCGGCGATAGCAGCTTGTCGGGATCCAGCAAGAACGATGCTTCAGGCTCCAATACGTTCACCGGTACATTGACGGCGACCGTGACCGACGTCCTGCCAAACGGAAATTTGCGCGTGGCGGGTGAAAAACAGATCAGCATTCGCTACTCGGATGAATACGTCCGTTTCTCTGGGGTGGTGAGCCCAGCCGATATCAGCGGAACCAACAGTGTATTGTCAACCAAGGTGGCAGATGTGCACCTGGAATACAAGGGTGCGACCAATCTGGATGGCGCGTCGGTGACCAGCATGTTCGCCCGTATCTTCACCACTGTGTTGCCGTTCTAGGAGAGCGAGATGAAAACCATATTCAAACTTGCACTTGCCGCGTTGCTGGGCATGCTTGCTATCGCTGCCTCGGCTGAACGCATCAAGGATCTGGCCAGCGTGCAGGGTGTGCGTGAGAACCAGTTGCTCGGTTACGGACTGGTGGTTGGTCTTGATGGAAGCGGCGACCAGACCACGCAAACACCGTTCACTGTACAGAGCACCATTACCATGCTGGCGCAGATGGGCGTGACCCTGCCGCCGAGCACCAGTCTGCAACTGAAGAACGTAGCTGCGGTGACGGTGACGGCATCGTTGCCGCCATTCTCACGCCCCGGTCAAACGATTGATATCACGGTTTCCTCCATTGGTAATGCCAAGAGCCTGCGCGGCGGCACGTTGCTGATGACGCCGCTGAAAGGCGTGGACGGACTGGTATATGCCATGGCGCAGGGTAATTTGCTGGTGAGCGGTGCAGGTGCGGCCGCCGGAGGCAGCAAGACGGTGATCAATCATCTGAGTGTGGGGCGAATTCCCGCCGGGGCGACAGTGGAACGCTCGGTGCCGACTGCATTGGGTCAAGGCGATTACATCTTTCTGCAACTGAACACGGCCGATTTCACCACGGCGGCACGCATGGCCGACACCATCAATCGTGACGTGTCGCCTGATTTTATGATCGCCAATGCGCTGGATGCGCGCACCGTGCAAGTATCGGCACCGCCCGGTTTCGAGCGCGTGCAGTTCCTGTCGCGTATTGAGAATCTGTCGGTGGATGCGGCTGCCGGTAGTGCAAAGGTGATCGTCAATGCCCGTACCGGCTCGGTTGTGATGAACCAGAAAGTTTCCTTGAGCGAGTGCGCTGTGGCACACGGCAATCTGACGGTGGTCATCAGTGCCGACAATGCAGTGAGTCAGCCCAACGCGCTGGCTGGAGGAGATACTGCGGCAGTGAGTAATGCGGACATAAAGATAGAGGCATCCGCAGGCAATCTGCTGCATCTGAAACATGGTGTTGCGCTTGGCGATGTGGTCAAAGCGCTAAATTCCATCGGCGCTACACCGCAAGACATGCTGGCCATCCTGCAGGCGATGAAAGCAGCAGGTGCCCTGCGCGCCGAGCTGGAAATCATTTAGGAGATACTCATGGCCATCTCTCCCAACTCGATTGGTAGTTTGGCGGCAGACAGCCAGTCATTGGACAAGCTGCGCTATCAGGCGCGGCAGTCGCCTGATCAGGCACTGAAGGCGGTTGCTCAGCAGTTCGAGACGGTTTTCCTCAATATGATGCTGAAGACCATGCGCGAGGCGACACCGCAGGACGGCATGATGGATAGCGAACAGACCAAGATGTTTACCGGCATGCTGGACCAGCAATTGGCGCAGGAGATGTCCAAGCGCGGGGTGGGGCTGGCAGAAGTCATGATGCGCCAGTTGAGCGGTGGATTGCCGGCGGCGCCCGCTGCTGCGCCGGGAGTCGTGTCATCAGCCTATCAACCTGACCCGCAGCAGGACTTCGTGGAACGGTTGCGGCCCCATGCCGAGCAAGCCAGCCGCAGCACTGGCGTGCCAGCCAATTTCATCATGGGACAGGCGGCACTGGAAAGCGGCTGGGGCAAGCGTGAGATCAAACATGCGGATGGCAGCAACAGCTATAATCTTTTTGGCATCAAGGCTGGTAGCAGCTGGAATGGCAAAGTGGCGGAGGTGACTACCACTGAATATCAAGATGGTGTTGCCAGTAAACAAGTGGCGCGCTTCCGTGCTTATGACAACTACACCGAGGCCTTTCAGGATTATGCAAAGCTGCTGGGTGGAGACAGCCGTTATGCGGGGGTGCTGGGACAGGCTGATGCAAAAGGTTTTGCACAGGCCTTGCAGCAATCTGGCTACGCCACCGACCCGCGTTATGCGGATAAACTGGTGGACGTGATTGGCAGTGTCCGCGCACGCGCCTAAATTTCAGCTAAAGTTTCCCCGCAGGATGCCGATAGCCAAGCTGAGGATGTTGTATAACGGCAAAAGGAAATGATATGAGCGGCATATACGGTATTGGAGTGAGTGCATTGAGGGCGGCCCAAGCGGGCATGGCCTCGACTTCGCATAATATTGCCAATGCCAACACGCCTGGTTACTCGCGGCAGGAGATCACACAGGCTGCGGGACAGGCCCAGAACACCGGCTCCGGCTACTTCGGGCAGGGCGTTGATGTAACGTCCGTGGTGCGCCGCTACGACCAGTTCCTCAGCCAGCAAGTGCTGGAGGCGCAGACTTCGTCCTCCAGTCTGAACACCCAATATGGCTTGTCGCAGCAACTGACCAATCTGTTCGGGGATTCCACCGGGGGTCTCACACCGACCTTGCAGGACTTCTTCGGTGCAGTGAACGATGTCGCTACCGCGCCTGAATCCATCGCCGCGCGTCAGACCATGATGGGCAGTGCACAATCACTGGTGAACCGACTGAACACACTGGATCAGCGTGCGAACGAGATTCGCGATGGTCTGAACGGACAGATCTCTAACAGTGTGAACTCGATCAATAGTTACGCCAAGCAGATCGCCGTACTTAACGAGCAAATTGTGCAACTGCAGGCACGCACGCCGGGGCAGCCGCCCAATGATCTGCTGGATCAGCGTGATCAAGTGATCAATCAGCTCAGTCAGGAGATTCGCGTCACGGCGGTCACACAGTATGACGGCTCGATGGATGTGTTCATCGGTAGCGGACAGTCGCTGGTGGTCGGCAACAGCTTATCCTCGTTGCGGGTGGTTACCTCGCAGACAGACCCGAGCTCTCTGGAAGTCGCCTATTCAAACAATGGCAACGTGAGCAGAATGCAGCAGAGCGCCTTGCAGGGTGGCAATCTGGGCGGTTATCTCGATTTTCGTCAAAACGTGCTCGACCCTGCTGTGAATGCGCTGGGTCGCATCGCCATCGGCGTGGCCGATACTTTCAACCAGCAGCACCAGCAGGGAATGGACCTGAAAGGCGCTATGGGAGGGGAGTTTTTCACCATGGCAGCGCCACGGGTGACGCCCTCAGGTGCCAATACCGGTACGGCAGCGCTGGTATCCACCTTTGACAGCAGCGCTGCGCTGACTGGCGAAGACTACAATGTGCGATTCGACGGCACCAATTACAACGTCACCAATGCCTCTACCAATGCAACGTTGGCCTCATTCACCGTTGCCCAACTGGCAACGGCACAAGTGGTGCCAGGAACCGGCATCACACTGCAACTGAGTGGGGGTGCAGCAGTAGCCGGTGATACTTTCGGCCTGCGCCCAACGGTGGACGGTGCGCGCGGCATCGCGTTGAATGTGACCGATCCGACCAAGATTGCGGCGGCGGTGCCGGTCCGCTCCAATACGCCATTGACCAATCTTGGCACTGGGGCCATTGCCAACACGACGGTGGTGCCCCCGCTGGATGCCAATCTGCAGCAGCCGATAACCATTACCTTCGATACGCCACCGACCACCTACACCGTCAGCGGAACAGGTGCACCGGCCGGTCCCCAAGCCTATACCGATGGAGGCACGATCACTATCAATGGCTGGACTACCAAGATCACCGGCACGCCATTGGCTGGGGATGAATTCACCGTCGGTCCCAATAACAATGCCTCGACCGATGGCGGCAACATGCTCAAGCTGGCTTCGTTGCAGACCGCCTATACCATGGTGAACAGCACCACCAGTTTTCAAGGGGCGTATGGTCAGTTGATCAGCCAGGTGGGCACGCAGACACGCGAACTTCAAGTAACTAGTACGGCGCAGAACAGCATGCTGTCGCAGGTGACTAAGGCGCAGCAGTCGGTATCCGGCGTCAATCTGGATGAGGAAGCGGCCAATCTGATGCGCTACCAGCAGGCTTATCAGGCGGCAGCCAAAGCGATGTCCATTGCCGGCAACATGTTCGACACCTTGCTGTCGCTCGGAAATTAGGAGTAGATCATGCGTATAAGTACCAGTTCTCTCTATAACGATAACGTCGCGACCATGAACACGCTGCAGACGCAGATCGGTCAGACACAGCAGCAGATATCGACCGGGCGACGTCTGCTGAATGCGGCAGACGATCCTGCTGCTGCTGCACGCGCGGCGGAGCTCACCCAAACCGATATGGCCAACGACCAGCTGGCATCCAATCGTATTGCGGCAATCAATACCCTGTCGCTGTCCGAGTCGATCTTACAGGGCGTGACCAGTCTGTTGCAGGACGCGAAAGATGTCGCGGTGGAAGCCAGCAGCGGGACGATGAGCGGTGTAAGCCGTAAAGGGCTGGCGGCAGACTTGCAGGGAAAGCTGGATGTGCTGATGGGTTTGGCGAACAGTACCGACGGCTTGGGTAATTATCTTTTCTCGGGAGGGCAGGGTGGGGTGCAGCCCTTTGTCAGCGACGCCGGCGGTGTAGCCTATAAGGGCGACGATGTGCAGCGTAAGGTACAAGCCTCCGCATCGCGCCAGATTACAACTACTGATACCGGCTCCGATATTTTTATGCGTATCCGCAATGGTAACGGCACTTTTCAGGCGGCCCCTGCCGCAACTAATGGTGGTAGCGGAATCATTAGCCAAGGAGGGGTGACGGACCCATCCCAGTACACCGGTCAAAGTTACCAGCTGACTTTCAGCATGCCGGCTGCCACCTACACTGTAAATGATGTGACCGCAGGCGCGCCTGGAACATTGGTGACGACTGCTCCTTATGTGAGCGGTCAGTCCATCAGCTTTAACGGGATCCAGTTTGAGGTACAGGGCACACCGGCCAATGGTGATGTGTTCAATATCTCACCGAGCACCAATCAAAGTGTGTTCGAGACGCTGGGCAATCTTATTTCGGCACTGAATACAGGGGCAGTGAGTGGCGTGACCACTGCCTACAACCAGTCGCTGAAAGATGCGAATGCCTCGCTCAGCCAGAGCTTAGGCAACGTGCTGGGCGTTCGTGCCACGATGGGGGCGCGCTTGAACGAGCTGGATGCACTACAGTCGAGTGGAGAGGACATTGGATTGCAGTACAAACAAACCCTCTCGAAGATACAGGATACGGACTACAACAAAGCCATCACCGATCTCACCATGCAACAAATGATGTTGCAGGCATCGCAGCAGTCGTTTGTAAAAGTATCCCAAATGTCGCTGTTTAATTACCTTTAAGTAGTGGATATTCAGAACGGCACACAGAGTGATCTGTGTGCCGTTTTATTTTGTGCAGTCAGAGCGGGGCGGGAACGGGGCGTCCGCTGAGTTGCAGCATGATGCGGGCAACGGTATCGAGTGCCTGGTGGAACATGAATTCCAGCAACGGCGCAAGGAACGGCAGCACCAGCGCCAGCACGATGAAGCCGACGCCTATGGTGATGGGGAAGCCGACGGCGAATATGTTCAGCTGCGGTGCGGTGCGCGTGAGGACGCCGAGCGCCAGGTTGGTGATCAGCAGTGCCGCGATGAGCGGCAGCGAGAATTGCAGCGCGTAGGCGAAGATGCTGCCGCCCCATTCGGCCGCCGTGCGGAACGCACCGGCCGACGGTATCGTGTTGGCAATGGGGAAGGACTGGAAACTGTCGCCCAGCGCGGCCAGCATGTACAGATGCAGATCCATGGAGATGAAGGTCAGTGCCACGATGATGCCGAGGAACTGCGCCAGTACAGGGCGGATGGTGGAGTTCTGCGGATCGAAGAAGTTGGCGAAACCCAAACCCATCTGCATGCCAGCGATATCGCCGGCCATCTCGATGGCGGTGAAGATCAATCGAATCGAAAATCCCATCAGTAATCCGGCAACCATTTGCTGCAGCAGGATCAGGATGCCCTCCGCCGATGCTGGGTCGGGAAGGTCGTGCAAGTCCAGCGTGGGCGCGATGACGACGGTAAAGATCGCCGCCAGGCCGACCTTGATTCGCACCGGCACCTGACGATTGCCAATCACCGGTGCACTGGCGATCAGCGCCAGCACCCGCGCCATGGGATAGATCAGCATGGCGATCCAGGCGGTGAGCTGGGCGCTGGTAAAACTGATCACGGCTAACCTATGGCGTAGGGGATGCTGCTATACAGTCGTGTGATGTATTCCAGCATCAGGTTGACCATCCAGTGGCCGGCGAGCAGCAGGGCGGCAAAGATGCCGAACACCTTGGGGATGAACGACAGGGTCATCTCGTTGATCTGCGTCGCAGCCTGAAAGATACTGACAGCCAGACCGATGGCCAATGCCGTCAGCAACATGGGTGCCGACAGTAGCAGAGTCAGTTCGATGGCCTGTTGGCCTATGGTCATTACGCTTTCGGGGGTCATGAGACGCCTCCATTATTCATGAGTTAGGTATAGAAACTTTGCACCAGCGAGCCGATCAGCAGATTCCAGCCGTCGGCCAATACGAACAACATGATCTTGAACGGCAGCGAGATGGTGGCGGGGGACAGCATCATCATACCCATCGACATCAGCACGCTCGCGACCACCATGTCGATGATCAGGAAAGGGATGAAGATCAGGAAGCCGATCTGGAACGCGGTCTTCAATTCGCTGGTGACATAAGCTGGCACCAGTATCTTCAGCGGGATGTTCTCCGGGCTCTCCAGTTCTTCGCTGTTGGAGATGCGCACGAACAAGGCCAGATCGGCTTCGCGCGTCTGGCGCAGCATGAATTCCTTGAGCGGAGCGCTGCCTTTTTCATAGGCTGTTTCCAGGTTCATCTTGTTCTGGCTGTAGGGCAGATAGGCCTCGTTATAGATCTTTTCCAGCACCGGCGACATCACGAAGAAAGTGAGGAACAGCGACAGACCGATCAATACCTGCGTTGGCGGGGACGACGGTGTGCCGATGGCGGAGCGCAACATGGCCAGCACGATGACGATGCGGGTGAACGCGGTCATCATCAGCAGGATGGCCGGCAGGAAGGTGAGCGACGTGATCAGGATCAGCGTCTGCAAACTCAATGTGTAGGTCTGCCCCCCGCCGGCTGCGGGCGTGCTGGTGATTGCCAGCATGCCCGCATCCGCCGCATGCGCGACCGGCATGCCCAGGCTCAGTGCGAGCAGCAGGAAAATGGAAGCCCCGAGCGGGGACAAGCGGCTAGCCATTGCGCTTCTCCATGTGCTGCTTGAGCCAACTCTGGAACGATCTTTCGGGCACGGCACCGTTGGCCGAACCACCTTCAGGAATGGTGCCCTTGGGCATGGTGTGCAGCGCGCTGACCTGGCCGGGGGCGACACCGACCACCAGCCAGGTGTCGTTCACCTCGACCAGTACGATGCGTTCGCGTTGACCGACCGCGATACCGCTCACCACCTTGAGCGCATTGAGGCCGCTCTGACTCGGATGGTTGATGCGTTTCAGGAACCATGCGACGGCCATCACGGCCGCCAGCACCAGCAGCAGGCTGACGACCACCTGTACCACGCTGCCGGACGACACGCCGGCGGGCGGCGGCGGAGGGACGTAGGCATTGCGTGCGGCATCCGCTGCATGGGCGAGCGGAGAGCAGATCGCTGCGAACAGGGCAGCAAACAGGCGGGTGAGCATGGTTGTGTCCCGGGTTATTTGTTGATGCGGCGCAGGCGTTCGGACGGCGTGATGATGTCGGTCAGGCGGATGCCCAACTTGTCGTTCACCACCACCACTTCGCCCTGGGCGATGAGGAAGCCGTTGATCAATACATCCAGCGGCTCACCTGCCATACCGGCCAGTTCCACCACCGAACCCTGTGCCAGTTGCAGCAGGTTCTTGATCGGCATCTTGGTACGTCCCAGCTCCACGGTCAGTTGCACCGGGATGTCCAGGATCATGTCCAGATCGTTGTGCGCGGTCGCGCCGCCTTCACCGGCGAACTGCTCGAACACATGCGGTTGTGCCGCCGGGGTCTCGACTGCGGCCTGTTCGGCCATCGCCGCGCCCCAATCGTCGGCGCTGATTGCTTCTTCTGTGGTGTCTTCAGCCATTTTTTCCTCCAGTTTGAGCTTCGCCCGTATCTGTTTTCACCATACGTTCGACCTTTAATGCGTAGTGCGAGTTGGAGATGCCGTATTTGCATTCCATCACCGGCACGTTATCCACCATCACGCTGACATTCTCGGGGACATCCAGCGGGATGACATCGTCGACTTTCATGCGCAGTACATGATCCAGCGTGGTCGAAGCATGGCCGAGTATGGCGTTGAGTTCGATCTCCGCCGACTGGATCTGCTTGGACAGCATGTGCAGCCAGCGTTTGTCGGCGATGACATGGTCGCCCTGCATGGTGCTGTAGAGCAGCTCGCGGATCGGTTCGATCATCGCGTAAGGCATGCAGATATGGATGGATCCGCCGACGCCGGTGAATTCGACCTCGAAGGTCGTTACCACCACCACCTCGTTCGGTGTGGCGATGTTGGCGAACTGCGGGTTGACTTCGGAACGCAGGAACTCGAAGTCCAGTTTGTAGACCGGCTCCCATGATTTCTCGTACGCCTCGAACAGCACGTCGAGCAGTTTCTGGATGATGCGATGTTCTGTCTGCGTGAACTCGCGTCCTTCGACGCGGGTGTGGAAACGCCCGTCGCCGCCGAACAGGCTGTCCACCACCATGAACACCAGATTGGGGTCGAAGATGAACAGCGCATTGCCGCGCAAGGGTTTGACCTGCACCAGATTCAGGTTGGCCGGCACCGGCAGGTTGCGGATGAATTCGGAGAACTTCATCACCTTGACCGGCCCGACTGACACTTCGGAGGAGCGGTGGATGAAGTTGTACAGCGCGATGCGGAACAGTCGTGCGAAGCGCTCGTTGATGATCTCCATGGTGGGCATACGCCCACGCACGATGCGCTCCTGTGTGGCCATGTTGTAGGAGCGGACACCTCCCGCTTCCGAGGCGTCCTTGACTTCCTCGGTCTCACCCGTGACGCCCCGCAGCAGCGAGTCGACTTCGTCCTGGGATAAGAATTCACTCATGGCCTCAATTCACTTTTACTGGATGATGAAATCGCTGAACAACACATCCACCACACCGGTGGTTTTCGGTTCTTTCGGAGCGGCCGGAGCAGCGGGTGCCGGAGCGGATTCGCCGTGAGCCATTTCGCCGTGTGCGGCAGGGGCGTGCGCTTCAGCAGGGGCGGCCTGTGCTTCGCTCTTGAAACCCAGAATGCCGTCCACTTCGGCGATCACTTGCTCGACCAGGATCGTTTTGCCTTCGGAAGACACTAGTTCGGATGGCTTCTTGCTGGACAGCAGGAAAAGCAGCTTGCTGCGGATCTCGGGCATGGCGTTCTTGATCTTGAGTTCCAGCTCGGGATCAAGGATCTTTAGTGTGATACCCGCTTGCAGGTATTGGTCGCCTTCCTCGCGCTGCAGGTTGACGGTGAATTTCTCGCCCAGTGGGATGAATTTCGGCTCCAGCACCGGCTCTGGTTTGTGCGCCTCAGCCGCATGCTCTTCTGCGGGGGCTTTGCTCTGGGTGAAATACCAGCCTGCGCCGCCTGCCATGACGAGTACCAGCAGGCCGATGACGATGATCAGCAGTTTATTGCTCTTGGCGGGCGCTGGTGCGCCTTCTGCGGGAGCAGCTGGTGCAGCGGGCTTTGCGGGTTTTGACGCCATCTCTGATTCCTTTCCTGTTGATGATGATTATGCGGAAGGCCAAGCTTACACCATCAAGGGAATAAGGCAGAAATTCGGGCGTATTTCTACGTTCAGGCGAAGGTATCCACTACGCCGTCATGACGGCGCAATATGGTTGTGGCCTGCACCTGGGGAGTGTCGGACTCAAGCGAATTATCAGTATTGCCAGTGCCATTGCCATTCGCACCGCCGGCTTGTCCTTGTCGCTGCTGTTCTTTTTGTGCCTGATCGCTGACCGTGGCGCTGCCCAGCGAGATTCCGCTGTCGGCCAGCATGTCTCGCAAGCGTGGGATAGATTGCTCAATAGCTTCGCGGACCCCGGCATGAGCGGAAGTGAATTGCATTGTCGCTTGGTCACCATTCAATTTGAGCGAGACCTCCAGTGGCCCGAGTTGCGCCGGATTTAGACGCAGCTCGGCACTTTGCATGCGCTGTGTCGCCAGCCAAGTGACCTTCTGGCTGAAGTCATCTGACCATTGCGGTTGATTCATTGGTGTAGCGACTGTGACTTGTGTGGGCTGAGAAGCGGGCGCGGTCAGGGTGTTCGGCATACCGATCACGCCCGCAGAGGTATTCATCGTCTGCACAGGAAGGGCGCTGTCGACCTTTCCTGCGGTTGTGCGAATTCCGGCCTTATCCTCGGCCTGTAGTAATGCAGCGAACGCTGTGCCCTGCTTGATTTCACTGCTCCCACGATCATCTCGCCCGTTAGCTTGTTTGTCGGAAACGGTATTGGTGAGGCGCGCATCCGGTTTTACTTCACCATCAATGGTCGGCCCGATGCGACGGGCAGCGGAATCAAGTGATTCCATTTCTTCGCTCGCGTCGGTGTCGCGTGCGGCAACGGGAGTGTCTTTTGAACTGGTTAACGCTGCGCGTTTCTCTTGTGGCAACAAGCTAGCTAGGAAATCAACTGGGAGCGCTACGCCGTCAGTGCGTATTTCAGCGGCTGCTTGATTGCTCAATAAGCTTGGATCGACAACGAGTTTGTCGCTGTCGGCAAGCGCACTATTCTTCACGATGGCGTTCTTGATATCACGGCCATGCGGGCTCAACTGCTTTGCCAGCAACTCGCCGAACGGAGCGGAACCATTGGCGCTGTCTTCAGCGCTTGGCGTGTTGTTGCCGGGTTTTCCGGCATCGATCTTGCCGTTGCTCGGTGTCTGGCTGCTAAGGATGGGCAGGCTGCTCATGTCGTCTCTCCTTCATTGATTCGTGTTTTGCTTGTCAGCGCGATGCATGGCGGAGAAGCGTCCGCTCTGTTCGTCCTGTTGCCGCTGATCGGCTTTGGCTTCCAGCTTCTTCTCGTTGTCGGCATGGCGTTGAGCCAGCGTGTCGAAAGATCTCATCTTGCGTGTGGTATCCATCAATTCATGGCGGCCTGTCTGCACCGAAGAGCTGGCTTTCGCGATCTCGCCCTGCTGTTGCTGGATGGCCTGATCCAGACGCTCGATGAAGCGCTGGAAGTTCTGCATGTCCATCGGGGACATACCCTGTTTGGCTGCTTCCTCGAACTGTGCCGCGTAGTCGCGGCGGTATTGCTGCAGCGCGGCCATCTTGGCCTGTGCATTCTGCTGTTGCTGGTTGAGCTTGCCCAGTTTGCGTGTGGCCGCATCATTCTTCTGATGTGCCAGATCTACCAGCGGCGACAATGTGAACGGTTTGGTCATGGCGATATTCATTGATTAGCAGCAAACAAAGTAGAGAACTGCGCCTGACATGAACTATACGCCTCTGCCTGGTACATGCCTTGTTTGAGGAATCTTTCCATCTTCGGATAGAGGGCGATCGCCTCATCCAATAACGGGTCGCTACCGGCTACGTAAGCGCCCACACTGACCAGATCGTGGTTGCGCTGGTAATGCGCGTACAGCCGTTTGAAATGCTGCACCTGCGCAAATTGTTCGTCGCTCACCAGATGGTTCATGGCGCGGCTGATCGAGGCTTCGATGTCGATGGCCGGGTAATGTCCGGCTTCGGCCAGACGGCGCGACAGCACGATGTGGCCGTCCAGGATGGCGCGCGCGCTGTCCGCGATCGGGTCCTGCTGGTCGTCGCCCTCGGTCAGCACGGTGTAGAAAGCGGTGATGGAGCCGCCGCCTTCGGCGCCGTTGCCGGCGCGTTCCACTAGTTGCGGCAGTTTGGCGAACACCGAGGGCGGATAGCCTTTGGTCGCGGGCGGTTCGCCGATGGCCAGCGCGATCTCGCGTTGCGCCATGGCGTAACGGGTGAGGGAGTCCATGATCAGCAGCACGTTCTTGCCCTGGTCGCGGAAGTATTCGGCGATGGTGGTGGCATAGGCCGCACCCTGCATGCGCAACAGCGGGCTGACGTCGGCCGGGGCAGCGACCACCACGGAGCGTTTCAAACCTTCCTTGCCGAGGATGTCGGTGATGAATTCCTTCACTTCGCGGCCGCGTTCGCCGATCAGCCCGACCACGATCACGTCGGCGCTGGTGTAGCGCGCCATCATGCCGAGCAGCACGCTCTTGCCCACGCCGGAACCGGCGAACAAGCCCATGCGCTGGCCGCGTCCCACGGTGAGCAGACTGTTGATGGCGCGTACACCCACGTCGAGTGCTTCATCGATGGCCGCGCGTTCTAGCGGATTGATGGGGCGGCTCTGCAGGGCGGCGCTGCCGCTTTCCTGCAGCGGACCGTATTGATCGAGCGGACGTCCCGCGCCATCCAGCACGCGACCGAGCAAGTGGTCACCCACAGGCAGATGGCGCGCCAGGTCTGCGGTGCGGCGGCGCAACGGTGCCTGTTCACCGACTTTATAGGGCGCGCGGATATGTTCAACCGGTGTCACGCGTGCTCCGGGCACCAGGCCGTGCACATCGTTCTCCGGCATCAGGAACAGCCTGTCGCCGGCGAAGCCGACCACTTCCGCTTCGATGCGGTTGTTGGGCAGTTCTATCCAGCAGGTGCTGCCCACCGCCATGCGCAGGCCGACCGCTTCCATCACCAGTCCTGTGACTTTGGTCAGGCGGCCGCTCACCAGCAAAGGCGAGCTCTGCTGCGCCATCTCGCGATGGATATGCAGCGCATCTTGCCAGCGTTGTTGGTGGGCGGCGTGCATGGTTCAGCTTTCTTCTGTTTTGATCAACCAGGGGGCATCTTTTCCCATGGCGGCGACCACGCGCTCCCAGCGCGCCGCCAGTGTGACGTCGACCTGGCTGTTGGCCGTTTCCAGTCGCGCATCGCCGCGCGCCATGCGCACGTCTTCCAGTATCTTCCATCCGGTGTGCGCGAGTTGGTCACCCATGCGCTCGCGCAGCATGGCGGCATCTGCAGGGTTCAGGATCACATGCGCGGATTGATTGAATACCGGCAGGGTGCCGATCGCCTCGCGCACCGCCGTTTGCAAAAGTTCCGGCTGCACTTTGAGCGCTTGCTGGATCACCTGGCGTGCGACATCCAGCGCCAACCCTGTGAGTTCCTGCACCACCATATCGTCGATCTTCTGGGTGAGTATGTTGGCGAGTTCGACCAGATGCTGGTTCTCCTGAGCTGCTTGCTGCAGGCCGTCGGCGTAACCGCGCTGCTGGCCTTCCGCGTAGCCAGCCTGTGATGCTTCGTCGCGTGCCTGCGTTTGCATCTGCTCCAGCTCGACGGCGGTAGGCAGGTTGGCACGCACGGTGCTGCGGCCGGATTCGAAGGCCGGGAGCTCCCAGCGCTGCCAGGCCGTGAGTGTGTCTTCGCCTTTGCTGACGATGTCAGACATAAGCGTCCTCTCCCTTGCCGCCTAGTACTATCTGGCCTTCGTCGGCCAGACGACGCACGACCTTGAGGATCTCCTTCTGCTCGGATTCCACTTCGCTGAGTTTGACCGGCCCCTTGGCTTCCAGATCCTCGCGCAACATCTCGGCAGCACGTTGCGACATGTTTTTGAATATCTTCTCGCGCATCTCTTCGCTGGCGCCCTTGAGGGCAACGATCAGCGATTCGGACTGGACTTCGCGCAGTACCAGCTGGATACCGCGATCGTCGACTTCCAGTATGTCCTCGAATACGAACATCTCGTCCATGACCTTTTGTGCCAACTCGGCATCATGCGTGCGTATAGACTCGATGATGGCTTCCTGTGTGCTACCGATATAGTTGAGGATTTCGGCAGCGGTCTTGATGCCGCCGCGTATGCTCTTCTTCTGCATGGCATTGCCCGACAGCAGCTTGGTCAGCACATCGTTCAATTCGTGCAGGGCAGTCGGTTGCACACTGTCCAAGGTGGCGATACGCAGCAACACATCGTTGCGGGTTCGTTCGGTCAGTTGGTTCAGCACTGCTGAAGCCTGGTCGGGCTCCAGGTGCACCATGATGGTGGCGATGATCTGCGGGTGTTCGTTGGCGACCAGATCGGCGACCGAGTCCGGATCCATCCACTTCAGACTCTCGATGCCGCTGGTGTCGCTGTTATGAAGGATACGGTCGAGCAGACCAGCCGCCTTGTCGTCACCCAAGGCCTTGTTCAGCATGTTGCGGATATAGTCGCTGGAGTCCATGCCGATGGTGGTCTTTTCCGAGGCACTGGTATGGAATTCATCGAACACATTGGCGATCTGCTCGCGCGACAGGTTTTTGAGCGAGACCATCGCGGAGCTGATCTTCTGCACTTCCTTGGGTTCAAGATAGCGCATCACCTCGGCGGCCTCGTCGGCGCCGAGTGTCATGAGCAGGATCGCGCTCTTGTTTATGCCCTCGTCACTCATTCTTTATTCACCCATTCCTTGACCACCGTCGCGACGATCTTGGGGTCGTCCTTGGCCAGCTGCTTGGCGATCTGCAGGTTGTTCTCATAGGCGTGGGCTGCCGACACCGGCTGGCCATGCCCCATGGCTATCCCTTCTTCGCTTGCACCGCCGCCCGTGTACTCCGGGGCGGGTGTGTAATCTGCCACCGACTTGAATGCCGGGCGGATGATGCCGAACAGCAGGAAGAACACGCCGCCGATGATGAGCAGATATTTCACAATGTCCTTGGCCAGCTCGATGATCTCGGTCTGTTTCCAGATAGGGATATCGGGCAGGACTTCGGTCGTGTCGTTGAAGGCGCTGTTGAGCAGGTTGAGCGTGTCGCCGCGCTGTTCTTCGAAGCCGACCGCTTCCTTGATGAGCGAGGCGATCTGGGCTTTTTCCTGTTCGGTATACGGTGTGGACACGATCTTGCCGTCCTTGTCAGCCACGCTGCGGTTGTTCAGCACCACCGCCAGCGACAGGCGCTTGATGTTGCCGGTGGGCAGCTTGGTATGCTGGATGGTGCGATCTACTTCATAGTTGGTGGTCTGCGCCTTTTGCATGTTGTCCGCCGCAGGGCCGTTCGCGGCGGTGACCGCATTGGCGGGCGTTACCAGCGGTGCCGTAGCCGGCACCGGCGGCTGGTTGGTGAGGGCACCGGGAACGCCGCCAGCGGGTTTTACGCCGTTGAGGGCTTCCGTGCTTTGCATGCTGCGCACGGTGGCCGCATTCGGCGGCTGATTTGGCTTGAACAGTTCAGAGGTCTGCTCGGTCGTGGTGAAGTCCAGGCTGGCGGTGACCTGTGCGCGCACGTTCTGCACGCCGGTGATCGGGCTGAGGATGTCCTCGATGCGCCGCACATAATCCTGCTCGATCTGGCGCACATATTTAAGTTGCGAGGCATCCAGTATCTGTCGGTTGCCATCGCGCGCGGCGGAGAGCAGGGTGCCGCTCTGGTCGACCACGGTCACGTTCTGCGCAGGCATGTTGGGGATGCTGCTGGAGACCAGATGCACGATGGCGTTGACCTGGCCCTCATCCAGCGTGCGGCCGGCATAGAGCGCCAGCACCACGGAGGCGGTCGGTTTCTGTTTGTCTTTGACGAACACGCTGGGCTTGGGGATGGCCAGGTGGATGCGGGCATTGGCGACGGAGGCCATGGACTGCACCGAGCGTGCCAGTTCGCCTTCCAGCGCGCGCTGGAAGTTGACCTGCTCCAGAAACTGGCTGGTGCCGAACTTCTGGTTCTCCATCAGTTCGAACCCGGTCGTTCCGCCTTTGGGCAGCCCCTGTGCAGCCATCTTCAGGCGCACTTCATGTACGCGGTCGGACGGCACCATCAGCGCGCCGCCGCCTTCTGCGAACTTGTAAGGGATGTTCTGTTGCTGCAAGGATTCGATGACGGCACCGCCGTCGCGCTCGGACATGTTGGCGTACAGCACACGGTAGTCCGCAGACTGTCCCCACATCCATAGTCCCGCCAGCATCGCGACCGTTGCCGCGACAGCGACCATCAGTCCCAGTTTCTGCTGGCTGGGGATACCCAGCAGCAGTTGCGCCATCGATGGATTGTTGATGTTCGTAGTAGCCATACTGTTCACCCTGTTCATGCTCCAACTTGTAAGTCACGGCTAAAACCAGACGGTCTGCCCGCACCTACACTCGTTTTACGATGCGGATTATCTGCCTGTCGAGCAAGCATGGTCTTTGGAAAAGCGGGGAAATTACGGCGCTATTCGGCTTTAGGCCACGATTCCTGCCCTGTTACTGTGACGCCATCGGTCAATGCGCGCAAGCCGCGCGAGATTAAAGGAGGTGCCCCATGAGCATGAACGTGAGCAATGTAGACAATCTGTTATCCCAGATGCAGGCGGCGGTAGCAGCTGCCCAGGGTAACGCCCTGTCCGGCCCGAAATCCACGACCGCCGCCGGCGGTGTCGATTTCGCCAATGTGCTGAAATCATCGCTGGATGGTGTGAACCAGATGCAGCGAGAGTCAGAGTCACTGCAGAAGGCTTTCATACTGGGGGATGACAAAGTCAGCCTGTCCGACACCATGATCGCCATGCAGAAAGCCAATATCTCGTTCCAGACTGCTGTTCAGGTGCGCAACAAGTTCGTGGCGGCCTATAACGACATCATGAATATGCAGGTGTAACCACAGTCCAGAGTGCCGGCTTCCGGGCACTCGGCATTCCGAGCTCATTCCTCGGAACTTCTCCTGCTGGCCAGCTCCCGTTGTGCCAGCGCTACATAGCGTTGCAGCATCATGCGGGTCTCGGCATCGGGATTCACGAATACGCATCCGGCGCGGCGCTTTATCTCGCCGTTGCGCGCAGTGACTTCGAACACGTTCTTTACTTCGATTCCGGTGCGGATAGTGCCGACATCCGGCAGGTCGATCTGGCAATCCTGATAGGTCGAACCTGGCGTCAATTCCACGCCGTCCTCGGCGCAGACTAGTGCCACGCCGCCGATGCTGATGTCCATCACCGTCACTTCGTGATGGACGTGTTTTTTTGCGGCGTAAGGCCTGATCAGGCATCTGAGGGCGTTCGGCTCGGCATTGAGCAAACGGTAATAGTCGCGTCGCTGCAGGCGCAACAACTTCTTGGGTAGCGGCAGGAAGAACGCCGCAGAATTCTGGTACAGGCCCTGCGTGGTCTCGGTGGACACCCATTGCACTTTGGCCATGTTGTGGGTGCTGACGAAGACGATGCGGTTGCTGCGCTCGATATTGCGGTTGTCGACCGGGTTGGGCGAAGCGTCCACCCAGATGCCGGTCTCGTCGGCCGACAGCAGCAGGGTCAGCACCATGCTGCTGTCGTCGTTGTAATAGAGTGCCACGCGATTGCGTTGCTGCACGATGTCGCGCAGGACGGAAAGGATCTCGCGCGGATCACGCAGGATGAAATCGTTCTCGTCATCCTGGGCGAATACTTCGATCTTGAGCGGAATCTCTTTGCTGCGCATGGTGCGGTCCATCCTGAGTGAATACCCGCGCGATTCTAACGGTTAGGATGCTTTTACGGTGGGTGGAATAGCAGGGATTTCTCCCCGCTCCAGTCGGTATAGCCAGGCAAGCAGCTCGGCCACCGCCAGATAAAGCACTGGCGGGATGTGCTGATCAAGTTCGACCTGCATCAGCATCGCCACCAGTTCTTCCGATTCATGCACGAACACGCCGTGTTCCTTGGCGCGTTCGATGATGGCCTGTGCGATCAGGCCGCGCCCGCTGGCCACGACTTTCGGGGCGGTGTCGCCGCTGCGATAGGCGAGGGCGACGGCCAATTGGCGGTTGGGCTGGTTCATCGCGACACCTCGGGTGTGCGTTCGATGAGGGTCTGCAACACGGGTACGCCGTGGGCGGTCAGCGACGCGACCAATTGCTCGGTGGCGGCCCCCATCGTGCGGGCGGTCTGCTCGTCGGCGACTTCGAACTTCAGGCTGACTGCGTTGCCGTTCATGCTCAGGCGAGCGGTCACGCCGCCCAGTTTGGGCAGGTCGAGATGCAATTCTGTCACCCATTGTTTGGCGTCCTCGCCCTCCTTGCCGGATCGAGCATCCTCTTCGCGCACTTCCCAGCGCATGTCCTGCCCCTGCCAGGCCTGCCCCATCCACACCACCTGTTTGTTCTCCAAAGCCTGTAGCTGTTGCTGAACGAGCGGTTGTAAATGCTCCGGGATGGTCGGCATGCGCGTGCTTGATTCTGTGCCGGCAGGTAGGGAGGCCGGCGTCGCCATGGCCGCTTGGGATGTGGCGGGCTGCGCGGCAGACTGGGCACCCTGCGGGCGGAACAGATTTTGTGGTTCCTGCATCAGTTGCGGGGTGGTGCGTGCGCCGGCAATCCATTGCGCCTGGTGCGATTCATAGAACAGACCGCTGTGGCTCAGGCTCTGGTGCAAGCGACTGGCAAGTTGCGAGGTGTCCGGCGCAGCACGCTCACCTATCCATAACGGCTCGCGGCGTGTCGGCGGGACGTAATCCTGTCGTATAGGCTGTTGCGACAAGGACGAGAGCATGCGCGCGGTCGAGCCGAGTTGTTCGGAAGTGGAGAGCGGGTTGACCGAGGCGGCGAAGGAAAAGGTGAGGCGGGGTTGTAACGAGACGACTTGCAGGGTGATCAGATCGCCCGGCCGGACGAACGCCGGAAGTTGCATCTGCATGGTCTGGTTTGCAACCTTGACCTGGAATACATCGGCGGCGACTTTCGCTTGCACAGTGGCTTGGACGTGCTGTCCGACTGCCAGCTTGAGGGTGTTCTGTGAATTCTGCTGGGCAGCAGAGGGTGTGATCAGCGGCTTATCAGTAGTCGCTATTCGGGAAAGGGTGGCGGCAAGTAAGTCTGCAGGCAACATAGCTCATTGCCGCGCTCGGTTCAGCGATAGGCTTGTTGCAGGCGCTGTTCGCTACGGGTGCTTTGCATGATCTTTTCCAGTTGGCGCATCCAAGGTTCAGTGCGCGCACGAATCGCCTTGTCATCCGCCAGCATTTTTCTGATCAGCGCTGCTTTTTGTTGACGCGACTGTTCGTCAGAAGGCACGACATCATGCGGTTTGATTTCAGCCACCTGTTGCGCGCAACGCTTTTCCAGCGCGACCAGCTGATCCCATTCGCCGGCATCCGCCGCTTCGCGCATTTGGCCGGTGATGACGGACAGCTGCTGATATTCTTCAACGATCATGTTCATGATTCACATTCTTCCATAGACTAGCGAGGGTTGTTTTTTGGCAGGTGGAGCAGCTTGGGCTGCTACTGCCGGTCGGGCAGTCGTCGTCATCGGACGGATACTGTCCCAAGCACCTTTCAGTTCATTCAGTAGGCGCGCTACCTCATCCAGCGCCTCCGGATCATTGTTGGCGTTGGCATGAACTAAACGCGAGCACATGTACGAATATAGTGCGTCCAGATTTAGAGCCAGTTGGCCGCCAGCATTTTTGTCCAGGCTGGCCTGAAGGCCTTCTGCAATGATCAACAGGGCTTTGGCGACAGCCGCGCCTTTGGCGGGGATGTCCTTGCGCAACATGGCGTTCTTGGTATTGGCGATAGCCAATAGTGCGCCCTGATAAAGCATGGCGATCAGTTTGTGCGGGTCGGCAGCGAGGGTGCCGGATTCGATTCCGACTTTTGCATAGGCATTGCTGGCGGTGATAGCGTTCATGATTGCGTCCCTAAGTTATAGTTTGCCCAGTTGCTGGGTCAGGTACGAGCTGGTCATGTTCAGTCCTGCTAACGCGACGTTCAGCGAGCTGAATTGTCTGCGGTAATTCTTTTCTACGCTAGCCATTCTTGTCTCCAGTGTGTCGCGCTGGGTCGCGATGTACTTCAGCGTCTGGTTGAGATTGGAAGTGCGGTTGGCGAAAGTGCCGTCAAGGGCCAAAGCGGAGGTCGACCATTGGTCGAGGCGAGTGGCAAAGCCGGTGGTTGAGTTGAACAGGCTGGCTACATCACTGAAATTGGCGGACATCGCGCTACTCAATTGTTCGCTGTCGACTTTCAACGTGCCATCCGACTTTGAACTGACGCCAATCTCAAACAGATTGTTCAGGGAGCCGCTGCCGGTCGCGGTGGCGATGATCTGGCGCATCTCAGTTTGCAATGTGCGCAAGGTGCTATCACCGGCAAGCGCAGAGCCCGATTTGTAGGCGAAGGAATTCTTCATCGCGGTGTACAACTCGTTGTAAGCGGTGACGAAATCCGTTACCGACTTGCTGACAGCTGCGGTATCGCGTCCCACCGTCAACGTGGCACTGGATGCTGCCTTGTTTAAAGTCAGGGTGACGCCTTCGACGACATCGGTGACGGTGTTGCTGGTCTTGGTGACTGCAATGCCGTTGACGCTGAACGCCGCATTCTGGGCGCTGACTGTCTCAGTCAATTTTTGCGTCCCGGCCGGGTTGTGTGCCAACAGGCTGTCGATGCTGGCATCGGCCCCGTCTGTCGAAATTTTAATGCTGTTAGTTACGCCTGTTGCATTTGAAGACAGGGCCAGGCGATATGGTGTGCCGCTACCGTCGTTGACGATGGTAGCACTCACCCCCATGTTGGCGGCATTGATCGCGTCGCGGATGCCCTGCAGTGTATTGTTGCTGGAATCTATGGTGATGTTGGCGGTGGTGCCGCCTGATGTGAAGCTGGCACCGGTATAGACACCGTTGGTCAGTGTGCCGCCGCTGATGGTGCCAAAATCAAAGGTGACTACAGTAGATGTGCCGCTGCCGATGGCGGCGGTGCTACTAGTTTGCCCGGCGGCCACCAGCTTTTGCGACTGGGCAAGGCTGGTGACTGCCAGAGAATAGGTTCCCGCCACGGCAGTGCTGCTGGCTGCGGCGGAAAGGACAGACGTGTCGGAGGATGACGCATTGAACGCAGACAGGCTGCTCGAACTTGAGCTGCCCAGTGCCTGTGCGGCGGTTTGCAAATTCGCCACTTTGCTTTTGATGCTACCCAGCGCGGTGATCTTTGCCTGATAGCTAGTTTCCTTGGAGTTGAGCTTGTCGATAGGCTGCCGCTCAATGGACATCAGTCCACTGACGATGGCATCTACATCAATGCTCGAACCCGATGTTGCTGAGGAAATAGCCATGATTCAACCCTCCGGATTACGCTTGCTGCTTCAACAACAAACCCCGCTGAAATTCGTCAATCCCTTGCGCGATCGCCAGCATAGCTTCAGATGGATATTGTAGCAGGGTGTCCCCCGTGTCTTTATCCGTCAGCTTGACGATTTGTTTATTGGTTGACTTGTCAACGCTGATACTCAGTTCCAGATTCTTATTCGCCTGCTGCAGGGCGGAGTTGATCTTGCTGACTTCGCTTTGCAGTTGGGCGGGCGAGGGAGTCTGGGCCGGTGTTTGCGCGACTTCGGCCGCAACGCCGCCTGGCCCGCCGTTGCCGGCGGGCCTTGCAGGTGCCGCAACTTGTGCCGCATTACTTATGTTTTGGATGAGCATTTTGCCTCTCCTTGCTTAAATCTCCCCAACCGCGTCAGCGGCCGGGGAGGTACTTACTGTTAACGCAGCAAGCTCAGAACGTTGTTCGGAACTTGATTCGCTTGGGCCAACATCGCCGTACCCGCTTGTTGCAGAATCATGTTACGTGTCATCGCGGTGGTTTCGACAGCGTAGTCGGTGTCCATCACTCGGCTGTATGCAGCTGCCGTATTATTGGCTTCCGTCGCGAGGTTGTTGATGGCCGACTGGAAGGTCGCCATATCGCCACCGTAAGAAGCACGAGCAGTGGTTACTTTGGTGATGTCAGCATCGATGCCGGCAACGGTTAAGGTGCCTGTAAGAGAGGCCGCAGTACCCGAACCTGTAACAGTTCCGCCGTCAGAGTCAACCACCACAGCGCCGGTTGCAGTCGCCAAGCCCAAGATACGGGTGTTCTCCGCGACTAGCGCAGTGGTTTCAGCACCGGATGCTGTACCACCCAATTGCACCGCGATTTCACGCAGACGTTGCAGGTTTTCATAGACCTGAGCATGGTAGCCGTCGTTGGTTTGGGCGGTCGAAATACCGTCGCTGGCTTCACGCATGGCGATATTTGCGCCGCGCATTGTGCTTTCGTAACCGGAGGCGGTCACCATGCCGGTGGCATCATCCTTAGCGCTGTTGATGCGCTGGCCAGAAGACAGGCGAGCCATGGCAGTTTGCAGGGCCAGGTTAGATTTGTTCAGGGCTGATCCGCTGAACAGGGCCGGGACGTTGGTGTTGATGACTTGTGCCATTTTAGTTCTCCTTAACTTGGTTCACTTTTGCGGCTGTTTTGCCGCTTACTTTGGTTGGCTGTTTGTGATGCTTAGCAACCGCCGTTGAATCAGTTATCGGAGGGTTCGGGGAAAACTTTAGGAACAATTTCATATATTCAGCGCAGGGGCGGCGATTACACGGTTCTTCCCAGTCTGTTTGGCCTGATACATGGCCTTGTCAGCACGTCCCAACAGGTCTTCTTGGTCTTCTTCTTTGCCGCGTAGTGCGACCCCGGCGCTGAAAGTGACCAGGATGCGTTCATTATTGTGCAAGAAGAACTTCTTGGTCAGATCCCGTTGCAGGCGTTGCAAGGCCTCGATACCTGCCTGCAGATCCGTATCCGGCAAGATGATGACGAATTCCTCGCCGCCGTAACGTCCTACTGCATCGGTTGGGCGAAGGGTGTCTTTGATGACTTGGGTGAGGTGGGTTAGTGCACGGTCTCCTGCCTGATGGCCAAGGGAGTCGTTCAGCTTCTTGAAGTTGTCGATGTCGAGTAGGGCGACACAGAGCGGGGTTTTGTTGCGGTCGGCACGCTTCAGTTCCCGGTCCAGGGTCTCGTCCAGCCCACGCCGGTTCAGCGCGCCGGTGAGCTGGTCCTCTCGCACCAGTTCACTTACCTGCATCAGTTCCTGTTCCAGTGCCTTGATGCGTCCCTCGGCTTCATCGGCTTTTTTCTTGGTGTCCAGCAGTTCTTCATGTGAGCGCAAAGCACTGGCCTGAATGACACGGGTGTCGTGCATCACGTCATCAAGGATGTGGCCCAGCACGGTAAGGTTATCGGCCTTGCTGATCTTCTGGCTGTAGCCTTCGATCTTCTGGTGGTATTCGCCGGTGCTTTCGGTGAGGTTGCCCAAGCGGTCGATGAAGGTGGTCATCAGGCTCTTGAGCGTGGTCTTGGCATCGGTCAGGCTTTGCTTCAGGCTGCTCTGCTTGATGATGGCGTCGCGCAGGTTGCGCTCGGCATCGGCGATGGCGTGCTTGTCCATCGGTTGCGAGATGATGGTCTGCAGCGCGGTGACCTGTCCCTGCATCCATTCATCGTCGGCCACCAGTTCGCTGACGTTCTCCACCAACAGGCGCAGCAGGCGCAACAGCCCCTCCTGTATCTTCACCTTGTCGCCGCCGCGCAGTTCCAGCTTGAGCCAGAACTGGCGCAGTTGTTTGGCCAGCTCGTTGATCTTGGCGGGGTCGTCGGTGCTGCGCACCACCACGACCAGGCGCTTGATCTCTTCGCCCAATTCGGGGTGGGTGAGCAAGGAGTTCTCCAGCGACTGCGCAAGCAGTTCGCGCAATTGCTTGAGCAGATCATGCCCGGCTGCCTTGTCCGCAGATTTTGCGGGGGAGGTGGTCGGTGTGGGGGGGGCGGCCGGCTCGGCCGGAGCAGCTTCAGGTGCTGCAGTGGAAGTCAGATCGGGCGCGGCTGAGCCGCTCCCCCAGGAGCGCATCAAGCCATTCAGCTTTTCAGACATCACGTCGGGCTTGCTGGCGAAGCGATTGAGAACGACCTCCAGCCCTTCTTTCTTGCGTGTGAGTGTGACGCCTTTGTGCGTCATCTCCAGTTGACGCAGCAAGTCACGGATCAGCGCCGACCAGTTGGGTGCAGCAGAAGCGCTTGCTGCTTCTTTGTCGCCGCCCAGTTCCCGGAACACACTCGCGTAATGCTCAGGCGTGGGCGCCAGACCGCGTTCACCCAGTAACTTCAGGGTCTCTCGGGCTAGTTCTGCGGGTTCCTTGTGCTTGCTCATCTATATGTCGTATGTGGTGCTTCGCTATGTTTGGCATTATCGGCTGTCGGCGCGACGACGATTCGCTGAATAGCGCCGGATATTGCCCGCTATTGGCCGGGATCACTCGATCAGGTGGTTGCTGATCGCATAATGGATGGCTTCGGCATTGGTCTTGAGCTTCATCTTTTCCAGCAGGCGCATGCGGTAGACACTGATGGTCTTGGGGCTGAGCGACATGATCTCGGCCATTTCGCTCAGCTTCTTGCCCTGTGCCATCAGACACAACGTCTGATATTCCCGATTCGACAGGGTCTGGTGTGTCAGCTCCTGGTAGCCCTGCGACAGACCTTCCGCCAGTTGCTCAGCCATCTCGTTGCTGATGTATTTCTTGCCTTCTCCGACCTTGCGGATGGCGGTCAACAGTTGTGCAGGGGCACTTTGTTTGTTCAGGTAGCCGGAGGCACCGGCTTTCATCGAACGCACAGCATACTGGTCTTCGGCATGCATGCTGAGCATCAGCACCGGGGTGTTCGGGCGATTGGCCTTGATCTGCTTGAGGACATCGATGCCGTTCTTGTCGGGCAGGCTGATGTCGAGCAGGACCATGTCGTACTCATTCTCTTGCGCCATCTGGATGGCCTGCATGCCGGTCTCGGCCTCGCCGGTGACGCGCATGTCGGGCGAGTCGTCAAGGATCTGCTTGAGGCCCTTGCGTATCAGTGCGTGGTCGTCGGCGATCAGGATTTTGAGCATGGTGTTGATAGTTTGCGTGTATCTATTATCTAGAACAGGGATTTCTGGGAACGGGCAAGCGCTACGCCGTCGGCGGCTCCATCCTGAAAGTGGGGGATGCTGACCGCCACCGTGACACCTTGGCCCGGAGCGCTGGAGATGTTGACCTCGCCGCCGAAGTGAACCACTCTTTCTTGGATGCCGCGCAAGCCGAAAGATCTGGGTTTGGCGCGCGCCTCTTGGCTGAACCCGCGACCATTATCGCGAATGGTCAGGTCTATGCGCTCAGGGCTGTTGCGAATCAGCACCTGCACTTCGCTGGCTTGTGAGTGCTTCATGATGTTGGTGAGCGATTCCTGGAAGATGCGGAACATGGCGATGGAGACATCTGGATGTAGGTCCAGCTCCATTTCGTCTTCATTGTGGTCAAGCAGTACCTTGATGCTGGTGCGCTGCGAGAACTCGTCCGCTTCCATCTCGATCGCTGCCACGATGCCAAAACTATCCAGGTAACCGGGCCGTAGGCTGTGTGCCAGATTGCGTGCAGACGTCATCGCTTTGTCCACCATATTCTCGATGGTGGTCGTCTTATCTGTCAGCATCTGCTTGCTTTTGGGTAAGCGTTCCTTGATCCAGGCCAGATCCATCTTGATGGCTGTGAGCAGGCCGCCGATCTCGTCGTGAACCTCGCGCGCAATGCGCAGGCGTTCCTGTTCTTTGGCGTCCTGAATGTGGGATGAGAATTCGCGCAGTTGCTCTTGCGAGCGCAACAGTTCGAGTTCGTCCAGCTTGGTCTTGGTGATGTTGACGATTAAGCCTTCCCACTCGACATCACCGTCTGCATTGGTTTGAGGGGTGGAACCCAGCGCCAGCCATTTCAACTCGCCGTCTGCCAGTGTGACGCGACCCTCCCAGCTCCAGAATCCCGAGCCGGTCGCGGATCGCACCATGCTGTCTTGGAACACGCTACGATCTTCGGGGTGTATCAGGCTTAGGAAGCTGTCGATATCGGCTTGCAGCTGTTGCTGGGTCAGGCCCAGCAAGGCCTGACTGCCTTCTCCTATGTAGGAGAAATAGATTTCGCCCTTTTTGTTCCGCACAAGCTGAAATGCCATGCAGGGCAGGTTGGCGATGAAATTATCGAGGCGCAAAGGCTTGTTTGAGATGTCTGGCACAGTCTGTGTGGCTCTCTTCAAGTCGGTGTTGATTGTTGGTGCGGTGCGCCGAAAATGTGTCGCTCGCTGTTCATGGCCGTATGCTGAGATTGCCATCAGGCCAGCGGGTTGAGGGTACTACACGCTGACAGGTTTGGGCAATCGCTTTGCGCTTGTCTGTATTGGGCGATTCCCGTCCAGCTATCGGGCAATATGGTGTTTTTCGGGTGGCGTGATTGCGGTAGAATCGCCGCTCGATATCCAACGCTGCTTTTAATGTCTGCCGCCAGCCCTGCCGTGACCCCGCAACAACTGATCCGCAAAGAGATACAGGCCTTGCACGCCTATCATGTCCCGCCGTCTGCCGACATGATCAAGCTGGATGCGATGGAGAATCCCCATTCCTTGCCGCAGGTCTTGCGCGACGAGATCGCACGCCGCGTGGCGGATGCCGCGATCAACCGTTATCCCGATGCCGGTGCGCAGCGACTCAAAGAAGACATCCGCGACGTGACGCAGCTGCCGGAAGGCATGGATGTGCTGCTGGGTAACGGCTCTGATGAGATCATCCAGTTGCTGGCGATGGCCGTGGCGCAACCGGGTGCGGTCTTGCTGAGTGTCGAGCCCTCTTTCGTCATGTACAAGATGATCGCCACCTTCGTCGGTATGCGCTATGTGGGCGTGCCGCTGGCTGGGGATTTCTCGCTTGATCTGGATGCGACCCTGGCGGCGATAGAACGTGAACGTCCCGCACTGGTGTTCCTCGCCTATCCCAACAATCCCACGGGCAATCTGTTCGATGCCGATGCCGTGCGTCGCATCATCGAGGCCACCCCCGGTCTGGTGGTAGTGGACGAGGCTTACTATGCCTTCGCCAGCGACAGCTTCATCCCGCAGTTGGGTAAGTATGACAACCTGCTGGTGATGCGCACTTACTCCAAACTCGGCATGGCCGGTTTGCGTCTGGGCTTCATCGCCGGTGATAAAACGTGGCTGGAACAATTGGACAAGCTGCGCTTGCCGTATAATGTGGGCGTCCTGCCGCAGCTGGTGGCGAGCACCTTGCTGGCGCACCATGATGTGTTGCTGGCCCAAGCGGAGAGCATCAGGTCGGAACGCACGAAGATGATGGCGGCCTTGCATGCGATGGCAGGCGTACAGGCGTATCCCAGCGAGGCGAACTTCATCCTGTTCCGTGTGGCAAAAGCTACGCAGGTGTTCGAAGGCCTGAAACAGCGCGGGGTATTGATCAAGAATCTGAACGGCGGGCATCCGGCATTGGCCGACTGTCTGCGCGTCACAGTAGGTTCGCCCGAAGAGAATAAGAAGTTTTACGCCGCACTACAGGATTCCATTAACCAACTCGCATAGGGCAAATCATGCGTAGCGCACAAGTCACCCGCAACACCCTCGAGACGCAGATCGCGGTCGAGTTGAACCTCGACGGAACCGGCAAGGTCAAGCTGGATACCGGCCTGCCGTTCTTGGAGCACATGCTGGACCAGATCGCACGTCACGGTCTGCTCGATCTCGTCATCAAGGCCAAGGGCGATCTGCATATCGATGCGCATCACACGGTGGAAGACATCGGCATCACGCTGGGGCAAGCCTTCACGCAAGCCATCGGCGACAAGAAAGGCCTGCGTCGCTACGGTCATGCCTATGTGCCGCTGGATGAAGCCTTGTCGCGCGTGGTGCTGGACATCTCCGGCCGTCCCGGACTGGTGTTCAATGCCGAGTTCGTGCGTTCCAACGTCGGCGAGTTCGAGGTCGATCTGATCCGTGAGTTCTTCCAGGGCTTCGTCAACCACGCGCTGGTGACGTTGCACATCGATAATCTGGCAGGCGAGAACGCGCACCATCAGGCCGAGACCATCTTCAAAGCCTTCGGCCGCGCCATGCGCGTGGCGCTGGAGCAAGATCCGCGCATGGCCGGTGTGATGCCCTCCACCAAGGGCACGCTATAAGCATCATGGTCGATATCGCCATCGTTGATTACGGCATGGGCAACCTGCGTTCGGTGTATCAGGCCGTGCGCAAGGTCGCCCCGTCCGCGTCTGTGCAAGTCACCGACGATGCGAACGTGATCGCTGCAGCCAAGCGGGTGATATTCCCCGGCCAGGGCGCGATGCCCGACTGCATGCGGGAACTCGATGCGCGCGGCCTGCGCCAGGCGGTGCTGGATGCGGCGCAGAACAAACCGTTCCTGGGTATCTGCATCGGCCTGCAGATGTTGTTCGAGCACAGCGCCGAAGGTGACATCCCGGGACTGGGCGTGTTGCAGGGCGAGGTGGTGCGATTCGCGCATGAGCTCAGGGATGCGCAGGGCAACAAGCTCAAGGTGCCGCACATGGGCTGGAACGGCGTGCATCATGCCGATCACCCGCTGTGGGCAGGCATCGCGCAGGATGCGCGCTTCTATTATGTACATAGCTACTACGTGCAACCGCGCGACACGGACATCGTGCAGGGTACAAGTGACTATCCGCAGCCCTTTGTCTGCGCCGTGTCGCGTGGTAACTTGTTCGCCGTGCAGTTCCACCCCGAGAAGAGTGCGGCTGCCGGATTGAAACTGCTGGAAAATTTCGTCAACTGGAATCCCGTTTAACCACGATATTAAAGCCATGGATATTTCAACACTGATCATCCCCGCAATCGACCTGAAAGACGGCCAATGTGTGCGCCTGCGCCAAGGCGAGATGGAGGGCGCGACCGTGTTCTCCGATGACCCGACCGCGATGGCCAGACACTGGCTGGAGCAGGGCGCGCGCCGTCTGCATCTGGTCGACCTGAACGGCGCCTTTGCCGGCAAACCCAAGAACGAAGCGGCGGTACGCAGCATCGTCGAAGCCGTGGGCAGTGACATTCCGGTGCAGCTGGGCGGCGGTATCCGCGATCTGGAGACCATTGAGCGTTATCTCGATCTGGGCTTGAGTTACGTCATCATTGGTACGGCGGCCGTCAAAGTCCCCGGTTTCCTGCACGAGGCATGCGATGCCTTCCCCGGCCACATCATGGTCGGTCTGGATGCCAAGGGCGGCAAGGTCGCGGTGGACGGCTGGTCCAAGCTGACCGGTCACGATGTGGCCGATCTGGCCAAGCGTTTCGAAGACTATGGTGTGGAAGCCATCATCTATACCGACATCGGTCGCGACGGCATGATGAACGGCGTGAACATCGAAGCCACCGTGGAACTGGCGCAACCCTTGCACGTGCCGGTCATCGCCAGCGGCGGCATCACCAATCTGGACGATGTGCGCAAGCTGTGCGCCGTACGCGGCGAAGGCATCACCGGAGCCATCACCGGTCGTGCCATCTACGAAGGCACGCTGGACTTCCGTGCCGCACAGGCTTTGGCGGACGAACTGGCCCCCAAGATCTGATGCTCGCCAAACGCATCATCCCCTGCATGGACGTGACTGCCGGTCGCGTGGTCAAGGGTGTCAGTTTCGTTGAACTGCGCGATGCCGGCGATCCGGTCGAGATCGCCAAGCGCTACGACGAGCAGGGTGCGGATGAACTCACCTTCCTCGATATCACCGCTAGTTCCGATGACCGCAGCATCATCTTCCATATCATCGAGAAAGTTGCCGAGCAGGTGTTCATTCCGCTGACAGTGGGCGGTGGCGTGCGCGAGGTGCAGGATGTGCGCAACCTGCTCAACGCGGGAGCGGACAAGGTCAGCATCAACACTTCAGCAGTGGTTAATCCGCAACTGGTCGCCGATGCGGCGGGTCGCTATGGTTCGCAATGCATCGTGGTCGCCATCGACGCCAAGCAGGTCGCGCCGGGCAAGTGGGAGGTGTTCACGCACGGCGGCCGCAAGGCCACCGGGCTGGATGCGGTGGAATGGGCGCAGAAGATGCAGACACTGGGCGCGGGCGAGATCCTGCTGACCAGCATGGATCAGGACGGGCAGAAGAAAGGTTTCGACTTGGCGCTGACCCGTGCGGTGACCGATGCACTGGAGATACCGGTGATCGCCAGCGGCGGCGTGGGCAACCTGCAACACCTCGCCGACGGCGTGACGCTGGGCGGCGCCGATGCGGTGCTGGCGGCCAGCATCTTCCACTTTGGCGAATACACGGTACAACAGGCCAAGCAGCACATGGCGCAACAAGGCATCGAGGTGCGGCTGTGAACAATGAAACTTGGCTGAACAAGGTGAACTGGTCGGACGACGGCCTCGTCCCCGCCATCGCGCAGGATTCGGTGACCGGCCGCGTGCTGATGGTGGCTTGGATGGATCGCGAGGCGCTCAAGCGCACGGAGGAAACCGGCGAGGCGATATACTGGTCGCGCTCGCGCAAGAAACTGTGGCACAAGGGTGAAGAATCCGGCCATGTGCAGAAGGTGAAAGAGATACGTCTCGATTGCGACGGCGATGTGATCCTGATGCAGATCGAGCAGGCAGGCGGCATCGCCTGCCATACCGGCCGCGAGAGTTGCTTTTACAGCAAGCTGGAGAACGGCGAGTGGAAGGCCACCGACGCCGTGCTGAAGAACCCGGACGAGATATACAAGAAATGAACGATATCCTGCAACGACTGACCGAGACGCTGGAAGCGCGCAAAGGTGCTGCGGCCGATTCGTCCTACGTCGCCAAGCTGTACAGCAAGGGTGACGATGCGATCCTGAAGAAGGTGATCGAGGAGGCGGGCGAGGTGTTGCTGGCAGCCAAGGATGGCGACAAGCAACATCTGCTCTATGAAGTGGCCGATCTGTGGTTCCACAGCATGGTGCTGCTGGCCCACAAGGGTTTGAGCGTCGAACAGGTGTTGCAGGAACTTGCGCGTCGCGAAGGCGTGTCCGGTATTGCAGAGAAAGCGAGCCGCAAATGAGCGACAACTGTCTCTTCTGCAAGATAGCCCGCGGCGAGATACCTTGCCGCAAGGTGTACGAGGACGATGAAGTGCTGGCGTTCCACGACATCAATCCGGTAGCGCCGGTGCATTTTATGCTGGTGCCAAAGCTGCATGTGGTGTCGCTACTGGAGGCGGATGCATCGCATGCAGCATTGTTGGGCAAGATGCTGCTGCTGGCACCGAAGCTTGCGAAGGAGCAAGGTCTGGACAATGGTTTCCGCACTGTCATCAACAGCGGCAAGGGCGGCGGCCAGGAAGTGTTTCACTTGCATGTGCATGTCATCGGCGGCGGCAACATCCCGCCTATGGTCAAACGTAGCTAATCTATCAGGAGCGCATCATGGGTTCATTCAGTATCTGGCATTGGTTGATCGTGTTGCTGGTCGTGGTGCTGATCTTCGGCACCAAGAAACTGCGCAACATGGGGAGCGATCTCGGCGGCGCGGTCAAAGGTTTCAAGGAAGGCATGAAGGACGGCGAGGGAGCGGGCAAGTCGCAAGACTCCCGCACCATCGAAGGCGAAGCGAAGGAGAAGTAAGGCGATGTTCGACATCGCCTTCTCGGAGCTGATGGTGGTGGCGCTGGTGGCGCTGATCGTCATCGGCCCCGAACGATTGCCCGGTTTGGCGCGCAAGGCCGGCGAATGGTGGGGCCGGACGCAGCGCTATGTGAACAAGGTCAAGCAAGACATCGCGCATGACATGGCAGTAGAAGAGGCGACCAAGCTGCAGCACGATATCGAGAAGCATGTCGCTGAAGCCGAGCAAGCCATGCAGGCGAACGGACTGTCTCTGGAGCAGAGCATCCTGCAAGCGCAATACAAGAAGCCGACGGTCGAAGCGTCGGCGACACCTCCTGCCACACCCGACGAAGCACCTAAATGAGCAAAAGCGAAACACTGATCGCGCACTTGGTCGAGTTGCGCTCGCGCTTGCTGAACAGTTTCCTGGCCTGGTTGCTGGTGTTCATCTGTCTGTTCCCGTGGGCGGCCGATCTGTATGCCTTGCTGGCGCAGCCCATGCTGGCCAAGTTGCCGCAAGGTGGGCAGATGATCGCCACCGATGTCACCACGCCGTTCTTCGTGCCGCTCAAGGTGGCGATGATGGCGGCCTTCGTGATCGCGCTACCCTTTGTCCTGTATCAGATATGGCGATTCGTTGCGCCGGGTCTGTATGCGCACGAGAAGAAGCTGATGCTGCCGCTCATCATGGCCAGCACGCTGCTGTTCTTGTGCGGCATGGCATTCGCCTATTTCGCGGTGTTCCCGGTGGTGTTCGGTTTCGTCACGGCGGCCGCACCGGTCGGTGTGGCGGTGATGACCGACATCGACAAATATCTGAGCTTCGTGATGGGCATGTTCCTCGCTTTCGGCATCACCTTCGAGGTGCCGATCGCAGTCGTGGTAATGGTGCGCATGGGCATGGTGACAGTGGAAAAGCTGCGCGAGATGCGTTCCTATGTCATCGTCGGCGCATTCGTGGTGGCTGCGATCGTCACGCCGCCGGATGTCGTCTCGCAATTCATGCTGGCGATCCCGCTATGGCTGCTCTACGAGGCGGGTATGGTGGTGGCGAGTTGGATCGGTGTGCGCGAACACACCTCGAACGACAGCGTGACGGATGACAACTGATCCTGCGCAAGCGTTGGTAGAACAAACTCTGCAGCAGGCCGTTGAACTGCATCGCTCCGGACGTGCGGCCGATGCAGCCGAACTATATCAGGCCGTTCTGAGCATCCAGCCCAAACATCCCGAAGCCAACCACGAGCTGGCTGTCATCCTGCTACAGGACGGTCAGGCCCTAGTCGCCATTCCACATTTCCTTGCCGCACTCGAAGCGGATCCTGAACGCGCACGATTCTGGCTGAGTTACATCGATGCATTGGCGCAGGCCGGGCAGACAGATGCCGCACGTGAGGTCTTGCAGATGGGAAAACAGCAAGGTTTGCAAGGTGATGAGGTCGACGCACTTGAAGCTCGCTTATCAGCAAGTAGTAAATCGGCGCAATTATTAAAGCCCGGAAAAAAAGCGCCGACACAAGCGCAACTCGACGAGTTGGTCGCCTTGTTCAATCAGGGGCGGATCGCAGACACGGCATCGCGTGCCCGTGAATTGACAGAACGCTTCCCCAAGCACGGATTCGGCTGGAAGGTGCTGGGGCTGGCATTGAAGCGACTGGGCAATAACGAAGAGGCAATTGCTGCTATGCAGAAAGCTGCGGCCTTATCTCCCAAGGAAGCGGATGTGCATAGCAATCTCGGTGTTGCGCTGCATGATGGGGGGCAATTGAAGGAGGCGGAGGCCAGCTACCGGCGTGCGCTGAAACTTAAACCAGACTATGCCGACGCGCATTGCAATCTGGGCACACTGTTGCAAGACATGGGGCGACTGGAAGAAGCTGAGTCCTGCCACCGCCGTGCGTTGAGACTTGCGCCCGATCTTGCGGATGCCCATTACAACCTAGGTAATACTTTGCGTGCCATGGGGCGTTTGGAAGGGGCAGTGCAAAGCTATCGGCGCGCATTGGCATTGCGCCCGGTATACCTGCAAGCCTGTTGCAATCTGGGCATCGCGCTGCAAGACTTGGGCAGACCGGGCGAGGCAGAAGCGATGCTGCGCCGCACGCTGGAACTTAAGCCCGACCATGTCGAGGCATACAGCAATCTCGGCAATGCACTCAAGGAACAGGGTAGGCTGCGGGAAGCGGAGGCCTGTTATCGGCGCGCACTGGAATTGAATCCGTCAATGGCTGAAGTGCACAACAACCTCGGCATCCTGTTGCAGGACATGGGCGGGCTGGAAGCCGCTGCCGCCAGTTACCGTAAGGCGCTTGAACTCAAGCCTGATTACTTCAAGGCGCACAGTAACCTGCTGTTCCTGCTCAATTACGACCCCAAGGTATCGCAGCAGGACGCATTCGAAGAAGCGCAGCGTTACGGCGCGAACGTTGCAGCGCACGTCAGGCATCGTTACAGCAAATGGTCGTGCAATAAACAAGCCGAACGGCTGCGTATCGGTTTCGTCTCCGGCGATTTTCGCAATCATCCGGTCGGCTACTTTCTGGAAAATCTGTTGCGCCACATCGACCGAGAAGCGTTCGAGCTGTATGCCTATCCGACCGATCCGTGGACGGATGAGATGACCCTGCGCCTCGAATCGTATTTTGCAAAATGGCAGCCGCTGTACGGGCTGGATGATGAGGCTGCTGCCAAACGCATACACGGCGACGGTGTGCATATCCTGATCGACCTCTCTGGCCACTCGCGCTATAACCGTCTGCCTATGTTCGCGTACAAGCCTGCACCGGTACAGCTGGCCTGGCTGGGATATTTTGCGACGACCGGCGTGGCGGAGATGGACTACCTCATTGCCGACCCCGTGACCTTGCTGGAGTCACAGGAACGCTATTTCACCGAAAGGATCTGGCGACTGCCGGAGACTCGCTTGTGCTTCAGTCGGCCGGATATCGAGATTGACGTGTCACCGCTGCCCGCGCTGACGAATGGCTTCGTCACATTCGGTTGTTTCAACAACCTCGCAAAGATGAACGACGACGTGGTCGCACTGTGGTCGCGCATCCTCAAAGAGGTTGCAGGAAGCCGCCTATTCCTGAAATCGAAACAGCTGTCTGATGAGGCTGTTCGTGAGCAGACTGTTGCACGCTTTGCCGCACATGGCATTACCCCAGAAAAATTGATACTGGAAGGTGCGGAGTCGCGTGCGAAGTATTTCGAGGCTTACCACCACGTGGACATCTCGCTCGATCCTTTCCCCTATCCGGGCGGGACGACGACGGTCGAAAGCCTGTGGATGGGTGTGCCGGTGTTGAACCTGAGCGGAAACTCGTTCCTGTTCAGGCAGGGGACGGGTTTCCTGAGTAATGCGGGATTGCCCGATTGGATAGCCTGCACACCTGATGAATATGTGGCGAGCGCGGTGGTGCATGCATCGAACCTGTCTGGCCTTGCCGAACTTCGTCAGGGATTACGGCAGCAGGTGGAATCGTCGCCGATCATGGACGGCAAGCGGTTTGCTCTTCACTTTGGGCGAGCCGCCGAAGATATGTGGCAGAGGCGGATTGCAAGCTAGCCGCCGGTATCACATGATTGAAATTCACTTACGTGTGCTTTGCTTTTTTGCCGCTGCTTGGGTCGCCTCAATGAAACGGTCGAGATGGATCCATGCATCTTTCAACACGGTCTCCTCGTAGATACTTCTAAATTTTCCTACATTTGATTTTGCCATGGCGAGCGATTTCGGCGTGCCATCCATCGTTACCCCCCAGTCTGGAGGATAGGAATAGTTGGAAGTGTTTTCCTTCCAGTAATCCGTCACAATGATCGATACGGGACACCCGCATAACAGTGCTTCGGTAACTAGTGCAGTTGGCTCGTATACGTAGAGTACTTTTGCGCATCGCAGCAATGCCGCGATTTCGTGGTGTGTCAGTTGTTGATCCTTGCACAGACTGACTGCATCGGCCAGATGCTCATCAACTACGCCGCCTTTGCTCAGATATTTATGTGCGTAAAAGCATACGAATTCGCGGGAATCATCGTGGTGATTGTCGTCATTGTTGAATATCGAGAGATCACAAGTCGGGATGTGCAATATATCTCCCGTCATGCCTGACGGGAGATAGCTTGGGTCATATGCGAAGATCATCTCCTGCGGCGGGAAGCTCGTGTCTCCAGCGATGTGTCCGGGCCGATTCAGTAGCCAGCGCGCTACTACACCGCCGGCGGCGAGTGGGTCTCCTGAGATGATCTCCGGGTAAACTACGATCGGCTTTCTGCAGGAAATATGGTGATGGTGCAGCGCATTTTCGCTCAGCTCTGGGGTTCGGAGTTGCGGGGAAGTGCCCTCGCAAGTTACATAGGCCTCCAGACCGCTCTCGTTGAGTGCGTGGCAAAGATAGTGCAGTGCGCGAATGCCCGCCGACTGCTGGATATAGTCCAAGGCACATATGTAGTAGGGCGCATGGTCGGAGGTGTAGAAGCTGCGTGTCATGTCTGCCTTTCACGGAGTGATTTCATATCCTGCCCAAATAGAACTCGGCGTGGGTGTCATCGATCTTTGCTGTCTGCGGCAAATAGATGCTGGTGATGCCGGGGAATGCCGCAAGCTGGCGCAAGATTTCTTCTTTTCTGCGGACGACGGTGAGGATCGCCGTGCCGACGTTGTGCTCCGAGATATAAGAGGGCGGGAATATTTGCTTGCCGCAGACCGAATATCCCTGTCGGGACTTCGAGCTGTCAACGACGATGAATTTCTCGTTTTGAAAAGCGGGATATTGATCAAGCAGCTTGATGCATAGTTCGCCGGCTCCCCACAAGATCACACGCTCGTATTGCTCAAAGTCATTGTCGGGCAACTGCCGGTGTGCAATTTTTTTGAACGGATCAAGATAATAACGTTGTTTGCATTTCCGGCAGGTCGTGCGATGGATGTGCATGTTGTCCGTTTTGACGGATGAGACATGCCCGCACCGGTTGCAGATCATGCTGATCGTGCAGTTGCCGTCATCCTGGATGTTGTTGATTTCCATCGCATGCGGCTCGTATTTTGCCCGCATGTTTCTTTCATACAGATTGGAAGAGAGGTCTCTGTATTCCTGATCTGACAGATTGGAAACGTTTATGAGCGGGCAGCCGTCGGTCAGGAATTTGACGCGATCCTTGAGGATGCCGCGGGTGATGGCATTGTTGTACAGCCCGGTGCCCGGGAATATGTTAATCATGTTTAGTTCCAGACCGTAATGGATGTTCTCGTCGTACCACTTCAACGAGTTGTTCACCGTTTCCATCGTTTCTGCTGCATCGCCGAATATCAGCCCACCCTGAATGTCGATGCCTGCCGCATAGGTCAACTCCAGTGCACGATCGATTTGCGCGCGCGTGATCTTCTTGGCCATGCTGAACAATATCCTGTCGTCGGCGCTCTCGATGCCGTAGCTGATGGTGACGCAGCCCGAGTCGCGCATGATGTTCAGCATCTCTTCATCGACATCGCACACCCGAAGTTGCACCGACCAACTAATCTTGTATTTGGCGATGCGCTTGCAGAACTCAATCACACGATCTCTTTTGGGCGCGAACAACTCATCGCTGACAATCAGGGCTTTTGGATGGTATGTGTCGACGAGGTAGTCGATTTCCTGAAAGATATTGTCGAGCGAACGTTTGCGGTATTTATCTCCGGACGGATGGAAGCAGAAGGTGCATTTCAGTGGACAGGATCTGCTGGCGATGATGTAGGCCGCATCATAGTTGATTTGCCGCATGTACTTGGGGAACGAGAACCCGTCGTAATCCGGGAACGGCAGGTCATCGAGATTCTTGACCTCCTGTCTGGGGCTGGTGGTGATGTAGCGCACGCCCGATTTGAAGATCAGCCCGGGAATCTCCTCATAGGAGAGGTTGTTGTCGAGCGCAGTGGCCAATTCATGCATGGTAATCTCGCCCTGTCCAATCACGCCGATATCGGCTTTCAGGGCGATCATCGCCGGCATCGGGTCGCCGCTGATGATGCCACCGCCAAGGACAATACGAAGCTCGGGCTTGATCGAGCGCGCAGTATCGATCAGCGCTTTCAGCATCATGTAATCCCGGCTCAAGCCGGAAGTGCCAAGCACGTCGATAGCGTGGGTCTCAATCAGATGCCGCAAGGCGTCGTGTGTGGATTCTTTGAAAAACTCCAGATTGGCGGTGAAAACGCTGTGGCCTTTGGATTTGAGGTAGGCTGAAACGTAGGCGATGCCGACCGGGAAAACGTTATATCCGCCGGATGATTTGGCCGAATCCTTGGGTAGTACCAGTAAATAGTTCATGCAGCGTTCCTGATCGATGGATTAAGACTGGGTCAAATTGCTCGGCACTCTATGCTGCTCGGCGGCGCCGAGTATGAAACGCTGCGCAAGGCCAGATTGGCCTGGTTTGTAAGCGCGGCCAGGATTTTCGGCCTAGTTTTTCCTTGCGTGGTCGGATACCAGTAGTCGTGCAACATCCGGAAGGTATCGTCGGTGACGATACCGGGAAAGATGGCTTGGCCAAGATGCAGATAGCGCAGCGCCGTGGCTTCTTCGTTTTGCAGCAGGAAGCGCGCACAGTAACGTAGGCAGAGTCTGCCGACTTTCTCCGTAGCTTCTCCCAGCCTGCCGGCAGCCTTGGTCAGACCGTGCGCGCCGGCAATCTCCGCGAGCTGGTGCAGCAATACATATTGTCCGGTGCATTGCATCAGGTTGGCATCGATGGCGGCACCGTCGCTGCCGCCGTGTACGCGATTCAGCAACAGCGGCTCTTTGATGTAGACCACAGGGTGGTCGAGGCAAAGGGTGAAGTCCAGCACGCGGGCGCCGAACCAGCGGGTATTGAAGCCGGCAGCTAGATCTTTTACCTGCGTCCTTTCGCGGTTGTAGAGTATCTGGGAGATGCTCGGATTTACGGCGGCCATCATATAGACGGCGGCTTGCTCTTCGCCGGGGATGAGGCAGGTCCGGTCATAGAACGGAGGCTCTTCGGTAACGCACCCCGCCTCATCGATGATGCTGCGGTGAACCATGGCAAATGCGGCATCTGGGTGACGCTCGAGCAGCGTCACGCAGCGTTCGACGAAGTCAGGCTGCATCGCATCGTCGCTGCATAGCATAAGCATATATTTGCCCTGATTGTGGATCAGGCAATTGATCAGGTTTCGCGACGCGCCTAGGTTCTTGCGGTTGCGCGTCATGCTCATCCTGTGCGGATAGTGGCGGGAGAACTCCAGCGCGATCTGCCAGGATTCGTCCGAGGACGCATTGTCTGAAAAACATATCTCGATGTTGCCGTAGGTCTGTGCAGCGATGCTGTCGAGACACTGCCGCAGGTAAGCTCCGTAGTTGTAGTTGTGGACATTGATGCTCACCAGCGGGTTGTCGGTGCGTTTCAATTCCGGCGACGGCTTCCCGTTCCAGTTTCCTAGGGGGCGGTGATCCTTCACCTTGCCAATATAGGCGTGGATCAGCAACGGATCCGCCTCAAGTCTGGGAATGACGCTTTGGATATAGGTCGCATCGAACTTCCTGTCTCTGGTCAGCACGACGTAATATTTTCCTCCCGCCATCTGTATCGACTTGTCGGAATTTCCGGCCGCGTTCATGGGGAGCTGGTTGCGGTTCAGCGTGATGCGATCCGGATGTCTTGCCATCCATGCATTGGCTATCTCCCATGAGCCATCAGAGGTGGCGTTATCGCAGATGATGACTTCAAAACCCCCGATCCGGTTTTGGCAGAAGATAGCTTCGAGGCAGTGCGCGAGCGCATCGTGATCATAATCGTGGATGACGATGGAAAGGAGCGAGGGTTTTGCAGCTTGGCTATCGGTAGCGATGTGCGCGTTCATGATTGATATTTAAGGTTGCATTGGGATGGTATTGCCGGACGGAAGAGAGGCGTCTTGTCGGAAGCCCGCGGCAGCCAGCTCCTTCCACGAGTAAATCTGAAATGACCGACGCTCTTGGGCGGGCGACAGGATCTTGCGTAGACCCTCGTCGTGGTCGCGCTCACTGCTCAATATCACCGCATCAAGCAGTCCGCCCAGATCGAGCAGATACTCGTGGGATACGACGGGGATGCCGAAAACATCCTTGCCGATCCGTGCGGGACTGGAGTCCAGGCAATACACAACTTCTATGCCGCATCGCTTAGCGGCCAATACCAGCAGATAGGCCGTCAGCATGCTGCCCAGTATGGCAATACGTTTCAATCCCCTCGCGCCGGCGAACAGCGAGCTTCCGCTATGGAGCAAGCTGGCCCATTGGCGATAGGCGAGTTGGCTGCCGCCCGTGGCGGGAGCTCGCATCAAGCGGTCGAGTGCATCGTCGGGGATGCTCAATCCCTTTCCCGTCTCGCCGAGCAGTATCTCGAACGGGAGCGCGGCATCAACGCTACGGTTGTCCGGCTTCACGGCGTGTTCCCAGTGTGTCTTCAATTTCATCAGCGCGGAATCAAGCGGCGCGCCTGCTGATTTGAACAAATGATCCTGCGCCTGATAGCGTGCCGAGAAAGCATGGACGGTCGGTGCCAGCGCGCGTAACCGTTGGTCAGAATCGGGGGCTGCGAGCAGGCTTTCGGCGTATTTTGCCAGCGCCACGAGAGGGGCGCTCTGATCGACATTGCGCGATTCCTGGGCAGCGTGTTGCCGATAACGTAACAACGGTTCGGCAAGGATGGCTACCTGCGCATGCATATTCATGTTGAACATGCCGGCGATGTCGCCGCTGGGGGCGTAGGTCGGACTTGCTTCGCAGGCGAAGGAGCTGTTCCGTGATGAACTGATGTCGCGGTTGAAAAGCAGGGTAGGGGTGGGGAACCATAGTTTCTCTTCGAAGTAGGTTTGGATGTAATCGCCGATCCCGAAGAAACGGTCGGTCTTCATTTCGTAGAGTTTTTGCTGCAGGATGTCGCCGCGCTCGTCGATTAGGCTGACATTTGTGGCCAGGCAACCCAGTTCAGGATGCTCTTCCATGATGCGCATCTGTCGGGCGATCATGGTTGGCTCCATTATGTCGTCGTCATGGGTGGTTAGCAGATATCTTCCCCTGCTTGCACCAAATGCGCGCCGGATACTATCTGCCGGGGTCCCGCCGGGAGGCAGGCGCATGTATGTCAGACGCGGATCTTTGCAGGACAGGACGATCTCTGGTGTCTCATCAGTGCTGTGGTTGTCGATGACCAGCAACTCGAAGTCGCCATAGGTCTGGGCAAGGATGGCTTCCAGTGCGGCGCGTAGATAGCCGCTGCTGCCGCGGTTATAAGTTTGCAGGGAGACGCTGAGCTGTATCGAACTCATGGCATTAATCTGTGCTGGTCATCGCGGGGTCAATTCACATTGCGGCATGGCCATTTTCCCCGGTTCGTTCTGAACGGCAGCCGCCGGATCCATAGCAGGAAGTATAGTAGCCCTCTGGCTTCCGCGTGGAGGCGGCGCTCAGTGTCGTGGAAATCGCGCCTTGCCGCATCACTGCTTATCGCGGGATGGGCCTGTGCCCCTCTGTAACGATACAAATAGCCGATGCTCCCAAGATAGGCAAAGCGACGGGAGTTCATGATCTTCAATGCGCTCCAACGATCTTCCAGGCAGTGTTCCTCGATATACCGGCCGAACTTGAGAAATTTCCTCCTGCGTCCGAACAGTCGCGACCAGATCACGCTCCAGTTGAACAACATGTTCAGCAAGGCGAACAGCCGCAGGGACAACAATCCCGACATGAATGGACCGGCTGCACGCTGTTTAATGGGACGGCCCTCCATATCGATGATGGTGCAGTTAACGAACAGGAAATCGACATCGGTATGGGCGAGCAGATAATCCCGCTGCATATCGACGGCATCGCCTGGCAACATGTCATCGGAAGCGAGCAGGGTGATGAACTCTCCCGTTGCCGCCTCGATCATGGTATTCAGGCTGGCCGTGATCCCTCTGTTGGACTTTCCGGCGAACAGGCTGGTACGTCGGAACTTGCTTCCGTGACGGGCTAGCCAGTCGCTGGCAACCTGCACCGAGCGGTCGGATGATGCGTCATCGGAGATGATCAGTTCGATCTTGCTGCAATCCGAGGCGAGCAGACTGTCCAGCGTCTCACCGATGAACCGCTCATGGTTATACAGGGGGATCAGGACCGAGGTGACGCCGACGAGCTCTTGCATGGTCAGCGGGCGGAAGAGGCGGATGGGGGGAGGGGGGCGGCGTGTGCGGCCGTCCGGCGGATAGCCGCGGACAGACAGGTCCAGCCATCCAGTCCCAGCTCCTTGCGTGCTTTGTTGATGTCCGGCACATAACGGTTGCGTATCGGGTTGCCGACGTTCTGGTTCTTCAGTCCCAGTATGTTTACGATCTTGCCGGAGCTCACGATATCCCTGACCAGACGGGCCAGCTCTCCGATGCTGATCTCTTGATCAGACCCGACGTTGTATATTTGTCCGTTGCGGCCTTGTAGCAGCAAGGTCAACAACCAAGTCACCAGATCGCCAAGGTAGAGGTAACTGCGGAGCGACGTGCCGTCGCCCTTCACCATGATCTCCTCCTCGTGCAGTGCCTGATGGATGAAGTTGCCGATCGCATAATGAAGATCGAGTGGCATGAACGGCCCGGCAAATGAGAAGCAGCGTGCGATGGTGTTGTTCCAGCCATGCTTGTGCGCATAGTAAGTGGAAAGGTACTCGGCAGCGCGTTTGGCTTGTCCCAGCGAGGTATCAACATCGCTGGTGTCCGGTGCCCCCTGATAGCTTTCAGGGATGTGCGACATGTCTGCCGGCTGGGTGCCATAAGCCACACCTGAACTGAGGAACAAAAAACGCTCGACTTCGCATTGCACTGCGAAGTCGAGCACGCGGCGCGTGCCGTCTACCAGCGTATCGAACTTGCGCAGCGAATCTTCGCCGTTAAAGGTCTCGCTCGCTGAGGTGGTGGCACCGTGGATGAGATAGTCGAAATATCCCTGCGGAAATTCAAAGTCACGCACATCGCCGCTGTGCAAAGTGAGCATCACATCTGAAGCCAGGTGCGGGGCTTGCCGGGTGAAGGCTTCGGCATCGCGCGTCAGTACGGTGACGTGCAGATCGAGGTCGAGCTCACGGTTCGCATGGCACAGCGCTTCCAGTAGCCAGCGGCCGAACAATCCGGTGCCGCCGGTGAGGAATAGCGAACGACCGCGCAGCATTTCCCACAATGCGGGCGAACGTTGCAGGATGTTCGCGAGGTCTTGCGCCAGCACGTCGCTCATGACGGCAGCTCCTCCGCCAGCAGATCAAGCGGCTGCGCAAGCCAATGCCATTCGGTCGGTAGCGTGTCCGTAGTGAGATCGCCGTAGCCCCAAGCTGCGTAATGGAAACGCAGACCGTTCGCGCTGGCAGCCGCACCATCTTCCGTTTTGTCGCCGATATAGCGGGCGCTATTCGCTGGCAGCGCCAGTTCTGCGAGCTGCTTTTGCAGCAAAGCCGCTTTGCCGGGCAAGCGTGGCGCCACCATGTCCAGCGCGTACACCGTGCTGAAATAGTGTTTCCATCCAAGGTGATCGAGGATGGCCTGTGTGGCGGAGAAACGTTTATTCGTGGCGATGTGCAGCACGAGTCCGTCTGCCGATAATCGTTGCAGCAGTTGCTCGACACCGGCATAAGCGTGCGTGTTGGCCACGCCGTCGCGGTCGTAATGCGCCTTGAAACGCTCGGTCAGCAACTGAATCAATGCCGGGTCATCGCTGCCGCTGATGCGGGCCAGTGTCTCGGCCAGCGGCGGGCCGATCAGACGGTCATCCAGTGCGACTTGCGGGCTGAGGCCTGTCTCAGCCAGTGCGGCGGCAAAGGCCTCCAGGATAGCGGGAGCGGAATCGATCAGGGTGCCGTCGAAATCGAAGATCCAGTGCCTGATACGCATCGTTCAACCCAGCACGGTCAGGCCGCTGTTCCAGTATTCGGCGGCTTGCCCGAAATGCGGGCGACGGTTGAAAGTGAGGTTATAGCCATAGGCTTCGTAGTAATAGCCTACCAGCGGCTTCTCCGCCTGCACGGCAGCCAGCCAGAGCAGCGGCGGATAGCCGTCTGTGCGCTGCAGCAGACCCGGGGTGCCGACCAGCGCAGCGCTGGTGTCATAGCCCCCCGCCAGCAGAAACTGTTCCGGCAACGCTTGCACCCGCTCTAGGGCGGCGGGCAGCGAATACTCTGACAAACAAGGGAAATAACAGCCCACCACCGGCCCCTGCTGCATGGCCTGCAGCAAACGCTCGTGGCGCGAACCGGGGGCGATGCCAAGCTGGCCGGCCATCACATTCTTGTTGTGGTCGGTAAAGCTGTATTGCGGGAACGCCTGAGCAAAAGCGTGCGCCACTGCCGGGATGTAGCGCTGACTCAATGCCTCGCCGTAGTCTGCATGTTCGGCCCGGGGTAACAGGAACGGCACGGCCACGCCTTTAGAGATGCCATGCGTCCGCGAATCTGCACGCAACGCATGCATCAGGTTCTCGCAGCGTCGGGCAAACTCATCTACCAAGATGCCGCTGCCTCCCAGATGTTCAGTCGAGCGCGCGTGGATGGCGGCGTAATCGATCTGTGGCGTGGTGATCCCGAAGTAGCGGCGGCTCTGTGCAAGCGCAGGCGCGTTGAGGTTCGCAGGCATGCAGCGGCCATGTTCGTCGAAAAGAGGGGGGAGTTCATTGAGGTTCATGGCGGTCAATCGGTGAGAGTGTCGGTGTCCGAGAAGCCCTGTCCCCAGGGCACGGGCAAGTGCGTGACGCCACGGGTCTTTTCGGTGTGGAGTTTGATGAACTTCGGGTCTTCGCCGATGATGCAGTCTGGCCGGTAAGGGCCCAACCATGGATTGCGCATGCCGCGCGCGAGGACTTCTTTCAGCGATGTCTCGCGCAGGTTGCCGAGCGAAAAATCGATGTAAGGGCAGGGGGTGACTTCAAAAGTGGAGGTCACGGTGATGATGCCCTTGACCGTGATGCATCCTTTGAACGAGCCGTAAGTCGGCGTCATGTGGGTGAATACGTTGTAGTCTTTTTCCAGCTCGCGCAGGATGTCTGCATCTTCCTTCTCGATGACGAACTCGGGATGCTCGGTGCAGGAGCCGGTGGGCTTTGCGTAAGAGACATACAGGCCGACGTTGCGCTCGGTGGCGAACCTGCACATATCGAGGAATTCGGGCGACTTGGCGCGCCCCTTGATCAGCACGGTGGACAACAGCAGGTTGAGACCGGCATTCAGCGAGGCATCGATGGCGCGCATCACCTTCTTGTAGGAGCCGGGCTTGTTGCGGAAGGCATCGTGGTCCGCTTCGATCATGCTGTCCAGCGACAACTGCACCTTTTCCACGCCGATGGATTTGAGGTGTCTGGCTTTGGCGTCATCGAGGAACCAGCCGTTGGTGTCGGTGATGACATAATGCTTATCCGGATCAATGGCTTCCACCACGGCATCGAAGTCCTTCATCACCAGCGGTTCGCCGCCGGTGATGACGAAGCGGGCCAGTCCCAGTTCGTCGGCCTGTCGCGACAGTTCGCGGATGTCGTCGAGATCTATCTTGCGTCGTGCGTCCTTGATCTTGAACACCTTCTTCTGGTGACGATCCATGTAGTATTCGGCGGAACAGTGGGTGCACTGGAAGTTGCACAGGTAGCTCTTCTCCAGCCGAATGATGGGGCTGATTTCGCCGCGTTCTTCCATCTCGGTGATCGCCGCGAGCTTGTCGGCCACATAGTGTTTGCGCGCGCGCAGACCTTCACGCTTGGCCAGTTCGGCGGGGGTGAGCTTGTTGGGCTGGGTGTCTTGGGCCATGGTTGTCATGATGCTGTTCCTTCAATGTACTTGCGAAACACCCGTTGCGGGGCGATCAGATCCTGCGGGCAGGTGTCGTGCCAGGCCCATGCGCCGTGGCGAGGTGTGCCGGATTCGTGGGCGAGATGCGGTGCCAGCGGTCCGATCAGTCTGCATTCGTATAGTAGCGAGATGAAATGTCCGCGCGTGTCACGTCCCTGATTCATCATTTCGGTGATGGTCAGCGGTGTTTCGTTGAATTCGACGGTGGTGCCCAGTTCTGTCTCTGCCACTTTATTTATCCGTTGTGCTGCCGTTTCCTTGAAGCGGATGATGCCGCCGGGTATATGCCAGACGGGGCCATAAAATCTGTCTTCCCGCCATGTCAATAACGTCCGGTTTGCGGAATCCTTTAGCAGCAGGTCGACATTGACCATGGGCGTGAGGCGGGTAACGAGATCGAACACCGCTTCCGACAAGCCCTGCTTCGGGTCTGCGATGCGCGCTTCAAGTGCTGTGATCAGTTCCTTAAGCTCCATGCGGCAGTATCTCCAGTCCATGCTCGCGCAGGATCGCCAGATGGAAGGTGTCTCCCCAGCGTTGGCGAATGGTGCGTGCTACCTCGTCCGAATAACTGGCAGCCATGATGATGATCGCGCCCACAGGTTTTCGGTCCAGATGGTCTGGCGCCACGATGGGCAGATGCGTTGCCGGGGTGAATTTATCCTGCTTGAAGGGGGCGGAGTCAACCACGTAGCGCACGCGGTCTGCCAGTTCGAGCAGGGCTATGGTCGCCAGCGCCTGGTGTCCTGCCCCCCAGATGGCGACACCCTGCGCGGCATGTTGCCGGGTGTAGTCGTTTAGTGCCTGCTGCAAATTTTCGCGTGCCGCGCTGAATCCGGTAACGTCGCAACTGCGACGCTTGCGTACCACGGCGGACAGGATGTAGTCATGCCATACCGCTTCACATGTGACAATTTCGAAGCCGCTGATCTGCAGCAGGGTGGTCAAAGTGTCGCGTGTGAAATAGCAGATGTGGTCGCTGATGAATTCGGTGAATAACTTCTGCCGCAGGATCATATCGAAGTTGGGCACTTCTACCAGACCGATGCCGTCATCGCCAAGGTTGTGCGCGATGCCGCGCAGGCTGGCGCGCGGCTCGGGCCAGTGCTCGAGGAAGTTCAAGGTTGCGAAGACATCGAACGGCGCGGCTGTCAGTGTTTGTCGGGGCTGCTCGATGAAGCCGTGCTTGGCGCGTAACCCTTGTGCGAGACAAGTCTCTACCGCGGCTGTGTCATATTCCAGTCCATGCGCTTCCACGCCGGCTTCAGCGAACAGTGTGAGGTATTCGCCGCGCCCACAGCCGACCTCGAGCAGGCGTTTGCCATGCAAATCGTAGCGTTGCACGAAGTCGGCGAACTGCTGGCGGCGGAACGACTTCATCTCTTCCGAGAAGGCGGCGGCGCGTATCACTTCGCGATAATAGGGCACCGGCTCATGGGCAGTCTGCACCAGTCCGCATGATGCGCATTGGAAGATGTCGAGATCTATGCCACTTTCATGTGAAAGCTGCGCGCGGTCTGGAAAGTGCTGGGCAGCGCCCGGCATGTTGCGGAATTGCAGCAGCGGTTGCGCTGGCAGAGCTTGGTCACACAGGCGGCATGCATGGCTAGACATGCCGTAATCAGTTCCTGCGTGCAGCCAGTGATGCTACAGACAAGCCAGATGGCATCTCGGCACGCAATTGTTCGAGCGGCAGTAGCGGCGACATGTCTTCCAGCGGCATGGACAGCATGCTGCCGTCGGGCTGTGGCAGCGCTGCAACCTTGGGCGTCAGCGCCTCGTCGGTGACTAGGCGCACATCCACCAGTAAGGGGCGCGGTTGCGCCATGGCCCACTGCAGCTTGTCATGCAGTTCAGCGGCATCGCTGATGCGCAGGAAGGGCAGGTCGTAGGTAGCGGCGATCTTTTCCAGATCGGGCAGCAGCAGTCCGGCTTCCGGTCCGGTACCGACGTAGCGTCCCTTGAAGTAGTTGCGCTGCGTGTTGCGGATGGAGGCATAGCCCTCATTGTTCAGGATGACCAGACAGATGGGCAGATTGAATGCTCTCATCGTTGCCAGTTCCTGGATGTTGAGTTGCAAGCTGCCGTCGCTCTCGATGGCGACCATGGGTTTGCGGTCGTTGGCGAAGCAGGCGCCGATGGCGGCGGGCAGGCCGTAGCCCATCGCGCCCAGACCGGAAGTCAGGAACACGCGTTGGCCCGGCTTGTTGCGGAACACGGTGTAGAAAGCTTCGACCGCCAGACCGGAACTGCCGGTGCTGACCAGCGTGTCGGCAGGGATGGCGTCCGACAGCGCATCCATCAGCTGGTAATGGCTGATGGGGCCGCTGGCAGGGAAAGGTGCGCCGTCGTTGACCGGATAGCGCAGCTTCCAGTCGGTGCAGCGCGTTTTCCAGTCAGACCAGTCGGGATGCTCCGGGATGGCGGATTTTTGCCACGCGCGCAGGAATGCTCCTGCATCCGCCTCAATGGGGAGTGCGATGTCCATATCCAGCTTGTCGATCTCATTACGATCCACATCGACCATGATTTTTTGCGCGTTGCGTGCGAAGCCGCGCGGGTTGTAGGCGGTGATGATGTTGTCGAGGCGACTGCCGACGGCGATCAGCAGGTCGCAGTTCTGTATCGCAAAATTTGGCGCGCGCAGAGCGACCACGCCGGGACGGCCGACCAGCAGCGGATGGTCGTAGGGCAGCAGGTCGAGTGCATTCCAGGTGGTGACCACGGGGATGCCATGCTTCTCGGCCAGTTCGCGGAACAGTTTGGCAGCACCGGACAGACGCACGCCGTGCCCTGCCAAAATCAGCGGGCGCTGAGCCTGACTGAGCAGGTGTTGTAGTTGTTCGATCTCACGGGTGAGCGTTGCAACGCTGGGACTTGGCACTGCCGCGCGCCAAGGTGGCAAGGATGCTGGATCGATGGGCGCGCCCTGTACGTCGAGCGGCACGTCGATCCACACAGGCCCGGCGCGTCCGCTACGCGCAAGATAAGCGGCCTGTTCCATCACGCTGCGGATGTCTTCAGGGCGTTCTACCGTGATAGCGTATTTGGTGATGCCGCGCACCATGCCGATAATGTCGACCTCCTGCACGCCCTTCTGGCGCAGCGGTGCGCCGCGCAGCATGTCGGCGCGCTTCACCTGGCCGGAGATGACCATCATGGGCACCGATTCGATCCAGGCGCCGGCGACCGCCGTGATGGCGTTGGTCGCGCCGGGACCGGTGGTGACCATGCACACACCGATGTTCTCGTTGATGCGTGCGTAGGCTTCGGCGGAAATGGCGGCAGCCTGTTCGTGCAGGCAGGCGACCGTTTCGATCTGCGGGCACTTGCCGACGGCATCCACCAGATGCATGGCTCCACCGCCGGGCAGCAGGAACACATGTCCGACGCCGAGCGAGGTTATGAAGTCGGCGATGTAGTCGGCGACGCGATACGGTTCTTGCACAGTCATCAATCCATCCAGTAGGTGAGCAGCGTCTTGCGCTGTTTGTTCTCCATGATCGCCGGATCGGTGTAGAACGAATCGTGCAGATTGTGGGTGGTCGATATCTCTTCGATCACCGCGCCTGTCTCGGTCTTGAACTTGTGGCGCACGCCGGGCTCGATGGTGACCACGTCGCCGGGCTTGCATAGCATGGGCTCATCATCCAGTTCCAGCAGGATCTCGCCGTGGATGATGTGGAAAGTCTCTTCTTTTTGTTTGTGGTATTGCTCGGGATGCATCTGTCCGGGCAGGCTGACCAGCAGTTTCTTGCAGTAGCCCCGGTTGACTACGGTTATAAGCACCAGTCCGACCTCGTCGAAACGGTCGATGCCGTAGTGGTGCGATATCTCCAGGTCGGCGCTGCCTGGCACCACGATATTGTTGTGAGAGAGCATTTCCTTGACTTGCCGGGCGATGTCCCAGATGCGGGCGCGACGGTCGTTGCGCATGGCATTCTGGGGGGAGATTGCCGCATTCGCTGCGATGTCCATGGTTGCCGAGAACTCGATGTATTTTGAACAGTCGTTGGCGGTGAACTGCCCGTTTTCCGGAGGGAAGGCGAAATAGGTATCCTGTTCGGTAAGCAGTTGCCCGGCCTTGAGGGAGTGGCGGGCGAACATGCCACGGCGCAGCGAGCGCAGACTGGCGGCTTCTTCAGGATTGGGAGGCAGTCTTCTATCGCCGATGCCGCACAGCGACCATGCGCGAAGCGCGGCCTGCAACCACGTGCGCACTTGTGCGGGAGAGGCGGAATAGGCGTTCAGCGGATAGCTTGCGGTCGGCAGGCCGACATGTTTTTCGAACAAAGTGATGCCTTTGGCGATCGCCATCTGCACGATGTCTGTGGCATCCGGATCCTCATGGGTGGAAAACCCGATGCGCACGTTGGGATAGCGTGCGCGCAGGAAGTCTATCTGCGACAGGTGCATGTGTTCGTCAGGTGTCGGATATTCCCCGACGCAATGCATGATCGCGAAATTCTTGCTGCGGTGTGCAAAGAAACTCACGACGCGGTCGATGTCTTCTACGCTGGCACCGGCAGTCGATGCAACGATGGGTTTATCGCACAGCGCGATGCGCTCCAGCAGTGGCCAGTCGGTGAACGAGCAGCTGGCGATCTTGATGAAGTCGAGATTTTGCTCCTCGATAGTACTCACCGAGACTTCGTCGAACGGAGTCGACATGGTCAAAAATCCGTTGGCGCGCATCTCCTCCACCAGACGGTCGAATGCTTCGCGGGTCAATCGCGTCTCGGAGAAACGTTTGACGTACTTGATGTCGTCTCGGCCTTGTGAGGAAGGATGGATGAAGGTGTCTAAGTCGCGATATTGCAGTTTGAAGGCAAAATGGAACGGTAATTCGCGGCAAACCGCGCCGAAAGCTCGAACCAACGCCAATCCATGATTGAGATCTCCCATATGGTTGTTGGCCATCTCCAATACGAAAAGTGGAGTTGGAATGGGTGCGGTCATCAAGTCTCTCCAGTTTGTTGTGCATTGCCATCTTGCGTTGCCGGTTCTCGGCAAGCTTAAGGATGGTTCGCATCCATTGTCGTTTTGGTCAGTCACGGATAGATACCTGGCTAGAAGGTATCACGCATCTCACTAACTGTATTCGGCAACTCGCCGACTTTCTACAGTGCTATAAGAAAAAAATGCCGGGTATGGCGAAATAGATGCCGTGCGCCTGGAGGCGTCGTTCTTCCGGACATTCTGCGGGCGATGCCAACACATTCGATGGGGTGAATCACTCCATGACTTTCGGTTTTGGCCGCTTGCCTACTCTTACTTGCACGACGACTTCATTCTGGTTGCGCAGTAATTTCAGGCCTACAGTCTTGCCAGGCGTAAGGGCGGAGATGGTTTCCAGCATCACGGTCGAATCTACGAGTTCGCTGTCGGCGATGCTGAGCAGAATGTCGCCGGGCTTGATGCCGGCCTTGTCCGCCGGGCCGCCGCGCATGATCTCGGAGATGAGTACGCCATGTGCGGCCTTGAGCTTGAACGACTCGGCAAGCTCTGGGGTCATGTCTTGTACTGCCACGCCTATCCAGCCGCGCGTGACTGAGCCGGTCTGGATGATCTGTTCCATGACCTTTTTGGCAGTGCTGACCGGGATGGCGAATCCTATGCCCAGTGATCCGCCGTTGGGGGAATAGATGGCGCTGTTGATGCCCAGCAGACTGCCGCTGGCATCGACCAGCGCGCCGCCCGAGTTGCCCGGGTTGATGGCAGCATCGGTCTGGATGAAGTTCTCGAAGGTGCTCAGTCCCAGATGGTTGCGCTTGAGTGCGCTGACGATGCCCATGGTGACGGTTTGTCCCACACCGAATGGATTGCCTACCGCCAGAACGATATCGCCGACGTGGGTGGTATCTCCATTGGCAAAGGTGATTGCGGGAAGAGGATAGCTGACATCGACCTTGATCACGGCGAGATCGGTCTCCGGGTCGGTGCCGACGATATGTCCTTTGGCATTGCGGCCGTCGGCGAAGGCCACTTCGATCTGGTCGGCTGATTCGACCACGTGGTGGTTGGTCAGGATGTAGCCGTCCTGGCTGACGATGACGCCCGAACCCAGACTGGAATTCTGCTGTGGCTGATTGTCTTCGAACTCATCACCGAAGAAGAAGCGGAATCGCGGGTCGTCCATGAACGGGTGCGTCGATTGCTTCACTTCGCTGGTGGTGAAGATGTTCACCACGGACGGCATCACCTTTTGTGCGGCACGGCTGAAGCCGGGGCCGCTCAGGTTTTGGCCAGTATCTTCCGGCTCGTTTTGATACAGCGTCACGACGCCGCCGCGTGCAGCAGTGGGAAGCAGACTGGGTTTGAGGGTGTGGATGACGAACAGAACTGCCAGCCCGATGGTGGTAGCTTGCGCGAACAAAAGCCAGAATTTACGCATGTTATGATCCAGTCAGGCCGTTGATAAGGACAGTTGCGATGCAATTAAAAGAGTTGGCCGATTATATCGGAAGCGAGCTGGCGATCAGCCGTTTTCGCGATTATTGCCCGAATGGCGTGCAGGTCGAGGGGCGCTCGCAGGTTAGGCGTATCGCGACCGGGGTCACCGCATCGCAGGCTGTGCTCGATGCCGCCGCCGCGTGGGGCGCCGATGCCATCCTGGTCCATCATGGGTATTTCTGGCGTAGCGAGGATGCCGTCATCACCGGTGTCAAGAAAAGGCGCATCGCCAGTTTGTTGGCACAAGATATCAGTTTGCTGGCCTATCACCTGCCGCTGGATGCGCATCCGCAATGGGGGAATAACGTGCAGCTCGCTGCGCGATTGGGCCTGGTCGAGAGTGGGCGTTTCGGGGAGCAGGACGTTGCATGCCATGGTGTCTTGGCTCAGCCTTTGGGGCTGGCCGAATTCGCCAAGGTGGTGGCTGAGGCATTGCGATTCGAGCCGCTGGTAGCGGGCGGGAAGTCTGGCAAGATATCCCGCATCGCATGGTGTAGCGGTGCCGCCCAGGGATATTATGAGCAAGCGATCGCAATGGGGGTGGATGTTTTTCTGACCGGCGAGATATCCGAGAGTAATGTGCATATGGCGCGCGAAAGCGGCGTGGCTTATATGGCAGCGGGACATCATGCGACAGAGCGCTACGGCGTGCAGGCCTTGGGCGCGCATTTGGCCGAAAGGTTTGGACTGGAGCACAGGTTCTTTGATGAAGAAGTCCCTGTTTAGGTAGTGGGTATATCGCCGAGTGTGCGTTGCATTCTGAAAAGGCGTTGCGTAGTATTCGGCATATAACCATTTCGGGTTATATGTGTCGGCAGGATCCTGCTGGCAGATGACGCAACGACTTCCGGTTGTTCAGGTCGTTTGGGGCAGCGCCACTCCGCTGCGAGGTAAGCTTTGCTGTTGCGCCGCACTTGTGACGCACATGGGGCTACGGGGAGAAAGTATGAGAATCAGAATAATGATAGGCGGCGCGCTGATGGCCGCACTTTCCTTTAACGCATTGGCCGAGGACAAGGCACTCATGCCGGCGCATAACGCGCTCAATGTTCTGCAATCCGGAGAAGTCAGTTTCAGCAAGGATGTGATGCCTATCCTGCAGGACTATTGCGTGAGTTGCCATCATCCGTCACCCACATCCAAGGGTTATGCCAAGAGCGGCCTGGACCTGACTTCCTATGAAGGCCTGATGAAAGGCACCAAGTTCGGCAAGGTAGTCGTTCCCGGTGATAGCCAGACCAGCACCTTCACCAAATTGCTGACCGGCACCAATAAAGGACTGAAGATGCCGATGGGCTTGAATGCCAGCGGCACCCTGGATCGCCAATACATCCTGACGCTGCGCAAGTGGGTCAAGCAGGGCGCCAAGAACAACTAGGCATTCCGAGTAGCAATTGCGGCGAAATAGCTGACCAAGTAGTATTCGCCGCCGGCAGGGGATCGAGTTGGGGAGCCGATCCTGTGCTTGTCCGATAAAAACGCGACGGACAACGCAATGCCATCCTCCAGCACCGACGAGAAACCAGGGCAGCAAGAAGCTGCCCCAGTGGATATTTGACAACGTATTACGGAAGGAAGAGGGTCATGACAGATAACGTGGATCACAGCAAGCGACGAATGCTGATCGCTGCTACCGCAGCAGTAGGTGGTGTTGCCGCCGCCGGTGCGGGCGCACCGTTCGTATTGAGCTTGCAGCCTAGCGAACGAGCCAAGGCAGCAGGCGCGCCGGTCGAAGTCGATATCAGCAGCATCGAGCCTGGCTCGATGATCAGCATCGAATGGCAAGGCAAACCGGTGTGGATCGTGCGCCGCACCCAGGAGATGCTGGACTTGCTGCCCAAGCATGACGCAGATCTGGCAGACCCTTCTTCTTCCATTCCGCAGCAACCTGAGTACTGTAATAATCCGACACGATCTATCAAGCCGGAGGTGCTGGTAGTGCTGGGCGTCTGTACGCATCTGGGTTGCTCGCCGACGTTCCGCCCCGAAGTCGCACCTGCCGACTTGGGCGCGCAATGGGCCGGCGGTTGGTTCTGCCCTTGCCACGGTTCGCGATTCGATCTGGCTGCCCGTGTATTCAAAGGCGTGCCGGCACCGACCAATCTGATCATCCCTCCTCACATGTATCTGAGCGACACGCGCCTGTTGATCGGGGATGACGACAAAAGTAAGCTCAAAGGCGGTCAACCCGCTGATAAGGGGGCTGCAGCATGATGAATCTTCTGAAAAATCTGATCGGCTGGATCGATGAACGCTTCCCGCTGGTCTCTACCTGGAAGGCGCACCTGTCAGAGTACTACGCGCCCAAGAACTTCAACTTCTGGTATTTCTTCGGCGGCCTGGCGCTGCTGGTGCTGGTCATTCAGATCCTCAGCGGTATCTTCCTGACCATGAACTACAAGCCGGATGCGTTGTTCGCGTTCGCGTCGGTCGAATACATCATGCGTGATGTGCAGTGGGGCTGGTTGTTGCGTTATATCCACTCCACCGGTGCATCGATGTTCTTCGTGGTGATCTACCTGCATATGTTCCGCGGTTTGATGTACGGCTCGTATCGCAAGCCGCGCGAGTTACTGTGGATCATCGGCATGATCATTTATCTGGCGTTGATGGGCGAGGCATTCATGGGCTATCTGTTGCCATGGGGGCAAATGTCCTTCTGGGGCGCGCAAGTGATCGTGAACCTGTTCTCTTCCGTGCCGTTCATCGGTCCGGATCTGGCGATCATGATTCGTGGCGACTTCGTGGTGTCCGATATCACGCTGAACCGCTTCTTCGCGCTGCATGTGGTGGCGATCCCGCTGGTACTGGTGCTGATTATTGTGGCGCACCTGGTGGCATTGCATGAAGTGGGTTCCAACAATCCGGACGGTGTCGAGATCAAGAAGCACAAGGATGCCAATGGTATACCGCTGGATGGTGTGCCGTTCTTCCCCTACATGGTAGTCAAGGACGGCGTGGCGGCAGTGGCCTTCCTGATGGTGTTCAGTGCGGTGGTGTTTTTCGCACCGGATATGGGCGGCTACTTCCTGGAGTACAACAACTTCGTGCCAGCCAACCCGATGAAGACCCCCGAGCACATCGCCCCGGTGTGGTACTTCACTCCCTACTACGCCATCCTGCGCGCTGTGCCGCCGATGTTCGGCTCCCAGTTCCCCGGTGTGGTGGCGATGGGCGTGGCGACTGTGATCTTCTTCGCGTTGCCATGGCTGGATCGCGGTCCGGTCAAGTCGATCCGCTATCGCGGCCCGATCTACAAGACCTTCCTGGCGGCTTTCGTGGTGAGCTTCGTCGGTCTGGGCTATCTCGGCCTGATGCCGGCAACGGAAACCTACACTCTGATCTCGCGCATCCTGGCGGTGGTGTACTTCGCGTTCTTCTTCCTGATGCCTTGGTATACGAAGATCGACGCATGCAAGCCCGAGCCTGATCGTGTGACGTCCAAATAATTGAGAGGGGTTCGTTGAAATGAAAGCAATCAAGAGAGTAATCGTATGGGCGATGCTGGCCTGCATGCCGGTGTTTGCTCATGCCAGCGAAGGCGGCGTGCATCTGGATAAGGCGCCGGTGAATCTGCAGGATCAGGCCTCGCTGCAACGCGGAGCCAAATTGTTCACTTCGCGTTGTCTGGCCTGTCACTCGGCATCTGCCATGCGCTACAACCGCCTGAATGACATCGGCATGTCAGATGATCAGATCAGGGCGGAGCTGGAGCTGCCGGAAGACGTCAAGGTGGGTTCGACCATGCAGGCCGCGATGGACTCCAACTCAGCCAAGATGGCCTATGGCGTGGCGCCCCCCGACTTGAGCGTGATCGCCCGTTCGCGCAGTGCAGATTGGCTGTATACCTACATGCGCACGTTCTATGCCGATCCGAGCAAGGCCAGCGGCTGGAACAACAAGGCGTTCCCGAGCGTTGCCATGCCTTTCGTGCTGGCGGACATGCAGGGTGAACAAGCCATGGAAGACGGACATCTGGTGCTGAAAACGCCGGGTTCCATGTCCGTCGCCGAGTACGACGCAGCCATTACGGATCTGACCAACTATCTGGTGTTCATGAGCGAACCGGCCATACTGGTCCGTCATCAGATCGGCTGGATCGTGCTGATCTTCCTGTCTATCCTGCTGGTCCTGATGTACGCCCTGAAGAAGGAGATCTGGAAGGATATTCACTGAGGAGATTGAATTCGGGGTGCGGTTTGTGTTAGTTTCCGCCCCCGTTGCAGTCTGCGCCGAGATGGCGGGGCAAATGCTCCGCCATTTGGTTTTTAACGCTACATATTGTTTTTAGGTGGTTTTTTATGATGACACTTTACTCGGGTACAACCGACCCCTATAGCCATCGTTGCCGTTTCGTGCTGTTCGAAAAAGGCATGGACTTCGAGGTGATCGATGTGGATGTATTCAACATGCCGGAAGATCTGGCTGTGATGAATCCGTACAACAAGGTGCCGGTGCTGGTTGAACGCGATCTCATCCTGTACGAGGCCAACATCATCAACGAATATATCGACGAGCGATTCCCGCATCCGCAGTTGATGCCGCCCGATCCTGTGATGCGCGCACGCGCTCGCCTGTTCCTGCATCGCTTCGAGCAGGAATTGTTCTGTCACATCGAAGGTCTGGAAAGCAGCAACGCCAAAGTACAAGAGAAGGCGCGTGCGGCAGTGCAGGCCAATTTGACCCAGATCGCACCGATCTTCGCCAAGCAGAAGTTCATGCTGGGTGACGAATTCTCCATGCTGGATGTGGCGATCGCACCGTTGTTGTGGCGTCTTGAGCACTATGGCATCCACCTCGACAAGGATGCCACGCCGATGATGAAGTACGCCGAGCGTTTGTTCTCGCGCCAAGGTTTCATCGAAGCATTGACGCCAGCCGAAAAGGCCATGCGCAAGTAATCGCCGTGATAGACGAGCCGTCCACCAAGCCCTATCTGATCCGCGCCATCTACGAATGGTGTGCGGATGCCGGATATACCCCATATCTGGCGGTGCAGGTGGACGAATACACGCAAGTGCCGGCTGGCTACGTTAAGGATGGACAGATTGTCCTGAATGTCGGCGGGGATGCGGTGAAGAACCTTCAGCTCGGCAACGAGGATATCAGCTGCAATGGTCGTTTCGGCGGTGTCGCCCACCAATTAATGATCCCTGTTGCGGCTGTCATCGGTATCTTTGCCAAGGAGACCGGGCAGGGGCTGGTATTTCAGGCGGGCGAATCTGCTCCTGCGTCATCGTCAGAGCCGCCGGAGGAGCCGCCTCCCGCCACCACTGGCAGGCCGCAGCTCAAGGTGGTCAAATAAAAAAGCCCGGCAATCGCCGGGCTTTTTTCTGCAGAAGACGCTCGTTCAAGTTTGCGCCAGCAGGCCGCCCATCTTGCTGAAAGCCTTCTGTTCGATCTGACGGATGCGCTCTGCAGACACGCCGAACTCATCGGCCAATTCATGCAGTGTGGCGCTGCTATCCTCGGTCAGCCAGCGTGCTTCCACGATACGACGGCTGCGCTCGTCCAGTGCAGACAATGCATTCGCCAGTCCCGCCGACTGCAAGTGTTCACGCTCCGATGTCTCCAGAATGACGGAAGGCTCATGCGCCTCGTCATCCGCCAGATATTGCACGGGTGAGTAACTCTCATCTTCGTCATTGCCGGACATGGGGTCGAGTGACAGTTCGTGTCCGGCAAAACGGGCTTCCATCTCCACCACATCATGTTCGCTGACGTTCAGTTGCTGGGCGATCTCGCTCACTTGCTGCGGGCGCAGAGGCTCCAGCCCTTTCTTCAGGCTGCGCAGGTTGAAGAACAGTTTGCGCTGTGACTTGGTGGTAGCGATCTTCACCATTCGCCAGTTGCGAATCACGAACTCGTGGATCTCGGCACGGATCCAATGCAGGGCGAACGAAACCAGACGTACGCCGCGCTCCGGGTCGTAACGCTTTACCGCTTTCATCAGGCCGATATTGCCTTCCTGGATCAGATCGGCTTGGGGCAAACCATAGCCCGTATAGCCTCGCGCCACACTGACGACGACGCGCAGATGAGACAACACCAGTTGGCGTGCTGCCTCGAGATCGTTCTGCTGGCGGAAACGCGTCGCCAACTCCAGTTCCTGCTCATGAGTCAGTACCGGAAAGCGATTGACGGCCTGCACATACCCTTCCAGCCCGCCTGCAGCGGATGGCATCGGTAGATTCATGCTTGCATTCATGGTCTTTCCTCCTTAGCGATAATTCTAGCACTCTTGCTAAGAGAGTGCCAAAGTGGAATTTAGTTCAACGGGGCTCGATCTGCCACAGATGTTGCGAGACGGAGAACCAGGCACCCAACCAGCCCAGATAGCCGGAAAAGGCGAACAAGGCAAGGCTATCCGGCAAGGTGAGCGGATGTAACTGGAAATCGCTGGCATACAGCTGGGTGAGGTTCGCCAGACTGCCGTTCAATAACCACAGGCTGGCGGAGACCAGCAGCCAAGCCACGACGCCTCCGGTCAGTCCTTGTAGCAAGCCAAAATACAGAAAGGGGCGGCGGATGAAGCTGTCGCTGGCGCCGATCAGTTTGGTCACTTCGATCTCGTCGCGCCGGGTCAGGATCTGCAAGCGTATGGTATTGAATGTGATGGCGATCAGCGCCAGGCTCAAAGTGGTGGCGAGGATGGCGGTGGCCAATCGGCCTAGATCCAGCAAGGCATCGAGTTTCTTTATCCATGCCGAGTCCAGCTGTACATGATCGAACTGCTTCCAAGACTGTAACTCCTGATACAGCGCTTCCATAGCCTTGGTGTCAGTTACCTTGGGATAGATGATGAAAGTATCCGGCAGCGGGTTGTGAGGCAGGTCGCCAATCATGTCCGATACGCCGGTACTTTGCTGCAATTGCTGCAGTGCTGCATCACGCGAGACGAATTCAACTTTGGCGATGCGCGCATCACTTTCCAGCTTTCCCTTTAGGGCACTTAGCTCGGAGTCACGCTTGCCTGCATCCAGAAATGCGCTGATCTGGGGCGCATCAGCTACGGTGGAGGCAAGTTGTTGCACACTTTTCAACAGCACATAGGCGCCGACCGGCAAACTCAGTGCGATGCCGATGATGGTCATGTTGAGAAGCGACGCGGCGGGTGTCAGCCACAGTCGTTGCAAGGTGGCATGCAGTACATGAAGGTGTTCACGCAGTGTCTTCATGCGTTCGCCCCTTGTTGCAGCACGCCATGATCGAGATGCAGCGCTCTGGCCGGGAAGCGTTGCAGGACACTCTGGTCGTGGGTGGAGATCAGCAGTGTCACACCCACTTGATGGAACGATTTGAAAATGTTCAATATCTCGCTGGAATATTCCGCATCGAGATTGCCGGTCGGCTCATCCGCCAGCAGGATATCGGGCCGGCTGACGATGGCGCGCGCGATGCACAAGCGCTGTTGCTCGCCGCCGGAAAGTGCGATCGGGTTGGCTTTCTCGCGCGTGAGCAGGCCGACCTTGTCCAGCGCCGCACGCACGCGCTTGGCGGCCTCGCGGTGGTCGAAGCTGCTGATCTGCAAAGGCAGGAGCACATTGTCGAAGGCGTTGCGATCGAACAGCAGTTTGTGGTCCTGGAAGATCAGGCCGATGTTGCGGCGCAAGGCCGGGATCGCTTCGCGTTTGATGGCGCGGATATTCTGGCCGTTAATCAGCACGCTGCCGCTGGTGGGGCGTTCGATGGCGGCGACCAGCTTCAACAAGGTACTTTTACCGGCACCGGAATGACCGGTGAGATACACCATCTCGCCTTTTGCGATGTCGAAACTCACGTCCTGCAAGGCCTCGTGTCCGCCGGGGTAGCGTTTGTAGACCTGGCCGAAACGGATCATCGCTCGATATCCAGCAGGGCGGCGATAAAGTCTTCCGCGTTGAACGGCTTGAGATCGTCCAGACCTTCGCCTATACCGATGAAGCGCACGGGGATGGGGTGGGCGCGGGCGATGGCGGCGATGACACCGCCCTTGGCCGTGCCGTCCAGCTTGGTAAGCACCAGCCCGCTGACATCCAGTGCATCGCCGAAAGCCTTCACCTGCGACAGGGCGTTCTGGCCGGTGTTGGCATCCAGCACCAGCAGTACCTCGTGCGGCGCGCCGGGCAGTGCCTTGTCAATCACGCGCTTCACTTTCTTGATCTCTTCCATCAGGTGCGCCTGCGTCGCAAGACGTCCGGCCGTATCCGCCAGCACCACATCGATGTCGCGAGCTTGTGCGGCCTGTACTGCGTCGTAGATCACGGCGGCGGCGTCGCCGCTCTGTTGTGTGATGACGGTCACATCGTTTCGCTTGCCCCATTCCATCAGTTGCTCGCGCGCCGCGGCGCGGAAGGTGTCGCCTGCGGCGAGCAGCACTGACTTGCCCTGAGTCTGGAAATATTTGGCCAGCTTGCCGATGGAGGTGGTCTTGCCGGCGCCGTTGACGCCGCACAGCATGATGACGAAGGGTTTGTTCGTCGTGACGTCCAGCTGCTTGGCCAGCGGCTGCAGCAACTTCAGTAGCGCATGCGCCAATGCCTCTTTCAGCTGGCTCGCCTCGGTCAAGCGCTGTTCCTTCACTTGGCGGCGCACATCGGCGAGCAGGGTCTGCGTAGCTTCCATGCCCACATCGGCAGTGATGAGCAGGGTCTCCAGCTCTTCATAGAGTTCGTCGTCGATGCGTGCGCCGGGAACCAGCAGCGCGGTCAGCTGTCCACCGGTCCGCGCCAAACCATCGCGCAAGCGCTTGGCCCAGCCGCTATCGCTAGACTTGTTGTCAGGGCTTTGTTTTTTCAGAAAACTGAACATGGGCTGGGAAAGGTTTGGAGGAATGTCGCATAATGCGCCCGCATTTTAACGTTTCAGGACGAATTACATGAGATTTTATGCATTCTGTTTGGGTTTGCTCATAGCTATTGGCGCGCAAGCCGAGGTGTTCGAGCAGACACTATCCAACGGACTGAAGGTCATCGTGAAAGAAGATCGCCGCGCACCGGTGGTCGTGCAGCAGATCTGGTATCGCGCTGGCAGCATGGACGAGATGACCGGCGTGACCGGCGTGGCGCATGTGCTGGAACACATGATGTTCAAAGGCACCAAGGAAGTCCCCGTCGGTGAGTTCTCGCGCCGTATCGCTGCGGCCGGTGGTCGTGAGAACGCGTTCACCAGCTACGATTACACCGCCTATTTCCAGCAACTGCACAAATCGCAACTGGAATTGGCGATGAAGCTGGAAGCCGATCGCATGCACAACCTGAGGCTGAGCGATGAGGAGTTCGCCAAAGAGATCCGCGTGGTGATGGAAGAACGCCGCTGGCGCACCGATGACGATGCGCGTGCCTTGCTGGATGAGCGCTTGATGGCGACCGCCTATCAGGAACATCCCTACCGTAATCCCATCGTCGGCTGGATGAACGATTTGAAGAACATGACGGCGGACGATGCGCGCCTCTGGTACCAGACTTGGTATGCCCCCAACAATGCAACACTGGTGATCGCCGGTGATGTCGATGCGAAGCAGGTGTTCGCTTTGGCAAGGAAATACTATGGACGTATCCACGTCGGCAAGCTGCCACTCCGCAAACCCTATGAAGAACCGGCCCAGCTTGGCATCAAGCGTATCGTGGTGAAGGCGCCGGCCGAGTTGCCGCATCTGGTCATGGCCTGGCATGCACCCACCCTGCGTGATGTGGACAAAGACTGGCAGCCCTACGCGCTGTCAGTATTGGCAGGGGTGCTTGACGGCAACGATTCGGCACGTTTGAACAAGTCTTTGGTGCGCGAACGACAAGTGGCGACCAGCATCGGAGCCGGTTATGCCAATACCTCGCGCGGCCCGACCATGTTCTCACTGGAAGCGACCCCTGCAGCAGGCACATCGGTGGAGGCGCTGGAGGTGGCGATACGCGAACAACTGCAAATGATCGTGCGCGACGGCGTGAGCGAGGAAGAGTTGCGCCGCGTGCGCGCCCAAGTCACGGCGGCCGAAGTGTATAAACTCGATTCCCTGTTCTATCAGGCGATGCAGATCGGGCAGATAGAGAGTATCGGCCTGTCACAGCATGACCTGCCGGTGATACTGAAGAAACTGCAAGCCGTGACGGCGGCTCAAGTGCAGGCGGTGGCGCGCGATATTCTGCGCGACGACCAGTTGACTGTCGCGGTGCTCGATCCGCAACCGCTTGCAGCTGAAAAGCCGCAACAGGGAGGGCATGCTCATGCGCACTAAACTGATCCCGTTTGTATTGTTGTGCGGATTCGCCGCTGGGGCGTTCGCAACGCCACAGATACAACACTGGCAAGCAGCTAGCGGCGCACGTGTCTATTTCGTGCAAGACCATAACCTGCCCATGCTGGATGTGGCGGTCAGTTTTCCCGCCGGCAGCGCTTACGATCAAGCAGGCAATAAGGGCGTGGCAGGACTGACTCACGGCCTGCTCGATCTGGGCGTGCAAGGCATGAACGAAGACGACATCGCGCGCAAGCTGGCTGATGTTGGCGCGCGCGTCGGCAGCAGTTTCGATGCGGATCGTTCCGCCGTGACCTTGCGTACCCTGAGCAGCCCGGCTGAGCGTGAGGTGGCACTGGACATCCTGGCTCGCGTGCTGCAACAGCCTTTGTTCCCGCAAGAAGTGTTGGCACGCGAAAAGACGCGCCTGATCGCATCACTGCGTGAAGCAGAGACCAAGCCGGAGTTCTTGTCCGAGAAGGCATTCGGTAAAGCTGTATTTGGCACGCACCCATACGGCTGGCAGGCTGAAGTGGCGGACATCGAAAAGGTGGGGCGTGCCGACTTGCTCGAATTCTTCCGTGCGCACTATGGTGCCAGGGATGCGGTGGTCGCCTTGATGGGCGATGTCACGCGGCAACAGGCGGAAGCCATCGCGCAACAATTGACCGCAGCATTGCCGCAGAGCGAAAGTGTCGCGCCTTTGCCTGCTGTAGCCAGCCTTGGCGGCTCCAGCGAACAGCGTATCCCGCATCCCGCCAGCCAAAGTCATATTCTGATCGGCGCGCCTGGGATCGCGCGCAACGATCCGGATTATTTCCCCTTGTATGTCGGCAATTACATCCTGGGCGGCGGCGGTTTCGTCTCGCGTCTGATGAATGAAGTCCGCGAGAAGCGCGGTATGGCCTACAGCGTCTACAGTTATTTTATGCCCATGCAGCAACCGGGCGCGTTCCAGATCGGTTTGCAGACCAAGAACGAGCAAGTGGAAGAGGCTTTGCAGGTGGTGCGCACGACCGTGCGCGATTTCGTGGCAAAGGGGGTGACCGAAGTCGAGCTGCACGCCGCCAAACAGAACATCATCGGTGGCTTCCCGCTGCGCATCGACAGCAATCGCAAGATCCTGGAATATCTGAGCGTGATCGGTTTCTACAATCTGCCGCTCACTTATCTGGATGACTTCCAGGCGCGTGTCGAGCAGGTGAATGTGCGGACGGTCAACGATGCTTTCCGTCGTCGTATCGATCCGGACGCCATGGCGACGGTGATCGTCGGCGGACAGGGAGTTGCAAAATAAACAAGGTCAGAATCATCGGCGGCACGCATCGCAGCCGCATCATCACGTTCCCTGACAGTGCCGGTCTGCGCCCGACGCCCGATCGCGTGCGTGAGACGCTGTTCAATTGGCTGGGCCAGACGCTATATGGTAAGCGCTGTCTGGACCTGTTCGCCGGAAGTGGCGCGCTGGGTTTCGAAGCGGCTTCCCGTGAGGCGGAGCAGGTGGTGATGGTGGAGCAAGACCGCTCTGTCTATAAGGTCTTGCAGGACTCGCTCAGGAAGCTGGACATGCCTAATGTAGCCTTGCACTGCAATGATGGGCTAAAATTCGCCATGCAGACGAATTTGACGTTCGATGTCGTCTTCCTCGATCCCCCGTTCCAGAGCGATCTTCTGACGCGACTGATGCCGCGATTGGCGCAGCTACTGACCAAAGACGGTATGGTTTATGTGGAGAGCGGCGGGGCGTTCGATGCAGGGCCCGACTGGCAGGTGCTGAAGCAACAACGCGCCGGAGCGGTACATTACCAACTATTGGAACGCATCCAGGCATGATTAGAGTCGTTTATCCGGGTACATTCGACCCCATCACGCGCGGCCACGAGGATGTGGTGCGCCGTGCCGCCGGCTTGTTCGGCGAAGTGGTGGTGGCCGTGGCTGCGAGTCGCAGTGCGACCCTGTTCTCGCTGGACGAGCGGGTGGCCATGGCACGTGAGGTGTTCGCCGATTCAGCCAATGTTCGGGTAGAGGGGTTCGACGATCTGCTGATGAACTACGTGCGCAGGCTGGAAGCGCGGGTCGTGTTGCGCGGATTGCGGGCCGTGTCCGATTTCGAGTATGAGTTCCAGATGGCGGGCATGAACCGTACGCTGGATCCCGAAGTGGAGACGGTATTCCTCACCCCGGCAGAGCAATACAACTTCATCTCTGCCAGCATGGTGCGCGAGATATCGCGCTTCGGCGGCGATGTCAGCAAGTTTGTGTCACCCGCTGTGGCGGAAAGATTGAAACAAAAAAGATCAATTAAAGGAGAGTAAACAATGTCACTGATCATCACCGACGAATGCATCAATTGCGACGTGTGCGAGCCGGAGTGCCCGAACGACGCGATCTCGCAAGGCGAAACCATCTATATCATCGACCCGAACAAGTGTACCGAGTGTGTCGGCCACTATGACACCCCGCAGTGCGTCGAGGTATGTCCGGTCGACTGTATCCCCAAGGATCCGAATCATGTGGAGTCGCAGGAACAGCTGCAGGCCAAGTATGAGAAGCTGATGGCTGCCAAGGGCTGATCGGCTTGTAGTCAGCGGTAATGACCGGGCTGCCAAACTGGCAGCCCGTTTTCATTTGGCATCAACTTTCTTGCCGGCGCATTGCATTTGACAGCAGAACGTACGTTCTCTACCATGCAGCACATTCGTTCTGTACAGGTGACGCCATGACCGATTCCCATCCATCCGCGCAACGCGACGCCGAATATCTGGCCAGACTGCAGGATTACTATTCCGACTGGAAGAGCATCCCTTCCTATGCCGCGCTGTGCGACGTGTTCCGCATCGCTTCGAAGTCCTGGGTGAAAGCCATCCTTGATCGATTGGGGGAAGCTGGCTTCCTTGAACGCACGCCGGACGGCATGTGGATCCCGACGCGTGAGTTCTTTGCACGTCCCCTGGCCGAAAGCGCCGTGCCGGCCGGGATGCCGGTCACGGTCCATGCCACACAGGGCGAATATTATGTGCTGGACGAGATGCTGATCGAAAATCCATCCCGGACCACGTTGATAACGGTCAAGGGAGATTCGATGGTGGACGCGGGTATCCACGATGGCGATGTGGCTGTGGTGGAAAAACGCAATCTGGCCAATGCCGGGGATATCGTGGTGGCTATCGTCGACGGGGAATTCACTTTGAAGACTTTGGACAAGGAGCGCGGAAAATTCATTCTGCGCCCGCAGAATCCTGCATATCCGGTCATCCGTCCGCAAGGCTCGCTGGAGATATTCGGCGTTCTTGTCGGTCTCGTGCGCAAATATCGCTGACGCACTCCGCGCGCACTGCTGACAGAATCCCTTATCTCACGTATGTTCCATCCTGCGGGGGGCGTCCCTCCTGAATGACCTACGTCTGAGATATTCACCAGCGCTTGCCTCAGGCATCTGGTGATCGCTGTTTCACAGGGAGCTGATGATGAAGGGTATCTGTTGAGCACGATTGCTCCGACATGCTTGAGATGTCTGGCGGTGGTGTTGCTCTGTTTCATCTCTGTATCCGAAGCCTTGGCTGCCGAACCCAGGAAGGTCTTGCTGTTGCTCAGCGAGCAGCATGCGGCATATCAGCATTTTCGGCAGGCATTCGAGCAGAATCTGCCGGCGGACGTGCAACTGGAAGTGCACACGCTGGCGCAACAGGCAGATATTCCCAAGGCAGACATCTTGGTGACGGCTGGAAGCAAAGCCTCGCAATGGGCTGCAGAGCAATGGCATGGCGCGATGCTGGCCACCATGTTGCCCAGCAGAAGCTTCCAGCAGATGCAATCGCAAAAGCCGCTTCCGCATCCCTTGTCGGCTCTATTCCTCGATCAACCGCTCGCGCGCCAAGTCGCGCTGGTTCGTGCAGCGCTGCCATCGTTGAAAAGGGTGGGGGTGCTGTATACGGCGGGTGGGGATTTCCTCTCGCAGCCGTTGCAGCGTGAACTGGCCAGGCAGGGGGCGGTATTGGTTCCCCAGGTGGTTCAGTCGGACGATAGTCTTGCTGGCAAGCTCGAAGCGATGCTGGCACAGAGCGATGTCTTGCTGGCAGTGCCGGATGGCAAGATATACAACTCTTCTACCATACGAAATATCCTGCTTGGCAGTTATCGGCGCGGGATCCCCGTAATCGGTTTGTCCGCAGCCTATGTCAGCGCCGGTGCCTTGTGTGCGGTTTATTCGACGCCAGAGCAGCATGCCGCGCAGTCTGCCGGCATGGTGTCGGAGTTCCTGCAACGGGGCACCTTGCCATCGCCCCGATTCCCACTGCTTTACCAGATCGCATTGAACGCCGAAGTTGCACGCTCGATGCGCCTCAATATCCGTTCGGTGGATGCCTTGCGTATCGAAATAGATCGCGTGGAAGGAAGTCGGGAATGATGAACAGACGCTACAAGATAGGCAGATATGTCGCTTGGCTGACGCTGCTGCCATTGCTGGTGATGTCGGTGCTTCTCGAAGCAGTGTTCCTGCATGATCGCACGGAGAACATGGCGCAGAACCTGCGCGCGCGCGGGGAACTGTTGGTGCGGCAACTGGCCGCGAGTAGCGAATATGGTGTGTTCTCATATAACCGGGAGTTCTTGCGTGCTTTGAGTTTGCAGGTGCTGCATGAGCCGGACGTGTTGGCAGTGCGTATCACCGACCGCGAAGGGCGGGAACTGGCGGCTGTTGGAGAAGTGGACGTGCCGCTGATGTCGGCTGCCGAGGGGCGGGAGGATCCGACAGGGGACATATTGCTGTTCCGTCAGCCGATATCTTCTACGCAGCTGGCACTGGACGATCTGGAGGATAAGCCCGCTGTGCAGCAGATCGGTACCGTGGCGGTCGCCATGAGTTGGAAGCAGACGCGTCAGGAGCAGATCAAAATGATGTTTGTGGTCATCGCTGCTACCTTGGGTTTCCTGTTGCTCGTGTTGTACGGGGTGTTCCGGGCCAGTCGCAAATTGATCGACCCGGTCTACCGTCTGAGTGGTGCGATCCAGGCGATCGGTCGCGGGGAGCTGCATACCCGGATACGCCACGAAGTCGAGATCGATGAATTGGGCAAGTTGACGGATGGCATCAATGTCATGGCCGAACAGCTGCAGCAGGAAAGGGCGCATTTGCAACTGCGCATAGATGAAGCGACCGAACAGTTGCGACAGTTGGCATTCTTCGACACCCTGACCGGGTTGCCCAACCGGCGCTTGCTGAGCGATCGTTTGAATCAGGTGTTGGCAGCCAGCATGCGCAGCGAACGGTATGCGGCGGTGATGTTCATGGATCTGGACAAATTCAAGCCGCTCAATGACAAGTACGGCCATAGTGTGGGCGATCTGCTGTTGATCGATGCCGCACGCCGCATCGAAAGCTGTCTGCGTGCCGTGGATACGGTCGCCCGTTTCGGCGGCGATGAATTCGTGGTGTTGCTGAACGAACTGGACGTGGACCGCGAGCGCTCGATCAGGCAGGCGCAGATCGTGGCTGAGAAGATCCGGGCCACTTTGTCGCAGCCTTATCACCTGCTGTACCAAACGGCCGATCAGCCGCCGCTGGCTGTGGACCATGAGTGCACGGTAAGTATCGGCATGGTGTTGTTCCATGGCCAGCAGGCCAATCACGAACAAGTATTGGCACGGGCGGATGCGGCCATGTATCAGGCCAAGGAGAGCGGCAATGCGATCCAGTTCATGGATGAGTCGATGGGCTGAGAATGTTGCTACTAGGATCTCTTTAACCAAGGGATCATGCGGGCCAGGATGTCGTCGCGTTCGATGAAATGATGTTTGAGGGCGGCCCCGATATGACCGCCGAGTACGCCGAACAGCGTGAAGTTGAGCAACTCATGGATCTGCTGCAGCGATTCCCCCAGCATCTTGTCCTTGCCGACCAGATCGGGCAGCGGCAGCACGCCGAACCAGACAGTCTGAAAACCCTTGGCGGAACTCATCAGCCAGCCGCTGAGTGGTATCAGGAGCAGCAATGCATACAGCAGATAATGCACGCCTTCCGCCGCGATCCGCTCCCAGCGTGGCATGCTTTCCGGGAGTGCGGGAGGTCGGTGTGTCATGCGCCAGTAGAGCCGGAATACCATCAGCAGGAATACGGTCACCCCTATCCACTTGTGATAGCTATACAGCTGCAGCTTGAAGGGCGACAGCGGCAGGTCGTGCATATAGATCCCCAGTGGGAAGGCCGCGAAGATCAGCAATGTGATGAGCCAATGCAGCGAGAGGGCGGTGCGTGTGTATCGGTTCGACATGGCGCTGATCCTTGGAAGAACGGTCGGGGCAGGTTAACGCCATAAAATCGATCCGGCAAGCGAACTTCTGGCGCGGAATATCGTCACAAGCGCGGCTTGAAATTGTGAATCGGTAGCCCCATATGGCTCACCGAGCGGACAAAAGTCCGCATGAATCTGATCCCATAAATGACGGAGAGTGTCGAATGAAGCGTATCTTATTGTTCCTGTTGACTAACATCGCCGTGCTGGCGGTGATCAGCATAACCCTGCGTATCCTCGGCGTGGATCGCTGGATGGATGCCAGCGGTGCCATCGATTTCAATGCCTTGCTGGTGCTGTCCGCCGTGATTGGTTTCTCCGGCTCCATCGTGTCGCTGCTGATGTCCAAGTGGATGGCCAAGCGCTCGGTCGGCGCGCATGTCATCGAGAATCCGCAGGATCCGACCGAGCGTTGGCTGGTCGACACCGTGCGCCGTCAGGCGCAGGCCGCCGGCATCGGCATGCCGGAAGTGGCGATCTATGATGCGCCGGACGTGAACGCCTTCGCCACCGGCTGGAACCGCAACAATGCGCTGGTCGCGGTGAGCACCGGCCTGTTGCACAGTATGAGCCGCGACGAGGCGGAAGCCGTGCTGGCGCACGAGGTGAGTCATGTGGCGAACGGCGATATGGTTACGTTGGCGTTGATCCAGGGCGTGGTGAATACCTTTGTGGTGTTCTTCGCCAAACTGTTCGGTTATTTTGTGGATCGCGTGCTGCTGAAGAACGACGGTCGAGACGGCCCTGGCATCGGCATGTTCGTGGCCGAGATCGCCGCGCAGATCGTGCTGGGTATTCTGGCCAGTACGATCGTGATGTGGTTCTCGCGCCAGCGCGAGTTCCGTGCCGACGCGGGCGGTGCCAGTCTGGCGGGGCGCCAGAAGATGATCGCCGCGCTGCAACGTCTGAAGGCCAACCACGAACAGGCGGCAGCGCTGCCGGAGAATATGTCCGCCATGGCGATCTCCAGCGGCGGCGGGTTCTCGCGACTGTTCATGACGCATCCGCCTTTGGACGAGCGTATCGAGGCGTTGAAATCGGGCCTTTGAGTTTTCTGGCAGTGCGATAAATAACGGCGGGTTTCCCCGCCGTTATTTTATTAGTCGTCGAAATCCTCGTAGCGCTGACGCGGTGGATCGCCGTCATAGACCAGGCTGCGCCTGCGCATCAGGTAGGCGTCGCGCAGCGAACTGTAACGGTCGATGGTGGCGTTCTCCAATATCTTCTCGTTATCCAGCAGGCCGGCACGTGTGACGATGCCCTCCACTACATAAGCGGAATTGCGTGTGGGCACATGGTCGGTGGTGCCGACGACGCTGACGAAACTGTCCGCGTAACGGCCGACGCCATCACGCACGGAGCTCGGGCCCAGCACCGGAATGATCAGATAGGGGCCGCTTGCGGCGCCCCAGTAGCCCAATGTCTGGCCGAAATCTTCATTGTGCTTGGGCAATCTGCTCGTTACATTGATCAGCCCGAACAAGCCAAAGGTGGTGTTGAACAACACCCGGCTGCCATCGCTGGCCGCTTGCTTGAATTTGAGTTGTAGCACGTCGTTGCAGGTTACGGTCACATCGTCCAGATTGGAGAAGAAGTTCTCCGTCGCCATCTTGCCCAGCTGCGGCATGTACTTGACGTAACCCTGCGCGACCGGTTTCAGGATCGCTCTGTCCAAAGCATCGTTGAAGCTGTAAGCCATGCGGTTGTAGGACTCGAAAGGATCCTTCTCTTGCGTGTAACGGCTGAGGTGGGTCGTGCTGCAGGCACTTAAGAGCAGGCATGCCAGAAATAGCGGAAGGCGCGAAGCAGGCACAAAGGAGAGTTCAGGTTTCATCATGCGGCGGATTATAAGCATTTTCTGATGCAGCTAACATCTGTGCGCGTGATGCAGGTGTTTCCAGGCTGATGCAACCCAGGACACCGCTGCGATAGTCCTGCAGCAATGTGATGGCTGCTTTCTCCAGATCGAATTCCTGTCCCTTTATGCGATAGCCGCGCTTACGGGCGATGGTCTCGATGAGCGCCACGCCGTCGAGTCCTTGCATGGGAGATTTATAGCGTAGTTCAAGCAAGGCGGGGTAGCGGGCTGTCAGCAGATCACCAAGATAGGCCGCGACTTCGCTCTCGTTATAGGCATTGCGGCCGATCAGATTGCTGGCGGCCAACAATATGCCGTCGCTCTCGTGTTCGATCTTCGGCCACATCATGCCGGGCGTGTCCGTCAGTTGCAGGGTGGGGCTGAGATCGAAATGTTGCAGACTCTTGGTGATGGCCGGCTCATCGCCCACCGCCGCCGTGCGCCGTTTGAGCAGGGCATTGATGAAGGTGGATTTGCCCACGTTGGGGATGCCCATCACCATCATGCGCAGGGGTTTGATTGTGGTGCCGCGATGCGGTGCCAGTGGCAGGCAGAGCTTGGGTATCTTCGCGGCGTCGCCGGGTTTCTTGCAGGACAGCGCGACGGCTTTGACGTTCTTCTGACTGTTGAAATAGTCCAGCCATGCCTTGGTTGCAACCGGATCGGCGAGGTCTGCCTTGTTCAAGACCTTGAGGCAGGGGCGCTGCCGGTGTTCGCGCATCTCGCGCAGCATCGGATTGCTGCATGCCTCCGGCACGCGCGCATCCAGCACTTCGATGACGACATCGATGCGCTCCATGGTCTCGGTCGCTTTTTTCTTCGCCGAGGTCATGTGACCGGGGAACCATTGAATCGCCATGCTGAGAGTCGTGAGTTGGGTTGAGGCGCGCATTCTAACCGTTTGACGCTGGCAGCTCACACTTCCATAATCGGCCATCATCCACCGAGGCCTCGTCATGACCGCTATCCGCCAGCAGGATTTCATCGCAAGCATCGCCGACGCGCTGCAATTCATCTCTTATTACCACCCGCAGGACTACGTGCAGTCACTGGCAGAAGCCTACCGGCGCGAGGAATCGCCTGCCGCCAAGGATGCCATGGCGCAGATCCTGACCAACTCGCGTATGTGCGCCTTGGGCAAACGCCCGATCTGCCAGGACACCGGCATCGTGGTCGCCTTCATCAAGGTGGGCATGGCGGTGTGCTGGGAGGATGCGACGATGAGCGTCACCGAGATGGTGAACGAAGGTGTGCGCCGCGCCTATCTTGAGCCAGAAAACGTGCTGCGCGCCTCCATCGTGGCCGACCCGGCCGGGCGGCGCAAGAACACCGGCGACAACACACCCGCCGTGGTGCATTTCGAGCTGGTGCCGGGCGACAGGGTAGAGGTGGATGTCGCGGCCAAAGGCGGCGGTTCCGAGAACAAGTCGCGTTTCGCCATGCTCAATCCCAGTGATGACATCGTGGAATGGGTGCTCAGCCAGTTGCCGGGCATGGGTGCGGGCTGGTGCCCGCCGGGGCAACTCGGTATCGGTATCGGCGGCACGGCGGAAAAAGCCATGCTGCTTGCAAAGGAGGCGCTGATGCAGCCCATCGATATGACCGAGCTGAAGGCGCGGGGCGCGCAGAACCGTATCGAGGAATTGCGCATCGAACTGTATGACAAGGTGAATGCGCTGGGCATCGGTGCGCAGGGATTGGGCGGACTGACCACCGTGCTGGATGTGAAGATACTGGATTATCCGACGCATGCGGCCTCCAAGCCGGTCGCACTGATCCCGAATTGCGCAGCGACACGTCATGTGCATTTCGTACTGGATGGCAGTGGGGAGGCAAGCTTCGCGCCGCCGAAACTGGACGATTATCCCGATGTGCATTGGCAGCCCGCACCCGATGCGCGCCGGGTGAACCTGGATACGGTCACTCGCGAGGATATCGCGCAATGGCAACCGGGCGAGACCTTGTTGCTGAGCGGGAAGCTGCTGACCGGCCGAGATGCGGCGCACAAGCGCATGGTCGACATGCTGGCCAAGGGGGAGCCGTTGCCGGTGGATTTCAATGGTCGATTCATTTACTATGTCGGCCCGGTCGATCCGGTGCGCGACGAGGTGGTCGGGCCCGCCGGACCGACGACGGCGACACGCATGGACAAGTTCACCGAGACCATGTTGGCGCAGACCGGTTTGATCGGCATGATCGGCAAAGCGGAGCGCGGCAAGGTCGGTCTGGAAGCGATCAAGAAACACGCAGCGGTCTATCTGATGGCGGTCGGCGGCGCAGCCTATCTGGTGGCGCAGGCGATCAAACACTCGCAAGTGGTGGCTTTCGCCGATCTGGGCATGGAAGCCATCTACGAATTCGAGGTGCAGGATATGCCGGTGACCGTGGCGGTGGATACGCAAGGCCGGGCGGTGCACGAGATCGGGCCGGCGGAATGGCAGCAAAGGATCGGAATGATTCCGGTCAAGCAGATTTAGTTTTGCGTTTTCGCAGTAGCGGTTTGCGAAAATTCTGAAATAGCTCAGCAACCGTAGCGAGCAACGGCAGGACAAGGCGGCTAGCTCCGAGGAACCGGAATGTACTGTGCGTACATGAGGATTTCGAGGCGATAGGCAACGCAGTCATGGCGATGCGCAGTAGGTTGATGGGCTGTTTCAATGGTTTGGCGGGTCTCCCCGCATTACGGCGCAGTGAACCTGGTCAGGTCCGGAAGGAAGCAGCCACAGCTGATGCCTGTAAGTGCCGGGGGTAAGGCTCGCCTCCTTATGTTCGAGGGTGTCACACTCGATGTGGTCAACGGTTGGGCGAGAGGCGATATGTCGGCGACTTCGGTCTTAGCACGCAAATGGCGTCCCAAGAGCTTTGCCCAATTGGCCGGGCAGGAGCACGTGGTACAGGCGCTCAGCAATGCGCTGATGCAGAACCGTCTGCATCACGCCTATCTGTTCACCGGTACGCGCGGCGTGGGCAAGACCACCATCGCCCGCATCTTTGCCAAATCCCTGAATTGCGAATCCGGCGTCACCGCCGAGCCGTGCGGCATATGCAGTGCCTGCAAGGAGATCGACAGCGGGCGCTTCGTCGATCTGATCGAGCTGGACGCCGCGTCCAACACGCAGGTCGACAATATGCGCGAACTGCTGGAAAGCGCGCTGTATGCCCCGACCAGCGGCCGTTTCAAGGTGTACATCATCGACGAAGTGCACATGCTGTCGAAGTCGGCGTTCAATGCGATGTTGAAGACGCTGGAAGAACCGCCCGCACATGTGAAGTTCATCCTTGCTACCACTGATCCGCAAAAAATCCCGGTCACCGTGCTGTCGCGCTGTCTGCAGTTCAATCTCAAGCAGATGCCGCCTGCGCTGATCGTGTCGCATCTGCAATATGTGTTGGGTCAGGAAGCTATCCCATTCGAGAACGGCGCGCTGAATCTGGTGGCCCGCGCGGCGCAGGGCAGTATGCGCGACGCCTTGAGTCTGATGGATCAGGCCATCGCCTATTCATCCGGCAAGGTGGACGAAGCCTTGGTGCGCACCATGCTGGGCGCCATCGATCAGGGCTATCTGTTCGACTTGTTGCAAACCCTGCGTGCCGGTGACGGTGCCGGTTTGCTGCGCATCGCAGACGATATGGCACTGCGCACGATCGCGTTCGAGGCGGCCTTGCAGGAGTTGGCGACCTTGCTGCATCGCATCGCGTTGGCGCAAACCATTCCGCAGGCCATCCCCGATGATGAGCCGGAGCGCGTGCGCCTGATGGAGCTGGCGCAACAGTTCACGCCGGAAGAGATACAGCTGAACTATCAAATCGTCATACACGGTCGCAACGAGATCGAACTGGCACCCGACGAATATGCCGGTTTCACCATGACTTTGCTGCGCATGCTGGCCTTTGCACCGCAGGCTACGGGCGCCAGCCCGAGTTCGGGCGTCCAGCAAGCAGCTCCGCGCAGTGCGCCGACAGCAAATGTCCCTCAGAAAGCTGCGGAACCCGCACCTGCCCGAGCCGCAGTCGCGCCGAGCATGTCGGTCGGGGCCGATCTGGATTGGAATACCTTGTTGTCGCAACTCAATCTGTCGGGAATGGCGTTGCAGTTGGCGAAGAACAGCATGTTGGCCAGTTTTACCGAAGGCCGTGTGCTGCTGCACCTGCCGCCGCAACATAAACATCTGCAAAGCAACAAGATCGCGCAGGAAAAATTGCAGGCTGCATTGGGTGAATATTTCGCCCGTCCCGTCAGGCTGGAAGTCGAGATGGGGGCCACTAACGAGGTGACCACCCCCGCAGTGGTCGAGCAGCAGGACAAACAGAACCGTCAGCAACAGGCGGAAGACGCCATCCGGCAGGATGCATTCGTACGCGATGCGCAGGCCATGCTGGGCGCGCAATTGATAGAAGGGTCGATCAGACCCGTTTAACTGGAGGAAGCAGGAAATGATGAAGGGCGGATTGGCCGGGCTGATGAAGCAGGCGCAGCAGATGCAGGCGAACATGAAGAAGGCACAGGATGAGCTGGCCACTGTCGAGGTGGAAGGGCAGTCCGGCTCCGGTATGGTCAAAGTGACCATGACCTGCGCGCATGAATTGCGCCGCGTGACATTGGATGACAGCGTGATGGACGACAAGGAGATGCTGGAAGACCTGATCGTTGCCGCTGTCAACGACGCCAACAAAAAGGCTGCCCAGACCACCGAACAACGCATGAGTGGGTTCACTGCCAAGCTGCCGCCGGGCATGAGTCTGCCGTTTTAAATGAAGACTCCTTCCAGTCTGGAAGATCTGATCGGCGCATTGCGCTGTCTGCCGGGTGTGGGGCCGAAGTCCGCGCAACGCATGGCCTATCACCTGCTGCAACGCGACCGTGACGGGGCCATGCATCTGGCGCATTCCCTCAGTCATGCGGTGGAGAGCGTCAAGCACTGTAGCAAATGCAATAACTTTTCCGAACAGGATGTCTGCTCCATGTGCAGTTCGGCGCAGCGCGAAGGTGATCTGCTATGTGTGGTGGAGATGCCCGCCGATCTGTTGATGATGGAGCAGGCGCAGTGTTATCGCGGCATGTATTTCGTGCTGATGGGCCGCTTGTCGCCGTTGGACGGGGTGGGTGCGCGCGAATTGCCGCTGGAGCGCTTGGTCAGGCGTGCGCTGGAGCTGGAATGCGAGGTCATACTCGCTACCAATTTCACGGTGGAGGGCGAGGCGACGGCGCATTATCTGGCAACCTTGCTGAAATCGCAGGGGATCAAAGTGTCGCGTATCGCGCGAGGCTTGCCGGTAGGCGGCGAATTGGAACATGTGGATAGTGGCACCCTGGCGCAAGCCGTATTCGAAAGGCGAGAGATAGCAGCATGAGTGAACAAGGCGAAAGGTTGCAGAAGGTGCTGGCGCAGGCGGGCCTTGGTTCGCGCCGCGAGATGGAGGCCTGGATCGCTGCAGGGCGCATCGTGGTGAACGGCGCAGTGGCGACCTTGGGGCTGCGTATCGCCGAGGGTGACCGCGTGCAGGTGGATGGCCGCAACGTTCGCTTGAAGCTCGAGGCTGAGCCGCAATTGCCGCGCGTACTGCTCTATCACAAGCAGGAAGGCGAGATCGTCAGCCGGGACGACCCGGACGGCAGGGCCAATGTGTTCGATGAGCTGCCGAGATTGCGCGGACAGAAATGGATTGCCATTGGACGTTTGGACTTCAATACCAGCGGGCTGCTGATCTTCACGACTTCCGGTGAGCTGGCGAATCGTCTGATGCACCCGCGCTTTGAAGTCGAGCGCGAATATGCGGTGCGCGTGCAGGGCGAGATGTCGCCGGAACAAATGAAGCAGATGACCAATCAGGGGCTGGAGCTGGAAGACGGTGTGGTGAAGTTCGACAAGCTCAGCGACGAAGGTGGTGAAGGTTTCAATCACTGGTATCGCATCGTCATCAAGGAAGGGCGGAATCGGGAAGTGCGCCGCACTTTCGAGGCCTTGGGTTTGCCGGTCAGCCGGCTGATGCGCGTCCGCTTCGGCATCGTCAATCTGCCGCCTCGCATCAAGCGCGGCATGATGGCCGAGCTTGGCGAGGGCGAAGTGAGGGCTATCATGGACTGGGTCGACCTGCCTGTTCCCGCGCCGCGCCAACAGCGTCCGGATGTGCGCAAGAGCAAGATGACCAGAGCCAAGGTGCGTAAAAATTGAACTGGCGGTAAACCCCCGGTGTCGTTAGAATCCGGCAGGTTATTTTTGGCGGACTCTGCGGTTTTCGTGGATGGAACGCGAATGACAGATAGGACACATGGAACAAAGAGGCAATAAAACCATCGTTTGCTCGGTCTTTTTTCTGGATATCGTTGAATATTCCAAGAAGTCCGTGTCAGGCCAGATATCCCTGAAGGAGCGTTTCAACGCATTCCTGTCCATCGCTATTCGCGATGTGCCGGTGGCGGATCGCATCATTCTGGATACGGGTGATGGCGCTGCGATCAGTTTTCTGGGTGATATAGAAGATGCCCTGCAGGCCGCGCTGAGTGTGCGCAGCAGCTTGCTGGGAGAGGGGGTGCGTATGGATCCGCCCCTGCTGGTGCGCATGGGTATCAATCTTGGTCCTGTGCGTCTGGTCAAGGATATCAACAGTCAGCCCAACATCGTCGGCGACGGCATCAATGTGGCCCAGCGCGTGATGGGTTTTGCCGACCCGGGGCAGATACTGGTGTCGCGCTCCTACTATGATGCGGTTTCGCGCCTGTCGCAGGAATATGCAGGCATGTTCCACTATCAGGGTTCCCGCACCGACAAGCACGTGCGCGAACATGAGGTCTATGCTATCGGTTATCCGGGCGACTTCACCACGACACAACGTAGCGTGGAGATAGAGGAAGAGATCGAGCACACACAAGGTGTGCAGCGGATCGTGGCGTTGTCCAAGCGCTACTGGTATGAGTTCCTACGTCAGGCATCCGGGTACGAGCGACATGCGGTGGCCATATTCAAACGTGCGACCAGGCAACAGCGCGCAGCGATTGTCGGGGTGGCGGTATTGGTGCTGGCCACTTCGGTGCTGGCGGTATATAAACTTGCGCATCGGAGTGAACCGGAACCGGCAATCCCAGTCATAGCAGCTGCGCCGCAGACAACGTCGAGCAAACCAACGCCTGAAGCTTCCCCAGCTCCCGCAGCAAAGGTCGCGACCCCGCCGCCGGAAAAGAAGATACAAGGGGTTAAGGAGAGCGCGCGTGTCCGCACGCTTGAGGATACGACCGGGGGGCCGGCGGTGATCAGCTTGGCGATCTTGCCTTGGGGTGAGGTTTATCTGGACGGAAAGAAGCAGGGCGTGAGTCCGCCGCTGATGGAGTTGCAGGTGGTGGCAGGGCGGCATACGCTGGAAATCAGAAATTCGACATTCCCGGTGCATAAGAAGGTTATAAGTGTCAAACCGGGCGCGAACATAAAAATCAGGCACAGTTTCAAGTAGCCTGATCGAACAGGAGAGTTGAAGGATGTTACGTTGGATTATTGCGGGCCTGGCTACGCTGGTGCTTGCCGGCTGCGGATCGGTGGTCGGGACCTGCGAAGACGGCAGTGGCGGCATCCGCCTGTTCGGGGATAGCGTCGCCAAGCGGTATCTGGCTAAAGGTGTCAGCGAGTATGAGACTGGCAACTACGTCAATGCCAAAACCGCGTTGCAAGGTGTATTGGAGAACCAGTATGCCACTCGACACGAGACATTATGGGCAAACAAATATCTGGCTTTCATCTATTGTGTTTCCGGCGATCAGAAGCTGTGCCGGACGCATTTCAGGAACGTGCTCGAGATCAATCCGAATTTCGATTTATCGGACGCCGAAGCGGGGCACCCGCTATGGGGGCCGGTTTTTCGCAGCGTGAAGGGTGCCGCCTCGAAGTAATCACTCGGAGTTGTTACGGGACATGATCAGCCAACTCGGTCGTTATGAAGTCATCAGTGAGCTAGGCCAGGGGGCTATGGGGGTCGTGTACAAGGCACGCGATCCGCTGATCGATCGCGAAGTGGCGATCAAGACCATCAATCTCAGTCTGGCCCTGGAAGAGCGCGAAGAATACGAGGCGCGTTTCTATCAGGAAGCCAAGGCGGCTGGGCGATTGAGTCATCCGAATATCGTGACCATCTACGATGTGGGCCGCACCGGCGACATCGCTTATATCGCGATGGAATATCTGCATGGTCGCGAACTGCGCGATGTGCTCAACGAAAACAAGATATTGCCTGTAGCGCAGGTATTGGACGTCATCATTCAGGTGGCACAAGGGCTGTCCTATGCCCACGAACATGAGATCGTGCACCGTGATGTGAAGCCGTCCAACGTGATGGTCGTGCGGGACGGGCATGTGAAGATCACCGACTTCGGCATCGCGCGCATGGCCTCTGCCGCGGTGCGCACCCAGACGGGCATGGTGCTCGGTTCGCCCAAGTATATGTCTCCCGAACAGGTGCTGGGCAAGGTGACCGATCAGCGTTCGGACATCTTCTCCCTCGGTGTGATGTTGTACGAGATGTTGACCGGGCAGGTGCCGTTCATCGGCGAGAACGTCAATGCCATCATGTACCAGACTCTGAATGCCATCCCTGCGCCGCCCAGCAATGCCAACCCGGCGGTACCGGAGATGTTGAACTATATCGTCGCCAAGGCGCTGGCCAAGGATCTGGACGCGCGCTATCAGAATGCAGGTGAGATGGTGAACGATCTGCGCGCTTGCCGTGAATCGTTGCCGCGCGCAACGGATGGAGCGCAACAAGCCAAGCGATCCGCCTTGGTCACGCGGGCGACAGACGGGGATGAAGACAAGGCTGTGATCGCGCTGGGCTTGTCATCATCCTTCGATTCGAATGAGGCGACCATGCGCCTGGCCGCGATGACGGCGAGCAAGGAGGAGGTCGAAGAGCTATCCAAGACCCTGCGCACGGAGCGACCCAGCATGGCTGAGATCAATCGGGCGGCCCCCAAGGCAGCGCAGCATCTTGCTCGTCACAGAGCAGAGCAGCCGGGCAAGGGCGGCGGCTACTTGCTACTGGTCCTCGTTGCCATGATCGTGCTCGGTTTGCTTTCCGCACTTATCTTCTGAGTCCAGCACGCAGGATGGACACTCAAGTCCGGGTCACACTGCATGCATCGCGCGCGCATTTCGTCTTGCTGGTTGCTTCAGCGGTCATATCGATTCTGATGATATCCACGTTACCGATCGCCACTGGCTGGCATTGGGTGGGCTATTTGGTGACCTCGCTCAGCACTGCATGGCTGCTCAGGCGAGATGTGGCGTTACTTTCAAGGCGGTCATGCATTGCGCTTGTGTACGGCAAAGACCGACACATTGTCTTGGAACTGCGCGACGGCGAGCAGATTGCTAGCGAGGTTTGCGCTGATACGCTGGTTTCGCCTTGGCTGGTATTGCTCAATGTGGCTACTGCGGGCCATGGAAGAAGAAGTCTGCTGCTGTTTCCGGACGCGATGCCTGTTGATGGACATCGCCGTTTGCGTGTATTGCTACGGAACTCGGAACGTCTTCAATCTTGAGGGGTCAATATCGTGGGCAGTGCTTCGGGGGTGGTCAGCGGAAAATCCTTGCTGTAATGCAAGCCGCGACTCTCGTGACGCGCCAGTGCGCTTTGCACGATGAGATCCGCCGCTTCGACCAGATTGCGCAGCTCAAGCAGGTCGGATGTCACATGGAAGTTCCGGTAATACTCGCTGATCTCTTCACGCAAGAGGCTGATGCGATGCTGGGCGCGTTGTAACCGTTTGGTCGTGCGCACGATGCCGACATAATCCCACATGAAGCGGCGCAGCTCATCCCAGTTGTGTGACACCACCACCAGTTCATCCGCGTCAGTGACGCGACTCTCATCCCAATCGGGTAGCGGCTCAATTTCCTCCGAACTTCCGGCAAGGATGTCTTGTGCGGCGGCTTCTGCGAACACCAGACATTCCAGTAGTGAGTTGCTGGCGAGGCGGTTGGCGCCATGCAGGCCGGTATGGGCAGTCTCGCCGATCGCATACAGGTCGTCGATATCCGTGCGTGCCGCCAGATCGGCCATCAGGCCGCCGCAGGTGAAGTGCATCGCCGGCACCACGGGTATGGGTTGGCGTGCGATATCTATACCCAGTGCCAGGCAGCGTTCATGGATGGTGGGGAAGTGCTCACGCAGGAAGGCTTCGGACTGGTGCGTGATATCCAGATAGACGCAGTCCAATCCGCCTTTCTTCATCTCGTAGTCGATGGCGCGGGCGACCACATCGCGCGGTGCCAGCTCTGCACGCTCGTCGTGCCAAGGCATGAAGCGGGTGCCGTCGGGCAGTCTCAGGATGCCACCTTCGCCGCGCACCGCTTCGCTGATAAGGAAAGATTTGGCATGCGGGTGGTACAGGCAGGTAGGATGGAATTGCATGAACTCCATGTTCGCCACCCGGCAGCCGGCGCGCCATCCCATAGCGATGCCGTCGCCTGTCGCGGTGTCCGGATTGGTGGTGTAGAGATAGACCTTTCCGGCACCGCCGGTCGCCAGGACGGTACGCGCCGCGGAGAGGGTAACGACTCTGTCGCTGAGGGTGTCCAGCACATAGGCACCGAAACAGCGTGTCGGAGATTTGCCGATCTTGCGACCGGTGATCAGGTCGATCGCGATGTGATGTTCGAGCACGGTCACATTGGGATGGGCGCGCACCTTGTCGGCCAGCGTCTGCTGGACAGCTTTGCCTGTGGCATCGGCAGCATGGATGATGCGGCGCTTGCTGTGTCCGCCTTCGCGGGTGAGGTGGAAATCCTGACTTGCGTTGTCCTCTTTCGAGAATGGCACACCCTGATCGATCAGCCAGCCGACAGCGGCAGCCCCGCGCTCAACCACGAAGCGCGTAGTCTCGGGGTCGCATAAACCTGCCCCTGCCGTCAGGGTGTCGCGGATGTGCTCATCGTGACTGTCATCGGGACTTAGTACGGCGGCGATGCCGCCCTGGGCCCATGCGCTGGCGCCATCCAGCAGCGAACGTTTGGTGACGATGGCGACCTGTTGCCGGTCGGCCAGCTTCAAAGCCAGCGTCAAGCCGGCCAGGCCGCTACCGATGATCAGAGTATCAAAGCGCAACACGATAGGAGAAATGCGGAGGAATCATTGGCCCGACTATAGCAAAACTTGTGATGAAAACGTGGAAATGAACTTATTTCAAACAGGACTGTCAATTGGCGCGTTACGGGCAAGGCTGACGATGTGCACCCGTCCGGTTATACTCTCGCGCCGCGCATCGTGGCGCAAACAATACAAAACCGGGAAACGGAATGGGTGACAGGGAGGTCGATCAACAGCTGGTGGAGCGCGCGCAGGGCGGCGACAAGCACGCGTTCGAGCTGCTGGTGGCCAAGTATCAGCGCCGTTTGGGGCGTTTGATCTCGCGTTTTGTCCGTAATCCGGGCGAAGCCGAGGATGTCACGCAGGAAGCATTCATCAAAGCTTATCGTGCATTGCCGGCATTCCGTGGGGACAGTGCGTTCTACACTTGGTTGTATCGTATCGGCATCAATACAGCCAAGAACCATTTGCTGTCGCAGGCGCGCAGGGCACCGACCAGTACGCCCATGGATGCCGAGGAGGCCGAGGCCTTCGAGGAAGCCTCGCTGCTGCATGAGGTGTCGACGCCCGAGAACGAGTTGATGAGCAAGCAAGTGGTCGAGGTAGTGAACTCTTCCCTGCAACAGTTGCCTGAGGATCTGCGCACCGCTTTGACGCTGCGCGAGATCGAGGGGCTGAGTTATGAAGAGATCGCATCGGTGATGAATTGTCCGATCGGCACGGTAAGGTCGCGTATCTTCCGGGCGCGAGAGGTGGTGGCAGCGAATTTGCGTCCGTTGCTGGGTACTAGCGAAGACAAGAGGTGGTGAGCATGAAACAGGAAATTTCGGTGTTGATGGATGGCGAGATGTTCGAGGACGAAGCGGACGTATTCCTTGATAAGTTGAAGCGCCACCCCGAGACAGACCGTGACTGGGCCGAATATCACCTGATCGGCGACGCCCTGCGCCAACCCGATCATATCAACCGCGACTTCATGGCGGTCTTCCACGAGCGATTGCAGGCAGAGCCCATCATCCTGGCGCCTCGTCGTCGCCAGCAGCAGCGCATCAAACAGTATGCATTGTCAGCCGCCGCTTCGGTCATGGCGCTGGCACTGGTGGCCTGGCTGTCTATGCAGGTCGGGCAAGAGCCGGCTCCGCAGATGGCCAGTGTGCAACAGCAGAACATGGTGCGCCCGGTGGCATTCCATGCCAGCGACTACTTGATGGCACACCAGGAGTTCTCTCCCAGTGCCGATGTACAGGGGGCGGCAACATACATCCATTCGGTGGCGGCAAAATAGTGCGTATGCAGATCGCGAAAGCCGGGCTGTTGGTCGCATTGTTGCCGCTGTGTGCGGCAATGGTGCAGGCTGATCCCTTGCTGGATGATGCCGACTGGTTGCGAACCATGGCTTTTGCGGCGCACGAGACCAATTACAGCGGCGTATTCGTCTATCAGGCCGGCGGCCGGGTCGAGACCTCCCGCATCACGCATGTGGTCGACAAGCACGGCGAGCATGAGCGATTGCAAGGTTTGGATGGCCAGCGGCGAGAAGTGATACGCAACAACGATCAAGTCTGGCTGCAGCTGGGCGACAAGAAAGTGCACTTCGAGCAGCAACGTCCGCGCCGGGCATTCCCCGCACTCCTTCCGGAGCAGATCCAGAGCCTCAAAGAGAATTACAACATCATCCAGCAGGAAGAGGATCGTGTGGCGGACTACCACGCCCACACGTTGTTGCTGCAGCCCAAGGATACTTTGCGCTATACGCGCAAGATGTGGGCGCACAGCGAATCCGGCCTGCTGTTGAAGGCGGTGGTGCTGGATGAGCGCGGCAAGGTAATCGAGCAATACGCCTTCTCGCAGTTGCAGATCGGCGGCGATATCGAAAGCAAATGGGCTGTGCCCGACGCAAAAGATGCCGCAAAACTGGCGGGGCGCAAGCATCTGTCGCCGCTGCCGCGCCACAATGTGGCGAATGCGGCCAGTGGTTGGCAGGTGGATGGCATCCCGCCCGGATTCAAGAAGATTCTGGAAATGAGCCGCAATATGCGCGACAAGAAGTTCCCCGTCGTGCATATCGTCTATTCCGACGGTCTGGCTGCGCTGTCCGTATTCGTCGAACAGGCCTCCGATGCAGCAGGGTATCGGGCCGGCTTGAAAAGCCAGGGAGCGGTACATATCTATAGCAGGCTGATAGGCGACCAATTGGTGACGGTGGTTGGCGAGCTCCCGCCGCGCGCGGTCATACAGGTTGCCGATTCGGTGCGTTACGCAGGGGTGCCGAATGAATGAGATGCGTGCCATCGTGCGGAGCCTGCATGGCGCCGAGGCGGAGATCGAGCCGGTCGGCGGGAATGGATGTGGTCGTTGCGCGAGCGGTAAAGGTTGTGGGAGCGGAAAGTTGTCCCAACTGTTTTGCAGCAGCAAGCCGCGCACCTTTAAAGTTGGCAATGCTGCTAACGCAAGAGTGGGCGATGAAGTGAACGTCGGACTGCCGGATGGCGTGTTGCTGCGCAATTCGATATTGATGTACGTGTTGCCGCTGACATTCATGTTGGTGGCTGCTTTGCTGGCTTCCGCCCTCTTTGCCGAGGCGCCGGATGGCGCTGCCATGCTGGGCGCGGTGTCCGGATTGCTGGCGGGATTCTTAGTGGTGCGGCAGTTGACGAAACGATCCGGGATGCAAGCTGTGGTGCGCTCGGTCGTGAGTGCCGCCGGTTCCTGAATATAATCTGACAGGAGGTTTGGATGTTCAAACGATCACTCGCGTTACTGCTCGGCATATTGCTGGTGGGCAACGTGTCAGCCAAGGATCTGCCCGATTTCACCGGTTTGGTTGAAAAGCAGGGGGCTGCTGTCGTGAACGTAAGTACTACGCAGGCCGTCTCTGCGCAGCAGATGATGCCCGGTTTGCCCAACCTGCCCGAAAACGATCCCTTCTATGAATTCTTCAAGCGCTTCGCGCCTCAAATGCCGCGCCAACAGGAATCGCAATCACTGGGTTCCGGTTTCATCATCAGTGCGGATGGTTACATCCTGACCAATGCGCATGTGGTGGATCGGGCCGACAAGATCACTGTGCGCCTGACCGACAAGCGGGAATACAAGGCACGCGTGGTAGGCGCCGACAAACGCACCGATGTGGCTTTGCTCAAGATCGAAGCCAGCGGTTTGCCCACGGTGGAGCTGGGCAAACCGGATCAGCTCAAGGTCGGTGAATGGGTGTTGGCGATCGGTTCGCCGTTCGGTTTTGACAGCAGCGTGACGGCGGGTATCGTCAGCGCCAAAGGGCGTTCCCTGCCGCAGGAGAACTTCGTGCCGTTCATTCAGACCGATGTGGCGATCAATCCAGGCAACTCGGGCGGGCCGTTGTTCAACATGAAGGGGGAAGTGGTCGGTATCAATTCCCAGATATACAGTCGTTCCGGCGGGTATATGGGACTGTCGTTCTCCATCCCCATCGATGTGGCGATGGATGTGGTCAAGCAGTTGCGTACCACGGGTAAAGTCACACGCGGGCGCATCGGCGTCACCATTCAGGAAGTGACACGTGAATTGGCCGAGTCCTTCGGTTTGAAGAAAGCCGCTGGCGCACTGATCTCCGGTGTGGAGCGCGGCGGTCCGGCGGATAAAGCCGGGGTGCGGGCGAGCGACGTGATCCTGAAGTTCGATGGAAAGACGGTGGAGAGCTCTTCCGACCTGCCGCGCATCGTGGCGGCAACCAAGCCGGATAGCAAAGTGCCGGTGCTGATCTGGCGCAAAGGCAATGCATTGGAAGTCTCCCTGGTCGTGGGCGAGATCCAGGATCCGAGCGAGCAGGTGGCGGCGCAGATCGACCCCGCCGATGCGCAGACGCAGAGCGTGCTCCGCCTTGGCCTGAGCGTGATCGAACTTACCGACGAACAGAAGGCCGAACTGCAGGTGGAAGGCGGCTTGCTGGTGGTCGATGCCAAAGGCGCTTCTGCACGGATCGAGATGCAGCGCGGTGACGTGATCCTGGCCATAGGCAATATCGAGATACGCACCGTGGCGCAATTCAACGAGATCCTCAAACAAGTGCCGCCGGGCCGCAGTATCGCCTTGCTGGTGCGCCGCAACGACGGCACGGTCTACATCCCTGTCCGTCTGGACGAAAAATAACCCTGCCTTCCGGCAGTGCCCGTCAAAATCGGCTAGAATGCGCGCCCTGCGCAACTACCGAATTTGACGGGATTTTTATTTCAAACCACATGCAACATATCCGTAATTTCTCCATCATCGCCCACATCGATCACGGCAAATCCACGCTGGCCGATCGCATCATCCATCTCTGCGGAGGCTTGGCCACGCGCGAGATGGAAGCGCAAGTGCTGGACTCGATGGATATCGAACGCGAACGCGGCATTACCATCAAAGCGCAAACCGCGGCCCTGAGCTATAAGGCGCGAGATGGGCAGGTGTACAACCTCAACCTGATCGACACCCCTGGACACGTGGACTTCTCTTATGAAGTATCGCGTTCTCTTTCCGCCTGCGAAGGCGCGCTGCTGGTGGTGGATGCCTCGCAAGGTGTGGAAGCGCAGACCGTGGCCAACTGCTATACAGCGCTGGATCTGGGCGTGGAGGTGGTGCCGGTATTGAACAAGATAGACCTGCCATCCGCCAATCCTGAGAACGCCATCGCCGAGATCGAGGATGTGATCGGCATCGATGCGCAGGAGGCGGTGCATTGCTCGGCCAAGACTGGGCTTGGAGTCGAGGATGTGCTGGAATCTTTGATCGTCAAAGTGCCGCCGCCCAAGGGCGATCCGGCCGCGCCCCTGCAGGCATTGATCGTCGACTCGTGGTTCGACAACTATGTCGGTGTGGTGATGCTGGTGCGCATCATCAACGGCACGCTCAAGCCCAAGGAAAAGATCCTGTTCATGGCCACCGGCGCGCAGCATCTGACCGAGCACCTCGGCGTGTTCACCCCCAAGTCGCAGGATCGCGAGTCGCTGTCCGCCGGACAGGTCGGTTTCGTCATCGCCGGCATCAAAGAATTGAAGGACGCCAAGGTCGGCGACACCATCACCCATTTGGCCAAGCCCGCTGCATCCGCTTTGCCAGGTTTCAAAGAGATACAGCCGCAGGTGTTCGCCGGATTGTTCCCGGTGGAATCCAACCAGTATGAAGCGCTGCGCGATTCGCTGGAAAAACTTAAATTGAACGATTCCGCGCTGATGTACGAGCCGGAAGTGTCGCAGGCGCTGGGTTTTGGCTTCCGCTGCGGCTTCCTTGGCCTGTTGCACATGGAGATCGTGCAGGAACGTCTCGAACGCGAGTTCGACATGGACCTGATCACCACCGCGCCCACGGTTATCTACGAGGTGGTGCAGCGCGATGGCTCGGTGATCATGGTGGACAACCCGTCCAAGCTGCCCGACCTGTCCAAGGTCGAAGAGATCCGGGAACCCATCGTGAATGTGAATCTGTACATGCCGCAGGAATATGTGGGCGCGGTGATCACCCTGTGCACGCAGAAGCGCGGCATGCAGATCGACATGAGCTACCACGGCAAGCAGGTGCTGTTGAAATACGAGATGCCGATGGGCGAGATCGTGCTCGATTTCTTCGACAAGCTGAAATCGGTGTCACGCGGCTATGCTTCGATGGACTATGAGTTCAAGGAGTACCGCCCGGCAGATGTGGTGAAGGTGGACATGCTGATCAACGGCGAAAAGGTGGACGCGCTGTCCATCATCGTGCACCGCGCCAACAGCCAGTATCGCGGCCGCGAGGTGGCGGCCAAGATGCGCGAGCTGATCCCGCGCCAGATGTACGATGTGGCGATCCAGGCCGCCATCGGCTCCAATATCATCTCGCGCGAGAACGTGAAGGCGTTGCGCAAGAACGTGCTGGCCAAGTGCTACGGCGGTGATATCTCGCGCAAAAAGAAACTGCTGGAGAAGCAGAAGGCGGGTAAGAAACGCATGAAACAGGTGGGCAGCGTGGAGATCCCGCAGGAAGCCTTCCTGGCGATCCTGCGTGTCGACGATAAATAAGGGGCAGGGAAGATATGACCTTTTCACTCATCATGTTCGTGCTGCTGCTGGTGACCGGCGCCATCTGGTTGCTGGACAAGCACAGCCTGCGCAAGCAGCGCCAGGAAGGCGAGAAAGAGCCGTGGTGGGTGGAGTATTCCATCAGCTTCTTCCCGGTCATCCTGGCTGTGTTCATGTTGCGATCCTTCGTGATCGAGCCGTTCAAGATACCCTCCGGTTCGATGATCCCGACCTTGCACGTGGGCGACTTCATCGTGGTCAATCGATATACCTACGGGCTACGATTGCCCATTCTTAACAAGAAGTTGATCGACATCAATCAGCCGCAGCGCGGCGATGTGATGGTGTTCCATTTTCCGAACGATCCATCGGTCGACTACATCAAGCGTGTGATCGGCCTGCCGGGAGATGAGGTCGTCTATCGGGACAAACAATTGTGGGTGAACGGTGTGCTGCAGACGCGCACCCCGGATGGCGATTTCAACTACGTTGAAAGCGGCCTGCGCTTTGTGCATACCGAACGCTATATGGAGAAAATCGGCGAGCGCGAGCATGCCATGTTGGTCAATCCCGAGCTGGACCAGATCCATCTGGGTAAGGTGGATGACTTTCCGGGGCGGGACCAATGCAGTTATAGTGAGCGGGAGATGCGCTGTATCGTTCCGGCCGGTCATTACTTCATGATGGGCGATAACCGCGACAACAGCCGAGACAGTCGATACTGGGGCTTCGTGCCGGATGAGATGATCGTGGGCAAAGCGTTTCTCATCTGGATGAATTTCGGCGAGCTGGAGCGTATCGGTTTGTCGGTCAAATGAGCGTTTATGGAAAGGAGCAGAACATGTACGGATTGAGCAGTCGGCAGCGCGGTCTGAGTTTTTCTGGCTTTATCATGGGCGCGTTCGCGCTGATCTTTGTGGCCCTGCTGGGATTGAAGCTGATCCCTGCTTACCTGCATAGCGCGCAAATCAGTCAGATATTCCGCGAGATCGTGGCCGATCCGGCGATGCGCACCGCGAGTATCCCGGAAGTCGAGATGTCCTATCGCAAGCGCGCGAATATCAACGACATCCAGGACCTGAAAGTGGAGGATATCGCCATCGTGCGCGAGGAGGGCGGCACTTTGTCGCTGAGCGCGGAATACGAAGTGCGCATCAAGCTGGTCGGCAACATCACCCTGCTGCTCGAATTCAAACCTTCCAGTTCATGATCCGTCGATGAAGCATGCCGCACTGTGCCGACAGATCGGCTACAACTTCACGCAACCGCAACTGTTGCAGCGGGCACTGACGCACCGCAGCCACAATGCGGATCACAACGAGCGATTGGAATTTCTCGGCGACAGCGTGCTTAACTGCACCATCGCCAAACATCTGTTCGAAACCTACCCTGATCTGCCCGAGGGTGATCTGCACCGCTTGCGTTCCAGTCTGGTCAACCAGCAGACATTGGCGATACTGGCCCAGCAGCTCCATCTGGGGCAGCACCTGTTGCTGAGTGAGGGGGAAATCAAGTGCGGAGGTGCCGAGCGTCCTTCCATACTTGCCGATGCGCTTGAGGCATTGTTCGGCGCGGTGTGGCTGGATGCGGATTTTGCGACTGCACAGCAAGTGGTGCTTGGACTGTATATCCCCTTCATCGCCAACATCGACCTGCGCGCGGTGGGCAAGGATGCCAAGACCCAGTTGCAGGAACTGTTGCAGGGACGCAAGCTGCCTCTGCCGAAATACAGCATTGTCGAAACGAACGGTAAGGGGCAGGCGCAGATATTCACGGTAGCCTGCGAAGTCCCGAAACTGAAAGTCATTGCGCGCGGCGAGGGCAGCAGTCGCCGTACTGCCGAACAGATCGCCGCCGAGCGCGCCTATCAACTCATACAGAACCAATCATGACCGAATCCGAAAACCTGCATAGCGGCTTCATCGCCATCGTCGGCCGTCCCAACGTGGGCAAATCGACACTGCTCAATCACCTGATCGGGCAGAAGGTCAGCATCACCTCGCGCAAGGCGCAGACCACACGCCATCGCATCACCGGCATCCTCACCGAAGGCACGACACAATATGTGTTCGTCGATACGCCCGGGTTCCAGACCCAGCACACCAACGCACTGAACCGCAACATGAACCGTGTGGTGACCAGCAGCCTGCGTGAGGTGCACGTGGTGCTGTTCGTCATCGAAGCGCGCCACTTCGATGAGCGCGACCAGCAGGTGCTGGAGCTGCTGCCCAAGGACAGGCCGGTCATCTTGGTCATCAACAAGGCCGACCTGATGAAGGACAAGAACGAACTGCTGCCCTTCATCGAAAAGGTCGCAGCCTTGCGCCAGTTCGATGCCATCGTGCCGGTCAGTGCGCGTCTGGAGAAACATCTGGATACCTTGCTGCAAGCCGTGCAGCCGCATCTGCCGGAGGGTGAGCATCTGTACGGTGAGGACGACATCACCGACCGCAACGAGCGCTTCCTCGCCGCCGAGATCTTGCGCGAGAAAGTGTTCCGTTTCACTGGCGATGAATTGCCGTACTCGGTCAGTGTGGTGATCGAACAGTTCAAGATGGACGGCAAGATGCGCCGCATCAGCGCCGCCATCCTGGTGGACAAGGAAGCGCACAAGGTCATGCTGATCGGCAGCAAAGGCGAGAAGATCAAGGAGATCGCCACGCAGGCGCGCCTCGACATGGAGAAACTGTTCGACGGCAAGGTGTTCCTCGAAGTGTTCATCAAAGTGCGCAGTGGTTGGGCAGACAGCGCGCACATGCTGAAGACGCTGGGGTATGACTAACGCATCTGCCAGACACCGTATTCAGGACGAGCCCGCTTTCGTACTGCATAGCTACCCGTTCCGCGAGACCAGCCTGATCGTGGAAGTGTTCAGCCGCAATCATGGCCGCGTGCCGCTGGTGGCGCGCGGTGCGCGGCGTCCGCGCTCTGCTGTGCGCGGCCTGCTGATGGGGTTTCAGCCGCTCGCCCTGAGCTGGTTCGGCAAGCATGAATTGCGTACTTTGCACAGCGCGGAATGGCAGGGCGGGCAGCCGCAGTTGCAGGGTACGGCCTTGCTGTGCGGTTTCTACCTGAACGAACTGCTGCTCAATCTGATGGCGCGCGACGATCCGCACGAAAGCCTGTTCGACTATTACCAGCAGACGTTGCAACGGCTGGCGCAGGAGCAGGATCATGCCTTCACCCTGCGCAGTTTCGAAAAGCACATGCTGCAAGAATTGGGCTACGCCCTGTCGCTGGAAACGGAAGCGGGCAGTACTCGCCCCGTGGTGCCGGAGCGCAGCTACCGCTATATACTTGAGCGCGGCGCGGTGGCCGAAACGGCGGATAGTTCGCAAGGCATGCCGGTGGACGGAAAGACGCTGCTGGATATGGCGGCTGACGACTACCGCGACGCGGTGACGGCGCGCCAGAGCAAGCAACTGATGCGCATGCTGCTGGACCATCACCTTGCCGGAAAAACATTGCACACTCGTGAACTGATGAGAGATTTACAGAAACTATGATCAAGTTAGGACTGAATATCGACCACATCGCCACCCTGCGCCAGGCGCGCGGTGCGCGTTATCCCAATCTGGTGCGTGCCGCGCTGGTCTGCGAAGAAGCCGGTGCGGATGCCATCACCATCCACCTGCGCGAAGACCGCCGCCACATCCAGGATGCCGATGTCGACATCCTGCGCGGCATGCTGCAGACGCGCATGAATCTGGAATGCGCCGTCACCGACGAGATGATCGACAACGCCGTGCGCGTCAAACCGCACGACATTTGTCTGGTGCCCGAGAAGCGCGAAGAACTCACCACCGAGGGCGGGCTGGACGTGGTGAAGTATTTCGATCAGGTTCAACACGCCACACAACGTTGCACTGCAGCGGGTATCCGCGTCTCGCTGTTCATCGATGCAGACGAGAAGCAGATCGATGCCGCCGTGAAGGCCGGCGCGCCGGTGATCGAGATCCATACCGGCAAATATGCCGATGCCGACAGCGTGCCCGAGCGTGCAGCGGAATTGAAGCGCATCCATGATGCCGTGCAGTACGCGCACGGACTCGGCCTGCAGGTGAACGCGGGCCACGGTCTGCATTATCACAACGTGCAGGACATCGTCGCCATCCCGCATATCGCCGAGCTCAACATCGGTCATGCCATCGTGGCCGAAGCCGTGTTCATCGGGCTGGAGCAAGCGGTCAAGAACATGAAGGCGCTGCTGCGCGCATGATCCTCGGCATCGGCACCGACATCGTCTCCACGGCACGCATCGAGGCGGCCTGCGAGCGGCATGGTGCAGCGTTCGCCGAGCGTCTGCTCACTGCGCAGGAACTGGCGGAGTATTCGGTGCAGGCCCATCCGGCGCGTTTTCTGGCGAAGCGTTTCGCCGCCAAGGAAGCTTTTGCCAAAGCAACAGGACAAGGGCTGCGCCATCCGGTGAGTCTGCACAACATCACAGTCGGTCATGACGCGCTCGGCAAACCGGCTTTTGAGTTCGCGCCGGAGTTGGAAGCTTATTTAAATACACGTGGCGTTTCTCGCCATCATCTGAGCATCAGCGACGAGCATGAACATGCTGTCGCTTTCGTCATTCTGGAAGGGGGAAGTTGATGGGTATCGGACCGGTGATGCTGGATGTGGCGGGCAAGACGTTGACGCCGGAGGACGAGGCGCGCTTGCGCCATCCGCTGGTCGGCGGCGTCATCCTGTTCGCGCGCAACTACGAATCCCCCGCACAACTGGCCGCGCTGACCGCCAGCATCCATGCCTTGCGTACACCGCCGCTGTTGATCGCCGTCGATCACGAAGGCGGGCGCGTGCAGCGTTTCCGCGACGGGTTCACGCGCATCCCGCCCATGCGTGAACTGGGCAAGATATGGGATGCGCATCCCAAACAGGCTCGCCATCTGGCGCAGGAAGTAGGCTTCGTGCTCGCTTCCGAATTGCGCGCCTATGGTGTGGATTTCAGTTTCACGCCGGTACTGGACGTGGATTACGGTGCCAGTACGGTGATCGGCGACCGCGCCTTCCACAGCGAACCGCAAGCTATCTCCGAGCTGGCGCATAGTCTGCTGCAGGGCCTGAAGCAGGGCGGCATGCCGACCGTGGGCAAACATTTCCCCGGGCACGGTTTCGTCGCTGCCGACTCGCATCTGGCGATTCCGGTGGACGAGCGCAGCTACACCGATATCGAGTTGTGCGACATGATCCCGTTCCGGCAGATGGTGCATTTCGGTTTGACCGCCGTGATGCCCGCACATGTGATCTACCCCAAGATCGATGACAAGCCTGCAGGTTTCTCCAAGCGCTGGCTGAAGGACATCCTGCGCGGCGAGCTGGGTTTCGACGGCTGCATCTTCAGCGACGACCTGAGCATGGAAGGCGCGACCGTGGCCGGAGGTATCGTGCAACGCGCCGAAGCAGCGCTACAGGCCGGATGCGACATGGTGCTGGTATGTAACCGCCCCGACTTGGCCGATGAGCTGCTGGCCGGCCTGAAATGGGAGCTGCCGGCCCCCAGTCGCGCTAGGCTGGCGCAGATGCACGGCCATACGCATCCCCGCACCCATGCACAACTGCATGAGGACCCGGATTTCGTCCGTACTTTGCACAACATCGGAAAGATCGGCATGAGCGAGGGCGAACTGCCGCTGGTGTCGTTATAATCAGCCCGGTCATTCTTCACTGAGAGCATCGGCAGGGACATGAGTGAATTTCAGAAAAGTCTATTGATCATCGCGATACTGGTTGTGGTCGCGGTATACGCCTATGGTTACTGGCAGCAGTGGCGCTACCGGCGCAGTCTGGATCGGGGCAATGCCGAGCCGCGCGAGACACAACGCGCCGTCGTGCCGGAGCCAGAAGCTGCGGTGACTACGGCGCCAGTGGAAATTCCAGCCGAGCATTTCATCGCGGACAAGCCCGCCGCAGAGGCCTGCGACCTGCTGGACGACAAACTCGATTTCATCGTCAGCATGACACCCAAGTTCCCGGTGAGCGCCGAGGTGCTGGACGACTTTTGGTCGCGTCGCTTCGATTACGGCAAGACCATCCAGACCTGCGGTTGCAACGCCGCCACCGGCGCATGGGAACGCGTCATTCCAGAAAGTCCGGCCAACTACAGCGAGCTGAAGATCGCCCTGCAGCTGGTGGACCGCAACGGCATCATCAGCGATACCCGTCTGGCGGATTTCCGCGAACTGCTGGGAGAGATCGGGCGCAAGCAGGATGCCGACATGGTGTTGCCGCTGGCCGACAGCGCACTGGAACGCGCACGCGAACTGGATAGCTTCTGTGCCAGCGTCGATCAGATGATCGGCCTCAACCTGATCAGCCGCGGTGAACGCCCGCTGTTCGCCAGCGAAGTCGCGCAAGCCGTGCAGCTGTCCGGCATGAGCTTGCAGGCCGACGGTACCTTCCATCAATTCGCGCCGGACGGGGCCACGCTTTACACCCTGTCCGTATCGGACGGCACGCCGTTCCAGCATCACACGCTGGAGAAGATGCAGGTGACCAGTCTCACCCTGCTGCTGGATATTCCGCGCGTGCAAGAACCGGCCAAGTGTTTCGACGACATGATCCTGCTTGCGCTGGACATCGCGCCCGCGTTGCGTCTCACGCTGGTCGACGACCAACGCGTGATCCTGAGCCAGGGCGCGATCGCCCATATCCGCGACAGCGTCGAAGCGGTCGAGCAACGCATGCTGGCCGGCGGCCTCGTGCCAGGTAGTGCCCAGACCCTGCGGCTGTTCTCCTGATGGATGCGAAGCTGCGTATCGCGCAGTTGCGCGAGGAGATAGATCGGCATAGTTATAACTACTATGTGCTGGATAAACCCTCCATTCCTGATGCGGAATACGACAAGCTTTTTCGCGAACTTCAATATCTTGAAGAAACAAATCCAGCACTTGTGACACTCGATTCGCCAACGAGGCGAGTTGGTGATAGCGCATTGGCTAAACGAGAGGGGTTTGAGTCAGTCCGACATGTAGTGCCGATGCTTTCAATTCATACGGAAACTGATACCGAAGCAAGTGGAGCTTTCAGCTTTGATGCTCGTGTGAAAAATGTACTGGAGACGAGCAGTGAGGTCGAATACGCCTGCGAACTCAAGTTCGATGGCCTCGCAATCAATCTTCGTTATGAGAATGGTTTTCTATTTAGTGCAGCCACACGTGGTGACGGAGAGACCGGCGAAGATGTTACGCAAAATATACTTACCATCAAAAGTATCCCATTGCGGCTTAAAGGATGTGAAGCGGCAGTTTTAGAGGTGCGCGGTGAAGTGTACATGTCGCGCAAAGATTTTAATCGTTACAACGAGAAGCAGCGCGAGAAAGGTTTGCCCACGCTGGTCAATCCACGTAACGGTGCGGCAGGTAGCATCCGCCAGCTAGATCCGAAATTGGCCGCGCAGCGTCCACTGTCATTCTTTTCCTATGGTTTGGGAGAAGTGCAGGGCTGGCAGTTGCCAGCGACGCACAGCGGCATACTCGATGCTTTGAAAACTTTCGGCTTGCCAGTGTGCGATGAACGTGCGGTGGTGAAAGGCGCACAGGCGCTGGCGGAATTCCATAAGCGCGTGGCGGCCAAGCGCGATGCGCTGCCGTTCGATATCGACGGTGTGGTGTACAAGGTCAACAGCCTTGCGCTGCAAAAACAGCTCGGCTTCATCTCGCGTGAACCGCGCTGGGCCGTGGCGCACAAGTATCCGGCGGAAGAGCAAATTACGCTGTTGCGCGACATCGAGGTGCAGGTCGGACGCACCGGTAAGTTGACGCCGGTAGCGAAGCTGGAGCCGGTGTTTGTTGGCGGGGTCACTGTGACAAACGCGACATTGCATAACCTGTTTGAAATACGACGTAAAGATATTCGCATTGGGGATCAGGTCATAGTGCGTCGTGCAGGTGACGTGATTCCTGAAGTTATTGGAAGGGTCGCAAGCTCACTCAATATTCCGAATGGGAATATTTCCCTTGGTGCTGGAAGAGCGGAAGCGCTCATACCCGAAGTTAAGCATATCCCTCGATCTCCATACGTTCACAATTTTCGTATGCCTTTGAAATGTCCTGTGTGCAGAAGTAAGGTTGTGAGAGAAAAAGGAGAAATCGATTTTCGCTGTACCGGTGGTCTGTTCTGCGCCGCGCAGCGCAAGCAGGCCATCCTGCATTTCGCCTCGCGGCGAATGATGGACATTGAAGGACTCGGGGACAAGTTGGTTGATCAGTTGGTAGAAGGCAATCTGATTAGTTCGTTGTCTGATTTATATGATAGGGAAAAAGTAAACCTTCAGTCTTTGGCTAGGCTGGATCGCATGGCAGAGAGGAGCGCGCAGAACATCGTCGCGGCGCTGGAGCAGAGCAAGCGCACCACGCTCAACCGTTTCCTGTTCGCGCTGGGTATCCGTCATGTGGGCGAGACCACGGCGAAAGACCTGGCGCGGTATTTCGGCAAACTGGATGCCATCATGCAGGCCAGCGTCGAGCAACTGTTGCAAGTGCCGGACGTCGGTCCTGTGGTGGCGCAGAGCATCGCGGATTTCTTTGCCGAGGCGCACAACCGCGAAGTGGTGCAGCAGTTGCTCGAACTGGGTGTGCACTGGGACGAGAACGAGGGCACGGCGCATCTGGTGCTGCCGCTCACCGGCAAGACATTCGTACTCACCGGCACCCTTCCCACCATGAGTCGCGACGAGGCGAAAGCCAGACTGGAAGCGCTGGGTGCCAAGGTGGCGGGTAGCGTGTCGAAGAAGACCGATTGTGTGGTGGCGGGTGCCGAAGCGGGCAGCAAGCTGGAAAAGGCGCAGGCATTGAATGTGCCGGTGTGGGACGAGGCGCTGCTGCAGGCTTTGCTGGCGAACAACGGCGAAGGATTCACAGCATGATGAACGATCAGCGCGCGCGTGAGATATTGGCCGCAGCGGAATTGCTGCACGATGCCGACGCGGTGCAGCGCGCTTTGCATCGCGTGGCGCAAGAGATCAACACAGCATTGGCAGGCCAGCATCCGCTGGTGCTGTCGGTGATGGGCGGGGCGGTGGTGTTCAGCGGGCAGTTGCTGCCGCTGCTCGATTTTCCGCTCGATTTCGATTACCTGCATGTCTCGCGCTACGGCAATGAGAAGCAGGGCGGACAGTTGAACTGGAAGGTGGCGCCGCGCGAGAACGTGCGCGGTAAGGTGGTGTTGGTGCTGGACGATATCCTGGACGAAGGTGAGACCATGCTTGCCATCAAGCAGCGTGTGCTGGAACTGGGCGCGACGGCGTTCTACAGTGCGGTGTTCGCCGACAAGGAACATGGCCGAGCCAAGCCCATCAGCGCAGATTTCGTCGGCCTGACGTTGCCGAACCGCTTCGTGTTCGGTTACGGTATGGATATCCACGGCGCGTGGCGCAACCTGCCCGCGATCTATGCAGTGAAGGAGGAATGAAGTGATAGCGATCATCGGCGGTACCGGCTTTGCCCAGTTGTCCAACCTCGTCATCACCCACCGGCAAGTGATGCGCACGCCCTATGGCGAACCTTCCGGCCCGATGACCTTCGGCACCTTGCGCGGTCACGAAGTGATGTTCATCGCGCGCCACGGTTACGGTCACACCATCCCGCCCCATCTGGTGAACTACCGCGCCAACATGTGGGCGCTGCATGACCAGGGCGCGAGCAATGTGGTGGCGATCTCGTCGGTGGGCGGCATACGTTCCGATCTCACACCGGGTGTTCTGGTCGTGCCGGATCAGATCATTGATTACACCTACGGACGTGAAGCCACCTATTTCGACGGGCACGAAAAGACCGTCGCGCATGTCGATTTCACCTGGCCGTACAGCGAGACTTTGCGCCAGCGCATCCTGAGCGCGGCACAGCAGGCGAACGAGCCGCTGCTGAACGGCGGCGTGTATGCCGCAATGCAGGGGCCGCGACTGGAGTCGCTGGCCGAGATCAACCGCTATGAAAAGGACGGCGCAGATATGGCCGGTATGACCGGCATGCCGGAGGCAGCACTGGCGCGCGAACTGGGCGTGAACTACGCCACCATCGCCGTGGTGGTGAACGATGCAGCCGGGCGCCGCAGCAGCCAAGGCGGCATCGTGCTAGACAAGATCGGTGCGGTCGCACAGCCGGCGATGGAGCGCGTGCGTCGCATTCTGGAATGCGTGGTGGAGTGCGATGGCGATTAAAGACGTATTGCGCATGGGCGATGCGCGCCTGTTGCAGCGTGCCGAGCCGATCAGTGACTTCGGCAGCGATGCGCTGAAAGCCTTGCTGCAAGACATGCGCGACACCATGCAGGCGCTGAGCGGTGTGGGGCTGGCCGCACCGCAGATCGGCGTGCCCTTGCGCGTGGTGATCTTCGGCGTGGATAAAAATGAACGCTACCCCGACGCGGAAGTCGTGCCGCAGACCGTACTCATCAACCCCGTTCTGACACCGCTGTCGGACGAGATGGAGGAAGGCTGGGAAGGCTGTCTTTCAGTGCCCGGCATGCGTGGACTGGTGCCGCGCTATAGCAAACTGCGCTATCAGGGGCGCGATGAACACGGCGCACTGATAGACCGCACGGTGAGCGGATTCCATGCGCGCGTGGTGCAGCACGAATGCGACCATCTGGATGGCATCCTCTATCCCATGCGCATCCGCGACATGCGCGACTTCGGTTTCAGCGACGTGTTGTTCCCCGGCCAGAATCTGCAAGACGATTGAACCGTTGCCGCCAGTCGGCACGGAACTTTTCCCCGCGATCGTGCTCTGAACGGCGCGTCCCCTCACCTGGAGAGAACATTGAAACGAATCGCCATCCTGGTCTTCCTGCTTGCAGCAGTGCAACACGCTCAAGCCGACGACCTTAAAGTGCCGCGCAATGCCTTGTGGGAGACGGAATGCGGTGCCTGCCATGTGCAGTTCCCGCCCCAACTGCTGACGGCAGACAACTGGAAGGAAATGATGGACGGCTTGGCGCGCCATTTCGGCTCGAATGCAGAACTCGATGCCAAAGAGCGTAAAGCTATCACGCGATTTCTGGTGGAGAACGCGGGCACGCAGGCGCGCCATCACTCGGCCAGCCTGCGCATCACCGAAACGCCATGGTTCAAGCGCGAGCACCGCAGCATCTCCCCCAAGGAATGGGTGCATCCCGATGTGAAGACTCCCTCAAACTGCAAGGCCTGTCACAACGTGGTCGGCCATACCCGCTGGTCCGAGCGTGACCTGCGCAAGTCGGGTCAGCGCCATGGCGATGATGATTGATACTCAGCGCTGAGTAAGTCCGTTTGCGCTGTCGAAGGACTCACCGCGAACCAGGGACTTGTTCAGTAATTTATCGGCAATGCATTGTTTGTAATAAGGAAAGCCTGAGCGCAATGCTCTGGCATTAATAGGCGCATCGGGAATATGGCCATATAATGCGCGCCCACCGGCATCAAGAGCCGGACAAAATAATTCGTGCGCACTGCAAAGGTGGCGTACAGGAGAGTAGAGATCATGACCCGCCAAATGTTTATTTGGCGTTTCCTCGCTATCGCTATTCCGGCAATTCTGATCGTACTCAGTCTGCATCTGGCTGATCGCTCAACGACGCTGGACAAGTGGCAGCAAAGCATGGAAACGCAAGTGCAAAGGACATCCGCCACCCTGATGGCCGATCTTCGCGAGGCGTCGACGGACACGATGCTGCTGGCCGATGACAGCTTGTTGCAGCATCAGTCCGTACAGGCGATGGATATGCTGGCTGAACGCTTCATATCGCTGGCCCGCTTCCATCCCCATTACCAGCAGATACGTTTCATCGATGTCTCCGGTATGGAACGTGTGCGTGTCAACTCGGTCGGCGGCAAGGTCTGGCGCGTGGCTGAAGATGAATTGCAGGACAAATCCGGGCGCGACTATTTCCAGGAAGCGGTAAGCCTGCCTGCCAACTCTCTACGCCTGTCGCATCTGGATCTGAATATCGAACATGGCCAGATCGAGCGACCGCTCAATCCCATGTTGCGTTTCTCGGTTCCGGTGGTTTCCCCGCGAGGCCGGCGCCTTGGTGTTGTCGTCATCAACTACGGGGTGGCACCGGTGTTGGTGAAGCTGTTCAATACTGAAGACCCGTCCGGTCTGCGCATGATGTTGCTCAATGCGCAGGGGGCCTGGTTGGCCGGTGGTGCCGAGCAGGATCGTTGGGGTGACATGCTTGAGCATGGCCGGACTTTCAAACAGGCGGACCCGCAAGCCTGGTCCATGTTGCCGACGCGGCAAGGAGAAGATTTGGTGAAGTGGGCGTCCGGCCCCGTTCGCGGCGTTACCAGACGCGTGCTGCCGACCGATCTGGTCGACATCGATAATCTGGGCGGCTGGACGAACGACCGCATCAGCAGCGCCGATCCCTACTGGTTGGTGAGCGGGCAGATGGATGTGGCGACGATATTGGCACCGGCCTACGAAAGATTGCAGATCGCCTTGGTGTTGCTCGTTATTGGGCTGTCGATCTGGGCGTTCGTGATGCGCGGCTGGGGCAAGCTCAAGATACTTTCCGCCGCTGCCATGCAGCAAGCGCAAAAATTGGCAAAGGTCGTCGAGCAGACCACCGATCATGTGCTGATCACCGATCAGAAAGGTCGCATGGACTATGTGAATCCGGCCTTCTGTCTCGCGACCGGATACGAACAGCGCGAAGTCATCGGGGAGAATCCGCGCCTGCTGAAATCCGGCCAGCATTCCAGCGAGTTCTACGCGGACATGTGGAAGCGCATCAAACAAGGCGAGAACTTTCAGGACTTGTTCATCAATCGCCGCAAGAACGGCATGCTGTATTACGAGGAAAAGACCATCGCCCCCTTGCTCGATGAAAAAGGCAATGTCACCCACTTCGTCTCCACCGGCAAAGACATCACCGACAGCAAGATAACGCGTCTGGCTTTTTATGATCCGCTCACCGAGTTGGTCAATCGCGTGCTGTTCCTCGACCGGCTGGAGCATGAGATCAGCCATGCCCGCCGCTCCAAGCAAATTATCGCCGTGATGTTCCTCGATCTGGACGGCTTCAAAGGTGTGAACGACGAACTCGGGCACGAAGCAGGCGACCAGTTGCTGGTCGAATTCGCGAGGCGCGTATCCGCATTGATGCGCCGCAGCGATACCTTCGCCCGTATCGGTGGCGACGAATTCGCGGTGCTGCTCAAAGAGATCAAGAACGAATCGGACGCCGAGGATGTCGCCAACAAGATCTTGCAGACCATGGAATCCGAGTGGTGGATAGACGGCAAGCAAGTCTCCATCGGCGTCAGTATCGGCATCAGCCTGTACCCCTCCGAGGAAGTGGATGCCGGCGGCCTGCTGAAAAAAGCCGACCAAGCCATGTATCAAGCCAAGCTGGGCGGGCGCAATCGCTATTCGCTCTATCACCCCTCTATCAGTGAAGCCATCGCGGGCGACTGATCGCCACGATTGAAAAGAAGAAGCCCGCATTTCGCGGGCTTCTTCTTTTACTGCGTCGTGAACTGAACGCTTACGCTTAACCTACCAACTCCTTCAACACGAACGGCAAGATGCCGCCGTTCTTGTAATAGTCCACTTCGATAGGTGTATCGATGCGCAGCAGCAGTGCAACGTTCTGCTTGCTGCCGTCCTTGCGGGTAATGGTCAGCGTCACGTCCTGCTGCGGTTTCAGGTTGTCGTTGATGCCGATCAGGTCGAAGGTTTCGTCGCCGGTGAGGTTCAGGCTGGCCATGCTGTCGCCGCCTTTGAACTGCAAGGGCAGCACGCCCATGCCCACCAGGTTGCTGCGGTGGATGCGTTCGTAGCTTTTTGCAATCACGGCCTTCACGCCCAGCAACTGTGTGCCTTTGGCCGCCCAGTCGCGGCTGGAGCCGGTGCCGTATTCTTCACCGGCGAAGATCACCGTCGGTGTGTGGTCGGCGATGTGTTTCATCGCGGCGTCGTAGATGGCCATCTGTTCACCCTTGTACAAGGTGTAGCCGCCTTCGATGCGGCTGCCGTCTGTGTTGGGCGGCAGCATGAGGTTCTTCACGCGCACGTTGGCGAAGGTGCCGCGCATCATCACTTCGTGGTTGCCGCGGCGCGAGCCGTAGCTGTTGAAGTCTTTCACTTCTACCTTGTGGCCTTGCAGATATTTGCCCGCCGGTGTGGTGGGCTTGAAGCTGCCTGCCGGGCTGATGTGGTCGGTAGTGACGGAATCGCCGAACAGCGCCAGCGCCTTCGCGCCCTTGACGTCGCCGACCTTGGGTGTGGCGGCATCGAAGAACGGCGGACGCGCGATGTAGGTGGAGTCGTCCCACTGGTACAGGTCGCCGGTGGGGGCCTGGATGGCGTTCCACAGCGGCAGGTCCTTGGTCAGATCGGAATACAATTTTTGATACACCGCCGGGTCGGCGGCGAACTTCATCACGGTCTGGATCTCAGCGCTGTTGGGCCAGATGTCTTTCAGATACACCGGCTGGCCGTCTTTACCAACGCCCAGCGGATCGGTATCGAGGTTGATGTTCATCTTGCCCGCAATGGCGTAGGCAACCACCAGCGGCGGCGAAGCGAGGAAGTTCGCCTTCAGGTTCGGATGGATGCGTGCTTCGAAGTTGCGGTTGCCGGAGAGCACGGCGGCGCAGATCAGGTTGTTGTCGGTGATGGTCTTGTCGATGTCTTCGCGCAGCGGACCGGCGTTGCCGATGCAGGTGGTGCAGCCGTAGGCGGCGAGACCGAAGCCCAGCGTGGTCAACGGTTCCAGCAGACCGGCATTGGTCAGATACTCGGTTACCACACGCGATCCGGGGGCTAGCGTGGTCTTGATGTGCGGCGCGACTTTCAAGCCTTTCGCCACGGCCTTCTTCGCCAACAGACCGGCAGCGAGCAGCACACCGGGGTTAGAGGTGTTGGTGCAGCTGGTGATCGCGGCGATGAGTACGTCGCCGTTGCCGATCTCCAAGCCATCCTTACCGGTCGCATAACGTGTATTTAGTTTGTCGGCGGGTTGGTTGAAACCATTCTCGGCGATGGGCTTGCTGAACAGGGTGTTGAAGGTGTCTTTCATCGCAGGCAGTGCGATGCGGTCTTGCGGGCGCTTCGGTCCGGCCAGCGAGGGCACGATGCTGTCGAGGTCGAGTTCCACCACGCTGCTGTAGTCGATGCTGCCTGCCTTGGGGATGCCGAACAGGCCCTGCGCCTTGAAGTAGGCTTCGAAAGCATCCACTTCGTCGGCGGTGCGGCCGGTGTTCTTCATGAACTGCACAGTCACGTCATCCACCGGGAAGAAGCCCATGGTCGCGCCGTATTCCGGCGCCATATTGGCGATCGTGGCGCGGTCGGGCAGGGTGAGGGCGGAAGTGCCCTCGCCGAAGAACTCGACGAACTTGCCGACCACTTTATGTTTGCGCATCAGTTCGGTGACGGTCAGCACCAGATCGGTGGCGGTCACGCCTTCGCGCAGTTTGCCTTTCAGGTGTACGCCGACCACGTCCGGCGTCAGGAAATACACCGGCTGGCTCAGCATACCGGCCTCCGCCTCGATGCCGCCCACGCCCCAGCCGACCACGCCGATGCCGTTGATCATGGTGGTGTGGCTGTCGGTCCCGACCAGTGTGTCGGGATAGGTCACGCCGTCCTTCTGCAGCACGCCGCGCGCCAGATACTCCAGGTTGACCTGGTGCACGATACCGATGCCGGGCGGCACGACCTTGAAGGTGTCGAAGGCCTGCATGCCCCATTTCATGAAGCGATAGCGCTCGGTGTTGCGCTCGAACTCCATCTCCATGTTGATCTTGAGCGCGTTCGGGTTGTTATAGCTGTCGATCTGCACCGAGTGGTCCACCACCAGATTCACTGGGACGAGCGGTTCGATGACCTTGGGGTCTTTGCCAGCTTTGGCGGCGGCATCGCGCATGGCGGCGAGGTCGGCCAGCAGCGGCACGCCGGTGAAGTCCTGCAGCACGATGCGCGCCACCACGAAGGGGATCTCTTCGGTGCGGTCGCCGGTCGGCTTCCAGTTGGCCAGTTCGCGCACATGCTGTTCGGTCACTTTCTTGCCGTCGCAGTTGCGCAGCACCGATTCCAGCACGATGCGGATGGAGACGGGCAGGCGCGAGATGTTGCCGATGCCGGCTTTTTCCAGCGCGGGCAGGGAATACAGCGTGGCTTCCTTGCCGGAAGCGAGTTTGAAGGACTGGCGTGTATCGAACAGGTTGTGGGACATGGCGTAAGGCTCCGGGATGGCGTGAAAACGAGGGCGTGATTATAGACCCAAGCAGCAAAGGGCGGCGAGCGGCGTCTGGCACGGTCTTCCGCCCATACGTGCCGATGCAAGTCAGTCACGCCGTCTTCGCGTATCATTGCGCGGTCTAAAGAATAACCGAGAGTCAGTCGCGTGCCGTTCACCTGGGATACTTCGCTGGTCGTCCTGTCCATCCTCATCGCCATCATCGGCTCGTTGACGGCGCTCACCCATGCGCGGCGCATGCGCGAGAACCGCGGTTACACCGCCACCATCTGGATGCTGGCCGGCGGCAGCACGCTGGGTGTGGCCATCTGGTCCATGCACTTCGTCGGCATGCTGGCGCTGCATCTGCCCGTCCCAGTCGGCTACGATCCTTTCCTGACGCTGCTGTCGCTGCTGCCGGCGGTGATTGCCGCGCTGCTCGCCTTCCGCGTGTTGCGCGAGGTGCAGGTCAGTCGCCGCCTGATCCTGACGGCCGGTGTGCTGATGGGCATCGGTATCAGCAGCATGCACTATCTCGGCATGGCGGCGATGAAGATGTCGCCGGACATCGCCTACGATCCAGCGGTCTTCGCGCTCTCTGTGCTGATCGCCATCGTTGCCTCTTGGGCGGCGCTCTACATCATGTATCGCGAACAGTGGGGGCGGCTGGGGCCGCTCGCGCGCCTGCTGTTGGGCGCAGTTGTGATGGGGGTGGCCATCGCTGCCATGCATTACACCGCCATGTCCGGCATGCACATCTCGGCGGACGCCGTCTGTCAGGCAGGCGACCTGCGCATCGAGCCGCACATCCTGGCGACCCTGCTGTCGCTGACCGCGCTGGTGTGGTTCGGCGGCGGCCTGCTGGCCAGCCTGTTCGACCAGCGCATGGCGCGCCGAAACGCGCAGGCGCTGGCCGAGTTGGAGCAGGAACACCGTGATCTGATGGACAGCGCGGAGCACGATACGCAGGAGATGATCGGCGTGCTGCGCGAGAGCGAGGAACGGTTGCGCATGACCTTGCAAAACGCTCCGGACGCCGTGTTCATCACCGAGCAGGACGGGCGCATCGTCTATGTCAACGACAACGTGGTGAGTCTGCTGGGTTACGGGCGGGACGAGCTGTATGCGATGACGGTGTTCGATCTGGTGCCGGAAGATTGGCGCGAGCGCTATCGCGAAGGCGGCAGGCGCATCGTCAGTGATCACAAGCGGCATGTGATGGAAGTGCGTCTGGTCACCCGCGACGGCAACCGGGTGCCGATGGAACTGAACGCCGTGCTGTTGCCGAACGGTCGGGTGTACGGTTCCTGCCGTGACATCAGCGACCGCAAAGCAGCCGAGCGTGCGCTGCATGATTCGCAGAAGCAGATGCAGACATTCATGGACTCCATCGCCGAGGGCATGTACGGCGTGGACACCGAAGGGTGTTGCACCTTCGTCAATGCGGCATTGCTGCGCATCCTCGGTTATGAGCGCGAAGAGGAATTGCTGGGCAAGCATCTGCATGAAGTGATCCATTACGCGTATCCGGACGGCCGCGCGTATCCGGCGAGCGAATGCCATGCCTATCAGGCCTATATCCGCAACGAAGCCACCCACTCAACCGACGAAGTGTTCTGGCGCAAGGACGGTACGGCCGTTGCGGTGGAATACTGGTCGCAGCCCATGCACAGGAACGGGCAGGCGATCGGTGCGGTGGTCACCTTCCTCGATATCAGCGAACGCAAGAAGAACGAAGTTGCCTTGCAGGAGAGCGTCTCTTTCAGCGAATCCCTGCTGCAGACCATGCCGGTGCCGGTGTTCCATAAAGATACCGAGGGGCGCTATACCGGCTGCAACACCGCTTTCGCGGAGTTCATCGGCAAGAAAAAAACCGACATCATCGGCAAGACGGTATTCGAGATCGCACCGCAGACGCAGTCGGCGGTCTATCGCGACCACGATCTGGACCTGCTCTCCTCGGAAGAAGATGTGCAGGTATATGAAAGCAATGTGAAGCACGCCGACGGCAACTTGCATGACGTGATCTTCCACAAGGCACGTTTGAACGACAGCGGCGGCGTGCCGGTCGGCATCATCGGCGTCATCCTCGACATCACCGACCGCAAGCAATCCGAACGCGACATCCACCAGCTCGCCTTCTATGATTCCCTGACACAGTTGCCCAACCGGCGTCTGTTGATGGATCGTGCTTTGCAGGCCTTGGCGGTCAGCGCGCGCAGCGGTCGCTACGGTGCGTTGATGCTGCTCGATCTGGACGACTTCAAAAAGGTCAACGACAGCAAGGGGCATGATGTCGGCGACCTGATGCTCTGTGAGGTGGCCCGCCGCCTGCGTGCGGCCGTGCGCGAAGGCGACACGGTAGCGCGACTGGGCGGGGACGAATTCGTGGTGGTGCTGGAAGAGTTGAGCATCAGTTCCGCAGAAGCGGCTCCTCAGGCCGAAGCGGTGGCCGAGAAGATCCGCGATTTCCTGAACGAACCCTATCTGCTGGATGGCAATCGCCACCTCAGCTCGCCCAGCATCGGCGTGGTGCTCTATCGCGGGCACCAGGAAGCGTTCGAGAACCTGCTCAAGTTCGCGGATATCGCCATGTACCAGTCCAAGCAGGCGGGACGCAACACCATCCGTTTCTATGACCCGGCGATGCAGGCCGCCATCGATAGCCGTTTGGAACTGGAAGACGAACTCGACATCGCCATCCGCGAACAGCAGTTGCAGCTCTACTATCAGGTGCAAGTCGACGGCATGCGCCGCCCGCTCGGTGCGGAAGTGCTCATGCGCTGGTTGCATCCGCAGCGCGGTCTGGTGTCACCCGCACAGTTCATCCCGCTGGCGGAAGACACCGGGCAGATCGTGGAGATGGGCATGTGGGCCTTGCGCACCGCCTGCCTGCAACTCAAAGTCTGGCAGCAGAATGCGCATACGCGCCATCTCACGCTGGCCGTCAACGTCAGCGCGCGCCAGTTCCGCAAGTCGGAGTTCGTCGATCAGGTGCGGCGTGTGTTGCTGGAGACCGGGGTGCGTCCATCACTGCTCAAACTCGAGCTCACCGAGAGCACCGTGTTGCTGGACGTGGAAGACACCATCGCCAAGATGCGCGAGCTGAAGTTGCTCGGCCTCAGCTTCTCCATGGACGACTTCGGCACCGGCTATTCATCGCTGCAATATCTCAAGCGTCTGCCGTTGGATCAGATCAAGATCGACCAGAGTTTCGTGCGCGACATCGCCAGCGATCCCAACGATGCTGCCATCGTGCAGACCATCATCGCCATGACCGAGGCGCTCGGCCTGAATGTGATCGCGGAAGGCGTGGAGACCGCGGCGCAGCAGGAATTCCTGGAATTACGCGGTTGCCACAGTTTCCAGGGTTATCTGTTCGGCAGGCCGCTGCCACTGGAAGAATTCGAAGCTTCGCTTTAAGGCATAAAGTCTCACGCGCAGATAGACTGATCTCTTGCCCATGTTATCGATAGGGTGGTAATCCCCTCGCCAATCTCGGGTTAACTCAATTACTATGGCCAAAAATCTATAAGCAGTATCTGGAGGGTGTATGAGTTCAATTTTCAGTGCGATAGATCCGCGCCGCAGCCTGCGTGCAGAGATCAGTCTTGCCAGCGGTGCCATCGTGTTGTTGCTGTCCACGGCACTGAGCTTCTATGCAGCCGACGTGAGCAAGCGCCAGATCGAGCAGAGCGAGGGTGAGTCCTTTGTGCGCCGCGCGCAGACGGTGCTGGATGTGCTGGACCGCGGCATGTACGAGCGCAGTCGCGAGATACGCAACGCTGCGCTGCTGGACGAGATGCGCGACCCGAAGGTGCCCTTGCTGCGCAAGCGCGAATTGATGGAGCGTCTGCAGAAGAACTTCGATGCCTATGCCTGGATCGGTTTCTGCGGACCGGACGGCATGGGACTGGCCGGTACCGGCGGCTATCTGGAAGGCAAGAACCTGTCCAAGCGTCCGTGGTGTACCGAGGGGCGCAAGGGCGACTACATCGGCGACGTGCACGATGCGCTGTTGCTGGCCAAACTGCTGCCCAACCCCAGCGGCGAGACCTTCTATCTGGTGGATGTGGCTTCGCCGGTGTTCGACCACAAGAACAATCTGCTGGGCGTGTTGTGCGGGCATATCTACTGGACTTGGGCATCCGAGGCGCTGGACAGCAAGCTCACGCCGGGTCAGGACATCTTCCTGCTCTCCAGCCAAGGCCAAGTGCTGTCTGGCCCGGAAGCGGCGTGGGCGGACTTCGCCACGATGGCACCAAACACCATGCGGCAGATCAACTCGGGTGACAAAGCGGGTTACCACATAGAGCAGTTCAGCAATGGCCGCACCTATCTGGTCGGCCATGCCACCTCTTCCGGTTACCGTGATTACAAGGGTTTCGGCTGGACGGCGCTAGTGCGCGAGGACATCACCACCGCGTTCGCACCGGCGCGCGCCTTGCAGCGACATATCCTGACGGTGGGCGCGCTGGTCGGTCTGTTCTTCACCTGGCTGACCTGGCTGATGGCGGGGCGCATCGCCCAGCCTATCCGCCGCATCAGCCAGGCGGCGGAAAAGGTCGCAGCGGGCGAGTTGCAATACGACGTGCCGCCGCAGGGCAGCGACAACGAGGTCGGCCACTTGAGCCGGGCCATCCACGACATGGTGGCCAACCTGACGCGCGAGATCAAACAGCGGCGCGAAGCCGAGGCGGGGCTGCGTTTGTCGGCCAAGGTGTTCGAGCAGAACAGCGAGGCCATCATCGTCACCGATGCCGAGAACCAGATCGCGATGGTCAACCGTGCCTTTTGCGAGATCACCGGCTACAGCGAGGAAGAGGTGCTGGGGCGCAACCCGCGCTTCATGGCGTCGGGCCGCCAGTCGATACAGTTCTACCGCGCGATGTGGCGCGAGTTGCTGGACAAGAACAACTGGCGCGGCGAGATATGGAACAAGCGCAAGAACGGCGAGATATTCCCCGAGCTGCTGACCATCAGCACCGTGCGCGACGAGGCAGGCGTGATCACCCATTACATCGGCGTGTTCATCGACATCACCGAACGCAAGAAAGAAGAAGAACGCATCATCCGTCTGGCCAATTATGACGCGCTGTCCGGGCTGCCCAACCGCAACCTGCTGGCGGACCGTGTCGAGCAGGGCGTGGCCCAGGCCGAGCGTAACGGCAGCAAGCTGGCGATGCTGTTCATCGATCTCGACCACTTCAAGAACATCAACGACTCGCTCGGTCACGACATCGGCGACGAACTGCTGAAACAGGTCGCGGAACGGCTGAAGGCCTGTCTGCGCCGCACCGACACGTTGGCGCGGCAGGGCGGTGACGAATTCATCGCGCTGGTCACAGACATCGAGAACGAGACCGAGGCGGGCTATGTGGCGGAGAAGATGGTGTCGGCCTGCGCCAGCGGCTTTGAGGTCAACGGCCATCTGCTGCATGTGACACCGAGCATCGGCATCAGTATGTGCCCAGAAGACGGCAACACACAGGTTCAGTTGATGCGCAACGCCGACCTGGCCATGTATCGCGCCAAAGACAGTGGCCGCAACCGCTTCGCCTTCTACGAAGAACAGATGAACATCAAGGCGGTGGAGCGCCTGCGTCTGGAGAATGACCTGCGCAGTGCCATCGACCAGCAGCAATTGATGCTGTATTACCAGCCCAAGGTGGCGTGCGCCGACAACAGGGTGGTGGGGCTGGAAGCGCTGTTGCGCTGGCAGCATCCCGAGTTCGGTTTCGTCTCCCCGGCGGCGTTCATTCCGGTGGCGGAACAGACCGGCCTGATCAACGAGATCGGCGACTGGGTGTTGCGTCAGGCCGTGCTGCAGCAGCGTCTGTGGCAATCGCAGGGGCGCACCATCGTGCCGGTGGCGGTCAATCTTTCCGTCGCACAATTCCAGCAGAGCGACCTGGTAGAACGCATCCAGCGCATCGTGCGAGAAGGCGGGCTGGAACCGCGCTACATCGAACTCGAACTGACCGAAAGCATGCTGATGGAGTCGGTGCTCGACCATGGTGATGTGCTGGAGCGTTTGAACAGTGGCGGCTTCAACCTGTCGCTGGATGATTTCGGCACCGGCTATTCCTCGCTCAGTCGCCTGAAGATGCTGCCCATGAATGCGCTCAAGATCGACCAGTCCTTCGTGCGCGACATCGCCAGCGATGAGAACGACCGCAGCATCGTCAGCGCCACCGCCGCGCTGGCACATGCCATGGGCATGAAGGTGATCGCGGAAGGCGTAGAGCAGCCGGGTCAGCTGCAATTCATCCAGTCGCTGCAATGCGAGGAATATCAGGGCTATCTGTTCAGCCCGCCGTTGCCGGCGGCCGAGGCAGTGCGCTTCTTGGGGTGATGGCATGCGTTTGACCACCAGATTCCTGTTGTTGCGCGCGGTCGTGTTCGTCGTATTGGGGGTGCTGGTATGGCTGTCGTTTGACGCGGTGGTGGATCGCATCAACATGCAATGGGGGCGCGAGTTCGCCCAGCGCCAAGTGCTGTTCGACAAGTACCGCACATTGTCTCCGCTGATCCGCGAGATCGAGCTGGCCCGCAAGATGGCCGCCGAGCCGGCGCTGATTGGCATGGCGCTGAACGAGCATGACCCGCTCGCTCGCAAACGCGGCCTGCAGGTGCTGGAGGAATACCGCTACCGTTTCCGCGAGCACAGTTATTTCGCAGCTTTTGCCCATAGCGGGAACTATTACTACAACGACGACGCGAACGCTTATGCCGGCAAGCAGCTGCGCTACACGCTGAACCCCAAGAGCGCCAACGACCAGTGGTTCTACGCCACGCTGCAGGACGGCATGGACTATCAGGTGAACGTCGATCCGGATGTGCATCTGGATGTGGTCAAGGTGTGGATCAACGTGCTACTCAAACAGCGCGGCAAGGTGCTGGGTGTGGTGGGGACGGGTATCGAGCTGACGGACTTTCTGAAGGAGAGCGTGGATATCCATCAGCCGGGCGTGGACAACTTCTTCGTGGACAAGAGCCTGGCGATCCAGCTCTCCACCGATCCCGCGATGATCGATTACGCCAGCCTTACCAAAGAGGTCGATCAGCGTATCCGTATCGACCGCTTGTTCACGCGTCCGGCCGATATGGCGGCGATCCAGCGAACCGCTGAAGCGTTGCGTAGCAAACCGGACGGCGAGATTGCCACACTCTGGGTGCACTATCAGAGCGGGCGTCATCTGCTGGGGATGGCCTGGTTGCCCGAGCTCGGTTGGTACGACCTGACGCTGATGGATGAGCAGAGCCTGAGCATGCTGCATGAATACAACTGGGTGCCGATGCTGTTCGTGATGCTGTTCCTGGCCGCCCTGATGTTGTTCGGCTGGCTGTTCAATCGCTGGGCGTTGACACCCATCTGCCGTCTGAATCAGGCGATGCGTGCGATCCAGAGCGGCGACGACAAACTGGAGCCGCCCATCGTCGGCAAGGGCGAGGTGGAGGCGTTGTCGCACTCGTTCCGGCAGATGGTGGAGACGGTGCGCGGTGCCAATCATGCACTGGAACGAAAGGTGCAGGAACGCACCGAGGCGCTGCAGCGCCTGAGCGAAGTCGATCCGCTCACTGGCCTGCTCAATCGACGAGGCATGATGGCGCGCTTCGAGCAGGAGATATCGCGCCAGGCTCGGCAAGACGGCACGCTTGGCCTGCTGTTGCTCGACCTCGATCACTTCAAGGATGTTAACGATACCTATGGTCATGCCGCAGGCGACCTCGCCTTGTGCGCCGCCGCCAAGGTGCTGGGCGGCGTGATGCGCGCTTATGACCATGCCGCGCGCTGGGGCGGCGAGGAGTTCCTCATTCTGCTGCCGGACTGCAGCGAGGAAGATCTGCTCGCTATCGCGGAGCGTATACGCACCCGTATCGAAGCGCTGAAGATAGAAACCGGACAGCACCAATTCTCTTTCACGGCCAGTATCGGGGCGCATCGGCCACTTTCGCCACAGACACCGGATGCCATGTTGCAGCAGGTGGACCGCGCGCTGTATGCGGCCAAGGCGGACGGACGCAACTGCGTGCGCCTGTCATCCGGAACGGGCAAGTCGTGAGTGCATTGCGCCGTATCCTCGCCCTGAGCGTGTCGCTGACGCTGTTCGTCACTGCGGCACAAGCCGCTCAGGAAGTGCGTATCGGCATACTGTCCTTCCGTCCGCTGGAGCAGGCACGGCAGCAGTGGCAGGCCACGGCCGACCATCTGAACGCGCATATCCCCGGCTACCGTTTCAGCGCCCAGGTGATGTATTTCCCCGACATCGAACAGGCGATGGCAGAGGATCGCTTCGATTTCGTGCTGACCAATCCCGAGCATTACATCGCGCTGCGCGCCCACTATGGTCTGTCATCCATCGCCACACTGATGCCGCTGGCGGAAGGTCATCCCGTCAGCCAGTTCGGCGGTGTCATCTTCACGCGCGCCGACCGGGCCGATATTGACAAGCTGGAAGACTTACGCGACAAGATAGTGTCGTCGGTTCAGGAGAAGTCGTTCGGTGCCTACATGATGCAGCGTTGGACCCTGTACAAGCACGGCATCGCCATCGTCGAGATCGGCCGCATGCGCTTCACCGGCATGCCGCAGGACAACGCGGTGTACGACGTGCTGTCGGGCGAGGCGGACGTGGGATTCGTGCGCACCGGACTGCTGGAACGCATGGTGCGCGAAGGCAAATTGAAGATGGAGCAGGTGAAGATCATCAATCGCCAGCCCGTGGACAGTTTTCCGCAGGTCCTGTCGACCGAGCTCTATCCGGAATGGTCGTTCTCCGCCATGCCGCGCGTGCCAGAGCACCTGAAGAAACAGGTCGCGCAAGCCTTGTTTGAGATAGCGCCCGATGACAAGGCAGCGCGCACCGGCAACTATTACGGCTTCTCGCCGCCGGGCAACTATGCGCCGGTGGAGGCGGCGATGACGCGGCTGCGCATGATGCCGGATCAGACGGTGGAATTCGACCTGCGCGACATCCTGCATAAATACCTTTACCCGTTACTGCTGTCCGCTACGCTGGTATTGCTGCTGGTGCTGTGGGCGGTAGCCCATCTGGTGCAGGTCAATCGCCGTTTACGCGCCAGTTTTCGCGAGCGCGAGCGGCTGGACGAGGCACTGCAGCAGGCCAATGCCACGCTGGAACACAAGGTGGCGACGCGCACGCGGGAACTGCAACAGAGCGAGGCGCGTTTCCGCGAGATCATGCAGTCCAGTCCGATCGCCATCCGCATCGCGGTGGATGGGGGGCATCGCGTGGCGTTCGCCAACCCGGCCTACGAGACCTTGCTGGGGGTGGCGAGCGGCGAGGCGCTCGATGCCGATCCGCAGCAGTTCTATGCGGATCCTGCGGACTATCAGGAGCTGCTGCGGCGACTGCAATCCGGTGAGCAGATCAGCGACCGGCTGGTCGAGCTGAACTTTGCACGGCGCGGGACACGTTGGGCGCTGGCTTCCTATATGCACTTCGACTACGAGGGACAGCCCGCCATCCTCGGCTGGTTCTATGACGTCACGCCCATGAAGCAGATCGAGCAGGCGTTGCAGCAGAGTGAAGCGCGCTTCCGCCAGATGTTCGAGGTCCATTCTTCACCCATGCTACTGATCGACCCGGAGAGTGGTGCCATCGTGGACGCGAACAATGCTGCCGCGGCTTTCTATGGTTACGGAGAAGCGCGGATGCGGCAGATGAACATCAGCGATATCAATACCCAGACGCGCGAGGAACTGTTGCACGAACGCCAGCAGGCGTTGCGAGAGGAACGCAACTTCTTTGTGTTCCCGCACCGGCTGGCCGACGGCAGCCTGCGCACGGTGGAGGTGCATTCCTCGCCCGTCGAGGTGGACGGGCGCAAATTGCTGTTCTCCATCATCCACGACATCACCGAGCGTCAGCGGCTTGAACAGCAGATGCACGAACTGGCGTTCTACGATGTGCTGACCGGTCTGCCCAACCGCCGCCTGTTGCTCGACCGCTTGCACAAGGCGCTGGCGACCTGTGACCGCACGCGCCGTCATGCCGCGCTGATGTTCCTCGACCTGGACCATTTCAAGACGCTGAACGACCTGCACGGCCACGACATCGGTGACCGCATGCTGTTCGAGGTGGCGCAACGGCTGCGCACCTGTATCCGCGAGGAGGATAGCGTGGCACGCTTCGGAGGCGACGAGTTCGTGGTGATGCTGGAAGCACTGTCTAACGACACACAGGAAGCGGTGGTGCAGGCGGAAACGGTGGCGGAGAAGATCCGACTGGCGCTGGCGCAGCCCTACCTGTTGCCGCGCGATGCCGGCGATCCCATCACCCATCACTGTTCGTCCAGCATCGGCATCACCATTTTCCGCGAGCAGTCGGACGGTGTGGAGCAGTTGCTGAAGTGGACCGATATGGCGATGTACCGCGCCAAGGATGCCGGGCGCAACAGCATCCGTTTCTTCGATCCGACCATGCAGGCGGCGGTGGAGACGCGCGCCGCGCTGGAATCCGACCTGCATGAGGCGCTGGCGCAGCAGCAGTTCGAACTTTTCTATCAGGTGCAGGTGGATGCTGCGCGTCGTCCGCAAGGGGCGGAGGCGCTGTTGCGCTGGCGTCATCCGCAGCGCGGGCTGGTGTCGCCGCTGGAGTTCATCCCGCTGGCGGAAGAGACCGGGCTGATCCTGCCCATCGGTGCCTGGGTGCTGGACACGGCTTGCGCGCAGCTCAAGGTCTGGCGCGGTCATGCGCAACTGGGCAACCTCGCGCTGTCGGTGAACGTCAGCGCGCGCCAGTTCCGTCAGGTGGATTTCGTGGAGCAGGTACAGGCGGCGGTGATGCGGCACGGCATCGCGCCGACCGCGCTCAAGCTGGAACTGACCGAGAGTCTGGTGCTGGAGGACGTGAATGATTCCATCGCCAAGATGAAGGCGCTGCACGAGTTCGGCGTCAGTTTCGCGATGGACGATTTTGGCACCGGTTATTCCTCGCTCTCCTATCTCAAGAACCTGCCGCTGGATCAGCTCAAGATCGACCAAAGCTTCGTGCGCAGCATCGCCAGCGACAATGCCGACCGGGTGATGGTGATGACCATCGTCGACCTGGGCATGAACTTCGAACTGGACGTGGTGGCCGAAGGCGTGGAGACGGAAGAACAGTTCACCCTGCTGCACCGCTACGGTTGCGGTAACTTCCAAGGCTATCTGTTCGGCAAGCCGTTGCCGTGCGCGACGTTCGAGGGGCATATCATCGAGATGGTGCAACATGGCAAAGCGACAGGACGCTGACCTGCAGGCGAACTCCCAACACATCCCGGCCATCCTGCAGAAGATGCAGGAGGTGCTGGATCTGCACGCGCTGGTCTCTATCACCGATGCCAACGACCGCATCGTGCATGTCAACGACAACTTGTGCGCCATCAGCGGCTATGCGCGCGAGGAACTGGTCGGCCAGCATCACCGCATCCTGCTCGCCGACGTGCAGCCGGCTGCGTTCTTCGAGGCCGTCTACCGTAGTCTTTATGCGGGCGAGGTGTGGCAGGGCGACATCTGCAACCGCACCAAGCGCGGCGACCGTTTCTGGGTGCGCACCACCATCGTGCCGGTGCCCGATGCGCAGGGAAATTTCGAATACTTCATCTGCATCCGCACAGACATCACCGAGAGCATGCGCCAGCAGCGCATGCTGGAAGAGGCGCAGCGGCTGGGGCGGCTGGGTTACTGGGAGCTGGACCTGCTCAACGGCAAGCTGACCTGGTCGGACGAGATTTACCGTATCTTCGAGATCGACGCGGCGCGCTTCGGTGCCTCTTACGAGGCCTTCCTCAATCTGATCCACCCCGAGGACCGCGCGCTGGTGGCGGACAGTTACGAGCGCTCGGTGCTGGAACGCAGCGACTATGCCATCGAGCACCGCCTGTTGTTCCCCGACGGGCGCATCAAGTGGGTGAGCGAGCACGGTCACACCGACTACGATGCGGAGGGGAAGCCGCTGACCTCGATGGGTACGGTGCAGGATATCAGCGAGCGCAAGGAGGCCGAGGAGCAGTTGCGCATCTCGGCCATCGCCTTCGAGACGCAGGAAGCCATCATCGTCACCGACACGCAGCCGCGCATCATCAGCGTCAATCGCTCGTTCGAGCGCCTGACCGGTTATTCCGCGGCCGAGGCCATCGGCAAGAATCCCAACATCCTGCAGTCGGGTAAACACGACAAGGCCTTCTATCGGGCGATGTGGAGCGAGCTGCTGGAGAAGGATGCCTGGTCGGGCGAGATGTGGGACAAGCGCCGTGACGGTACGTTGTATCCGAAATGGGTGACCATGTCTGCGGTGCGCAGCGTGGGCGGCGAGGTCACCCACTATGTCGCCATCTTCATGGACATCAGCGAGCGCAAGCGCGCGGAGGAAGAGATCCACCGGCTGGCCTTCTTCGACACGCTGACCGGCTTGCCCAACCGCCGCCTGTTGACCGACCGCCTGCAGCAGGCGCTGGCCGGCAGCCAGCGCAGCGGCGGCTACGGCGCGCTGATGTTCATGGATATGGACAATTTCAAAGTGCTGAACGACACGCGCGGCCACGATATGGGCGACCTGCTGCTGGTTCAAGTGGCGCAGCGCCTGCAGAAGTGCGTGCGCGAGAGCGATACGGTGGCGAGGCTGGGCGGCGACGAGTTCGTGGTGATCCTGCATGAGCTGGGTGATGCGCCGATGCAGGCGGCGAGCCAGGCGGAGATCTTGGCCGAGAAGATCGTGGAGGAACTGGGCCTGCCCTATCAGTTGAAGGGGCTGGAGCATCACGCCAGTGTCAGCCTGGGCGTGTGCCTGTACCACGGGCACGATGCCAGTCTGGAAGAACTGCTGAAGCGGGCCGACACCGCTATGTATCAGGCCAAGCAGAGCGGCCGCAACATGGTGCGCTTCTTCGAGCGCGCGATGCAGGTGGCGGTGGAAGCGCGCGCGATGCTGGAAGGGCGGTTGCGCCATGCGCTGGCGCGCGACGAACTGGAGCTGTATTTCCAGTCGCAGGTCGGCGAGGGCGGGCGCATCGTCGGCGCCGAGGTGCTGCTGCGCTGGTTCAACGCCGAACAAGGCTTCATCTCGCCGGCCGAGTTCATCCCCATCGCCGAGGACAGCGGACTGATCCTGCCCATCGGTGCCTGGGTGCTGGAGTCAGCCTGCGCACAGTTGCAGCAGTGGGCACAACAGCCCGCGCTGCGTCATCTGTCATTGTCGGTCAACGTCAGTGCCCGCCAGTTCCGGCAGCCCGGTTTCGTCACGCTGATGGCGCAGACGCTGCGGCGCTTCGGCATCCAGCCGGAGATGCTCAAACTGGAGCTGACCGAGAGTCTGGTGCTGGCCGATGTGGACGACACCATCGCCAAGATGGGGGCGTTGCGCGCGTTGGGCGTGCGCTTCTCCATGGACGACTTCGGCACCGGCTATTCCTCGCTGTCTTACCTCAAGCGTCTGCCGCTGGACCAACTCAAGATCGACCAGAGCTTCGTGCGCGAACTGGAATCGGACAGCAGCGATGAGGTGATCGTGCGCACTATCATCGATATGGCGCGCAACTTCGGATTGAACGTGATCGCCGAGGGTGTCGAGACCGAGGCGCAACGCGACATCCTGCATCGCAATGGCTGTCACGACTATCAGGGTTATCTGTTCAGCAAACCGCTGCCGCTGCAAGCTTTCCAGGCCTTGCTGCAGGATAGTGGCAAGGCCTCCTGAGAACTTCTTCTCCGTCGGATTGAACCAATTCCATGCCGCCCGGTCGCAGGCGTCGGGGTGTAGCGCCCCCAGGTGCGGCGCTAAATGATGCGCGCGAGATTGTCAACTTTGCAAAAATCAAAACGCCTATAGAATCGCGCCCGTTTTCGAGGAGCCATAGAACGATGTCGGATAAAGAAGCAGCGCAGGTGAAGGTCTGGGACGTGCCGGTCAGGGTGTTCCATTGGGCGCTGGTGGCGGGATTCGTCGCCGCCTATCTCTCCGCCGAGATGCACAAGATGGGGCTGCATGTCTGGGTGGGCTATACCTTGGTCGCCTTGCTGTTGTTCCGTGTGGTGTGGGGATTCACCGGTAACCAGTACGCGCGCTTCAAGTCTTTCATCTTCACGCCGCAGGAGACGCTGGCCTATGTGCGCGCCATACGCAGCGGTCACGCCAAGCATTATTACGGCCACAACCCGGCCGGGGCGCTGATGGTGTTCGCGTTGCTCGCGTTGCTGCTGGCGATTTTCGGTAGCGGTCTGGTGACATTGGCGGTGATCGATTTCGAAGGGCCGCTGTTGTTCCTGGCCAACGAGGTCAGCGACGAGACGGCGTATCTGTTCCGCGATGCGCATGACTGGATGGTGAATATCGCGCTGATTCTGATCCCGTTGCATCTGCTGGGGGTGGTGAGCGGCAGCCTGCAGCACAAGGAGAATCTGGTGCGGGCGATGGTGACGGGCATGAAGCGCAAGGTGCCGACAGAAGGATGAGTTAAAGAGTTCAATAAAAGTAAGTTCGATTTTTCAACAGGAGGAAGCAATGCAAGTGAATCAACGCTACAGAATGATGCTGGCCGTCGCACTGCTGGCTTGGACAGGTCTGGCATCCGCGCAGGAAGCGCCGCTCGATCTTTCCACACCGGCGCAGGCCTACGCACAACGCGCGATGCCGATGATGCTGGCCGCGAACGACAGTGTGGCAGCAACCCAGACGTCATCCAATATCGTCAAGCCGGCCGCGCAGCCGGAATTCGAACCTTCGCTGTTCACCGGCAGCAACGCCCACATGGCGCTGGGTCTGGCCACCATCGTCACGGCGCTCGCCACCGGCGCGACCGCGCCCGGCGAAGGATGCGAAGACACATGTCCGCCCGGCTATGTTGCCCCCCCGCGCGAGACCGACGGCACACACGCCAAGCTGGCCAAGGTCACTACGGCGCTGGCCATCGCGACCGTGGCAACCGGCTTGTACTACCACTGGGACGACTTCCATCTGGAAGACGGTCTGACCGATCCGGATAACCTGCACGTCATCCTCGGCATGACCGGTGCGGCGCTGATGGCCTATGCCACCGCCAAGTCGGCCGGTTCGACCACGCCGGTGAGTCATGCCGGTATGGGTATGGCCGGTGCCTACGGCATGATCGCCGCCGTCAAGATCGCCTGGTAAGGGAAACATCATGAAGAGACTTACTGCGATGTTGATGGTGCTGGGGCTGTTCGTTGCGTTGCCTGCGGTCGCCACGCCGGCCAGCGACACGTTGCTGGCGCGTTACAAGGCTGAGGGCGCGAAAGCACCCGATGCCGCCAAGGCGAAGAAGGACTGGACGCGCGAGGAAGTGGTGGAAGGCGAGAAGATGTCCTGCGCCACCTGCCACGGTACCGATTTCAGCAAGCCGGGCAAGCACCACCGCACCGGCAAGGTGATCGAACCGATGTCGATGAAGGTCAACGCGGAGCGCTACAGCGACGTGAAGAAGATCGAGAAATGGTTCAAGCGCAACTGCAAGGATGCCTGGGGGCGCGAATGTACCGTGCAGGAGAAGGCTGATTTCCTGACCTTCATGCTGGCTCAATAATTCCGGAGAACGAATATGTATATGAAGATTAAATCCATGATCCTGCTGGCGGCCCTGTTGGGCGCGACCGGCGCGGCGCACGCCGAAGAATCCGTGTGGACTTGGCTGGGCACCATCTGGCGCCAGAACGAAGTGAACCCCGTAAGCAATGCGGCCTGGCAGGAGGAATGCGGTTCCTGCCACTTCGCCTACCAGCCCGGCCTGCTGCCCACCCAGTCGTGGGAGAAGATGCTGGACGCCAAGGCACTGGAAGACCATTTCGGCGAGAACGCCGAGCTGGACGCCGACACGCTGAAGGAAGTGCGCGCCTTCGCGCTGGAGAACGCGGCCGACAAGTCCTGGTACAAGCGCGCCCGCAAGATCGCCAAGGCGACCGAGAACGGCGAAGCACCGCTGCGTATCACCGAGGTGCGATACATCAAGCGCAAGCACCACGACATCCCCGAGAAGATGGTCAAGGGCAACAAGGATGTGAAGTCGCTGAGCTACTGTGATGCGTGCCACACCCAGGCCAAGAAGGGTGTGTTCGACGAGGACACCGTGCGCATCCCCAACTATCCGGATTGGGAAGACTGATCGTATCTTGTTGATCGCATGAAAAAAGGCAGCTTCGGCTGCCTTTTTTCATGGCGGGTATAGGCATGTATATAGGCCGTTGTATATATCGATAATTGATAGTGCCGCAGTTATAGTGCGCGGGCGCTTGCCCAAGGGAGGGCAATCATTTCATTTGGAGACGTTATGCAGACACAACAGGAACATGCATTCGAGTTCACCGGCAAGGGCTGGGAATATTTCAGGATATGGATCGTCAATCTGCTGCTGTCCATCCTCACGCTGGGTATCTACAGCGCTTGGGCCAAGGTGCGCCGTCTGCAATATTTCTACCGCAACACACAGTTGGCCGGTGCCAGCTTCGAATACCACGGCACGCCCATCGCCATCCTCAAGGGCCGCATCATCGCTTTCGTGCTGCTGGCGGCCTACACCGTCGCCGGGCAGATGAATCCGCTGCTGGGCATCCTGATCTTCCTGCTGCTCGCAGCGGTGATGCCGTGGCTGATCGTGCGCTCCTTGCGCTTCAAGCTCGCCAACAGCAGTTATCGCGGCCTGCGCTTCGGTTTTGCCGGCAGCGACGGTGGCGCATACGCTGTGTTCCTGTTATTCCCCATCCTCACCCTGCTCACGCTGTACCTGCTGGCGCCACTCACGCATTACAAGATCAAGCAATACCAGCATAACAACAGCCGCTTCGGCGACACCTTCTTCCGGTTCGATGCCACGCCGGGAAACTTCTACAGCATCTATCTCAAGGCTTTTGGGTTGCTGCTGCTGGCCGGTGTGTTCTTCGGCATCTCCGCCGCCTTGCACATGCCTGTCCTGATGGTGGTCCTGCCGCTGCTCTATCTGTACATCGTCGGTTTTCTGGCGGTGCGTTTGCCCAACCTGATCTGGAGCAAGACCGGTCTGGGCGAGCATGACCTGTACAGCCGTATGGAAGTCGGCAAGTACCTGTGGATCGCTTTCACCAACCTGCTGGGCATCGTGTTGACGCTGGGCCTGTACATCCCCTTCGCGCAGATCCGCATGGCGCACTACAAGTTCAGTTGCATGGGACTGCTGGCGCAGGGTGATCTGGCCGAGTTCGTGGCGGGGCAGGTGCAGACGGACAGTGCCACCAGCGAAGAGACGGCCGAGATGTTCGATCTGGATATCTCGCTCTGATATGGTCACTGCGCAATATTTCGACGGGCGCACTGCCGCCGCGCATGGGGTGACGCTGACACTGGACGACGAATGGTTGCAGATGCGCGGCGATCTGCTGGCGCACGAGTGGCCGTTGCGGGATGTGAAGGTCAGTGAGCGTCTGGGTGATACGCCGCGCCGCATCACGTTACCGGATGGCGGTCATTGCGAAGTGACCGACCATGCCGCGCTGGATGTGTTGCTCAAGCAGGGCGGTTATCGCCAGAGCTGGCTGGACGGCATGCAGCACAGCATGCGCTGGGCCTTGCTCTCGGCACTGCTCATCGTGCTCATCTTCGCCGCCGCTTACCGTTACCTGTTGCCTTGGGGGGCCGAGGTCGTCGCGCGCAGCATCCCGCCCAACATGTTGCAGAAGATGGGCGCGTCTTCCTTGCAGACGCTGGATAAGCTGATGCTGGAGTCCAGCAAGCTCCCCCCCGCGCGTCAGCAGGCACTACGCGACGCTTATGCCAAGTTGTCACCCTTGCCCGACGCGCAGCTAGCCTACCGCATCGAATTCCGCAGCGCGTCGCAGATCGGCCCCAACGCCTTCGCCTTGCCGGACGGCAACATCGTCATGCTGGACGAACTGGTCGCGCTAACCGATAACGACGACGAGATCATCGCCGTATTGGCGCATGAACGCGGCCATGTCGAGCAGCGTCACGCCTTGCGCATGGTGTTGCAGAGCTCGGCGGTGGGTCTGGCGATGACCTGGTATATGGGCGACGTCAGTTCATTGCTGGCGACGGTGCCGGCCATGCTGGTGCAAGCCAGCTACTCGCGCGACATGGAACGCGAGGCCGACGAATACGCGGCGCGCACCTTGCAGTTGAACGCGAAATCCACCTGTCTGCTGCCCGACATCCTGCTGAAACTGGAAGCCGCGCATGCCAAACGTCTGGCCGAAGCCAGCAAGGACAACGGCGGCTCGGTGATGGACTATCTGGCCAGCCACCCGGCCACACAGGAACGTTCCGCGTTGCTCTGCCCCGCGCATTGATCCGCTCGCTGCGGTATCATCGCGCGCCATGAAAAAGCCCACCGATTCTCTGTCCCGTTTCCTGTTCGAACACCTGCCGCTGCGCGGCGAGATCGTGCGTCTCGACGATGTCTGGCAGCATGTGATCGACCGTCACGACTATCCACCCGTATTGCGCGACATGATGGGCGAGCTGTGCGCGGCCGCTGTGTTGCTGGCCGCCACGCTCAAGCTGGATGGCTCGATGGTGTTGCAAGTGCACGGCAAGGGGGCGGTGAAGCTGCTGGTGGTGGAATGCAGCGGCGATCTGGAACTGCGCGCCACCGCCAAGTGGGAAGGCGATCTGACGCAAGGCAGATTGCAAGACCTGGTTGGCGACGGACGCTTCGTCATCACCCTCGATCCGAAGGACGGCGGTCAAGCTTATCAAGGCATCGTGCCGCTGGAAGGCGACAGCATCGCCGACATCCTGCAAGGCTACATGACGCGCTCCGAGCAACTGGAGACGCGCCTGTGGCTGGCAGCGGATGGCACCAGTGCCGGTGGCATGCTGCTGCAGAGACTGCCGGAGCAGGGCGAGACAGACGACGAGGATGCGTGGGGGCGCGCGACGAAATTGGCCGATACGCTCAAACCGGAAGAGTTGCTGGATCTGCCAGCGGCAGAACTAGTGCACCGCCTGTACCACGAAGAAGACATTCGCATGTTCGAAGCCCAGCCCGTGGTGTTCCGCTGCACCTGTTCACGCGAAAACGTCGCCAACATGCTGCGCATGATAGGGCGGGAAGAAGTGGACGAGATCCTGGCCGAGCGCGAAGAGATCGAAGTGCATTGCGAGTTCTGCAACGAACGCTATGTGTTCGACAAGGTGGATGCCGATGCGGTGTTTGCCGAAGTCGTTGCGCTATCGGCGAGCAAGACCATTCACTGAGCCTTGGCCATATCCAGCGCCACGGCCTCCGCCACTTCGATGCCGTCCACCGCCGCCGACAAGATCCCGCCCGCATAACCCGCGCCTTCTCCGGCCGGATACAGACCCTTGATGTTGATGCTCTGGTAATCGTCGCCGCGCTTGATGCGTACCGGCGACGAGGTGCGCGTCTCCACGCCGGTCAGCAGCGCGTCGTCCATGTCGAAGCCTTTGATCTGCTTGCCGAATGCGGGCAGCGCTTCGCGGATGGCGGCGATGGCGTAGTCGGGCAGGGCGGTGGAAAGGTCGGTCGGCGTCACGCCCGGCGTGTAGGAGGGCACGACTTCGCCCAAGTGCGTTGAAGGACGTCCGGCGAGGAAGTCGCCCACGCGTTGCGCGGGTGCCGAATAGTTCTTCCCGCCCAGCTCGAACGCGCGCGACTCCCACTGGCGCTGGAACGCTACGCCCGCCAGCACATCACCCGGATAGTCGTCCGGCGTGATGCTCACCACGATGCCGCTGTTGGCGTTGCGCTCGTTGCGCGAATACTGGCTCATGCCGTTGGTCACCACGCGGCCTTCCTCGGATGTGGCGGCCACCACCGTGCCGCCGGGGCACATGCAGAAGCTGTATACCGCGCGGCCGTTGCTGGCGTGGTGCACCAGTTTGTAATCCGCCGCTCCGAGCAATTCATTGCCCGCGTTCGCACCGAGGCGGGCGCGGTCGATCAGCGATTGCGGATGCTCGATGCGGAAGCCGATGGCGAAGGGCTTGGCCTCCATATAAACACCGCGCTTGTGCAGCATCTCGAAGGTGTCGCGCGCGCTGTGGCCGACGGCCAGCACCACATGCTTGGTGGCGATGCGTTCGCCGTTGGCCAGCAGCACGCCTTGCACTGCATCGTTCTCGATCTCGATGTCTTCCACGCGGCTCTGAAAGCGGATCTCCGCACCGAGTGCCTCCATCTCGTGGCGCATCTGCTCCACCATGCCGACCAGACGGAAGGTGCCGATGTGCGGTTTGCTTACGTACAGGATCTCTTCCGGAGCGCCCGCCTTGACGAACTCGGTCATCACCTTGCGACCATAGAACTTCGGGTCCTTGATGCCGCTGTACAACTTTCCGTCGGAGAAAGTGCCCGCACCGCCCTCGCCGAACTGCACGTTCGATTCAGGATCGAGTTTGCCCTTGCGCCACAAGCCCCAGGTGTCTTTGGTGCGCTCTCTTACTTCCTTGCCGCGTTCGAGGATGATGGGTTTGAAACCCATTTGCGCCAGCAGCAACCCGGCGAAGATGCCGCAGGGTCCGGTGCCGATCACCACCGGCCGCTCAGTCAAACCTTGCGGTGCCTGCGCCACCACGCGGTAACTCATGTCCGGCGCTTGCGTCACATGCGTGATGTTCTTTTTCAGCAGCGCCGCTTCGTTGTTCACTGCCACATCGACCGTATAGACGAACACGATGGCGTTCTTCTTGCGCGCATCAAAGCCGCGCCGGAACACGGAAATTTCGGTCAGATCATTCGCCGCGATGCCCAGCCGCTTGAGGATGGCGGCTGGCAGGTCGTTGGCGGGATGGGTGATCGGGAGGCGGATCTCGGTGAGTCGTAACATGGGCGCGATTCTACCCGAGAGGCAGTTCAGGGTGGTTGGCTGTAGCGAATGCTGGTAGATTCCAGCCATGCGGATGGCAGTGCATGGCAGCCGTCCTTCCTGTGTCCCAAGAGGTGCCGATGACCGAACCTACTTCTTCCCTGCGCCTCCAGTTATGGGGGGTGATCGCGCTCATGGCGGTCGTGCTGTGCAGTGTGCTCGGCTTTACCTTCTACGAGCTCAACCTGCGCAAGCACGATTACCTGATCCTGAACCTGACCGGGCAGATGCGCGTGACCATGCGCAGCATGGTCGAGCAGTCCCGCCAGGTCGCCATGCAGGACGGGACGCGCACGCGGGCCAGCGAGAACGATCTGCGGCAACTCTATGGCAGCAATCTGCAGGAACAGATCGGGCTGATGGAGCAGATCATCGCCTCGCTCAAGGCCCGGCGCCTGTCGCCGGCATTGACCGGCAAGGATGAGGCCATCCAGTGCACCTGGGATGCGCATTCGCGCTCGCAGATGGATATCACCGCACTGGACTGGGCCAATTTCCGCTCTTCGCTCAAGGTGTACGCCGGTGATGACGAGGCGCATCGCAATCTGCATGCGGCGGCCCGCTACATCGTGCGGGATGGCGAGGGCATGGTCGGCTCGGCCGACCGGTTGGCGCGCGCGTTCCAGACCATGATGGAAGGCAAACTGAACACCATCCGTGTTTTCCAGGTGGTGGCAGGCATATTGTCCCTGCTGCTGCTCGGCCTCATCGCCTATGCCGCCCATACGCGGGTGATGCGCCCGCTGCGCGAGGCGGAAGAAGGCTTCGGCCGCGTCGCACAGGGGGCGCTGGGCTATCAGGTGCCGGTGCAGACGCACAACGAGATCGGCCGCATGACGCAGGCGTTCAACGCCCTGTCGGTCAGGCTGCACAGCCTGTTCCAGTTGACTGACCGCATCAACCGCGGCCGGCAACTGGATGAGACGCTGGATTTCGTGTTGCAGGAATTCCCGTCCTTCGTGCCGGTGGACTGGGTCTGCATCCTGTATCCGTCCGAAGATGGCGAGACGCTGAAGCTGGAACGCATGGCCGGCACCGTCGCCAGCGGCTTGCATGAAGGTGCCGCCTACGTGCGCCATGACAATGCGCTGGCACAGGTGGTCGACCAGCATCAGCCGCTGGCGATCAACGACCTTGGGGAATATGCGGCGCGCAATGCCAGCGCGCAACTCGCACGCGACCTGCACCGCGCAGGTCTGGGGGCGGCGCTATATATGCCGCTGAGCAGCGCCCGCACCGGCGGCGTGATGGTGTTCGCCGCGCGCGAATATGGCGCCTATACCGGCGGGCACATCGAGTTCCTCGGCAACATCGCGGCACAGGTCGGCCACATCATCGAGCGCACCATCGTGGTGGAAGGGCTGGTGGTGGCTGCCTTGCAGGGACTGGCCAAACTGGCCGAGAGCCGCGATCCTGAGACCGGCGACCATCTGGTGCGCATGGCGCTGTATTCGGCGGTACTGGCCGAGACCCTGGCAGGCGATCCGCGCTACGCGGCGCTCATCACGCCGGCCTATGTGCGCAACATCCATCGCTTCGCCCCCATGCACGACATCGGCAAGGTCGGCATCGCCGACAGCATCCTGCTCAAACCCGGACGGCTGGACGAGGCGGAGCGCAAGGAGATGGAGCGCCATCCCGTCATCGGCGGGCAGGCCTTGCGCCGCAGCGAAGCGCAGATGAACGCCTTAGGGCACAGCATCTTCACACTGGGAATCGAGATCGCCGAATGCCATCATGAAAAATGGGACGGCAACGGGTATCCTGCCGGCCTGTCGGGCGAGGCGATCCCATTGTCTGCGCGTATCGTGGCAGTGGCTGATGTGTTCGACGCACTCACTTCCAAGCGCCCCTACAAGGAAGCATGGACCGTAGAGCGCGCCATCGAAGTGATGAACGAGGATGCCGGCAGGCATTTCGATCCGGCGGTGGTGGCCGCCATGCATCAGGGGTTGCCGCGTATCCTAGAGATATATGAAAGATTGAAACACGTATGACGGCGCGCAAGCGTTGACAGGAAGACATGGCAAAAGCAAAGACGATCTACAGTTGTACCGAGTGCGGCGGACAGTCCCCCAAGTGGCAGGGCCAGTGCCCGCATTGCGGTGAATGGAATACGCTGGTCGAATCGGTGGCGGAAGCCGCACCGGCGGCGGGCAAGAACCGTTTCAGTGCCTTGGCGGCATCGGGCAAGTTGCAGCAACTGGCCGATGTGGAAGCGAGCGAAGTGTCGCGCACGCCGACAGGCATCGCCGAGTTCGACCGCGTGCTGGGCGGCGGGCTGGTGGAGGGCGGCGTGGTGCTGATCGGCGGCGATCCGGGTATCGGCAAATCCACCTTGTTGCTGCAGGCTTTGGCGCATCTGTCCGCCACCAAAAAAGTCCTCTATGTCAGCGGCGAGGAATCTGCGCAGCAGATCGCCTTGCGTGCCAAACGCCTGTCGCTCGATGCAAGCGAAGTGCATCTGCTGCCCGAGATACAACTGGAGAAGATCCAGCACGCCGTTAGCAGCGAGAAACCGGATGTGGTGGTGATCGACTCCATTCAGACCGTGTATTCCGAACAACTCACCAGCGCACCGGGCTCGGTGGCGCAGGTGCGCGAATGCGCGGCGCAACTCACGCGCATCGCCAAGAGCGCGGGCGTGACCATCATCCTGGTCGGACATGTCACCAAGGAAGGCGCGCTGGCCGGGCCGCGCGTGCTGGAACACATCGTCGACACCGTGCTGTATTTCGAGGGCGACACCCATTCCAGCTTCCGCCTCATCCGCGCGTTCAAGAACCGCTTCGGTGCGGTGAACGAGCTGGGCGTGTTCGCCATGACCGAGAAGGGCCTGCGCGAAGTGAGCAACCCGTCCGCGTTGTTCCTGTCGCAACACGGCGCGCAGGTGGCTGGTTCCTGTGTGATGGTGACGCAGGAAGGTACGCGCCCCTTGCTGGTGGAGATACAGGCGCTGCTCGATGATTCGCATTCGCCCACGCCGCGCCGCCTGTCGCTGGGTCTGGAACAGAACCGCCTCGCCATGCTGCTGGCTGTGTTGCACCGCCACGCGGGTGTCGCCTGTTTCGATCAGGACGTGTTCATCAACGCCGTGGGCGGCGTGAAGATCACCGAGCCGGGCGCCGACCTCGCCGTGCTGCTCGCCATCGTCTCCTCGCTGAAGAACAAACCGCTGCCTGAGAAGATGGTGGTGTTCGGCGAAGTCGGTCTGGCAGGCGAAGTGCGTCCCGTGCAGCGCGGCCAGGAGAGATTGAAAGAAGCCGCCAAACTCGGCTTCACCCACGCCATCATCCCCAAAGCCAATGCGCCCAAGCACAAGATCGAGGGTATGCAGGTGATTGCGGTGGAGCGAGTGGAAGAGGCCGTGGAAAAGATGCGATGACAGCCAAGCTGGAAGAGATCCGAGTCGCCATGCTGGCCGCGCAGAAGACCGGCGACCATCTGAAGGAACACGACCTCGCGCAGGCCGGACTGCGCCTGAGTCCGCATGACGAGTTCTTCCAGTATTGCGCGGTGTTGTCGCTGTCGCGTTGCAATGCCAAGCAGCGCGCACTGGATGCCTTCTACGCCTATAAGCTGCACCTGAGCCAGAACGAATACGTGCGCGCACTGGAGCCGCGCATGCTGAAAGACCTGGCTTTCCTCGAAGTCGACATCTCCCAGCCCAAGCCGTTCGAGGGACTGGGGCGCGAACGTTTCCACACCGCCGCCGTCACCTATCACAAGGCCTATAACCATTTCGGCGGACACTATTCCGCCATCAACGCGGCCACGCTGTACATGCTCTCCGGGTCGGATTCCAGTGCGCGTGCCTTGGCCGAAGTCGCCATCGAACTGGCGCAGCAAGACACCGGCCCGCGCTTCTTCCCGCTGGCGACTTTATCCGAAGCCTATCTGTTGCTGGGTAAACCCATAGAGGCGGGTGCGGCGATACGCGAGGCCGCGAGTTTCAACCAGAACAATCTGCTCACCCGTGCGCGCATGAATCGCCAGTTGCGGCTGGTGTGCAGCTACATGGGCATAGACCCGCAGATCGTCGACCCCATGCTGCCGGAGACCGTGCTGCATTACTGCGGACACATCTTCGACGGTCATCGCCCGCTGGATGGAACAGAGGAGGCCGCATTGCAGCTGCGCATCGATCAGTTGCTGCAAGCCAACCATTGTGTGATCGCCTACGGCTCGCTTGCAGCCGGCTCCGACATTCTGTTCGCCGAGACTGTTTTGAAACAGGGCGGCGAACTGAACGTGTGGCTGCCGTTCGCGGTGGATGCCTTCTGCGATATCTCGGTGCGACCAGCCGGCGAACAATGGGTGGAGCGATTCCATCGCTGTCTGGAGCAGGCCAATCTCGTCTCCTTCGCCACCGAGTCGGATTTTCTCGGCGAGGACGGGCTGTTCAAATACTGTGCAGAGATCGCCATGGGCATGGCCGTCATGCGTGCCGAATCGCTGCAGGCGAAAGTGATGCAGGCCGCCATCTGGGACCGCGTGGTGTCCGACCAGCAATCGAGCACATATTCCAATATCAGCAAGTGGCAGTCACTCGGGCATCGCTCAGAGATCATCGACAGCCCGGTGCACCTGCCGCAGGCCGTGGTCAGGGAATTCGGTCAGCACCATCCCACCTTGCGACGCGAACCGCACGCCATCCTGTTCTCCGACGTGCGCGGATTCAGCAAACTGAGCGACAGCGGGGTGGTGTGGTTCTTCAACGAATTGCATCCGGTGCTGGCCGCCGTCATCGACCGCTACCGTGACGACATCCAGTTCGTCGACACTTGGGGTGATGCCATCTATCTGGTTGCGCACAAGGCTTCCACCGTGGCGCACATCGCCGCCGAACTGAACGACGCGATGAGCACGCTCGATCAATCCTCCCTCGCGCTGGACGAACCGCTCATGCTGCGCATCGGCCTGCACTACGGACCGGTCTACAAACTCTATGACCATCTGGCACAGACCGTCACCTACGCCAGCACCGACGTCACCAAGACTGCGCGTATCGAACCTGTCACCCCGCCCGGCGAGATATTCGGTACCGAACCGCTGGTCGCCATGCTCGAACTCGAAGGCGAACACTGGGCGCGCTACCGCTACGCCGGCACCATCCCCAGCGCAAAAGGCTACGGCGCTTTCCGCATGTTCCACATCAATCCGCTGTCGCGCAGGGAAGACCTATTCTGCTCGCTGGACAAGACAGGCCGCTTCACGGCATTCGGTGCTGCTTGAAGCTCATTGTCACGGCCGGGACGTTTACTGCTTTTCGATCTTCTCGATCACCCACTTCTTCTTTTCTCCCTGCATCATCTCGAAATGCACCTTGTCGCCGACACTGATGTCGTGACCGGCATGGCCTTTCAGTTCGAACCACATGGTCATGGCGGGCCATTGCAGGGAGGGGATGGGTTCGTGGGTGATCTGCATCTTGCCTGCCTTGATCGCTTTGACCACGCCCATGCCTTGGTGCATGGCGGGTTGCATGTCATGGGATGACATATCGTGTCCCGACATGTTGTGATCCATCTCGTGTTCATGCGAGGCGGCCTGGGCGATTCCGATGGATGAGAACAGGGCGATCGCGAGGGTGAGTTTTTTCATGGTGTTCTCCTTTTCAGTGTGTTGAGGAAAGTCGGTGTTGTTTGACGAGTGCGTAGATGACCGGGATCACCAGCAGGGTGAGCACGGCGGACGACACCATGCCGCCGACCATGGGGGCAGCGATGCGGCGCATCACTTCCGAGCCGGTGCCGCTGCTCCACAGGATGGGCAGCAGGCCGGCCATGATCGCGACAACGGTCATCATCTTGGGGCGCACGCGTTCCACTGCGCCTTCCATGATGGCGGCGTACAAGTCTTGGGCTGAAGGTTCGCGGCCCGCCTCGGCGCAGTGTGCCTGCACCTCCTGCCATGCTTTCTCCAGATAGATCAGCATCACCACGCCGGTCTCGGCCGCCACGCCGGCCAGCGCGATGAAGCCGACCGCGACCGCGACAGAGAGGTTGTAATCGAGCAGCCACAGCAACCACACACCGCCGACCAGCGCGAACGGCACGGACAGCATCACGATCAGCGATTCGGTGACGCGGCGGAAGTTGAGATACAGCAGCAGGAAGATCAGCAGCAGCGTGACCGGGATGACGATCTTCATCTTGGCGATGGCGCGTTCCATGTATTCGAACTGGCCGCTCCAGGTGGCGTAGTAACCGGGCGGGAAGGTGACCTGTTCGTTCACCGCACGGCGCGCCTCGGCCACGTAGGAGCCGATGTCGCGCTCGCGGATGTCCACGTAGATGTAGGCGGAGAGCAGCGCGTTCTCGGTGCGGATGGAAGGCGCGCCCTTGCTGATGCGCACGCTGGCGAGCTGGCCGAGCGGGACCATCGCGCCGTCCGCTGTGGTCACCAGCACTTCGCGCGCGATCTTCTCGGGCGAGTCGCGCAGCTCACGCGGATAGCGCACGTTCACGCCGAAGCGTTCCAGCCCTTCCACCGTGGTGGTGACGTTCACGCCGCCCAATGCCGAGGCGATCACATCCTGCACCGTGCCCATGCTCAAGCCGTATCGTGCCAGCGCGGCGCGATCCGGTTCGATGTCGAGGTAGTAGCCGCCGGTGATGCGTTCGGCATAGGCGGAGCTGGTGCCGGGGATGGTCTTCACCACGGACTCGATCTGCTTGGCCAGTCGCTCCATCTCATTCAGGTCCTTGCCGAACACCTTGATGCCTATGGGTGTGCGGATGCCGGTGGAGAGCATGTCGATGCGCGCCTTGATCGGCATGGTCCACGAGTTGGCCACACCGGGGAATTGCAGCGCCTTGTCCAGCTCGGCGATCAGCTTGTCGGTGTCCATGCCGTCGCGCCATTCTTCCTGCGGCTTGAGGTTGATCACCGTTTCGAACATCTCCATCGGTGCGGGATCGGTAGCGGTTCCGGCACGTCCCGCCTTGCCATACACCGACGCGACTTCGGGGAAACTCTTGATGATCTTGTTTTGCGTCTGCAATAGTTCCGCCGCCTTGGTCACCGACAGACCTGGCAGGGCGGTGGGCATGTAGAACAGCGTGCCCTCGTTGAGCGTGGGCATGAATTCGCTGCCCAGTTTTAGTGCGGGATAGAGGCTCACCAGTAGCGCGCCGACCGCGATGGCCAGCGTCGCTTTCTTCTTCGCAAGCACCCAGCGGATGAGGGGGCGATAGGCGGCGATCATCCAGCGGTTGAGCGGGTTCGCGGACTCGGGCCGGATGCGTCCTTTGATGAACAGCAGCATCAGCACTGGTACCAGCGTGACGGAAAGCAACGCCGCGCCCGCCATGGCGAAGGTCTTGGTGAACGCCAGCGGCGCGAACAGCCTGCCTTCCTGCGCTTCCAGCGTGAACACCGGCAGGAAAGAGACGGTGATGATGAGCAAAGAGAAGAACAGGGAGGGCCCGACTTCCTTGCAGGCATTCAATATTGCATCGAATCGTGATGTTTCATCCTTCATGCGTTCCAGATGCTTGTGCGCGTTCTCGATCATCACGATGGCGGCATCCACCATCGCGCCGATGGCGATGGCGATGCCGCCCAGACTCATGATGTTGGAATTGAGGCCCAGCGCGCGCATGGCGATGAAGGCCATCAGCACGCCGATGGGCAGCATCACGATGGCGACCAGTGCGCTGCGCGCATGCATCAGGAACACCATGCACACCAGTGCCACGATCAGACCCTCTTCCAGTAGCGTGTGCTTGAGCGTGGCGATGGCGCGCTGGATCAGCTCGGAGCGGTCGTACACCGCGCGTATCGTTACGCCATCCGGCAGACCGGCAGACACCTCGGCGATCTTCTGCTTGATGTTGGCGATCACCTCCAGCGCGTTCTGGCCGTAGCGTGCCATGGCGATGCCGGACACCACTTCCCCTTCGCCATCCAGTTCCGCGATGCCGCGCCGACTGTCCGGGCCGAGTTCGATGCGCGCGATGTCGCGCAGCAATACCGGCGTGCCGCGATCCGCTTTCACCACCAGCATCTCGATGTCCGCCTTGCCGCGCAGATAACCGCGTCCGCGCACCATGTATTCGGTCTCGGCCATCTCCAGCACGCGTCCGCCGACATCGCGGTTGCCGTCGCGTATCACCTGCGACACACGGCTGAGCGGGATGCCGTAGGCGCGCAGCTTCACCGGATCGACCGTGACCTGATATTGCTGGACCTGCCCGCCGATGCTGGCGACCTCGGCCACGCCTTGCGCCTTGGTCAGTTGATAGCGCAGATACCAGTCCTGCAGGGTGCGCAATTCGGCGAGGTCATGCTTCTCGCTCAGTACCGCGTACTGGTACACCCAGCCCACCCCGCTCGCGTCCGGCCCCAGTTGCGGCGACACGCTGCGCGGCAGACGGCCAGACGCCTGATTCAGATATTCCAGCACGCGCGAACGCGCCCAGTAGATGTCGGTGCCGTCCTCGAAGATGACATACACGAACGACGCGCCGAAGAAAGAGAAGCCGCGCACCACCTTCGACTTCGGCACGGCCAGCATCGCTGTGGTGAGCGGATAAGTCACCTGATCCTCGACCACCTGCGGTGCTTGTCCGGCATATTCGGTATAGACGATCACCTGCACGTCCGACAGGTCGGGCAGCGCATCCAGCGGCGTCTTCAGCAGCGCGTAGATGCCGGAAAGTGTGATGAACAGGGTGGCGAGCAGAACCAGGAATCGATTCTTCGCCGACCACTCGATGACTGTGTTCAACATGTCAGTGCCCCTCATGCTGCGCTTGCAGCTTGGTGATCACCCACTCGCCCTGTCCGCGCTCGACGATCTCGAACTCGATGGCGCTGCCCGGTTTCATATTCGCCGCCAGTGACGGATTCGCCAGCGTGAAGTCCATGGTCATGGCCGGCCACTTGAGCGTGGGGATGGGTTCGTGGGTGATGCTGACATTGCCGTCGCCATAGTTTTCCTCCAGTACGCCGGTCGCGCTATGGCCGACCGTCTTGGCTTTCTGCGGGGCCGTGGTGTCGCCCATGCCGCTGAATGCCGCTTGCAGATTACTCTCGGAATCGAGCAGGAAGTTGGCGCGGGTGACCACCTGTTCGCCTTCCGTCAGGCCGTCGGTGACTGCTACGTAGTCGTCGCTGCGCTGGCCCAGCGTGACGACGCGCGGCGCGAAGCGCCCTTCATCCAGACGTACCAGCACGGTCTGCTGTGTGCCGCTGTCGATCACGGCCGAGGTCGGTATGGTCAGTACTTTGGATGGCTTTCCGGTCGCGATCTGGGCATGGGCATACATGGCCGGCTTGAGCGCGCCATCCGCATTGGGCAGCACGATGCGCACCTGCACCGTGCGCGTCATCTCGTTCAAGGTCGGGTAGATGAAATCCACCTTGCCGGTGAAGGTGCGGCCGGGCAGGGCGTCCACGGTCACCTGCGCATCACTGCCCAAGCGGATGCCGGCGATGTCTTGCTCCGCCGCGTCGGCGATGGCCCACAGCGTGTACAAGTCGGCGATGCGGTACAGCTTCTCGCCCGGCATGAAGCGCATGCCTTCGACCGCCATCTTTTCCAGCACGATGCCGTTTGCGGGCGCGTAGTAGGTCACACGGTCACCATTCAGTTGCGCACCGGCGACGTCCCAGTTCTTCAGGCGTGCCGCGCTGGCGTCGACCAGACGCTGCATGCTCTGCTGTGCCGCTGCATCCGCATCCTTGAGTTCCGCCAGTCCGCGTTTGGCCAGTTCCAGTTCACGCAGGGCGGACACCAGTTCCGGGCTGTACACCTCGAACAGCGGTTCGCCCTTGCGCACGCGTTGGCCGGTGGTGTTGACGTACAGCTTCTCGACCCAGCCTTCGAACTTGGGCGCGATGGTGGTCAGGCGTTGCTCGTCGGTTGCTATGCGTGCGTTCAGGCGCAGGCTGGCACCCAGCTCGCGCATCGCAGCCGCTTCGCTCTGCACGCCCAGCTTCTGCACCTTGGCGGCGCTGACGCTGAAGCCTTCCTTGTCCTCCGTTTTCTCGCCCGCATACACCGGGATGTAGTCCATTCCCATCGAGTCTTTCTTGGGTACCGGCGAGGTGTCGGGCAGCCCCATCGGGTTGCGGTAATAGAGCAGCGTGCGCTCCGCTTTGTTCTCGGTATTCGGCACTTTGGACTCGGTGCTGGACTTTCCATACCAGTAACTGCCGGATGCGACGAGGGCGAGCAGCAGTCCGCCCAGCGCGAGTTTGATCTTGTCGTTCATAGTGATTCTCCCAGCAGGTTCTCGATATCGGCCAGCGCGAGTTGCATGTCGGTCTGCGCGCGCAGCCGTTGCTGACGGATGGTCAGCAGTTGTTGTTGTGCCTGGATCAGCATGTCAAAGCCGGACTTGCCCGTCTCATACGCGGCCAGCGTGGCATCCAGCGAGAGCTGTGCCTGCGGCAGCAGGCGGGTGGCGATCAGTTGTTCGGTGCGGCGTGCCGTCTCCAGCGCGGACAGCGCTTCCGACAGGGCGGCGCGCTTCTGTTCCAGCAACGACTGTTTGCGGCTGCTGGCCGCAGACAGTCGTGCTTCCGCTTCGCCCTCGCGTGCGCGGCGGGTGGATTGTTGCAGCGGGATGTTCAGTTCCAGCATCACGTCCCAGCGCGAGATGCTGCCGTTGCTGTGCGTCGGCGCGATGCCCAGCGTCACGTCCGGATAGCGGTCGGCATATTGCAGTTCACGCTGGCGGTCGGCGGCGCGCAGGCTGGCGTCGGCCATGCGCAGTTGCGGGTTCTGTGCGTCCAGCCGTTCGAGCAGGGCGGCCTCGTCCAGTTGCGCGGGCGTCGGCATGGGGCGTGGTGCGGCGGGTTCCGCCAGCTCGGCATTGCCGGGGCGAGACAGCAATGCATTCAGTCGCACATGGCTGTGGTGATGTGCGTTTTGCACGGCGATCAGCTCGGTCTGCAAGCGGGTCTGTTCGAGCTGGATGCGGATCACATCCTGTTGCTGGCCGAGGCCGTTGGCGTAGCGCGTCTGCGCGATCTGCTCCAGCCCGTTCAGCAGTTCCAGCGTCTGCTGCGTCAGTTGCTCGCTGCCGATGGTGTAGGTGTAGCGCGCGTAAGCCTGCTTGATGCGTGTGGAGAGCTCGGCCCAGGTGGCGGCGACGCGTCCTTCCGCTTCCTCGCTGCGCGCATCCGCCACCTCGTGGCGCAGGTCGCGCGTGCCGTACCAGGGCAGCTTCTGCATCAGAGTGAACTTGGTGGCTGGGTTGCCGTTGGTGACATCCATCGGCTCGATGCGCAGCAGCGGATCGGCCAGCGTGTCGGACGACTCGCCGGCCTGCATCGCGGCGGCGGCTTCATGCCGCGTGGCGGCCAGTTCCGGATTGTGTTCGCGCGCATAGGCCAGCAGACCGTCGAGGTCGCTCCCCAGCGTCGGCTCTGCTGTCGCGGGCGCAAGCCACAGCGCGCCGAGCAAAGTGAAAAGTATCGATACGTGTCTCATGTTCCGCTTCCTGATCGCAATGGAAATGCAGGCGGATGGCCGCGAACAGCCACCGCACGAAGCGGGACGAGTGGGGTGTTACGGATTCAACAGACGGACTCGTCCCGCGTTACGCGGCAACGAGGGGTGGCGGATCGAGCGGTGCGGAAAGATGGGAGACGAAAGTTTCGGGGGTGGAACGCACAGGCTGAGAACCTGTTTCGAACAATTCCATTGCCACGACAGGTGCGTCGAGGAAGGCTGAGCAGGCAACGTGGCAGATCGCGCAGGAGGTACAAGAGGACTCTTCCTCGTTGCTTGCCTGCATGGTTTCATGCTGCATCATGCCGTGATCCATCATGTCGTCGTGCGACATGCTCATCATCATCTCGGACGATTCATGGCAGTCGCCACGCTGCATCTGCATGGCGAGCGACTCCGCCACGGCGCTGGCGCTGAACAGCGGCAGCCACAGCAGCAGAATTAAGGCGATGAATTTTCTGGATCGCACGGACATGGGGGACAGTGTGGGGAAAGCTGGGCGCTTAGTCAATGAGTTGCTGACATGGTTTCTGTTCGCTGCACATATATATAACCATTGTCGCGGGGGGCGCGATAGGGTTAAAGTTCAACCCAATCCCGCATAACAATAAACGAGGTTAGAAAATGGCGATAACGATCACGGTGGTAGTCCTTGCTGTCTTCCTTTTACTGGCATTCTTCCGATCCTCGATCTGGGGTTGGCTGTTCGCTTTGCTGGTGCTGGTGCCGGTGATCGCTGTCGAGAGCCGCATCTCCGACGGGGCCTTGAAGAACATCTATCTCGCGCTGGTCATCTTTGTGCTGGTGTTCGGTGTGCCTTATCTGCGCCGCCTGCTGATCAGTAATTTCATCCTGAAGATATTCCGAAAGATATTGCCGCAGGTCTCGCAGACCGAGCAGGAGGCGCTGGACGCCGGTACGGTGTGGTGGGATGGCGAGTTGTTCAGTGGCCGTCCGCGCTGGAGCAAGCTGCTGGAGATGCCCAAGACCGGCCTCTCCGAACGCGAGCAGGCTTTCCTCGACAACGAGGTGGAGCAGCTGTGCGCCATGCTGGATGATTGGGACATCACCCACATCCGGCAGGATCTGTCGCCCGAGGTGTGGCAGTTCATCAAGGACAAGGGTTTCTTCGGCATGATCATTCCGAAGGAATACGGCGGACTTGAGTTCTCGGCGCAGGCGCATTCGGCGGTGGTGACCAAGGTCTCCTCGCGCAGCGGTACAGCGGGTGTGACGGTGATGGTGCCGAACTCGCTGGGGCCGGCCGAGTTGCTGTTGAAATACGGCACGCCGGAACAGAAGGACAAATACCTGAAGCGTCTGGCGCAGGGGCTGGAAGTGCCGTGTTTCGCGCTGACCGGCCCATTCGCGGGTTCCGATGCGGGGGCGATCCCGGATAGCGGCATCGTGTGCCACGGCGAATTCAACGGGCAGCAGGTCTTGGGCATCCGCCTCAACTGGGAGAAGCGTTACATCACGCTGGCACCGGTGGCGACACTGCTGGGGCTGGCATTCAAGCTGTATGACCCGGAGCATATATTGGGCGCGGAGAAGTCGCTGGGCATCACCTTGGCCCTGATCCCCACCGATCTGCCCGGTGTGCAGATCGGCCGCCGCCACTTCCCGCTCAACTCTGCATTCCTCAACGGGCCGACGGTAGGCAATGATGTGTTCATTCCGATGGAGTACATCATCGGTGGCATGTCGCGCATCGGCCAGGGCTGGCGCATGTTGATGGATTGTCTGTCGGTGGGGCGTTCCATCTCGCTGCCGGCCAGTGCGGTGGGCGGTGCCAAGCTGGCGGTGCGCAGCAGCGGAGCCTATGGCCGCGTGCGCAAGCAGTTCCACATGCCGGTCGGCAAGTTCGAGGGCGTGGAAGAAGCGCTGGCGCGCATCGGCGGCAACACCTATGTGATGGACGCGGCGCGACGCATGACGGCGCTGGCGGTCGATCTGCATGAGAAACCTTCGGTGGTGTCGGCCATCGCCAAGTATCACTGCACCGAGCGCGGCCGTATGGTGATCAACGATGCGATGGACGTGCACGGCGGCAAGGGCATCTGCATGGGACCGGACAACTATCTGGCGCGCATGTACGAGCAGACGCCGATCGGCATCACCGTGGAAGGCGCGAACATCCTCACGCGCAGCCTGATGATCTTCGGTCAGGGTGCGGTGCGTTCCCATCCTTATGTGCTGAAGGAGATGCAGGCGGCGCATGATCAGAATGCAGATCGCGCCTCGCTGAATTTCGACCAGGCTTTCTTTGCACACATCAGTTTCAGTCTGAGCAATGCGGTGCGCTCTGTGCTGTATGGCTTGTCGGGTGGACGTTTAATCTACGTGCCTACTGGCGCGCCGACGCATCGTTATTACCAGTTGCTGACGCGTTATGCGGCGTCGTTCGCTTTTGCGGCGGATATCGCCATGCTTGTGCTGGGCGGCGGGCTGAAGCGCAAGGAGAAACTCTCGGCGCGACTGGGCGACGTGTTGAGTAACCTCTATCTGTGCTCGGCGGTGTTGAAGAAGTTCGAGGACGACGGTCGTCCGCAGGCCGACGAGCCGCTGTTGCACTGGGCGATGGAAGACGGCCTGTATCGCATCCAGACGACGTTCGACGGTGTGATACAGAACTTCCCCAACCGTTTCTTCGCGCTGTTGCTGCGTCTGGTCGTCTTCCCGTTGGGACAATGCCGCCAACCGCCTTCCGATAACAGAGGCCACCAGGTGGCGGCGCTGCTGTTGAAGCCGGGTGATGCGCGCGACCGGCTCACCGCGGGCATGTACATCAAGCGCGACGAGCAGGATGCAGTCGGTGCGCTGGAAGCGGCATTGGCCAGCACGCTGGCGTGCGAACCGATGCAGGCCATGCTGGAAAAAGAAGCCAAGGCCGGCAAACTCAAAGCGATGGACGAGATGACGCGTATCGTCGAGGCGCGTGATATCGGCATCATCACGGCTGAACAGGCGATACAGCTGGAACGGGATTATATGTTGCGGCGCAAGGTGATCATGGTCGACGATTTCGACGCGCGACAACTGCAGGCGAACGGATGAGCAGCCTGCGCGACAAAGTGGTCTTCATTACCGGTTCCAGTCGCGGGATCGGCAGGGAGATCGCCTTGCGCTGCGCGCGCGACGGCGCAAAGGTGATCATCACCGGCAAGACGGTCGAGCCGCATGCCAAGCTGCCGGGCACCATCCATAGTGTGGCGGAAGAAGTGGTCGCGGCGGGCGGGCAGGCACTGGCATTGCAGCTGGATGTGCGCGATGAGCAGGCCATCCACGATGCGGTCGAACAGGCGGCCGCGCATTTCGGCGGCATCGATGTGCTGGTGAACAACGCCAGCGCCATCAGCCTCACGCCTACACTGGAGACACCGGCCAAGCGCCTTGATTTGATGTGGGACGTGAACATGCGCGCCACCTTCCTCGCTTCGCAGGCCTGCATCCCGCATCTGCAGCAGGCAGTGAATCCGCACATCCTCACACTGTCGCCGCCGCTGAACATGGGGCCGGACAATTTCGCGCCGCATGTGGCCTATACCATCTCGAAATACGGCATGAGCATGGTGACCATGGGGCTGGCGCGCGAGTTCGCGGCAGCGTGCATCGCCTGCAACTGCCTGTGGCCGCGCACCACCATCGCCACTGCAGCCATCGAATACAACTTCCCCGCAGAGATCCTGCACGCCTCGCGTAAACCGGCCATCGTGGCCGATGCCGCGCATGCCATCCTGATGCGTTTCAGCGATACCTGCAGCGGCAATTTCTTCATCGACGAGAGCGTATTGCGCGAAGAAGGGGTGAGTGACTTTGAACACTATGCAGTCAGTCCGGGGGGAAGGCTGTTCGACGATCTGTTCTTGCAGTCAGAATAATCAAAGGGAGAGAAAAAAATGACCACAGCTGACAACGTAGACGTGATCACGCCGGAGCAGGCAGGGACGCTGCACGGTTTGTTCCTTGAGCGGGTAAAGCGCTCGCCGGACAAGGAAGCCTACCGATATTTCGATGTGCGTAGTGAAGCGTGGGCGAGCCTGAGTTGGCGGCAGATGCGCGCTGCAGTCGGTCGTTGGCAGGCTGCACTGGCCAAGGAAGGTCTGCAAAAAGGCGACCGCGTGGCCTTGATGCTGCGCAACTGCCCGCAATGGGTGATGTTCGACCAGGCGGCGATGTCGCTGGGATTGGTCACCGTGCCGCTGTATACCGTGGACCGCGCCGAGAATATCGCCTACATCGTCAACGATGCGCAGGCCAAGGTGTTGCTGTTCGAGACCGCAGAGCAATGGCAGGAATTGAACGCCGTGAAATCGCTGATGCCCAGTGTGCAGCGTTTCATCTCGCTGGACGAGGTAAAGAGCGATGACTCGCGTCTGATATCGGCAGCGCATGCCTTGCCGTCTGCCGCCGAGTTGCAAGCGCCCGTGCCGTGCGAGATTGGCGAGCTGGCCAGCATCATCTACACCTCCGGCACCACCGGCAAACCCAAGGGCGTGATGCTGAGTCACCGCAACATGCTGAGCAACACGCATTCCGCGCTGGGTACCTTCGCGCTCTACAACGACGATCTGCTGCTGTCCTTCTTGCCGCTGTCGCACACCTTCGAGCGCACCTGCGGCTATTACCTGCAAGTGATGACCGGCGCGACAGTCGCCTACGCGCGTTCCATCCCCTTGCTTTCCGAAGACCTGCAGACCATACATCCCACCATCCTGATCTCAGTGCCGCGCATCTACGAGCGCATCTATTCCGCCATCAGCGCCAAGCTGGAAGAGGGGCCGCCGCTGCGCAAGAAACTGTTCCATCTGGCGGTCGAGGTGGGCTGGGCGCGCTTCGAGCAGGAACAGGGACGCGGTCCGTGGAAGGCCTCATTCCTGCTGTGGCCGCTGCTGGACAAGCTGGTGGCGAAGAAGCTGCTGGCGCGCCTGGGCGGTCGATTGCGCACGGCGGTCACCGGCGGTGCGGCGCTGGATGCCGACATCTCCCGCATGTTCGTCGGCCTCGGCCTGCCGGTGGTGCAGGGCTACGGTTTGACCGAGACCAGCCCCATCGTCACCGGCAATCATCTGGACAATAATTTCCCGGACAGCGTGGGGCAGCCGATCCGCGGTGTGCAGGTGAAGCTAGGCGCGCAGAACGCGCTGCTGGTGAAAGGCCCGAATGTGATGATGGGCTACTGGAACAATCCGGAAGCGACGCGCGCCATGATCGATGAGGAGGGCTGGCTCAACACCGGCGACATCGCGCGCATCAGCGAGACCGGCCATGTGTACATCACCGGCCGTCTGAAGGAGATCATCGTGATGGCCAACGGCGAAAAGATCCCGCCGGCCGATATGGAAGCGGCCATCCTGCACGATCCGCTGATCGATCAGGTGATGATCCTCGGGGAAGGCAAACCTTATCTGGTCGCGCTGGCGGTGCTCAATCCGGTGGTGTGGCCGGACATCGCGGCCAAGGTCGGAGTGCGACCCGACATGCCGGAATCCCTCTCCGACAGCAATGTGGAAGCCAAGGTGCTGCGCCGCATCGCGCGCAACATCCGCGCCTTCCCCGGCTATGCCAAGGTCAACCGCGTGTTGTTGCTGACCGAACCCTGGACCATAGACAACGGCTTGCTCACGCCCAAGCTGAGCATGAAACGCGACAAGATCGTGGCGAAGTTCGCGCGCGAGATCGATGCACTCTACGAAGGACACTGAACATGAACACCCCCGTCACGTCATTACCCGATCGTGAACCGACACTGCGCGTGGCGGCCATGCCGTCCGACGCAAACTACACCGGCGACATCTTCGGCGGCTGGCTGATGGGCCAGGTGGACGTCGCCGGCAGTATCCCGGCTGTGCATCGCGCCAAAGGGCGGGTGGCGACCGTGGCGGTGAATTCCTTCGTGTTCAAGCAGCCGATCTTCGTCGGCGACATCGTGAGTTTCTACACGAGGATCGTCAAAACCGGCAACACGTCGATCACCGTGGATGTGGAAGTCTATGTGCAGCGCGATCCGGAGAATCCAACCTGTCATCAGGTGACGGAGGCGCAATTGACCTATGTCGCAGTGGGCGAGGATCGCAAGCCTCGGCCGTTGCCGGCTGTTTAATTGGGTTGTGGGAAGGCAGGGATGGGTACTTTTTCAACGATCAGGGAGAAAAAAATGATGAGCCTAAGGAAATCGAATGTTGGAGCGGTGGTGTCCGGCGCATTGATGTTGATGGCAGGTCAGGCGTGTGCATCCGGTTTTGCGCTGATCGAGCAGGGCAGCGGACTGGGTAATGCATTCGCGGGCGGGGCGGCGTCTGCGGAAGATGCGGCGACAGTCTTTTACAATCCCGCCGGTATGTCGCGCCTGGACGGCTCGCAGATATCCGTCGGCGGCGCGTTCATCAAACCTTCTGCACAGTACAGCGGAACGATATCCGGTCTGTCTCCACTCCAGACGGCAGGCACGGGCACGGGGGGCGATGCCGGCGGCATGGCATTCGTGCCCAACATGTATTACACCCGTCAGATCGACGACAAGATGCATGCCGGGGTCGGGATCAATGCACCGTTCGGTCTGCAGACCGATTACGACGCGACCTGGATGGGGCGTTTCCAGGCGGTCAAATCCAAGATCCAGACCATCAACCTGAATCCGTCCATTTCTTATGATGTCAGCGATTCGATCAGTGTGGGTGCGGGCTTGAATTACCAGCATATCTCCGGTGAGCTGACGAGTATCACGAATTACAGTGCCGCCATTTATCAGGCAACTTCAGGTGGCACAGCCATTCCGAATCTGGAAGGACTCAGCACCATGACGGGGAGCGACGCCGGCTGGGGGTATAACTTTGGCGCATTATTCAAATTCGATCCGCAGACACGCCTCGGCGTGGCTTACCGTTCCCAGATCAAATACAAGCTGTCGGGTGACGTGAAGTTCGCCAATCGTCCGGCTGCATTGGCCACCGCATTGGCTGATCAAGCCGTCACGCTGGACATCACCATGCCGGACTCCTTCTCCATGAGTGCGGTGCACCAGTACGGAGACAAACTGGAAGTGATGGCCGATGCGACCTGGACCGGCTGGAGCGTTTTCAAGACACTGGATGTGAAGAAAACCAATGGCACGTCGCTGGGCACCGCGACTCCCGAGAACTGGAAAGACACTTGGCGCGTTTCCGTCGGCACCAGTTATCACTACAGCGAACAGTGGACCGCGCGTGCAGGGGTTGCCTTCGACCAGGCGCCGGTATCGGATGCCTACCGCACCGTACGCATCCCGGATGCCGACCGCACTTGGCTGGCGCTGGGTGGGCAGTTCAAACCTGATGCTGCCAGCACGCTGGATTTCGGCTACGCCCACCTGTTCGTCAAGAGCGGCGTGATGAACCAGAGCTCGGCGGCCAATCCGGAGCTGAGCGGCAAAGGCTATCTGGTCGGCAGCTACAGCAACAGCGTTGATATCGTGAGTGTGCAGTACGGATACAAGTTCTAACTTGCAGGTCGTGAACGGCGGGGTGAACGCCCTGCCGTTTTCTCTGCTTAATGTTGAGGGGAATGCGATGGGCAATCATCTGAAGATCCGTAAGGTCGCCGTGCTCGGTGCCGGCGTGATGGGCGCACAGATCGCCGCGCATCTGGTCAATGCCAATGTCGAGACGCTGTTGTTCGAACTGCCCGCGAAAGAGGGCGATCCGAACGGCAATGTGAACAAGGCGCTGGCCGGCTTGAAGAAACTCGAACCCGCACCCATATCATCACCATCGCGCATCAGCTACATCGAAGCGGCGAATTACGAGCAGCATCTGGACAAGCTGCGCGAGTGCGACCTCATCATCGAGGCCATCGCCGAGCGCATCGACTGGAAGTCCGACTTGTACCGCAAGGTTGCCCCGTTCGTGAATGCGCGAGCCATCTTCGCCACCAACACCTCGGGCCTTTCCATCAACACTTTGGCTGAAGCCTTCCCCGAGGCGCTGCGCCACCGCTTCTGCGGTATCCATTTCTTCAACCCGCCGCGCTATATGCATCTGGTGGAACTGATCCCGTGCAAGGGCACGGAAGCGGCCCTGCTCGACCAGTTGGAGACCTTCCTCGTCTCCACGCTGGGCAAGGGCGTGGTGCGCGCCAAGGACACGCCCAACTTCATCGCCAACCGCATCGGTGTGTTCTCCATGCTCGCCACCAAGCATCATGCGGCTGCGTTCAATCTCGGCTTCGACATGGTGGATGCGCTCACCGGCCGCTATCTCGGCCGCCCCAAGAGCGCCACCTTCCGCACGCTGGACGTGGTGGGGCTCGACGTGTTCGCACATGTGGTCAACACCATGCGCGAGAACCTCACCGAAGATCCGTGGCATAAACACTTCGAGCTGCCGGGCTGGTTCCAGTATCTGGTCGATCAGGGTTCACTGGGGCAGAAGAGCAAGCGCGGCATCTATCAGAAGATCGGCAAAGAGATCCACGTGCTCGATCTGCACACGCGCGAATACAAACTCTCTGATGCGAAGGTCGATGACGGCGTGAAGGACATTCTGCGCGAACGCGACTGGGCCAAGAAACTGGCCGGCCTGCGCAACAGTCAGCATCCGCAGGCACAGTTCCTGTGGTCGGTGTTCCGCGACGTGTTCCATTACTGCGCGCTGCATCTGGAAGCCATCGCCGACAACGCGCGCGACCTCGACTTCGCTGTGCGCTGGGGTTTTGGCTGGGACAACGGTCCGTTCGAGATATGGCAGGCGGCGGGCTGGACGCAAGTCACCGGCTGGATCGCCGAAGACATCGCCGCCGGCAAGGCGATGGCGGACAAACCGTTGCCGGTGTGGGTCGCCGATCCCACGCGCAGCGGCGTGCATACGGCGCACGGCTCTTATGCCCCGGCCACGCGCGCGATGGTGCCGCGCTCCGCACTGTCCGTCTACCTGCGCCAGCCCTATCCGGACCACCTGCTGGGTGAAGTGCGCCAGTACGGTGAGACCGTGTTCGAGACCGACGAGGTGCGCCTGTGGCACACCGGCGACAGTATCGCCATCCTCAGTTTCAAAACCAAGATGCACACCGTCAGCAACGAAGTGCTGGACGGCATCCTGCGCGCGGTGGAAGAAGCCGAGGCGCATTTCTCTGCGCTCATACTGTGGCAGAGCGAGCCGCCGTTCTCGGCGGGCGCGAACCTGCTGCAACTCATGCAGGGCGTGCAGGAGACACCCGACACCGGCCTGTTCGGCAAGCTCAAGGGCGCGGTGAATCGCGTCAAATACACCGCAGCGGGCGGTGGGGGCGTGGGCGATATCCTCAACGCCGCCACCGGCAACGTGCCCAAGGTGGAAACCGTGGTCGCCAAGTTCCAGCAGACCTCGATGCGATTGAAATACGCGCAGATCCCCACCATCGCCGCCGTGGACGGCCTCGCCCTCGGCGGCGGCTGTGAATTCTCCATCCATTGCTCGCGCATCGTCGCCACGCTGGAAAGCTACATCGGTCTGGTTGAAGTCGGCGTGGGTCTGTTGCCCGCAGGCGGCGGCTGCAAGGAGATGGCACAGCGCGCCTCGCAGGAAGCACAGCGCTACTCCAGCGACAACCGTGTTGACATCTTCCCCTTCGTGCGCCGCTACTTCCAGCACATCGCCATGGGCGAAGTCGCCAAGAGTGCCGAGCTGGCAAGAGATATGGGTTACCTCAGACCGTCCGACCGCATCGTGATGAATAAATTTGAACTGCTGCATATCGCCAAGGAAGAAGCGAAAGCACTCAACGCCACCGCCTACCGCCCGCCGCTGCACCAGCGCCAGATCATGGTTGCCGGCCGCACCGGCACCGCCACCCTTAAAGCCGCCATGGTGAACATGCTCGCGGGCGGCTTCATCTCCGAACACGACTACGACATCGGCTGTCGCGTCGCCGACACCTTATGCGGCGGCGATGTGGAAGCGGGTTCACTGGTGGATGAACAATGGTTGCTCGACCTGGAGATTAAACACTTCATGGAGCTTCTCGCGACCGACAAGACGCAGGCAAGGATCGAGCATATGTTGAAGAGTGGGAAGCCGTTGAGAAATTGAAACGTATGGTAGATCTGGATACGGCGCAATAATGCGCCCAACCTGACCTGTATTGCTTCGAACGCTTTGCTATTTTCAACTGTTACGGTGCATCGAATCTTCAGGCCGTGCGTAACTATATTAGCCATTTCTAAAGCGTTCACTTTCTCCTTTCTTTGCTTGTAGAATCACGCCCCGACATCGCACTGTCAGGTAGTCCACATAATAAGACGCGGTATTTTTCCAACGAACATTAGGGTGAGATGCAAATGACGAGATTCAGGGAGAGTTGTGCAGGTTTGATGGTGGTATTGGGGTTGGCTTCGGGCAGTGCGTTGGCGAGTGATCACGGTAGCGAGCATGGGCATGATGCGCATCATGCTGCCGCTGCGTCGGCATGTACCGGCTTCGGTCCGCAGACACCGCGCGATATCGACAGCAAGAGCGGTGACAACAAGGTGACGTTCAAGGCGGCTCCGGCGGCATCCGAGATGCATCTGTGCAACATCCACTTCCACGAAGGTGCGGAACACAAGTCCAAGGACTTCTCAATCTACACCGGCGAAGGCCACGAAGGTTATGGCAGCGGTTATCAGTGCAACCTCAGCAAGAAGCTGAGCAAGGCCGAGAAGGCATGGTCCGGCGAGGGCGTGTGCAAGAGCGCACACGGCGAGCTGAAGCCCGGCGACACCATCGAGGTGCACTATGTCCACACGACTTGCGATGTGCCCGGCGGCAAGGGTCTCGGTTCCTGCGTGTCTGCGAAGTGCGCGAATCCCGAGTTGCGCGTAGAGACTCAGGTGTACACACTGGTGGCCGAGGGCGGTCTGGATTTCAACCAGATCCAGTCGGCTTCCGCACTGCCGACCGATACCGGCAAGCCTGTCGAGTTCATGGGTTCCACCACCGGTCCGAAGTACAACGAGAGCGCCTGTTCCGAGTATCAGGTGACCTGGAGTGTGCGTCCGCAGTGTGCCAAGGTGAACATCAAGACCGTGGGCGAATGGTGCAAGGGCAACAAGTATGAAGAAGACCACGCACACGGCGTGCGTCAGTTGGTCAAATCTCCGGCACTTTTGTCCGAGATCAAGTAATGGCTGAATCAGCGGTGCGCTAGCGCGCCGTTTTGCAAACGAACGCCCCCTCAGACGAGGGGGCGTTCGCATTTCCGTCTCTAGATTTACCACAGAGGGGCGCTGACGTATGATGCAGACGACACCCCGCATACCAACTTCATCCGCAGGAGCGAGCCATGAGCAAACAAGTTCAGGAAGCCTATATCGTCGCTGCCACCCGTACGCCGGTGGGCAAGGCGCCGCGCGGTATGTTCCGCAACACGCGCCCCGACGATCTGCTGGCGCATGTGCTGAAGAGTGCGCTGGCGCAGGCGCCGTCGCTCGATCCGGCCAGCATCGGCGATGTGATCGTGGGCTGCGCGATGCCGGAGGCTGAGCAAGGCATGAACGTGGCGCGCATCGCGCTGCTGCTGGCGGGCATTCCGAACACGGTGCCGGGCATGACGGTGAACCGTTTCTGTTCTTCCGGTGTGCAGGCAGTCGCCATGGCGGCGGACCGCATCCGTCTCGGCGAGGCTGATGTGATGCTGGCAGCCGGTGTGGAGAGCATGAGCATGGTGCCGATGATGGGCAACAAGGTGGCGTTCAATCCGGCCATCTTCGAGGACGAGCATGTGGGCATCGCCTACGGCATGGGGATGACTGCGGAGAAGGTGGCGGAGCGCTGGAAGGTGTCGCGCGAGGCACAGGATACCTTTGCTTTGCAGAGCCATTTGCGTGCCATTGCGGCGATCAATAACGGCGAGTTCGCGGACGAGATCACGCCCTATCAGATCACGGAGCATGTGCCGGACATGCATAGCCGCGACGTGAACGTGATGGCACGCATGGTCGCGCAGGACGAAGGCCCGCGCGCGGACACCTCGCTGGAAGCACTGGCGAAGCTGAAGACGGTGTTCGCGCTGAAGGGCTCGGTGACGGCGGGCAATAGTTCGCAGATGTCGGACGGGGCGGGCGCGGTGCTGTTGTGTTCGGAAGCGGCGCTGAAGCGTTTCAACCTCACGCCTATCGGCAAGTTCCTCGGTTTCTCAGTGGCGGGTGTGCCGCCGGAGATTATGGGCATCGGCCCCAAGGAGGCGATTCCGCGTGCGCTGAAACAGGTCGGGTTGTCGCTCAACGATATGGACTGGATCGAGTTGAATGAGGCTTTCGCCGCGCAGTCGCTGGCGGTGATCGGCGATGTGGGTCTGAACCCGGACATCGTCAATCCGCTGGGTGGTGCCATCGCCCTCGGTCACCCGCTCGGGGCGACCGGTGCGATCCGCACGGCCACGCTGTTGCACGGTCTGCGTCGTCGTAAACAAAAGTACGGCATGGTGACGATGTGTATCGGCACCGGTATGGGGGCCGCTGGTGTGTTCGAGGCGCTGTGAATGGGTTATATGGATTCGGGAGTAAGAAGATGAAGAAAGTGATGCTGGGCATGGCGGTCTGTTTGCTGTGCATGCCTGTCATGGCGCTTGAGGTTGCGGGCGTCAAGCTGAGTGATACAGCGCAGGTCGGTTCTCAAACACTGGTGCTGAACGGGGCGGGCATACGCACCAAATGGTTCTTCAAGGTCTATGTCGGTGCCTTGTATCTGCCGCAAAAGCAGATGGCTGCGGACATGGTGATCGCCGATGAACACCCCCAGCGCATCGCGATGCATATGCTGCGCGATCTGGGCAGCAGGAAGCTGTACGGCGCCTTCAACGAGGCCATACAGGCGAACCATGATGGCGCTGAATTGAAGGCGATGAAGGCGCAACTCATGTTGATGGCCGACATCTTCAACGAGATCGGCGAGGCCAAGCAGGGGGATGTCATCACGCTCGATTACCAACCGGCCGCTGGCACGCGGATCAGTTTGAACGGCAAGGTGTACGGCAATATCGCAGGCGCGGCGTTCAAGCGCGCGTTGTTGAAGATATGGTTGGGCAACAAGCCTGCACAGGATGATCTGAAAAAGGCGATGCTCGGTGGTTGATACGGTGTCGGCAGATATGGCAAGGGAACATTTCGATGTCGACCAGGATTTCATCGTGCATCTGAACGGCGAATGTCTGGACTGGGCGGGCATGGATGCCGAGGCCTTGCAGGGTGAGCTGAAGGCGCAGGGCGAAGATTGGTACGGCTTGGTGAGCGAACGGTGTCCGCATCTGTTCGCGGCGGCACCGGTCTTCATCAGCGATCAGCAGTTGCAGCAGATGCAGAAAGTCATCGCAGCGGCAGAGCAGGCGCTGGGGCCCTCGGATAAAGATGCGCCGCTCGGTGTGTTCTACGGCTACGACTTCCATCTCAATACGCAGGGTGTTCATCTGATCGAGATCAACACCAACGCGGGCGGAGCTTTCCTGAATGCTCTGCTGATCGATAGTCAGCGAACTGCCAAGCTGTACGGCGAGGCGGTAGGCGAGACTGATATGGAGCAGGCATTCATCGGCATGTTCCGCAATGAATGGCGTCGGGTGCATGGCGACATACCGCTGCAGACGGTCGCCATCGTCGATGAGCAACCTGAGTCGCAATATCTCTATGCGGAATTCCTGTTGGCGCAAAAACTGTTCAAACGTGCAGGCATCTCCGCTTTCATCGCCGACCCGGCGCAACTGGAGGCGCGAGAGGACGGCTTGTATCGGGAAGGTCGTCGCATCGATCTGATCTACAACCGCCTCACAGATTTTGATCTGACGCGGCATGTGCATTTGCGGGAGGTGTGGGAACGGCAGCAGGTGGTGTTGACGCCCGGGCCTGCACATCATGCGAAATATGCGGACAAGCGCAAGCTGGCCTGGCTGACCGATGCCGCAGCATTGCGTGGCGCTGGCGTGGCGGATGAAGTCATCCTGACTTTGCAGCAAGGCATCCCGCACACTGAGATCGTGCGCGCTGAGGATGCGGAACATTGGTGGTCTATCCGCAAGGAATGGTTCTTCAAGCCGGTGAGCGGTTACGGCAGCAAGGGTACCTATCGCGGTGACAAGATGACCAAGCGGGTGTTCGAAGAGGTGATGCAGGCTGATTACATCGCGCAGCAGTTGGCGGTGCCCGGCGAGCGCAAGGTTTGTTCGGGTGACGAGTCCGTGTCATTGAAATATGACGTGCGTTGCTATGTGTATGCCGGTCGTCTCCAGATGATCGCTGCCAGACTCTATCAGGGGCAGACCACGAATTTCCGCACAGCGGGCGGGGGCTTCGCGCTGGTGCGGGTGATTTTATGATTCACATAGAATCAATAGGATAGGCGGGTGATATAGGCTGTTGCATAGGCCGATATATAGGCCTTTCGGCATATTGTATCGGCCGTTTCCGCCGCGCAGAATGACCATCCCATCTGGTCTTTTGCAGGAGGCACATCATGTGGAAACAGGTCGGCAATACGCTTCAGCGCAACATCCCCACCATAGAACGTTTCGACGGCATCCGTGCTATCCAGTCGCACCTCAATCAACGCTTCCAGGTGGAAGCGTATGTTCAGGGCTACTCGTCTGACAAGCCTGAGCTACCGGATGATTGTTGTAGAGACTGCATGGTCGGCAAATGGCTGCACGGCGAGGGTGGCAAGCACTGTACGGACATGGCCTTGCTGAATGACCTGCATGAAAGCTGTTATGAGTTCCACGAAGCCGCGTCGCAGGCATTGCTGCTGGTCGAACTAGGCAAGCGTGAAGCTGCGATGACCATCGTGCGCGGTAGCCGATTCTTCAAGGACGCTTCGGATCGCTACCAGTCGAATCTGGCCAAACTCCACTTGTCGTTCGAGATGGCATAGCCCCATCCCTTTTGCCGTTGAGGAACACCCATGCGGGGGTGTCGCGATACGGATAAGGGGGAGATCATGGATATCGCCACCAAACATCCCAAGCACGTTTCCCCCGGTTGGCTCAACTGGGGGTTCCAGTTGAGCCATGCAGATCTGCCTATGTGCCGGGAGCAACTACGCACACGCATGGAGATGTACCCGGCGATGGTGCTCGGGCAGATGGGCGTGCAGCTATTGTTTGTATGGCTGTACTGGGAGTTGGGTCACCATGATTTTATGATCTTGTGGTTGTCCGCCTCTTTCGCGCTGCATTTGGTCGAACTGTCTAAGTGGAGAAGAGACAGGCATAGCCTTTCAGCGCTGGATCAGTGCCGCGACTGGCATCAGCATTTCACTGTCTTTGCACTCGCCTCCGGCTTGTTGTGGGGAGCTGCGGCAGTCGTGTTCTTTCCGCATGACCTTTTCAATCAGGGCATTATGATCAGCATCATGGTCGGGTTGGTCGCTGTGTCGGTGACATTGAACCCGGTACATCCGCCTGCTTCCGTCACCTATCTGGGCGGCATCATGCTGCCGCTGATGGCGCGCGTGGCCGCCGAGAATGATGCCCTGCACTGGAAGATCGCCGGCATGTTGCTGCTGTTCAGTATGGTTGTGTTGTTCTCCGGCCGGGTATTGACGCGAAACTACAGACGCGTGTTGCAGCAACGCTTCGAGAATGAAACCTTGCTTCGGGAATTGGAAGCTCAGAAGAACCTCAACGAGGAGGCACGCTACAGATTGGAATTGGCGAACGCTGAATTGCGCCAGCACGAGGAAAGATTGGAAAGCATGGTGCGCGAGCGTACCTCCGAACTTCGTCAGCGCACGGATGAGATCGGGCTGATCAAGGATGCGACCATCCTCGCACTGTCATCACTGGCTGAGACGCGTGACAACGAGACCGGCAATCACATACGGCGCACCCAGCACTATATTCGTCTGCTGGCACAGCACTTGCGGGGGCATTCCAGGTTCAAAGACTTCCTGACCGAGGAGAACATCGAGCTGCTGTTCAAGTTGGCACCGCTGCATGATGTGGGCAAGGTTGGCATCCCGGATCACATCCTGCTGAAGCCCGGGAAACTTACCGATGAGGAGTTCGAGATCATGAAGCAGCATGCGCTGCTTGGCGGCAATGCTATTGCGGCGGCCGAGAGTGAAGTCAATATCCAGAGCCATTTCCTGCGTATCGCCCGACAGATCGCGGTCGGCCATCACGAGAAATGGGATGGCAGCGGTTATCCCTTCGGTCTGAGCGGCGAGGACATCCCCATACCGGCCAGACTGATGGCGCTGGCGGATGTCTATGATGCCGTGTCATCAAGGCGCGTGTACAAGCATGCTATCCATCACGATGAGGTGGTGAAGATCATCGAGGCGGGTAGCGGCACGCACTTCGATCCGGATATCGTAGCGGCCTTCAATATGATCAAGCATGAGTTCGCGGCTATTGCCGAGAAATTCTGTGACGCTGTGCCTGACGGTGCGCAGGCATCTTTGATCTGAGCAGGTAAGAGTTCAGCGCCTGATGCGGACGGGGATGCGCCGTGTGCCGGGCTGGCTTTGATATATGCCGAAACGTCCGGCTAGCAGTTCGCCGCAATGCGGGCAGCTGCCTTGCGCGGTGAGCCGATAGTCGCGGATCTCATACCAATCCCGCACGATGAGCGCCTGTTTGCAGCTGGCGCAGTGCGTCGTTCCTCCTGCGGTGTCATGCACGTTCCCCGTATACACATGGTGCAGGCCGGCTGCATGGCCGATGCGTCTGGCTTCCGATAGCTTCAAGGCCGGCGTGGCCGGAATGTCCGTCATCTTGTAATCGGGATGGAAGGCGGTGAAGTGCAGCGGCACGTCCGGCCCGAGTTCTTCAGCGATCCATTCGCACATCTTGCCGATCTCGTGGGCGCTGTCGTTGTATCCCGGGATCAGCAGGGTGGTCAGCTCCACCCATACGTCGGTTTCCTTGCAGAGATACTGCAAGGTCTCCAGCACCGGCCCGAGATGTGCGCCGGTCTGCTTGAAATAGAATTCGTCGGTAAAGGCTTTCAGGTCGACGTTGGCAGCGTCCATCTTCGCGTAGAAATCGATCCTGGGCTGTGCATGGATGTAGCCGGCCGTCACGGCGACCGTCTTGACGCCGACCGCATGGCAGGCGTCCGCCACATCCATCGCGTATTCGGCAAATATCACCGGGTCGTTGTAGGTGAAGGCGACACTCAGGCAGTCCAGATCGAGCGCCGTGCTGGCGATGGCTTGCGGTGTGGCCTGATCGGCGAGCTTGTCGAAACTGCGCGCCTTGGAGATGTCCCAGTTCTGGCAGAACTTGCAGGCGAGGTTGCAGCCCGCCGTGCCGAACGACAGGATGCGACTGCCGGGGTAGAAATGGTTGAGCGGTTTCTTTTCGACAGGATCCACGCAGAATCCAGAGCTGCGGCCGTAGGTGGTGAGTACCATCGCATCATCGATGCGGCCCCGCACGAAGCATGCGCCGCGTTGCCCTTCTTTCAGCTTGCAGTCGCGCGGACACAGATCGCACTGGATGCGGCCGTCATCCAGCCGGTGCCAGTAGCGGGCAGGGTAGCGTTCGTCGATGCTGATAGCCTCATCCATCTCAAGTGCTCCTTATGCGCCTTCGCTGTATTTGCGCACGCTGTAACGGGACAGGCGGATGTCGTCGGACCAGAAGTCGGCGGGCAACCCCGCCTTCTCTTTCAGATTGCCGATGAAGCCGACCGGCTCCGGTAATTGCGCCCATACCTGCGGCAGATAGGTGGCGCGGCTGCGGCCATACTCAAGGATCACGCCGTCCCGACCGGGATGGAGTTGCGCCAAGGCATCTTGCTCGCTCTTGAAGCTGATCCTTTCCGGGGGGCTGAGCAGGGAGACCTCGATCTGCACTACGGCGAAGTCCTCTTTTGTCAGCGGCGGGAAGCGCGGGTCGCGGAATGCAGCAGCCACGGCGTTGTGACGCACATCGTCGATCAACGGACGGTGTGCTTCCAGGCTGCCGATGCAACCGCGCAAACGGCCGTGCAAATTCAACGTCACGAAGGTCGCCCCCTCCTGCACCAGCCAGTCGCTGGACGGCAGGTCGTGCGAGTCGAAACCGAGTTCGCGGGCGATGGCGGCGCGCGCCAGTCGCAGCAAAGTCAGTCCGTGATCTTCTTCATTCATGGTTGCTCTCCTCACAAAAGGCAAAAGCCGCGTAGCCGACCACGCCATCGCGCGGCCCGGCAGTGTCGCCCGAGTTGCGCAGGTCGAGCAGATGCGGGGTGAGGTGATGCCGGCGTGCGGCAAGCAGCAGGCCGTTGATCGGCGTCGCGCCGCATGCCTCGTCATGCGTGATGTCGGGACGCAGCTTGAGGATGTCGTTAGCGGTCTTCTGGTCGATCAGTTTGGATACTTCATATGGCAAGTAGTGAGAAAGGTCAGAACTGATCACGATCAGGGTCTCTGCGCCGCCCCAGATCAACTGCAAAACTTCCGCGACTTCCTGCGCGCTGGCATCCCCGACGGCTAGTGGCAACAGGGTGAAATCGTCCAACGCTATCTGCAGGAAGGGTAGTTGCACTTCCAGCGCATGCTCGAAGGCATGCACCGGCGCACTGACGGTGACTTGAGGCAGCGCTGCGATGGCTTGCATGGCATCCGTGTCCAGCCTGACTTGGCCCAGCGGGGTGGAGAAGGAGTCCGCATCCGGCAGGGCCATGCCGTGTACCGGGACGCGGTGGGTCGGGCCCAGCAGGATCACGCGACGGATGCGTGAAGCGACAGTGCGCAGGCTGGCATAGGCGCTGGCGGCAACAGGGCCGGAATACATGTATCCGGCATGGGGGGCGATCAATGCCTTGGGAGTCAGGCTGCTCGCTGCGGGGGTGGCCAGCAAGGCGCGCACATCAGCGGCCAGGATGTTGGCATCGGCCGGATAAAAGGAACCGGCGACAGCAGGCGGACGTATGTTCGGCATGACGACCCCTTGGGGGAATTGCATGCGCCCAGCATAGGACGCAGCAAGGGGGCGTGCAAGCAGGAATTAGTGCACTAATTCCTGGTGTTGTCAGTCATGCCGCACTTGGTCAGCGGATAGCCTGCCTTGCGCAGTTCGACCGCCGATATGGCCAGCTCTTCAGCGGAGGCTTTCGCTTCCGTCGAGGAACTGGCGTTATGTTCCACCAGTGCAGTGATGCGCTCCAGACTTTCGGCGACCTGCTTGCCTGCCGCAGTCTGGTCGCTGGATGCCTTGGCGATATGGTCAACGCGCGAGGCGACATTGACCGAGGCGCTCATGATCTCCTTCAGACCGTCCCCGTTCTTGCGTATCAGATCGATACTCTGGCTCACCTTGCTGACGGAATGTTCCATCGAAGTCACAGCCGTGTCGGATATGGCTGTGATCTCGCCGATGTTGCGCGAGATGTCGGTGGTGCTGTTGGCGGTGCGTTCGGCCAGTTTGCGCACTTCATCCGCAACCACCGCGAAGCCGCGTCCCTGTTCACCGGCACGAGCGGCTTCGATAGCGGCGTTCAATGCCAGCAGGTTGGTCTGGTCGGCGATCTCCTTGATGGTGTCGGCGATGACACCGATACGCTGGATGGCTTGTCCCAGATCGGAGATGGTCTTGCTGGAAGATTGCACCGTGCTGGCGACCTCGCCGGTCGCTTCGATGCTCAGTTCCATGTTGCGGTTGTTCTCCTCCACGATGCGCTGCATGGCTTTGGCATCCTGCAGGGAATCGTTCGCCATGTGGGAGACCTCCTCGACCGACTGGCTGAACTGCTCCATGGTGCGGGTGATCTGCTGGATGTTGTCGCGCTCGTTCATGGCATTGTCCGCCACGGTACTCACGCGCTGATCCAGTTCGGTGATGCGCCCCTGTATCTTCTTCACCGGTGTGACGATCTCGTCCACCGTGGTACGCAGATAGGTCTGCATGGTCTGTATCTCGCACAGCAGTTGTCCCATCTCATCGCGCGTCGAGATGTCCAGATGGCCGTCCAGATTACCTTCCATGATGTTGCGGAACTCGCTGCGCACGGCGGAAGCTGGTGCGCGCACGTAGCGTTTGACGCAGAAGCCGATGAAGAAATACAGGAACACATGCAGCGCGACCTGTCCGAGGACGGTCTGCATCTCCATTTTGTTGATGCGTGCATAGTCGGGCGCGAGGTCTATCGTCACATCCGAAGCACCGAGTATGGTGCCTTCCTCGGTCTGGTGGCAGCCGGTACAGTCGGTACCGTGGAAATCCTTGCTGGCTGCATAGGGTGTGATGACGCGCAGATGGGGGGCGCCCTTTGCATCCTTGCTGAACGTGATGCGCGGTTTTTTGCTGGCGATAACCTCGCGCTGCATATCGTCACTGATCTGTTCCTCCGGCAGGCCGGGACCGTACAGATCGACAACGGGTTGGGTGCGGACGAGTTGTACCGATTTGATGTTCACGCCGGTACTGATCTTGTGCAGCAGCAGTTTGCGGTTCTCCGTTTCGCTGATCTGCCCGGTGACCATCAGCAGGTTGGCACCGTCGATGATCTCGTTAGCGACCTGAGCACCTTTTTCTTCTGCAAGTATCCTGGATTCCTCCCGCAGGTTGGCCGAGACGAAGATCTGGGCGCCGGCCAGCACGACCACCAGCGACATCTGGATCAGGAACTGCAGCTTGGAGGTGAGCGACCAGTTCTTGAATTTGTAGCGTTCGTAGCGGGAGACGATCTGCTGTCCGCTGTTGCGCAGCGCGGTATACAAAGACTCGGTGGCGGCCACGTCCTCGCGGGAAGGGGGGCGGCGCACCGACACATAGCCGGTGATGTTGCCGTTCTCGATGATGGGGGCCACGTTGGCCTGCACCCAATAGTGGTCACCGTTCTTGCAGCGGTTCTTGACCAGTCCGCGCCAGGGGTGTTCTTCCTTCAGTGTGTCCCACAGCCACTTGAATGCCTGCGGCGGCATATCGGGATGGCGCACGATGTTGTGGCTCTTGCCGATCAACTCTTCTCTGGAATATCCGGAGATGTGCACGAAGGCATCGTTCACATAAGTGATGATGCCTTTGGTGTCCGTCTTGGAGATGAGTACCGTTCCGGCCGGGAACGGGGCTTCTTTTTGTGAGACGTACGCGCTCTTGTTCTGCATGCTATGCCTTCCCCCCTGAAGTCTGGCGTTGTAGAGCAGCTATCGGCCTGAATCCCGTAAAGTTTAGGGATATTCCGGCCGTGTAAGCGTTTCAACCCAGCAGATGCGTCACATGCGAACGTTCTTCCATCAGCTCTTTGTGGCTGTCCATCATGTGTTTGCGACCCAGTTCGTTGATGGCGAGTCCCTGCACGATCTCATAGTGACCGTTGCGGCAGGTCACCGGGAAGCCGTACATCACGCCTTCTGGTATGCCGTAGCTGCCGTCCGAGGGCACGCTCATGGTGACCCAGTCGTTATGGTGCGAACGCAACAGCCAGTCATGCATATGGCTGATGGCCGCATTGGCGGCGCTGGCCGCGCTGGAAAGGCCGCGCGCCTCGATCACGGCCGCGCCGCGCTTTTGCACGGTGGGGATGAAATCGCTCTCGATCCAGTCTTCCCAGTTGTTCTGTTTAAGCACATCGATCACTTTGCGGCCGCGAATCTCCGCGTGGGACAGGTCGGGATATTGCGTGCCGGAGTGGTTGCCCCACACCACCATCTTCTTGATGTCCTGTATCGGCTGGAACAGCTTCAGGGAGATCTGGGTGATGGCGCGGTTGTGGTCCAGGCGCATCATCGCGGTGAAGTTGCGCGGGTCGAGATCGGGTGCGTTCTTCATCGCGATCAGCGCGTTGGTGTTGGCCGGGTTGCCGACCACCAGTACCTTCACATGCCGGGCGGCGACCTCGTTGAGGATGCGTCCCTGTTCGGAGAAGATGGCGCCGTTGGCTTCCAGCAAGTCCTTGCGTTCCATGCCTTTGCTGCGCGGTCGGGCACCGACCATCAGTACGACCTCGGTGTCGCGGAAGGCGACACGCGGATCGTCGGTGGTGATGACTTGTTGCAGCATGGGGAAGGCGCAGTCTTCCAACTCCATCGCCACGCCGCGCAACGCCTGCTGCGCGGGTGTGATGTCCAGCAATTGCAGGATGACGGGTTGCTCCCGACCCAGCATGTCGCCGTTCGCGATGCGGAACAGCATGTTGTAACCGATCTGGCCTGCGGCTCCAGTGATGGTGACACGGACGGGCGCTTTCATGGTTTCCTCCTGCGGGTGGGTGTGGCGGGTATTCTGCCAGTGTTCCGCGTGCAGAGGAAGAAAGCGTTCGGGCGTGTTACTTGGAGACGGGGATGATGAGTGACTTGTGTCCGAAGGAACGGAGGTCGAGCGAGCTGGAGGCGATGCGGGCTTGTTCCATATCGGTCATGGTGGCGAGGACGATATGCTGCGGATTGCTGGGGGCCGGCTCGAAGATATGGACACTCTCCACCTCGCCGTAGGCGCTGAGCGCATGCGTGACGTGCTGCTTGATCTCTTCGTTGCTGCCGAAGTCGGCCAGGTTGATGTTCATATCAGGCCGACTTGGATATGTGAGTGTGCAGCATCTTGACGTAGCGATCGATCAGTTTGCGCGTCTGGCCGGATACGCCCAGCTCGACGCTGCGCCGGTCGCTTTCGCTGCGGGATCGCGTGAGGATGCCCGCTTCGACCAGCGCATGCACGCGGCGCTGGACGGTGGTGGCAGACGATATCTCCATCAATAGCAGGCATTTCAGCGTCAACGGTTTTTCCATGTCTTCGTGATAACCGACCTCGATCACGATGTCGAAATCCTCGTGAGAGCGCAGATGTGGCATACGACCCTTTTCGAATTCCCTGATTGTTTTTAGTTTTTTGAACGCAGTCATGGGTTTGCATTTTCTTCGAATGTAAAGTTATAGCAAGGTCGATTACATATCATTTTGGCGTCTATTGTGAGCGGCCTAATGTGAGCATTAGAAAATTCAATACTCATTACCGGGTGCCGTATTGATATCTAAACCCGTTGCATCGGGTGTAACATTGAGGCACTCGATCTTGGTAGTGGAAAAGGATATGAACAAGACACGCCCCAAACATCTTGCACTGCATAAGATCAAGTTGCCGTTAGCCGGCTACGTCTCCATCCTGCACCGTGTCTCCGGTGCGATCCTGTTTCTGGCTTTGCCCCTGTTGCTTGCCATGCTGGACCAGAGTTTGCGCTCCATCGAGACTTTTACCAACCTTGCGGAGTATCTCGATCATGCGCTGGTGAAGCTGGCGCTGATCGGAATGTTGTGGGCATTCCTGCATCATTTCTTCGCGGGGCTGCGTTATCTGGCGATAGACCTGCATCTGCTGCACGGACTGTCCGGTGCGCGCGCCAGTAGCCGCTGGGTGTTGGCGGTGAGTCTGGCATTGACCGTTGTCATGGGGGTGAAGCTATGGTGAACCGTATCGTGACCGGCGCGCATTACGGACTGCGCGACTGGCTGGCCCAGCGCGTCACTGCGGCGGTGATGGCGGTCTATGTGTCGGCTGTGGCCGGTTGGGCATTGTTACAGCCGGCGCTCGGCTATGACGTCTGGACCGAGCTGTTCTCCGGCAACATGATGCGATCCTTCTCGCTGCTGTTCCTGCTCAGTCTTTTCTATCATGCATGGATAGGCGTGCGTGACATCGTGATGGATTATGTGAAGCCGGCCAGCGTCCGCTTGCTGATCCATGTGTCGGTCATTCTGGCTTTGATCCTGTATGTGATCTGGGCAGTGCAAATCCTCTGGGGTCTCTGATGGCAATATCGAAAAGAACGTTTGATGTGGTCGTGGTCGGCGCGGGCGGTGCGGGTATGCGTGCGGCGCTCACGCTTTCGCAGGCCGGGCTCAAGGTCGCCGTGCTGTCCAAAGTGTTTCCCACGCGCTCGCACACCGTCGCTGCGCAGGGCGGCATCGCCGCTTCGCTGGGCAACGTGAACGAGGACAACTGGCACTGGCATATGTACGACACCGTGAAAGGCTCCGACTATCTCGGTGACCAGGATGCCATCGAATACATGTGCCGCGCCGCACCGGAAGTGGTGTACGAGCTGGAGCACTTCGGCATGCCGTTCGACCGACTCGACAGCGGCAAGATCTACCAGCGCCCGTTCGGCGGCCATATGCAGGACTACGGCAAGAACCCGGTGCCGCGTGCCTGTGCAGCAGCCGACCGCACCGGCCATGCCTTGTTGCACACGCTGTACCAGCAGAATGTCAAAGCCAACACCAACTTCTTCGTGGAATGGATGGCGCTCGATCTGATCCGCGATCAGGACGGTGACGTGCTGGGTGTGGTGGCGATGGAGATCGAGACTTCCGAAGTGATGATCCTGCAGGCGCGTGCGACCTTGTTTGCAACGGGCGGGGCGGGGCGAATCTTCTCGGCCAGCACCAATGCCTACATCAATACCGGCGACGGCCTCGGCATCGCGGCACGAGCCGGTATCCCGCTGGAAGACATGGAGTTCTTCCAGTTTCACCCGACCGGCGTGCACGGCGCAGGCGTGCTGATCACCGAGGGCGTGCGCGGCGAGGGCGGCTATCTGGTGAACAAGGATGGCGAGCGCTTCATGCCGCGCTATGCGCCGACCGCGAAGGATCTGGCCAGCCGCGACGTGGTGTCGCGCGCGATGGCGACCGAGATCAAGGAAGGGCGCGGCTGCGGTCCGCACGGCGACCATGTGTTGCTCAAGCTCGATCATCTGGGCGACGAGGTGATCCGTCACCGTCTGCCGGGCATTCGCGACATCGCACTCAAATTCGCGCATGTCGATCCTTCCAAAGCGCCCATCCCGGTCGTGCCGACCGCGCACTACATGATGGGCGGCATCCCTACCAACTATCACGGCCAAGTGGTCGCGCCGCACGGCACCGGCCCGGATGTGGTGGTGCAGGGCTTCTATGCGGTGGGCGAATGTGCCTGCGTGTCGGTGCATGGCGCCAATCGTCTCGGCTGCAATTCGCTGCTCGACCTGATCGTGTTCGGTCGTGCCGCCGCACGCCAGATCATCGAAGACCTGAAAGCCAATCCGAATCCCAAGCCTTTGCCCGCGGATGCGGCTGACCGCCCGCTGGCGCGCCTGGCACGTCTGGAGAGCCAGAAGAACGGCGAAAGCGTCGCGGAAGTCGGTGACGCGATGCGCAAAGTGATGCAGACGCATTGCGGGGTGTTCCGTTTTCCGGATCTTCTGGCGGAAGGTGTGACCAATATCCGCGAAGTCGCCGAGCGTGTCAAAACGACCGAGATCAAGGACAAGAGCAAGGTTTTCAACACGGCGCGCGTCGAGGCGCTGGAGCTGGACAACCTGATCGAAGTGGCGCAGGCCACCATGACCGCTGCCGAAGCGCGCAAGGAAAGCCGCGGTGCACATGCGCGCGAGGATTTCCCCGAGCGCGACGACAAGAACTGGCTCAAGCACTCGTTGTATTTCAGTGAGGACCGGCGCCTCGATTACAAACCGGTGCGTCTGAAACCGCTGACGGTCGAAACCTTCCCGCTCAAGGCGCGGGTCTACTAGGAGGCGATGATGAGATTCAAGATCTATCGCTACAACCCCGAAGCGGACAAAGCGCCGTACATGCAGGATTACGAGCTCGATCTGCAGGCAGGCGATGCCATGCTGCTCGATGCATTGATGATGTTGCGCCAGCAGGACGACAGCCTCGGTTTCCGCAAATCCTGCCGCGAAGGGGTATGCGGTTCGGACGCGATGAACATCAACGGGCGCAACGGGCTGGCATGTATCACGCCCTTATCGTCGCTCAAGCAGCCGATCGAGATACGTCCCTTGCCGGGGCTGCCGGTGATCCGCGATCTGATCGTGGATATGACGCAGTTCTTCAAGCAGTACCATTCGATTAAGCCGTATCTGGTGAACAACGATCCGCCGCCCGAGACGGAACGTTTGCAATCACCCAAGGATAGGGCCGAACTGGATGGCTTGTACGAATGTATCCTGTGCGCGTGCTGTACGACGGCCTGCCCTTCGTTCTGGTGGAACCCGGACAAATTCGTCGGGCCGTCGGGTCTGTTGCAGGCCTATCGTTTCCTTGCGGATACGCGCGATCAGGATACGGCAGCGCGGCTGGACAATCTGGAAGACCCGTATCGCTTGTTCCGTTGCCATACCATCATGAATTGCGTCGACGTCTGTCCCAAGGAATTGAACCCTACGGAAGCCATCGGCAAGATCAAGGACATGATGGTAAAGAGGATGGTATAAGGATGCGATCCTGATGCTGCCTGTCGATCCGGTTTTTCTGGAGCGGGTGCGCTGGCGTTGCCGGCGTGGCATGCTCGAGATGGACATCCTGCTGGGACGTTTCGTCGCGCAGCGTTATGCACAATTAGACGAGCAGCAGCGCGGAGCCTTTGATGAATTGCTGGACCTGCCGGACACCGACCTGTGGGATCTGGTGCGCGGTGAAAAAGAGCCGGAACAGGCGCGACAGCGCGAAGTGCTGGAATGGTTAAAACAGGTTTGAGAGGGGAAGAGATGAATATGGAAACCGATCGTATCGCAACATTGACGCTGGATGACGGGCGCACACTGGAACTACCTATCCTGAAAGGTACTTTGGGGCCGGATGTGATCGACATCCGCAATCTGGGAAAAGCCGGGCTGTTCACCTACGACCCCGCGTTCTTTTCCACTTCCAGCTGTATCTCCGAGATCACTTTCATCGATGGCGATGTGGGTTTGCTGTATTACCGCGGCTATCCGATCGAGCAGCTGGCGGAGAACTCCGACTTCCTTGAAGTCTGCCATCTGCTGCTGAACGGCGAACTGCCGAGCGCGGAACAGAAGGCGGAATTCACCCGCAACATCACGCGCCACACCATGGTGCACGACCAGCTGGCACGTTTCCTCAACGGCTTCCGCCGTGACGCGCACCCGATGGCGGTGATGGTTGGCGTGGTCGGTGCGTTGTCGGCGTTCTATCACGACTCGCTCGACATCAACAATCCGCAACACCGCACCGTTTCCGCACACCGCCTGCTGGCCAAGGTGCCGACCATCGCGGCCATGGCGTACAAATACAACGTGGGCGAACCTTTCGTCTATCCGAAGAACAAGTTCTCCTATGTGGAGAACTTCCTGTACATGATGTTCTCCACACCGGCGGAAGACTACGTGCCCAATCCCATCCTGGTGCGCGCGCTGGAACGCATCCTGATCCTGCATGCGGACCACGAGCAGAATGCGTCCACTTCCACCGTGCGACTGGCCGGTTCCAGCGGTGCTAATCCGTTCGCCTGTATCGCTTCGGGTATCGCCGCCCTGTGGGGTCCGGCGCACGGCGGGGCCAACGAGGCTGCTTTGAAGATGCTGGAAGAGATCGGTGATGTGTCGCGCGTGGCGGAATATGTGCAGGGCGTGAAAGACAAGAAATACCGCCTGATGGGTTTCGGTCATCGCGTGTACAAGAATATGGATCCGCGCGCCAAGGTGATGCGCGAGACATGTTACGAAGTGCTGAAGGAACTCAAGCTGGAGAACAACAAACTGTTCGAGCTGGCGATGGAACTGGAGAAGACCGCGTTGAACGATCCGTACTTCATCGAGCGCAAGCTGTACCCGAACGTGGACTTCTATTCCGGCATCGTGCTGCGCGCCATCGGTATCCCGACCAATATGTTCACCGTGATTTTCGCCGTGGCCCGCACCATAGGTTGGGTGTCGCAGTGGAACGAAATGGTGGCAGACGTCGAGCAGAAGATCGGCCGTCCGCGCCAGTTGTATCGCGGTGCAGTGCGTCGTGATTTCGTGCCGGTGGACAAACGCTGATCGGAAGAACCATGACCGCCCCCGAGAGCAGTTACCTGCAAGCGATGCAAGACAGTTCGCCGCTGTTCGGCGGCAACAACGTGTTCATCGAGGGATTGTATGAAGATTACCTGCGTGATCCCGGCAGTGTGCCGCCGGAATGGCGCGAGTATTTCACCAAGCTGCAGGCGACGGGTGGGCAGGCGGATGTAGCCCACACGCCGATACAGAAAGGCCTGGCGCTCGACGCCGCAGCGGCCTCCCGGCCTTCTGTCGCGCAAACCGACGCGATGCGCAAGCAGGCTTCGGTGCTGCAACTGATCAACGCGCATCGCTTCCTCGGCGTGCGCGCTGCCGACCTCGATCCGCTCGCGCGACACGTGAAGCCCGAGGTCGCCGAGCTAAATCCGTCCTACTACAACCTTTCCGAATCGGACATGAACACCCTGTTCAATACCGGTTCGCTGGTGGGCGGCGCGCGCATGACATTGCGCGACATCCTGCAACGGCTTCGCCGTATCTACTGCGGCAGTGTCGGGGCAGAGTACATGTATATCAACAATGTGACGCAGAAGCGCTGGATACAGTCGCGACTGGAGGGCGAACAGGGGCTGCCTGATTATCCGGTCGAGACACGCCGCGCCATCCTCTCCCATCTCACCGCCGCCGAAGGGCTGGAGCGTTATCTGCATACCAAATATGTCGGGCAGAAGCGCTTTTCGCTGGAAGGCGGCGAGACATTGATACCGCTGCTGCATCACCTGTTGCAGCGCGCGGGCAAGCAAGGCGTGAAGGAATCCGTCATCGGCATGGCGCATCGTGGCCGTCTGAATGTGCTGGTGAACACCCTGGGCAAACAGCCCAAGAACCTGTTCGCTGAGTTCGAAGGCATCCATCACGAACACCTGACCTCCGGCGACGTGAAATACCACCAGGGATTCTCGTCCGACATCGACACGCCGGGCGGTCCCATGCACGTCACGCTCGCCTTCAATCCTTCCCATCTTGAGATCGTGAACCCGGTGGTGGAAGGCTCGGTACGCGCCCGCCAGCATCGGCGTAAGGACACCAAGGGCAAAGAAGTGCTGCCGATCCTGCTGCACGGCGATGCCGCCTTTGCCGGGCAGGGGGTGAACCAGGAAACGTTCAACCTGTCGCAGACGCGCGGCTACAAGACCGGCGGTACTGTGCACGTGGTCATCAACAACCAGATCGGTTTCACCACCTCAATGGCGCAGGATGCGCGCTCGTCGCAGTATTGCACCGACGTTGCCAAGATGGTCGAAGCGCCGGTGTTTCACGTCAACGGCAATGATCCCGAGGCCGTGCTGATGGTGACCGAGCTTGCCTTCGACTTCCGCCAGCAGTTCAGCAAGGACGTAGTGATCGACATGGTCTGCTTCCGTAAGCTGGGGCACAACGAACAGGATGAGCCGCTGGTCACCCAGCCTTTCATGTACAGCTACATCAACAAGCATCCGGGCATGCGGGCGCTGTACGGGC
>VMTA01000033.1 GCA_013791855.1 Sideroxydans sp.
ACTCATATCACCTAAGCAATACTTGTCCGCCTCCACACACGTACCCACACTAATCGGTTGTTTTTTCTAACTTTTAAAGAACTTTTTTCTTCTTTCCTTCACCACCGTGGCAGCGAAGAGGTGCGCATTATAGAGACTAAATTATTTCCGTCAACCTAATTTTGCACCAGCAATCTTTAACTGTTTGGTTGCGGGGGCAGGATTTGAACCTACGACCTTCGGGTTATGAGCCCGACGAGCTGCCAGACTGCTCCACCCCGCGTCAGTTGAGGGACGGCATTCTATAGACGCACCCACATCAGGTCAAGAACTTAATCCTGTTTATGTTCAACCTTGCGCTGCAAAGCCCACTCGACATGCTCTCTAACAAGAAAGGATTCATGTTGCGACCTTGCCTGCAAGGCCTGCAGACTCTCCGCAGTTGCCGGTACATTACCTAGCGCCACTGCGATATTCCTCAACCACTGCTCGTATCCAATACGATAGATCGGACTGCCCGCCATGCGCGTACGAAATGCTTCTTCGCTCCAAGAGAACAACTCGATGAGCATTATGTCATCGAGCTTGTTGCGTACCGAAAAGTCCGGTTCTATGCTTTTCACCGCAAATCTATTCCATGGGCAAAACAGTTGGCAATCGTCACAACCATAGATGCGATTCCCTATTAGCGGCCTTAACTCGTGAGGGATGCTGCCCTTATGTTCGATAGTCAGATACGAGATACAGCGCCGCGCATCCACTATATATGGCGCTGTGATGGCCCGCGTCGGGCATACATCCATACAGGCGACGCAAGTTCCGCAATGACTTTGCTGCGCCACATCCGCCGGTAGCGGAAGGTCGACGAATATCTCACCCAGAAAGAACCACGAGCCCTGCTCACGCGTAAGCAACAACGTGTGCTTCCCTCGCCATCCCAGATGCGCCTTCTGCGCCAACTCCACTTCCAGCACAGGGGCACTGTCCGTAAAAACGCGACACTGACAGTCGACAACATCCCTGATCTTCTGCGCCAACTTTTCCAATCTGTTTCGCAACACCTTGTGATAATCACGACCCAGCGCGTAGCGGGAAACATAGGCACGGGAAGGATCAAGCAATACCGCCTCGGCAGCATGACTGATCTCAGGGAAATAATTCATGCGTACAGAGATCACGCGCAATGTGCCCGGCAGCAACTCTGTCGGACGCGCCCGTTTCACCCCATGTTTTGCCATATAATCCATGGCACCGTGATGGCCGTCCGCTAACCACTGCAGCAGATGTGCTTCCGCCTCACCCAGGCTGGTATCCGAAATACCAACAGCCTGAAAGCCAAGCTCGCTGCCCCATGCTTTGATGCGCAAGGCAAGTTCATCCATTTCCAACCGGGGATCACTATTTTGCATGACTCGAATCATAGCCCAATAGTTCTGCCAAATGAGGAGGCCACTGCCGCCTTTGCATTGCGATTGGCTCATGCGATCCGCCCCGGACTGGTGATCTATCTGCGCGGAGATCTCGGCGCCGGCAAGACCACGCTGGTTCGGGCCTTGTTGCTGGCGCTTGGATATAAGGGGCGAGTCAAAAGCCCGACCTACACTCTGGTTGAAAGCTACGATGTGAGAGGGCTACACTTGCGGCATTTCGACCTCTACCGTTTTCGAGATGCCGATGAATGGGAAGAAGCCGGATTCCGTGACGAGTTCGACGCACACAATATTTGCCTGGTTGAGTGGCCGGAACAGGCAGCCGGACTATTACCCGAGGCCGACCTCAGTCTTACCTTTGAGATACTTCAGGATGGCCGTGAGATTTTCCTGCACGCCTATACTGAAGCAGGGACGAAATGTTTGAACGCACTCTAAAGTCTGTTTTCCTGCTGTTATTGGTATGGGCTGGTTCCGCCCATGCAGAGATACCCGTCACTTCCGCCCGCCTCTGGCCCGCACAGGATTACACGCGCCTCACGCTGGAATCGAAATCCGCCATCCGCTACAAGCAATTTACCCTCTCCAACCCGGACAGATTGGTCATCGACCTTGATGAGATCGAACTCGGTGCCGCCTTGAACGAACTGCCCAACAAGGTCAGCAAAGAGGATCCATACATCAGCAGCTTGCGCATAGGGCGCTTCAAGCCCGGCATCGCCCGGCTGGTTCTGGATCTGAAATCACAGGTCAAGCCACAGTTATTCAGCCTGAAACCTGTCGGAGAATATGGGCACCGGCTGGTTCTGGATATTTATCCCGCCGTCCCTGTCGATCCCTTGATGGCCTTCGTGGCACAGCAACTTGCCGCAAGCGAGCCAGTCGCCAGCGATTCCAATACAGAAACCACCAAAACAGAAGATGCGGCGCTGGCAACACAGCCGCCTGCCGCTTCGGCGCCACAACCCTACCCGGAATTGCGCAATCGCGTGCTTGTCATCGCTCTGGATGCGGGGCATGGCGGAGAAGATCCGGGAGCACTTGGACGCAGCGGGACGCGCGAGAAGGATGTGACACTGTCCATCGCGCGCGAGTTAAAAGTCCAGATAGATGCGACCCCGGGTATGCGCGCGGTACTCATTCGAGATGGCGATTACTTCATTCCCTTGAGCGGTCGAGTAGAAAAAGCACGCCGAGCGCATGCGGATCTATTCGTCTCCATACACGCCGACGCCTTCGTCAAGCCGCATGCACGGGGGTCGTCCGTATTTGCATTGTCAGAGGGGGGCGCCACCAGTGCCAGTGCGCGCTGGCTCGCCAAGAAAGAGAACGAGGCCGACCTCATCGGCGGCGTGAACCTCGCAGTAAAAGACCCCTACCTTGCCCGCACCCTGCTCGACCTGTCACAAACAGCGACCATCAATGACAGCATGAAGCTGGCCAAGCATGTTCTGAATGAATTGGGCGGCATCAACAAACTACACCGGGGCCGCGTGGAACAAGCCGGATTCGCCGTCCTCAAGTCGCCGGACGTTCCATCCATCCTGATAGAAACCGCATTCATCAGCAACCCAACCGAAGAGAGCAGGCTGAAAGATCGGAACTATCAACGCACGATGGCGAGCGCGATCCTCAGCGGGATCAAACGTTACTTCGCACAAAACCCGGCATTATCCAAGCGCAGAGTTGCGCTGAATGAATAGTCGATCAGGCAGGGAATACACCCGTAGACAAGTAGCGATCACCCCGGTCGCAGACGATAAAAACGATAGTGGCGTTTTGCACCTGCTGCGAGAGAAGCATTGCGATGCTCAACGCTCCACCTGAAGATATCCCGCAGAATATCCCCTCTTCCCTCGCCAGACGGCGCGTCATTTCTTCCGCATCCTGCTGCCCCACATATTCGATACGGTCGATGTTTCTCGGATCGTATATCTTGGGCATATAGGCTTCCGGCCACTTGCGAATACCCGGTATTTGCGCCCCATCCTCCGGCTGAGCCCCGATGATCTGGATCGCGGGATTCGTTTCCTTGAAGAATCGTGCGTTGCCCATGATGGTGCCGGTGGTACCCATACTGCTGACGAAGTGCGTGATCCTGCCCTGGGTATCGCGCCAGATCTCCGGCCCCGTACCTTCGTAATGCGCCAAGGGATTATCAGGATTTCCGAATTGGTCGAGGATGATGCCGCGACCTTCGTCGCGCAACTTTTCTGCCGTATCGCGCGCTAACTCCATGCTGCCCACCTTGGGTGTCAACACCAGCTCGGCACCCAAAGCACGCATGGTCTGGCGGCGTTCCACACTCTGATTCTCAGGCATCACCAAGATCATCTTGTAACCGCGCATGGCGGCGGCCATCGCCAGCGCGATACCGGTGTTGCCACTGGTCGCCTCGATCAAGGTGTCGCCGGGCTTGATGCTGCCACGTGCTTCAGCATGTCTGATCATGGACAGTGCCGGCCTGTCCTTCACCGAACCGGCAGGATTGTTGCCCTCCAGCTTGGCGAGGATGACATTGGACGTGTCACCGGGTATGCGCTTAAGCCTGACCAGCGGTGTATTTCCGACATAGTCTTCCAGAGTCTTGTACATGGCTTGTTCCATAGAGGGGTTATGCCTGCATGATAAATGCAGGCACCTTCCTTTGCACTGCGGCTTTAGAGGGCGATGCCCGAGGCGTCGAACAATCCTTCGAACAGGATGGAACTCAGATAGCGCTCTCCCGAGTCCGGCAGGATCACTACGATTATCTTGCCCGCGTTCTCGGGTTTCCGAGCCTGACGAACCGCAGCCGCCACTGCTGCCCCACTTGAGATTCCGGAAATGATGCCTTCTTCCCTGGCCAGTCGACGTGCGAACAACACTGCATCCTCGTTCGTCACCAGTTCGACCTCATCCACCAAAGACAGGTCCAGCGTGCCCGGCACAAAGCCTGCGCCTATGCCCTGAATCTTGTGGGGGCCGGGCTTAAGTTCCAGTCCTGCACGCTTTTGCGTCAGGATCGGACTGGCAGCCGGCTCGACTGCCACAGATTTGATCGCCTTGCCTTGAGTGTTCTTGATATAGCGTGACACACCGGTGATCGTGCCGCCGGTACCCACACCTGCCACAAAGATGTCGATCTTTCCGTCGGTATCGTTCCATATCTCCGGTCCCGTGGTCGCTTCATGGATCGCCGGATTGGCGGGGTTCTCGAACTGCTGCAGCAACACGTACTTTGCATCGGACTCCGCAATCTCCTTCGCCTTGGCGATCGCGCCACCCATACCCTTGGAACCTTCGGTCAGCACCAGCTTTGCACCATAGGCGACCAGTAACTTGCGCCGCTCGACGCTCATCGTTTCGGGCATGGTCAAAGTAAGCGGGATGCCGCGTGCAGCGGCCACAAAGGCCAATGCAATGCCGGTGTTGCCGCTGGTGGGCTCGACGATCTCCTTGCCCGGGCCGAGCAATCCCTTCTGCGTTGCATCGTCGATCATTGCCACACCGATGCGATCCTTCACCGAATAGGCCGGGTTGCGCCCCTCGATCTTGGCAAATATGGCGGCAGGCGCCCCATCGCCGATCTTGTTCAGTTTGATCAACGGCGTACGGCCCACAACAAGCGAATTATCTGCGAACAACTTTGACATCCCGAACTCCTGAAAATGAATAGCGACGATGGCTGCATTATAGGCAGAGCCCATCATTACCGATAATCACATTTTCTTATTTTGTTATTCCAATCGAGCATAAATGAAAATCCGCCCGGCTACAGGCCGGGCGGATCGATGGTGAGCCGCGAAAGACTATTTCTTGTCCGGCTTGCTCACGGTGAATTCACTGCGCAAGCGCTCCACCGTCTTCTTGCCGAATCCCTTTACATCATCAAGCTCTTCCACGCGCTTAAAGGGACCGTGCTGCTTTCGATGCTGAACGATAGCCTCGGCTTTCGAGGCACCGACACCCTTCACGGCCTGCAACTCCTCCACGCTCGCCGTATTCAAATCGACCGCCGCGTAGAGTGAACCGGAAAACAAAAGTACCAACAGGGATTGCAACAGCTTCTTCATCACTTTCTCCTTTCGAAGTTGGCGACCTAAGTCGCGGGTTGCATACCCTCCTCCTGTTTTACTTCGACTTCTCCAGCATGTAATTTACGTAATTCGCCGTGCCTTGCTCCACGGTCAGGAATTGCTCCGCATAGCCGGCTCCACGCATCGCCGACATATCGGCCTGGGTGAAACTTTGATACTTGCCGCGCAGCGCATCCGGGAACGGGATATAGCGAATGATCTGCTGCTGCAGCAATTGCTCCAGCGTCAATACCGGCTCTCCGTTCGCGGCACGCAAGGTATTGATCGTCGCCACGGCCACATCGTTGAAGCTCTGCGCGGTACCCGTGCCAAGATTGAAGATGCCCGATTTCTCAGGGTGATCCAAGAAGTGCATATTGACCTTGACCACGTCTTCGACTGACACGAAATCGCGGAGCTGTCCGCCGTTGGCATAGCCATCACAACCCTCGAACAACTTCACATGCCCATCTGCCCGATACTGGTTGAAGAAATGGTATGCGACCGAGGCCATCCGCCCCTTGTGCTGCTCACGCTGTCCGTACACGTTGAAATAGCGGAAGCCCACGATCTGCGAAGTACGTTCTGCCCAGCGTCTACGCACCACCTGATCGAACAAGAACTTGGAATAGGCATAGACGTTCAGCGGTGATTCGTATTCACGGCTTTCCTTGAAAACGCCGCCGCCGCCATAGACCGATGCGGACGAGGCATACAAGAATGGCACTTCTTCGCTTTGGCAATAATTCAGCAACTCAAGGGAATAACGATAATTGTTCTCCATCATGTAACGGCCATCCGTTTCCATGGTGTCGGAGCAAGCACCTTCATGCAATACAGCGGCGATCTCGCCATCGAGGTCTCCGCCTACCACACGTTCGATGAAGTCCTCCTTATCCATGAAGTCGGCGATCTCGCAATCCGTGAGATTCAGGAACTTGTCGGCCTTCTTCAGATTGTCGACCGCGATGATGTCGGTCACGCCACGCTCATTCAGCGCCTTGACCAGGTTGGAACCAATGAAACCTGCTGCTCCGGTTACCACGTAGTACATGCTATCTCCTTGAAATAGAAGGATGGATCACCCCCCTCTTTCCCTTCGCTATGCACGGAAGGGTATTACATTAACCATGCTTACTGCAAGGCTTTATTGAGTCGAACAGCACTCAGTCCTGCTTCTTCATATCCTGCAGAATCTCTTCGCGCGAAACCACAGCCGTACCCAGCTTGGCCACCACCAAGCCGGCTGCACGATTGGCGATGCGCACCGCCTCTGCCATATCCGCGCCGCTCGCCAGCATCACCGCCAAGGTGGCGATGACCGTGTCACCGGCACCGCTCACATCGAACACTTCGCGCGCCAGCGTCGGCTCGTGCAATATGCCCTGCTCGCGGAACAATGACATACCTTCCTCGCTACGCGTCACCAACAAGGCCTCCAAGCCCAATTCACTACGCAGCTTCTGTGCTTTTTCGTTCAACTCCGCTTCGCTCTTCCAGTTCCCGGCCACATCACGGAACTCGCTACGGTTCGGTGTAAGCAGCGTTGCGCCGCGATAGCGCTCGTATTCATCGCCTTTTGGGTCGACCAGCACCGGCTTGCCCGCCGCGCGTGCCAACCGGATCATTTCGGCGATATGGGTCAAACCACCCTTGCCATAATCGGACAGCAATACCACATCGCAGTCCGGCAGCTTGCTGCGAAAATCGGCCAGCTTGGCCTGCAACACCTCGTGACTCGGCGGCGTCTCAAAATCGATGCGCAGCAATTGCTGCTGACGCGCGATGGCGCGCAGCTTGACGATGGTTGAGAAGCTATCATCGCGATGCAACAAAGCATCGACCCTGCCTTGACCAGTCAGCAGGCGCTGCAGACAGTCGCCCGCCTCGTCCGCGCCGACCACCGACAACAGTGTGCAATGCGCACCCAGTTCCGCGATGTTGCGCGCCACATTAGCGGCGCCGCCCGGACGCTCCTCAACCTTGCTCACTTTCAGTACCGGCACCGGCGCCTCCGGCGAGATACGGCTGACATCGCCGAACCAGTAACGGTCCAGCATCACATCACCGACCACCAACACCCGTGCCTTATCGAACGATGGCAGCTTCATGCCACATCTCCTGTCTCTTTCAGAATGTCTTGCAGCGCCTGCAATGGATCAGGCGCTTGCGTGATCGGGCGGCCGATGACCAGATAGCTGGAACCCGCCTGCAGCGCAGCCTGCGGCGTCATGATGCGCGATTGATCGTTCGCTGCCGCATTCGCCGGGCGTATCCCCGGCGTCACCAGACAAAAGTCCTTGCCACATTGCTGGCGCAGCGTTGCCGCTTCCTGCGCCGAACACACGACTCCATCCAGACCGCTGTCCCGAGTCAGTTGCGCCAGACGGGATACCATCTGTGCCGGGCTGGCCTCGATGCCGATCCCATGCAGGTCTTCCTGCGCCATACTGGTGAGGATGGTCACTGCGATCAGTTTCGGTCGTTGCGCGTGATTCGCCAGCGCCTCACGCGCCGTCTCCATCATCTTGCGGCCACCCAAGGCATGCACGTTGACCATCCACACGCCCAATGCCGCCGCCGCCTTGCAGGCTTGCGCAGTGGTATTGGGGATGTCGTGAAACTTGAGATCGAGGAACACTTCGAATCCGCGCTGCTGCAACTTCTCAACCAGTTGCGGCCCGGCAGCGGTGAACAATTCCTTGCCGACTTTCAGTCGGCACAAAGCCGGTTCAAGCCGCTCGGCCAATGCCAAGGCGGATGCCACCTGCGGAAAATCCAGCGCGACGATGATCTTCGGGTCTAGTTGTGCGGCGGTACTCATGCGATCAATCCATTCTCTTCACTGCGTTTCGGCGAATAGCTTTCCCAACTGTGGCACGCGGGGCAATGCCAATAGAACTGTTTAGCCTTGAAGCCACAATGTCCGCACCGGTACATCGCAAGGCTGCGAGTGCGGTTGTGTATGAGCGATTTCACCAGCTCGACATCGCCGCGCCGCTCGCCGGTCATCTTCATCAATTGCGCCTCGAGCAACTTGTCCAAGCCCAGCAGCGTGGGGTTACGCTTCAATTCATTGAGCACCATCTGATAGGCAGCCTCGGGGCCATCCGTCGCGACCAGTGCCTCAAACAGCACGTTCATAAGATCCAGCGAGGGGTGCTTTTGCAAATAGCTGCGCAGCAATTCCACACCTGCCGACTCGTTACCGCCCTGCTGGAAAGCGTGCAATATGCGCTCTGCGACCAACGGCAAGTATTGCGCATCCTGCGTCTCTACTGCCTTCCATATCTCGATAGCGCGCGCCGTATTCCCTGCAGCCAATGCGATATCGCCCAGCTTGATGCTGGCGCGCACCCCTTGCGGATCGACCGCGAGCGCCTGCTCCAGATGCACGACAGCGGCATCCACTTGTTTGTCCGCACATTCGCGCTCGGCCAACTCGCAGTAAAAGAACGACGCCTGTCTTGCATAAGACTTGCCGGTCAAAGTAGCTAGTCGCTGGCTGATATCGATCGCCTTCAACCAGTCCTTCTCCTTCTGGTATATCTCCAGCAGGAACTCCAGCGCAGCTTTTTCGTGGGATGTGCCATTCAGACCGTGGAATGCCGTCTCGGCCCGATCCAGAATGCCGGCCTTCAAGTAATCCTGCGCCAGTTCGAACAAGGCTTGCTGACGCTTTTCTTCGTCCAAGTCGGCGCGTTCATATAGGTTGAGGTGCATACGTATCGCGCGGTCCACCTCACCGCGGCGACGGAACAGACTGCCCAGCGCAAAGTGCAACTCTATCGTTTGCGGATCGACTTTGACGACTTCGATAAAGGCCTCGATAGCCTGATCCTGTTGCTCATTGAGCAGGAAATTCAACCCCTGAAAATAGGAGCGCGGCAGTGAGCTGGATTCAGACAACAGCTCTTTGATATCGACACGTGCTGCCAGCCATCCCATGCCGAAGAACAGCGGGAATACCAGCAACATCCAGGGTTCAAAATCCATCTTGTATTTTCAGGAAGAATGTTCGGAAATATCTGTTTGATTCTCAGCACTGCGCCCGGATTGATTGAATTGCGGCTGCGCACGTGCATGCGCCAAATCGCTACGCAAACGCACGACTGTATCGAGCATCGCCAGCATGCCCAAAACGACTCCCAGAACCAGAAAGCCAAACAACGCGACCACCAGCGGCGTCTGCCATTCGTAACCGAACAGATAGCGTAGCGTGACGATCTCGTTGTTCTTCATCGCAAAGCCCAGCAATGCGACAAATAGCAGGATCCGCAGCAACCAGGTCAAATAGCGCATGCTTTAATTTTCATCATCGAATCGGGGTGCAAAGATAGCACGAACACGCAATTGTTTCTCGCGGGGATATTGCCCCGTGAGCAATAACTCGCAAAAAAATTGGCGGCGCATCTTGCGATGTGCCGCCAATCTTTCAATCACTTGCTACTTCAGGATTGAGGGTAATCCACGCGTTCCCGCAGTTCCTTGCCTGCCTTGAAGTGAGGCACGTACTTGGCTGGCACCTGAACCTTGTCACCGGACTTGGGATTGCGTCCCAAACGCGGCGGGCGATAGTTCAAGGCAAAACTGCCAAATCCGCGAATCTCGATACGTCCGCCTTCAGACAACGTGGCGGACATACTGTCCAGTATCACCTTGACCGACAGCTCGGCATCCTTCCCCAACAGCTGGGGATGACGCTCTGCCAGTCTGGCGATCAGATCGGAACGTGTCATGCCCTGCCTCCTTACTGCGTGTCAGCCTTGCTGGAATCCATCTTGGCCTTGAGCAGAGCACCCAGGTTAGTGGTGCCGGAAGCGCTGGTGTTCTCAGCTGCGAACTTCTGCATCGCTGCTGCCGTGTCGGCCTTGTCCAGCGCCTTGATCGACAGGTTGATGCCGCGGTTCTTGCGATCCACGTTGATGATCACTGCCTTGACGCTGTCGCCTTCTTTCAGGTGGTTGCGGATATCTTCCACGCGATCCACCGACACTTCGGAGGCCTTCAGGTAGGCTTCGACATCACCGTCCAGACCGATCACAGCACCCTTGGCATCCAGAGACTTGACGATACCGGTAACGATAGCGCCCTTGTCATGGCCGGTCACGAAACCGCCGAACGGATCACCTTCCAGTTGCTTGATACCGAGGGAGATGCGCTCGCGCTCGACATCGATAGCCAACACGACTGCTTCCAGTTCGTCGCCCTTCTTGTAGTTGCGCACGGCTTCTTCGCCGGCAACACTCCAAGACAGGTCGGACAGGTGAACCAGGCCGTCGATACCGCCATCCAGACCGATGAACACACCGAAGTCAGTGATCGACTTGATAGCGCCCTTAACTTTGTCACCCTTCTGGTGGTTAGCTGCGAAGTCGTCCCAAGGATTGGACTTGCACTGCTTCATGCCCAGAGAGATACGGCGGCGTTGCTCGTCGATCTCGAGGATCATCACTTCTACTTCGTCGCCCAGCGCAACGACTTTGGAAGGATGAACGTTCTTGTTGGTCCAATCCATTTCGGAAACGTGCACCAGACCTTCGATACCTTGCTCGATCTCAACGAAAGAACCGTAGTCGGTCAGGTTGGTCACCTTACCGAACAGGCGAGTGCCTTGCGGGTAGCGACGTGCCAGACCATTCCAAGGATCATCGCCCATCTGCTTGATGCCCAAGGAAACACGATTCTTCTCCTGGTCGAATTTCAGGATCTTAGCTTCGATCTCGTCACCAACAGTCAACACCTCGGACGGGTGCTTGACGCGGCGCCATGCCAGATCGGTGATGTGCAACAGACCATCGATACCGCCCAGGTCGACGAACGCACCGTAGTCGGTGATGTTCTTGACGATACCCTTGACCACTGCGCCTTCCTTGAGGTTCTCCAGCAGGGATTCGCGATCCGCACCCTGGGTCTCTTCCATCACAGCGCGGCGGGAAACCACCACGTTGTTGCGCTTGCGATCCAGCTTGATGACCTTGAGTTCCATGGTCTTGTTTTCGTACGGAGTGGTGTCCTTGACCGGACGGATGTCCACCAGCGAACCGGGCAAGAATGCACGGATGCCGTTGACCATCGCGGTCAGACCGCCCTTGACCTTGCCGCTGACATAACCTTCAACGATGCGGCCTTCTTCCATCGCCTGCTCCAGGTCGATCCAGGCAGCCAGACGCTTGGCTTTTTCGCGCGACAGACGTGTCTCGCCGTAACCGTTCTCCAGCGACTCGATCGCCACGGTGGTGAAGTCGCCAGCCTTGACTTCGATGTTGCCAGCTGCGTCTTTGAATTCTTCAACGGGGATATAACTTTCGGACTTCAGTCCGGCATTCACCACGACCACGTTCTGCTCAACGCGAACGACTTGGGCGGTGATGAGTTCACCTGCACGCATTTCCTTGCGATTCAGGCTTTCTTCAAACAGTGATGCAAAGCTTTCCATTTCGGCTACAGCGGTCATTTTCGATCTACTCTCAGGTTATCCCGCAACTGCACGGGGGTTCGTTCATCAACCCGGATGGCGGGGAGCCAAGCGGGGCCTAACTAATTGCACGGTATCGTGTCAGCACTTCTTCGACGGCCTGCGCGATGTTCAGCGGCGTCGTATCCAGCAGACTTGCACCTTGCGCCTGTTGCAGGGGAGCGACGCTACGTTGCATATCTCGCTCGTCGCGCGCCTGTATATCCTGCAAAAGGGCGGCGATATTAGCACCCATCCCTTTTTCTTTCAACTGCTTATAACGACGTTCTGCTCGTGCCTCGGCCGAGGCAGTCAGGAACACCTTCAACACCGCGTCGGGGAACACCACCGAAGCCATATCGCGCCCGTCTGCCACCAGTCCGGGCGACTGGCGGAAGGCGCGTTGTTTATCCAGCAAAGCGGCCCTGACCTGCGGCAGTGACGCCACTTTGGAGGCGGCAGACCCGGCCTCCTCGGTGCGCAACTCATCGCCGACCCTCTCGCCATCCAGCCAGGTCTCACCCTTCTCGAAGCGGATATCCACCCTGCCCGCCAGCGCAGCCAGCCCGGCTTCGTCATCCAGCGCCACACCATGACGTTGTGCCGCCAAACCCAGCAGGCGATACAGCGCGCCACTATCAAGGTAATGCATGCCCAAGGCATCGGCCACGCGTTGCGCCACCGTGCCCTTGCCTGAAGCGGAGGGACCATCGATAGCGATAACTGGAACGGCTTGGGTCACTTTTGCGAACTCCGTGAAATAGTCGGGAAAGGTCTTGGCAACGCATTTGGGATCATTGATACGCACGCCCGCACCACCGAATGCAGCTAACGAGAAGCACATCGCCATGCGATGGTCGTCATAAGTGTCGATAGCCGCGTGCTCAAACTGTGCGGGCGGCGTGATGCGTAAGTAATCCGCGCCCTCCTCCACCGTCGCGCCAACCTTGCGAAATTCGGTCGCCATGGCGGCGATGCGGTCGGTCTCCTTCACGCGCCAGCTGGCGATGTTACGCAGTGTGGTCGTGCCGTCAGCGAACAGCGCCGCCACGGCCAGCGTCATTGCCGCATCGGGAATGTGATTGCAATCGAGGTCGATAGCCTTCAGCTTGCCCTCTGCAGGACCGCTGGCTTCCATCCAGTTCGGGCCCATCGTGATGCGCGCGCCCATCTTTGCCAGTTCTTCGGCAAAACGTTTATCTCCCTGCACGCTATCTGCGCCCACGCCTTCAACACGAACCGACCCGCCACCGATCGCACCGGCGGCCAGGAAGTAGGAAGCCGACGAAGCATCGCCTTCAACATATATCTCTTGCGGCGAGAAATAACGACTGCCCGCGACAACCGTGAAGCTCTGCCAACCGTCGCGCTGAACATCAACACCGAAGCGTGCCATCATCGCCAGCGTGATATCGATATAGGGCTTGGAGATCAATTCGCCCACGACCTCCACCTTCACCGTGCGGCCAAGTAAGGGCAATGCCATCAACAGGCCGGTCAGGAATTGGCTGGACACATCGCCGCGCACCTGTGCCGTATCGCCCGCCAGCTTGGACGGCGATATCCGTAGCGGCGGAAAACCTTCATTTCCCATATATTCGATACGAGCACCCAATTGACGCAAGGCATCCACCAAGTCGCCGATTGGCCGCTCATGCATGCGCGCCACACCGGACAATTCATAGCTACCGCCCGACAAAGCCAACGCAGCCGTCAAAGGACGGAAAGCGGTACCTGCATTACCCAAGAACAACGTGGCATCTTTATTGGGAAAATCGCCCGCACAACCAGTGATGCGATAGGCATTTCCACCCAACGCCTCCACCGCCACACCCAAAGCAGCCAATGCTTCCAGCATGCGATCAGTATCGTCCGACTTGAGCAGATCGCGCACCACGGTCACACCTTCGGACAGTGCCGCCAGCAACAACACGCGGTTCGAGATGCTCTTGGAACCAGGCAGGCGCTCGGTACCGCGCGCGGACATCAATGGAGGAAGGTCGATATATTCGTGCTGATTCATGCGATGAAGTGAAAGGTTATTGTTGAGTCCAGGTGCTGCGCACTTCGCGCGCCAGACTGAATATCTCTTCCAGCTTGGCCGCGTCGTTGTTCTGCAAGGCCTGATGGATGACATAGAGTTCATCCGCGTAGCGCTTCACTTCCTGCAGCAGGGCATCGCGATTGGCCAGACTGATGTCGCGCCACATCTCGGGCGAGCTGGCGGCGATGCGTGTGAAATCGCGGAAGCCGCTGGCTGCGAAGGACAACAACAGATCCTTGTTTTCCCGCTGCGCCAGATCGTGTACGAGGGCGAACGACAGCAGATGCGGCAAATGGCTCACCGCTGCGAACACGCCATCATGCTCTTCCGGCGTCAGTTCGCTCACCACCGCCCCGCAGGATTCCCATGCCTGACGCACTCGCGCCACGGATTGCCGGGAATTCTCTGGCAATGGTGCGAGCACGACCTTCTTGCCTAGATACAGATCAGGCATAGCCGCAGAAGCACCACTTTTTTCTGCGCCCGCGATGGGATGCGCCGGCACGAATTGCGCGAGCTTGTCGCCAAGATTGCCACGCGCTGCGGCAACCACATCACATTTGGTGCTGCCGCCATCCGTCACCAGCGTCTGCGCACCGAGATGCGGAGCGATGCGCGCAAATATCTCGCGCATCTGCGCCACCGGCGTGGCCAGCAACACCAGATCGGCATCACACACCTCGCTCGCCACATCGCTGCCGATGCGATCCAGAATACCTAGCCGTTTGGCTTCATCCAGCGTGGACTGACTGCGGCCAAAACCGACCACCTCACCCACCGCGCCCGCCTTGCGTAGCGCCAACGCGAACGAACCGCCGATGAGGCCGGCGCCGAAGATGACGATCTTGCGGAAGGTCGGTTGCATGTCTTACAGCGTGCGCCCGATCGCCCCGGCGATCGCGCCCAGCGTACCCATCAGTTTCTTCAATTCGTCCGGCGTCAGCGCCTGGTCGGCATCGCACCAGGCGTCGCACGGGCTGGGATGCATCTCGACCAGCAGGCCGTCGGCACCCGCCGCGATGGCGGCTTGAGACAATGCGGGCACCATCCACGCTTTTCCGCCCGCGTGTGAAGGATCGACGATCACCGGCAAGTGAGTCTCTTTCTTCAGCACGGCGATGGCAGTCACATCCAGCACATTTCGATATGCGGTCTCGAAAGTGCGGATGCCACGCTCGCAAAAGATGATGTTGTGGTTGCCGCCTGCAGCGATGTATTCCGCCGACATCAGCCATTCGCTGATAGTGGCCGACATGCCGCGCTTGAGAATGACGGGTTTGTTGATCTTGCCCACCGCCTTGAGCAGGTCGAAGTTCTGCATGTTGCGCGTGCCGATCTGGATGACATCCACGTCGTATTCCATGAATGCGTCCAGTTGGCGTGCATCCATCAATTCGGTGACGATGGGCAGTTTGTATTTCTGTGCCGCCTTGCGGAACATGTCCAGCCCTTCCACGCCGTGTCCCTGAAAGGCATACGGGCTGGTGCGCGGCTTGAAGGCGCCGCCGCGCATCAGACGGCAACCCGCCTCGTGCGTGAACTTGGCCGCTAGATCCATCTGCTCCTGCGTCTCCACCGAACACGGCCCGGCGATGATCTGGATTTGCTTGCCGCCCAGCGGCACACCGGCGATGTCGATCACGGTGTCCTGCTTGTGCGACTCGCGCGACACGATCTTGTATTGCTTGGCGATATGCATCGCCGATTCCACGCCCGGCAGCGGTGTGAACATTTCCGCCTCCAGCTTGCGTTCGTCGCCGATGGCGCCGACCACGATGCGTTCGATACCGCGCGAGATGTTGGCGCGCAGCCCGGCCGCCTCGATCTTCTTCACCACCACATCGAGTTGCGCATCGGTCGTGTCACTGCCCATCACGATGATCATTTGGCTTCTCCGTTGACCTGCTCATTGATGCATTTCTCCAATGCACCCAGGAATTTCGCATTCTCGCTTTCCAGTCCGATGGAAACACGCAACCAGCCAGGCATGTCGTAGTTCTCGATCGGGCGCACGATCACGCCCAATTCCAGCAAACGCCTGTAGGTCGCCGAGGCATTGCCGATATGGAACGCAACGAAGTTGCCATAAGACGGGATGTAGTCCAACCCCAGCTTGCCCAACCCCTCGATGATCTGTGCCATACCGCGCTGATTCAGCTCGAAGGTGCGCTTCACGAAGGACACGTCCCGCAACGCGGCGACCGCAGCCGCCTGCGCAATGCTGTTCACATTGAACGGCTGGCGCACGCGATTCATCATGTCCGTCACCTGTTCGTGGGACATTGCATAGCCCACGCGCAGACCAGCCAGCCCATAGGCTTTGGAGAAGGTGCGCGAGATGATGAGATTGGGGAATTCTTTGAGCCAGCTCACGCTGTCGTAGCGTTTTTCTTCCGGCAGATATTCGTTATAAGCCTCATCCAGCACCACCAGAATTTCCTCCGGCAGTCCACGCATGAACTCGCGCAGCGCTTCCGCTTCAAGGAAGGTACCGGTCGGGTTGTTCGGATTGGCGATGAACACGATCTTGGCCTTGTTGTCTTTCGCCGCCGACAGCATCGCCAACAGGTCATGACCATAACCCTTGGTCGCCGGTACGCTGATGCCGGTTGCGCCGACTGCCTGCGTTGCCAGGGCGTACACCGCGAAGGCATGCGCCGAATACACTACCTTGTCGCCCGGCGTGAGGAAGGCGCGCGCGGCCAACTCCAGCAAGTCATTGGAACCATTGCCCAAAGTGATGTTGGCATGCGCAACGCCGTAACGCTTGACCAGCGCATCCTTGAGTTCAAAACCATTGCCGTCCGGATACAGTGCGATGTTCTTGATTGCTTCCTGCATCGCGGCCATGGCAGCCGCGCTGGCACCCAGCGGGTTCTCGTTCGAGGCCAGTTTGATGATGCCGGTGATGCCGAGCTCGCGCTCCAGCTCGGCAATGGGCTTGCCGGGCTGATAGGGCGCGATGGCCCGGATGTAGGAAGGGGCTAAATCACAATAATTCATAAAATAAAATCCACCACAAAAGATAGCGAGACGCCAAAAAGACAGACAGAAGAAACTGATCTTACTGGCGTTTCCGCTCTGTCCGCGTCTCTTAAATTAATTAATACTGATTATTCAAACAGCGACCGGGTAGGAACCCAGCACCTTTACGAAAGCAGCGATCCCGCGCAGCTGCTCGAGTGCCATAGCCACTTTGGCGTCGGCCTGATGGCCTTCGATATCGACGTAGAACACGTATTCCCACAGACCGGCGCCCGACGGACGCGACTCCATCTTGGTCATGGACACACCATGCTGGGCAAAGGGCGTGAGCAGATCATGCATCGCACCCGGACGATTGGCTGCCGTCATCACCAGCGAAGTCTTGTCGCGCCCAGAGGGTGCCACATCCTGATCGCCGATCACGAGGAAGCGCGTGGTGTTACGCGCGTCATCCTCGATGTTCTGCGCCAGCACCTTGAGCTTGAAATGCTCTGCCGCCTGCACGCCGGCGATGGCAGCGGAGAACGATTCCTCGGTCGCCAGCCGCGCGGCATCCGCATTGCTGCTGGCCGTGATGCGCTCGGCATGGGGCAGATGCGCATGCAGCCAGTCCTGGCATTGCCCGAAGGATTGCGGATGCGAATACACCTTGCGGATGACCGACAGCTCGTTCTCGTTCGACAGCAGGCACTGATGCACTTGCAGCATCACTTCGCCGCAGATCTTCAGACTGCTGTTCAACAACAGATCCAGCGTGCGACCGACCGCACCCTCGGTGGAATTCTCCACCGGCACCATGCCATAGCTGGCCGCTCCGCTCTCTACCGCCTTGAACACGCCATCGATGGAATCGGCAGGGATGCCTACCGTCGCCTGGCCGAAACGCTGGAAGACCGCCGCCTCGCTGAACGTACCGTGCGGCCCCAGATAGGCCACATGCAATGGCGCTTCCAGTGCGCGGCACTGCGAGATCACTTCCGTGAACAGTTGCTTGATAGCTTCTGCCGACAGCGGCCCAGTATTCTCCTGCACCAGACGTTGCAACACCTGCGCCTCGCGCTCGGGACGCAATACGGCACTCGCGCCTTTGGCATGACCGATCTGTTGTGCCAGCTTCGCACGCCGGTTGAACATCTCCAGCAACTGTCCATCCAGCTGGTCTATCTGTTCACGGTATTTCTTTAATTCTTCGCTCACGCTTCTTTCTCCAGCGGCAGATCGCGCACCACCAGCACACCGGGAATGGCGGCCAGATGTGCGATCAGTTTTGACGGCAATGCGCTGTCGGTATCCACCAGCGTGTACGCCATATCACCGCGCGATTTATTGGTCATGTTATGGATGTTGATCCCTGCCTCCGCCAGCGCAGAGGAAATCTGCCCCAGCATGTTCGGCACATTGGCATTGGCGATGGCGACCCGGAATGCCGATTCGCGCGGCATCGTCACATTGGGGAAGTTCACCGTATTGCTGATGTTGCCATGCTCTAGATATTCACGCAGTTGTTCAGCCACCATCACTGCGCAGTTCTCTTCCGCCTCGGCAGTCGAGGCCCCCAGATGCGGCAAAGCGATGATGCGCTCGTTGCCCAGCGTCTTGTTGCTGGGGAAATCGCACACATAACAGCGCAGGTGTTTGCTATTCAGCCCGGCGACCACCGCATCCTCGTTGACGATGGCATCGCGCGAGAAGTTGAGCAGCACAGCACCAGCTTTCATCACGGACACACGCTTCTCGTCGATCAGATCGCGTGTCGCGTCCAGCAAGGGCACATGCAAGGTGACGAAGTCGCTGTGCTTGAGCAAGTCTTCGATGCTGTGCGCCTTCTTCACCTGCGAAGACAGGCCCCACGCTGCATCGACCGTGATCTCCGGATCGAAGCCGATCACCTGCATGCCCAGACCCAACGCGGCATCCGCCACCAGTCGTCCGATCGCCCCCAATCCGACCACACCCAGCGTGCGTCCGCGTAGTTCGGTGCCGGCGAATTGCTTCTTGCCGTCTTCCACCAGCTTGTGCAGCACCTCGTCTTCACCGCGCAGCACGGACGTGAAATTCAGTGCGGGGACGATGTTGCGCGAAGCCAGCAACATGCCGGTGATGACAAGTTCCTTCACCGCATTGGCATTCGCTCCCGGCGCGTTGAACACCGGCACGCCGCGCGCACTCATCAGATTGACCGGCACATTGTTCGTTCCCGCCCCGGCACGCGCGATGGCCAGCACACTGGCGGGAATATCCATCTCATGCATATTGTGGGAGCGCACCATGATCGCGTCCGGCTGAGCGATGTCGTTAGCGGTGACGTAGCGCCCGGTAGGCAAGCGCTTCAAACCCGTCGCGGAGATCTTGTTCAGCGTGAGGACCTGGAATATGCGGCTCATGGCGGCGCGCTCGAGATTCAGGCTTTGCTGCGGGCGAACTCGTTCATGAACCCGACCAGCGCCTGCACGCCTTCCAGCGGCATGGCGTTGTAGATCGAGGCACGCATACCGCCGACGGAACGGTGGCCTTTCAGCTGCAGCAATCCGCGCGCGTCCGCCTGCTTGAGGAATTCGCCATCCAGCGCGGCATCCTTCAGCGTGAACGGCACGTTCATGCGCGAACGGTCAGCCTTGTTCACCGGGCAATTGTAGAAACCGTTGCTGCTGTCGATCGCGTCATACAACAGTTGCGACTTGGCGATGTTGGTTTTCTCCATCGCGGCGATGCCGCCGTTCTTTTTCAGCCACTGGAACACCAGCCCCGCCATGTAGATGGCGAAAGTGGGCGGCGTGTTGTACATCGACTCGCCGTCGGCATGGATCTTGTAGTCCAGCATGGTCGGCGTACCCGCAGCCACCTGACCGATCAGGTCCTCGCGCACGATCACCAGCGTCAGACCGGCCGGGCCGATGTTCTTCTGCGCACCGGCATAGATCAGGCCGAATTTCGACACGTCGATCGCGCGCGACAGGATGTTGGACGACATATCCGCCACCAGCGGCACATCGCCGGTCTCGGGGATCCAGTTGAACTCGACGCCGCCTATGGTCTCATTAGGCGTGTAGTGCAGATAGGCCGCATGCGGATCGCATTTCCAGCCATCGAAGGCCGGCACATAGCTGCAGTTCTTGTCCTTGTTATCAGCGACCACATTCACCGCGCAGAACTTCTTCGCTTCGCCGATGGCCTTCTTCGACCATTCGCCGGTGTTCACATAGTCAGCCGATGCCTTGTCGCGCATCAGGTTGAGCGGGATCATGGAGAACTGCAAGTGCGCGCCGCCTTGCAGGAACAGCACCTTGTAGTTGGCGGGGATACCCATCAACTCGCGCAGATCGGCTTCAGCCTGGGCGTGGATGCCCATGTATTCCTTGCCGCGATGCGACATCTCCATCACAGACATGCCGCTGCCGTGCCAATCGGCCAGCTCCGCCTGTGCCTGCAACAACACTTCTTTCGGCAATACCGCCGGACCTGCACTGAAGTTATAGATCGCCATGCCCTTCTCTCCCCGGAAAATCACTCGTTATCGGATTCGATTTCAGCTTCTGATTCTTCTTCCGTCTCGGCGATGCGGCTCAGACCAGCCAGCTTCTCGCCCTTCTCCAGATTCATCAGCGTCACACCCTGCGTGGCGCGGCTCATCTCGCGGATCTCATTGACGCGGGTACGGATCAGCACACCGTTGGTGCCGATCAGCATGATCTCATCCTCGGTACCGACCAGCGTGGCCGCGACCACCTTGCCGTTGCGCTCGGAAGTCTGGATCGCGATCATGCCTTTGGTGCCGCGTCCGTGGCGCGTGTACTCGGTGATCGAAGTACGCTTGCCGTAGCCGTTCTCGGTCGCGGTCAACACGGACTGCTCCCCGTCTTCCGCCACCAGCAGGGCGATCACTTTGCCGCCCGCGGACAGGTTCATGCCGCGCACGCCGCGCGTCACACGCCCCATGGAGCGCACATCGTTCTCATCGAAACGCACCGCCTTGCCCTCGTCGGAGAACAGCATCACATCGTGCTTGCCGTCGGTCACCGCCACGCCGATGAGGAAGTCGCCCTCGTCCAGATTGATGGCGATGATGCCGGCCTTGCGCGGATTGGCGAAATCGGACAATGGCGTCTTCTTCACCGTGCCTTCGCTGGTGGCGAAGAAGATGAACTTGTCTTCGGCGAACGCCTTCACCGGCAGCACCGCATTGATCTGCTCGCCCGCTTCCAGCGGCAACAGATTGACGATAGGTCTGCCGCGCGACATACGCGTGCCCTGCGGCACGGCATAGACCTTGAGCCAGTAACAGCGCCCGCGGTTGGAGAAGCACAGGATGTAATCGTGGGTATTGGCGATGAACAGGTTGTCGACGAAGTCGTCTTCCTTGGTCGAAGCCGCCTGTTTGCCGCGACCGCCACGCTTCTGCGCACGGTATTCGTCCAGCTTCTGCGCCTTCATGTAGCCGCCATGCGAGATGGTGACCACAACCTCTTCCGGCGCGATCAGGTCTTCCATCGACATATCCTGCGTATGCGTGATGATCTCGCTGCGGCGTGCATCGCCGAACTGGGAACGGATGGTGACCAACTCATCACTGATGATCTGCGTCACACGCTCCGGCTTGGCCAGGATGTCCAGCAGGTCGGCGACCTTGTCCATCACTTCGCGGTATTCGCTGACGATCTTGTCCTGCTCCAGACCGGTCAAACGCTGCAGACGCAACTCCAGGATCGCCTGTGCCTGCGCGTCGGAAAGGAAGTAACCGGTACCTTTTACCATACCGAATTCCGGCGCCAATCCTTCCGGACGCGAAGCCTCGTTGACGCGACTCAGCAAGTCCTCGACCAGCTCCGAACGCCAGCCGCGCGACATCAGGGCGCGTTTGGCTTCCGGCGGTGTAGGAGCGGCTTTGATCAGGGCGATGATCTCGTCCACGTTGGACAGCGCAACGGCCAGACCTTCCAGGATGTGACCGCGCTCGCGTGCCTTGCGCAGTTCGAAGATGGTGCGGCGCGTCACGACTTCGCGGCGATGGCGCAGGAAGGCTTCGATGACGTCTTTCAGATTGCACAGCTTGGGCTGACCGTCCACGATGGCGACCATGTTGATGCCGAAGCTATCCTGCATCTGCGTCGACTTGAACAGCTTATTGAGGATCACGTCGGCGTTC
>VMTA01000028.1 GCA_013791855.1 Sideroxydans sp.
TCGGACGCGGTGATGACGCGCGCGACCAGCTTCCGCAGCTCGTCAGTGGTGTAGTTGATCGAGTCGGCGATGGCGCCGGTGATGTCTTCCGAGACGGTCGCCTTGGCGCTCAGGTCACCGTCGGCCAGATCGGACAGTTCGTTCATCAAACGCAGAATGGCTTGCTGGTTCTGGCGGTTGATGCGGGCGGACTCATGTTCGCGGCGCTGCGATTCGTCCAGATAGATCTTGGACAGCAGCAACAGCAGCAACAGCAGCATACCGCCGGAGAGTGCCACCACAAAACTGGTGAGGCGGTTCTCGCTGGCCTGCTCATAGGCATTCAGCAGGTTCTGCATCAGCGATTGCATGCGCACATCCTCTTTCAGGAGTTGCTGGGCTGCCTGGCGCGAAGTGAGTAGCAGGCTCTTGTTGGCGATGATGAAGCCCACCACGTTCTGGTAGCCGTCGAACTCTTCGGACAGCTCCAGCACTTCGCTGTCGGATTGCGGCAATTCGCTGAACAGCGTGCGGGCGGCCTGCATCTTGGCGGGCAAGGTATCCAGAATGTCGATGGAGGAGGAGGTCTGCACGGTCTGCACCGCGCCCACGATCTGCTCGAGCAGCAATTGCAGACGGGCGGCCTTCTGGCTGTATACCAGCGGGGCGCGCAGTGCGATCACTTCCGCGCGGTGCAGCATGTCGCGTTGAAGCGAAGCGCCGCGTTCCAGTGTCACCAGCAAAGGACGGCCTTCTTCCACCTGATTGAGCAACTTCTCCTGCTGTTGCCATTTGAGCAGCAGCAGGTCCAGCGAGTCGCGCGGCACACCGGTCGTGGCAGGCAGCTCGGCATTGCCCTGATCCAGTCCGTTCAGTGTGGCTGTGAATTCGGCGCGCGTATTGAGCAGCGCATCGAACGCATCGTTCTCACCCGAGATACTGGCCACTTCAGCATGCTTGGCCAGTTGCAGGGACAGCAGTTGCAGCTTGGACGCCTGCGCGACATAGCGCGAGCTTTCGCTGGTCGTGCGGGTGTCGAGGTAGGTGAACGTGGCGGCGACGACCAGGAACACCAGCAGCAGGAAACCGAGGATGCGGAGCTGGCGGTCAAAGGACTGGTCGCTGAACCAGGGGATGCGGATGGCGCTTTCCGCCTGCTGTGTGGCGCCGTGTTTGGCAAGCTTGGTCGAGGACTTTGTGAACGGTAACTTGAAAGCCATTGCTTATTCTCCCTGTGCGACGGGGTTCATTCCCCGATCTGCAAAAACTCTGGTTGTGACAACAATTGATGGATGTCCAGCTTGTGCCATATCTGACCGCCCGGATCCCGGTAACTTACCGAGCCGTTCTCTTCGCTTTGCGGCCAGTCTTCCGTGTTGCGCAGGCCCAGCACGCGCGAAACCAACAAACCGGCGTTGAAGGCAAAGCGATGCCCCAGCAGCATCACGCGGTTGTGCGCGTCGCGGGCTGTCGCTTCCTGATGGTTATAGGTGTTCAGATCGATGATGCTGTACAGGTTGCCGCGCACGTTGGCGACACCGCAGTACCAGCTCTTGGTCAGCGGCACCGGCGTGAGCGCCGGTAGCGGCATGACTTCGCTGATGTCGGTCATGTCGACCAGCCAGTTCTCCTGCCCGAGCTGGATGCCCAGTGTGGACTGGCGGCTGTCGCCGGCAGTTTGCGCCTGGAGGCGATCCAGCACTTGTTGCTGGAATTCGCGCAGGTTGAAACGCTTCGACATCGTCTATTGGATCAGCCGAGTGCGGCGATCTTGCCGAGCAACTCATCGGCGCTGATCGGTTTGGTGACGTAATCCTTGGCACCTTGGCGCAGACCCCACACCTTGTCGGTCTCCTGCCCCTTGGTAGTGCAGATGATGATGGGGATGTGCTTGGTCGCATCGTCATGGGTGATCGCGCGCGTGGCCTGGAAACCGTTGAGGCCGGGCATCACCACGTCCATCAATATCAGGTCGGGCAGTTCGGTTTTGGAATTCGCCACAGCCTGCTCACCGCTCTCGGCATAGACCACCTGGAAACCTTTCTTGCCGAGGATGTCCCCCAACACATGACGCTCGGTCGCCGAGTCGTCCACCACCATCACTTTGCTAATTGCCATAATCCACATCCTCGTATTGTTGCGTATGTGCGATGACCGCCTCGATCAGGCTCTTCTTGCTGAACGGTTTGGTCAGATACTGGTCGGAACCGACCAGCTTGCCGCGTGCGCGGTCGAATAGCGTGTCCTTGCTGGTCAGCATGACTACCGGTACATCTTTGAAATCGCGGTGGTTCTTGATGAGCGCGCAGGTCTGATAGCCGTCCAGGCGGGGCATCATGACATCGACGAAGATGATGTCGGGTTTGTGATCGACCACCTTGGACAGGCCGTCGAAGCCGTCTTCGGCCAGAATGACTTTGGCGCCCGCCTGAGACAGGAAGATCTCGCCGCTGCGGCGTATGGTGTTGCTGTCGTCTATCAGTAAAACGCTTATCCCGGCCAGACTATCGCTCATGCTGTCCACCTAGTTCGTTGTATTTGAGACCCCTCCCGCCGCACCGCCGCCGCGATACGGGCGAATCCTACCCCATTTGCCCCCGCCGCCTCAACGTGTTTATCGGCGCCAGAAGGCGGGCGTGAACAGGATCAGCACAGTGAAGATCTCCAGTCGACCGACCAGCATGCCGAAGGCGCAGGCCCAAGTCTGGAAATCAGTCAGCCCCTGGAAGTTGGATGAAGGACCGACCGCGCCCAGTCCGGGACCGATGTTGTTAACCATCGCCAGCGAGGCGGTGAAGCCGGTAATGAAATCCAGGCCGCTGATCCACAGCACGAAGGCCAGCGTGGCGATGGTCATGAAATACAGGAAGATGAAACCCAGCACGGCGAACACGATGTTGTTGGCGATCACCTGACCGCCGATCTTCATCGGGTTGATGACGGCCGGATGCAGCAGCTTGAGGAATTCGCGACCGGCCTGCTTGATCAGCACCAGCGTGCGGATCATCTTGATGCCGCCGCCGGTGGAGCCGGAGTTGGCGCAGATACAGCCGAGGAACAGCATCCACATCGGCGCGAAGATCGGCCACTGTGCGTAGTCCACGCTGGCATAGCCGCTGTCGGTGGCGATCGACACCAGGTTGAAGCTGGCATGGCGCAAGGCGGTGAGGAAGTCTGGATACACACCTTGCCACCACAGGAACAGCGCGACACCACCGCAGCTCAGCACGATCAGGCTGATTGCCGCGACCGCTTCTGCATCTCTGATGTAAGTGCGCAAGGAGCGGCCGCGCAGTGCCAGGAAGTGGGTGGCGAAGTTGATCACCGCGAACAGCATGAATGCGATCAGCACGAACTCGATCAGCGGTGAATCGAAATAGCCGATGCTGTTGTCATGGGTGGAGAAGCCGCCCAGGCCCATGGCCGAAAAAGCATGGCAGACCGCGTCCAGCCAGTCCATGCCGGCCCATTTCAGCGTGCCGATGCAGACCAGTGTGATGGCCACATAGATGATCCACAGATTGCGCGCGGTGTCGGCGATGCGCGGGGTCAGCGCGGTCTCTTTCATCGGGCCGGGTGTCTCGGCTTTGAACAGTTGTCGGCCGCCGATGCCCAGCAGCGGCAGCACCGCCACCGCCAGCACGATCACGCCCAAACCGCCCAGCCATTGCAGTTCGTGGCGCCAGACGTTGATCGCCGGTGGCATGTCATCCAGTCCGGTCAGCACGGTAGCGCCGGTAGTGGTCATGGCGGACATGGTCTCGAAATAGGCATCAGTGAACGACAGGCCGGGGATCGCGAGCAACAGCGGAATGGTGGCGAACAGCGGCATCGCGGTCCACATGGTCACCACCAGCAGGTAACCATGGCGGATCGACAGTTCGCCCTTGTAGCGGCGGGTCAGCATCCACATGGCGGTACCGGCACCGGCGGTCCACAGCATGGCGAGCAGGAAGTCGAGCAGCAGCGTGCTGTCGTGATAGATCAGCGCGGTGATGACCGGGAACAGATAGGTGATGCTGAACATCACCAGCAACAGGCCCAGCGCATGGAAGACGGTCAGGGTGCGGCCCATCAGAAGAACCCGAGATTGACCTGGAACAGTTTCTCGACCTTCTTCACCATCTTCTTGTCGACGACGAACACGATCACATGGTCTTCGGCCTCGATCACCGTGTTGTGGTGGGCGATGACCACCTCGTGGTTGCGCACGATGGCCCCGATGGTCGCGCCCTTGGGCAGGTCGATCGCGTCGATACGGCGGCCGACCACGCGCGAGGAGTCGTGGTCGCCATGCGCCACCAGTTCCAGCGCTTCCGCCGCGCCGCGCCGCAGCGAATGCACGGCTGCCACATCGCCTTGGCGCACATAGGCCAGCAGCGAACCGATGGTGACTTGGGCGGGCGACAGCGCGATGTCGATCTTGCCGCCCTGCAGCAGGTCGACATAGGCACTACGGTTGATTAGCGAGATCACCTTGCGTGCGCCGGCCTGTTTCGCCAGCAGGGCGGACATGATGTTGTTCTCATCGTCGTTGGTCAGCGCGCAGAACACATCCACCTCGCCGATGTGTTCCTGCTCCATCAGCTTCTCGTCGGTACCGTCGCCGTTGAGCACCAGGGTGTTGGTCAGCTGGCTGGCCAGTCGTTCACAGGCTTTCTTGTTGTGCTCGATCAGCTTCACCTGATAATCGTTCTCGATCGCCTTGGCCAGCCGGAAGCCGATGTTGCCGCCGCCCACGATGGCGACGCGCTTCACCGGCTTGTCCATGCGGCGCAGTTCGTGCAGCACGCTGCGGATGTTCTCGGTGGCAGCGATGAAGAACACTTCGTCGCCGGCTTCCACCACGGTCGTGCCTTCCGGGATGATGGGGCGGTCGTGGCGGAAGATGGCAGCCACGCGCGTCTCCACCTGCGGCATGTCGGTGCGCAGGAAAGAGAGTGGCTGGCCGACCAGCGGTCCGCCCTCGAAAGCGCGCACGGCAGCCAGCGAGGCTTTGCCCTGCGAGAACTTCTGCACTTGCAGCGCTTCCGGGAACTCGATCAGTTTGACGATGTATTCAGTGAGGATCTGCTCGGGGCAGATGGAGAAATCCACGCTGAAGATATCCTTCTCGAAGATCTCGGGACGGTTCAGATAATCGACGGCGCGGATACGCGCGATACGGGTCGGGGTGTTGTACAGACTGGCGGCCAGTTTGCAGGCCACCAGATTCACCTCGTCGCTCTGCGTGACCGCCAGCAGCATATCCGCATCGGCGATACCGGCCCGCTCCAGTGTGGAAGGGTGGGCGGCGTTGCCAACCACCGTGCGCAGATCCAGCCTGTCCTGCAATACGCGCAGCTTCTCCGCGTCGGAATCGATGATGGTGATGTCGTTCGCTTCGCCGACCAGACTTTCGGCGACGGAGGAGCCGACTTGTCCTGCACCCAGAATGAGGATCTTCACGCTGCTTCACCTTTCCATTTGATGGAACAGCCCATGCTGGCGAGCTGCTCGCGCGGGCCTTGCCCGCTCTGCGCCACTTGCAGCATCGCTTCGAACAGGTCGCGCTTGGCATCCGGTGCAGCTTCCTTACGCGAAGCATCCAGACGGCCGCGATATTGCAGTTCGAGGTTGGCGTTGAAGCCGAAGAAGTCCGGTGTGCACACCGCGCCGTAATCCTTGGCGATCTGCTGCGTCTCGTCCCACACGTAGGGGAAGGGATAGCTGAATTCCTGCGCCACCTTCTTCATGTTGTCGAACGAGTCTTCCTCGTAATCGGCGGGATCGTTGGACATGATGGCGATGGTGTTGATGCCGTGTTGCTGCAGTTCGCGCACGTCGCGGATGATGCGGTCGCGGATGGATTTGACGTAGGGGCAGTGGTTGCAGATGAACATCACCAGCAAGCCGTTGGGGCCGCGTGCATTCTCCAATGTATAGCGCTTGCCATCGACGCCCGGCAGATCGAAAGGACGCGCCTTCCAGCCGAAGTCGCACAATGGGGGTTGCAGACTGACCATGAAACTTCCTCCTGATGAACAGCGTGATTTTTTGCGGCGTTATATTATCACGCCCATTCATACGCCTTCGGGTCACCATGTCAGCCCCCAGATTCTATTGTCCGCCGCCGCTCCCGCAAAACAACAACTGCGAACTGCCGCCCGAAGCCGCCCATCACGCCAGCCGTGTATTGCGTCTGCGCGTCGGCGATGCGGTACAGATCTTCGATGGGCTAGGCAATGCGCTGGACGCCACCATCAACAACATCAGCGGCAAGCATGTTTACCTGGGCAATCTGCAGACCTGCATGGTGCAGCAGCAGGCATCCGACCTGCAGATCGTGCTGGCGCAATCGCTGTGCAGCAGCGAGAAGATGGATTGGGTGATACAGAAAGCCGCCGAACTGGGGGCGAGTGAGATCGTGCCTGTCCAGGCGCAGCGCAGTGTGGCCAAGCTGACCGGGGCCCGCGCCGAGAAGCGTGCGCAGCACTGGCAGAACGTCATCGTCTCGGCCTGCGAGCAATGTGGCCGCAACGATTTGCCGCGCATGCATCCCCCCGTGTCTATGGCAGACTGGTTGCAAGCCACGAGAGCACAAAGCGGCAGCAAGTTCATCCTGATGCCGGGTGGCGCCTGCGCGTTGAAGGCGCAAGCCAAACCGCAGGAGCGCGTGACCCTGTTGATCGGACCCGAGGGCGGCTTCACCACGGACGAAGCCAATGTCGCGCAACAAGTCGGCTTCGCGCCCATCCTGCTCGGGCCGCGCGTATTGCGCACCGAGACAGCGGCCATCGCCGGGATCACTGCCATCCAGACCCTGTGGGGAGATTTCAACTAAACAGAAGGAAGCGAATATGCCCTATGTGAACATCCGCATCGCCGGAACACTGAGCCGCGAACAGAAAGCGAAGATCGCCGCAGAGATCACCGACACGCTGGAACGCATCGCGCTCAAACCGGCGTCGTACACCTACATTGCGTTCGACGAACTCCCCGACGAGAACTGGGCTATCGCAGGCAGGCTATTGGACGAGGCGTGACGGTGTACGAGATCGTTCCCGCACCGCGGACTGCGTCCCGCCGTGTCGCGACCGCTACACCTACATAGCATTCGACGAATTTCCCGACGAGAACCGGGCTATCGCAGGCAAGCTTCAGGACGAGCTGTGACTTAAGCCGGCAGGCTTTGCATCAGGCTGTACATCATCATGCCCAGACTGGCCGACAGCAGCGACATGGTGATGCCCACGCTGGTGGGGTGCTTGAGCACCCAGCTATCCACTTCCATGTGCATCAGATCCAGCGCCCGCGTACTTCTGCGCACGGTATACCAGTGATCGGTATAGCGCTCGACCACGGTCAGCGTGCGCGGGAAGAACAGGATGGCGATGCCGACGATCAGGCAGAGCGCGTTGCCGACCAGCAGGAAAGTCTTCAGGTTTTCGGCGATACCGCCCATCTCGATCGGTGTCAGACTGCCGTCGAACAGCAGCAGCGCCGGACGCAGGTCGACATCCTGCAACAGATATAGCGCGATAGCAGCGCCGATGATGATGGCGCTGCCGAGCCAGACACGCTGTTTCATCAGGATCGGCTCCACTTCATGCGGCATGGTGAGCGGCTTGATCATCTTGCGCACCGAGATCCAGCGGTTCATCACGTCGAACCAGCGCATCGCGCGCCGGCTTCTCAGTGACAGACCTATCCCCACCAGGAAGGAAAAAACACTGGCGATCAGGAAGAATAGCAGCGTCATATACAGGAACACCGGATAGGAGACCTGGCTGAGGAGATGGTTCATGGTTGTTTTCCTTGCGTCGGGGCGGAACTCGCCTTCTTGTCTGTGGCTTTGATTCTAGCCCCTTTAGGCCGCGCTACAAATGGCAATTTTTTCGTTCTGGGTGTCTAATTGCAAGCGTTGCCAACTTCCCCCGAATCGATAGCCATGCCATTCCAGTCCACCGAGTTCGTCAACTGGTTCCGTTCGGTCGCCCCCTACATCAATGCCTTTCGCGGCAAGACCTTTGTCATCGCATTCGGCGGCGAAGTGGTGGCGGACGGTAAGTTCGTCGAGCTGACACATGACTTCAATCTGCTGGCGGCACTGGGCATCCGGCTGGTGCTGGTACACGGTGCCCGCCCGCAGATCGAACAGCATTTGGCCAAGAACAAGCTGGAAGACGCCTATCACCATGGCGTGCGCATGACCGATGCTGAAACCATGATATGCGTGAAGGAGGCGGTCGGCCGCGTGCGGGTCGAGATCGAGGCGCTGCTGTCCATGGGCCTGGCCAATTCGCCGATGGCGAATGCCGATATCCGCGTCGCCGGCGGTAACTTCATCACCGCGCAACCACTGGGCGTCATCAACGGTGTCGACCTGATGCACACCGGCAGCGTGCGCAAGGTGGATGTGGCCGCACTGAACGACCGCATGGAATTCGGCGAGGTGGTGCTGCTGTCCCCGCTGGGCTACTCGCCCACCGGTGAAGTGTTCAACCTCACGCTGGAAGACGTGGCCACCGCCACCGCCATCGCACTGGATGCCGACAAGCTGGTGTTCCTGATGGACACGGACGGGGTGCAGGACAAGAAGGGCGCACTGCTGAAGGAGCTGACCATCAGTCAGGCGCAAGCCATCCTGTCCGCCAAGCGCAAGCTGCCTGACGACATCAGCCTGTTCCTGCCCTGCGCCGTGCGCGCCTGCGAGGCAGGCGTGGCCCGCACGCATCTGGTCAGTCGTCATGTGGAAGGGGCGGTGTTGCAGGAACTGTTCAGCGACGACGGCATCGGCACTATGGTGGTCGAGTCCACGCTCAATACCTTGCGCGCGGCGACCATCGAGGACGTGGGCGGAATCCTGCAGTTGCTGCGGCCGCTGGAAGAGGAAGGCATTCTGGTCAGGCGTTCACGCGAGCTGCTGGAGCGTGAGATCTCCCGCTTCGAGGTGCTGGAACACGACCATCGCATCATCGGTTGTGCCGCGCTGTATCCCTTCCCCAATGAAGCGTCCGCCGAGCTGGCCTGTCTGGCCGTGGACAGCCAGTATCGCGACCACGGTTACGGCGAGGCCGTGCTCAACCACATGGGCGCACTGGCGAGAAGTCAGGGTATGAAGAAGTTGTTCGTGCTGACCACGCGTACTGCACACTGGTTCATCGAGCGCGGCTTCAAGGAAGCCGACGTCAATCAGTTGCCTAAGGAGAAGAAGGCCTTGTACAACTACCAGCGCCGCTCAAAAGTATTCGTAAAGAACCTGAAATGAGATGCTTTGTTTCATCGGCGTGTAACATTGCGCGCCTAATATCAACCGGTTATGGAGACGACAAATGACAAGAATGGTGCAATGCGTGAAACTGGGCCGCGAAGCGGAAGGGCTGGAGCGCCCGACCTATCCGGGCCCGCTGGGACAACGCATATTCGACAACGTGTCGAAGGAAGCTTGGCAGGGCTGGATCAAGTTCCAGACCATGCTGGTGAACGAGAACCGGCTCAATCTGGCGGACATCAAGGCGCGCCAGTATCTGGCCCAGCAGATGGAGAATTACTTCTTCGGCGGGGAAGCGCAGATGCCGCAGGGCTTCGTGCCGCCAAAAAACTGAGATTGGCCAAAACCTACACAGCGCAGAATTTCCTCAACCGGGAACTCGGGCTGCTCGAGTTCAACCGGCGCGTCTTGGCACAGGCGGAAGACCCCGCGGTGCAGCTGCTGGAACGCCTTAAGTACCTGTGCATCGTCAGCAGCAATCTGGACGAGTTCTTCGAGATACGCGTCGCCGGCCTGAAAGAACAGGTCAAGCTGGGTGGTATCGCCGCGGGTGCCGACGGACTGGAAGCCACGCAGATACTCAAGCGCCTGTTCGATCCCACGCACCAGTTGATCGCGCGCCAGTACCAGTTGTTCAACGAAGAACTGGTGCCCGCGCTGGCCGCGCAGGGCATCAAGTTCCTGCGTCGTACGCACTGGAATCCCACCCAGCAGGCGTGGGTGAAGGATTTCTTCCTGCGCGAAGTGATGCCGGTGCTCACTCCGATCGGACTCGACCCGGCGCATCCCTTCCCGCGCGTGCTCAACAAGAGTTTGAACTTCGCCGTCGAGCTGCAGGGCAAGGATGCCTTTGGCCGCAATTCCGCCAAGGCCATCGTGCAGGCGCCGCGCGTGCTGCCGCGCGCCATTCTCATGCCGCCGGAGATCGCGGGCTGCCCGCACGGTTTCGTGTTCCTGTCTTCCATCCTGCATGCGCACGTGGGCGAGCTGTTCTCCGGCATGGAAGTGAAGGGCTGCTACCAGTTCCGCGTCACCCGCAACAGCGACCTGTTCGTGGACGAGGAAGAAGTGAAGAACCTGCGCATCAGCCTGCAGGGTGAATTGCCGCAGCGCCATTTCGGCGATGCGGTGCGGCTGGAAGTGGCCGACAACTGTCCGCCCGAACTGGCGGACTTCCTGTTGCAGCAGTTCGAGCTGAATAGCGACGACCTGTATCGCGTGCATGGTCCGGTGAACTTGGTGCGTCTGATGGGCATTCCCGACAAGGTGGAACGGCCCGACCTCAAGTTCCCGCCGTTCGTGCCCGGCATGCCGCCCCTGCTGAAAAAGAAGGGTGCGGACATGTTCAAGGTGATCCGCAAGGGTGACGTATTGCTGCACCATCCCTACCAATCGTTCCGCCCGGTGATCGACTTCATCCAGCAGGCCGCCGCCGATCCCGATGTGGTGGCGATCAAACAAACGGTGTACCGCACCGGTACCGATTCCGAGCTGATGGAAGCGTTGATCGCCGCGGCTAAACGCGGCAAGGAAGTGACCGTCGTGGTCGAGCTGCTGGCACGCTTCGACGAAGAGGCAAACATTACTTGGGCATCGCGGCTGGAACTGGTCGGCGCGCACGTCGTATACGGCGTGGTCGGTCACAAGACGCATGCCAAGATGCTGATGGTGGTGCGCCGCGAAGAAGGCGGCCTGCGTCGCTATGTGCATCTGGGCACCGGCAACTATCATCCGCGCACGGCACGTCTGTATACCGATTTCGGACTGTTCACTTGCGACGAGGACATGTGCAGTGATGTGAACGAGATATTCGTGCAACTCACCGGTCTGGGCAAGGCGAGCAAGCTCAAACATCTGTGGCAATCGCCGTTCACTCTGCACAGCAAGGTGCTGGAATCTATCCGCAACGAGATCGCGCTGGCTAAGGAGGGCAAACCGGCGCACGTCATTGCCAAGATGAATGCCCTGCTGGAACCGGAGACCATCAACACCTTGTACGAGGCTTCGCAAGCGGGTGTGAAAGTCGACCTGATCGTGCGCGGGGTATGCGCGTTGCGGCCCGGCGTGAAAGGACTGTCGGAGAACATCCAGGTGCGCTCCATCATCGGACGCTTCCTGGAGCACACCCGCATCTTCTACTTCCGCAACGGCGGCAAGGAAGACATCTATCTCGCCAGTGCCGACTGGATGGACCGCAACTTCTTCCGCCGTATCGAGGCTTGTTTCCCCATCCTCGACAAGAAGCTGAAGAAGCGTGTGCTGGATGAAGGACTGAACATCTACCTGAAGGACAACCATCAGGCATGGGAGATGGACTGCAACGGTTTCTGGCATCGCAAGAAACCGAATCGCAGCAAATCGGTCAACGCCCAAGTCGAGTTGGCTGCCCTGTTGGGACAGACGCCAACTCCGAGCGACGAAGCCGCCTAGTGTTTCTTCGGCCGGCCGGTCTTGATCGGCGTCAGGCCGGAGAGCACGCGCTTCAATTGCAGCGCACTGCTCTTATCCAGCAACTGCAGGCCGGCGCGCAACAGCGCGCTCTTCTTCACCTGCATGCCCGCTGCCTGCGCCTTCTCTTTCAACTTCGCGATCAAAGCGTAATCATCCTGCGGCATGCTGAAGCTGTCGCGCACGACTTTCACCTTCTTGGGCGCGGCGACTTTCTTCATCGGTTTGGCTGCGGGCTTGGCAGCCGGTTTTACAGCAGCGGCTTTGCGTGTCGTGCTTGGTGTTCTGCGCGCAGCAGCGGCAGGTTTGCGTGCGGCCGGTGTAGCTTTCTTTGTAGCGGATGTGACCATGTTGAAGCCTCCAGTTGTGTGATGGCAAAAACAGTATAGACGGTATATCCTGCTGACACGATTGTAATATTTCGGGAGAGGCAGCATGGAACTGATACTTTGGCGGCATGCCGAGGCAGAAGATGGAACGCCCGATCTCGAACGCGAATTGACCGGCAAAGGGCGCAAGCAAGCCGACAAGATGGCCGCCTTCCTACGCGAACGATTGCCCGAGCACACCCGCATCCTGGTCAGCCCGGCCAAGCGCACACAACAGACCGCACTTGCCCTCACCAAACACTTCATCACCGATGCCGCACTGGGCACATCCGCCACGCCGCAGAATGTGCTGGACGCTGTTGGTTGGCCGGATGCCGAAGGGACGGTGCTGGTGGTCGGCCACCAGCCCACACTGGGACAGATCGCCGCCCGATTGCTGGCGGATTCAAACGCCGGTTTCAGCGTCAAGAAAGGTGCGGTGTGGTGGCTGGTGCGCAAAACGAACGAAGGCGATTATCAGACCAGCCTCAAACTGGTGATCGCACCGGAAAGCCTGTGAATCAAAGGAGACGATCATGTTTGAATCCGCCGAGCTCGGACACAAGATAGACAAAGCCACCTATGACGCCGAAGTACCCAAGCTGCGCGAAGCGCTGCTGGAAGCGCAGATGGAACTGGCGAAGCAATCCAAATTCCCGGTGGTCATCCTGATCGGCGGGGTGGACGGTGCGGGACGCGGCGAGACCGTGAACCTGCTCAATGAATGGATGGACCCGCGTTTCCTGCAGACGCACGGCATGGGCGAACCCTCCGACGAAGAGCTCGACCGCCCGATGATGTGGCGCTTCTGGCGTGAGCTGCCGCCGAAAGGGCGTATCGGCATCTTCCTCGGTTCCTGGTACACCTGGCCCATCCTCAACCGTGTGCGCGGTGTGACCAAGAACGCCGAGTTGGACCAAAGTCTGGAGCGTGCCAAACGTCTGGAAAAGATGCTGGTGGACGAGGGCGCGGTGGTACTCAAATTCTGGATGCACCTGTCCAAGGAGAAACAGCAGAAGCGACTCAAGTCGCTGGAGAAGGCTCCCAAAACGCGCTGGCGTGTGACCAAGCGGGATTGGGAGCACTACAATTTGTACGACAAGTTCAACGCGGTGAATGAACGCGTCATCCGCCATACCAGTACCGCCGACGCGCCATGGACCATCGTTGAGGGTTACGACCCGCGCTATCGCAGCCTCACCGTGGGCAAGATCATTCTCGACGTGATCACCAAACGTCTGAAGCATGTCGCAAAAAAGGCGACGGACGTCACCGCGCCGCTGCCCATGTCGTCCCTCGACAAGCTGAACGTGCTGAAGACGCTGGATATGAAGCAGAAGCTGGACAAGAAGAAATACGAGGCCGAACTGGAGAAGCATCAGGGCAGGCTCGCCATCCTGACCCGCTCGCCAAAATTCAGCAAGATCACGGTCGTCGCCATGTTCGAGGGCAACGATGCGGCAGGCAAAGGCGGTGCAGTGCGCCGTATCACCAGCGCGCTGGACGCGCGTCAATACAACATCATCCCCATCGCCGCACCGACCGAGGAAGAGCGCGCTCAACCCTATCTGTGGCGCTTCTGGCGGCATGTGCCACGACGCGGCCGTCTCACCATCTTCGACCGTTCCTGGTATGGTCGCGTGCTGGTCGAGCGGGTTGAGAAGTTCTGTTCCGAATCAGACTGGATGCGCGCTTACAGCGAGATCAACGATTTCGAATCGCAACTCGCGCGCCACAACATCGTGGTGGTCAAATTCTGGCTGGCGATCACCAAAGATGAGCAGTTGAGACGTTTCAAGGAACGCGAAAAGATCGGTTTCAAGCGCTTCAAGATCACCGAGGAAGACTGGCGCAATCGCGAGAAATGGGACGCCTACGAGCACGCGGTGTGCGACATGGTGGACAGAACCAGCACCGAGATCGCCCCTTGGACGCTGGTCGAAGCGAACGACAAATACTTCGCGCGCATCAAGGTGCTGAAGACCCTCGCCGACCGTATTGAGGCGGCACTGAAGAAAGCGAAGTAAGTTCGGCTACTTCGATTCGTTGATCATTTGTATCGTTTGCTGTTCCACTTCCTGTGCAACCACGGCGAGCGCCGGGTCCTGCGAAAGCGAAGCGAGGATGGCGGCGGGTTTGATCATGCCGATGTGCGTCTTGCCGCCTTCGGTATAGACCGAGATGCGGCAGGGTAGCGCCATGTTCAGGCGCATGTCCGCCGCCATCACCTTCGAAGCCTGCACAGGATTGCACACTTCGAACACGCGGCACTGCGGCTCGAACGCCACGCCTTTGCCGCGCAGCGTGTTGCCGATGTCGTGCACATGCAGCACGCCGAAGCCGTGCTTCTTCACCGCTGCTTCAAGATCGGCAGCTGCTTGTTCGAAACTCTTCTCGCTCTCAACTATGTGATACATAGCGGTTCTCCTGGATCAAAACATATGGTCTTGCGACGACGGCCCACACTATGGTGTCGGCCTCATGCCAGGCCAAAGCCTGCGCATCGGTGACTCGGGCGATCTGGCCGTGCTCCATCCACTCCGCGACTTGCGCCGCATTGTCCTTTGCGATTTGGTAGGCCACTTCTACCAGATCAAGCTCAGGCCCGACGAACACTGTCGCACCGCTGGCAAAGAAGCGTTGCAGCTCCCGCCAGGCGATCTGCGCCGTCTCTAGATTGATCTGGCCGCGCAGCAGCTTCTCGTCGTTATCCATCTTCATGCCTGCTCATTCCTTGCTTCATTCATCGTGCTGCGTCTTTCCAATTCGCTCCAGATCGCCCGCGCGATCCTCACCCATGCCGATTCGCGTTCCGACAGCGCATCCAGTTGTGTCATGTAACCGGCACCGAAATTAGCCGCGTTGCTCTTGTGCATCAACACCGCCATGCCATACAGCTCGATCTTGATGCGGGCCTGCATGTCGCCGTCGGCGGCGGCTTTGCCATAGCGATCAAGATGGCTCAGCACATCGTGTGCGAAGCCATGCATCGCCACATCATCGTTGAAGTCCAGATTCAGGATGAGGCATTTGCGCTTGATCTCAAGCTCGAGTTCGCGCTCTATCCTGAATGAGATGTCGTCGCCGAACATCTCAGGAAACCTCGCTCTTCAAATAATTGTCCTTCACACGCATGTAATGTTCGGCGGAATAGCGCAGATATTCGATCTCTTCATCGGTCAGTGCGCGTACCGCCTTGGCCGGCCGGCCCATGTACAACATGCCGCCTTGCAGCGTCTTGCCAGGCGAGATCAGGCTGCCCGCGCCCACCATCACATGATCGGGGATCACCACATCGTCCATGATGATGGAGCCCATGCCGATCAGGCACTCGTTACCGATGCGGCAGCCGTGGAGGATCACCGAGTGGCCCACCGTCACGTAGTCGCCGATGATGAGCGGCGAGCCATCCGGTTTCTCGGCGGTCTTGTGCGACACATGGCCCATGGTCAGGTCCTGCACGTTCGAGCCGCGCCCGATCACGATGCGGTTCACATCGCCGCGCAACACCGTGTTGCACCAGACGGAACTGTCCTCGCCGATCTTCACATCGCCGATGACCTGGCAGGAAGGATGCAGGAAGACCTTGTCTCCTATGACAGGGGAGGTATCGAGGTAGTTGGAAAGCGGCATAGCCAGGTTCTCACACAAAATTCAGTTCGATGAAGAATTCGTGACCGTTCATGTTCACCGGTAACAGCATGGTCTGTCCGTCATGATGATGTTCGATCTCGTGACCGTCGCCGTGCATCATCTGCGGAGTCTGCATATCGAACTCCATGCCCTGTTCGGACAGGATGCGCTTCGCCACACCCGCCAGCATGTTGGAAAGCTCGCCTGCCAGACCCGCCGCATCCATATCTATAGCCGTGACTTCCTCGCCGAGCAGCTTGCGCGAGATCTCGTTCAGCGCAGGCATCGGCAAGGTGATTGCCACACTGCCGCGCGCTTGATGAGCATTCATGCCGATCAAGGCGGATACACCGCTCTGCACAGTGTTTGCAGGTTTGGGGATAGGCGCGCCCATCTCCACCTTGGTATTCATCATCGTCTCGAAGATCGTGTGCAAGGAATCGACCAGCGCATTGAGGATGATTGCATCCCTTTGGCTGCCGTCACTGGGCGATGCGACTTTCTTCGCGGATCTTTTGGCGCCTACCTTGCGTTCCATCTCATTCTCCCGAAACTGAGCAGACATTGTAAAGCGGGCGCAATAGCCAACGGGCATTGCACCGGAGGTTTATAAATTGCTGCAAAGCGCTTCAATTATTGCGCTCCACGTGAAGCTGGCTTTTTCAAAGCAACTTCCACTTCATCTGCTCCCCCGCCCTCAACGGCACCAGCTGATGCTCCCCAAATCCTACCGACGCAGGCACTAGCCACTCTTCCTTGCATAGCGTGACCTTCTCTGTATTGCGAGGCAGATCGTAGAAATCCGCCCCATAGAAACTCGCAAAACCTTCCAGCTTGTCCAGCGCGCCCGCGTTCTCGAACGCTTCGGCATACAGTTCGATGGCGCTGTGTGCGCTGTAGCAACCGGCGCAGCCGCAGGCGTTCTCTTTGGTGTGCTGCGCGTGCGGGGCGCTGTCGGTGCCGAGGAAAAATTTCTTGCTGCCGCTGGTGGCGGCTTTGACCAGAGCCTCGCGGTGCGTCTCGCGCTTGAGGATGGGCAGGCAGTAATAATGCGGGCGGATGCCGCCGACCAGCATGGCGTTGCGGTTGTAGAGCAGGTGTTGCGGGGTGAGGGTGGCGGCGATGGTATCCGGTGCGCTGCTCACGAATTCGGCGGCATCTTTGGTGGTGATGTGTTCGAACACCACGCGCAATCCGGGCAGGTCTTTGAGCAGCGGCTGCATGACGCGCTCGATGAACATGGCTTCGCGGTCGAAGATGTCGATGTCGGGGCTGGTGACTTCGCCGTGCACCAGCAGCGGCATACCGCATGCCTGCATGGCTTCCAGCGCGGCGTAGGTCTTGCGCAGGTCGGTCACGCCCGCGTCGGAGTTGGTGGTGGCACCGGCCGGATAAAGCTTCACGGCATGCACGATGCCGCTGGCTTTGGCCTTCCTGACCTCGTCGGAGCTGGTGATGTCGGTCAGGTACAAGGTCATCAGCGGATCGAACTGCATGCCTGCTGGCAGTGCTTTGAGGATACGTTCGCGATAGGCGACGGCCTGTTCTGTTGTTGTCACAGGCGGGCGCAGATTGGGCATGACGATGGCGCGCGCGAACTGGCGCGCGGTGTCGGGCAGGACTGAGGCCATCAGCGCGTCGTCGCGCAGGTGCAAGTGCCAGTCGTCGGGGCGGGTGAGGGTGATTTCCATGTGCTTGTGTCCGAAATAGGGAGCTGGTGAAAGGATCAGATGACGGAAGTTACCATTGAACCGCAACGGTTCAAAATCGGTATTTGATCCCGGCGATCGTTTGGGTCATGTGGATAGGGATATCGGCTGTCCTGACCGCTGCCAGACCGAAGTTGTTGATCGCGCCGTCATAAGTGATCCGGGTCTCGAGCGAGCGATATTCCGCAAAAACGATCCAGGGTGAGAAATCCCAGGAAGCACCTGCAAGGAATATTGTGCCCGGAGACGCAGTGTTATGTTTGCCGGTAAGGTGTGCAGAAAGGGGCGGTTGTCCCGGCATGGAGATCTCCATGCTGATCCATGAGATGAAATCCAGTCCTAGGCCACCATACAGATTGAGTCTTCCGCCGGGTGCGGAATCCGTGACGAAGAAAGGCGCCCTCAACATCGGGATGATGGACGCGGAGTTCAGGCCGATGATGGCCGAGGCACCATTCACATTGAAGGTGGAAGGAATATTGCTGGTCGAGCTCAATTCAAATGCCACTCCAAAATATTTACCCCACTGCTCGGCACGGATCCCGGAGATATTGCCTTTCTCGAACTGGAAATCCTGACTGCCACTCGTCAATGTGCAAATGAAACATTGGTAGGTGGTCGTGATGTGCGCGTCGGCAAGCTGGGCACTGCCGGCAAATATCGCGATGTTACGTTCAATAAATATCCCGCCTGCGGGTTGGATATCCGGGGTGGGTGGGACAGTGCTCACCTGTGTTGCATTCCCGGGATTGTGCGAATCCGGGATTTCGGATGCAATAGAAGTTGCGCTGGACGCGGCAAAGAAAATGGGCAGGAGTGCGGTAGCGCCGCAGTGCAAGAAGCGGGATGGTGTTGCCAGTGTGCTCATTGCGGTGACTCCCTTCAGCGAGGGTGCACTTCCATTGGGGAAACGAAGCCATCGCATAGTGATCGAACGCATCGTTCCGGTGCCGCGAGCAGTGTATGCCACGGCACGATGGTGGTCTATCTAATCGAGGTGCTTGCGCGAATGGCCGGGGAAGAAGCGGCGCACGATAACGAAGAACACCGGCACCAGGAACACGGCGAACAGCGTGGCGGTGAACATGCCACCGATCACGCCGGTGCCGATGGCATGGCGGCTCTGCGCGCCCGCACCGGTAGAAAGGGCGAGCGGCAACACACCGGCCATGAAGGCGAACGAGGTCATCAGGATGGGTCGGAAGCGCAGACGGCAAGCTTCCAGCGTGGCGTCGATCAGGTTCATACCGTCGTCCTGCAACCTGCGTGCGAATTCGATGATCAGGATGGCGTTCTTGGCCGACAGGCCGATGATGGCGATCAGGCCGACTTTGAAATACACGTCGTTCGGCAGGTCACGCAGCGTCACCGCCAGCAGCGCACCGAATACACCCAGCGGCACGGCCAGCATCACCGCGAACGGGATGGACCAGCTCTCGTACAGCGCGGCCAGACACAGGAACACCACTACGATGGAGATTGCGAATAGCAGTGTGGATTGCGCGCCGGACTGCTCTTCCTCGCGTGCCGTACCCGACCATTCGAAGCCGAAGCCCGGCGGCAGTTTGGCGGCGATCTCCTGCATCGCCTGCATCGCTTCACCGGAACTGCGTCCCGGCGCGGGACCACCGGCGATCTTCATCGCGGGCAGGCCGTTGTAACGGTCCAGCTTGGGCGAACCGCTGATCCAGCTCGCTTTGGCGATAGCGGACAGCGGCACCATGCCACCCTGTTTGTTGCGGATGGAGATGTTGAGGATGTCGTCAGGCGTGCGGCGGGTGTCGGCCTCGGCCTGCATCTGCACGCGCAGCACGCGGCCCTGACGCACGAAGTCATTGATGTACACCGTGCCCAGCAGCGATTGCAGCGTCTCGTTCAGGTCGGTGATGGAAACGCCCAAGGCTTCGGCCTTGATGCGGTCCACATCGAGGAACAGTTGCGGACCGGCTTCCTGACCTTCGGGGCGCACGCCAGCCAGTGCGGGGTTCTGCATCGCCATACCCAGTGCCATGTTGCGTGCCTCCAGCAACTTGTCGCGCCCCAATCCGCCACGGTCTTGCAGGCGGAAGTCGAAACCGCCCGCCGCTGCCAGCTCGGGGATGGGCGGCGGATTGATGGCGAAGATCATCGCCTGCTTGATGCGGAACAGCATCATATTGGCTTTCTGTGCCAGTGCCGATGCGCCGCTTTCCTTGGCCGGGCGCTCGCTCCAGTCCTTCAGGCGCACGAAGGTGATGGCGGCGTTCTGACCGCGGCCGAAGAAGGAGAAACCGGCCACGCCGATGACGTGCTCCACTTCCGGCAGGCCGAGGTAATACTGCTCTACCTGTGTCAGCACGTCGAGTGTGCGTTCACGTGTGGCACCGGCCGGCAACTGGATCACGCTGACGAAATAGCCCTGATCCTCGGAAGGCAGGAAGCTGCCCGGCAGCTTGCTGAACATCCAGCCCACGGCGACGAGGATGGCGGCATACACCAGCAGATAACGCGCAGCTTTGCGCACGATCTTGCCGACCACGCCGACATAGCGATGGCTCAAGCGCTCGAATGCATCATGGAACCAGTGCAACGGACCGCTCTTCGGTACCAGGTCGTCCTTGCCTGGGGTGTGTTTGAGCAGCGAGGCGCACAACGCAGGCGTCAACGTCAGCGCCATCAGCGCGGAGAAGCCCATGGTCAGCACCAGCGTCACCGCGAACTGGCGATAGATCGCACCTGTCGATCCCGGAAACAGCGACATCGGGATGAACACCGCCGACAGCACCAGTGTGATGGCGATGATCGCGCCGATGATCTGATCCATCGCCTTGCGCGTCGCTTCACGCGGCGGCAAGTTCTCCTTGGTCATGATGCGTTCGACGTTCTCCACCACCACGATGGCATCGTCCACCACGATACCGATGGCGAGCACCATGGCGAACAGCGTCAGCACGTTGATCGAGTAACCGAGCAGATACAGACCGACCAGTGCACCGACCAGCGCGATTGGGATCACGATGGTGGGGATCAGCGTGGCGCGCAGGTTGCCCAGGAACAGATACATCACCAGGAACACCAGTAGCAGCGCCTCGGCCAGGCTCTTTAGCACTTCCTGGATGGAGATCTCGATGAACTTGGAGGTGTCGTACGGCACCACCCAGTCGACACCCTGCGGGAAGAACTTCGCCAGTTCGGCCATGCGCGCCTTCACCGCTTTCACGGTATCCAGCGCGTTGGCGTCCGGTGTCAGGCGGATGGCGATGGCGGCGGTCGGCTGACCGTCGATGCGGGCGGCGGTGGAGTAATCCTGTGCGCCGAGTTCGACACGGGCGATGTCCTTCACGCGCAAAGCGGAACCATCGGCATTGGTGCGCACTAAGATGTTGCCGAACTCTTCCGGTGTGGAAAGGCGGCTGCGGGTGACGATCACCGCATTCATCTCCTGACCGGGGGCGGAGGGCAGTTGGCCCAGCTCGCCCACAGCTAGCTCCGAATTCTGCGCACGTACTGCTTTCGAGATATCCGATGGCGACACACCGTAGGCTTGCAGCTTCTCTGGCTTCAGCCACAAACGCATCGAATATTCGGTACCGAACAGCAGTGCCTCGCCCACGCCAGGTACGCGCTGCACACTGTCCAGCACGTTGGCACTGACATAGCTGCCGAGTGCCACGTTGTCCAAGCTCTTGTCGGGCGAGATGAGCGCAACGATCATCACGTAGTTGCGCGCCGATTTCGCCACGCGGATACCCATGCGGCGTACTTCTTCCGGCAGACGGATCTCGGCGCGTTTGACGCGGTTCTGTGTTTCAACGGAAGCAAGGTCGAGATCGGTGCCGGTCTGGAAGGTTAGGGTGATGCTGCCGCGACCCAGTTCGGCGGCGGATTCCATGTACAGCAGATTGTCGATACCGTTCATCTCCTGCTCGAGCAGGGAGACCACGGTCTCTTCGATCACCTGCGCCGAGGCACCGGGATAGGTGACGGTGACGGCCAGCGCAGGCGGTGCGACCGACGGATATTGCGCGACGGGCAGGCCGCGCAAGGCCAGCACACCGGCCAGCAGGATGACCAGCGCGATGACCCAGGCGAAGATGGGGCGGTCAATGAAGAAGCGGGCGAGCATATCGGCTTACTTCGCAGCGGAAAGCTGGTTTTCCAACTTCATCGTGGTCGTCACAGGTACCGGTTTAACGACCGTGCCAGGGCGTGCCTTCTGCAGGCCGTTGACGATGACTTGGTCACCCGGCTGGAGGCCGGAGGCGATGACGAAGTCCGCACCGGCCATGCCGCTGGTGGTGACCGGGCGCGGCGCGACCTTGCCGTCAGGGCCCACGGTCATCACGAATTGGCCCTGTGCACCGGACTGCACCGCACGTTGCGGCACGCGGATGGCGTTCTCGGCCATGGCTTCGGGGAAGCGCAGGCGCACGAACATGCCGGGCAGCAGGTCACGTTTCGGATTGGGGAACTGTGCGCGCAAGGAGATCGAGCCGGTGTTGGCATCGACCGCCAGATCGGTGAAGAAGATACGGCCGGTCTTGGGATAGATGCTGCCGTCTTCCAGCATCAGTTCGACATCGGTGGAGTCGGCGCGCTTGAGCACACCGGTCGCCACCGCCTGACGCAGACGCAGCAGGTCGGTCGCCGACTGCGAGAAATTCACATACACCGGATCAAGCTGTTCGACGGTCGCCAGCAGGGTGGCGGCACTCTTGCTGACCAGTGCACCCTCGGTCACTTCGGTGCGTCCGATGTGGCCGGTGATGGGCGCGGGCACGCCGGCATTGGTGACGTCCTCATTCGCACGCACCAGCGCAGCGCGCGCCTGTGCCGCTCTGGCCAATGTCAGGTCGTATTCCTGCTGGCTGATGGCTTTGATCTCCAGCAGACGCTTGGCGCGATCCAGATTCTGATAGGCCAGCGCGGCATCGGCATTGGCTGCTTCGGCGGCGGCGCGATAACTGCGCGAATCGATGCGGAACAACTGCGTGCCTTCGGTCACGTCGCTGCCTTCCTTGAACAGACGCTGTTCGACCACGCCATCCACGCGGGCGCGCACTTGTGCGGTGCGGAAGGCTTGCACGCGGCCCGGCAGATCACGCGTGTAAGTGGCATTGCCGGTCGCAATGGTGACGACCTCGACTTCGGGCGGCGGCGGCATGGCTCCGGCGGCGGGCGCGGCGGCTTTCTTGTCACCGCCGCCGCAGGCAGCCAGAGTCAGCGCCAGCAGAACAGGGAGGAATTTGGATGCGGGAATCATTACGTCCTCGAAAGATCGGATCGTGGTGCGGGGCAGCGAGTTTAGCAAACCGGACGCGAATAACAACCGCGTGCTTATGCGGACTTGATGGAAAGTGCCTTTTGGTAGAGCGCGTTCTTGTTCTGTCCGGTGATCTGCACGGCGAGCTGAACGGCCTGTTTGAGCGGCAGTTCTTCCAGCAGCAATGTGAGCACCCGCTCTGCCTCCGCATCAAGTTCCTCGGTGCGCTCTGCCGCGCCCGACACCAGCAGCACGAACTCGCCGCGCTGGTTGTTCGGGTCGCTGTTCAGCCAGTCCAGCGCGACCCCCAGCTTGCAGCGATGGATGCTCTCGAACAGCTTGGTGATCTCGCGCGCGAACACGATCTCGCGCTCGTCGCCGAACACGGCCTGCAGGTCGGCCGTGCATTCGAGGATGCGGTGCGGGGCTTCATAGAACGCCAGTGTGCAGGTCTGGTTCGCCAACGATTGCAGCGTGACGCGGCGCGCGGCGGATTTGTTGGGCAGGAAGCCGTAGAACATGAAATGCGGGTTGATCAGACCGGAGGCGGAAAGAGCCGTGACCACCGCAGACGCACCGGGGATGGGGATGACGCGGAATCCGGCTGCGATCACGGCTTCCACCAGCACGGCACCGGGGTCGCTGACCGCCGGGGTGCCGGCATCGGTCACCAGCGCGATGCTTTGCCCTTCCTGTAACAGGGAGATGACCTTGTCTGCGGAGCCGCGTTCGTTATGTTGATGGACGGCAAGCAGCTTGGCGTCGCTGATGCCGTGATGCTGCAAAAGATGGCGCGAATTGCGTGTATCTTCGGCTGCGACAACGTTTACGCCGTTCAGGATGTCCAACGCGCGCAAAGAAATGTCGCTCAGATTTCCAATCGGGGTGGCGACTACATATAATGCGTGTTCGATTTTTTGATTGGTCTTGCTATGCAAACGAGTATCCCCGGGTTGAAATGGTTGCGCGGTCTGTTGATCGCCGCACTATACGTGAGCGTGTTTGGCTGCGCCACTCCACCCCAATCCGTAACGCCGGTCACTGCGCCGGCAGTATCGACCGAGCAACCCGCCGTGGAAACGCCCGTTGTCGAGACCGGCACGGTCGACATGGAACAACCGGTCGTCGAACCTATCCTGCCCCGTCTGGCAGAAGGCGCGGAACACCATATCGCATTGATCCTGCCGCTGCGCTCGCCCGTGTTCGGACGTGCCGCAGAGGCGTTGCAGCTGGGCTTCCTGTCTGCGGCGGAACAGCAACCGAACGAATTGCCGGTGCGGGTCTATTCTGCCAGCGACGAGAAGTTCGAAGTGGACGCGCTGTATCGCTTGGCGCTGGCGCAGGGCGCGCTCGCGGTAGCCGGGCCGCTCACCCGTAACGGCGTCGCGGCATTGGCTGCGAACCCGGCGCTGCCGGTGCCGACCCTCGCGCTCAACGTGCTGGAGATGGAGCGCACCGACCAGCTGTACTCCTTTGGTCTGCCCCCGGAACTCGAAGCACGCCAGGCCGCGCAGTGGGCGGCGAGCACCGGCCTGCTCACCGCCACTGTGGTGCGTACCGATAGCGCACTGTCCAAACGGCTGGCGCAGGCTTTCGAAGAAGAATGGCAACGCACCGGCGGGGTGCTGTGGCCCGAGATCGTATACGAAGGCGACCCGGAGGAGATCCGCTTGCTGGGTGGTGAAGCGGGCAGCATGGTGTTCATGGCTGCAGAGCCGGATCAGGCTCGCCTCATCCGGCCCTATATCTTCGCCGATATCCCGGTCTACACCACGTCGCAGGTGTTCACCGGCAACGGCAACAATCTGGTCAATTACGATCTGGGCGAGGTGCGTTTCTATGACATGCCCTGGGTGATGCAGCCGGATCATCCGGCGGTGATGGTCTACCCGCGTGTGGAACCGCCCTACAGCATGGACATGGAACGCCTGTACGCGCTGGGCATAGATGCCTACCGCATGTTGCAGGTGCTGTACCACCACAATACGAGCAATGCGCTGCCGCTGGACGGTGTCACTGGCAAGCTGACGTTGGAAGGGCGCTACGTCAAGCGCGAGGGCGTGAAATCCACCATGCGCAACGGACAGGGCATGACGATGGACGCCGCGCTGAAAGGGCCGCAACCGCCCATGCCGACCACGGTGCCGGAAGAGTGATCGGATGAAGGCCGGCGCGCAGGCCGAACAGACAGCTGCGCAGTATCTGCAGCGTCAGGGCCTGCGACTGCTGCACAGTAACTACCGCTGCCGTTTCGGCGAGATCGACCTGATCCTGAAAGATCGCGACACACTGGTGTTCGCCGAAGTGCGCATGCGTAGCCGCTCCGATTTCGGCGGTGCGGCGGCCAGCATCGACGCGCGCAAGCAGAACAAGCTCATACTGGCCGCACAACATTATCTTTCTTCCGTCTCGCCGACACCGCCTTGCCGTTTCGATGCCGTGCTGCTCAGCTCGGCCGAAGGCGGCGAAGGAGTCGAGTGGCTGAAGAATGCGTTCCAGCTTTAGGGTAAAATCAAACCCGTTCACCAACGAGAAATCCAATACATGACACTCGCTAAACGCGTCAGCAAACATTTCGACGATAGCGCCGAGATCAAACTCCAGAGCAAGAAGGTGCTGGCCAAGCCGATCGCCGATGCGGCACAGGCCATGGTCAACTGCCTGATGCATGACGGCAAGATACTGGCCTGCGGCAACGGCGGGTCCGCCGCCGATGCGCAGCACTTCGCCGCCGAGCTGATCAACCGCTTCGAGGTCGAGCGTCCCGGTCTGCCGGCTATCGCGCTGACCACCGACAGCTCGGTGCTCACTTCCATCGCCAACGATTACGACTACAAGCAGATTTTCTCCAAGCAGGTGCGCGCGCTCGGTATGGAAGGCGATGTGCTGCTCGCCATCTCCACCAGCGGCAGTTCGCCCAACGTGGTGGAAGCGATCGAAGCCGCGCACGAGCGCGGCATGGTCGTCGTCGCATTCACCGGCCGCGACGGCGGGCAGATGGGTGCGATGCTGCAAGAAGGCGATTTCCACCTGTGTGTACCGACCGAGAGAACGGCGCGCATCCAGGAGGTGCACTTGCTCATGCTGCACTGTCTGTGTGATGTGATCGATCACGTGTTACTGGGGGGCGAGTGATGCGCAGCCGCTGGTTGGTGGCCGTACTGTTCGCTCTTGCGCTGCTGCAAGGCTGTGCACAGACGCAGGGCATCACCGACCCGCAGATCGAGCGCCGTAGCGCCGCCGCCGTGCAGGATGACCGCAACATCGAATACACCTCACGCCAGCGTATCGCCGACAAGTACCGCAGCAACATCCAGGTGAACGTCACCTGTTTTAACCGTTTTGCGCTGATCACCGGCCAAGTGCCGGACGATGCGACCAAGCAGGGCATAGAACGCATCGTGGGCGGCATCGCGCCGATCAAGGGCATCGCCAACGAGCTGCATGTGGCGCGGGCAGCCGACACCGGCGTGCGCCGCAGTGATTCCGGCGTTTCCGGTGATGTGCGCACCCGCTTCCTGGCAAGCAAAGCCTTCAGCCCCGAACACATCAAGGTCTACACCGAGGCGGGCGTGGTCTATCTGCTGGGCATCGTCACTCGCTCCGAAGCCGATGCGGCCTCGGAGATCGCGGCCACCACGCGTGGCGTGAAAAAGGTAGTACGCGTGTTCGAGTACATGCAGTGATGTATCCCACTCCGGCATTCGAAACCAAGCTGTGCACGGCTGAAGAGCTGGCCGCCAAGGTCGCCGCTTTGCCGCATCCCGTGGTGTTCACCAACGGCTGTTTCGACGTGCTGCATCGTGGCCATGTCACTTATCTCGCGCAGGCGCGCGCGCTGGGTGGTTCGCTCATTGTTGGCGTCAACAGCGACGCTTCGGTGAAGCGCCAGGGCAAGGGCGACGACCGCCCCATCAACAACGAAGCCGACCGCATGGCCGTGCTGGCCGCGCTTGAATCGGTGAGTCTGGTGGTGCAGTTCGACGAGGACACGCCGCTGAATCTGATACTCGCCTGCAAGCCCGACAAACTGGTCAAGGGCGGCGACTGGAAACCCGAGAACATCGTCGGCGCAACAGAAGTGCAGGGGTGGGGCGGCAGCGTGCACAGCATCCCCTTCCTGCATGAACGCTCCACCACCGCATTGCTCAAGAAGATACGCTCACTATGAACGCAACACCTACAGAGATCGTCCTGCACCAGAAATCCAACTCGCTGGAGATCGCCTTCGACGACGGCGCACGCTTCAACCTGCCAGCCGAGTTTCTGCGCGTGCAGTCACCTTCCGCCGAAGTGCGCGGACACGGCCCGGGCCAGGAGACTCTGCAGGTCGGCAAGCGCAATGTCGTGCTCAAGGGTCTGGAGCCGGCCGGCAGCTACGCGCTGAAACTGGAATTCGACGACGGCCACGATAGCGGCCTGTACGACTGGGACCTGCTCTATACGCTGGGGCAGAACCAGCAGACGCTGTGGCAGGAATATCTGGACAAGATGCAGGCAGCGGGCGCCTCGCGCGACCCGAAATAGGAGGCAGGAAAATGGCCAAGACACATTTCGGTTTCGAGACTGTCGACGAGAACGAGAAGGCGAAGAAAGTCGCCGGCGTGTTCACCTCCGTCGCCAGCAAATACGACATCATGAACGACCTCATGTCGGTCGGTCTGCACCGCGTGTGGAAGCCTTTCGCGGTCGGACTGGCGAATGTGCATGAAGGCCAGCGCGTGCTGGACGTGGCGGGCGGCTCGGGTGATCTGTCCAAACTGTTCCTGAAGAAGGTCGGCCGCAGCGGCCAGGTCATCCTCACCGACATCAACAACGCCATGCTGCGCGTCGGGCGCGACCGCATGATAGACAACGGTACGCCGACGCCCACCGCGCAATGCGATGCCGAGCATCTGCCTTTCCCCGACAACTATTTCGACTGCGTCAGCATCGCCTTCGGTCTGCGCAACGTCACCCACAAGGACGCCGCCCTGCGCGAGATGAAACGCGTGCTCAAACCGGGCGGGCGCGTCATCGTGCTGGAATTCTCCAAGGTCGCCAAACCGCTGGAGAAGATGTACGACCTGTATTCCTTCAAGCTGCTGCCCAAGATGGGCGAACTCATCGCCAACGACGCCGACAGCTACCGCTACCTCGCCGAATCCATCCGCATGCATCCGGGGCAGGAAGAACTGAAGCAGATGATGGTCGATGCAGGGCTGGAGCGGGTCGAGTACTTCAACATGACCGGCGGTGTGGTGGCGGTGCATCGCGGTTATAAGTTGTAATAGCAGTAGTATTTCTTCAAACAAAATTGGAATCGATATGTCAGATCTGCCGAAGTGCCCCTTATGCAACTCCGAATACACCTACGAAGACGGCGATAACTACGTCTGTCCCGAGTGCGCGCACGAATGGCCCAAGGCTGCAGCCGAGGCAACTGAAGAGGTGAAGGTGTTCAAGGACGCTTTCGGTACGGTGTTGAACGACGGCGACACGATCACCGTGATCAAAGACCTGAAGATCAAGGGTTCGTCCTCGGTGGTGAAGGTCGGTACCAAGGTGAAGAACATCCGTCTGGTAGATGGCGACCACGATATCGACTGCAAGATCGACGGCATCGGCGCGATGCAGTTGAAGACCGAGTTCGTGAAGAAGGTCTAAAGAGGGTCCAGACATGAGCGGCTGGGGTTGCCCTCACGAGGCAGACGGCAAGTGCCAGAAGGTGCTGAACCAGCCGTGCGACATCGGCATGAAAGGTTGTGTGCTGGCGGGGCGTTTCCGTTTCGCCGATCCGAGCAAGAACCGCACACGCAAAAAGGTGCAGGACGAAACGCCGAAGCCTGCATCGGGCGGCCAGAAGTGATGATGAGGTTCGTGTCCGGCTTGTTCCTGCTTTGTGGGGCAGCGCAGGTGCAGGCCACCGCTTTGCCAAGGCCGGACCATATCGTCATCGTGATCGAGGAAAACAAATCCTGGTCAAAGATCATCGGCAATCCCGACGCGCCATACATCAACGCGCTGGCGCAACGCGGTGCGCTGTTCACCAATTCGTACGGCATCACCCATCCCAGTCAACCCAACTATCTGGCCTTGTTCACCGGCAGCACACGCGGCATCGGCAGCAATACCTGCCCGCTCGACCTGTCCGGTGACAATCTCGCCAGTGCGCTGCTGGCAAAAGGGCTGGGCTTCATCAGCTATTCGGAATCGATGCCGAGGGCCGGCTACCCGGGGTGCCGTTATGGTTCGTATATGCGCAAACATAATCCTGCGGCGAACTGGAAGGAACTCGCAGCAGTGAATCAACCGCTGACCGCCTTTCCGCAGGATCTCTCGAAATTGCCCGAAGTGTCCTGGGTGATACCGGACCAGCGCCACGACATGCACGACGGCAGCATCGCGCAAGGCGATGCATGGTTGAAACAGAACATCGAGGGGTATGCGCAGTGGGCGATGGACAACAACAGCCTGCTCATCGTCACATTCGACGAGGACGATGGGTCGGAAGGGAATCGCATCGTTACGCTGTTCGTCGGCCCCATGGTCAAGCCGGGGAAATATGCGCAGCGTATCGATCACTACAACGTGTTGCGTACCATCCTGCAGATGTACGGACTGCCCGGCATGAACGAGAGCGTTCGCGCGGAACCGATCAGCAAGGTTTGGCGTTAGTCCTTACCTTCGTCACCATCCAGCCCTAATTCCTGAATCTTGCGCGTCAGCGTGTTGCGGCCCATGCCGAGCAGCGTGGATGCCTCGATGCGACGTCCGCCGGTGTGTTGCAGTGCCTGCGTGATCAAGGTGCGCTCGAATTCCTTGGTGAGCGTGTCGAGGATGTTGGGTTCACCGCGTTGCAGCATCTGTGCGGCCTGCTGCGCCAGCAAGGTGTGCCAATCACCGCCAGCTGAAGCAGCCGGTGATGCCTCACGCCATTCCGCGGGCAGGTCGGCGATCTCCACTTGCTGGGTCGGTGTCATCACCGTGAGCCAGTGACACAGGTTCTCCAGTTGGCGCACGTTGCCGGGGATGTCTTGCGCGGAGAGGAACGTCAGCGCGGCTTCGCTCAATACCTTCTGTTCCCCGCCCAACTCTTTAGCGCTCTTTTGCAGGAAATATTTCGCCAGCAGCGGGATGTCCTCGCGGCGTTCGCGCAACGGCGGCAGGCGCAGACGGATCACGTTCAAACGGTGGAACAAGTCTTCTCGGAACAGACCCTGCTTCACGCGCTCGTTCAGATTCTGGTGGGTGGCCGCGATGATGCGCACGTTGGCTTTGATCGGCTGGTGGCCGCCGACGCGGTAGTAGTTGCCGTCCGACAGCACGCGCAGTAGACGCGTCTGCAACTCGGCAGGCATGTCGCCGATCTCGTCGAGGAACAGCGTGCCGCCTTCGGCCTGCTCGAAGCGGCCATGGCGCGTGGTGTTGGCGCCGGTGAACGCGCCTTTCTCGTGACCGAACAGCTCCGACTCCAGCAGGTCCTTGGGGATGGCGGCGGTGTTGATCGCGACGAAAGGCATGTCGGCACGCAGGCTGTGCCGATGCAGTGCCTGTGCCACCAATTCCTTGCCGGTGCCTGATTCGCCGGTGATGAGCACGGTGGCATTGGATTGGGCGAGACGGCCGATGGCGCGGAACACTTCCTGCATCGCCGGCGCATGGCCGAGGATGTCAGGCGCATCGGTGCTCTCGACGCCGTTGCTTTGTTTGCGCTGACTCTGTGCCAGCGCGCGGCGGATCAATTCGACCGCATGGTTCACATCGAAAGGCTTGGGCAGATACTCGAACGCACCGCCCTGGAACGAGGACACCGCGCTTTCCAGATCGGAATACGCGGTCATGATGATGACCGGCAGCGCGGGATAGTCGTTGCGCAAGGTCTGCAACAGATCCAGGCCGGAACTGCCCGGCATGCGGATGTCGCTGATCACCATCTGCGGCTGACTGTTCGGCAACTCGGCCAGTGCTTCGTCGGCCGAGGCGAAACTCTTGTATTCGATCTCCTCGCGGGCAAGGGCTTTTTCCAGCACCCAGCGGATGGAACGGTCGTCGTCGATGATCCAGACAGGTTTGCTCATTATTGTTTTTCCATGGAAGTGAGCGGCAGCATGACCGTGAAGCAGGTCCGCCCCGGTTCGCTGTCGAATTCGATACTGCCCTGATGCTGGCTGACGAAGTCCTGCGCCAGCGTCAGGCCGAGGCCGTGTCCGTCTGCCCGTCCCGAGACGAGCGGATAGAAGATCTTGTCTTGCAGGTGATGCGGGATGCCGGGGCCGTCATCGATGATCTGTACCGAAATGGCCAGCCGGTGGCGCTTCTTCATCAGCGTGACCTGACGCGAGATGCGCGTGCGCAGGATGATCGTTCCCTGTCCCTGCATCGCCTGTGCGGCATTGCGCACGATGTTCAATATCACCTGGATCAACAGCGCCTTGTCGCCGTCGAGATCGGGCAGACTCAAGTCGTAGTCGCGCTGGATGTGCAGACTCTCGGGCAGCTCGGCCATCACCACACTGCGCACGCGCTCCAGCACTTCATGGATATTCAATGCACTGAAATGGGGCGTGTGCTGCGGCGTGAGCAGATTCTCCATCAGCGAACGCAAACGGTCCGCCTCCTGGATCACCACCTGCGTGTATTCGCGCAGCGCCGGTTTTTCCAGCTCCTGCTCCAGCAATTGCGCCGCACCGCGGATGCCGCCCAGCGGGTTCTTGATCTCGTGCGCCAGATTGCGCAACAGCATGCGATTGGCCTGCGTCTGGTCGAGCATCTGCTCCTCGCGCGCCAACTTGAGCGGTCTTTCGATGGTGTGGAATTCCAGCAACAGTGCATATTGCGGCAGCTGCAATGTGGTGACAGTGCAGCTCAGATGCAGTTTCTGCGAATGTGTATGCGTGCCCAGCAGCAGGTCATGTTCGATGTGCGCCGAGCGGTTGGCCAGCGCGGATTGGATCGCGCTGAACAATTGCTCGGTGTGGGTGAATGCGAATTGCAGCGGATGGCCGACGAGGTTGCTGTGGCTCACCGCGAACAGATGCTCCGCCGCCGGATTCAGATACGCGATGCGCGACTGATCGTCGAGCAGCATCACGGCGGTCGACAGAAAGTCCAGTGTGGGGAGCGGGGCGCTGGTCATGTCAAACAAAGAGCAGAAAACATGCCAGCGTCAGATCACTTGAGATTATCGATCTCGGTCTGTATCGCCCGGAGGTTGTTCTCATGCATCCGGACGTTCTCCTGCGCGGCTTGCACGCTCTCTTCGTACTTCGCCATGTTGCGGTAGGTCTTGCCGTCTGCGCCGGTGTAGATCTGCGGTGTATCTTCGGCCACTTTCAATTGCGTGCGGGCATCTTCCAGTGCCTGACGTTCGCTGGCCATCTCGTCCTCGAGGATGCGCAGGCGCTTATCGTCACGACGCTTTTGCGTCGCATTGTCCACGCGCGGGAAAGCAGACTCCTCGCTGCCAACTTCGCGATTGCGTTCTTTGGCAGCCGCTCTGGGCGGGGGCATGGTCGGCAAAGGCTCCAGCTTCAGCTTCTGTGCGCCCTTGAGCGGCTCGCTGGAATAAGTGACGCGGCCTTCTTTGTCGACGCGTTTGTAGATCTCCGCGTGGGCGGCGGTGCTGGCAGTGAACACGACGCACAACAACAGCATGCGGGTTGGCTTCATGGTGTGTCCTCGAAATTCGATGGGGGGAGTATAGGGTAAGGATAGTGGTGAGACAAACCGCCCTCCAAAAACAAACGGAGCCGCAAGGGCTCCGTTTATTTGCAGCAAGTCGCGGAGCGACTTAGATGCTGTAGTACATGTCGAACTCGACCGGATGAGTGGTCATGCGGATCTTGTTCACTTCGTCCATCTTCAACGCGATGAATGCGTCGATGAAGTCGCTGGAGAACACGCCACCGCGGGTCAGGAACTCGCGGTCCTTGTCCAGTGCTGCCAATGCCTCGTCCAGACCAGCTGCCACGGTCGGGATCTTTGCATCTTCTTCCGGCGGCAGGTCGTACAGGTTCTTGTCAGCAGGATCGCCAGGGTGGATCTTGTTCTGGATGCCGTCCAGGCCAGCCATCAGCAGTGCAGCGAAGCACAGGTACGGGTTGGCAGCCGGGTCCGGGAAGCGCGCTTCGATACGACGGGCTTTCGGGCTGGAAACGTACGGAATACGGATCGAGGCGGAA
>VMTA01000006.1 GCA_013791855.1 Sideroxydans sp.
CCTCTACATCCTCGTGCTGGGATGTTCCTGTGGACAAAATCCACAGGACGCAAGGCATTCGGGCTGAGCAAGGAGTTCGCCGCACAGACCCGAACACTTGCCGCGAATCAGGGTCTGTATAACGGGTTCCTTGCTGTGGGCAACCCCCGCCGGTTTGGACTTAGCAGTTCAGAATTGGCGGGCTACGCCCATCCTTCGATACGGCCTTAGGCCTACTGATGGAACTACTAACCAATCGACTAAGCTCGCAAGCGGGCAAGTCGCTGGTAATCAGGACGAACGGCTTGAGTGATCCCAAAACCCCACTCCCAGTAACGTTGCCATAATATTAGAACATGCTAATATGCGCGCCTTGCTGAATCAAGGAGGCCTCAATATGTTTGGTATGAACGTTAAGGAGATCGACGCGCAGCAGTTTGCGCAATGGGTGGAAGAAGACGGTCACAAGATGCGTGTGATCGACGTGCGCCAGATGGAAGAGATCGCTCAGGGCACGGTGCCCAAGGCCGAGGCGCTGCCCTTGCATACGCTGCCGGTGAAGGTGGGCGAATTGGACAAGTCCGAGAAGCTGATCATGGTCTGCCGCAGTGGCGCGCGTTCGGCGCAGGCTTGCATGTTCCTGCAACAGCAGGGTTTTTCCAATGTCTTCAACCTGCGTGGCGGGATGATGGCTTGGGTGCAGAGCGGCTTCCCTGCCCATCGTTTGAGCTGAGGCGAGCATGAAGAACAAGATACTTTGGGTTATCACCGCAGTGTTGGGCTTGATGGTGGCGATGCAGCAATTGCAGGCCAGTCAGGGTGTGGATGTGAAGACCGCGCAAAGCATGGTCAGCCAGGGCGCATTGCTGCTGGACGTGCGCGAGCCCAGCGAATATGCGGCAGTGCATGCCGTGAACGCGAAGCTGTTGCCGTTGGGGCAAGTGGAGAGTCGCCTGCAGGAGCTGGCAGCATTCAAGGACCAACCGGTTGCGGTGATCTGTCGTTCCGGGCGACGTTCCGCACAAGCAGTGGCGATGCTGCAGGAAGCGGGTTTCACCCAAGTGGTCAACGTGCAGGGCGGAACCAGTGCCTGGGTCGAGGCCGGTCTGGACGTCGTCGCACAGCGTTGATGTTTCGGGTGGGCTCTCTGCCCGCCTCTCTCAGCCTTTCTTCTTGGCGCGCGGATGCGCGCTGTCGTAGATCTTGGCCAGGTATTGAAAATCGAGGTGGGTGTAGACCTGCGTGGTGGAGATGCTGGCGTGGCCCAGCATCTCCTGCACCGCGCGCAGGTCGCCAGACGATTGCAGCACATGCGTCGCAAAAGAATGGCGCAGCATGTGCGGATACACCTTGCGGTTGAGCCCCTGCTTGACCGCCCATTTCTGCAGTTGCATCTCGACACTGCGCGGCGAGATGCGCGCGCCGCGCGTGCCGACAAACAATGCGACCTCATCTTGCTTGGCGACTTGCTCGCGCACTTGCATCCATGCCTTGAGCGCTGCGATAGCCGCTTGCCCAACGGGCACCACGCGGGTCTTGCTGCCTTTGCCGGTGACGCGTACTTCGTTCGAGTGCAGGGTATCCTGCATGGTGGATAGATCGAGACTGATCAGCTCGGCCAGACGCAAGCCGGAAGAGTAGAGCAGCTCGAACATCGCTTTGTCGCGCGTATCCAGCGCTGTCTCCACCTTCATCTCGACCAGCTGTACCGCTTCATCCGGTGACAGTGCATGCGGCAATGTCTTGGGCGACTTGGGCGCACGCAGTCCGACGCAGGGATTTCCGGGGCAGCCGTGGTCGCGCATCAGGTAGTTGTAGAAACCGCGCCAGGATGACAGCAAGCGTGCCAGCGAGCGTCCGGACAGACCGCTACCGTGCAGTTGCGCGATATAGCGGCGGATGTGGTGGCTCTTCAGTTCGCCCAGCGCTGTACTGCCGGCCAGTTCGAACAGGCGCCGGATGTCACGCGCATAGTTTTCCGAGGTGTGGGGTGAATAGTTGCGTTCGTGCTGCAGGTAGGCCAGATAGCCTGTCAGCGTGAGCGGCTGATCAGACATGCAATCTGAACGCGCTGCCCAGTGTCTCGGCGATGCGCTGCAGGAACACGGTACCCATCTCGGGATAGAAGCGTTCCTTGTCTTCGCTGCCGAGCACCAGCAAGCCGATGGTCTGACCGTTGGCGCGCAGCGGCAGATAGGCGAAGGAGCGCAGGTGATTGCCCGACTCGCCGAACCAGCTTTGCGTGTCGGCGACCGCGTGATGCGTGCAGACCGGGAGCGCATGCTCGTCGGCGAAGGCCAGCACTTCGGCGCTGGGAGGCTCGTCTTTCCACAGATGCAATGCGACGTGCGGCACGGCGAAGATCTCGTTCAGATTGTGCGCCACCAGACTCTGCAGGGTATCGCGGTCGTGCGGGCCGAACAGCGCGCAATTGAACTGGTGTACCTTGAGTTGCAGTGCATCGTTTTCCTTGGCGTATTCGATCAGTTCACGAAGTTTCTTCTCCAATGATTTGACCTTGTCGCGCAGCGTGAGCATCTGCCGCTCCGAGAGTGAGATGGTGCGGCCGCCGTGCGGATGCGGCAGATTGATCTCGGCCAGCATCTCGGCGTTCTGTTCGAAGAACTCGGGGTGGTCTTGCAGAAAGCGTACGACATCATCGGATTTCATGTGATTCCTTTACAAGTTGATCTCGCCCTCGAACACCGTGATGGCCGGGCCGGTCATCAGGACGGGGTTCGTGCCGCCATTCCAGGTGATGGTCAATGCACCGCCGCGTGTGGCGACGTGCACGGTGTCGTCCAGCAGGCCGCGCCGGATGCCCGCAACGACTGCCGCACAAGCGCCCGTGCCGCAGGATAGCGTCTCGCCCGCGCCGCGTTCATAGACGCGCAGTTTAATGTGCGCGCGATCGAGCACCTGCATGAATCCGGCATTCACACGCTTGGGGAAGCGCGTGTGGTTCTCGATCAGCGGCCCCTGCTGCAACACCGGGGCGGCGTCCACGTCTGTCACGACCTGTACCGCGTGCGGGTTGCCCATGGAAACGGCAGATATCAGCACCGCCAGTCCATCGACATCCAGTGTCTGTGTGATCTCGTCGCTGTCGCTGACGAAAGGGATGCGCGCCGCCTCGAACACCGGCGCCCCCATGTTCACCGTGACGCGACCGTCATCCTCCAGTTTGGGGGAGATCAGACCGCTCTTGGTCTCGACCACGATCTCTTTCTTGCCGGTGAGCTTCTTATCGTGCACGAAACGCACGAAGCATCTTGCACCGTTGCCACACTGTTCCACCTCGCCGCCGTCGGCGTTGAAGATGCGATAGCGGAAATCGGCATCATGCCGCTGTGATTTTTCCACCACCAATATCTGGTCGCAGCCGATGCCGAAATGGCGGTCGGCGATAAGGCGCAGCTTCTCGGGTGTCAGCGAGAGCGACTGACGGATGCCGTCGATGACCACGAAATCGTTGCCCGCGCCGTGCATCTTGGTGAATTTGAGTGTCATAATCGACTGCCTGAAAACAATGCGCGGATTATACGTCGGCACACAACTGGGTGTGGTCGCGGAACATGCATCGATCCATTACCACCGTGATGCCGGCCGCTTGCGCCCGCAGCGCAGCTTCTTCGTTTACCACGCCATCCTGCAGCCACAGCCGCTTGATGCCAAGCTTGATGCAACTGTCCACGATAGCCGGCACATGCTCGGGTGCACGGAACACATCCACGATGTCGACCGGAAAAGGGATGCTCTCCAGGTCGGCATAAGCTTGTTCGCCAAGCACTTCATCGACAAGTGGCCGCACCAGCACGATGCGGTGGCCGAAACCCTGCAAGGCGCGGGCGACGTTGAAGCTGGGGCGGGCTGCGTTGGGCGACAGACCGACCACGGCGACCGTGTGCGATTCGCGCAGCAGGCGGCAGATGTCAGCAGGACTTGGGTTGCTAAAAGCCATGTCAGTTTCCAGAAAGAAGCTGTGGCTATAATAAACCATCGGTCCATCCACGACGGGAGCCAAGTTTTGAGCGCCATCCATGCATCGCAATTGACCTTCTTCGCCGCCCACGCCCCGTTCGACCGTTTCGAAGGTGCGCATCAGGTCTGGCTGCTGGAACGCCTGAAGCTCGCTTACTACGCCAAGGGCGAAGTGATCGCCTCGCCAGCGCAGGGCAAATCGCAACGTTTCTTCATCATCAAACAGGGGCTGGTACGCGGCGCGCGCCAAGGCGAGGACAGCAGCGATGCGGTGATCGAGTTGCACGAGGGTGAGAGCTTCCCGGTGGGGGCGCTGCTGGCTGGGCGTGCAGTGACTTCCACCTATCGCGCGGCCGAGGATGTGTTCTGCTTCGAACTGGATGCGGTCGATTTCCACGCGCTGCTCGAACTTTCGCCGGTGTTCAAGGATTTCTGCACGCGCCGTATCACCGCCCTGTTCGAGCAATCGCATCAAGCAATGCGCGCACAGTTCGCGCAGGCGGCGACCGAACAACAGTCGCTGTCCAGCCCGTTGTCCGAGATCCTGCGTCGCGAACCGGTGACCTGTGCGCCCGATACCGCGCTGCTGGAAGTGTTGCGCACCATGCGCGAGTTGCGCGTCGGTTCCATGGTGGTTGTGGATGCGCAGCGCAAGCCGCTGGGTATCTTCACGCTGAACGATCTGCTCGGGCGCGTGGTGCTGCCCGGTCTGTCGACGGACGTGCCCATCTCGCAGGTGATGAGCCCGGAACCGATGGCCTTGTCGCCGACTGCACCGGCGTACGAGGCGGCCATGGCGATGGCACGTGCCGGCTTCCGTCATGTGCTGGTGACCGATGCGGACGGCATCTTGCGCGGCATCCTTTCCGAGCGTGATCTGTTCTCGCTACAGCGCGTGGGGCTGCGCCAGATCAGCGGTGCACTGCGCCAGGCGGCAGATGTGGAGACGCTGGTCGCGCTCAGTCGGGACATCCGTGCGCTGGCGCGCAACATGATGGCGCAGGGGGTGGCCGCCGAGCAGCTGACCTTGTTCATCTCCACGCTGAACGACCTGCTGGCGGCGCGCCTGATCGAACTGGAGTGTGACGCCTCGGCGCTGACGGGAACGCCGCTGTACGAGAACCTGTGCTGGCTGGTGATGGGTTCCGGCGGGCGCTATGAGCAGACGCTGAACACCGATCAGGACAATGCGCTGATCTTCACGCCGCCGCCGGGCATGACGGCGGACGAGGCGCGCGCGATCCTGTTGCCGGTGGCGTTGCGCATCAATCAGGCGATGGCGCGTTGCGGCTTCCCGCTGTGCAAGGGCAACATCATGGCCTCCAATCCGAAGTGGTGCCTGTCGCTGGAAGAGTGGCAGGAGGTGTTCACCAAGTGGGTGGACAGAGGTTCGCCGGAAGCGTTGTTGCATGCCTCCATCTTCTTCGATTTCCGTGCGCTCGCGGGGCAGCGCAAACTGGCGGAGACGCTGCGCAACTGGCTGGCAAAACTGGCGCGCGGCAACAGCCGTTTCCTGCACCAGATGGCGGCCAACGCGATGCGCAACCGTCCGCCGCTGGGCGTGGTGCGCGATTTCGTGCTGAACGACACCAAGCGCATCGACTTGAAATTGAATGGTCTGGCTCCGTTCGTCGATGCGGCACGCATCTTCAGTCTGGCGGCGGGTGCCACACAGACCAGCACCATCCAGCGCTTGCGCCAGAGCGCTGCCGCACTGCATGTGCCGGAAGCCGAGGTGGAGGCGTGGATCGATGCCTTCCTGTTCATCCAGATGCTGCGCCTGCGCCATCACTATGAAGCCAGCGCGACATTGAGCGAGGCCGAGATCGCGCAACTGGACAATCTGATCGACCCTGCCGCGCTGAACGAACTGGACCGGCGCATCCTGAAAGAATCGTTCCGCCAGGCACGCAAGGTGCAGGCCAAACTGGCGCTGGATTACCAGCTGTGAAGAAGCTGTTGCAACGCTGGTTCGCGCCACGCGCCAAGCTGGACGCGGAACAAGCGGCGCGACTGGCGGCGTGGCAGAAGTTGCCATCACCAGATACGAAGTTGCCATTCGAGCAGGCGCGTTATGTGGTGGTCGATGTGGAGACCACCGGTCTGAACCTGATGACGGACACGCTGATCTCCATCGGCGCGGTCGCGGTGGTGGGTGGGCGCGTGGTGATGGCCGACAGTTTCTCCGTGGTGTTGCAGCAGCAGCAGAGTAGCCGCAAGGAGAACATCCTGATCCACGGCATCTCCGGTTCGGTGCAACGCGAGGGCGTGCCGCCCGCCGATGCCTTGCTGGACTTTCTGCAGTTCCTTGGCGACTCGCCGCTGGTCGCCTTCCACGTCGCCTTCGACGAGACCATGATACGGCGTGCCATACGCCAGTATCTGAACTACAACTTCAAGCACCCCTGGCTGGATCTGGCCTATGTGATGCCCGCCCTCAATCGCGACCTGATGCGCAGCCATCGTGTGCTGGACGACTGGATAGGGCGTTTCGGCATACACATCGCGGCGCGGCACAACGCGCTGGCCGATGCGCTGGCGACCGCGCAATTGCTGCAGATCGCCCAGTCGCAGGCGCGGCGCAAGGACGTCACCGACTACTCTGGATTGCGCGATCAGGAGCGTGCGCAACGCTGGGCCAGCAACGTAAGATGATTGTAAGGTTGCTCCCGTAACCTGCCGCGAGCAGTGTCGGGCAGGCTAGCTTCATGTCAGGCGCGGCGCTTCGAAAATTCTATTAAGGGAGACAAGCATGGATAAGCAAGGCGAAGCCTACTGGAAGGCGACGTTGGGCCTGCTGACCAAGATTCTGGCAGTGTGGTTCATCGTCTCGTTTGGCGCGGGCATCCTGTTCGCGGATATGCTGAACGGCATACATCTTGGAGGGTATCCACTGGGCTTCTGGTTCGCCCAACAGGGATCCATGTACATCTTTGTGGCACTGATTTTCTACTATGCCAAGAAGATGGATCAAATCGATCGCAAGTTCGACGTACACGAAGAATAAGGGGCTGACATGGATCTGCAAACAACGATTTATCTGGTGGTGGGGCTGAGCTTCGCCCTGTACATCGGCATCGCCATCTGGGCGCGCGCCGGTTCGACTTCCGAGTTCTACGTCGCCGGTGGCGGCGTCGGTCCGCGCATCAACGGTATGGCGACAGCGGCCGACTGGATGTCGGCCGCGTCATTCATCTCCATGGCCGGCCTGATCTCCAACATGGGCTACGGCGGCGGTCTGTTCCTGATGGGCTGGACCGGCGGTTATGTGCTGCTGGCCTTGCTGCTGGCACCCTACCTGCGCAAGTTCGGCAAGTTCACCGTGCCGCAGTTCATCGGTGACCGCTACTACTCGCAGACGGCTTCCACCGTTGCAGTGCTGTGCCTGCTGGTGGCCTCGCTGACCTACATCATCGGTCAGATGACCGGTGTAGGCGTGGCGTTCTCGCGCTTCCTGGGCGTGAGCAACGAGACCGGCATCTACGTCGGTATGGGCATCGTGTTCACCTATGCGGTGTTCGGCGGCATGAAGGGCATCACCTACACTCAGGTGGCACAGTATGTGGTGCTGATCTTCGCCTATACCATCCCGGCGATCTTCATCTCCATGCAGCTGACCGGTAACCCGATCCCGCAACTGGGTCTGGGATCCAGTCTGACCGGTCAGGATATTTCGCTGCTGCAGAAACTGGATCAGGTCGTGGTCGATCTGGGCTTCGGGCAATACACCACCACCACGGCAGGCAGCACGCTGAACATGTTCGTGTACACCCTGTCGCTGATGATCGGTACGGCCGGTCTGCCGCACGTGATCATGCGCTTCTTCACCGTGCCCAGCGTGCATGCCGCACGTCTGTCGGCCGGTTGGGCGCTGGTGTTCATCGCCATCCTGTATACGACCGCCCCGGCAGTCGCCGCCATGGCCAAGACAAACCTGATCCGTACGCTAACACCAGGTGTGGTCATGCAGAACGCCGATCCTTATGCTGCAGAATCGCAGATCAAGTATGACGAGCGTCCGGACTGGATGAAGCGCTGGGAAGTGACTGGCCTGTTGAAGTTCGAGGACAAGAACGCCGATGGTCGCATCCAGTACTACAACGACAAGTCCAAGAGCGAGGAATTCAAGGCCAAGGCGGAAGCGGCCGGCTGGAAGGGCAACGAGCTGTCGGTCAACGCCGACATCATCGTGCTAGCCAACCCGGAGATCGCATTGCTGCCGAACTGGGTGATCGCACTGGTGGCTGCCGGTGGTCTGGCTGCTGCGCTGTCCACAGCTGCCGGTCTGCTGCTGGCGATCTCCTCCGCTATCTCGCATGACCTGGTGAAGGGTGTGTTCAAGCCGAACATCAGCGAGAAGGGCGAGTTGATGGCGGGCAAGATCGCCATGGCCTGCTCCATCGTGGTGGCCGGTTACCTCGGCCTGAATCCGCCGGGCTTTGCGGCCGGTACCGTGGCGCTGGCCTTCGGTATTGCGGCGTCATCGCTGTTCCCGGCGATCATGATGGGTATCTTCTCCAAGAAGATGAACAAGGAAGGTGCCATCGCCGGTATGTTGGCGGGCCTCACCATCACCCTATTCTATGTGTTCGCGCACAAGGGCTTGTTCTTCATCAAGGGTACCGACTACCTGCCGCTGATCGGCGGCCCGAACAGCTTCTTTGGCATCACGCCTGAGGCGTTCGGTGCAGTCGGTGCAATGGTCAACTTCATCGTGGCGTTCGTGGTGGACAAGTTCACCAAGGAGCCGCCGGAGCATATCCAGCATCTGGTGGAGAGCGTGCGAACACCGCGCGGCGCGAAAGCTGTCGACGGTCGTCACGCCTAAGCCAGCGGGCTGCGTGTAACATGGGCCCCGCCGAGTTTCGGCGGGGTTTTTTATTTGGAGAGAATATGGTTTTCGATGTGAATGTAGCCATGACTTGGGTGCTGTTCCTGGCCCTGTTCCCGATCGCGTTCTTCTGGCTGCGCCGTGCCTGGCGCATCGCCATCCGGCGCGATTTCTCGGAAGTCGGCCTGAAGAAGGGCGTGCCGCCCGACAGGCCGGAACGCTTCGCACCCTATGCGGCGGCGATAAATCTGCTGGGGGGGGTGATCGTGCTGTGGGTCATCGTCGGTGTGCTGACGGCGCAGCTTGACTACACATCCTGGAGCGCCACCGCCGGCATCACCATCTGGCTGAAGATGATCGCCGATTTCATCCTGAGTCGGCATGCCCACCCCATGGTGTTCAAACGCAAGCAGGAATGAGCATTCAGCCTTGCGGCAGCAGTTTGAAGCGGATGCAGATGCGCGTTCCTTTGCCGTCCGTCCCTTCGCTCAACGTAAGCTCGGCACCGTGCCGCTTGGCAACCTCAGCCACGATGGAAAGGCCGAGTCCGCTGCCGCTCTGGCCGCTGCCGAGGATGCGGTAGAAACGTTCGAATACGCGCTCGCGGTGTTCCGGGGCGATGCCGGGCCCGTTGTCCTCGACGCACAATAGAGCCTGGCCGGGTGAGTAAGCCGTGCTGACGGTGATGTGCCCGCCTTGCGGGGTATAGCGGATCGCATTATCGATCAGGTTGTTGAGCAACTCGCCCAGACTGGGCGCATCGCACAGCAGCGGCAAAGTCTTGTTGCTCGCTTCATAACCAAGGTCTATATCTTTTTCCAGCGCCATCTGCACCCACTCCAGCGTGCACTCCTGTGCCAGCTGGCGCAGATCGATACGTGTGAAGCGGTCGGTTCCCAAACCGGCGGGTTCGGTTCTGGCCAGTGCCAGCAGCTGGTTGACCAGACGCGTGCCATGGCGTGTGCTGGTCAGGATGTGGCGCAAGGCATGTTGTTTCTGTTCGGTGTCATTCGTGCGCAACGCGAGTTCTGCCTGTGTCTTCAGCCCGGCGAACGGTGTGCGCAATTGGTGCGCGGCATCGGCGACGAAGCGCTGTTGTGCTGCCATTACCTGTTTCAATCGCTCCAGCAGATCGTTCACCGCGTCGATCAGCGGCCGCACTTCGGCCGGTGCCTTGCTGCCGTCGAGTTGGCTCAGATCATCGCGCTGCCGGCTGCCGACCTCGTTACGCAGCCGCTCCAACGGCCGCAGACCCTGTTTCAATCCATACCACACCACGGCCAGCGCAATCAGCGTGAGCAGTAGTTGCGGGATCACGATGTTGGCTAGGATGCCGCGTATCAAGGCCTGCCGTTGCTGGGTGGTCTCCGCGACATGCAGTTGCAGGACTTGGCCGCTGGAATGAAAGGTCAGGCTGACCATGCGGGTCTTCTGGCCCTCGCGCTCGCCGTTGCTGAACAGCGGGCCGGTGCGGCCGCGCCGATAGGAGAGCGGTCGTAGCGTGTTGCCGTTGCCCGCCAGCTTGTGGCCTTCGCTGTCGGTGACCGTGTAGACCACGCGGTCCGGCATGCCGGGATCGCTACCGTCCGGCAGTTCCGGCGTCACGTCTAAGCGCGGTATGCCGCGGCTCAGGCCGAGCTGCGAAGCAATCTCGTTGGCGCGCTGCAGCAGCACCAGGTCGTAGGGCTGGTTGGCGTAGTTGATGGTGGCGAAGTAGCCGACGGCGGTGCTGGCGATCCACAACAGGTACAGCGAGATGAGCAAACGCTGCATGAGGTAGCTGCGCAGTGATCGGATCTGGTTCTCCATGTCGCTGTCTCAGCCGATGCCGGTTGGTCTGCTCAGCTTGCCGGGTTTTGCAGGTTGTCGATGACGTAACCCAGGCCGCGGATGGTGCGGATGGTGACACCTGCGGGTTCGACCTTCTTGCGCAATCGGTGGATGTAGACTTCGATGGCGTTGTTGCTGGCTTCTTCGGAATAGCTGTAGAGACGTTCCAGCAGTTGCTCCTTGCTTACCACCCAACCGGTGCGCATCATCAGTGCCTCGAGAACACTCATCTCGCGTGTGGTGAGTTCCAGCGGTACGCCGTCTATCATGGTGCGACGTGCCACGCTGTCGAAGGTGAGCTTGCCGCAGGCATAGACCGGATTCATGCCGCACTGGCCGCGCCGGATCAGGGCACGCACGCGCGCTTCCAGCTCGGGCAGGCTGAACGGTTTGATCATGTAATCGTCGGCGCCGAGGTCCAGCCCTTTCACACGGTCGCCTTCTTCGTCGCGCGCAGTGAGGATGATGACCGGCACCTGGCGATTGTTGTCACGCAGGCTGCGCAGCACGCTGAAGCCGTCCAGCTTGGGCAGGCCGAGATCGAGGATGACCAGGTCGAACGGTTGTTCGCCGCTGAGGATGAGTTTGGCGGAGAGTCCGTCCTTGACACAATCGACGGCGTAACCGGAATGGCGCATGGAGTTGCACAGGCCGTCTGCCAGTACTTCATCATCTTCAGCGATCAGGATGCGCATCGTGTGTCAGTCCCACGTAAGGGAATAGGGTTAAGTTCGTCACGGGCAGGTATGCTTATGACTTTGTCTTCAGCCGCCGGACTGCATTCTATGTGCAAGCGGCAGTTTGTCCAAATGGCGGGCGCGGCATCAGGTAACAGGATCGAGTACAGACATGCAGGCAGGCGAAAGACATCGACGCTACTGGCGCAGCAATCTGCGCATGACCGGCGTATTGCTGGCGATCTGGTTCGTCGCCACATTCGTGGTCAGCTGGTTCGCGCGCGAACTGCAAACGCTGACCGTGCTGGGCTTCCCCTTTCCATTCTTCATGGCGGCGCAGGGCGCTTTGCTGATCTATCTGCTGTTGGTCGCGTTCTATGCCTGGCGCATGGGCAAGCTGGATGAGGAATATGGCGTCGGAGAGGATGCCTGATGGCGGCCCAATCGCAATTCACCTCGCAGCTGAAACGTTATTACTCGCTGTACACCGGCGGCGTCATCGGCTTCGTCGTGCTGCTGTCCATCCTCGAGCAGATGGGCGTGCCCAACCAGACACTGGGCTATATCTTCCTCGGTGTGACCGTGTCGCTGTATGCCGGTATCGGTATCCTGTCCAAGACCTCGGATGTGTCGGAATATTATGTGGCCGGCCGCCGCGTTCCGGCCCTGTTCAATGGCATGGCGACCGCTGCCGACTGGATGTCCGCCGCGAGTTTCATAGGTTTGGCCGGAACCTTATATATATCGGGCTACGACGGTCTGGCGTTCGTCATGGGTTGGACCGGCGGTTATTGTCTGGTGGCGCTGTTCCTCGCTCCTTATCTGCGCAAGTTCGGGCAATACACCGTGCCGGACTTCCTGGGCGCGCGCTACGGTGGTGACGGCCCGCGCATGATCGGCGTGTTCGCCGCCATTCTTTGTTCCTTCACTTATGTTATCGCGCAGATATATGGCCTGGGTTTGATCGTCAGTCGATTCACCGGTATGGATTTTGGCGTCGGCGTGTTCGTCGGTCTGGGCAGTATCCTGTTCTGTTCATTTCTGGGCGGCATGCGCGCGGTGACCTGGACGCAGGTGTCGCAGTACGTGATCCTCATTGTGGCCTACATGATCCCGGTGATCTGGTTGTCGGTGAAACATACCGGCAATCCGGTGCCGCAGATCGCCTACGGCTATGTGCTGGAGCAGGTGACCGCGCGCGAGAAGGTGCTCAATGATGCCGATACACCGGATGGCGCGCGCGAAGCGGAAGTGCGCGGGATTTTGAAGCAGCGGCAGACTGATACGGAGGCACGATTGCGCGCCTTGGACGCCGGGGGCGAGGACTATCTGGCGGCAGAGCGAAGCCGATTGGCGGCGCAGGTTGCCGAGTTGCGCAAGCGCCACGCTGCGGATGCCGAGATCGCCGATGCGGAGCAGGCGCTGAATGCGTTCCCGAAAGATATGGCCGCCGCGAACAATGTCTGGCACGCCGAATTAGAGGCCGACCGTCTGCGATCTTCTCCCATCGCGGCGCATGCCGAACCCTATGCCGGACCTGACGAAGAGACGCGCGACAACAAACGCAAGAACTTCCTGGCGCTGGTGTTCTGTCTGATGGTGGGTACGGCGGCGTTGCCGCACATCCTGATGCGCTTCTACACCACGACCTCGGTGAAAGAGGCGCGACTGTCGGTGTTCTGGTCATTGCTGTTCATCTCGCTGCTGTATCTCACCGCGCCGGCGTTGGCGGTGTTGGCCAAGTACGATGTGTATACCCTGCTGGTGGGATCGAGCTTCTCCGAGTTGCCGAGCTGGGTGTCGGCCTGGGCGTCGGTGGACAAGGCGTTGATGAACGTGAGTGATATCAACCGCGACGGCATCGTGCAGCTCGCCGAAGTCACCATAGGCGGCGACCTGATCGTGCTGGCCACGCCGGAGATTGCGGGGCTGCCCTATGTGGTCACCGCGCTGGTGGCCGCGGGCGGTCTGGCGGCCGCGTTGTCGACGGCCGACGGTTTGATGCTGACCATCGCCAACGCGCTGTCGCACGATGTGTATTACAAGATGATCGACCCAAAGGCGCCGACCGGACGGCGTCTGGCCATCTCCAAAGGTCTGCTGCTGGTGGTGGCGGTGTGTGCCGCCTATGTCACATCACTCAAACCGGGTGACATCCTGTTTATGGTGGGGGCGGCGTTCTCGCTGGCCGGTTCCGCCTTCTTCCCGGCACTGGTGTTGGGCATCTTCTGGAAGCGTGCCAACAAGGCCGGTGCCATCGCGGGCATGGTCAGCGGACTGAGTGTGTGCATGATCTATATGTACATCACCTACCCGTTCTTCGGCGTGAACGCGCCGCTGTGGTGGGACATCAATCCGATCTCGGCAGGCATCTTCGGCATCCCGGTGGGATTCGTCGGCGTCATCATCGGCAGCGTATTGAGCCGCCCCCCGACTGCCAAGGTGCAGGCGCTGGTGGACTATGTGCGTTACCCGAACATGGCGGGTGACGAAGGCCGCAGCGCATCCTGAGCCGGTGATGGGAGAGTCCGTACTGTTTTTGATCGTGTTGCTCAAGGCGCTGGTGGAAGTCGCCGCGCTATCACTATTGGCGCAGGGCATATTGCGCGTATTGGCCGGCCGCAGTTACCAACAGAATCCTGTTTACCGCCTGTTTCAGGTGATCGCTTCGCCGGCGCTCTGGCTGGGACGCGTGCTGACGCCGCGCTTCATTGCGCAGCAGTATCTGGGGTTGATCGCTTTCCTGTTGCTGTTCTGGATGTGGCTGGCGCTGATCTATGCCAAAGCCTATGTCTGCCATGCCTGGAAACTGGCATGTTTCGCCGCTTAGCGGTTGGACTGCACGGACAAAAGCCGCTATCCTTCGCGCCCTCAAACAAGCGCCCGTAGCTCAGCTGGATAGAGTATTGGTTTCCGAAGCCAAGGGTCGTGGGTTCGACTCCCGCCGGGCGCACCAAATCAGGTTTCAAGATCCAATGTTGCGGTCGCGGTGCGGCCGGGAGGAAAGTCATGGCTCGTCTGATATTTCTGGTAGTGGCCATCGCGCTGGTGTTCTGGTTGTTGCGCCGCTTCCGTCGTCCGCCGTCCGAGTCCAAAGATGCCTCGCAGCCCGAAGATATGGTGAGTTGCGCCCATTGCGGCTTGAACCTGCCCAAGAGTGAAGCGCTCTCTTCCGGCGACGATTATTATTGTTGTGAGGCACACCGGCGCATATCGAAGCCGGAATGACGCGTATGCGGGACGCCACAAATCCCGAAGTCTCGCTGTTCGCAGGCTGGCGTCCGCCGACCTCGCTGTCGCCGGATAATCTCTGGCGTTCCCTTTCCCTGTTCAATCTGTATCGCCTGATCCTGGGCGGTGTGCTGGTGTTCACCTCCGCGCTGTTCGGTACGGCGCTGTCGCTGACGCAGTACGAACAAACGGCATTTTTCTGGATCAGCGCCACCTTCACCTTGCTGGTATTGGTTTCGGTGCTGGCCGTGGTCTGGCGCAAGCCGCAGCCAGGGTGGCAACTCGCTTTCCAACTGTGCGTCGATATTGTATGCATCAGCATGCTCAGTTACATCGGAGGCGGCGTGCAGAGCAACTTGCCGATGTTGTTGCTGGTGTCACTGGCTTTCGCCGGCATGATCAGTCATGGCCGCATCACGCTGCTGTATGCGGCGCTGGCCAGCATCACTTTGCTCCTGAGCCACGCTTATGCGGTGCTGACCCGCGATGCATCGGAAGCGCTGTTCTTTCATACCGGCATCCTGAGCACCTCGTATTTTGCCGTGGCCTGGCTGGCGCATGCGCTGTCGAAATATGCCTTGGACAGTGAGCGTCTGGCGGCGCGGCGCGGCGAGGATCTGTCCAGTATGGCGGAGGCGAACCGGCTGATGATCCAGGGCATGCCGGACGGTATGCTGGTGGTAGATGAGCGCGGCCATGTGCGGCAGGCCAACCCCGGTGCCGGGCGGCTGCTGGGCTATAACTTCTCTGCAGGGCAACAGGTCGGGCTGGGTGAGTGCTCGCCCTTGCTGGAAGCCATGTATGCCGCGTGGCGGCAGAATCATGCTCTGGGTGGCGAAGAGCTGCAGCTGCCGCGCACCAACCGTATGGTGAGGGTGCGCTTTCTGGAGATTGGCGGAGCAAGCTTCTGGGGGGCGGTGATCGTGCTGGAGGATATGCAGCGCATCCAAGCGCAGGCGCAGCAGGTGAAACTGGCGGCCTTGGGCAGGCTGACCGCGAACATCGCGCATGAAGTGCGCAATCCGCTGTCGGCGATCAGCTATGCCACCGAATTGATGCAGGAGGGGCCGCGCGACCCGGCGCAGACGCGCTTGCTGCAGATCATCTTGGATAACACTTCGCGCCTGAATCGTATCGTGCAGGACGTAATGCAGATCAACCGGCGTGATCGATCACAGATGGAAAGAATAGATGTGCTTCAGGCACTGTCGCTATTCATCGATAGCCTGGCGCAGGTGGAGCAGGTGCCACGAGCAGTGTTCGAGCTGGCGGTGCCTGCTGGCAGCGCAGTCAATTTCGACCGCGGCCATTTTGAGCAAGTGCTGTGGAACATGTGCCGCAATGCTTTGCGATATAGTCGCAAGCAGCCCGGTAGCGTGCAGTTGAGATGGCTGCAGGATGCCGAAGGAAGGCAACTGCTCGAAGTCGAGGATGACGGGCCGGGTGTGGCGGAGACGGAAGTGCAGAATCTGTTCGAGCCTTTCTACACCACTGATAGTCGTGGCACCGGGCTGGGCTTGTATATCGCGCGCGAATTGTGCGAAGCAAATGATGCGGTGATCGGTTATCGGCGCGGTGAAGGGGGCGGCGCGTGTTTCAGCATCGCCTTCGGGAGGGCCGAAGATGCATAAGGAAAAAGGCATGGAAGCGGGGATACCGAATGTACTGATCGTGGACGATGAGCCCGATATTCTGGAATTGCTGGAACTTGCGCTGACGCGCATGGGGCTGGATGTGACCCGTGCGAACGGATTGTCCGAGGCGAAAGCGCGGCTGGGCGAACGTCGTTATGCGATGTGCCTGACCGATATGCGCATGGCCGACGGAACAGGATTGGATGTAGTGCGCCATATCGCCGAAAGCAGTCTCGATCTTCCCGTCGCGGTGATCACGGCGCACGGCAACATGGAGAACGCCGTGGCGGCGCTCAAGGCGGGCGCGTTCGATTACCTTTCCAAGCCGGTGTCGCTGGAGCAATTGCGCACCTTGGTGAATTCAGCGCTCAGTCTGCCGGTCTGTGCCGGGAAAGCGGATGGCGCCTTGTCAGCATTGCTGGGTGAAGCGCCGGCCATGCAGCAGGCGCGCGATCTGATCGCACGCGTCGCGCGCAGTCAGGCGCCGGTGCACATCAGCGGCGAGTCGGGCAGCGGCAAGGAGATGGCGGCGCGGCTGATTGTGGAGCAGAGTGCGCGCTGCAGGCAGCCCTTTATTGCGGTCAACTGCGGCGCGATCCCAGAGAATCTGATGGAGAGCGAGTTCTTCGGTTACCGCAAAGGCGCGTTCACCGGTGCCGACAAGGACCGGGACGGGTTCTTTCAGGCGGCGAACCAGGGCACGCTCTTGCTCGATGAGGTGGCCGAGCTGCCGCTGGCGATGCAGGTCAAGCTGTTGCGCGCAATCCAGGAGAAGCGGGTGCGCCGCGTGGGGGCGACCGAAGAAGAGGCGGTGGATGTGCGTATCCTGAGCGCCACGCACCGCGATCTGGCTGAATGTGTGCGCGACGGCAGTTTCCGTCAGGATCTGTACTACAGGCTGAACGTGATCGCACTGCGCATGCCGGCCTTGCGCGAGATACATGAGGACATCCCGCAGATCGCCCAGCAATTGCTGACAAGGATCGGCGGTGCGGCTGGTGCAAAGTTCTCGCCTGCGGCCCTGAAGGTGTTGTCGGCATACGACTTCCCCGGCAACGTGCGCGAACTGGAGAATGTGATCGAGCGCGCGCTGGCCTTGTGCGTAGGCGGGCTTATCCAGCCGGATGACCTGCAATTGAAACCTGTGAACGGCGAGCAGCAGGCTGCGGCAATGGGGGGCAAGTACCCGCTGACCGACTATCTGGATCGCGTGGAGCGTGAAGCGATACTGGAGGCCTTGCATCAGACGCATTTCAATCGCACCGCTGCCGCAAAGATACTTGGTGTCACTTTCCGTGCCCTGCGCTACCGCATGGACAGGCTGTCCATCAACGACAAGGACAAGCAGTAGTGAAGTTCGATCCGAGCGGCTGGCTGAGCGGAGTCAGGCGTATCGCCTCGCCGAACTTCGATGCGCGGCCGGTGCAGACGTCGGTCAGCTTGCTGGTCATACACAGCATCAGCCTGCCCCCGGACGAATTCGGCGGCCCGGGCGTGCGGCACTTGTTCACCAATACCTTGGACTGCGGCGCGCATCCCTATTATGCGCAACTGGCGGGAGTGCGTGTCTCGGCGCATTTTCTGATCGGTCGTGACGGCGGCATCACCCAGTTCGTCCCCTGCGGCAGTCGGGCGTGGCATGCGGGGGTGTCGGTGTGGCAGGGGCGCGAGCGCTGCAATGATTTTTCGATCGGTATCGAGCTGGAAGGGTGTGACAGCATGCCTTTTGAGTCTGCGCAATATGCGGCTTTATCCCGGCTGACGCGCCGCCTGCGACGAAAATATCCGATCCGGCACATCGTCGGCCATGCCGATATCGCGCCCGGACGCAAAACCGACCCCGGCCCGACGTTCGATTGGGCACTATATTTTCGCCTGCTTGACCGCTCATCCGCGTAACGGCGGGAGATGGTCTGATATGGAAATATATAGGCCAAATTTCCGCTTGCATTAATTTCCTTAACTACTAGAATTAGCCCCAATTCGCAGGTTGGACCACTAGATATAGTGTTTTTCTGTGTAAAGCCGCTCCGGTGCAAGGCCGGGCGACATCTGCAAATATAAGGGGAGAATACATGCTGCAAGCTTCTGAAACCGCATCGCCATCCGTATCAACCAACGTGTTCGCTGCTCGCGAGTCCGAGTCGGATTCCGGTGCTTCCGGCGTGATGCTGGATCAATACAAGATCATTCGTCGTAACGGCTCCGTCGTGACATTCGAGCCGTCCAAGATATCCATTGCCATGACCAAGGCCTTCATCGCCGTGAACGGCGGTCAGGGTGCGGCTTCCGCGCGCGTGCGCGAGATGGTGGAGCAATTGACGGAAGGTGTGGTGAGCGCCTTGGCGCGCCGCCAGCCGCACGGCGGCACCTTCCATATCGAAGACATCCAGGACCAGGTCGAACTGTCCCTGATGCGTTCGGGTGAGCATGATGTCGCGCGCGCCTATGTGTTGTACCGAGAGCGCCGCAATCAGGAGCGCGCCAAGAGCAAAGCGGCGGCAGCACCGGAAGCGCCGTTGTTGAACGTGACGGAAGGCGGGGTGAAGCGTCCGCTGGATGTTGCAGCGCTTTTGGCCAGTATCGAGGCGGCATGCGCGGGTCTGGGGGATGCAGTCGACGCGAACAAGATCCATCAGAGCACCATGAAGGATCTGTACGATGGTGTAGCCATGGAAGAGGTGCGCAAGTGCACCATCCTGTCCGCGCGCGCATTGATCGAGCAAGATCCGGCCTACAGCTATGTGACAGCGCGCCTGCTGCTGAACAACATCTGCTGCGAGATCCTGGGCGAGGCGGTGACACAAGCCGATATGGCGACACGCTATGCCGAATATTTCCCCAAGTTCATCAAGCGCGGCATAGAAGCCGAGTTGCTGGACGAGGAACTCGGCCGTTTCGATCTGGCTCGCCTTGCGGCCGCGCTGGACTCCGATCGCGACCTGCAGTTCAACTACCTCGGCCTGCAGACTTTGTATGACCGCTATTTCCTGCATGTCGAAGACAAGCGCATCGAATTGCCGCAGGCCTTCTTCATGCGCGTGGCGATGGGGCTGTCCCTGAATGAAGTGGATCGCGAAGCGCGTGCCATCGAATTCTATCGTCTGCTGTCCAGCTTTGATTTCATGAGCTCTACACCGACATTGTTCAATGCCGGCACGCGCCGTTCGCAACTGTCTTCCTGCTACCTGACCACGGTCGCGGACGATCTGGACGGTATCTACGAGGGCCTGAAGGAAAACGCCTTGCTGTCCAAGTTCGCCGGCGGTCTGGGCAACGACTGGAGCAACGTGCGTGCGCTGGGTTCCCACATCAAGGGCACCAACGGCAAGTCGCAGGGTGTAGTGCCGTTCCTCAAAGTGGTGAACGATACGGCAGTGGCGGTCAATCAGGGCGGCAAGCGCAAGGGCGCGGTGTGTGCCTATCTGGAGACTTGGCACCTCGATATCGAGGAGTTCCTCGATCTGCGCAAGAACACCGGCGACGACCGTCGCCGCACGCACGATATGAACACCTCCAACTGGATCCCGGACCTGTTCATGAAGCGTGTGATGGAAGGTGGCGAATGGACGCTGTTCTCGCCTTCGACCTGCCCCGATCTGCACGACAAATTCGGCGCTGCATTTGAAAAGGCTTATCTGGGCTACGAGGCGAAAGTCGCCAGCGGTGAGATCAAGCTGTTCCGCAAGGTGCCGGCGCAGAGCCTGTGGCGCAAGATGCTGACCATGTTGTTCGAAACTGGCCATCCATGGGTCACATTCAAGGATCCGTGCAACATCCGCTCGCCGCAGCAGCACGTGGGCGTAGTGCATAGCTCCAACCTGTGTACCGAGATCACCTTGAACACTTCGGCAGACGAGATCGCTGTATGTAACCTTGGTTCGGTGAACCTGACGGCACACTTGACTGCCGATGGCCAGGTCGACCACGAGAAGTTGCAGCGTACAGTGCATACCGCCATGCGCATGCTGGATAACGTGATAGACATCAACTACTACGCCGTTGCCAAGGCGCGCAATTCCAACCTGAAACACCGTCCGGTTGGTCTGGGCATCATGGGCTTTCAGGATTGTCTGCATACTCTGCGCATCCCGTATTCCTCGGAAGCGGCTGTCGAGTTCGCCGATCGTTCGATGGAAGCGGTCTGCTACTACGCCTACTGGGCTTCCACCGAACTGGCCGAAGAGCGCGGTCGTTATGCCTCATATCG
>VMTA01000002.1 GCA_013791855.1 Sideroxydans sp.
AACTGAACGGTGCCAATGCCGAGTCGAAATTGGGCAATTGCGACTGGTCTCGATAGGGGATGCGAACATAGAACGCGCGCGGCTCCAGCGTCTGCATATAGGCATTCCCAAGGAACGAGTCGTTGCGCTCGAAGATCAGCCCGCTATCCAGACTGAAGATCGGTAAAGTGCGCTGCGTGTTCGGAACATTGCTCGTGTTATTGGCATCGAGCACATAGCTGCTGTAGTGCAAGCCCAACTTCGGCGTCAAATAATAGCCAGGCTCGCTAAGCAGTGGATAGCTGATCGAGGGATTGAGCACCAAGCGCTGTCCATTCACCAAGGTCGGATGACGGTAGTCCACATATTCACTCGTGAAATTCAGCGTGCTTTTCGCAACCTGGCGGCTCGTGCTCAAAGCCAGTTGCGGCTGGCGCCGATAAGGTATCGCCACCCGTGCCAGTGGATCCTGCAAGGTCTGGTAGCGCTGCACCCTGGCCGATGCGTTCCAGCCGTACCCCGCATAAGACACGACACCTTCGCGCAGCAGGTTGGCTTGCGACGTGCCGCTGATCGCCCCAGCCAGATCCCGGTAATAGGCATCATCGGACACCACATTCGCATCCACCGAAGCTGAAAAACCATCACCCAGATTGTGCCGATGTTTGATCCCGTAATGGGAGCGGTCTAGATTGCTTACCCGGTCTCCGTCAAGTACATCGGCGTGGAACTCGCCGCTGTAGCGCGGCCGCAGATAGCGGAACTCGTTATTGAACTGGGTGCCGCGCTTGCTGATATATCGCGGCGAGAAGGTCGCATCGAAATTGGGGGCGATATTCCAGAAATAGGGCAGCGTGATCTCGCTACCACCGGAGTTGGTGCTACCGAAAACAGGCCCCAGAAATCCTGAACGCTTGTCATCGTTCAGCGCGAAATCCATCCACGGGGTGTAAAGAAAGGGCACGCTCTTGAATTCGACCCTGGCGTTGTATGCAACGCCGACCTGTCTGTCGCGGTCGAGCTCCAGCGTGCTCATGCGGATCAGCCAATCGTCATTCCCGGCAGGACAGGTCGTGTAGACGGCAGAGCGGAAGGTCTGGTGGTTACGGCCTTCCATGTTCAACATCGCTGCGGTGCCGCGTGCATCGTTCTCACCGATGAAGAACTCCGGCTGCGCCATCTCGCCGACATCGAGATCAAGGTTCATCTTCAGCTTGGGGCCGCTCATCACCGTTTCACCCTGCACGATGCTCACGTTCCCGTCGGCGTACACATTCTGCTTCTCCTGTTCATAGAGCAGGTGATCGGCCTTCACGACGCGGCCCTCCTGGCGCAGCTCCACCTTGCCGCTGGCTTCCATTTGGTCGCCCTGCCGCGCTTCAATACGCTCCGCGCTGATGAATGCCACGCCCGGCTCATCCTGCGCAGGCAGTCGTTTGAAAGTGCGATCCAATTTGAGCGGCAAGGTCTCGGCGACCGCCGGACAGGTCAAGGTGAACAACAAGGAAAGTGCGAACAGGCGCGAACGGAAAAGCATGGGCGGGTCGGTCAAATTAAGGTGCTAAAATCGCACAAAACCCTCATTAAGGCAATCAAATGCAGCGTCAACAACAGCTTACCGACTGGCTTTCATCCCTTTTCCCCGATCAACCGTTCACCCTCGCGCCCGCTTCCGCCGACGCCAGCTTCCGCCGCTACTTCCGCGCCACCTTCGCCGATGGCTCGACCAAAGTGGTGATGGATGCCCCGCCGCAGCACGAGAACTGCGAACCGTTCCTGCACATCGGCAAGCTGTTCGAGCAGGCCGGCACCCATGTTCCTCATGTGTATGCGCAAGACCTGGCACAGGGTTTCCTGTTGTTGTCCGACCTCGGCAACACCACCTACCTGCAAGCTTTGCAGACTGAAAGTCCCAAGCAACTTTACGCTGCGGCAACCGATGCCCTGATCAAGATACAACTCGCCTCGAAGCCGGACGAGCTGCCACCCTACGACCAAGCGCTGCTTCGTCGCGAGCTCGACCTGTTCCCCGAGTGGTACATCGGCAAACATCTGGGTGTGACGCTCAACGACAAGCAAAAGGCCAAACTGGAGGAAGTGTTCCAGCGCATCCTCGCCAACAACCTTGCACAGCCCTGCGTCTATGTGCACCGCGACTACCATTCGCGCAACCTGATGTTCTCCGAGCCGAATCCGGGAATATTGGATTTTCAGGACGCCGTGTACGGCCCCATCACCTATGACCTCGCCTCGCTGTTCAAGGATGCCTATGTCAAATGGGAGGAGGCTGACATCATCGACTGGCTGATCCAGTACTGGGAAAAGGCGCGCAAGGCAGGATTGCCGGTGCGCGAGGACTTCGGTGACTTCTACCGCGACTACGAGATGATGGGCGTGCAACGTCACATCAAGGTGCTGGGTATCTTCGCCCGCCTTTATCACCGCGACGGCAAAGACGGCTACCTGAAGGACATGCCGCTGGTGATGGAATACCTGCACAAAGCCTGCGAACGCTACATCGACCTCAAACCGCTGCTGAACATCCTGCTCGAACTCAATATGCAGGTCGAGAAGGCCTAATCCATGCGTGCCATGATCCTGGCTGCCGGTCGCGGCGAACGCATGCGCCCGCTCACCGACCACACCCCCAAGCCGCTGCTGCAGGCGGGCGGCAAACCGCTCATCGTGTGGCACATCGAGCGGTTGGTAAGCGCGGGCATCACCGATCTGGTCATCAACCACGCCCATCTCGGCAAACAGATCGAGCAGGCGCTGGGCGACGGTTCGCAATTCGGCGCACACATCGCATATTCGGATGAAGGTAGCGCGCTGGAAACGGCGGGCGGCATCGCGTTCGCCCTGCCTCTGCTAGGCGACGGCCCGTTCGCCGTGGTCAACGGCGACATCTGGTGCGATTACGACTTCGGCGCGCTGCCCGCCCGTGCCGCCGCACTTTCCGCCAGCGGCGAAATGGCGCATCTGGTGCTGGTGGATAACCCCGGGCACAACCCCAAGGGTGACTTCTTTCTCCATGAAGGCCGCCTGACAGGCTCGGCAATAGGCACACAGCATTCTGCCCTGACCTTCTCCGGTATCGGCCTGTACCAACCCGCCCTGTTCGCCAACATCCCACGCGGCAGCACAGCCCCGCTGGCACCGCTGCTGCGCGAGCAGATCGCGCTGAACAGGATAAGCGGCGAACATCATCGCGGTCTGTGGATGGACATCGGCACCCCGCAACGGCTGGATGAACTCGACAAGCAATTGCATGCGTCGCAGAATGCGGGCCATGCCTGATCTCGCTCATTTCCAGCAACGTCGCCGCCGCCTTTCCGAAAGGATGGGACAGGGTATCGCCGTCATTCCGACCGCGCCCGAAGTCGCGCGCAATGCCGATGCACACTATGACTACCGCCACGACAGCCACTTCTATTACCTCAGTGGCTTTGCCGAGCCGGAAGCGGTACTGGTGCTGATCGCCGGCAAGGCGATGCAGTCCATCCTGTTCTGTCGCGAGAAGAATCCAGAACGCGAGATCTGGGACGGCTTTCGTAACGGCCCGGATGCCGCCGCCGAACATTTCGGTTTCGATGCCGCCTACCCCATCGCGCAACTGGATGAGAAACTGGCCGAGCTGATGGCCGACCAACCGACCCTGTATTACCCGATGGGTGCGAGCAGCGAGTGGGACGCGCGACTGCTCAAAGTGCGCGAAGCGGTGAAAGCCAAATCGCGCAGCGGCATCCAGGCACCGTCCCATCTGCGAGACGTGCAGGAGTTGTTGAACGAGATGCGCCTGATCAAGGACTACCTCGAACAGGGCATCATGCGCCGCGCCGCCACCATCTCCTGCGAGGCCCACCGCCGCGCCATGCGCTTCACGCGACCCGGCCAGTTTGAATATGAGGTGGAAGCCGAACTGTTGCACGAATTCTGCAGTCATGGCGCCCGTCATCCGGCTTACACCAGTATCGTCGCCGGCGGTGCCAATGCCTGCACGCTGCACTACGTGGGCAACAACGCGCCGCTGCATGACGGCGATCTGTTGCTGATAGACGCGGGTTGCGAACTGGAAGGATATGCCGCCGACATCACGCGCACCTTCCCCATCAACGGCAAGTTCTCTGCCGCGCAGAAGGACGTATACCAGATTGTGCTCGCCTCGCAAGAGGCCGCCATCTCTGCCGCGCGTCCCGGCAATACGTGGGATGCGCCACATCAGGCGGCGCTGCGTGTGCTGGCACAAGGTTTCATCGACCTCAAGCTCTGTCAGGGTTCGGTGGAATCAGTGCTCGAGACCGAAAGCTACAAACAGTTCTATATGCACCGCACCGGCCACTGGCTGGGCATGGATGTGCATGATGTCGGCGAATACAAAGTGGACGGACAATGGCGCACGCTGCAAAGCGGCATGACGCTGACGGTCGAGCCCGGCTGCTACATCCGCCCCGCCGACAATGTGCCGCAGGAACTGTGGAACATCGGTATCCGCATTGAGGACGATGTGCTGATCACGCCGCACGGCAACGAGGTACTGACCCAGCAAGCGCCCAAGACTGTAGAACAGATTGAGGAGGAGATGCGCCATGAATGAGCATTACGATGTCGCCATCATCGGCGGCGGCCCGGTCGGTATCGCACTGGCACTGGCCTTGCGCGACAACGACCTCAAAGTGGCATTGCTTGAAGAACGTGAATCGGAGATCAATACCACCGACCCGCGCGCGCTGGCACTTTCCTATGGTTCGCGCCTGTTGCTGCAGAGACTGGGCGCTTGGCAGACACTGCAGAACATCAGCGGCATCAAGGTGATCGAGGTCACGCAGAAAGACAGCTCCGGCCATACAACTTTGCGTGCCGATGATCTGAACGTGCCGGACATGGGTTATGTGCTGCCCTACACCGCGCTGCATGCGGCCCTGCAACAGGCATTGCATCAGTCCGATGTCGATTGTCTGTATGGCGCTGCCGTCAGCGACCTGTCCGCTAGCCGCGAACAGTCGACCATCCTCTACCAATACAAAGGCGCTCAACACACGCTCACTGCAAAACTCGCCGTGGTCGCCGACGGCGGCAAACTGCTGGAAGCCAAGCACCCGCCACAGATCACCGACTACGGACAGAGCGGCATCATCGCGCACCTCACCACCGACAGCCCTGACAACGGTGTCGCCTTCGAGCGTTTCACCGCGCAGGGCCCGATGGCCTTGCTGCCCTACATGGACGGTTACGAACTAGTGCTGACCGCGACGCACGAACAAGCACAGACCATGTTGAACTGGGATGACACGACCTTCCTGCAATATCTGCAAGGCCACTTCGGCGAACGAGTTGGCAACTTCATCACCATCGGCAAGCGCAGCAGCTACCCCTTGCGCCTGAAGCGTGCACCCGACATCTCCTTCCCGCACACCGTACTGATCGGCAATGCCGCACAGACTTTGCACCCCGTTGCGGGGCAAGGCTTCAACATGGGCATCCGCGACGCCTGGGAACTGGCACAAGCCATCCTCGATCACGCTCCGGACGGCATCGGCTCCGCCGCCATGTGTGCCGCCTACCGCAAGTCGCGCAATATCGACCGCAACGCGGGCATCCGCTTCACCGACGGGCTGGTGCGTCTGTTCTCCAACGACCTGCCGCTGATGGGTCCGCTGCGCTCCGCCGCGCTCAACCTGCTCGACCACATCCCGCCCGCCAAGAAGTTCGTGGCAAGGCGCATGATGTTCGGTGCCAACGGATAATGGACCACGCGCAACAGAATCTCGCCATTCTGTTCGCCGATATCAGCGGCAGTACCGCGCTGTACGACAAACTGGGCAACGAGGTCGCGCTGCACATGGTCACCCGCACGCTGACCATCCTCACTCGGGTAGCGCTCGAACATCATGGCAAGCTGATCAAGACCATCGGCGACGAGGTCATGTGTTCCTTCCCGGATGCCGTGAGCGCCATCAATGCCGCCCGCGCCATGCAGCTGGAAGTCGAACACCAGCGCCCCGGCGGCGATCATCCGATCTATATCCGCATCGGCCTGCACTACGGCGATGTTCTGCTGGACCGCAACGATGCTTTCGGCGACACCGTGAATCTGGCGGCACGCATCACCGCCATCACGCGCGCGCGGCAGATCCTCACTTCGCAGGCCGTGATCGGCGAGCTACCGGACAAGCTGCTCAAATACACGCGTCCCCTGCATCGCACGGCATTTCGCGGCAAGCAGGAATCGTTCGATGTGTTCCAGGTGTTTTGGGAGCAGGAAGACACGACCAGCACACGCATCGGCACACAGTCGTACCGCAAGCCCGCACTATCCCGCAATGAATTGATGCTGCGCTACGAGACCAATGTGTGCACCCTCGGCGAGCAGCGCCGCAGCGCCATACTGGGCCGCTCGGAGGATTCGGATCTGGTGATACTCGACAACCTCGCCTCGCGCCAGCACGCTCGTATCGAATTCAATTTCGGCAAGTTCCTGCTCACCGACCACAGCGCGAACGGCACTTTCGTGCGCTTCAGCGACGGTCAGGTGATCGAGCTGAACCACCAGCAGATCGTGTTGCACGGTGCCGGTGCCATCAGCCTGGGGCGGAATTTCGAAGAAGCTGGCGGGGATGTGATCGAGTATCTGGTGCAGTAGACGATCAATCCTGCAGCCGAAGCAGCAGCTTCTCGTGTATCCCGCCGAACCCGCCGTTGCTCATCACCAGTATCTGGTCGCCTGACTTCGCCACGTTGGCGATGGCATCGATGAGTTCGTTGAGGTCGTCCTTCACCAGCGCCTTGTCGCCCAGCGGTGCCAGTGCACCGCGCGCATCCCAACCCAGATTTCCCGCATAGCAGAAAGTCAGATCGGCATCTTTCAGACTGCCGGGCAGCGCATCTTTCATCACGCCCAGCTTCATGGTGTTGGAGCGCGGTTCCAGCACGGCGAGGATGCGTGCCGCCCCGACTTTGCGGCGCAGACCGGCCACCGTGGTATCGATGGCGGTGGGGTGATGTGCGAAGTCGTCATACACGGTGATGCCGTTGATCGTACCGCGCACTTCCATGCGGCGCTTCACGTTCTTGAATTCTCCCAAGGCCGCCAAGCCTTGCGCGACCGGCACACCGGCATGCCGCGCCGCGGCCAGCGCGGCCAGCGCGTTCATGCGGTTGTGCTCACCCATCAGCTCCCATTGCAGCTTGCCTTGCAGTTTGCCGTTGAACGACACCTGTTCTTGCTCGTCGATGTTCCATCCATCGTCGCTGCCGAACTTCTCCACCGGTGTCCAGCAGCCGCGCTGGATTACACGCTGCAGCGATTCCTCTCGGCCATTGCTCACCACCAGCCCGTTGCCCGGCACAGTGCGCACCAGATGATGGAACTGCGTTTCGATGGCATTCAGGTCGGCAAAGATGTCGGCGTGGTCGAACTCCAGATTGTTCAATACTGCGGTGCGCGGACGGTAGTGCACGAACTTGGAGCGCTTGTCGAAGAAGGCGGTGTCGTATTCGTCCGCCTCGATCACGAAGAACGGCGACTCGGTGATGCGCGCCGAGATGCCGAAGTTCTGCGGCACGCCGCCGATCAGGAAGCCCGGATTCAGCCCCGCGTATTCCAGTATCCACGCCAGCATGGACGTAGTGGTGGTCTTGCCGTGCGTGCCCGCCACACCCAGCACCCACTTGTCGCGCAGCAAAGTATCCGCCAGCCACTGCGGGCCGGAAACATAAGGCAGTCCGCGATTCAAGATCTCTTCCATCAGCGCATTGCCGCGCGACACCACGTTGCCGATGACGAACACGTCCGGCTTCAGCTCAAGCTGCTCGATGCCGAAACCCTCGATCAGCTCGATGCCTTGTTCGATCAGTTGCGTACTCATCGGCGGATAGACGTTCGCATCGCAACCGGTGACGCGATAACCCGATTGCTTGGCGATGGCGGCGATGCCGCCCATGAAGGTGCCGCAGATGCCGAGGATATGGATGTGTTTGCTCATGGATTACGTTCTGAAAATAAAATACACCGCGCCCACCAGGCACAGTCCCGCCCACAGATAGTCCAGCTTCAACGGCTGATTCATATACATCACCGCGAACGGCACGAAGATGGTCAGCGTGATGACTTCCTGCAATATCTTCAACTGACCCAGACTGAGCTGAGTGTAGCCGATACGGTTGGCCGGCACCTGCAGCAGGTATTCAAAAAGTGCGATGCCCCAACTCACCAACGCTGCCACATACCAGGGCGAGGTCGCCATGTTCTTCAGATGGCCGTACCAGGCGAAGGTCATGAACAGGTTGGACACGGCGAGCATCATCGCCGTGATCAGCAACGGATTGGATAGATGGTTCATGTTAAGGGTGCCTCTAATAATCCAAACTTCGTTGCAATACTGCGTTACTCACAAAAAATCACTCCTTACATATCAATCATATGCTGCGTCGCGATTTTTTGCTCGCGCCTTGTCTTGCTTAGAATTTTGAATTATTAGAGGCACCCTTGAGGTCAGATGTCTTCCGGCACCATCTTGATCGAACCGCACGGACACTCGGCCTCGCAGATGCCGCAGCCCTTGCAGTAGTCGTAGTTGAACTCGAAGCCCTTGCCCGGGCCGAGCTTGATCACCGCGTTGTCGGGGCATACGCCATAGCAGTTGTCACACTCGAAACAATTGCCGCAGGAAAGGCAGCGGCGCGCCTCGAACAGCGCGTTGGTCTCGTCCAGCCCGCCCTGCACCTCGTCGAAACTGGTCTGGCGGCGGATGATGTCCAGCATCGGGCGCACCGTCTTGTCGGCGTCGGAGTAGTACCACGGGTTGAGTTTGTCGAAGGTGGCGATCTCGTGCTTAGGCTCCGGCACGTAGGTGATGCCGCGCAGCCAGGCATCGATGTTGCGCGCCGCCTTCTTGCCGTGGCCCACACCCACGGTGACCGTGCGCTCCGACGGCACCATGTCGCCGCCCGCGAAGATGCCGGGGAAGCCGGTCATCATGTCGGGCGTGACCTGCACCACGCCATCTTTCACATCCAGCCCCGGCACGCCTTGCAGCAGCGAAAGGTCGACATCCTGCCCCAGCGCCAGCACCACAGAATCCGCTTCCAGCTTCTCGAACTCGCCAGTCGGTTGCGGGAAACCCTTGTCGTCCAGCTCCATGCGTTCCACCGTGATCTCGCCTGCTTCCGCCTGCTTGATGGTGGACAGCCACTTGATCATCACGCCTTCCTGCAGCGCTTCCTCGATCTCGAAATCATGCGCAGGTGCCCGGTCGCGCGTGCGGCGATAGACGATGAGCGGCTCGCCGCCCATGCGTTTCACCGTGCGCGCCACGTCGATCGCCGTGTTGCCGCCGCCGTACACCACCACCTTGCGGCCCAGCATCGGCTTGTCTTCGCCCTCCATCGAGCGCAGCACCGACACCGCATCCACAATATGCGAAGCGTCACCCGCCGGGATCATGGCGCGTTTGCCGATGTGCGCACCGACCGCAAGAAAGGCCGCATCAAAAGCACCGAGCTGCATGCTCTGTTCGATGTTCTCGACCTTGGTATTCAGCTTGAGCGTCACGCCGAGGTCGAGGATGCGCTGCACCTCGGCATCCAGCACGTCGCGCGGCAGACGGTATTTCGGGATGCCGAAACGCATCATGCCGCCCGCCAGCGGGCCGGCTTCCTGAATCTCGACCTGATGGCCCATGCGCGCCAGATGATAGGCGGCAGACAGGCCCGACGGACCCGCGCCCACCACCAGCACCTTCTTGCCGGTCGATGCAGCAGGCGCGTCGAATTTCCAGCCGCGCTTGATCGCCTCGTCACCGAGGAAACGTTCCACCGAATTGATACCGACCGCTTCATCAAGCTGGCCGCGGTTGCATGAGGTTTCGCAGGGGTGGTAGCACACACGCCCCATCACCGACGGCAGTGGGTTGTCGCGCACCAGCACGCGCCAGGCCTGTTCGTAATCGCCGCTCTCGGCATGGAACAGCCAACCCTGGATGTTCTCGCCCGCCGGACAAGCGTTGTTGCACGGCGGCAGGCGGTTGAGATACACCGGCCGCGACGAGCGCCAGGAACCGGTCAAGTTGGCCAACGAAGTGCCCGGCTTGAGCGTGATGGCAAAGGGTTTGTTAGCCATGCGCCTTCTCCTCGTCGAGCAGACCGTACTTGCGAATATTGCGGTCGGCGATAGCTTGCAGGTGCGCCACCATCTCCGGATGGGCATGCTTGCCGAACAGGTGCGCGAAACGTTTCTGCGGCTTGAGGTAGTCCTCGATGGGCTGCTTGTTGCGGATCTTCAGCACGCCGGTCACTTCGCCATGCTCCGCTTCGAACACCGGGAACATGCCAGTCTCCTTCGCCAGCCGCGCCAGGCGGATGGTGTCGTGCGAGGCCGAACCCCAGCCCAGCGGGCAGGGCACGAAGATCTGGATGTAGCGCGCACCGTGCATCTTCATCGCCTTGCGCACCTTGTATTCCAAGTCGCGCAGGTCGGCCACGGTCGCGGTCGCCACATAGGGGATGCCGTGTGCCATGGCGATCTCCGGCACGTTCTTTCCCTGGCCGAACACGTTGCCCGGCTCCGGCCCTACCGGCATGGTGGTCGCGGTGCGCGCCGTCGGCGGCGTGGCGGACGAACGCTGCACGCCGGTGTTCATGTAGGCCTCGTTGTCGTAACAGATATAGAGCACGTCGTCGTTGCGCTCGAACATGCCGGACAGGCAGCCGAAGCCGATGTCGGTGGTGCCGCCGTCGCCGCCCTGCGCCACCACGCGCACATTGTTCTTGCCCTTCACCTTCATCGCGGCGGCCACGCCGGTCGCCACCGCCGGTGCGTTGCCGAACAGCGAGTGTATCCACGGCACCTGCCAGGATGATTCTGGATAGGGCGTGGAGAACACTTCCAGACAGCCCGTCGCGTTCACCGCGATCAGCTGGTTGTTGCTCTCCGCCATTGCGGCATCGATGGCATAACGCGCACCGAGCGCCTCGCCGCAGCCCTGACAGGCGCGGTGGCCGGAGTTGATCGAGTTGCTGCGCAGCTCACCGGCCTGCACGCTGCGCGCGTCCGGTGCGAGCAAACGATTGCCCACGGTGTAGGTGCCGGTCTGGTAGAACTTCACAGGTTGAAAACTCATCGTGCTCTCCTCAACCGAACTTGGCAGACGAAGACATCCCTTTGTCATACAGGATGTTCTCGGCGATCGGACCGGAGTGGCGGTTCTGTTTCTCGCGCTCCAGTTGTTTGTTGACGACGTCCCAGTCGAGGTCGACGAAGGTCACCGGCGGCAGCTGCTCTTGCTCCGCTTCGAGGAACAGTTTGTGCAGCGAGGCCTTGGTGATGTTGCGTCCGCCCAGCCCGGCGATGGCGGTGTAGCCCTTCAATCCGGTGCCGCTCACCGCCATGCGCACGTCGGTGGCGACGATGCCGCCCATACCAACCGCGAGGCTCTTCTCCAGCACCACGAAACGTTTGCAGTTCACCAGTGCGGCGCGCACTTCCTTGAGCGGGAAGGGGCGATAACTGATGATGCCCAGCACCCCGATCTTGTGGCCCTGTTCGCGCAGCTCGTCCACCGTGTCTTTCACCGTGCCCAGCACCGAGCCCATCGCCACGATCATCGTTTCCGCATCGTCGGCGCGGTAGGTGCGGACCAGTCCGCCGCTGTCGCGCCCGAACTGCTGCTTGAATTCCGCTGCCAGTTGCGGGATCAGTTCCAGCGCCTGCATCTGCTTGGCGTGCGCCAGATACTTCACCTCCATGAACGCTTCCGGCCCCACCATCGCGCCGATGGAGACCGGCTCCGCCGGGTCCAGCATCTGGCGCGGATCGAAGGGCGGCAAGTAACCATCCACCTGCTCCTGAGTCGGGATGTCCACGCGCTCGAAGGCATGGGTGAGGATGAAGCCGTCCATGCACACCATGATGGGCATGGAGAGTTCTTCGGCAAGTTTGAACGCCTGGATGTGCAGATCGACCGCTTCCTGATTGGTTTCGGCGAACAACTGCATCCAGCCGGAATCGCGTTGCGAGAGCGAATCGGAGTGGTCGTTCCAGATATTGATGGGCGCGCCGATGGCGCGGTTGGCCACGGTCATCACGATGGGCAGGCCGAGTCCGGCGGCGTTGTAGACCGCTTCCACCATGAACAGCAATCCCTGCGAGGCAGTCGCTGTGTAGGAACGCGCACCGGCTGCGGAAGAACCGATGGCCACCGACATCGCGGCGAACTCGCTCTCCACGTTGATGAACTCGCACGGCGTCAGATCGCCCGCCTTCACCATTTCGCCCAGCGCCTCGACGATGTGCGTCTGCGGCGAAATCGGGTAAGCGCAGATCACTTCCGGGCGGCACAGCGCGATGGCCTCGGCGACGGCCTTCGAACCTTCTATCTGTTTAAGCATGGGCGCGCTCCTCCATCTGCTTTTTCACCAACTCATAGGCTTCCGTCGCCGCCGCGATATTGCCTGCCGCGACCTTGCCCGAGAATTTCTCGTTGATCGCCTTGATCACGGATTCGAGTTTGAACATGCCGGACAGCGCGGCGAAACCCGCGATCAGCGGCACGTTGGGGATGGGGCGGCCGACATGCTTCAGGCCCAGTTCGGACGCGGGCAGCGTACACATTCTGGAAAGACCGCGCTGCTTCACCAACTCACCTAAACCGATCTGCTCGAAGCTGTGCGCGGAATTTAATAACACATAGCCGTCCGGCTTCAGCCCGGCGAACACATCGATCTGATGCAGCAGGGTAGGGTCCTGGATGATGAGCGCGTCCGGCTCCATGATGGGTTCGCGCAGGCGGATCTCCTTGTCGTCGAGGCGGCAGAACGCCACCACCGGCGCACCCGTGCGCTCCGAACCGAAACTGGGGAAAGCCTGCGCATGGCGACCTTCTTCGAAGGCGGCGACAGACAGCATCTCGGTAGCGGTCACCACGCCCTGACCACCCCGTCCGTGTACTCGAATCTGGAACATCTGCCGCTCCTTTACTTGCGTACTGTCACATTGGAATGTTACGCCAGTTTAACCAGCATGTTCATTTGACTTCGAGCAACTCCACATCGAATACCAGCGTCGCGTTAGGCGGGATCACGCCGCCCGCACCACGGGCACCGTAGCCGAATTCCGGGGGAATGACCAAAGTTCGCTGACCGCCCACTTTCATGCCTTGCACGCCGACATCCCAACCCTTGATGACTTGACCGGCACCGAGCACAAATTCGAACGGACGGTTGCGATCACGCGAACTGTCGAACTTGCTGCCTTTGTAGTCTGGCGCGGCTTCGTCATACAGCCAGCCGGTGTAATGCACCGAAACCTTCTGGCCGGCACTGGCGACCGCACCCGCGCCCGCTTTGCCCTCGATCTGCTTCAACTCGGTCACCTTGCTGGCCTTGGCCGCCGGCAACTCCGCTTGGGAACAGGCACTGAACAACAGACTGCTCGCGCCGAGCAGTGCGGCGAGCGGAACGAAAGTGAAACGCTTCATTTAGTTCACGCCCAGCAGTTCGACTTCGAACACCAGCGTCGCATTGCCGGGAATCACGCCGCCCGCGCCGCGCGGGCCATAACCCATCTCCGGCGGGATGGTCAGCGTGCGCTGACCGCCAACCTTCATGCCCTGTACGCCCATGTCCCACCCCTGGATCACATGGCCCATACCCAGCGGGAATTCGAACGGCTCGTCGCGGTCGCGCGAGCTGTCGAACTTCGTGCCCTTGTTACCTTCCGCATGCTTGTCGAACAGCCAGCCGGTGTAATGCACGGTCACATGCTGCCCCGCATGCGCCTCGTCGCCCTCGCCGACCTTGGTGTCCACCATCTCGGTGCGGATCACCTTCAACAGCTTCACGTCGAACACCAGCGTCGCATTCGGCGGGATCACGCCACCCGCACCGCGCGGGCCATAGCCCATCTCGGGCGGGATCACCAAAGTGCGCGTACCGCCTTCCTTCATGCCCGCCACGCCCTCGTCCCAACCCTTGATGACACGCCCGCCGCCGAGCGGAAAATCGAACGGCTCGTTACGGTCCAACGAACTGTCGAACTTCGTGCCCTTGTTGTCTGCTGCGTTTTCGTCGAACAGCCAGCCGGTGTAATGCACGATGACGGTTTGTCCGGCTTGCGCTTCCGCGCCTTCGCCGAGTTTGGTGTCGGTTTTGATGAGGGTGGTCATGTTGCGATTTCCTTAGTGGTTAATTGTTAGCCTCTGAACTTCGGCCATTGGTTGTAGCCAATAACCGGGTTATTTGATTGATACTCCAAAATGAACTTGGATTCGCTGCTGTTAATTTCTGCGGCATCTTCGGACTCCATCAGTATCTCTTTTCTGATTGAGAAATCTCTTCGCTGATCTTCCGAAAAATCTTTTTCTACTAGTTCACTATTCACGCTGCCAAAATATGTAAGCGTGCCCGTCAGGTCTTTCCCAATATAAATCTTTCCATTCGGATAAGTGATTTTGTAGATGACCTTCATCACTCAATAGCTCAGCACCGGCGCCAACCACCGTTCGGCCTCGTCCACCGTCCAGCCCTTGCGCTGTGCATAGTCCGCGACCTGATCCTTGTCCACCTTGCCGGTGGCGAAATATTTCGCTTCGGGATGCGAGAAGTAGAAGCCACTGACAGCGGCGGTGGGCAGCATGGCGAAGCTCTCGGTCAGCGTGATGCCAGCGTTCTTCGGTGCTTGCAGCAAGTCGAACAGCGGGCCTTTTTCGCTGTGCTCTGGGCAGGCGGGATAGCCGGGGGCGGGGCGGATGCCGCGGTATTTTTCGGCGATGATGTCTTCGTTGCTCAAGCCTTCATCTGCCGCATAAGCCCAGAACTCGCGGCGCACGCGCAGGTGCAGATGTTCGGCGAAGGCTTCGGCGAGGCGGTCGGCCAATGCCTGCAGCATGATGGCGCTGTAGTCGTCGTTGGCCTTCTCGAACTCCTTCATCTTTTTCTCGATACCGATGCCTGCAGTCACCGCGAAGCCGCCGATGTAGTCCTTCACCTTGCTGTCTTTCGGCGCGATGTAGTCGGCCAGGCAGTAGTTGGGGATGTCGGCGGGCTTCTTGGTTTGCTGGCGCAGGTTGTGCCAGGTCATCGCGGCTTGCTTGCGCTTGTCGTCGGCGTAGATCTCGATATCGTCGCTGTTCACTGTGTTGGCGGGGAACAGGCCGAACACAGCGTTGGCGGTGAGCCACTTTTCCTTGACGAGTTTTTTCAACATCGCCTGCGCATCGGCGAGCAGCTTGGTCGCTTCCACACCCACCACTTCGTCTTTCAATATCTTCGGATAACGACCGGCCAGTTCCCACGCCTGGAAGAACGGCGTCCAGTCGATGAAATCGACGAGGATGTCCAGCGGGTAGTTCTCCAGCTTCTGCACGCCGAGCAGCTTGGGCTTGGGTGGTGAATACTTCTTCCAGTCGGTTTTCAGGCCGTGTGCACGCGCCGCTTCCAGCGGGACATAAGTAGCCTTGCCCTGCTTGCCCGCATGCTGGTCGCGCGCGGTCTGATAGTCGGCTTTGATCTCGGCCACGTAGTCATCGCGCAAAGTCGAAGAGAGCAGGTTGCTGCACACGCCCACTGCGCGCGAAGCATCAGTCACGTACACCACGGTTCCGCTCGGGTAGTTGGGTTCGATCTTCACGGCGGTGTGCACGCGCGAGGTGGTTGCGCCGCCGATGAGCAGCGGGATGGTGAAGCCCTGACGCTCCATCTCTTTCGCCACATGCGCCATCTCTTCCAGCGACGGGGTGATCAGGCCGGACAGGCCGATGATGTCGACGTTGTGTTCGCGCGCGGTGTCGAGGATCTGCTGGCAGGGCACCATCACGCCCATGTTGATGACCTCGAAGTTGTTGCACTGCAACACCACGGTGACGATGTTCTTGCCGATGTCGTGCACGTCGCCCTTCACGGTTGCCATCAATATCTTGCCCTTGGGCTTGGTGTCGCCGGAACGCAGTTTCTCCGCTTCGATGTAGGGAATCAGATGCGCCACGGCTTGCTTCATCACGCGTGCCGACTTCACCACCTGCGGCAGGAACATCTTGCCCGCGCCGAACAGGTCGCCGACCACGTTCATGCCGGTCATCAGCGGGCCTTCGATCACTTCGACCGGGAACTTGGCTTCGAGTCGTGCTTCTTCGGTGTCTTCCACGATGTAGGTGGTGATGCCGCGCACCAGTGCGTGGGTCAGTCTTTCCTGCACCGTGCCTTTGCGCCATTCCAGGTCTTCCACCTGCGCCTTGCCGCCGCCCTTGAAGTTCTCGGCCAGCGTGACCAGCTTTTCGCCCGCGTCGGGATGGCGGTTCAGCACCACGTCCTCGACCGCCTCGCGCAGGTCTTTCGGCAGTTCCTCGTACACGCCGAGCTGGCCGGCGTTGATGATGCCCATGTTCATGCCGGCCTTGACGGCGTGATACAGGAACACGGTGTGGATCGCTTCGCGCACCGGCTCATTGCCACGGAAGGAGAACGACACGTTGGACACGCCACCGCTGATCTTGGCGTAAGGCAGGTTCTTGCGTATCCACGCGCAGGCTTCGATGAAGTCCACTGCGTAGTTGTCGTGCTCCTCGATACCCGTCGCAATCGCGAAGATGTTCGGATCGAAGATGATGTCCTCGGGCGGGAAGCCGACCTTGTGCACCAGGATGTCGTAGCTGCGCTTGCAGATCTCGGTCTTGCGCGCGTAGGTGTCCGCCTGTCCTGCTTCGTCGAACGCCATCACCACCGCCGCTGCACCGTATTTCTTGACCAGCGTGGCGTATTTGACGAAGTTCTCTTCGCCTTCCTTGAGCGAGATGGAGTTGACAATGGACTTGCCCTGCACGCACTTCAGGCCTGCCTCGATGATCTCCCACTTGGAGGAGTCGATCATCACCGGCACTTTGGAGATGTCCGGCTCGGAGGCGATCAGCTTGAGGAATTTCACCATCGCGGCCTGGCCGTCCAGCATGGCGTCGTCCATATTGATGTCGATCACCTGCGCGCCGGTCTCGACCTGCTGCTTGCAGATCTCCAGCGCTTCTTCGTACTGGCCTTCCATGATCAGGCGCTTGAACTTGGCCGAACCGGCCACGTTGCAGCGCTCGCCCACGTTGACGAACAGCGACTCACTACCGATGTTGAATGGCTCCAGACCGGACAGACGGCACTCGACCGGGTTCTGCGGGATCTTGCGCGGTGCGATGTCCTTCACCGTCTCGGCGATGGCCTTGATGAAGTCGGGCGAGGTGCCGCAGCAGCCGCCGATAATGTTCAGGAAACCGCTGGATGCCCATTCCTTGATGTGGCCCGCCATGTTCTCGGGCGTGTCGTCATAGCCAGTCTCGGCCAAAGGATTGGGCAGACCCGCGTTGGGGTGGGCGCTCACATAACAATTGGCAACGCGCGACAGTTCTTCCACATACTGGCGCAGTTCTTCCGCACCGAGCGCGCAGTTCAGGCCGATGGAGATCGGCTTGGCATGCGCCAGCGAGTTGTAGAACGCTTCAGTCACCTGGCCGGTCAGCGTGCGGCCGGAAGCGTCGGTGATGGTGCCGGAGATCATGATCGGCAAGGACGTGCCACGTTGCTCGAACACCGATTGCACCGCGAAGATCGCGGCCTTGGCGTTCAGCGTGTCGAAGATGGTCTCGATCAGGATCAGGTCCGAGCCGCCGTCCATCAGGCCGCGCGTGGCGTCGGAGTAATCGCTTACCAGTTGGTCGAAGCTGATGTTGCGCGCCGCCGGGTCGTTCACGTCGGGCGAGATGGTGGCAGTCTTGTCGGTGGGGCCGAGCACGCCGGCGACGAAGCGCGGTTTGTCGGCAGTGGCGTATTCGTCGCAAGCCTCGCGCGCCAGCGCCGCACCGGCCTTGTTCAGCTCGTAGTTGAGCGCCTCCATGCCGTAGGCTTTCAGCGTGGTGGCATTGGCGCCGAAGGTGTCGGTCTCGATGATGTCCGCGCCCGCCGCCAGATATTCGCAATGGATGGCCTTGATGACTTCCGGCTTGGTGATGACCAGCAGGTCGTTGTTACCCTTGAGGTCGCGATGCCAGTCCGCGAAACGCTCACCGCGATAGTCCGCCTCGGTCAGCTTGTAGCGCTGCACCATGGTGCCCATGGCGCCGTCGAGGATGAGGATGCGTTTTTGCAGCAGGTCTTGAATATTGTGTTTCATGGGAATCGGCTCTTGAATCGAGCGCGGATTCTACCATGCAGCCTTACTTGCTTCGTTTGGCGGGCACCCTGCCGCTCATCGTTTTAGTCATGCCGTATGTCGTTCTGTGACGACCGATGGCTTGCTGCCCTCCGCTAATACCACTACTATTCATGTGACTATAATACAGTGCCTGTCGCACATTGGAGCATCATGGCTAAGTTCGTATGGACCGATCAGCTCAACGTCGGTATCGATGTCATAGACCAGCAACATCGCCGTATCGTCGAGTACATCAACCAACTGGACGACGCCCGCTCGAGCGGTATGTCGAACGACGAGATATCCTGGTTACTCAATGACTTGGTCGATTACACCATCTCCCATTTCGGTTTCGAGGAAAGTCTGCAGGAAGAGGCTAAATATCCTTTCCTGACCTCGCACAAGAAAGTCCACGAACTGTTCACCAAGCGCATCGCCGATTTTCAGAAGCGCGCCGAACAGGGCGAGGATGTCGTCAAGGGCCTGAACAGCCTGCTGGTGACCTGGCTGTTCAACCACATCAAACGTGATGACAACGATTACGTTGAATCCGTTAAGGCTTATCTGGCGCAGAAACAGGACTTCGTCGAACGCAAACGCGGACTATTCGCCAGACTGTTCGGATAACAATAACCACTTGCCGTAATCGGCCGATATCTTGGAGGCAACATGAAGAATCTGATCTGGACAGAAAATCTGAACACCGGTATCGACGTCATCGACAACCAGCACAAGCGCATCGTCGAATACATCAACAAGCTCTACGGCGCCCTCAGCAACAAGGCCGATAAAACTGCGGTAAGAGATGTCATCGACGAGCTGGTCGACTACACCATGACGCATTTCGCATTCGAGGAAGGCATGCTGGATGAATACGACTATGCCCAACTCGACGCACACAAAGCGCTGCACGAACAGTTCACCGCGCAAGTACGCGAACTGCGGGATCGCTTCGATTCCAGCGAGGATGCATCGGTCGAGCTGAACAACCTGATGGTGACCTGGCTGTTCAACCACATCCTGCACGAGGATGCCAAGTACGTGCCGTTCGTACCCAAGTCTGTGCACTGATCCCCGCCTGAGCGCCCGCTAACGAGCGGACGCTCAGTTCGCCTTATCCATCCTCCGATACTGCACCGCTTCGGCGATGTGCACGGTCTGTATGTCTTTGCTCGCCGCCAGATCGGCGATGCTGCGCGCCACTTTGAGGATGCGATGGTAAGCGCGCGCGGACAGGTTCAGTTTGGTGATGGCCTGCCGCAGCAACGCTTCGCCTGAAGCATCCGGTGTGCAATGTGCGTCGATCTCGGTCACGGAGAGTTGGGCATTCGGCTTACCCTGCCGCGCGAGCTGACGCTGCCGGGCGGCTTCGACACGTTGTTGGATAGACGCGCTGTCCTCACTATCCGATTGCCGCATCAGGTCTTCCTGCGGCACTGCCGGTACTTCGATCTGGATGTCGATACGGTCCAGCAAGGGGCCAGAGATCTTGCCGCGATAACGCGCCACCTGATCCGGCGTGCAACGACACTTACCGTTGTAGTGGCCCAGATAACCGCAGGGGCAGGGGTTCATCGCAGCGACCAGCTGGAACTGCGCCTTGAAGTCGGCACGGCGTGCGGCCCGTGAGATGGTGATGCGTCCGCTCTCCAGCGGCTCGCGCAACACCTCCAGCACACTGCGGTCGAACTCCGGCAGTTCATCAAGGAACAACACACCGTGCATCGCCACCGAGATCTCGCCCGGACGCGGATTACTGCCACCGCCTACCAGTGCCACGGCGCTGGCTGTATGGTGAGGCGAACGATAGGGGCGCGTCTTCCAGCGGCTCAACTCGAACGCGCCTCCCAGTGACTGCATCGCCGCACTTTCCAATGCCTCTTCCTGCGTCATCGCCGGCAGGATGCCGGGGAAGCGCGCGGCCAGCATGCTCTTGCCTGTACCGGGCGGGCCGCTCATCAGCACGGAATGGGAGCCGGCCGCAGCGATCTCCAATGCGCGCTTGGACGCGGCCTGGCCTTTCACTTCCTTCATGTCGGGATAGTTAGGCGCGGCACTTTCCACTTGCGGGATGAAGCGCGCGATCGCTTCGCGACCGGCCAGATGCGCAGCGACCTGCAACAAGGAACGCGCCGGATACACCACCGCATCCTCCACCAGCGCCGCTTCGGCGGCATTCGCTTCCGGCAAAACAAAGGCACGGCCGCTGTTCGCCGCGCGGTAGGTCATTGCCAGCGCGCCGCGTATCGGGCGCAGCTCGCCAGTCAGCGCCAGCTCACCGGCGAATTCATATTCATTCAGCTTGTCGGCGGGGATCTGCCCCGAGGCCGCGAGTATGCCCAGCGCAATCGGCAGATCGAAGCGCCCGCTCTCCTTGGGCAGGTCGGCAGGCGCTAGATTGACGGTGATGCGGCGTGCGGGGAATTCGAACTGGCAGTTCTGCAGCGCGGCGCGCACGCGGTCCTTGCTCTCTTTAACTTCCGCCTCGGGCAGGCCGACGATGGTGAATTGCGGCAACCCGTTCGCAAGGTGCACTTCGACCGTGACCAGCGCGGCCTCCATGCCCGACAGACCTCTGCTGTAAAGAACAGCAAGGCTCATGATGGATTACTTGTTCGACTCCAGCGCAGCGAGGCGCGCTTCCAGCTTGTCCACGCGTTGCGCCAGCACCTCGTATTCCTCGCGCGTCACCAGATCGAGCTTGGAGAAACCCTGTGCCAGCAAAGCCCGTGCGTTCTTCTCGAAATCCTTGGCGGGGCTGTTGGCCACGGCTTCGTTCAGTTTGGACGACATATCTTCAAAGAACTTCGCGTTCAGCATGGTGCTTCTCCCTGTTATTCGTGTGGGCGCAGTGTACCAAAAACCGCCGCACCAACACTGTGCACCGGCCCCGATATCCGCGCTTACTCGGTGCACCATCCGCGTGCGCCGCTTTTCACAGAATCCTCACAAACCCCGCCGTTACAGGGTTCTCAAGGGCTGGCACGGTTGCTGCTGTATGGAAGGCGTGGATACTCTTGTCCCGCTTTGAAACTTAATGAAAGGAAATACCATGTTGAAGAAAAAACTGCTTGTTGCTGCTCTGGCCTCCGCTTTTGCTCTGCCCGCAATGGCAGAAGATTCTCCTGTCTCCTTCAATGTCGGATTTGTGACCGACTATCTGGTGCGCGGCATTTCTCAGACTTCTGCCAAGCCCGCACTGCAAGGTGGAGTGGATTATGCGCACGAAAGCGGTTTTTACCTCGGCGCGTGGGGATCCAACATGAGCTGGATCACTGACTTCGGCGCAACGGGTACTGCCAATATCGAAATCGACACCTACGGTGGCTTCTCCAACTCGATCAATGACGACACCAGCTACAACGTTGGTTTCATCCGTTACAACTACCTGGGTTCCTACACTCCGGTAACTGGCACCGTCAAAGCTGACACCCAGGAACTGTATGGCGCACTGACCTACAAGATGGTCACCGTCAAGTATTCCTACAGCTTGGGCGATTTCCTGACCGTTGCAAACGCGAAGGGCACCAACTACCTTGAAGTCAACCTCAGCCATGAACTGGCTGATGCAGGCGTCACGCTGGATGCACACTTCGGCAAGCAGAACTATGTCGGCAGCGATGCTGATGCTCTGGCTGCTGCCGGGTTTAGCGCTTCCTACTCCGACTATAGCCTGAAAGCTTCCAAGGACTTCAGCGGCTTCACCGTTGGCGCGATGTACAGCAGCACCAACGCTTCTGACTTCTATACAACGCCAGCCAACAAGAAGCTGGGGCGCAACACCCTGGTACTCTCGGTATCGCGCGGCTTCTAATTAAACGCAGGGGGTGAGCGATCACCCCCGCCATCAAGGAGAATCATGATGAAAATGGTTACTGCAATCATCAAGCCGTTCAAGCTGGACGAGGTGCGTGAAGCACTGTCCGCGATGGACGTGCAAGGCATCACCGTCACCGAAGTAAAAGGTTTCGGTCGCCAGAAGGGCCACACCGAGCTGTATCGCGGTGCGGAATATGTGGTGGATTTCCTCCCCAAGATCAAACTGGAAGCCGCCATCAAGGACGACCAGTTGGACCGCGTGCTGGAAGCCATCGAGAAGGCCGCCCAGACCGGCAAGATCGGCGACGGCAAGATCTTCGTATCGGATCTGGAACAAGTGATCCGCATCCGCACCGGCGAAGTCGGTCCGGAAGCCCTTTAAGGAGAGCATGATGAAAAAAGTACTCGCATCTTTCATGCTGCTGGCCGTGTTGTTCGGCGCAGTCAGCCCCTCGTTCGCCGAGGAAGCGGCACCTGCCGCAGAAGCCGTGATGGCGACGACCGAGGCACCCGCTGCCGAAGCCGCCCCCGCACCGGTTCCCGATAAAGGCGACACCACATGGATGATGCTGTCCACACTGCTGGTGATCCTGATGATCGTTCCGGGCCTGTCCCTGTTCTACGGTGGCCTGGTGCGCGCCAAGAACATGCTGTCCGTACTTAGCCAAGTGTTCGGCATCTTCGCGCTGATCTCCATCCTGTGGGTGATCTACGGCTACTCGCTGGCATTCGGCGACGGCGGCTCGATGAACTGGATGATCGGCGACACCTCGAAGTTCTTCCTGGCCGGCATGACCGGTGACAGCACCGCTGCCACCTTCAGCGACGGCGTGGTGATTCCCGAGTTCACCTTCGTGGCCTTCCAACTGACCTTCGCGGCGATCACCACCGCGCTGATCATCGGCGGCTTCGCAGAGCGTATCAAGTTCGGTTCGCTGATGGTGTTCTCCGCACTGTGGTTCACCTTCGCCTACCTGCCGATCGCACACATGGTATGGGCAACCGGCGGCTACCTGTTCGAGAAGGGCGCGCTGGACTTCGCCGGCGGCACCGTGGTGCACATCAATGCCGGTATCGCGGCACTGGTGGGCGCGATCGTGATCGGCAAGCGTATAGGTTACGGTAAAGAGCCGATGGCTCCGCACAACCTGCCGATGACCATGATCGGTGCATCCCTGCTGTGGGTGGGCTGGTTCGGTTTCAACGCCGGTTCCAACCTGGAAGCCACCGGCGGTGCAGCACTGGCCTTCCTGAACACCATCGTCGCTACCGCAGCTGCGGCACTGGCCTGGATGGGCGCTGAGAAGATGATGCGCGGTAAAGCTTCGATGCTGGGTATCGCTTCCGGTGCAGTTGCCGGTCTGGTCGCCGTCACACCGGCTGCCGGTCTGGTCGGCCCGATGGGCGCCATCATCCTCGGCCTGATCGTCGGTCCGGTCTGCTTGTGGGCTGTTTCCGGACTGAAGAAGTCGCTGGGCTATGACGACTCGCTCGACGTGTTCGGCATCCACGCAGTCGGCGGCATCATCGGCGCGATCGGCACCGGTATCTTCGTATCGCCTGCACTGGGCGGCGTGGGCATCGACGGCTACGAGATGGGCGCACAAGTGATCACGCAAGCCACCGGCGTGCTGATCACCATCGTCTGGTCTGGTGTAGTCGCCTTCGTATGCTTCAAGTTGGTCGACATGGTCATGGGTCTGCGTGTCTCGGAAGAAGACGAGCGCGAAGGTCTGGACACTGCGACTCACGGCGAGCGCGCATACAACGTGTAACCTCTCCTCCCTGGAGCCTCCCGGCTCCATTTCAAGGGCACCTGCGAAGGTGCCCTTTTTTTCTGGGATGACAAGATAACAAGGAGCAATCAATGGCAGGAGAGATGGAAAAACTGTTCGCTCTGGCCGGACGCATCCACGTCCTGTTGCGACGCGAACACAACCGCATCATCGACGTCGAATGGATGTGCACCGATGAATGTTACGCAAAAGAAGTGATCAAGCTAGCACGCTCGGCGGAATCGGAAGAACTGCTTGCATTGGCTGAACGCGTCGAAGCTGTGCATCCGCTGTTGCCCAAGCCACAGCGTATCGAAGTGCCGATACCCGTGAAGGCCGAGGCGAAATACGTCGCCAGCCTGCGCTGAGCCTCAGCAACTCATCTCAACAAACACGAAGGGCACCTCGCGGTGCCCTTCGTGTTTCAGTGACAGTGAATCCTGCTACTCGTGGAACTTCGGGAACTTCTGCAGCGTGCGGAAGAATTCGATGTCGTGGTTCGGCCACAACTGGGCATGCTCTGCCTGCTGCAGATTTTTCAATTTGCGGATACTGTCCAGCGCAAGGTCTTCGCGATCCTGCCAGCACAATCCCGGCGCGATCTCCTTGGCCAGATTCTCGGACAAGTCGGCCGCGTCACCGCACAACACGACCGGAGAGCCTTTCGGCAGCTCGATCCACAACGACATATGACCCGCGGTATGCCCGGGTGTAGAGACCGCCCGCACCCCCGGTACCAGATCGTACTCGCCTTGCTGCACCTTCCATGGATAGTCGCCGGCGAAATCGTCGCTGAAGTAGGCCGGGTCCAGGTCGGTACGTGCCGCTTGCAGCTCATCGTGCTGCACATGCACTTCCTTGCCGCACACATCGCACAACCCGCCCGCATGGTCGAAATGCAGATGGCTGAGGAACACCACATCCACATCGGCAGGCGTCAGACCCATCTTGGCCAGATGGTTGGGCAGGCGCTGCTCCTCCTGCATGTCTGGTGCTCCAAATGCGAATGTCTCTGCGTCGTAGTGTTTGGCACGCTGCCGCGGATTGGCGATCTTGCCGTAGTCGCAACCTACGTCGAACAGGATGCGTCCGTTCGTGGTCTCGATCAGATACGCCAGAATGGGGGCTTCGATGATCTGCCCTTGTCCTTGATTGCGGGTCGACAGCGATTTGTCGTAACGATGGGTAGCGGTCAGTAATGGCCACAGTTTTAGTACCTGACTCATTGTGCTGCCTCCAATTCTGAGATGACTGTTTGTGCCTCCGCGACGCGCCCAAAGATGCCGCCCTCGACGGCGACCATCTGCAATGCGGCGGCATGCAGGTGGGGGTGAGCGGAGCCACAGGCATCCGCCACCAGCACGCATTCAAACCCGCGGTCTGACGCTTCGCGCAGCGTGGAATGCACGCACACCTCGGTGGTGACACCACAGATATACAGTCGGCTGATATCACGCGCTGCCAATATCTGCGCCAAGTCCGTCTGGTGAAAAGCGCCGTAGCCGGGCTTGTCCACCACCGGTTCACCGGACAGCGGTTGCAACTCATCGATGAAATCATGTCCGTACTCGCCGCGTACCAGCAGACGTCCGAGCGGGCCCTGACTGCCGATCTCGGCACCGGCCTCGCGACTACGCGCCAGTTTGGCCGGTGGACAGTCGCTCAGGTCGGGCCTATGCCCTTCGCGCGTGTGCACCACCAGCATGCCGTGGCGGCGGGCGTGATCGAGCAGCGTACGGACGAAGGGTATGGGCTGGCGCAGGGCGCTGACATCCATGCCCGCCGTGGCCGCATAGCCGCCGGGATCGAGGAAATCCCGCTGCATGTCGATCACGATCAGCGCGTCATGCCGGCTGTTCATGTGCGACCTCGCTGGATTCAGTGCGTGCCTCGATAACGGCGGCGGAGAGGATCAATGCCCCACCGACCGCTTCGCGCCAGGACAGATGTTCACCGCCGATCAGCACCGCCGAGATCACCGCCACCACCAGTTCACCCAGCAACAGGATGGCGGCACGGCCGGCATCCAGCCGCGCTACGCCGTAGAAGGTGACCAGCGTGCCGGGCAATATCCACAGCAGACCAAGCGCCAGCATCGCCCCGACCTGCTTGCCATCGAGCGCCTGCACCGGCTGCCCGCCGAACGTCAGGAAGCCCAATGCGATCAGCGCGCAGCCGCCTATCATCGCGCTCGCCCGTACCGAGTCGGTCAGATGATGAGCGACCCGCACCGCCACGTTGTTGAGTGCGAACGCCAAACCGGACGAAAGCGCCAGCAGGTCGATCATCGACAGCGGCGCGGAGAACAGTTCCGGTCCGCCCAGCGTCGCCACCAAGCCGGCCAGCGCCAGTGCCAGCGAGAGGAGGCGCAGACGCGTGAACGCCTCGCCGAGAAAGATGCGCGCCGCGATGATGGTCCACACCGGCGCGAGGAAGAACAGCAGCATCACGCGCACCACGCTGCCTTCGGTGAGCGAGGTGACCAGCGAGGCATTGGCCCAGCCGCCCATCAGCAGGATGATCGCCAGCAGCCCGAGCTGGTCGCGCCATTGTGCATAGCTGCGCAAGGCGAACGGCAACAGCAGCAGGGCAGCGAGTCCATAGGCGAACACCTGCACGATGCTGCCCGAGACGCCAATCCCGTCCAGCGCTTTCAACGGCCACCACAGCATGCCCCAGAACAAGGCACCTACCAATAGCGAGCTGATCGCCATGCCCTCGCGGGGCTGCGGTAGTACGTTCATCGTCATCTCACACTGCTGTCAGAAAGGAGACCGACACCGCGCCGATGAAACCGTCCGCCTTGCCGGCAGTCGTATCGACCACGCCGTAATCGTCGGACAGCACACGCGTCACGCGATGACGATGGAACGGCAGCAGCAGCTTCGCCATCGGAATCACTTGTCCGTTGCTGTCGCCGTACAACTTCTGGTGCAGGGCGGGCAGACGGTACCAGGGCACGGCCAGCTGTTCGTGGTGTGCATTGTGGTAGGGGAAATTGAGGATCAGCAGGTTCAGCCACGGCCAGCGCACGCTGATCAGATTGGAATAGGTGTTGCCCTGCTCGTAGGGTTTGTCGCGCAGCTTGTCGTCCGGCACCTTGTCGCTCTCCAGAATGGCATACGCGTCATAGGTATGCTGGAAGGCATCGGCGAAGCGCAGCACGGTGACCATGATCAGGTAGGCGAGCACATACAGCAGCAGCGCCTGCATCGAGTGATACGCCAGCGCAGCGAACGCGATGCCGCGCAGCAGCAAGATGAGCGCGACGCGCCTGCGGTCCGCGCGCCGTTCTTCGCGCAGGAACGGCAGAGCGATTACGAAGGCGTGCATCAGCAACTCGACTGCCGGGATGTACAGCCACTCCAGCAACAACATGAAGCGGCGGAGTGAAGCAGGCAGAGACTGGATCAGCGCCTTGGTATCCAGACTGATGACGTCGGCGCGATCCACATGATGGCGCACATGTTTGTGGCGCAGGTGTTCATAGCGCGCATAGCAGCTGCCGGTGAGCCAGGTCATCAACACACCACCCCGAGAATTCGCGTCATGGCGCGCAAATATCGTGTCGTGGGCGAACTCATGAAACAGATAAGCGGAGATGATGAGCGCGTGGGCGAACCACAGCGTGGCCAACGATGCCACTGCAAGGTTGCTGCTCGTCATCAACCACAAGCCGACCCCGTAGCCGCTCAGGGAATACGTGATGGCGATCGAATTTGGAATAACGCCATCTGCATGGCGAAAGATGCGCGAACGCATGAGAACTCCTTTGTATGACGCCCTTCCTGCCACAGACGGAAGGAAGGGCGATTCACTTCATTACTTCATCACTGCTTTAACGAAGGTGTCGTCGATGGTGCTAGCGATCGCGACCGGCTTCTTGATCTGACCGCTCTTCATCAGGATCTCGTTGATCACTTCACCGCTGACAAAATAGGACTTGGTGTCCTTACCCGGCTTGAACGGCAGCGCCATTTCTTTCAGCGGGATGTTGTACACGCCTTCCAGTTGCTCCAGCACTTCCTTGCCGGACACGCCGATAGCCTTGCCGATGATCTCGGACGCCTCTTTCGGATGCGACTTCATGTAGGCCAGACCTTCCAGATAGGCTTTGATCAGCGAAGTGATCTGCTTGCCGTTCTTCTTGATGTAAGCCTCGTCGAACACCAGCACGTCGGCGATCAGACCGGGAGCTTCTTTCGAGGAATAGATCACGTGGAACTGTTTGCCGTCACCCATACCGAGGATCTGCGACACGTTCGGCTCATAGGTCGTGCCGGCCGGAACAGCTTTGGAAGCCATCGCGGAAGGGATCGCTTCCGGTGTCATGTTGATCGGGCTGATGTCTTTGTCGCTCATGCCGTTGATCTTCAGTGCATAAGAGATCAGGAAGTCGGAAGGAGACAACGGTGCATAAGCGACCTTCTTGCCCTTCAGGTCGGTGATCTTGTTGATCGACATATCTGCCAGCACAGCATCGCCGCCGTTGGAGTAGTCGATAGGCATCACCACCTTGAACGCCTGACCTTGTGCAGCAGCACCGATCACTTGGTCATAAGTCATCAATGCGCCATCCACTGCCTTGCCGGCAACTGCCGAGGGCAGCATGGCCGGATCTGCAAAAGTCTGCAGTGTGACTTTCAGTCCCTGCTTCTTGTACATGTCCATGCCTTCGGCCACGTAGAACGGCGAGTAACCGATCCAGGTAGTCAAAGCGATCTTGACCGGTGTCGCTGCGCCTGCCGAGAATGAAGCAACCAGCAATGCAACAGCTGCAACGAGTTTCTTGATATCCATCATTTAATCTCCTATTAAAATTAACCAACCGTTACGCAAAGGCGTTGATTCCCCTGCTGACTACAAACCTTTCACAGCAGATTGCATGCCAACCTTGCTGTGCGGCGATCTGGCCTGTTTCGCCGGTGCTGCCACTTCCTGAAACTGCTATTCGTGCACCTACTTCGGGCATCTTTACAGCCTATGCACGATGTTGGACTTCTAAAGTGCGATACCCCTTTTCCATGTCTGGAAATGTTCCCGTTCCGTGTCGCCCATCCACGCATTGACCTCCCACAGGTCCGCGACAGGCTGTTGCGTGAACGGCAGGGTGTGCAAATAACCGTCCGGTCCGAACTCGGGTGTCATGGTGGAATGCGTTCTGCCGCCAGCTTGCTGTGCAGCCCAGATCGCTTCCCAGTAGCGCTGGTGCGAAGCCAGTGCGCCTGCATATTCCGGCGCAGCCGGATGCGGCACTTGCGGCCCCTGGTCATAGCCGACGCGCGCGTGAATGTGTTGCGCATGCTTCGCCACTTCGCACACCGCTTCCCAGTCGTCATCCAGTTGCCGTTCCATCACCACCACCCAGTGACTGAAGTCACAGGTGAGTTTTAATTCCGGCAAACGCTCCAGCACCGACAAGGTGATCCACGGATTGAACAGTGAGCGACTGCGATGCGTCTCGAAGCTGCAAGCGATACCCATGCGCGCCGCGATCTCCTGCGATTCACCGAAGAAACGCACACTCTGTTCCAGCGTCCAGGCATCGCAACCGCCGATCACCGTCACCCATTGCGGCTCCAGTGAGCGCCCCAGCTGCAACTGTCGTTCCACATCGGCGATGTGCTCCAGCACCGTGTCATGCCGGCGCGGCACATAGTTGCCACCGGTCACGATCTCCTGGATGTAAGCGAGGTTGCGCGACTGCAACACTGCACGCAATTCATCGCGCGGCAGATTGTCGGCATTTCCTTCCAGACCGACGAAGCCTGCGTCGAGCGCTTGACGCGCCGACTCATCCAGCGCGCCCTGATGCCCCCACAGTGTCTTGAACAGTTGCAGTTCCATCTCAGGCTCCGCGCTGTGCCATATAGGCGCGCCAACCGCCGAAGTGGGTGATGTCTTCCGCGTCCTGCACGGCATACTGCTCACAGATGAAACCTGTCACGGATGAACCGTCTGCCAGCATCAGCTTGCCGATGCCGAGCGGCGCGGGAATGCTCGCCACGAACGAACCGAACTCGCGGTCTGCCATCTCCCACACTTCCACTTCGATGGCACTGCCGCCCTGTGGTACGCGCACCATGCCAGGCCGGTGCGGCGGGCCGCCGGGCAAGGCATAGAATTTGTAATCCGGGCTGCTGTGCGTGCGTGCGACCAGATGTGCACCGCGACTGGTGAGCTGATGATTGAGTGGCAGACCTGCAAGGTGTGCGCCGCACACTGCGACACGCACGCGACCTGCTGCTACCGGCTGCGCATCGCTAGTCTCACGACGACTCAAACGTTCTGCCAGATGCAGTAACGGGATGTCCTGATGCGCAGGGGCTACCAAGGTGATACCGAACGGTAAACCGTCTTGCTGGAAACCGGCGGGTACGGCGACCGCTGCACAATCCAACAGGTTCATGAAGTTGGTGTAGTAACCCAGATTCGCATTCAGCTTGATCGGGTCGGCTTCCATCTCGTCTATGCGATAGATGGTGCCGGCGGTCGGCGTCAGCAGACAGTCGATCCTGCCCCAGGTCAGTGCGGCTTCTGCGCGCAAGGCTTCCAGTTTGTACATGCCGTCAAAGGTGTCAGCAGCGGAGAACTTCTTTGCGCCTGCGATGATCTCGCGCACCACGGGATTAATTGCCTCGGCATGCGCATCGAAAAATTCACGTATGGCGGCATAGCGTTCCGCCACCCATGGTCCTTCGTACAACAACCGCGCCGATTTCAGGAAGGGCAGGAAATCGATCTCCACTTTCTGCCCGCCGATGGCCTCCATCGCCGCGACACTTTTCTGGAACAGTGCTGCCGCGTCCGGATTGCCGAAGAACTGCAATTGATCCTCACGCGGCACACCAAAGCGGAAGGATTCGGCACGGCCAAAATCAAAACCGTGCGTGAGCGCCTGACGCGAATAGGCATCCTGTTCGTCCAGCATCGTTGCGACCGACAACACGGTGGATGCATCTTCTGTGTTCAAAGCAAAGATGGACACGCAATCCAGCGAACGGCAGGCCGGTACCACACCGCGCGTGGAGAGCCAGCCGCGCGTGGGCTTCACGCCGACCAGATCGTTGAATGCGGCCGGTACACGGCCCGAACCGGCGGTGTCCGTTCCCAGACTGAAACTCACCTGCCCCAAAGCGACAGCCACCGCCGAACCGGAACTGGAACCGCCTGAGATGTAATCGGGGTTGATGGCATTGCGACATGCGCCATGCGGTGAACGCGTGCCGTTCAGACCGGTGGCGAACTGGTCGAGATTGGTCTTGCCGATGGGAATGGCACCGGCGTTGATCAGCTCGCGCACCACCGTCGCATGACGTTGCGGATGATAGGCATACTCGTCACAGCCCGCCGTGGTCGGCGCACCGGCCAGATCGATGTTGTCCTTGATCGCGAACGGGATGCCGTACAGCGGAAGTTCAGCAGGGTCTTTGTCCTGCAACGCAGTCACATACTTTTCGATCTCTTCCAGCGGCAGACGATGGATCCACACATGGTGCGGATCGTCACCGATGCGCGCGACGATGTCCTGCATCAGTTGCATCACTTGCAGTTCGCCGGCCAGATAGCGGCGGCGCAGGGTGGCGATGTTCAGGTCGAGTCTCATCTCAGCCCTCCTCGCTTTGGATCACCAGCAGGTCTTGCCCGGCAGATACCTGACCGCCGGTGCGGCAACTCATCTGGATCACTTCGCCGTCACACGGCGCGACCACCGCGATCTCCATCTTCATCGACTCGATCACCACCAGCGTGTCGCCCGCCTTCACCTTGCTGCCGACTTCCGCCGGGATCGCCCACACGTTGCCGGCCACATGCGCGGCGACGGCACGGCTGCCGGGTGGCAGGTCGAGTTCGCTGTCGGCCCCTGCCTCTGCCACATTGCTGTCGCTCGCATACTCGGCCTGACCGTTAGCCTTCCACATCTCGCGCTCGGCGGCGAACGCCGCACGCTGCGTGTCGCGGAACGCGCTGATCTCTTTATCGTTGTCCTGCAGATACTGGTTGTAATCCTTCAGGCTGAAAGTGCTCTCTTCCACCTTGAGCTGGAAACGGCCCGCGATGAAATCCTCGCGCATCTTGAGCAACTCCTGCTCCGACACCGGATAGAAACGGATCTGGTCGAAGAAGCGCAGCAGCCAGGGCTTGCCTTCCTTGAAGTCCCGCGTCTGCTTGTAGCGGTTCCACATCTGGATGGTGCGGCCAACGAACTGGTAACCGCCGGGGCCTTCCATCCCGTACACGCACATGTAAGCGCCGCCGATGCCGACTGCGTTCTCCGGCGTCCAGGTACGGGCCGGGTTGTATTTGGTGGTGACCAGACGGTGACGCGGATCGAGCGGTGTCGCCACCGGCGCGCCGAGATACACGTCGCCCAGACCCATCACCAGATAGCTGGCTTCGAACACGATGTTCTTCACAGTCTCGATGTCCTCGATACCGTTGATGCGGCGGATGAACTCGATGTTGCTCGGGCACCAAGGCGCATCCTTGCGCACCGACTGCATGTATTTCTCGATCGCCAGCTTGGTGGATGGATCGTCCCAGGAGAGCGGCAGATGCACGATGCGGGTCGGCACGCGCATGTCCTCGATAGGTGGCAGTTTTTTCTCGGCCTTGATCAACATCTTCACCAGCGCATCGCGCGCCAGTTCGCGGCTGTCGAAATGGATCTGCAAGGAACGGATGCCCGGTGTCAGATCTAGGATGCCGGGCAACTTGCCGTCGCTCACCGCGCCTTGCACCCATTCCATCAATGCATGCACGCGGAAACGCAGATTAAGATCGAGCACCAACGGGCCGTATTCGATGAGCAGATTGCGGTCGCCGGATTGGCGATACACCACTTGCACCTGCTCGCCCTTGGCTGGGACGGTGTGCACGATGGGGCTGCCCATCTCCTGCGCGGCGGGATAGGCCGCCTGCTTCTGCGGCAATCTCAATTGCGCGATGGTCGCGTCCTGCAATTGCTCCAGATGGTTGGCTTGCTCCAAAGACATGAAGCGGAAACGCACCGTGTCGCCCGGACGCAGTTGACCCATCTTCCACAACTCGGCATGCACGATGGTGACCGGGCACACGAAGCCGCCCAAGCTGGGGCCGTCCGGCCCGAGGATGACCGGCATGTCACCGGTGAAATCCACCGCGCCGATGGCATAGGCGTTGTCGTGGATGTTGGACGGATGCAGACCCGCCTCGCCGCCATCCTGCCGCGCCCATTCCGGTTTAGGACCGATCAAGCGCACGCCGGTACGGCTGGAGTTGTAATGCACTTCCCAGTCGGTGGCGAAGAAGGTCTCGATGTCAGCCGGGGTGAAGAAATCAGGCGCACCATGCGGCCCGTACAACACGCCGATCTCCCATTGCTTGCTGTAGGTCGGCAACAGCTCGGACGGTAGCGCACGCGCCACATACTTTTCAGTGCTCGCACCCAGATGCAGCACGTCACCGGTGCGTAAAGTGCGCCCGCCGTGACCGCCGAATTGACCCAGGGTGAAGGTTGATTTGCTGCCCAGATAGTCCGGCACATCGAAGCCACCCGCCACCGCCAGATAGCTGCGACAACCGCCGCCCTGCACCGCGCCCAGACGCAGCACGCTGCCGGCCTTTACTGCGTGGCTCTGCCAGAACGCCAGCGGCGCGCCGTCCAGTTCGGCTTTCATATCCGCACCAGCCAGCGCAATGACTGTGTCCTTGTTGAATCTCAGCGTCGGGCCGGATACGGTCAGTTCCAGTCCGGCTGCGTCGGCAGCGTTGCCCACCAGTTGATTGCTCAAACGGAACGCCAGCGCATCCATCGGGCCCGAAGGCGGGACGCCGATGTTCCAGTAACCGAGACGGCCGGGATGGTCTTGTATGCTGCTCTGCACACCGGGCTCCAGCACGTCGATGCTATGCGGCAGATAGTGGAAGCCGTTCAGGTAGCGCGTGGTCTGGCGACCTTCGGCGAACACCTGATCGGCCACGATCTGGCGCAGGTAATCGAGATTGGTCTCGATGCCGTCCACGCGCGTCTCGGCCAGTACCGCACTCATCTTCTCCAGCGCGGATTCGCGGTTCATCGCCTTGACGATGATCTTGGCGATCATCGGGTCGTAGTAGGGCGGCACTTCGCTGCCGCGTTCCACCCAGGTCTCGTTGCGTGCATTGGCGGAGAACTCGACCCCGCTCAACACGCCGCTGGAAGGCTGGAAGTTCTTATTCGGGTCTTCCGCATACAGGCGCACCTGGATGGACGAACCCTTGGGCTTGATCTCGACACTGTCCAGTGCAGGCAGCTCGCCCGCGGCCTGCAACACCATCCACTCGACCAGATCGACGCCGGTCACTTCCTCGGTAACGCCGTGCTCCACCTGCAAGCGCGTGTTCACTTCGAGGAAGTAGAACTCGCCGCTCAAGGCATCGAACACGAACTCCACCGTACCTGCCGACTGGTAGCCCACAGCTTTGCCCAAACGCACGGCGGTATCCAGCAGATGCTTTCTGACTTCGGGCGTGATGTTGGGTGCGGGGGTCTCTTCGATCACTTTCTGGTTACGGCGCTGCACCGAACAGTCGCGCTCACCCAGCGCGATCACGCCGCCTTTGCCGTCACCGAACAACTGCACTTCGATATGGCGTGCATGCTCGACGTATTTCTCCAGATAGATACCGGCGTCCTTGAAGTTGGCGCGTGCCAGACGTTCCACCGACTGAAAGGCCTCGCTCAGTTCGTCCGCGCTCCAGCACAGACGCATGCCGATGCCGCCGCCGCCCGCGGTACTCTTGATCATCACCGGATAGCCGATGCGCGAAGCCTCGGCATGTGCATGGCCGACATCGCTCAGCAGTCCGCTGCCGGGCAGCAAGGGCACGCCGTTCTGTTCGGCGATCTCGCGTGCGGTGTGTTTCAGACCGAAACGGCGCATCTGGTCCGGTGTCGGGCCGATGAACGTTACGCCTGCTTGTGCGCACTGTTCGGCGAAACCCGCGTTCTCGGACAGGAAGCCGTAACCGGGATGGATGGCCTGCGCACCGGTCTTCAGCGCGACTTCGAGGATGTGTTCGCCGCGCAGATAACTGTCGGCCGCGGCCGCAGTACCGATGCATACAGCTTCGTCCGCCATCTGCACATGCAGTGAACGCGCATCGGCTTCCGAGTAAACCGCCACGGAACGGACACCCATCTTGTTCAGGGTGCGGATGATGCGGCAGGCGATCGCGCCGCGATTGGCTATCAAGACTTTATCGAACATGGTTACTCACCTGAGTCGCAGGTCGTCCTGCGTGTTGGTCAGGCATCCGGTCGTCCGGATGCGCGGATTCATCAAGCAGCGGCGTCCCAGATCAGCAGCTGCACCGGCGTCGGGTTGTAGGCGTTGCACGGGTTGTTCAGTTGCGGGCAGTTGGAGATCAGCACGAACACATTCATCTCGGCGCGCATCTCGACATACTTGCCGGCTGCGGAGATGCCGTCGGCGAAGGTCAGCTCGCCCTGCGGTGTCACCGGCACGTTCATGAAGAAATTCACGTTGGCGGTGAGGTCGCGCTTGTCCATGCCGCAATCGCAATGGCCCAGCGCGTGCAGGAAACTGTCGCGGCAGCTGTGCATGTATTTCTTGTCGATGGCGTAACGCACCGAGTTGCTCTCGGCCGCGCAGGCACCACCCAGCGTGTCGTGACGACCACAGGTGTCGGCGACGATGGTCATCAGCACATTGCCTTCGGTGGACATCAGCTTGGTGCCGGCAGTGAGATAGATGTTGCCCTGCTCGCGGATGGTGTCCACTGCGCTGTAGCGCTCTTCCGGTTCGCGTGCGCTATAGAACAGGGTATCCACAGCCTGATTACCTTCCAGGTCGAGGATGCGGAACACCTGTCCGCGCTTCACTTCATGCAGCCAGGATTCACCGGCGGGCAGCACCAGCTCATAGCTGGCCTGTTGCGGGTTCAATTTACTTTCAACGATGCTCATGTTCTCTCCTGCGCTCAACGGAACAACAGTTCGGTGTTATAGAAGCCGCGCACGTTCTCGGGACGGAAGTTGCGGCACAGGTCTTGTTCGTCCGGCGTGCCGCAGCGCCATGCCTGCAGCAACACCGGCTTGGGGGCGTACTCGGGGTTCGGGTCGAGCGGATGTTGGGTCGCGCTCAGCACCACCAGCACGTCCATCTCGAAACGCAACTCAACGTAGCCGCCCGCTGGGGAGTGGTTCGCTGCGTAGTGCATGGCACCCGCATCGTCGGCGCTCACCTTGCTGAAGAAATTCGCGTTGGGCACGATGTCGCGCTTGCCCAATCCCCACTTGCCCAGCTCGATCAGCATGCTGTCGCGCGCATTGCGATGCATGTCGTTGCGCGCCTGCTGGTAAGTAGCCTTGCCATATTTCTTCTCCACCAGCGCCGCATTGCTCATGCCGCTGATGGTGTCGTGCCAGCCCACGCTGTCGCCGATGACCGAAGCCAGCACGCGCCCCATGTCGGAATACAGCACGAAGCCGGTGGTGAGGTGCGCGGTGTGCTGCGCCTTCAGCGTGTCCGGCATGTTGTAGCGTTCCAGTTTCTCGTCCTTGTTGTAGAACAGTGCGCTCAGGTTGGCACCGCCTTCCACGTCGGTGAGGCGCAGCGCGGTGCCGCGCTTCATCACGAAGGACCAATGCGCACCGCCGGGAAGCGTCTCTTCCCACAGCAGATTGGTTTTGGATAAGGGTTCGGTCATTTCTTCATTCCTCATTGCATATCGTTCTGTTGTGCGGCCTGCTGGGTCATGCGTTCCAGCAGTTCGAGGTCGGTGCGCATGCCGGCGGTCTCGCGGATGCGGGTCAGAATGGCTTTCTTCTGCTGCAGGAAGCCGGGCGCCAGCTTCATGTCCTGGTCGCGCTGCTCGGGCAGGTCGACCGTGTAGATGCTGTCGACACGGCCCGGACGCGGCGCCATCACCACCACACGCTGCCCCAGATAGATAGCTTCTTCCACGTCATGGGTGACGAACACGATGGTGGTCTTCTCCAGCTTGGAGACGTGCAGGATCATGTCGTGCATCACTTCACGCGTCTGCGCGTCGAGTGCACCGAACGGCTCGTCCATCAACAGGATCTGCGGACGCGGCAACAGGGCACGCGCGATGGCGACGCGCTGCTGCATGCCGCCCGAGAGTTGGTTGGGATAGGCGTCGCGCACATGATTCAGGCCCATCAGATTGATCAGTGCATCGGCACGCCCAGAGGCGGCTTCGACATCCGATGAAGTGAGGTTCTCGCGCCCGGCACGCAGCTGTCGGCTGAACTTGATGTTCTCGGTCACGGTCAGCCACGGGTACAGGCTGTAGTGCTGGAACACCATGGCACGGTCCACGCCGGGTCCGTTGATGTCCACGCCATCCACCTTGATGCTGCCGGAAGACAAGGTCTCCAGTCCGCCGATGCAGCGCAATAGCGTGGACTTGCCGCAGCCCGATGCGCCGACGAAGGTGACGAACTCGTTGCTGCCGATCTGCAGGTTCACATCCTGCAGCGCGACGATGCCGCGTTCGCCTTCGCCGAAGGTCTTGTGTGCCGCTTGTATGCTGATCTTGGTCGTCATCGTTCGCCTTATTTCTTGTACAGCCAGGGGAAGTTCCTGCGGTGCAGCCAACGGAACAACTGGTCGATGGTCAGGCCGATCAGGCCGATCAAAATGATGCCGGCGAAGATCTTGTCGGTCTGCATGAAGCGCTGCGCGCGCAGGATGGAATAGCCGAGGCCGGAGTTCGCGGCGACCAATTCGGCCACCACCAGATAGGTCCACGCCCAACCCATGGTCACGCGCAAAGTGTCGAGCAGGGCGGGCTTGGCCGACGGTACGATCACCAGCTTCACGATCTCGGCGCGGCTCGCACCCATGGTCTGCGCGGCTTCG
>VMTA01000031.1 GCA_013791855.1 Sideroxydans sp.
TGAGCTAACCCGCCTTTAACGGACACTTCAATAGGAGACAATAATGAAGGAGGTGTTCGATGGCAAGCAAAGGAACAAACAAGGTAAATCCGGAGAGGCAACGACAGCGCTTCAGTCCGGAATTCAAACGCGAAGCGGTGCGGTTGCTGGAATTGGGGCAGAAGCCCGCGACACAACTGGCACTGGAACTTGGCGTGGCCCGCAACCGGCTCTACAAGTGGCAGACACAACTCAAGGAGAATGGCGGCGTATTTCGTACGCCTGGTCGCCCCAAGTTATCAGAAGAGAGCGAACTGTCACGCCTCAAACGCGAACTAAAACGCGTCACCGAGGAGCTCGAAATCCTAAAAAAAGCGGAGACGTACTTTGCCAAGCAACGCAGGTGAAGTACGCATACATCGAAATGCATAAAGGAACGCTGCACGCCACTCAGGCTTGTCGTGTGCTGGGCGTTGCGCGCAGTGGTTACTATGACTGGAAGACACGCGGGGAATCCGAACGCAGCAAGCAGAATGGCGAGTTGCTGGCGCGGATCAAGGAAGTGCATCTAGCCAGTCGTGAGGCTTATGGTGCTGTGAAGACATGGCGTGAGCTCAACATGCGAGGCATTGCCTGCGGTAAGCATCGCGTGGCTCGACTCAGGCGGCAAGCAGGCATTGAGGCACGACGCAAACGGCGCTTCCGGGTCATCGTGGAGAATCACCATACTGCACCGGCTGCTCCCAATCTCGTGCAACGCCAATTCGCCGTTGCCAACCCCAATCAGGTCTGGGTGGGAGATGGCACCTTCATTCGCACCCGACAGGGCTTTCTGCATCTGGCGGTCTTGCTGGATCTGCACTCTCGCCGGGTAGTCGGCTGGGGCATGGGTGACAGACCGAACCTGCTGCCGGTCATGTCGGCCTTGGATATGGCGCTCCTGCATCGACAACCTGGGCGCGGCTTGATTCACCATACTGACCAAGGAACGCTCTATGCAGCACACGCCTACCGGGATAAGTTGTTGAAGCATGGCCTGCGCCCGAGCATGAGTCGGCGCGGCAACTGTTACGACAATGCGGTAGCTGAAAGCTTCTTCTCAAACTTGAAGAACGAACTCGTGCACTATTGCGACTTCCATACCAGAGATGAGGCACGGGCAGCGATCTTCGAATACATTGAAATATTCTACAATCGCCAGCGCAGGCATCAGACCTTGGGCTATCTCAGTCCGGTGCAGTTTGAGCAGCAAACAGATGTGCCCAATTAAACCGTCCGTTAAAGGCGGGTTAGCTCA
>VMTA01000037.1 GCA_013791855.1 Sideroxydans sp.
ATTTCGCGGTAGGCGCGAGCGTGATGAGTCAGGTCGTCGTAAACGATCAGCACATCCCGTCCCGCTTCCATGAAAAACTCAGCAATGCTGGTCGCGGCGTAAGGAGCGATGTAAGCAAGACCCGGCGGATCGTTGCCCTCGGTCACGACAAGGACGGTGTAATCCATCGCTCCCTTTTCCCGCAAGGTTGCAACCGTCTTCGCCACGGCGGACGCACGCTGACCGATGGCGCAATAAACACACAGGACATTCTGGCCCCGCTGGTTGAGGATTGTGTCGATCGCAATGGCGGTTTTGCCCGTCTGACGGTCGCCGAGAATCAACTCCCGCTGGCCGCGCCCAACGGGAATAAGGGCATCGATAACTTTGATGCCGGTCTGGAGCGGTACCGTGACGGGCGCTCGGTCCATGATTTGCGCGGCAGGCCGTTCCACGGGCAGACGCTTGCCGGAGTCTACCACCCCATTGCCATCGAGCGGTCGGCCGAGCGGGTCGATTACCCGCCCCAACAAACCATCACCCACAACCACATCCATGACCCGGCCCGTGCGACGGACTTCATCTCCGGCATGGAGATGCCAGTATTCGCCGAGCAAAACCACGCCTATCTCGTCCGCATCCACGTTGAACGCAATACCGGGAACATCGCCTGGAAATATCATCAGTTCATCAAAACCCACGCCGGGAAGCCCCGACACCTTGGCGATGCCGGTGGCGACACTGGTAACCGTGCCCACCTCCCGTGGCGTAAGTTGTGGCGTGAATGCTTCCCGCGCCTGTTTTATGCCATCAAACAAGCTGTCGAAAATATTTTGCAGGCTCTCAGGTTCCATGTTCATTGGTTCTTTGTTTCCGGTTGAGCGTCTTCAAGCTTAGGCTCAGCTTTAACCTTTTCTTGCAAAAGTTCTTGGACGCCCTTTTCCATCGATACCAGATAATCCGCGATGCTCCAGGCCACTTTTTGTCCGTGCGTGGTGAGTTCAATGCCGCTGATCAGCTCTGGAGCGGTCTCAAATTGGACGAGGATTTCAGCCGAGAAGGTTTCGTTGAGCGCATTTTGTATCGACGTGCGTTGCTCCAAAGGCAGGTCAAAGGCGCTGCGCACGAGCGCGGGGCCGGTCGCTGTCTTAAGGGCCTCGGCCAACCCTGCTTTCGCCTGGTCGTCCATTTCTCGCAAGCGGCGAGTGAACACCTCGCCCAGGCGTGCTTCCAGACTCGTTGTGGCAAGATCCGTCAACGCCTTTCGCGCGATGGCAAACACTTCCTGCTGGGTCCGACGGCTGATTGCTTGCTGTAAGTCATGTTCTTCGTTTCTCAACGTCTCCATCCGCTTGGCCGCCATGACATCGGCGTCCTGCCGCGCTTCGTCGAAGAGTCGCTGACGAAGCGCTTTCGCCTCGTCCGTCGCCTTGCTCAAGAGCGTGGCGCGTTGCTGGTCGAGCTCCTCATTTTTATGCTGGAACTCGTCGCGCTCCTTTTGGGCTTCACCCTTTTGCTTGTCAGCGTCCGCGATTTCCGTGGCTATCCTCTTCTCCCGCTTATCGATGGCGGTAAGTATGGGTTGGTAAAGGAAGCGCTTCATCAACCATACCAGAATGAGAAAATTGAGCGCCTGTGCTCCGACCGTGAACCAATCAATTAACATAGGCTTATTTCCCAGCGCCTTGGGCGATGAAGTGGTTCCAGAACGGGTTGGCGAAGATAAGAATCATCGAGACCACGAAGCAGTAGATGGCCGTAGACTCAATCATCGCGAGCCCCACAAACAAAGTCCGGGTGATGGTAGCGGAGGCGTCTGGTTGCTGGGCCAATGAACTCAGCGCCGTCGCGACCGCCCTCCCTTCAGCCAGCGCAGGTCCCATAGTGCCGAAGCCGGTGGTGATGCCGGCGATAACAATTGATGCAACCGCGATAATAGTCATGCTATCCATAGTATCTCCTTTTGATGTCGCTGTTTAAGCCGTTATCAAAAAACAACATTTCCATTTAGTACAGCCAAGACGGCATACAGAGCCGTAAGAGAAGGCTCAGAAATTGTCATGTTATTTCCTGACGGCTCCTAATTTTTACTGTTTTGCCTCAGTTCCAAGCTTGCGCTTACGGACTCGTGTGGCGGCCGCAATATAAACCGTGGCCAGAATAAAGAAAATGTAGGCCTGCACCATGCCGGTGAGCAGACCGAGCATCGTCATGACGATAGGGAAGAGGAAGGGCGTGATAGTGAGCAGGATACCGATAATCATTGCCCCGCTCATCATGTTGCCGAACAGACGGACGGCCAGGGCCAGCGTGCGCGAAAGTTCGCTGATGATATTAAACGGCAGCATGATGAACGTCGGCTTCATATAGGACTTAAGATAGTTGCCAACCCCTTGCTCCTCGATGCCGAAGAGCGGCACGGCCACAAACACGCACAGCGCAAGGGCAACTGTAGTCGAGAGCGAGCCGGTCGGCGGCTCGTAGCCGGGGATGACAATGCTAAGGCTGGCTGCGGCGACGAACAGGAAAAGGGTGCCCAGAAAACCGATATATTTCCGCGGCTGACTCAGGCCCACCTCTTCAATCTGTTGCTCGATGCCGGTGACGATAATTTCTAAAAGGTTCTGCCAGTGTGAACGTTGCATCCCCGTGGAAAATTTGCGGGTAATGACTTTTGAACCGACGGCCAGCACGAACATCAGACCCCAGGTAAACACAATGGTGGCGTTGAGTTTGAAAAACCCGTATTGCCAGAAGATCATTTCGTCGGGACTAAGACGCATGACCACCCTCCTTCGCTGGGGAGTTGTAGTGTTGGACCGGCGGGCCGGTAAGCCGCATCACGATGAAACGCGCAATGGCAAAGCCAATGATGCACAGCAGTAGCCGCTCCCAATGACCGCGCGCGATAAAAGTGAAGCCAGCCAGGGCAATGCTTGTTCGCAGCAACAGGCTGCCGAAGAACCAAAGCGCCGGCCGTTTGGACGAAACCCCCTTCTGAACAGTCCACCAAAGACCGCCAAAGAACATCATTCCGAGCAACAGACCCGTCACCAAGGCCAGCACCAGACTCAAAATTTCATTCATCATTATCATTCTGTTCCTCCCCCATTTCCTTGTCTTCCTTGGCAACCCAATGCCAGGCGTTGAAACAGCCGAGACCCAAGCCAATGACCAGCAGCATCAGCGTCCAGGAATGTGTCCCCGGATAGTGTTTGTCCAGCCAGATACCGAGCGCCGCGCCGAGCAGCGTCGGGACCACCACCGACCAGCCGACAAGCCCCATCATGCCCAGGCCGAACCAGATGCCCTGCGTGGAGTTCCGCGCCTTGAGCTTGCGCGCTGCCTTCTCGCCGATCTCCTGACCGAGCGACGGCTTCGGCTCCAAAGGCTTATGGGAGGATTTGTCACTCATGATGAAACTCCGCTAAGCGACGCATGAAACCGCTCTCCATTTTCGCCATCACCGAACGGACGCTCTGCTCCCGTTCGTCCAGGTTCAAGAACTCCTGTTCCACCGCCGCACGCAATGCGCCAAGGTCCGTGCCGCCGATTGCATTACGCACGGAAACGAACACGTCCAGGCCGGTCTTGACCAGCACCCCTTCATCGACAGCCACGTAAACCTCTCCCTCTGCCTCGTTTTCGTAGATCAGAATCCCGGGCACAAGCGTTGCCACACAATCGAGCCGGTGCGGCAAGAGTCCGAACGAGCCCGAGCGGGTCTCCGCAACGATGCGCGAAACGCCGGTTTTTTCGGCGAAGATCCGAAATGGCAGGAGGATTTTAAGATGCATGCGTGTCGGCTGCATGTTCAACCTCCGGTTCTGGTTTCGGCCCGGGTTCGGCCTTGGCTGCCGGTTTGTCGGCTTGAACCTTTTTCTTCGCCTCGTCAATTGCCCCGATCATATAGAGCGCGCTCTCCGGGTAGTCTTTGAATTCATCCTTCAGGATGCGTTCGCAACCATCGAGCGAGTCCTTGAGGCTGACAAGTTGTCCCTTGATGCCGCTAAATTGCTCGGTGGCGAAAAACGGCTGCGTGAGGAAGCGCTCCAGCCGCCGGGCGCGAGCGACCACCTTGCGGTCGTCCGGCGACAGTTGCTCCAGGCCGAGCATGGCGATGACGTCCTTGAGGTCCTCATACTGCGCGAGCGTCCGCCTGATCTCCTGCGCCAGAAGATAATGTCGTTCGCCAACGATGCCGGGCGTGGCCATTTTGGAGCTGGATTGCAGCAGATCGATAGCCGGGTAAAGTCCTTCACTCGCCCGCTTGCGCGAAAGCACGATGGATGCCGAGAGATGCGAAAACGTATGCACCGCTGCCGGATCGGTCAAATCGTCCGCCGGCACATACACCGCCTGAATCGAGGTGATGGCGCCGGTATCGGTGTTGGCGATGCGTTCTTCCAGCCGCGACAACTCCGTACCCATGGTCGGCTGATAGCCCAGACGCGAAGGCATCTGCCCCATCATGCCGGACACCTCCATGCCGGCCTGAAGGAAGCGGAATATATTATCGATCAGCAGTAGCACGTCGCGGTGTTCGTCGTCCCGGAAATACTCAGCCATGGTCAGCGCCGCATGGCCCACGCGAAAGCGGCTGCCCGGCGGCTCGTTCATCTGGCCAAAAACCATCACCATGTTCTGCAGCACACCGGCTTCCTTCATCTCACGGTAGAGTTCCTCGCCTTCACGGCACCGTTCGCCAATGCCGCAAAAAATGCTTACCCCCTCCTGGTGCTTGATCATGTTGTGGATCATTTCGGTGAGCAATACCGTCTTACCCACCCCTGCCCCGCCGAACAACCCTGCTTTGCCGCCACGTTCGAGCGGCACCAGCACATCGATGACCTTGATCCCCGTCTCGAAAACCTCGGATTTGGTAGAGCGCCGTGCCAAAGCTGGCGGGGTTTGATGGACTGTACGCCACTCCACGTCTGTCGGCGCCTCTTGGCGGTCAATGGCGTTGCCGAACACGTCGAACATGCGCGAGAGAATGCCCTTGCCGACCGGAACCGTAAGCGGCCCGCCCGTGTCTTCCACCGCAGTGCCGCGGGCCAGGCCCTGGGTGGGTGTCAAGGCAATCCCACGCACGCTACGCGCGTCCAATTGCGCCAGCACTTCAATAACGATCTGCTTCTCCGCTCCCGCGCGCAGCACCGAGTAGATAGGCGGCAGTTGTTCATCAAATCGTATATCCACAACGCTGCCGCGCACCGAAATGACCGTTCCGGAATTCGCTAAACGGGTTGTGCCTGCTGTTCCCCGGTTCGATTTCATAACACTATACCTTCTCTTCCCCTGCGCACAACGCAGACTGAGCCTCCAGCGTTTCGCGCGCCTCCGACAGCCGTCTTTCGAGCCACGCGCGATCATGGCTGGATTTGATGCAGCGATCGGCCACCTCGGCAATCCACTGCAGCTGTTCGTCGAGTGCTCGTAAGTGGCTGGGTCTGATCGTCAGACTGCCGATGGTATCGAAGGCGCCGAGCATGCGCACCAAAATGGCAACATTCACTTCGGCGCTCCCCCGAATCTGATCGAAGGCCTCGGCCAATAGATCCTCAAAGCTCGGAACAATCGCCACCACACGCAGCGTTTCTCCTTCGTAACGGTACGATGGCGGGAATTGTCGACCGGCCAGCCGAGCCAGAATCGAGGTCAGATAGTCCACGCACATCACCGCTGTTGAGGTGTCATTGACCCCAGGAGAAAGTGCTTTCATGGCCATATCCACGATCTGTCGAATACCGAAGGCCGGGTCCTGATCAACTGTACGATGGCGGCCAATACTGTAAGCACCATTGAGCGCATCAATTGTCTTCTGGTCTGGCGGGTAAGTCAGGGCAAGCGATACCAGGGCTGTATTTTGCACAACGAATGCGCCGATGCCGTGCTCCATACGCACGATGGTCCTGCTGTCCCCCGCCAGACGCAGCAGCGCATCGATATTCGCGCTTTGAATGTAACCGCTCTCTGTTGCCGGCACTGGATACCAGGTCCTCTTATCGAGTAACTCAAGCACTTGGTTGCGGCCTTCATCTTCATCGGGCCCCAGATCCAGTTTGTTGGGCAGCAGACGATCAATGGAGGCGTTGGTCTCCTGAGCGACCGAGGCGATGATGCTGGATGCCTGGATTGACGAGGCAATATGATGAATGAAATAGATAAGGATAACTACACCACCGAGCGACATTACAAGTCCAAAGAATACCGCCAGGCTCGGCACGAACTCGTCTACACCACCACCGCCGCGAATGGTGCGCAACACGATCAGGCAATAAGCGAAAAGGCCTGCGAAAACCCCAAGCGTCGCTTGCGTGACGCGGCTGCGCATAAAGTTACGAAGAATGCGAGAGGTGTACTGGCTCGACGCCAGCACCAATGCCAGCAGGGTCATGGAGAAGGTGATACCCATAACCGTCATCATTGAACCGGCCAGCGTGGACAACATCTGCCGTGCGCCTTCCGCCCCTACCCCGAACAGGCGGGGCCACTGGCTCAACCATCGGTCGGTACCGGCAGAATCTGCTTCGATAAACGCGACCGCGAAGGCAATGCTGCTTATGACCATCAGCGAAGGCAGAAACCAGAAGCTCGACCGCAGATTGCTATAGAATTGTCTCACCTTATGCATGGATGAACTCCAGTCGGCATCGCCAGCTAGCCGAGTCTTTGGGTTAACAGCAGGTTTTCCCCAGCATCTACCGGGCAGTCTATAATCGAAAGTTGATTCGAGTTGAGCGCCGTGTAGAGCATCGGTGCCAGTTGCTGCCTCATTTATTCATCCTGTGAAAAAAATACCACCGGGATGGCCCAATGCTGATTTTGTCGAAACAAAACAACCCTTCGGTTTTTTATGGGCCGTTTAACAAAGAAACGAAAGGATGGTCCGGATCGTACCTCTCATCGCTGCCAGAGGATGTGTCCGTTTTCCAGGGGAATTGCCGCTGCTTCGCGGCGCGGTATCATACGCGCAGTATAGTCCGATGCCGGGCGAACCGCCGGTACGCCGGCGCCATAGACGTAGCCGTTGGTTGCACCCACCAGTTGTCGCACCCGTCTCATCTCTACCCGCTCCGGCGCAGCGCCGTTAAGGCCGTCGGCATACAGTTCGACTTGCACCGATTCCGGGTCAAGGTCATCGAGATACATTTGCACTTCGAACACATGCTGCTCGCCGGCAGTTTCAATCTTCACATCACCGAAACGCAGTGCACCCCATTTTTTCTCCAGGGCACGATGCCAATCAACCATGGCCACGCCCGTGGCACCATTGTCAACAACCCGTGCCAGGTAGGCCGAAGCCGCCGGGAGATAGTGTTTTTCGGTATATTCACATACCGCGCGATTGGCGCAAAACCGCGGCGTTAATAGCGCCATGCTTTCGCGCATCCGGTTCACCCATACGCTTGGAATACCTTGCTCGTCACGCGTATAAAACTCCGGGATCACCTCGCTTTCGAGCAGGTCATAGAGGGCTTCGGCCTCCATAGCGTCCCAGGCGGGATCATTATCATGTTCCCGACCATCTCCCAACGCCCACCCTATCTCAGGAGTGTAGGCTTCGGCCCACCAGCCGTCCAATTCCGAAAGATTGAGACCGCCATTGACCAACACCTTCATGCCGCTGGTTCCACACGCCTCCCAAGGCCTCCGTGGCGTGTTG
>VMTA01000042.1 GCA_013791855.1 Sideroxydans sp.
ATTGCAGCATGATGGTGTCACCTTTTGCATTCGCCATCGGTCCAACCGTCTGCCACAACTCTTCGGTGATGAACGGGATGATGGGGTGGGCCAGACGCAGGATGGTCTCCAGCACGCGTACCAAAGTACGGCGGGTGGCGCGTTGCTGAGCTTCGCTGCCATTCGCCATCTGCACCTTGGCCAACTCCACATACCAGTCGCAGTAGGTGTTCCACACCAGTTCATACACGGCACGCGCGGCCATGTCGAAACGGTAGTCGGCGAAATGCGTCGCCATCTCGGCTTCGGCCTTCTGCAGTTCGCTGATCATCCATTTGTCGGCTGCTGAGAATTCCAGCGGCAGTGATTCATCCTGACCAACATCTTTGCCTTCGCAGTTCATCAGCACGAAGCGCGTGGCGTTCCACAGCTTGTTGCAGAAATTGCGATAGCCCTCGCAGCGTTGCATGTCGAACTTGATGTCGCGGCCGGGCGAAGCCAGCGAGGCGAATGTGAAACGCAGTGCGTCGGTGCCGAAAGCGGTGATGCCGTCCGGGAATTCCTTGCGTGTGCGTTTCTCGATCTTCTCGGCATCCCTCGGGTTCATCAAGCCGGTGGTGCGCTTCTTGATCAGCGCAGCCAGATCGATACCGTCGATGAGGTCGATGGGGTCGAGCACGTTGCCTTTGGACTTGGACATCTTCTGGCCTTCCGCGTCGCGGATCAGGCCGTGCACGTACACATCCTTGAACGGGATCTTGCCGGTGATGTGCTTGGTCATCATCACCATGCGCGCCACCCAGAAGAAGATGATGTCGAAGCCGGTGACCAGAACGGAGGATGGCAGGTACTGCTGCACGAACGGGTTTTTTGCATCCTTGTCCGCATCACCCGACCAGTCCAGCGTGGAGAACGGCCACAGCGCGGAAGAGAACCAGGTGTCCAGCACATCGTTGTCGCGATCTAGCTGTCCGGCGTAACCTGCCTTGTCGGCCAGCTTGCGCGCTTCGGCTTCATCGTGCGCGACGAACACTTCGCCGTTCACGCCATACCATGCCGGGATCTGGTGGCCCCACCACAGTTGGCGCGAGATGCACCAGTCCTGGATGTTGTTCAGCCATTGGTTGTAAGTGTTCACCCAGTTCTCGGGATGGAACTTGATCTCCCCGGAGCTCACACATTCCAGCGCTTGCTCGGTGATGCTCTTGCCGCCGTCGCCGGGCTTGCTCATGGCGACGAACCATTGGTCGGTCAGCATCGGCTCGATCACCACGCCGGTGCGGTCGCCGCGCGGCACTTTGAGTTTGTGCTTGTCTGCTTTAACGAATAGACCGGCAGCTTCCAAATCGGCCACGATCTGTTTGCGTGCGGCGAAGCGGTCCATGCCCTGATATTGCTTGGGTGCGTGTTCGTTGATCTTCGCGTCCAGCGTGAGGATGGAGATCATCTCCAACTGGTGGCGCTGTCCGATGGCATAGTCGTTGAAGTCGTGCGCAGGCGTGACTTTCACCACGCCGGTGCCGAACTCCTTGTCCACATAGTCATCGGCGATGACCGGGATGGTGCGGTCGCACAGCGGTAGCGTGACTTGCTTGCCGATGAGGTGCGCATAGCGCTCGTCCTCGGGATGCACCATCACCGCCACGTCGCCCAGCATGGTCTCGGGGCGTGTCGTTGCAACGACCAAGTGGCCGGAGCCATCCGCCAATGGATACTGGATGTGGTACATGAAACCGTCTTCTTCTTCCTGCACTACTTCGAGGTCGGAGACGGCGGTGTGCAATTTCGGGTCCCAGTTCACCAGTCGCTTGCCGCGATAGATCAGGCCTTCGTTGAACAGGCGCACAAAGGTTTCGGTGACGGATCGCGACAGGCCTTCGTCCATGGTGAAGCGCTCGCGCGACCAATCGGGCGAGGTGCCGAGGCGGCGCATCTGTTTGGTGATGGTGTTGCCGGAATATTCCTTCCACTCCCACACCTTCTCGATGAACTTCTCGCGGCCCAAGTCGTGGCGCGAGACACCTTGTGCATCGAGTTGGCGTTCCACCACGATCTGTGTGGCGATGCCTGCGTGGTCGGTGCCCGGTTGCCACAGGGTGTTGTCGCCCTTCATGCGGTGGTAGCGCGTCAACGCGTCCATCAGTGTCTGGTTGAAACCGTGGCCCATGTGCAGCGTGCCGGTGACGTTGGGCGGCGGTAGCAGGATGCAGAAGTTGTCCTGCTTGTTTGCATCCAGTCCGGCTTTGAAGTGTCCGGCGGATTCCCACGCGGGATACCAGCGGGATTCGATGTCTTTGGGGTCGAAGCTTTTTGCGAGTTCTTTGGATTGAGTCATTGCGATGCGGCGTGATGCCTGTCCTGAGCTTGTCGTGAGGAAGGCGCGATTATATCAAGACGGCGCTGCGACAGCGGGGTGCTTGCCGGGTTTATGAGCGTGGCGGGAGGATGTCGCGAACAAGCTGCGGCAATTCGTCCTTCAGTTCGTCCCATGTCTGGGCGATGGCCTGACGTTGTGCTGCTTCGAGACGCGGCAATAAGCGCTGCATGAAGAGAGCTTCCAGGTGTGCTTCGAGTTGCGGTGGGACCTCAAACGGTATTTCTTCAGCCAAGGGCAGAGGGGCGGCGGCTACGACCGGATCGAGTTCAATGGCTGGAGCATCCGCTTCAGGCGCTTCGACGATATCGGTCAGCGTGGGCAGGTCGTCGTCACTGACAACCTCGGTCAGCACCGGCAGGTCGTGGGGTAATGCCTGATCGATGTCGTTCGTACTCATGCGCGCAACTTGGACAGGTCGGTGTGATTGAGTTCGTAGCCACGGTCGCGGTAGAACTTGAAGCGGGCACGTCCGCGTGTGGCCTCTTCGGCATCATGTCCTACGATCTCTATCACACGTTCGAAGCGGCTGAAGAAGGTCGGACATTCGTCATGCAGACTGATCAGAAGTTCGGAGTGGGGGAAGGTCTCATCGTGGCCGATGACGATCGGCATCGCGCCGGCCTCGGCATCGCTGCTATGGCAATGTGGCATAAAGGCCGTGGCCGGGTAATGCCACAGCAGCTTATCCAGTTTGTCTGCCGTGTCTTCATCCGGCACATGCAACAACACACGCATGCCGCTCTGCATCGCCTTGTGGCTCAGCAGGCATGCGGTGCGCAGCTTGTCTTCGCTGCCGGTATAGAAGTCGACTCTGGTCACTTGCTTGTTGAGCGATTGATCAGATACTGCGTCAGCAACGGCACCGGACGTCCGGTCGCGCCCTTGTCCTTGCCGGACTTGTTGGCGGTGCCCGCGATGTCGAGGTGTGCCCAGCGGTAGTCTTTGGTGAAGCGTGCCAAGAAGCAGGCTGCGGTGATGGTGCCGCCGGCGCGACCGCCGATGTTCGCCATGTCGGCGAAGTTGCTGTCCAGCAGTGGCTGATAGTCGTCCCACAGCGGCAACTGCCATACGCGGTCATGTGCCTGTTCGCCGGCACCGACCAGTTCTTTGGCCAGCTTGTCGTCGTTGGCGAACATGCCGCTGGCGACATGGCCCAATGCGATCACGCAGGCGCCGGTGAGGGTGGCGATATCGATCACGGTGTCGGGCTTGAACTTCGCTGTGTAGGTCAGTGCATCACACAGGATCAGGCGGCCTTCGGCATCGGTGTTGAGGATCTCGATGGTCTGGCCGGACATGGAGGTGACGATGTCGCCCGGTTTGGTGGCGGTGCTGCTGGGCATGTTCTCGCAAGTGGGGATCACGCCGACCACGTTGATCGGCAGTTCCATCTCGGCGATGGCCTGCAGCGTACCGAACACACTGGCTGCCCCGCACATGTCGTATTTCATCTCGTCCATGTCGGCGCCCGGCTTGAGCGAGATGCCACCGGTGTCGAAAGTGATGCCTTTGCCGACCAGCGCGATAGGCTTCTGAGTCTTGGCACCGCCGTTGTATTCCATCGTGATCAACTTGGGCGGCTGTGCGCTGCCGCGCGTGACGGAAAGGAAGGAGCCCATGCCGAGCTTCTCCATGTCTTTCTTTTCCAGCACGGTGGTCTTGACCTTCTTGTGCGCCTTAGCCAGCGCCAGTGCTTTGGCTGCGAGATAGGTAGGGGTGCAGATGTTGCCGGGCAAGTTGGCCAGGTCTTTGGTCAGTTCCATGCCGCGTGTGACGGCGGAAGTTTGTGCGACTGCCTTTTTCAGCTCTGCTGCAGGCTTTTCCAGCGTGATGAAGGTCACTTGCTTCAGCGTGGCGGGTTTCGAAGGTTTGCTCTTCAGGCCGTCGGCGCGGTAAGCGCCATCGGCTGCCGCGAGTATGGCTTGTTTGAGTACCCAGCTTGCATCCTTGCCCACGCCGTCATCGGTGATGAACAGCGCGGCATCTTTGGCGGAGGTGGCATGCAGTGCTTTGAACGCGGCACGTAGGATATCCACGCTACCTCGGTAGTCCAGCTCGGCGGGTTTGCCGAGGCCGACCAGCAAGATGCGTTCGGCCGATGTGCCAGCGATCTTGTGCAGCAAGAGCGTGGTGGCAGACTTTCCCGTCATGTCGCCGCGCGCGATGACATCGCTCAAAGCGTGTCCGGTGGATTTGTCGAGCAGTTGCCCCGCTTTGGATAATTTTCCGCCTTCGTAGACGCCGACCACCACGCATCCACTCTTCAGCTTCTCCGGGCTACCCTGTTTTATGCTAAATTCCACGCGCTTCTCCTCAAAAGATCTCAAAATTCTGCAGATGCCGGATTATCCGCAATCACCGCCGCAAAAGTCAAAACAAGCTCACGTGCGGCGTGTGCGAGGCATCTTCTATCGCTCGCTTATACGCGAATTCGCCTCCATCGGCATGCTGGTGTTCGCCATTCTGCTCGGAATCGTGGTTTTCACCCAGTTGATCCGTTTCCTCGGCGAATCGGTGAGCGGTTTGCTGGCTGTGGATGGTGTGATGGTGATGCTGGGTTTCAGCGCCATCAACTATCTGCCTGTCCTGTTGTCGATCAGTCTGTTCCTTTCGGTGTTGATCACGCTGACGCGTTGTTACCGCGACAGCGAGATGGTGGTGTGGTTCTCTTCCGGCATCGGCCTGACGCGATGGATACGCCCTGTGCTCGGGTATGCACTGCCTGTGACGGCCGTCATCGCATTGATGAGTCTGGTGTTGTCGCCTTGGGCGCTTTCCAAAGCGGATGAATACAAACGCCGTCTGGACAGTCGGGACGATGTCTCGGTCGCCTCGCCGGGCGCATTCCGAGAATCGAAACAGTCCGATCGCGTGTTCTTTCTGGAAGGTGTCGATTCCGAGAACAAGCGCGTCGGGAACATATTCGTGCGCTCTGTGCAGCATGGCAAGGAAGGCACCATGGTGGCGAAAGAGGGCTATCAGGAAACAGCCGAGAATGGCGACCGCTTTCTGGTGCTGCTGAACGGTACGCGCTACGAGGGCATCCCGGGGCAGGCCGATTTCAGGATCGCCGAGTTCGACCGTTATGCCATGCGCATCGAGCCGGCCGAACTGGGTAAGGAGCAGCCCAACCTGAAAGCCTATTCCACGGTCTATCTCGTAAAGCATCCCACGCCGCGCAACCTGTCCGAGCTGGAATGGCGCCTCGGTCTGCCGATCAGCGCATTGATCCTTGCCTTGCTGGCCATCCCGCTAAGTTACGTGGATAACCGCTCCGGGCGTTCGCTGAATCTGATCACGGCCATCGTGATCTACATGTTCTACAACAACATGATCAGCGTGACCAACTCCTGGGTGGCGCGGCAGAAGGTCGATGCGGTGACCGGCTTCTGGGGGTTGCATCTGCTGATGCTGGCGCTATTGATGGTGTTCTTCTATCACCGGTCTTCGGTGTTCTCCTGGCGGCGCTGGAAGCGATGAAGCTGCTGACCAAGTACCTCTCGCGTGAGATCTATTTCAGTGTGGCGCTGGTCTTCGCCGCGCTGCTCATGTTGTTCGCGTTGCTGGACCTGATCAGCCAGTTGAATGAGATGGGGCGCGGCGATTACAGCCTGGGTTACATGCTGCTCTACGTGGTATTGATCCTGCCCGGGCATGTCTACGAACTCTTTCCTGTCGCGGTACTGATAGGCACTATCTTCGCGCTGGTGCAGATGGCGGCAAATTCGGAATTGACGGTGTATCGCGCATCCGGCGTGTCGCTGAAACAGTTGATCTTTGCGCTGTTGCGCATCGGCGCGCCGCTGCTGGTGCTGTGCCTGTTGTTCGGCGAAGTGGTCGCGCCTTACAGCGAACAGTTGGCGCAGCAGACCAAGCTTAAGGCGCAGAAGGCACAAGTGAATCTGAGGGAGTTCCGCTCCGGCGTATGGGTCAAGGATGAAGGCAGTTTCGTCAACATCCGTAACGTGCTGCCAGACACATCGCTGCTGAATGTCAGCATCTACCAGTTCGATGAGAACTATCGCCTGGTCAGTGTCACGGCCGCCAAACGCGCGACCTTCCTGAAAGAGCGCCTGTGGCGGCTGGAAGATATCCAGCGCACGAATTTTGCCGGGCAAGGCGCCTCGGCCGAGAGCCTGCCGGATATGGAGTGGCATACAGCGCTCAACCCCAATCTGCTGAATGTGCTGCTGGTGTTGCCAGAGCAGATGTCGGCGCTGGATCTGTACCAGTACACCCAGCATCTGGCGGACAACAAACAAAGCACGGCGCGCTATGACATCGCTCTCTGGAACAAGCTGGTGTATCCGTTCGCGGTGCTGGTGATGATGTTGCTGGCGCTACCCTTCTCGTCCTATCAGCGACGCGAGGGGGGTATCGGCGGCAAGATATTCGTCGGCGTCGTGCTGGGATTGAGCTACCACTTTGCCGGCAGATTGTTTGCGAATCTGGGCGCGCTCAACGAGTGGCCCGCGGCATTGAGTGCTACGGCGATGACCTGGATTTTCCTGGGGCTGGCGCTTGCCATGCTGTGGCGCACCGAGCGCAGATGATCGCGCTCATTGATTGTCCGGTTGTGATTCCTGCTCACGCACCATCTGTTTGACGGCTTCCCGCTTCTCCTCGGGCACTTTGCTGAAAGCGGTGAACTTTTCACGGGCGCGTTCGCGTTGTGTATGCGACAGATCGGCCCATTTCTGTATCTGCGAGATCAAACGCTGCTGCTTCTCGGGGGGCAGTGAGGGGTAGGCTTTCGCCACTCCGATGAAGCTTTTCTGTTCGCTACGCGGCAGGGTCTCCCAAGTCTGCTCCAGAGGGGAGAGTATCTGCTGGGCGGTCGGGCTGAGCGTATCCCACTTTTCGGCACTGGCTGACAACGGAAGCAGTGCCAGGATAAGCAGTGGCAGCAGCGTATGCATACGAATCGGACGCATCGCGCTGAATTTAGTCCACATACATGTGCAGCGGCAGATCGTCGGTCAGGATGGCCAAGTCGATAGCGGCATGGTCGTGCCAAGTCGATTGGTTCCAATGCCAGCCGCCGGCCAGCACTGCAGCAAGCAGCAGCAATCCACCGGCCCAGTTAAGCGCCCGGTGGTGATGGGATTCATGTCCGTGGTCGGTGACCAGATGATGCAGTCGCGACAACAGCGCCGCGGGCGCAGTAGTGCGATGCCTGCTCAGTGCCTGTCGGCGCGCGGCATGCAAACGATCCAGTGTGCCGGGATCGAGTTGCTGCGCTGCCCGATCCAAAATAGGGGCGAGGTCGTCGAGTTTCAGTTTGAGTCCCATGACAGGTCTATTCCCTTCGCTTTCAAAGTAGCGGCCATCGCATGCGTGGCGCGCGAACAATGCGTTTTGACACTGCCTTCGGTGCAGCCCATGACGGCGGCGGTCTCGGCGGTGTCCAATCGCTCCCAATAACGCAGTAAAAATGCTTCCCGTTGACGTACCGGCAGCTGTTGCAAAGCCCCTTCTATCAAAGCAAGTATCTCGGATTGCTGCAGGGCTGCTTCCGGTGTGGCGGGCAGGCTGGCGTTGTCACCATCCTGCAGCACGTCGAGCGGCTCGAATTCTTCGTCATCATGGTGCGAGGTGAAGGACGAGAACAGGCTGAAGTGTGCGTTACGCACTTTCTGCCGCCTGAAGTAATCGAGGATAGTGGTTTGCAGTATGCGCTGGAACAGCATTGGGAATTCCGCAGCGGGCTTGTCGCCATAGCGCTCGGAGAGCTTGATCATGGCATCCTGCACGATATCCAGCGCCGCATGATCGTCGCGCACGGCATAGGCGGCCTGCTTGAAGGCGCGGCGTTCGACGCTGGCAAGAAAATCGGAAAGCTGTTCTCGGCTGGACACGGATGGAGGTGAGCAAGTTCGCTGGTCGCCGGATGATAGCAAATTCCTGTTGCAGCAAGGGTTTTCGGGCGGTCAAGGCGTGATTGGGGTTGACCAAAAGGCCGCCAGCCTTTATCTTGCGCGGTCTTTCGATTGTTGCGATATATAGGTTTTAGGCCATGGAACTGACCGGTGCAGAGATAACCATACGCTGTTTGCAGGAGGAGGGGGTCGAGTACGTTTTCGGCTACCCCGGCGGCGCAGTGTTGTTCATTTACGACGAGCTGTTCAAGCAGGAGGCGGTCAAGCACGTGCTGGTACGTCATGAGCAGGCCGCCGTGCATGCCGCGGACGGCTATGCCCGTTCCACCGAGAAGGTGGGTGTCGCGCTGGTGACTTCCGGTCCCGGCGTGACCAATGCCGTCACCGGTATCGCTACGGCGTACATGGATTCCATCCCGATGGTGGTGATCAGCGGCCAGGTGCCGACCAGCTTCATCGGCGAGGACGCGTTCCAGGAAGTGGATGCGGTCGGCATCACGCGCCCCTGCGTCAAGCACAATTTCCTGGTCAAGGATGTCAAGGACCTGGCGGCCACGCTGAAGAAAGCCTTCTATCTGGCCAAGAGCGGTCGTCCCGGCCCGGTGCTGGTGGATATCCCCAAGGATGTGTCCAACCATAAGACCGCGTTCGAGTACCCGTCCACAGTCAATATCCGTTCCTATCATCCGCAAGTGACGGGTGATGCCAATCTGATCAAGCAGGCGGCCCAGATGCTGCTCGAAGCCAAGCGCCCGATGGTGTATGCGGGCGGCGGCGTGATTCTGTCCGATGCGGCCAAGCAACTGACAGAACTGGTGCGCCTGGTCGATGCGCCCTGCACCAACACCCTGATGGGCTTGGGCGGTTATCCCGCCAGCGACAAACAGTTCGTCGGCATGCTCGGCATGCACGGCACTTACGAAGCCAATATGGGCATGCAGAACTGCGACGTTCTGCTGGCCGTCGGCGCGCGTTTCGACGACCGCGTAATCGGCAATGTCGCGCATTTCAATTCCGTGCCGCGCAGGATCATCCATATCGACATCGATCCGGCCTCCATCTCCAAGCGCGTCAAGGTCGATGTGCCACTGGTCGGCGACGTGGGCAGCGTGCTGACCGACCTGATCAAGGTGCTGAAGAGCAGCAAGCAAAAGCCGGATGCGCACAAGGATTGGTGGAAGCAGATCGACGAATGGCGCGGTGCGAATTCGCTGAACTACAAGAATTCCAGCGAGATCATCAAGCCGCAGTTCGTGATCGAGACATTGCACAAGATCACGCACGGTGATGCTTACATCACCTCCGACGTCGGCCAGCACCAGATGTGGGCCGCGCAATACTACAAGTTCGACAAACCGCGCCGCTGGATCAACTCCGGCGGTCTGGGCACCATGGGCTTCGGCCTGCCTGCCGCGATGGGTGTGCAATTGGCGCATCCGGGCGAGACGGTCGCCTGCGTGACCGGCGAGGGCAGTATCCAGATGAACATCCAGGAGTTGTCGACCTGCAAACAGTTCAACCTGCCGATCAAGGTGATCGCACTGAACAACCGTTATCTGGGCATGGTGCGCCAGTGGCAGGAGTTCTTCCACGGCAACCGCTATTCGCAGTCCTACATGGATGCGCTGCCTGACTTCGTCAAACTGGCCGAGGCCTACGGCCACGTCGGCATCCTGGTGGAGAAGCCGTCCGATGTGGAAGGCGCGTTGAAAGAGGCGTTCGCCCGCAAGGATGAACTGGTGTTCCTCGATTTCCGTACCGATTCCACCGAGAACGTGTACCCGATGGTGCCCGGTGGCAAGGGCTTGTCGGAAGTGATTCTGGCGGAGGACCTGTAACATGCGACATATCATTTCCCTGTTGATGGCGAACGAAGCCGGTGCGCTGTCCCGCGTATCCGGTCTGTTCTCCGCACGCGGCTATAACATTGAGTCGCTCACCGTCGCACCGACCGAAGATGCGACACTGTCCCGCATGACCATCGTCACCAGCGGTTCCGACGAAGTGATCGAGCAGATCAACAAGCAGTTGAACAAGCTGGTGGACGTGGTCTCGGTGATGGATCTCTCCGACGGTGACCATATCGAACGCGAGCTGATGCTGGTCAAAGTGCGTGCAGAAGGTGCTGATCGCGAAGAGCTGAAACGTATGAGCGATATCTTCCGTGGTCGCGTCATCGACGTGTCGGACAGGACCTACACCATCGAGCTGACCGGCGCCGGTTCCAAGCTGGACAGTTTCCTGCAGGCGATCGATCACAAGCTGATCCTGGAGACGGTACGTACCGGCGCTTCCGGCATCGGACGCGGCGAACGCATCCTGAAGATTTAACCCCTTTCTTTTACTGATTTTTTCGACGAGGCCAACATGAAAGTTTATTACGACAAAGACGCAGACCTGTCCCTGATCAAGGGCAAGCAAGTGACCATCGTGGGTTACGGTTCGCAGGGCCATGCCCATGCGCAAAACCTGAAAGATTCCGGCGTGAGCGTGACCGTTGGTCTGCGCAAAGGCGGCTCTTCCTGGGACAAGGCTGTGGCCGCTGGTCATAAAGTCGCCGAGATCGCAGACGCAGTCAAAGGCGCTGACTTGGTGATGTTGCTGTTGCCAGATGAGACGATGGCAGACATCTATCGCGAAAACGTTGAAAAGAACCTTAAGTCGGGCGCTGCATTGGCATTCGCCCACGGTTTCAATGTCCACTACAACCAGATCGTGCCGCCTGCAGATGTGGACGTCATCATGATCGCGCCTAAAGGCCCAGGTCACACCGTGCGTTCCGAATATCTGAAGGGTGGCGGCGTCCCGACACTGATCGCTGTGTATCAGGACAAGACCAGCAAAGCAAAAGACGTGGCACTGTCCTACGCGGCAGCCAACGGCGGCACCAAGGGTGGCGTGATCGAGACCAACTTCCGCGAAGAGACCGAGACTGACCTGTTCGGCGAACAAGCCGTGCTGTGCGGTGGTGCAGTGGAACTGGTGAAGGCTGGCTTCGAAACACTGACCGAAGCGGGCTACGCTCCGGAAATGGCTTACTTCGAGTGTCTGCACGAACTGAAGCTGATCGTCGACCTGATGTACGAAGGCGGCATCGCCAACATGAACTACTCCATCTCCAACAACGCAGAGTATGGTGAGTATGTCACAGGCAACCGTGTGATCGCTGATCAAGCGCGCGCTGCGATGAAGGAATGCCTGACCAACATCCAGAACGGTTCCTACGCCAAGCAGTTCATTCTGGAAGGTCGCACCAACTATCCAGAAATGACAGCACGTCGTCGTATCAATGCAGAGCATCCGATCGAAGTCGTCGGCGGCAAGCTGCGTGCGATGATGCCTTGGATCGGCAAGAACAAGCTGGTCGACCAATCCAAGAACTGATCGCAGTAACAGACAGAAGGTGAAGCAGATGCTTCACCTTCTTTTCATTGGTCGTCACTTTTCCGGCAATTTCATATGAGCAACTATCCGCATCCCATCATCGCCCGCGAGGGTTGGCCTTTCCTGGCGATATCGCTGGTCGTCGCAATTGCCGTCTCGGCATGGTGCATCACATGGGCGATCCCGTTGTGGATCATCTTCGTGTTCGTGTTGCAGTTCTTCCGTGATCCGGCACGAGTCATTCCGCAAGAAGCGGGTGCCGTGCTGTCACCTGCGGATGGACGTGTGATCAAAGTTGAACGCACCACCGATCTGTACGGTGAGCGCGAAGCCATTCTGGTCAGCGTGTTCATGAACGTGTTCAACGTGCACTCCAACCGTAGTCCGGTCGATGGCGTCATCGAAAAAGTGCAATATTTCCCCGGTAAGTTCGTCAACGCAGATCTGGACAAGGCGTCTAGCGAGAACGAGCGTAACGCCATCGTGCTGAAGACCAACGAAGGGCAGACCGTGACCTTCGTGCAAGTGGCGGGCCTGATTGCACGCCGCATCCTGTGCTACGTCAAAGCGGGTGATGCGCTGGCGCGCGGCCAGCGTTATGGCTTCATCCGTTTCGGTTCGCGTGTGGACGTCTACCTGCCGCTCGATGCTACCGTGAAGGTCTCCATCGGTGATAAAGTGCGGGCCACTGAAACCATTTTGGCCAAACTGGCCTGAGCTGATGACTATGATGAACACTCGCAGCAAAATGAATCTGCGTCGGCGTAGCATCTATCTGCTACCCAACCTGTTCACGACCGCTGCGCTGTTCGCCGGTTTCTACGCCATCGTGCAGTCGATGAATGGCCGTTACGAGATCGCGGCGGTATCCATCTTCATCGCGATGGTGTTGGATGGTCTGGATGGTCGTGTCGCGCGTCTGACCCACACCCAAAGTGAGTTCGGCGCGGAATACGACAGCTTGTCCGACATGGTGTCGTTCGGTGTCGCACCGTCCATCCTGATGTACGAGTGGGCGTTTCGCGATCTGGGCAAGTGGGGCTGGTTCGCCGCCTTCATCTACTGCACAGGCGCAGCGTTGCGTCTGGCACGTTTCAACACCAACATCGATGTGGTCGACAAACGCTACTTCCAGGGGCTGCCCAGCCCGGCGGCAGCGGCGCTGGTGGCCGGTTTTGTGTGGGTCATGCTGGATAACAAGTTCACCGGTTACGACCTGCGCTGGTATGCCGCTGCCTTGACCGTGTTCGCTGGCCTGTCCATGGTCAGCAACTTCAAGTACTACAGCTTCAAGTCGATCAACATGCGCAAGAGCGTGCCGTTCTTCGTGATCTTTTTGTTCGCGCTGTTCTTCATCTTCGTGGCACAGAACCCGCCGCTGCACCTGTTCCTGCTGTTCTTCGGGTATTGCCTGTCCGGCTATGTGATGAGCCTGCTGGATCTTCGGAAAAAACCCTCCCCGCCACAGCCGTAAGCAGTGACGGATAAATAAAAAGGGCGCATCTCACGATGCGCCCTTTTTATTTGCAGGTATTAGCTGCGCTTACTTTGCAGACTTCTGGCGGCTGAGTTCGGTCAGACGCAGGATCTTCGCGGATGAGAACAGGCCGCGCAATTGCGGCTGTTTGCCTTCCGCGACTTCCAGCACCGGCATGTGCGTCTTGCCGGCTTTTTGCATGGCTGTCAGCACATCCTTCACAGTGGCTTTTTCCACGTCGTGCATCTCGGCGACCACCCAATCCTTGGTGTGTTCCATGATGTCGCTGACGCGGATGTCCTTATGGGTCACAGCACGGTCAGCAAAGCCGACGCTTTGCAGGAACTCCATAGGCTTGGAGCCCATGATGTCGTAAGCGGTGATGGATCCCAGCAGCTTGTCGGAACCTTTCTCCTTGACGAAGGCGATACGCAACCCGGCGACCTTCATCTCGTGCAGTGCCTGGTCGATAGTCTCATCCGGTGTGATCTTGAACATACCGCGCACGTGGAAATCGGTCATCACGGACGTGGCGGGGTCCTTCAGTTCAACCTGCCAAGGCTCGTTATGTGGCTCCAGGATGTCCTGGACGTGGCTGGTGGTCTTCAGCTCGGTAGGCTGCGGCGGGCGATGCGGCATGGAACTCTCTCCTTAGAACAGATGGTTGTTGTCGATACGGTGCAGATTATAGCTGCAAGGTGATATTTCGTCAGTGTAAAGGCGGAGGATGTCGCGATCAGCCGCGCTGCCAAAGTGTCTCAGCACGGCCTTCGGAGCGATTGATCTCGCGGCACAGGATGAACAACAGGTCGGACAGGCGATTGAGGTATTGCAAGCCATGCATCGGGGCCAGGTTCTCCCGCGCCAACGGGGCGTATTCACGTTCGGCGCGTCGTGCGATACAGCGGGCGACATGGCACAAGGCCGCCGCCCGATTGCCGCCGGGCAGGATGAATTCCTTCAAGGGCGGAAGATCAGCATTGAAACGAACGATGGCGGTATCCAGCTTAGCCAATCTCGCTGCATCGAAAGGGGCACCGGGCGTGGCCAGCACGCCGCCGAGGTCGAACAGCTCATGCTGTATATCCAGCAGTTGCTTGCGCACGGCTTCCGGCAATGACTCGGTCAACAGCAAGCCGAGCTGGCTGTTCAATTCATCCACGCTGCCGATGGCCGCGATGCGAGGATCGTCCTTGGGCAGGCGAGAGCCGTCCGCCAACCCCGTTGTGCCGTCGTCGCCGGTGCGTGTGGTGATCTTCGACAGTCTCATTGCCGCTCCAGACAGGAGAGATACACCGCCGCATCCGGTGCAGTCTTGTTGCGCTGTGCCTGCCAGATCATCTCGCCCAGACAATCCATCATGGCGTGCTGCGCCTCGTGCTCGGATTGGTATTTCTGCGTCAGCCGTGCGAACTGCTCGCGGATGCCGTGCGGCTGGCCGATGCTGATCTGCTCCTCTATGGTCAGGTGCATCATCAGGTGCAAGAAGGGGTTCACCACATCGCCATCCGGCGCGAAGTCCTTGTCCCGATTGCGCTCTGGATCGTTGAACAGCGCGTGGTATTCGGGGTGCTTATCAATCAGTTGGGAGGTCAGGTCTTCCAGCGGTGACAGCAGTTCACCGGCGCGGCGCTTGCGCCAGGATTCGAACAGGAACAGCCGTGCTTCGTCGCGTGTCGGTTGGAACATCAGAACACCTTACCCTTGAATTCGCACAAGTCCTGTATGCAGCACTCGCCGCATTTCGGCTTGCGCGCCACGCATACATAGCGCCCGTGCAGGATCAGCCAGTGATGCGCGTCCTGCATGAATTCCTTCGGCACGAACTTCATCAGCTTCTTCTCCACTTCCGCCACATCCTTGCCGGGCGCGAGGCCGATGCGGTTGCTGATGCGGAAGATGTGTGTGTCGACCGCGATGGTGGGCTGGCCGAAGGCGGTGTTGAGGATCACGTTGGCGGTCTTGCGGCCCACACCGGGCAGCGCTTCCAGCGCCTCGCGCATCTGCGGCACTGCGCCCCCGTGCTGTTCCAGCAGGATGCGGCACATCTGGATGATGTGTTTGCTCTTGGTCTGGTACAGGCCGATGCGTTGCACGTATTCGCGCAGGCCGTCTTCGCCCAAATCGAAGATCTTCTGCGGGGTATCGGCGACGGGGAACAGTTCGCGCGTGGCGATGTTCACGCTCTTGTCGGTCGCCTGCGCCGAAAGGATCACCGCCACCAGCAATTCGAAATCGGACTTGTGTTCCAGCTCGGTAGTGGGATGCGGGTTGGCGGCTTGCAGGCGCAGGAAGATCTCGCGCCGTTTGGCTGCGTTCATCCCTGTGCCGCCTCGGGCAAGGTCTCCGGTGCGGGCTGGCTGGAGACTTTCTTTGCCGCGCGCAGATCGAGCCAGTTCTTGGCAGCGATGATCAGGCCGAGGCCGATAAACGCGCCGGGCGGCAGGATGGCCAGCAGGAAACCGTGATAGTCGGGGATGACCGGGATCACCCAGGCTTTGGCCTGTTCACCAAACAGCAGATCGATGCCGGACAGCAGTGTGCCTTTGCCCACGATCTCGCGCAGGCCGCCCAGTACCGCCAGCACGGCAGTCAGCCCCAGTCCCATCATCATGCCGTCGAAGGCGGAGGGCAGCACGGGGTTCTTGGAGGCGAATGATTCTGCGCGTGCCAGCACGATGCAGTTGGTCACGATCAGTGGCACGAAGATGCCGAGCACGATATACAAGCCGTACAGATAGGCGTTCATCAAGTATTGCACCACGGTCACCAGCACCGCGATGATCAGCACGAACACCGGGATGCGGATCTCGTTCGGCACATAGCTGCGCACCGGCGCAACGGTCGCGCTGGAGAGTGTCATCACCAACGTGGTGGCAAGGCCCAGACTGACGGCATTGACCAGCGTATTGCTGACCGCGAGCAGCGGGCACAGCCCGAGCAGTTGCACCAGCCCCGGATTCTGTTTCCACAGACCGTTGTAGGCGATGTCCTTTATTTCGGTGAGCGTCATTTTCGTGCTCCTTTCGCGGGCTGCGCATCGGCGATGAACAGTTCGTCGCGATGCGCTTCGAAATATTGCAGTGCACGGTTCACAGCCTTGATCACTGCGCGCGGCGTCACGGTGGCCCCGGCCATGTATTCGAACATGCCGCCGTCCTTGCGCACCTTCCACATCTCATCCTTGAATAGGGTGCGCGAACGGCCGTCGAAGGTCTTGATCCAGTCGTGCTTGGCGATGTCGATGTAATCCCCCAGGCCAGGCGTCTCGTTGTGGTTCACCACGCGCACGCCACCCAGCGAGCCGTCGGGGTGGATCGCCATGATCAGTGCGATCTTGCCGCTGTAGCCGTCCGGCGCAACAGCTTCCAGCACCACGGCGACCGGCTGCCCGTCTCGCCGTGCGATATGCGCCTGTGTCGCTTCATCGGTTCCCAGCATCTCATCCGCCGCGACCGTGTGGATGTCCTGCATGATGTCGTTGTCGTACGAGCTGGGTGGCAACAGTTGCGATACCAGCTTCAGCTTGGCTTGCTCCACCGTGGCGGCGATGGTGTCGCGCGTCAGGTAATAGGTGGCGGACAGGATGGCAGTGCCGATGATGGCGAAGAACACCAGATTGACTGCGGTCTGCAGCGAGGAACGGGCGATGCGCTTCATCGTTCGCTCCCTTTCTTCTTGCCGAAGATGCGCGGCTGCGTCCAGGCATCGATCAGCGGCACGCACATGTTCATCAGGATGGTGGCGAACGCGACACCGTCCGGGAAGCCGCCGTAGGCACGGATCAGGAAAGTCAGCAGGCCCGCACCGATGCCGAATGCGATACGGCCTTTGGCGGTGGTCGGCGAGGTGATCGGATCGGTCAGGATGAAGAACGCACCGATCATGGCCGCGCCGGAGAACCAGTGGAACAGCGGCGGCGCATAGTGCGCGGGATCGATCAGATTGAAGATGCCGGACAGTGCGAACAAGGTACCCAGGAAAGCCAGCGGCAACTGCCAGGGGATGATGCGTGCGATCAGCAGATAGATGCCGCCCAGCGCAAAACCGGCCGCCACCATCTCGCTACCTTTGCCGGCCAGTCGGCCGTAAATGGGCAGGTCGCGGATGTCGCTCATTGGCATGCCCAGATGCAATTGCGTCTTCATCGTATCCAGCGGCGTCGACATGGTCAGCGCATCCAGTTGCATGCCGACCGGCAGCACGCCGGAGAAGACATAACGCAGTTGGTCGCCGTAAGTCAGGACGCTGTGCCCCATGCCTTGCGGGCTTAGCCACTGCGTCATCTCCTGCGGGAAGGAGATGATAAGCACGGCATAGCCGATCATCGCCGGATTGAACGGATTGCTACCCAGTCCGCCATACAGATGCTTGGCGACCGCGATGGCGAATGCAGTACCGACCACCGGCAGCCACCAGGGCGCGAGCGGCGGAATCGACAGCGCGATCAGAACGCCGGTGAGCAGGGCGCTGTAATCAGCCAGAAAGGGGCGTACCGGCCGGTCGCGCAACTTGAGCATCAGCGCCTCGGTTGCCAGTGCGGCAGTCACCGCCAGCGCGATGGAGACCAGGATGGCCGGGCCGAAATACCACACATACAGCGTGATGCCGGGCAGCAGCGCATACAACACGCGCAGCATGATGCGGTCGACGGTGAGCGGGCGCGTGATGAAAGGGGAAGACAGCATATCGGTCAGTTTCCTTGGCTGTGTTTCGGCGGTTCGTCGTCGGCACCGGCATCGGCCGCCAGCTCGTGGATATGCGCGCGGCGTGCTTCGATCGCTTCGATCTCGGCGCGCTGTTCGGGGGTGAGCGCCTCGGTGTTCTTGGGTGTGGCTGCCGCAGCCTGTTCCTTGGCGCGTGCTAGTGCCGCATCGATACGCATCTGCTGGGTATCGTCGGCATCGGCGGTTGGATCGACAGGCGTCGCGATCACAGTTGCAGCCGCTGCCTTGGCTTCCGCCGCCGCGCGTTCCTTCTGTGCCAGGCGCTCGGCTTTTTCCTGCTTCTCGCGTTCGATGCGGAACTGGCGGAACTCGTGCCGTTCGCGCGCCAGATCGGCGGCGCGCTTTTCCAGGTCGCGCGCACGGATCTCGCTCTTGGCATAGCGGTAATACTGTACCAGCGGGATGCTGCTCGGGCAGACATAGGCGCAGGCGCCGCATTCGATGCAGTCGAACAGGTCGAATTCCTGTGCCTTGCCGAAGTTGTGCGACTGGGCGAACCAGAACAGGTCTTGCGGCTGCAACTCTACCGGGCAGACCTGTGCACAGCGCGTGCAGCGGATACACGGCATGGGGGCGGGCGGCGGCGGGAACAGCGCATCGCTGGCTGCGATCACGCAGTTACTCGCTTTCACCAGCGGCACGTTCACGGCGGGCAGTTCCACGCCCATCATCGGGCCGCCCATGATGTAACGGTTGGTATCGGGTTTGGCGACACTCAGCGCGACCAGGTCACTGAAAGGCGTGCCGATCAGCGCTTCGTAGTTGCGCGGCTGCTCGACATTGCCGGTGACGGTGACGACGCGCGACACCAGCGGCTCGCCATGCTCGACCGCGCGATGCGCGGCGTAGGCGGTCGCCACGTTGAAGCACTGCACGCCGACATCGGTGGGCAACTTGCCCGATGGCACCTCGACGCCGGTCAGCACCTTGATCAGGTGTTTGGCGCTGCCGCCCGGGTAGAGGGTCGGCACGGTGACCACCTTGAACGGGTGGCTGCTGTCGTCGACCGCGCGCTGCATCGCGGCGATGGCCTGCGGCTTGTTGTCCTCGATGCCGATCAGCACCGAGTCGGTGCCCAGCGCATGGCGCAGGATCTCGATGCCGCGCACGATGCCTTCCGCGCGTTCGCGCATCAGCATGTCATCGCAGGTGATATAGGGTTCGCACTCGGCGCCGTTGATGACCAGTGTGTCGACCACGACCGGGTGGCTCAGCTTCATGTCGCTGGGAAAGGCTGCACCGCCCAGCCCCACGATGCCGCAACGGCGCAGATGCTTCTGCAATTCGTCGGACGACAACTGGCGATAGTTCAGCGGCTGCCGCACGCCCCATTCATCCAGTCCGTCCGGAACCAGCGTCGCGCACAGATCGGGCAACGCCGAAGGGTGGGCGATCTGCTGCAGTTCGATGGCGGTGATGGTGCCCGAGGTCGGCGCATGGATGGAACTGGAGATCATCCCCACCGGTTCGCCGATGAGCTGACCTTTCAGCACCCGTTCGCCGACCTGTACCACTGGTTTGGCCGCGTCGCCGGCATGCTGGCGGAACGGCACGATCAGTTGCGCGGGCAGCGGTGCGGAAATGATCGGCGACTGCGTCGATTCTTTTTTGTGCGTGAGCGGATGGATGCCGCCGTGGAAACTGTGCAGCCTGGTCATGAGGTCTGCCTCAACTTGAACACCGGATAGCGCCATTTCCAATTGGTCAGCTGCTCTTCGATGGGCACCATGCTGATGCAATCCACCGGGCAGGGCGGCACGCACAGCTCGCAGCCGGTGCATTCGGCGGCGATGATGGTATGCATTTGCTTGGCGGCACCGGAGATGGCGTCCACGGGGCAAGCCTGGATGCACAAGGTACAGCCGATGCAGGTCTGCTCGTCGATGAAGGCGACCGCTTTCGGTTTCGGTTGCGCATTCTCGCCGAACGGTTTGAATTCCACGCCCAGCAGTTCGGCCAGCTTGTGGATGCCTTCCTCGCCGCCCGGCGGGCACAGGTTGATGTCAGCCTCGCCCTTGGCGATGGCCTCGGCATAGGGTTTGCATCCGGGATAGCCGCACTGGCCGCATTGTGTCTGCGGCAGCACCGCATCGATCTTCTCCGCCAGCGGATTGCCTTCTACGCGGAAGCGGATCGATGCATAGCCGAGGATCATGCCCAGCAGCGCCGCGAGGGCGATCATGATCCACAGCGCAGTGATCATTTAACCAGGCCCGAGAAGCCCATGAAGGCGAGGCTCATCAATCCTGCAGTGACCATGGCGATAGCGGTGCCACGGAAGACGGCGGGCACGTCGGCACCCTCCAGACGTTCGCGCATGCCGGCGAACAACACCATCACCAGTGTAAAGCCCAGCGCGCCGCCGAGACCGAACAGCAGCGACTCGATGAAGTTATGTTTGGCCTGCACGTTCAGCAGCGGGATGCCGAGCACTGCGCAGTTGGTGGTGATCAGCGGCAGATAGATGCCCAGCACCTGATACAGCACCGGGCTGGTCTTCTTTACCACCATCTCGGTGAACTGCACCGTGGCGGCGATGACCACGATGAACGACAGCGTGGTGAGATAAGCGAGATCGGGCCCCAACAGATAGTGATTGACCAGATAGCTGGAACCGGAAGCGATGGTCAGTACGAAAGTGGTGGCCGCGCCCATGCTGAGCGACGTCTCCAATTTCTTGGAAACGCCCATGAACGGGCACAGCCCGAGGATCTTGACCATCACGATGTTGTTCACGAACACCGTTCCGATCAGTATCAGCAGATAGTCAGTCATTGCAAGGAGCGCGAGGCGCGAAAAAACAGGGGCGGATTATGCGCCGGAACGGGGGGCGCTTCAACCGCAGGCAGGCTATAAGCATATAACTTGCAGGCGGTTGAAGGGGGTCAGACCTTGTTGTCGACAGTGTGTATCGCGGCCACGCATTCTGTTACCAGTTCCTGCCCGCGATACACCAGCCCGCTGTAAACCTGAACCAGTGCGGAACCTGCCTGCATCTTCTCCACCGCATCCGCGCCTTTGAGGATGCCGCCTACGCCGATGATGGGTAGGGCGCCATTCAGTTCGGCAGCAAGTTGACGGATCAAGGCGGTCGACTTGTCGCGCACCGGCGCGCCGGAGAGGCCGCCGGTCTCGTTGCCGTGCGGCAGGCCTTCCACGCCTTCGCGCGACAGGGTGGTGTTGGTGGCGATGACGGCGTCGATACGGTGTTTGGTGAGTAGCGCGGCGATCTGTTTGATCTGTTCGCTATCCAGATCGGGCGCGATCTTCACGGCCAGCGGGACGTATTTGCCATGTTGTTGCGCGAGTTTTTCCTGTTCCGCTTTCAGTTGGCCGAGCAGTGCATCGAGTTTGTCGCCGCCCTGCAGCTGGCGCAGGTTCTTGGTGTTGGGCGAGGAGATGTTGATGGCGACGTAGCTGGCATGCTGATACACCTTGCGCAGTCCGATCAGGTAATCGTCCGCCGCCTTTTCGATGGGGGTGTCGGCGTTCTTGCCGATGTTGATGCCGAGGATGCCTTGGTACTTCGCGCGCTTCACGTTCTCGATCAGCGCATCCACGCCGCCGTTGTTGAAGCCCATGCGGTTGATCACGCCCTGCGCTTCGGGGATGCGGAACATGCGCGGTTTGGGATTGCCGGGCTGGGCGCGCGGTGTCACGGTGCCGATCTCGATGAAGCCAAAGCCGAAAGCGGCCAGTGCGTCGATCACTTCGCCGTTCTTGTCCAGTCCTGCGGCGAGGCCGACCGGGTTGGGGAAGGTCAGGCCCATCACGGTGCGCGGATCATCTGTTGGACGTTTGAACATCAGCGAGGTGAGGCCGAGGCATTGCGCGGTCTTCAGGCCGTCGATGGTGGCGTGGTGCGCGGTCTCGGCATCGAGCGCGAACAGGGCGGGGCGGAACAACTGGAAAAATGACATTACTGCTCTTTCTTGGTAACGACTGGAATGGGGAATGATTTGCGTTTGAACACTTCGCCGCGCGTCTTGCCGCGCCAGTATTCGGCGATCACATCGCCCAGTTGCAGGCTGAGCAGGCCGAACAGGGCGTAGCCGAGTTGCGCGAAGGCGGCGTTGGGCACTTGCACGATCAGCGTGCCGCCGCCGATACGGAACGCCAGCACGGCGACGTTGCTCACCAGCAGACCGGACAGCGCGGCACACAGCACACGCCCCCAGTCGCCGGTCGCCAGTTCGGCGAAGATGCTGCGTTCATGCCACAAGGCTTGCAACGCGATCAGCAACAGTAGCGGTGCGAGCCACATCAACCAGAACAGCAACTCCGGCCAGGCTGCGCCGCCGATCAATCCCAGCAGGGCGAGCGGTGCCAGCACATTGACGGTATGGCTGGCCGAAAGCGACGGCATGGCAGGCAGGCGTGCCAGTCGCTGCAACAGGCCGGGCAGCCCAGCGAGCAGGGTGCGCAATCCCAGCACGGTAGGCAGCAGCAAGGCGAACAGCAGGGTCAGGGTCAGCATGCCTGCTGTATCCAGCGCGGCAGGGGCCAGCCAGCTTTCCGCATAACGATTCATATAGAGCAGCAACCACCCGCTCACCGCGCCTGCCACACTCAAGGCGATCAGGTAATGGCGTTGCAGCTTGAGCAGGGAACGCTGACGGTTGCCGACCTCGATCGCGATGAATAGTGCCAGTATTGCGCCCAGTGAAATCAGCAATGGCTGCACTGGCTGTGTCGCCAGTTCGCCGAAGTGCCAATCGACTTCGCCGCCGGACAATAACGATCCGGCAAAGGGCAGGGCGAGTATCAGTGATACGAATAGTGCCAGACGGGTCAGCATGTGCGGTCCTTGTGTTCGAGTCGTTGCCAGAATCCGTCGCGCAGACCTTGCAGGGGTTGGAAAGTGGCTTTGTATGCCATCTTGCGCGAGGCGGCGATCCAGTAGCCGAGATAGAGATAAGGCAGTTCCAGTTTTCGGCACAGCTCGATCTGCCACAGCACGTTGTAAGTGCCAAAGCTGGCACCGGGTATATCCGGATCGTAGAAGGTGTAGACCGCGGACAGGCCGTCCTTCAAAACATCCACGATGCTGACCATGCGCAGGACGCCGTTCTCGCGGAATGCCACTAGCATGCTGTCCACGTGACTCTGCAGCAGGAAGTTGCGGTACTGCTCGGGATCGTCGTCCGCCATGCTGCCTTCGGCATGGCGCGCCTGCTGGTAACGCCGGTACAGTTCGAAATATTCAGGCTTGTCCTCTAGCGGCAACAACTCGACATGCAGGTTGCCATGTTTCTTCCAACTGCGGCGTTGTGAGCGCGTGGCAGTGAATGTATCCGCCTCGACGCGCACCGGCACACACTGACGGCAGGTATCGCAACGCGGACGGTAAGTGAAGGTGCCGCTGCGGCGAAAGCCCTGCCGCACCAGTTCGGAATAGACCTGAGCGTTGATCAGGAAGGACGGCGTGGCGACCTGCGAGCGCGCTTCCAGTCCTTCCAGATAGCTGCACGGATAGGGCGCAGTCAGATAGAGCTGGATGGAAGAGAGCGGGATATCGTTGAGCAGACTCATGCGGGATACGGTGTTGGCGCGAGCGGTGTGCAAGTGTACCAATTCCGCGCTCGCGGCGGTAACCCCGATTTTGCAGGGGTTTGCAGCGTGCGGGCGGAAGTGTAGAGTGCTGAGAAAACAAGAATAGCGGGGGGCGTATGCAAGGGGAGATTCATGAGCCTGCACAAACGCAGCGACGCTTCTGCATCCTGTGTCTGTGGTTCGGGGCGCTGGCCCATCTGAGCAGGGATTCGCGACGGGTCGCCTGGGCCGGCGTGCTGATGGTGCCGCTGTTCTGGCTGCTGGATACGGCCATAGACGTCTACCTGTTCGGTCTGGGCGAGGTCTTCCATCACGGTCTGTTCGAGATCGAGCCGATGGAGTTCTATATGCGGCTGCTGGTGTCGGTCATCTTCGTCTCGTTCGGACTGTATGCCGCCATCATGCTGGATCGTGCCGAGCGGGCCGGGCATGCACTGCGCGAGAGCAATGCGCAGTTGGAGAAGCTAAAGGCGGAGCTGGAACATCTGGTGGTGGCCGATCCGCTGACCGGTACATACAACCGGCGCAAGTTCCACGAAGTGCTGGATCGCGCCGTATCCAATGCCATACGCCATGACCATCGCTTCGCCTTGCTGATGATCGATGTCGACCACTTCAAGCACATCAACGACACCCACGGTCACCAGGTCGGCGATGAGGTGTTGCGCGGTGTCTGCGAACGGATAAGCGGGGCAGTACGCAGTGCGGATCAGCTTTTTCGTGTCGGCGGCGAGGAGTTCTGCCTGCTGGCGAATGTGGCGGGTGATGAGGATATCGGGCCGCTGGCCGAGAAATTACGCATGGTCGTGGCGGATCGGCCGTTCCCGGTGGTGGGGAATATCACGGTCAGTATCGGCATCGCCAATTTCAGGGAAGGTGATACGCAGGAAAGCATCTACGCCCGCGCCGACGCCGCGATGTATGAAGCCAAGCGCAAGGGGCGCAACTGCGTGGTGTCTGCCGCAGACTGATTCACCAGTTTGCAACGTCGAACTGCCATCGGGCGGGCGGTGCATGCGATGCGGTCAGGCGCGTTATCTCGGTGATGAACGACTGACGCGGTATCTCGCGCGCGCCGAGCGACGCGAGGTGTGCGGTGTTCATCTGGCAGTCGATCATGCCGAAGTCCCAGCGTTGTAGTTGAGCGCATAGATGTGCCAGTGCGATCTTGGAGGCATCGTTGCGGCGGCTGAACATCGACTCGCCGTAGAACATCTTGCCGATGGCGATGCCGTACAGGCCGCCGACCAGTTCGTCATCCATCCAAGTCTCGACCGAATGTGCGTAGCCAAGCCGATGCAACTCGCAATAGGCGCGCACCATCTCATCCTGTATCCAGGTGCCGTCCTGCCCGTCACGCGGCGCGGCGCAGGCACGCATCACTTGCTCGAAGGCAGTGTCGGTGCGCAGTTGGTAAGCACCACGGCGCAAAGTCTTACGTAAGGAATTGGAGAGTTTGAACTCGGCAGGGATCAGCACCATGCGCGGATCGGGGCTCCACCACAGGATGGGGTCTCCTTCGTCGAACCAGGGGAAGATGCCGTGCCGGTAGGCATCCAGCAAACGCGCGGGCGACAGGTCGCCACCGGCGGCCAACAAGCCATTCGGATGTCTGAGGGCTTGTGTGACAGGCGGGAAAGGGGTGTCTTCTTGCAGCAGCAGGATCATGCCTTGAGCATAGAACAACTTGCCGGATTTGGCACTGAAAGCGGATGGATGGTGGGTATATGCCGGTATATAGGCCATTCTCCCTATGTGCAGTACGCCTGAAATGTGCTTATATTGCTACCTGCAAGGTGCGCGCTCAAAGGGGAGGCAACGGTGGTACTGGGGATATTTAGCAAGAAATCGGATCATCCATTGGCGGATTTGAAGTCCGCCCAATCGCTGCTGGACGATATTCCCAAGCATGATTCGATCAAGGCGCTGCAGGAACTGACCGACTGGGTCGAGGCCATCAGCGAGCAGGCGGACAACTTCAAGCTCGACCATCATTGGGCGGTGTTGCGTCTGTACGATCAGGCGGCACAGGGACATGTACGCAAACTGTTGCACGACTACTTCGTGCTGCAAACGCTCTCGAAATTCCAGGAGAATCGTCTGTGGACGCTGCTGGATACCTATTACACACAGAGTGATTACGCGCATTTCGATGTGCTGCAGCGCTATCGCGACAATGCCAAAGGTGCTTCTGCGATCAAGCCGGATCTGGCTCTGCTGTGTACGCGCGGGATCGGTGCCATCGGCGGCCTGCTCAAGATGGCGGCGGCGCGCTATGCGATGGTCGACCCGGCCTTATGGCGACGCTTGGCCGCCTACTATGAGCTGGCCGAGTCGCAGGAATTCAGCAACGAAAGCGTCACCGTCTATCCCGGATGCAATCTCAGCACCGGAGAAGCTTTTGCCGTGCTGATGCTGTGGTACGGCTGTAGTGCCGGCAACCTGAATCCCGTGCAGGAACATATCGCCGAGCGCCTGTTCGCGGCACTGGGCAAAGGTGTGAAGGTGTTCAATGCCTACAACGGTACGGCGCTGTTCGTATTCGACATGGCACAACCCACCCCTCCCATGCGCGCCACGGCAGAAGGCACCATCCATCCTGCCTTGCGCTACATCGTGGCTGACGATATGCGCCAGATGTTGGAAAATATGACCAAGACGCTGGACAAGGGCATCCTGCCGGACGGCTTGAATCTGTACGGTGCCAAGTTCGAAGCGGAACTGGTGAAGGATATCGCGGGGAGGTTGATGCAGAGCCTGACCTTGCCGCCGCCCACGCGCCGCACGCCGCGCCGCAAGATCAAGGTCAATCTCAAGGTCGCCAACGGTTTCCTGAAGATGCTGGAGCACAGCGATGTGGGATTGAATTTCGGCGCCGAAGAGAGCGAGACCTGGGAGATCGAAGACATCAGTGCGACAGGTTTTCGCAGTGTGGTGCAACCTGCGCGGGTCGACGGCATCAAGATCGGTGCGCTGGTCGGCAGCAAGCCGGAGAGTGTCACCCACTGGGGAGCGGGTGTGGTGCGCCGTTTGAGTCGCGAGCGTGATGGCACTATGCACATCGGTGTCGAAGTGTTGAGTCCGCGCGTGGTCGGTGTACCTTTACAGGATCGCGCAGTGCGGGGGCCGGAAGGCGGGCAACTCGGTCTGTATCTGAACCGGCCGGCCGATACCAGCGGCGAGGCGTGGCTGCTGATGAAGCAGGATACCTATACGCCGCAGCGCAGTCTGAATATGGAGCTGGATGACAAGGCCTATCTGCTGTTGCCGTTGGCGCTGGTCGAGCGAGGGGATGATTATGACCTCGCGCGTTACCGCATGATGGAGCAAGACTCCACCAGCGAAGCTTAAACGGGGCTGCTCATACGCTGGCTAAGCCAGCCTGAGATATCGTCGATCTCTTCCATGCATACCGAATGCGGCATGTCGTATTCGTGCCAGTCCACCATGCAACCCGCATCCTGCAATAGCTGCAGCGAGTGCGTGCCCAGCGCATAGGGCACCACCGTATCCTGCCGTCCATGCGCCATGAACAATGGCGTGTGCGATCCGGCCTCGCTTGCCTCTGTCTGTAACGTGTCCGCCAGCGGCAGATAGGTGGACAAGGCCAGTATGCCGCCCAAGCCCGCTTGTCTGCGCAGTCCGCATTGCAGCGCGATGGCGCCGCCCTGGGAGAATCCCGCAAGAAAGATATTGGAAGGCGCAATGCCGCGCGTGATCTCGTGTTCGATGAAGGCATCGATCGCTTGTTGCGACGCACGAATACCCTCGACATCCTGTGATGAATCACTGCCGGTGCGGTTCCAGCTGGACGCATCGACATTGCGGATGTCGTACCAGGCGGGCATCACGAATCCACCATTGAGCGTGACCGGTATCTGCGGCGCATGCGGGAAGATATGGCGCATCGTGTGCGGCAGCTGCAAGGCTTCCGCCACAGGCACGAAATCGTCACCGCTCGCCCCCAGACCATGCAGCCAGATCATGCTGTGGCGGGGCTCGCGTCCGCTGTCGAAGGCGATGTGGCGCAACAGTCCGCTCATGGTTGCGGAATGATCTCGCGCAGCAACTGGAATATCTCGCGGTAGGACTTGGGCGGCTTGTTCAGCTCTTTCTCTTTCAGCGCGTTGCGGATCAGCGTACGCAGTCTTTGCACATCCGCCTCGGGATGCTGGGCCAGGAATTCGGTCAGCGCATCCGGTTCTTCCAGCATGCGGTCGCGCCAGGCTTCCACCTGATGCAGCCATGCCGTGTGCTGGCGCGAATTGCCGCTCCAGATATCCATCTTGGCCAGGATGGGCTCGGTCTCCACATCGCGCATCAATTTGCCGATGTATTGCAACTGGCGTTTCTGTGCGCCGAACTTGGTGATGCGCTTGTATTCAACCAAAGCATCGAACAGGTTCTCCGGCAGATCCAGTTCGCGCCATTTGTCCTTGGAAAGTTCGGTCAGTTCTTTGCCCAGATCACGCAGGTCGTGCATCTGTTTCTTGATCTTGGTCTTGCTGGGCGGGAGCTCTTCCAGCTCCTCGTCGGGGGTGTTGTGCGGTTTCATCGTGGGTGTCGTTCCAGGTCGGTATGTTGTTATGATAGCGCCCCTGCTGCTTGCCCCCGACTGAAAATTTTATGCGCGCTCCCGTAAACAATACCCGACCGACCCTGGATGACCTGCGCCAACTGGCTGCCGACATCGTCGCTTACGCCCGCAAGAAGGGCGCTTCGGACTGTGTGGCCGAAGTGTCCGAAGGTGACGGGCATGCGGTCAGCGTGCGCCAGGGCGAGATCGAGACCATCGAATACAACCGCGACAAGGGTTTGAGCGTGACTGTGTATCTCGGCCAGCGACGCGGCAATGCCAGCACCTCGGATTTCTCCACACAGGCCGTGCACGACACGGTGGATGCCGCGCTCAACATCGCGCGCTTCACCGCCGAGGACGACTGCGCAGGTCTGCCCGATGTCGACCAGCTGGCTTTCGAATATCAGGACCTTGATCTGTGTCACCCGTGGGGTATCAATGTCGATCAGGCTGTCGAGCTGGCACGTGAATGCGAGCAAGCCGCATTCGCCGCAGACACGCGCATCGTCAATTCCGAAGGTGCCAGCGTCAATGCCAATCAGGGTTGTTTCGTGCAGGCCAACAGTCGCGGTTTCAGCGGCGGTTACGCTTCATCCAGACATAGCGTGAGTTGTTCGGTGATCGCCGGTAAAGGCAGCGGCATGCAGCGCGACTACTGGTATAGCGTGGCGCGCAATGCGGCGCAGATCCTCAAGGTGGAAGAGATCGGGCGCATCGCCGCCGAGCGCACCGTGCGCCGCCTCAAGGCGCGCAGGTTGTCCACCATGCAATGTCCGGTGCTGTTTGAAGCGCCGGTGGCTGCCGGCCTGTTCGGTCATTTCGTGCAGGCGGTGAGCGGCGGTGCGCTGTATCGCAAATCGTCATTCCTGCCGGACCAACTGGGCAAGCCGGTGTTCTCCGATATCGTGCACATCGAGGATGTGCCGGACATCAAGCGCGGTCTGGCCAGCAGTCCGTTCGACAACGAGGGCGTGCGCACGCGTCGACGCACCATCGTCGAAGATGGTGTGCTGCAAGGCTATTTCCTCGGCACCTACAGCGCGCGCAAACTGGGCATGCAAACCACCGGCAACGCAGGCGGCACGCACAATCTGATCATCCGCCCGGGTGACCAGGATTTCGCCGGTCTGCTGCGCACCATGCAGCGCGGGCTGGTGGTGACCGAGTTGCTGGGTCACGGCGTCAATCCGGTGACGGGTGATTACTCGCGCGGGGCGGCGGGCTTTTGGGTGGAGAACGGCGAGATCCAGTATGCGGTGGAAGAGATCACCATCGCGGGCAACCTGAAGGACATGTACCGTGACATCGTCGCCATCGGCAACGATGTGCTGGTGCAGGGTTCGCGCCAGTGCGGTTCGGTGTTGCTCGGGCGCATGTCGATAGCGGGGCAATGAAGAGCATGGAGGGGAATGCAATGAAGAAAGTATTGTTGGGCGTTGTCGTCCTGTTCTGGATGCAATTCGTCAGTGCGGAAGCGCTGTTGCCGGGGCCGGACGATGTGACCATCGAAGTGCGCAGCGGCGACACCCTGGGCGATCTGGCGCGCGCGCAGATGGATATGCCTTCGCGCTGGCGCGACGTGGCGAACTACAACCTGTTGCCCGATCCGAACCTGATCGAGCCCGGTCAGCAATTGCGCGTCAAGCGCGTCTGGTTGAAGTCCCGTTCGGGCAGTTTGAAAGTCGAAGCCGTGACAGGCGAGGCGACGGCGAATGGCAAAGAATTGAAAGCGGGTGACATGATCCCCGCCGGTGCAAGTGTGTTGACCGCGCAAGGCGGAGCCTTGCGCTTGCGCATGCCGGATACTTCGCTGGTGAACATGCTGGAGCGCAGCGAGCTCAAGGTTGAGAAGCTGGAGCAGCGCGCGGATGGCGTGCTCTCGTCGCTGTTGCGACTGGTGACCGGACAGATCGATGCGTTCAAGGTCCAGCATGAAGTCGGCATGGCCGATCTGGCTGTCGCGGGACGCAATGCCACAGTCGGCATACGCGGCACGCACTTCCGTGTGCGACAGGATGGCGTGGTCACTTTTACCGAAGTGGAAGAAGGCGCGGTCGCCTTCGATGCCACGCAGACACCGGTCGTGCTGGCGCTGAATGCGCGCGAGGGTTCGGTGGCCAATGGGCGTGACGCGGCGCAGGTGATTCCGCTGTTGTCCGAGCCGGTCTATCCCGAATTGCCTGTCTCGTTCGATACGCCCTATATCGAGTGGACAATGGGCGAGCAGGCTGGCGCGCAGCGCTTTGTCGGCGAACTGGCGCGAAACGCGGACTTCTCTGACCGACTGGTATCAGTGCGTAGTGACGGCAAGACAATCCGTTTGAACGAACTGCCGAACGGCCGTTACTGGTTGAAGTTGCGCGCGGTGGATAGCAATGGTCTGCAGGGCATGGAGGGCCGGATCAGCTTCGAGGTCAATGTGCCGCCGCGCAAGTTCGCTATGACCAAGGTCTATGTCAGCGGCAAGCAATTGCAACTGCGCTGGGTGGGGCGCAAGCAGAGCGTGAGTTATCAGGTGCAGGTCGCGCCGCGTCAGGATTTCCAGCATCTGCTGCTGGATGCCAAGACG
>VMTA01000022.1 GCA_013791855.1 Sideroxydans sp.
CCTTTGGCTTCGCCGCCGAATTTCTTCGACAACACTGTCGTGATCGCCGCTGTCAGCGTGGTCTTGCCGTGGTCAACGTGGCCGATCGTGCCGACGTTTACGTGCGGTTTGGTACGTTCAAATTTGCTCTTTGCCATGATATTTCTTCCTTAATCTAAATTATTTCTTATTCATGATCGCTTCGGCGACATTCTTCGGCGCTTCAGCATAGTGTTTGAATTCCATGGTGTAAGTCGCACGACCTTGGGTCGCAGAGCGCAGCGCGGTTGAATAACCGAACATCTCAGCCAGCGGTACTTCCGCCTTGACCGACTTGCCACCACCAGCCATGTCATCCATACCTTGCACCATGCCGCGACGAGAGGACAAGTCACCCATCACAGTACCGGTGTAGTCTTCCGGCGTTTCCACTTCGACAGACATCATCGGCTCGAGCAGAACTGGATTTGCCTTGCGCATACCGTCTTTGAACGCCATGGACGCAGCCATCTTGAACGCATTTTCATTCGAGTCCACATCATGGTAAGAACCGTCGAACAAAGTAACCTTAACGTCTTCGATCGGATAGCCAGCCAACACACCGTTCGGCAGAGTCTCGCGCAGACCCTTTTCAACAGCAGGAATGAACTCACGCGGCACGGTACCACCCTTGATGCCATCAACGAATTCAAAGCCCTTGCCGATTTCGTTCGGCTCCATCTTGATCCACACGTGACCGTACTGACCGCGGCCACCCGTCTGCTTGGCATACTTGCCTTCGACTTCAACAGTCTTCTTGATCGCCTCACGATAAGCAACTTGCGGCGCACCCACATTAGCCTCAACGCCGAACTCGCGCTTCATACGATCGACCAGAATCTCCAGGTGCAACTCACCCATACCAGACATGATGGTCTGGCCGGATTCTTCGTCGGTGCGCACACGGAAGGAAGGATCTTCTGCCGCCAGACGGCCCAGCGCGATACCCATCTTCTCTTGGTCGGCCTTGGTCTTCGGCTCAACAGCAACGTGGATCACCGGATCAGGGAATACCATGCGCACCAAAATAATTGGCTTCGCTGTACTACACAGAGTCTCGCCGGTAGTCACTTCCTTCAAGCCGATACAAGCAGCGATGTCGCCAGCCAGAATCTCATCCACTTCCTGACGCTCGTTCGCATGCATCTGCACGATACGGCCAATACGCTCCTTCTTACCGCGCACGGAGTTGTACACCGTGTCGCCTTTTTTCAGCACACCGGAATAAACGCGCACGAAAGTCAACTGACCAACAAACGGGTCTGTCATCAGCTTGAATGCCAGCGCAGAGAAACTCTCTTCGTCATCCGCCCTGCGTGTAAGTGGCTCGCCCTCTTCGGATTCGCCTTCCACATCGGGAATATCAGAAGGTGACGGCATGAACTGAATAACCGCATCCAGCATACGCTGCACGCCCTTGTTCTTGAACGCACTACCACACATCATCGGCTGGATCTCACACGCGATGGTACGGATACGCAAACCGGCCACGATCTCCTCTTCTGTCAGATCGCCATTTTCCAGATAGTTGTTCATCAACTCTTCTGAAGCCTCGGCAGCCGACTCAACCATCTTGCTGCGCCACTCAGCAGCCACATCAACCAGATCGGCAGGAATGTCGCGGTAGTCGAACGTCATACCCTGAGACGCCTCATCCCAGTAGATCGCGCGCATCTTGATCAGATCGACCACACCCTCGAACTTCTCTTCAGCACCGATAGGTACGACGATCGGCACAGGATTCGCTCTCAGGCGAGTACCCATCTGCTCGACGACTTTGAAAAAGTTCGCACCGGAGCGGTCCATCTTATTGACGAAGGCCAAGCGCGGCACCTTGTACTTGTTGGCTTGGCGCCAAACAGTCTCAGACTGAGGCTGCACACCACCCACCGCACAATAGACCATGCACGCACCATCCAACACACGCATGGAACGCTCAACTTCAATGGTGAAGTCCACGTGTCCCGGCGTATCGATGATGTTGAAGCGATGCTCCTGGAACTGATTCTCCATACCCTTCCAGAAACAAGTCGTCGCTGCGGAAGTGATGGTGATACCACGCTCCTGCTCTTGCTCCATCCAGTCCATGGTGGCAGCACCATCGTGCACTTCACCTATCTTGTGACTCACACCTGTATAGAACAGGATGCGCTCGGTCGTCGTTGTCTTACCCGCATCGATGTGCGCGCTGATGCCAATATTGCGATAACGGCTAATGGGTGTTTTACGTGCCACGATGATTACCTGACTATGTACTTTTGATTAGAAACGGAAATGCGAGAATGCCTTGTTGGCATCTGCCATACGGTGCACTTCTTCGCGCTTCTTGACCGCGCCGCCACGACCTTCGGACGCATCGATCAGCTCGCCAGCCAGACGCAGGTCCATGGACTTCTCGCCGCGCTTGCGGGCGAAATCCTTCAACCAGCGCATCGCCAACGCCACTCGACGGGAAGGACGCACCTCGACTGGAACCTGGTAGTTCGCACCACCCACACGGCGGCTCTTGACTTCCACCTGCGGCTTGGCATTGTTCAGCGCCAGATTGAACACCTCGATCGGGTCCTTGCCGCTCTTTTTGCTGACCTGCTCCAGCGCACCGTACAGGATGCGCTCGGCAACCGACTTCTTGCCGGCAGTCATCAGCACGTTAACGAACTTGGACAGATCCTGATTACCGAACTTTGGATCCGGCAGGATTTCGCGTTTGGGGACTTCTCTACGTCTTGGCATTTCGATACCTCAGATAACTTGTTGAATTAGGCCTTCTTCGGACGCTTGGCGCCGTACTTGGAACGGGACTGCTTACGATCCTTGACGCCTGCCGTATCCAGGCTGCCGCGCACCATGTGGTAACGCACACCCGGCAAGTCCTTGACACGACCGCCGCGCAGCAGAACCACGCTGTGCTCTTGCAGGTTGTGGCCTTCACCGCCGATGTAAGAAATGACTTCGAAGCCGTTGACCAGACGAACTTTTGCCACCTTACGCAAGGCGGAGTTCGGCTTTTTCGGAGTCGTTGTATATACGCGCGTGCAAACGCCGCGTTTTTGCGGGCTGCCGGCAAGCGCAGGCACCTTGCTCTTGACGATTTCCGTGGTCCGGGGCTTGCGCACTAACTGGTTGATGGTTGGCATTGTTTATCTTCGCTTCCTGAAAACTTTTGGTTATTAAATCGATACTTACCTAATTAACTGAGCCGCAAGACAGGGCGCGTGCCCCACACAACAGAATCGCGCGGACCAAAAAGACCGCGCATTCTATTGATGTAACACCCGCCTGTCAAGGAAACTACACCCCTTCCTGGGCTTCGGCTCCGCTTTCCAGCGCTTCCAGACCCGCACCTTCCGCGATGTCCAGACCAAGGCGCTGCTTGCGGCGCGTGTTGTGATAGGCTAGACCCGTACCTGCCGGGATCAGGCGTCCCACGATCACGTTCTCCTTCAGACCGCGCAACTCGTCCTTTTTGCCCATGATGGCCGCTTCGGTCAACACGCGCGTGGTTTCCTGGAAGGAAGCTGCGGAGATGAAGGAGTCGGTAGACAGCGAGGCCTTGGTGATACCCAGCAACATGTAGTTGAAGCTTGCTGTCTGCTTGCCCAACTCTGTCACACGCTCGTTCTCGTTCAGCAGTTCTGCGCGCTCGACTTGCTCGTTCAGGATGAAGTTGGTCTCGCCTGCATCGACGATCTGCACACGACGCAGCATCTGACGCACGATCACCTCGATGTGCTTGTCGTTGATCTTCACGCCCTGCAGACGGTACACGTCCTGCACTTCGTCGGTGATGTAACGCGCCAGCGCCTCGATACCCAGCAAACGCAGGATGTCGTGCGGATCGGCCGGGCCGTCCACGATCATCTCGCCCTGGTTCACCACCTGACCGTCGTGCACCAGCACGTGCTTCTCTTTCGGGATCAGGAACTCGTGCGCAACGCCGTCCGTATCGGTGATGACCAGACGCTGCTTGCCCTTGGTCTCCTTGCCGAACGACGCAGTGCCGGTGACTTCGGCCAACATGCCGGCATCCTTCGGCGAACGCGCCTCGAACAGCTCGGCCACACGCGGCAGACCACCGGTGATGTCGCGGGTCTTGGAAGACTCTTGCGGAATACGGGCCAATACATCACCCACACCCACATGCTGACCGTCTTCCACCGTGATGATGGAACCGATCTGGAACGCGACCGAGATGGCTGTGTCAGTACCGGCGATCTTGATCTCATTACCCGCATCATCCAGCAGACGCACCAGCGGACGGCCGCCTTTGGTCGAAGTGGAACGCTTCGGATCGATAACGACCAATGTGGACAGGCCGGTCACTTCGTCGATCTGTTTGGCGACGGTAGAACCTTCTTCCACGTTCTCGAAACGCACCTGACCGGCGTATTCCGTGATCACTGGACGGGTGTGCGGATCCCAGCTTGCCAGTATCGAACCGGCCTTCAAGGTCTCGCCTTCGCGCGCCGCCAGATTGGCACCGTAAGGCACCTTGTGGCGTTCGCGCTCGCGTCCGTGCTCGTCGGTCACCATCACCTCACCGGAACGCGCCACCACCACCAGACCGCCGCTAGCTGTGGTCACGGTACGCATGTTGTCGCTGTACTTGATGATACCGCTGGATTTGCTCTCGACCTGGCTGGCCACCACGGTACGCGATGCCGCACCACCGATGTGGAAGGTACGCATCGTCAACTGGGTACCCGGCTCACCGATGGACTGCGCGGCGATCACGCCGACTGCCTCGCCCACGTTGATCAGACCGCCACGACCCAGGTCGCGGCCGTAACACTTGGCACACAGACCGTAACGGGTCTCGCAGGTCAGCGGCGTGCGCACGCGCACCTCGTCGATACCCAGTGTCTCGATCTGCTCGACCATGTCTTCGTCCAACAGGGTGTTGGCTTCGAACAGTGTCGCACCCGTTTCGGGATTGACCACATCGGCGGCGATCACGCGACCGAGGATACGCTCGCGCAAGGCCTCGATTACTTCACCGCCCTCGACCAGCGCCTTCATGGAGCGGCCGTTCTCGGTGCCGCAATCATCTTCGATCACCACCAGATCCTGCGTCACGTCCACCAGGCGGCGTGTCAGGTAACCGGAGTTAGCAGTCTTCAACGCGGTGTCGGCCAGACCCTTACGGGCACCGTGCGTCGAGATGAAGTACTGCAGCATGTTCAGACCTTCGCGGAAGTTCGCGGTGATCGGCGTCTCGATGATGGAGCCGTCCGGCTTCGCCATCAGGCCACGCATACCGGACAACTGACGGATCTGCGCAGCGGAACCACGCGCACCGGAGTCGGCCATCATGTAGATGGAGTTGAACGACTCCTGCGTCACCACATTACCCTTCTTGTCGGTGGCTGCTTCGCCGGTGGCGCGGTCCAGCACAGGCTCGACACCCAACTGGTCCATCATGGCCTTGGCGACCTGGTCACCGGTACGGCCCCAGATGTCCACTACCTTGTTGTAGCGCTCGCCCTGTGTCACCAGACCCGAGGTGTACTGAGTATGGATCTCGTGCACTTCCTTCTCGGCTGCGCCGATCAGTGCGTTCTTCTGTTGCGGCACCAACATGTCATCCACACAGATAGAGATACCGGCGCGTGTCGCATACGCGAAACCGGTGTACATCAGCTGGTCGGCCATGATCACAGTGTCGCGCAGACCGCAACGGCGGAAGCTGACGTTGATCAGACGCGAGATCTCTTTCTTCTTCAGCGCCTTGTTCACGAAACTGAACGGCAGGTTAGCCGGCAGCAATTCGGACAGGATGGCACGACCGACAGTGGTCTCGTAACGCGTGAACTTGTCTTCTTTCTCACCCGCCTCGTTGCTCACCACTTCCTTGATGCGCACCTGCACCTTTGCTTGCAGATCGACATGACCGGAACGATAGGCACGCAATACTTCGGACACGTCCGCCAGTATCGCGCCTTCGCCCAACGCGCCGACCTTCTCGCGCGTCATGTAGTACAGACCCAGCACGATATCCTGTGACGGCACGATGATCGGCTCGCCGTTGGCGGGCGACAGCACGTTGTTGGAAGCCAGCATCAGTGTGCGCGCTTCCATCTGCGCTTCCAGCGACAGCGGTACGTGAACAGCCATCTGGTCACCGTCGAAGTCGGCGTTGAACGCGGTACAAACCAGCGGATGCAGCTGGATAGCCTTGCCTTCAATGAGGATCGGTTCGAAAGCCTGAATACCCAAACGGTGCAGCGTAGGTGCACGGTTCAGCATCACCGGATGTTCGCGGATGACTTCTTCCAGAATGTCCCACACGATCGGCTCTTCAGCCTCGACCATGCGCTTACCGGCCTTGATGGTGGTAGCCAGGCCCATCTTTTCCAGTCGTTCGAAGATGAACGGCTTGAACAGTTCCAGCGCCATCTTCTTGGGCAGACCGCACTGATGCAGTTTGAGCTGCGGGCCCACCACGATCACGGAACGACCGGAGTAGTCCACGCGCTTACCCAGCAAGTTCTGACGGAAACGACCGCCCTTACCCTTGATCATGTCAGCCAGAGACTTCAGCGGACGCTTGTTGGCACCGGTCATCGCTTTGCCGCGACGTCCGTTGTCCAGCAGGGAGTCGACTGACTCCTGCAGCATGCGCTTCTCGTTGCGCACGATGATGTCCGGCGCCTTCAGTTCCAGCAGGCGGCGCAGACGGTTGTTACGGTTGATGACGCGACGATACAGGTCGTTCAGATCAGAAGTCGCAAAACGACCACCGTCCAGCGGCACCAGCGGACGCAGTTCCGGCGGCAACACCGGCAGCACTTCCATCACCATCCATTCCGGCTTGATACCGGATTGCAGGAACGCCTCCAGCACTTTCAGGCGCTTGGCGTATTTCTTGATCTTGGTCTCGGAACCGGTGGCTTCCAATTCGGCACGGATCTTCTCCACTTCCGACGGCACGTCCAGCGCACGCAGCAGCGCGCGCACACCTTCCGCGCCCATCACCGCCTGGAACTCGTCGCCGTATTCCTCGATCTTGGCGATGTAGTCGTCCTCGGTCAGCAACTGGCCGCGGTTCAGCGGCGTCATGCCTGGCTCGGTCACCACGAAGGCTTCGAAATACAGCACGCGTTCGATGTCACGCAGTGTCATATCCAGAACCATACCCAGACGGGATGGCAGTGACTTCAGAAACCAGATGTGTGCAACCGGCGAAGCCAGTTCGATGTGGCCCATGCGCTCGCGACGCACCTTGGACAGGGTGACTTCAACGCCGCACTTCTCGCAGATCACACCGCGATGCTTGAGGCGCTTGTACTTGCCGCACAGGCACTCGTAGTCCTTCACCGGGCCGAAGATCTTGGCGCAGAACAGACCATCGCGCTCCGGCTTGAAGGTACGGTAGTTGATGGTTTCCGGCTTCTTCACTTCGCCGTATGACCAGGAGCGAATCTTCTCGGGAGAAGCCAGACCGATCTTGATCGCGTCGAACTCTTCCTTTTGCGTGACTTGCTTGAACAGATCCAAAATTGATTTCATGTGGTAGCTCCTTGTTTTCTATTCGCAGCGGTCTTAATGACGTTCCAGATCGATATCGATACCGAGGGAGCGGATCTCCTTGGTCAACACGTTGAACGACTCGGGCATGCCCGCATCGATCTTGTGGTCGCCCTTGACGATGTTCTCGTAGACCTTGGTACGTCCGTTCACGTCATCGGACTTCACGGTCAACATCTCTTGCAGGATGTAGGCCGCGCCGTAAGCTTCCAGTGCCCAGACTTCCATCTCACCGAAGCGCTGACCACCGAACTGCGCCTTACCACCCAGCGGCTGTTGTGTGACCAGCGAGTACGGGCCGGTGGAACGCGCGTGCATCTTGTCGTCGACCAGGTGATGCAGCTTCAGCACGTGCATGTAACCGACGGTGACCTTGCGGTCGAATGCGTCGCCGGTGCGTCCGTCATACAACTGGATCTGACCGGAGATCGGCAGGTCGGCCAAGGCCAACAACTCCTTGATCTCTTCCTCGCTGGCACCGTCGAATACCGGTGTTGCGAACGGCACACCTGCACGCAGGTTGCGGCACAGTTCGAACACTTCTTCGTCGGTCAATGCAGCGACTTCGTCGCCTTGCTCACCCTTGTAGATCTTGCCGATGAACTTGCGCAGATCTGCGACCTTGGCCTGCTGTTCCAGCATGACCGCGATCTTCTTGCCCAAGCCCTTTGCGGCCCAGCCCAAGTGCACTTCCAACACCTGACCAATGTTCATACGTGACGGAACGCCCAGCGGGTTCAACACGATATCAACCGGCGTACCGTCGGCCATGTGCGGCATGTCTTCCACCGGCACGATGCGCGAAACCACACCCTTGTTACCGTGACGACCGGCCATCTTGTCACCAGGCTGCAGGCGACGCTTAACAGCCACGTACACTTTGACCATTTTCTGCACGCCGGCTTGCAACTCGTCGCCTTGTGTCAGTTTTTTCTTCTTCAGCTCGAATGCGGCGTCGAATTCGACACGCTTCTGTGCCAGACCTTCTTTCATCTGCTCCATCTGAGATGCGACGGCTTCGTCTGCAACGCGGATGTCGAACCAATGATGATGCTCAACGCTGGTCAAGTATTCCTTGTTCAGCTTGGTACCCTTGGCCAGCTTCTTAGGACCGCCGTTGGCAACCTTGTTGTGCAACAGCTTTTCCAAACGCGCGAATACGTCGCCTTCAACGATACGCATCTGGTCGGCCAGATCTTTCTTGTAACGCTCCAACTGGTCGTCGATGATCTGTTGCGCGCGCTTGTCGCGTTGCAGACCTTCGCGAGTGAACACTTGCACGTCGATCACAGTACCGGTCATGCCGGCCTTCACACGCAGCGACGTATCTTTCACGTCGGATGCTTTCTCGCCGAAGATCGCGCGCAACAGTTTCTCTTCCGGCGTCAGTTGCGTCTCGCCCTTCGGTGTGACCTTACCGACCAGCACGTCGCCCACGCCCACTTCAGCACCGATGTGCACGATGCCGGACTCATCCAGACGGCCCAGTTGTGCTTCGGACAGGTTAGGAATGTCGCGCGTGATCTCTTCGGTACCCAGCTTGGTATCGCGAGCCATCACGGTCAGCTCTTCGATGTGCACGGAAGTGAAGCGGTCTTCTGCCACCACGCGCTCGGAGATCATGATCGAGTCTTCGTAGTTGTAGCCGTTCCACGGCATGAACGCGATCATCATGTTCTGGCCCAGCGCCAGTTCGCCCATGTCGGTCGAAGCACCGTCGGCCACCACGTCACCGCGGGCGATCACATCGCCCACGCGCACCAGCGGACGCTGGTTGATGTTGGTGTTCTGGTTGGAGCGGGTGTACTTGGTCAGGTTGTAGATGTCCACACCGACTTCGCCGGCTGTTGTCTCATCGTCATTGACGCGCACCACGATACGACCGGAGTCCACGTAGTCCACGCGACCACCGCGCCATGCTTGCACGGCAGTACCGGAGTCGACCGCAACAGTGCGCTCGATGCCGGTACCGACCAGCGCCTTCTCTGCGCGCAGCACAGGCACCGCCTGACGTTGCATGTTGGCACCCATCAAAGCACGGTTCGCGTCGTCGTGTTCCAGGAACGGGATCAGCGAAGCCGCAACGGACACCACCTGCGCCGGTGCCACGTCCATGTACTCGATGTTCTCCGGCTCGGCCAGCACGAATTCGTTGTGCTGACGGGCAGACACGATGTCATTAGTGAAGTGGCCCTTCTTGTCCAGCTCCGCATTCGCCTGGGCGATGGTGAACTTGCCTTCTTCAATGGCGGACAGATAATCCACATCATCCAGCGCACGACCTTTAGCCACCTTGCGATAAGGTGTCTCGATGAAGCCGTATTCATTGGTGCGTGCGTACAGCGCCAGCGAGTTGATCAGGCCGATGTTCGGACCTTCCGGTGTCTCGATAGGGCACACGCGACCGTAGTGGGTCGGGTGCACGTCGCGCACTTCGAAGCCCGCACGTTCGCGCGTCAGACCGCCAGGTCCCAATGCGGAGATACGACGCTTGTGCGTCACTTCCGCCAGCGGGTTGGTCTGGTCCATGAACTGCGACAACTGGGAAGAACCGAAGAACTCCTTCACTGCAGCCGAGATCGGCTTGGCGTTGATCAGATCGTGCGGCATCAGGTTGTCGGCTTCCGCTTGACCCAGACGCTCCTTCACTGCGCGCTCGACGCGTGCCAGTCCGACGCGGAACTGGTTCTCAGCCAGCTCGCCCACGGCGCGCACACGACGGTTACCCAAGTGGTCGATGTCGTCGATCTCGCCGCGGCCGTTGCGCAGTTCGACCAGGATCTTGACCACGTCCACGATATCTTCGTTGGACAGCGTGGAGGCGCCGGTCAGTTCTTCGCGGCCGACGCGGCGATTGAACTTCATACGACCGACGACCGACAGGTCGTAGCGTTCTTCATTGAAGAACAGGCCATTGAACAGACCTTCCACCGCATCCTCTGTGGGCGGCTCGCCGGGACGCATCATGCGATAGATCGCCACGCGCGCTGACCACTGGTCGGTGGTCTCATCGGCACGCAGCGTCTGCGAAATGTAAGCGCCCTGATCCAGCTCGTTGGTGTACAAAGTCTGGATCTTGGTAATACCTGCCTGGCTCAATGTCTCCAGCAGCGTTTCGGTGATCTCGTCGTTGGCATTGGCGATGATCTCGCCACTTTCTGTGTCAACCACGCTATGCGCCAGTACGCGGCCGATCAGGAAATCGGTGCCCACGAACAGTTTGTCGATACCAGCTTCCTGCATCTCGCGAATATGGCGCACGGTGATGCGCTTGTCCTGCGCGACGATCAGCTTGCCACCCTTGCCTTCGATGTCAAAACGGGCGATCTCGCCGCGCAGACGCTCGGGCACCACTTCGAATTGGATACCCTTTTTTCCAAAATGGAACGTGTCGAACTGGAAGAACGCCGACAGGATCTCTTCCGGCGTATAGCCGATAGACTTGAGCAGGATAGTCACCGGCATCTTGCGGCGACGGTCGATACGGAAATAGGCGAAGTCCTTGGCGTCGAACTCGAAGTCCAACCAAGAGCCGCGGTAAGGGATCACGCGAGCGGAGAACAGCAGCTTGCCGGAGGAATGGGTCTTGCCGCGGTCATGCTCGAAGAACACGCCGGGAGAGCGGTGCAGCTGCGACACGATGACGCGCTCGGTACCGTTGATCACGAACGAGCCGGTGTTGGTCATCAGTGGGATCTCGCCCATGTAGACTTCCTGCTCCTTGACTTCTTTCACTGTCGGCTTTGAAGCTTCCTTGTCCAGAATGGTCAGGCGCACACGCGCACGCAAGGGAGAAGCATAGGTCAGGCCGCGCTGCTGGCACTCGCGCACATCGAACGGCGGCATGCCCAGCTGATAGCTGACGAAATCAAGACGTGCGAACTTGTTGTGGCTTTCGATCGGGAAGATGGAGTTGAAAGCGGCCTGCAGGCCCTCGTTCTTGCGCTCTTCGGGAGCTGCCCAAGCTTGCAGGAAAGCGCTATACGACTCCAACTGGGTGGAAAGGAGGAAGGGCACCGGCAAAGCGCCTTTGCGTTTTGCAAAACTCTTACGTATGCGTTTTTTTTCGGTGAAAGAGTAGCTCATATAATCTCCACGACAGTTGGACAACTAGGTTTGCGAACTCGCGCCCGATGGCGCAAGCCTGATGCAATTTTCAAATATCCCCCGGACTTTGCCGGAAGACACCTGAAGACAGGGGGTAAAGAGCGCTATTTGCTCACTAGCCGCTGGCTTCAAGCCGGTTATTTCTGTTTCGCTTTCAGAAGCGGCAAAAGGCTGACGGCAGTACCGTCAGCCTTTCACACAACGCAATGCTTACTTGACTTCAGCAGTTGCGCCAGCTTCGATCAGCTGCTTGGCGACCGCATCAGCGTCCGCCTTGCTCACGCCTTCCTTGATCACTTTGGGAGCGCCGTCGACCAGATCCTTGGCTTCTTTCAAGCCCAGGCCGGTGATGGTGCGCACAACCTTGATCACGTTGACCTTGGATTCACCAGCGCCGGTCAGGGTCACAGTGAACTCGGTCTGCTCGGCGGCGGCTGCACCACCGGCGGCAGCGCCACCAGCAGCAGGAGCAGCCATTGCAGCAGCGGACACGCCGAACTTCTCTTCAACGGCCTTTACCAGCTCGTTCAGTTCCAGTACAGACATGCCGTCCAGTGCTGCCAAAAATGCGTCTTTATCAAATGCCATGTTGTTCTTCCTAATTTGAGTGATTGATTGATTAAGCAGCAGCGCCGGCCTTCTTTTCGGACAGGGCATTCAAAACGATTGCCATGCTCGTGATCGGCGACTTCATGACGCCCAACAACTGCGCCAACAGCACTTCCTTGCTCGGTATGCTTGCCAACGCAGCAACTGCAGCCGCATCCAACACCTTACCGTTGTAAGCACCGGCCTTGATGACCAACTTGCTGTTCGTCCTGGCGAATTCGTGCACCACCTTCGCAGCAGCGACCGCATCGGAACTGATGCTGTACACCAACGGACCGACCAAAGTATCGGCCAGACCTTCGAAGGGAGTGCCCTGTACTGCACGACGCACCAGTGTGTTCTTCAACACATGGAAATACACCCCGTTGTTACGTGCATTCGCACGCAAGGTGGTGATTTCAGCAACTGGGATGCCGCGGTACTCTGCCACGACGATGGTCTGAGCCTGCGCCACTTGTGCGCTGACTTCTGCGACCACTGCCTGCTTTTCTTGCAGATTAAGAGCCAAAGTCTTTCTCCATCTTGTTTCGGGTAAACCCGAGTTAACGACCGCGTCCTCAAGTCAGGAGAATCAAACAACCACTCCTGCTAGCGGGCACACCATCTGCGTGGGCTGACGAGACTTCCGTCGATTAAGTCTAGTGCTGACTGCGCCTTCGACACCTACGGTCTTTGATGCTGCCAGCCACGCCAGCAGTCCAAAGAGCAAATGACGCCGGGGCTTCCCCCGACATCAGATTCAAATCACTTACGCAGCCAGACTGGCCTGCTCGATACGGATACCAACGCCCATGGTGCTGGAGACCGCCACCTTCTTCAGGTAGATACCTTTGGAAGAAGCCGGTTTGGCCTTGTTCAGCGCATCGATCAGGGCCAGCATGTTCTCCTTTAGCGCTTCAGGCGCAAAGGATGCACGACCGATGGTGCACTGGATGATGCCGTTCTTGTCGGTACGGTATTGCACCTGGCCAGCCTTGGCGTTCTTCACCGCGCCTGCAACATCAGGCGTTACGGTGCCGACCTTGGGGTTAGGCATCAAACCGCGCGGACCGAGGATCTGACCCAACGCGCCGACGATACGCATCGCATCCGGAGAGGCGATGACGACGTCGAAATCCATCTTGCCAGCCTTGATGCTCTCGGCCAGATCGTCGAAACCGACGATGTCTGCACCAGCAGCCTTGGCTTCTTCAGCCTTGGCACCTTGTGCGAACACTGCCACGCGCATGGTCTTGCCGGTGCCCTTGGGCAGCACGACAGAACCACGAACCAGCTGGTCGGATTTCTTGGCATCGATGCCCAGATTCACTGCCACGTCAATGGACTCATCGAACTTGGCCTTGGCGGTCTGCTTGACCAGCGCCAGCGCTTCTTCCAATGGATACAGCTTGGTGCGATCCACTTGCGCGGCGAGTGCCTGATAACGTTTGGAAACTTTTGCCATGATTATTTCACCCCTTCCACAGTGATGCCCATGCTGCGCGCGCTACCGGCGATGGTGCGCACTGCCGCATCCAGATCAGCCGCTGTCAGGTCGGGCTGCTTGGTCTTGGCGATGTCTTCAGCCTGTTGACGGGTCAGATTACCGACCTTGGTGGTGTGCGGCACTGCACTACCCTTCTGGATGCCGGCAGCCTTCTTGATCAGAATGGTCGCAGGCGGTGTCTTCATCACGAAGGTGAAGCTCTTGTCCGCATAGGCAGTGATCACGCAAGGGATCGGCAGGCCGGGCTCGACGCCCTGGGTCTGCGCGTTGAACGCCTTGCAGAATTCCATGATGTTCAGGCCGCGCTGACCGAGAGCGGGTCCGATGGGAGGACTGGGATTGGCCTTACCGGCCGGTACTTGCAGCTTGATATAGCCGACGATTTTCTTTGCCACGTTGCTACTCCTTTTCAGTGGGTTAAACGCATATCGCTACTACACCGATACGCTCCCCGTTACACAGGCCGGAAATTCCGGCGCTCGATCAGGCTTTTTCGACTTGCCCGAAATTCAGCTCGACCGGCGTGGACCGGCCAAAAATTGTTACTGCGACACGCAGCTTGCTCTTGTCGTAATTCACGTCTTCCACCATGCCATTGAAGTCCGTGAACGGACCTTCCTTGACACGCACCGACTCGCCCACCTCGAACAGCACCTTGGGACGCGGCTTTTCCACGCCCGCCTGCATCTGCTCCATGATGGTGTCGACTTCTTTTTGCGAGATCGGGGAAGGCTTCATGGCACTGCCGCCGAGGAAACCGGTCACCTTGGGCAGGCTCTTCACCAGATGCCAGGTGTCGTCGGTCATTTCCATCTCGACCAGCATATAGCCCGGGAAGAACTTGCGCTCACTGATGCTTTTCTGGCCGGACTTCAGCTCGACCACTTCTTCCACCGGAACCAGCACCTGGCCGAACATATCCTGCATGCCAGTGCGCTCGATACGCTCCAGCAGCGCGCGCTGCACACTCTTCTCGAATTGCGAATAGGTGTGTACTACATACCAACGCTTGGCCATCAATCCCCCCGTCCCATCAATTTGTTGACGACCATCAGCAGACTTGCATCCACCGCCCACAGGAACAGCGCCATGACGATAGCGAACAAGATCACCACACCGGTGGTCTGCATGGTCTCTTTACGTGTCGGCCATACCACGCGCTTGGCCTCGGCAACAGAATCCCCCGCAAAGCCGAAGAAACGCTTGCCCTGCGACGAAGTCCAGAAGACCCCGGCCGCAGCCAATACGCCGAACAACACCGAGGCGACGCGCAGCACTGCCGCAGCATCACCCAATGCGTAAAAGCCGACCACCCCTGCTGCGATGAACAGGAAAGCGACCAGCAACTTGATTTTGTCAGCCATTTACGTCCGTTCTACTTTTTTAACTGGCAGGCCAGGAGGGTCTCGAACCCCCAACCCTCGGTTTTGGAGACCGATACTCTACCAATTGAGCTACTGGCCTATTTAAACCCTACAAACGACAAGGGCGGAGCGACGAATCGCCCCGCCAGAATCGCAGCTATTACTCGAGAACCTTGGCAACCACACCGGCGCCGACGGTACGACCGCCTTCGCGGATCGCGAAGCGCAGACCTTCTTCCATCGCGATCGGGTTGATCAGGTTCACTGTGATCGATACGTTGTCACCAGGCATCACCATCTCGGTGCCG
>VMTA01000024.1 GCA_013791855.1 Sideroxydans sp.
CCTTTGGCTTCGCCGCCGAATTTCTTCGACAACACTGTCGTGATCGCCGCTGTCAGCGTGGTCTTGCCGTGGTCAACGTGGCCGATCGTGCCGACGTTTACGTGCGGTTTGGTACGTTCAAATTTGCTCTTTGCCATGATAATCCCCCATCAACCCAATTAACGAAAAGAACCTAAAAACAAAAAATCTGGTGCCCATGGCGAGAATCGGACTCGCGACCTCTCCCTTACCAAGGGAGTGCTCTACCACTGAGCCACATGGGCCTACAAAAACTCTGGAGCGGGAGAAGGGAATCGAACCCTCGTCATAAGCTTGGAAGGCTTCAGCTCTACCATTGAGCTACTCCCGCAAAACCCAACGCCAGCCCACTATTAAACTACAGCAAACTGCCTTTCAATTTGGTGGAGGGGGACGGATTCGAACCATCGTACTCATAAGAGGGCAGATTTACAGTCTGCTGCCTTTAACCACTCGGCCACCCCTCCAAAATGAGCGCGCGATTATCCATAGAACCTTGGGGCATGTCAAAGGGAAAATACGGAATCCGGCAAGAATCGAGCCAATATTTCGGCCCGCCCGACATTTCCAGCAGCTACCGGCTCATGCAGGAGCGGGATAGGTGTTCAAATGCGCCATCAATGTCTTGGCTGAGTGGCGTTGCGACTTGTCTTTCGCCATCATGCCATCCAGCAGAGGCTGCCAATGCTGGTATTCCGGTTGCAGCTTGGGTGTTTCGGCGCGCAGGTGCTGCTGTGCGATGCTTTCCAGCGTGTCGCCCGTATACGGCTTGCGACCTGTCAGCATGTTATAGAACACCGCGCCCATACTATATATATCGGTACGGTCATCTTCGGCTACACCCAGCGCCTGCTCCGGACTCATATAGTATGGCGTCGCCACGATCGCATCCAGACGCCCATCCATGCGCACCTCGTGCATGCGCCTCGCAACGCCGAAATCGCCCAGTACCGCCGCCCCGTCCTCGCGCAGCATGATGTTCTCGGGCTTGATGTCTCGATGGATGATGCCCCGCTCGTGGACTTCGACCAGGGCATGCACGATCTCGCGCAGCACACGCCATGCTTCTTTCCCGGAGATCCCCTGTTTGCCGATACGCTGCTTGAGCGTCCCGCCCGGCAGGTATTCCATCACGATGAACAGCGCATCGTCAGTCACGCCCTGGTCGAAGATCTGCAACACATGGGGATGACGCACTTGTTCCAGCAAACCGTACTCCTCGACAAAACGGTACAGCACCTCGCTATCCTCCGAGACACTGCCGTCGGCGAACTTGAGTGCCATCAGCACCTTGTCGCTCGATCTCTCGGCAAGGAATACGCTGGACATACCACCGCGCCCCACTGCTTTAAGACAGCGATAGCCTGGCACTTTCGGAAGATCCTCGCCCTGTTCGCTTTCATTACCCAGCATGGCAGGATCGAACGCCCTGTACATGCCGGAACGTGCGCCACGATCCAGTTTCAGCGTTGCGTCCATGCTGTCACCCGCCTCACCTTCGCGCACGACCACCACCTCAGCCACCTGCACCGGATCTTTCAGCCAATCAGCACCCAGCGTGCCGCGCCGGCGCGTCGATATCCCTGATCCGACTTCGGCCAGCGTCTGCTCGCTGCACACCACGTTCCAGTCCAGATCTTTGGATTTGACGGATAGCAGGGAGGCGATGGACACCGCATGCCCGCAAACGATGCGCTGCCCCTCGGCCTGGTGACTGAATTCGGCGAAGACCAGCTCACCGGTATGTATACCCACCCCGACGCCAAAGCGGTCGAAGTCCTGCTCGGGAAACGATTGGCGGATCAGGAAGCGGGTCTGGTAGGCGATCAGGGCGACTGCCAGCGCGCAGCGCAATGCCCGGCGGGCATGGTTATCCGCCCCGGCCACATCAAAGAACGTCACCAGCATGCCGTGGTTGCTGATCGAGGTCAGCACACCCTGCTGCTGCTCTACCTGCGCGCCCACCTTCGCGTAATAGCTGGCCATCAAACCGGCCAGATTCGTAGCAGACACCCGTTCTGTCAGATGAATGAAATCGCGGATGATGATGCTGACTACCGTCGCACGGGTCGGCACGTTGCAAGCCGGCTCCCCGCTGTTCTCATTCCCCATTACAAAAGACCTCTCTCTGCGAATGACAGGCAACTCGCACCTGCCACGATAAAATGATCCAACACCCTCACATCGACCAATCCCAGCGCCTGCTTCAAAGCATCCGTCAGCAACTGATCGGACTGACTCGGCTCGGCCACCCCTGAAGGGTGGTTATGCGCGAAGATCAAAGCCGCCGCATTGTGATGCAGTGCACGCTTCACCACCTCGCGCGGATACACACTGGTTTGCGTCAGCGTGCCCTGGAACAACTCCTCCATCGCGATCACGCGATGTTGCGCATCGAGGAACAGCGCCACGAACACCTCCTGCTGCCGCCCCTGCAATAACAGCCGCAGATAGTCGCGAACCGCCTGCGGTGAATTCAAGGCATCGCCCGCATGCACCTCTTCTTTCAATGCGCGCCGCGACATCTCCAACACGGCCTGCAACTGCACATACTTGGCGCGCCCCATGCCGTGTATCTCGCAGAACGATTTCTCATCGGCAGCGAACATCGCCGTCAGCCCGCCGAAACGCACCAGCACCTCGCGCGCCAGATCAACCGCGCTCTTGCCGCGCACACCGACGCGCAGGAATATCGCCAGCAATTCCGCATCCGACAGCGCCGCCGCACCGCGCTGCAACAACCTCTCCCGGGGCCGCTCCCCTTCCGGCCAGTCCACGATACTCATCGCACACCTCCATCTGAACAGACACTGCCGCCCGTCACGCGGCGATACCCATTGAAAAAGTGTGCCTATTCTATGGGGCGGGCAAAATAAACACCATGCATTAAACGAACAATATCCAGCCCGAACGATTCGGTCGACGAACCATATGGACTGGCAACCAACTCAGAGCCGAGTGTTCTTTTGTTCGGAGAGATCTTTCAGGAAATCCGCGATATCCCATTCGCAGCCCCCACAGCCGGAAAGCGCGCCCGTCCAGCGGGAGATGGCATCCACATCCATGCCTTGCTCAAACAGCTGGCGGATATATTCCCGTCGCGTGCCGCTGCAGTGGCACATGACTTCATCTTCAGGACAATCACGCTGCGTCTTTATATATGTGCTATTGCAACTCACTCAAAACCCCATCCGCAAACAACAGTGCGCACTTGACCTCTTTGCTCGCATACACCGCCCGCATCGCGCTTTGGTATTCCGCCATCTGTGCGCGATAACGTGCCGCATCGTCCGAATCACCCAGCTTGTAATCCAGCACCCAGACTTCGTCGTCGAACTCGACCAGACGGTCGATGCGTTTCAGCTCACCCTTGGCATTGATGTAGGGCATCTCGTTACAGGCGGTGTGGAATTGCCGCGCATCGAAGAAGCGGGCAAGTTGCGGCGCGGCGAGCAGGCTTTGGGCTTGCTGCCAAAGTGATTCGATCTCTGCGGCGGGAATGCCGAGACCTTCCTGCAATGCCGCCTGATCCAGCCGCCCTTCCGTCAAGTGCTGCAGCAAGGCATGCAGCCAGATGCCGCGCTGCTGCCGGGTAGTGTTGCGGGCAGCGCGCTGACCGGTGGGAATGATGACGGGCAGCGATATGCCCTCCTTACGCATCTCCGAAACTTCCGCCACTATTGATGCAGTGGCAAAATGCAGCGGATTCTTTTGTTCGCCTATCACTCCGGCTATGCGCCCATACCACGTGAGCTGCTTCACCTCGCGCGCCCCCTGACTGCCGCTGACGACGAGCGCCTGCTGCGCGCGTGTCATGGCGACGTAGAGCAGATTCATCTCTTCGCGCGCCTGCTCGGCGGCGTCCTGCTCGAACAGCGGCATCCGCTTCTTGCCGCGCGAGGCCTGATCGGCATAGAGCGAGAAGTGCAGCGGCTGCGCTTCATGCGTCGGCCAGTCCAGCAGCACATCGCTGCCGTCACGGTTCTGCCTCTCGGCGTTCGCGTCCAGTAGCCAGACTATGGGCGCTTCCAGACCTTTCGATTCGTGTACGGTGTAGATGCGCACTGCATCTCCCGCCGCACCGAGCTTGCCTTCATCCGGCGCATCGTCCGCGCTGTCGCGCAATTCGCGCAGCTCCTGCAGGAAGCGTGGCAGGCTGGGATAGCGCCCGGCGTCCACGCTCAACGCGATCTCCATGAAGGCATGCAGGTTGGCCGTCACCTTGGCGCGCATCTCGGCGGGCAATACAGCGCTGTAGCGCGCGATCACATCGCCCTCGAAATAGATACGGTCGAGCAGATCGTGCACCGGCAACTTGTCGGCAAGGGCGAGCCAGCGGTGCAGGCGTTCGGAGGCGCGTTGCAAAGCGGGTGACGGTTCGGGCAGATGTTGCAGTCGCTGCCACCACGAAAGGCGAGTGTTGAGTGCTGAGTACTGCGCAGGATTCTCGGTACTCAGTACTTTTTCCTCAGCACTGCTTGATGCCAAGCGCATCAGGTCCGCATCGCTGCACGCAAATATCGGCGTGCGCAGCACCTGCGCCAGCGCGAGATCGGCGAAGGGCGTGATAAGGAACAGCAGCAGTGCCTGTATGTCTTCCGCTTCCAATGTGTCGAGCAAACCGCCGCGCCGCGAACTGATGAAGGGGATATGTTTCGCGCGCAGCGCTTCTTCGTAGATGGCGAGATGGGTGCGGCTGCGCACCAACACCATGATGTCGCCGTAGGTGGCGCGGCGTGCCTCGCCTGCGTCGTTCACCGACCACTCGCCGACGATGGTTTGCAGTTGCGCGGCGAATTGCGCGGCTTCCATGTGGCGCGCGCCCTCGCCTGCTTCGGCACGCGGCGTGGTGAGCGGGTCGCGCAACACGAGTTGCGCATCCTCCGCGACTGCTGCTTCCGCGTATTCCGCTTCCGCCAGCGGCAACACCAGCACATGGCCAGGCAATTCTGTTTGATGCGTCTGGTGCTCGACGAACTCGAACCCTTCCGGCTGTTCGCGGAACACCGCGTTCACCGCATCCACCACGGCTTGCGAATTGCGGCGCGTGAGACTGTTACCCAAAGTCTCGGCGCGGAAATGCTGTTGCAGGTATTCGCACGCCACGTTGAACAAGCGTGCATCGGCGCGACGGAAGCGATAGATGGACTGCTTGGGGTCGCCCACCACGAACACGGTCGGCTGCGACTCCACCGCCACAGAGGCGTCGAACCAGGCGCGCATTATCTGCCACTGCAGCGGGTTGGTATCCTGGAACTCGTCCAGCAACACATGGCGGTAGCGGCTGTCGAGCTTGTACTGCATGGTCTCGGCGTGTTCGCTCTGCTGCAGCAGGCGGCATAGCTGCCATTCCAGATCGGAGAAATCCATCTGTTGCTTCTGCGCCTTGAGCGCCTGATAGCGCTCGAGGAAGGCGACGCCACAATGCAGCACGGCCTCGTTCAGACGATAGGCCTGCTGTTCAGCCAGCGTGTCGCGCACTTCCTGCAGGCTAGCGAACAATGCATCGCGCGTAACCAGATAGGCCTCGTCATCCTGCTTCTTGGTCGGCTTGAAACTGCGCGGCTCGTCTGCTTGCGTGAACAACAAGGGCGCTACGGCATCGAAGCGCACCTCGGGCGCACTGTCCGTCCAAGCCTGTTCCAGTTCGCTGGCTTTCTTCGCCTGAGTGTCGGTGCCGTTGCCCGCCAGTTGCCGCACGAAGGCGAAATACACTTCTTCGCTGTTGCCGCACATGCCCCAGTCGGCGACCGGATCGAAATCTATATCCACCGCCAGATCGTTGCGCAGATTCACCAGCGCGAAGGTCAGCGCATCTTGCTCGCCTTGTGTGTATGCCCACCACTCTGCGCGCTTGGCGAGGAAGTTGAACAGCAGCTTGCGTGTATTGAACAGGCCGTATGCCTCGAACAGCCATTGCATATGCCGCGCTTCATTGCCCTCCGGCTGCTTGCGCATCTGCTCCAGCAATTCCTCCCACGCCTCTTCCTGCTCGGCCCCGACACGTTCCAGCAGGCTCATGCCCTGCATCACGTCGGCGTTCAACGGCGCGCGCTGCATCACCTGCATGAACCAGCCATGGAAGGTGCTGAGGGTGATGGCGGGCTGCGCCAGCAAGGTCTCCTTGTACAGGCTGCGTGCACGTTTCAGTTGTTCGTCGCTCAGTTCGGCAATGCCGCGTTCGGCGAGGAACTGGCGCACGAAAGCCTCGTCGCCCATCGCCAGATCGCGCAGCCACAGTTGCAAACGAGACTGCATCTCCTGCGCGGCTTTGCGCGTGAAGGTGATAGCGAGGATCTGCGAAGGCTGCGCGCCATCCAGCAGCAAGCGCACGATGCGCGACACCAGCAGCCAGGTCTTGCCACTACCGGCACAGGCTTCGACCACGACGCTGCGAGTGGGATCGAGGGCGATGTGATTGCTCATACCCACTCCCCCTTGCGACACACGCCGCGCACTTCGCAATATGCACACACCGCATCGATACCGTTCGCAGGCAGACCGGAGCCGCCGCGTATCTCGCCCATCACCTGCTCCAGCCGTTCGGCATTCAGCTGCGCCAGCAGTGGCACATCCTCCTGCGGCGCGACCTGCTTCACCTTGCCACTCTCGATACTGACGAAAGCCGCATCCGCCGCTTCGTGCGCGTAGGCGTAGCAGGCGAGCTGCACATCCTCGCCCGGCTCTTTCAATTTATTGCGCAGCAACTGGTCGCTCTGCGTCTTGTAATCCAGCACCAACTTCTCTTCACCGCGCACATCCAGCCGATCGATACGGCCGCGCAGACGGATGCCTTCCAGCGGCCAGTCAAAGGCCTGTTCGGATCCCGCATAACGCCAGCCCTCAGCTTCGCGTTTGATCTGCCAATCCAGATAGGCAGGCAGAGATTGAACCCAGCGCGCCAGCCAGGCGCGCGCGGCGAAGTCCTGCGCCATCAGATCGGCGAACACCTCTTCGCTGATGCGCCGCAGAGCGGCTTCCATCTCGGCCAGGTCGCCTTGCATCACCAGTGGATACTGCTCATGAAAGCGCTGCAGGATGTCGTGTACGCGCTCACCGTAGTCGCGCTTCTCGATAGCCTCCTGCACTTCGTCTAATTCGTTCAGCTTCAGGATGTGGCGCGCATAGTATTGGTAGGGGCAGGCGACCAGCGCGTTGTAGCCGCTGATGGAGATACTGGTCGGCACACTGTCCGGTGAAACAACAGGGGCGGGCTGCGCCGACTGCGCCAACTCGACTTGCTGCATTTCTTCCGCGACCAGATAGGCATGCAAATCGCGCTCGCTCAGATCATCACCGTGCGCCTGCTGATGCGCATCACGCAACATCTGCAGGAACGGACTGAGCAAACGCGCCTCGCCGTTCTGTTCCTTCTGCCAGGTGACCAGCACTTCGTCGTTCATGGCCAGCAAGGCGCGCAGGTCATCGTGCTGGCGTACGGCATGGAAAGCGCGCGTCGGCAGGCCGAGCGTAGAACGCACCGCGTCGTTGAACCAGCGGCCACCATCACCTGCGCTGGGCAGATGACCGGCATCACAACCCAGCAACAGCACTGCATCGAAGCTGCGCCAGCGCGTGGCTGCCAGGTGAGTGAAGCGCACGGGGCTGTCGATACTGCTATCGCGAAAGGTCTCGGTATCCAGTTGCTGCGCCAGCCAGCGCCGCCATTCTTCGAAACGGTAACGGCCTGCATCGCCGTGTAATTCCTGCTTCCAGTTATCCAGCGCACGCAAGAGTTGCAGACCGGCATCGTCCTGCTGCAAACCGGCATCGATGCCCAGCACATTCAAGCTTTGCTGCAATGCCGCTAGCCATTCCGCCAGCGTCTGCTTCCTGTTCTGCGCCAGCAGCGCCGCAGCTTGGCGCAAGCGGGCGAGCGGCTGATGCAGCGCGATCTCGTGTTCGGTGAGCGCGACGTATCTCTCCAGCCCGGCGACCACCCCCTGTTTGCGCAGCAGTTGTTCCAGTTGATACACCGCAGCCTTGCGCTCGCCCGCCGTCATGTCGGCGAAGATAAAAGGCGACTTGAGCAGATCGAGCAGGTCGTGATGATAGAAGTCGCTTTGCAGCGCAGTGAGCCAGCGGTCGAGTACGGTGCTCACCGACAGCGTGGCGAAGGTCCAGCCCGTTTCGTCCGCCACCAGGATCTCGGCGCGTTCCAGCAGGGCGCGTGTGCGCCGCGCTGCCACACGGTCTTGCGCGACAATGGCTATATTGTGTTTGCCGTCGGCCAGCCAGCGGCGTACCTGCATGGCAGCGGCACGGGCTTCTTGCTCCAGTGAGGTCGCGGCGAAGAACAGCGGCGCTTGGCTAGTCACCTCCATCTCGCGCGCATCGAACACCTTCACCACCGCATGCTGTTCATATTCTTCAAGGAAGCGTTGCTCCAGCGCATCCCATTCCGATGCACGCAACACATATAGCGGACGTTCTGCCTGCTGCGCCAGCTTGGCGAGGCGCATCTGGTAGGCGCGCGCGGCATCCAGTTCTTCACCGCTCTGCATGGCATGCCACAGCTCGAACACCAGTCGCGCTTCCAGTTGCAACGTGGTGTTCTGTCTGGCCTGATAGGCCTGCTGCACGGCGGCGGCAAAAGCATCCGCATCGCCCGGTAGCGCGTGCACCGCATGCGTCAGTTCGTCGAACAGTTTGAGCAGTTCCTGCGTCATGCTCCACAGGTCGGCGTGCTCGAACCATTGCAGCTTGCGCAATTGTTGATAGAGCATGGCGCTGCGCTGGCTGTCGCTGGCGACGGGTGCAACCAGCGGCACACTTTGCGCCCATTCGTTCAGCGTCACCATCTGCGGCAACAGGATGGCCGCCACTTGCGCATGGCGCATCAGAGCCTGCGCCAGCGGCTGCGCGGCGTGCATGTTGGGGAGGATGACGGTGATGCCGCGCAGATCGGGCGCGGGATGCGCGGCAAGGATGCGCTGCGCGACGCGGTCGAAGAGTGCGCTGGCTTGACTCACTTCTTCAGCAAGTGGAGTTTGTCTTTGACCTTCAGCCAGTCATCGGCATCCGGCGGTGCATCTTTCTTGACCGTGATGGGCTGCCACTGTTTGGCCAGTTCTGCATTCAGCGCGATGAACTGCTGTTGATCTGCGGGCAGGTCGTCGGCCGCATAGATCGCATCGGCCGGACATTCCGGCACGCACAGCGAACAGTCAATGCATTCTTCGGGATCGATGACGAGGAAGTTCTCACCCTCACGAAAACAGTCGACCGGACAGACTTCCACACAGTCGGTGTATTTGCAGCGGATGCAGTTTTCGGCGACGACGTAGGTCATGCCGCATTCTAACTCGCGCGCGGGGCGATGCCGTGTATCCAATGCAGGTAAAGTTGTTCAGCGACCTGATTCAGTCGCGGCAGCTTTTCGTGCATCTGCGCCTGCATAGTCTCCGCACTTTGCACGCCGGGGCTGGCGAGATTGGCGGCAAGGTCAGCGGCGCCCGCCCGGCACCAGTCTTCGATCATATGTGCGGTCATTTCGACATGGCATTGCATGCCAAGATGCTTGCCTATGGCAAAGGCCTGGTTGACACAATACGGGCTGGAAAGAAGATGGACAGCACCCGGCGGCAACGAGAACGTTTCCCCATGCCAGTGGAATGAATCGAACTGTTTGATGTCGCCGAACCACTGTCTGGCTGTTTCGCTGTCGGCAACAGTGACTGCGCCCCAGCCCAGCTCCTTCACCGGATTCTTCGTCACCACGCCGCCCAGCGCCTTGGACATGAGTTGTCCGCCGAGGCAGTGGCCCAAAACGGGGATGTCTTTTGCGATGGCATCGCGGATCAGATTCAGGGAGCGTGGTATCCACGACAGGTCGTCGTTCACGCTCATCACGCCACCCATGAACACCAAGCCGCTGAAGTCGTCTGCGTTTTCCGGAACAGCCTCACCCTGATCGATATGGAACATCTGCCAGGGGATGCCGTGCTGTGTCAGGAACAGCGCGATATGCCCCGGCCCTTCATTCGCGGAATGACGAAAGACGGCGACCGGCTTCAAGATCAGCCCTGCGTCTTGTCGCGCTCGATCAGCGCGTAGGCGGAGTGGTTATGAATCGATTCAAAGTTCTCGGACTCGACGATGTAGGCTTCGATACGGTCATCGGCATTCAATGCCGCCGCCACGTCGCGCACCATGTCTTCCACGAACTTGGGATTGTCGTAAGCGCGCTCGGTGACGAACTTCTCGTCCGGGCGCTTGAGCAGGCCGTACAGCTCGCTTGATGCCTGCTCTTCGGCGATACGCACCACGTCCTCGATCCATACCGAGCCTTTGGTACGCACGGTGAGCGTGACATGGGAACGCTGGTTGTGCGCACCCCGTTCGGATATCTCCTTTGAACAGGGGCACAGGCTGGTGACGGGCACCAGCACCTTCATGGTGAAGCGGTACTCACCGTCGATGATCTCGCCGGTGAAAGTGACGTCATAATCGAGCAGGCTCTGCACGCCGGAAACGGGCGCGGTCTTGTTCACGAAATACGGGAAGCTCATTTCCAGGTGGCCGGACTTGGCTTCCAGCTTCTCCACCATCTCGCGCAGGATACTTTCGAACGATTCCACCGTGATCTCGCGGCCGTGCTGATTCAGGATCTGCACGAAGCGGGACATGTGCGTGCCCTTGAAGTTATGGGGCAGACGCACATACATATTGAACGTGGCGATGGTGTGCTGCACACCTTCGCTCTTGTCGCTGACGACGATGGGATGGCGGATACTCTTGATACCGACTTTGTTGATGGCGAGCTGGCGGGTATCCGCGCTGCTCTGCACGTCTGGAATGGGCGCGGGTGCGTTCATTGTCGTAACCTTTGCGTTGTGGCCGGGGGCCGATTATAGACAATCTCCGACTGTTTTTGTCGGGTTATCTCTTTATGCGGTGACATGCACCTTGCGGATGGCACTTTCGATGCCGACTGCATCCAGACCGCAATCCGCCAGTAATAGTGCATGCTCACCCTGCTCTACGAAGCGGTCAGGCAAACCCAGATGCAGCATGGATACCTTCACGCCATGTTGCGCGAGGCATTCGGCCACCGCGCTGCCGGCACCGCCCAGCACCGTATTCTCTTCCACGGTGACCAGCAGCACGTGTTCGCACGCCAGCTTCAATACCAGTTCCGCATCCAGTGGTTTGACGAAGCGCATGTTGGCGACTGTGGCATTCAGCTTCTCCGCCGCTTCCAGCGCTGGTTCCAGCATGGTGCCGAACGACAGGATGGCGACGCCGATACCGCTGCGGCGGACCTCGCCCTTGCCGACTTCCAGCGCAGTCATTTCCTTGCTGACCGGCACGCCCGGCCCGGTGCCGCGCGGATAACGCACGGCGGTCGGCGACGACATACGATAGGCGGTGGTCAGCATCTGGCGGCATTCGTTCTCGTCCGCAGGGGCCATCACGGTCATGTTGGGGATGCTGCGCAGATAGCTCAGATCGAAGCTGCCCGCATGCGTCGCGCCGTCCGCACCGACCAGACCGCCGCGGTCGATGGCCAGCATCACCGGCAGGTTCTGGATGGCGACATCGTGGATCAACTGGTCGTAGGCGCGCTGCAGGAAGGTGGAATAGATGGCGACCACCGGCTTGCTGCCCTCGCAGGCCATGCCCGCTGCAAATGTGAGTGCATGCTGCTCGGCGATACCGACATCGAAATATCTATCCGGATACTTTTCCGAGAACTCGGTCATGCCCGAACCTTCGCACATCGCGGGCGTAATGCCGACCAGTTTGTCGTCCGTCGCCGCCATGTCGCACAACCATTCGCCGAATATCTGCGTGTAACTGCGATGCGGTGCGGGCTTGGGGATGATGCCGCTGGTGCGGTCGAACTTGGACACCCCGTGGTAGAGCAGGCAGTCTTCTTCCGCCAGCGCATAACCCTTGCCCTTCTGCGTGACGATATGCAGGAACTGCGGGCCTTCCAGCTTGCGGATGTTGCTCAGCGTATCCATCAGCACGTTGATGTCGTGACCGTCGATGGGGCCGATGTAGTTGAAACCGAACTCTTCGAACATCGTGCCGGGGATGACCATACCCTTGATGTGCTCCTCGGTGCGCTTGGCGAACTCCAGCACCGGCGGCATGCCTTTGAGCATCTTCTCGCTGCCGCGCCGCATCGCCGCGTAGAAACGGCCCGACATCAGCTTGGCCAGATAGTTATTGAGCGCGCCGACCGGGCGCGAGATCGACATGTCGTTGTCGTTGAGGATGACCAGCAGGTTGGCATCCATCGCGCCCGCGTTGTTCAGCGCCTCGAACGCCATGCCGCCTGTCATCGCGCCGTCACCGATGATGGCGACCGCGCGCTCGTCCGACCCGCGCAATTTTGCTGAAGCTGCCATGCCCAGTGCCGCCGAGATCGAGGTGCTAGAATGGCCCGTGCCGAATGTGTCGTAGGGACTTTCGTCACGCTTGGGGAAACCGGCGATACCGCCATGCATGCGCAACCTGGCCATTGCCGCGCGGCGACCGGTGAGTATCTTGTGCACGTAGGTCTGGTGACCTACATCCCACACCAGTTTGTCCTGCGGCGTGTTGAACACGGCATGCAGGGCGATGGTCAGCTCCACCGTACCCAGATTAGAAGAGAGATGGCCGCCGGTCTTGCTCACCGACTCGATCAGGAACTCGCGTAATTCATCCGCCAATTGCGGCAGCTGATCGCGCGACAGCTTGCGCAGATCCTCGGGACTATTGACGGTATCGAGCAGCGGTGTCATCAGAACTTTCTTAACACGATGAAGTCGGCCAGTTCGCGCAGCCTTAACGCAGCTTCACCGAATTCGCCCAAGGTATCCAGCGCTTCACGATGCAGACCTTGCGCCATCTCTTTGGCACCGGTCAGTCCGAGAAGACTGACATAGGTCGGTTTGTCGTTGTCGGCATCCTTACCGGCGGTCTTGCCCAGCGTCGCGGTATCCGCTTCGCAATCAAGCACATCGTCCACCACTTGGAAAGCCAGACCGATCAGTTTTCCGAAATGATCCAGACGTTCCATTTGCGAGTCGCTCAGCTTATTACCGCAATAGGCACCGAGCAGGATGGCAGCACGGATCAGCGCGCCGGTCTTGTGGATGTGCATCTGTTCCAACTCGGGCAGCGACAGTTGTTTGCCCACACTGGCCAGATCGATGGCCTGCCCGCCTGCCATACCGCGCGAGCCGGAGGCGACGGCCAGCAGCTTCACCATCTGCAGCTGCTTGTTCGCATCGTCGTTCAGACGGTGTTCGGACAGCAACTGGAATGCAAGACTTTGCAGCGCATCGCCCACCAGCAAAGCAGTGGCCTCGTCGTATTCGACATGGCAGGTCGGCTTGCCGCGACGCAGCACATCGTCGTCCATGCAGGGCATGTCGTCGTGTACCAGTGAGTAGGCATGGATGAGTTCTACCGCGGCGGCAGCGACCGCCACGCGCTCGGCAGTCGCGCCCGCCAATTCACCGGCGGCATAGGCCAGCAACGGACGCACGCGCTTGCCGCCGTCCAGCACGCTATAGCGCATTGCGCCGTGCAGACGTTGCGGCGTCACGTCGGCCTGCGGCAGCAGGCGCTTCAATGTCTCTTCAAACCGGGATTGATGGGTGGATACCCATGCGGTGAAATCGGCAGCCATCAGTTTGCTTCACCGACGTCGAGATCCTTCAACACACCTTCTTCCAGCACGCGCACCTGCTGCTGCGCTTCTTCCAGACGCGTACGGCAGAAAGTCATCAGTTCCGCGCCGCGTTTGTAGGCGGCAAGTGAATCCTCAAGAGACAGCTTGCCTGATTCCATATCTGCCACGAGTTGTTCCAGATCGGCCATGGCCGTCTCGAAGCTCGGCTTCTTTTCAGACTTAGTCGCCATCATCATTCCTGTATGCATTGTTTCGCGTAGGGGCGGCATTTTACCCAAGCCTATACAGTGCGGCCAATTTTTGTTGCCCGGTCCTGACTTTTAAAGGACAATCCCCGACCCCGTAAACATCCGGGAATCGATAGAACATGCTTTGTGGGCATTGTCTGATTCCCCGTATTCACAGAGGAATGTGGGTATGTCCGAAATAGCAAAGCTGCAGCAATTCAATCCCGTCTCTGCGCAACCCCCGTTGAGCTGGTATTTCGACCCCAAGGTCCTGGAGATCGAGCAACGTGTATTGCTCGACGCCGGCCCGCAGTATGTCGGCCATGAATTGATGGTGCCGAACCTTGGCGACTACCATGTGATCGAGTGGATGGACAAAGCCAAGATGCTGGTGCGCAACGAAAGTGGCGTGGAGCTGCTTTCCAATATCTGCCG
>VMTA01000032.1 GCA_013791855.1 Sideroxydans sp.
CGATTGATAACAGTTATGTCTGACGACCATAGCAGGTTGGCCCCACTCCTTCCCATCTCGAACAGGACAGTGAAACGACCCCGCGCCAATGATAGTGTGGATTACCCATGTGAAAGTAGGTCATCGTCAGACTCCTTATAAGTAAAAAAGCCCAACCAAAAGTTGGGCTTTTTTATTGTTACTCGAATATGAAGATGCGCCATTCTGGCGCTCTTCTTCTTTTGAGAGCATACCTAATTTGCGATACAATCGCGGCCCATGACCAAATACATCTTTATTACCGGCGGCGTTGTCTCTTCCCTAGGAAAAGGCATTGCCGCCGCTTCACTTGCGGCGATTCTGGAGTCACGTGGTCTCAAGGTCACGATGCTCAAGCTGGATCCCTATATCAACGTCGATCCTGGCACGATGAGTCCGTTTCAACATGGTGAAGTCTTCGTCACAGAAGACGGCGCCGAGACTGACTTGGACCTCGGCCACTATGAGCGATTCATCACGGCCAAGATGCGCAAGGCCAATAACTTCACCACCGGTCAGATTTACGAGAGCGTGATCCGCAAGGAGCGTCGCGGCGAGTATCTGGGCAAGACGGTGCAGGTTATTCCGCACATCACCAACGAGATACAGGCTTTTGTCGAACGCGGCGCTGCTGCTTCGCTTGATGGTAAGGCTGAGATCGCTATCGTCGAGATCGGTGGAACGGTGGGCGACATCGAGTCACTGCCGTTCCTGGAGGCGGCACGTCAGATGGGATTGCGCATGGGCCGCAATCAGGTGGCATATGTACATTTGACACTGGTGCCATACATCGCGACTGCCGGAGAATTGAAGACCAAGCCAACACAGCACAGCGTACAGAAATTGCGCGAGATCGGTATCTTCCCGACGGCGTTGCTATGCCGTGCTGATCGCCGTATTCCCGATGACGAGCGCGCCAAGATCTCCTTGTTCGCCAATGTGCGCGAAGACAGCGTGATCTCGATGTGGGATGCAGACAGTATCTATCAGGTTCCGCAGATGCTGCATGAGCAAGGATTGGATCGCATTATCTGCGAAGAGCTGGCACTGAATGCGCCGCCTGCCGACCTGACAGTTTGGCAGAATCTGATCAAAGCGCAGAATAATCCGCAACACGAGATCACCATCGGTATGGTCGGCAAGTATGTCGATCTCACCGAATCGTATAAGTCATTGATCGAGGCATTGCGTCATGCGGGTATCCATACCGCTACGCGTGTAAATATCGAATATCTGGATTCCGAAGTCATCGAGAACGATGGGACTGACTGTCTGAAGCGCCTGGATGCCATTCTGGTCCCAGGAGGTTTTGGTGCGCGTGGAACGGAAGGCAAGATTGCAGCTATCCGCTATGCACGCGAAAACAATGTCCCATATCTGGGGATCTGTCTCGGCATGCAGCTTGCGGTGATCGAGTACGCGCGGCATGTGGCGGATATGCAGGATGCGAACAGTACCGAATTCAATCTGGATACTGAACATCCTGTAGTGGCATTGATCACTGAATGGCTTGATCGTGACGGCAAGGTCGCCAAACGCAGTGCTGATTCTGAAATGGGTGGCACGATGCGGTTGGGTTCGCAGCGCTGCCCGGTCAAGAGCGGCACGATGGCGCAGAAGATTTACGGTGATGAGGTGAATGAACGTCACCGTCATCGTTATGAAGTAAATAACCATTATGTTCCTGCACTGGAAAAATCAGGCTTGATCATTTCAGCACGCACCCCTTCCGAGGACTTGCCGGAGATGATGGAATTGCCGCAGAGCATGCATCCCTGGTTCGTCGGCGTGCAGTTCCACCCCGAGTTCACTTCCACTCCGCGAGACGGACACCCTCTGTTCAAGGCGTATGTGGAAGCAGCCGTTAAACATAAGGAAACAGCATGAAGCTGTGCAACTTTGAAGCCGGTCTGGATAAACCACTGTTTCTGATCGCCGGCCCGTGCGTGATCGAATCCGAGCAGATGGCGATCGATACTGCCGGACAGTTGAAAGAGATCTGCGCGCAGCTCGGCATCCCTTTCATCTACAAATCTTCCTATGACAAGGCCAACCGTAGCTCGGGCAAGACTTTCCGCGGCTTCGGAATGGAAGCCGGCCTGAAAATACTGGAAAAGGTTAAGGCTCAGATCGGCGTGCCGGTGCTGACCGATGTGCATGACGAAGATGAGATCGAACCGGTAGCCAGTGTGGTCGATGTGTTGCAGACGCCAGCCTTCTTGTGCCGCCAGACTGATTTCATCCATGCGGTGGCCAAGTCAGGCAAACCGGTGAATATCAAGAAAGGCCAGTTCCTGTCACCTTGGGATATGAAGAACGTGGTCGACAAGGCGCGCGAAGTCAGCGGTGGTGACAACATCATGGTGTGCGAGCGCGGTGCTTCGTTCGGATATAACAATCTTGTATCCGACATGCGCTCGCTGGCGGTGATGCGCAACACCGGCTGCCCGGTGGTGTTCGATGCCACGCATTCAGTGCAGTTGCCCGGTGGGCAGGGCACGTCCAGCGGCGGGCAACGAGAGTTTGTGCCGGTATTGGCGCGCGCAGCAGTGGCTGCCGGCGTGGCGGGGGTGTTCATGGAGACACATCCCGATCCGTCAAAAGCGATGTCCGATGGCCCTAATGCATTCCCGTTGGGGCATTTGAAAGAGATGTTGCAGACACTTAAGGCGATCGATGCCTTGGTGAAGCAACAGGGGTTCATTGAAGAGAACGTTAACTTGAAGAGTGTGTGAAGAGAGAGAAGGAAAAGAGATGAGTGCAATCGTTGATGTCGTAGCGCGTGAGATTTTGGATTCCCGTGGGAATCCGACGGTAGAAGCAGATGTGTTGTTGGAGTCGGGCGTCATGGGACGTGCCGCAGTACCTTCCGGTGCTTCTACCGGTGAGAAAGAGGCTATCGAATTGCGCGATGGAGACAAGCAGCGCTATCTCGGCAAAGGCGTGTTGAAAGCTGTTGAGAACGTGAATACCGAGATCGCAGAAGCGATCATCGGATTGGATGCCGAGAATCAGGCTTTCATCGACCAGACCATGATCGATCTGGACGGTACTGACACCAAATCCCGCTTGGGTGCCAACGCGATTCTGGCTGTCTCAATGGCTGTGGCACGTGCCGCTGCAGAAGAGAGCGGCTTGCCGCTTTACCGCTATCTGGGCGGAGCTGCACGCATGGAGATGCCAGTGCCGATGATGAACATCATCAACGGCGGCGCACATGCCACCGGCGGTGCGGATATCCAGGAATTCATGATCATCCCGGTCGGCGCGCAGAGTTTCCGCGAAGCACTGCGTTGCGGTGCGGAAGTGTTCCACGCCCTGAAGGCGATCCTGCATCATCGCGGTTTGACCACCACCGTCGGCGACGAAGGCGGTTTTGCTCCTGCTTTGGGTTCCAACGAAGCAGCTCTGAAAGTCATCGTTGAAGCGATAGAGGCGGCTGGTTATGTGCCGGGTGCAGATGTAGCGATCGGTATCGATGCTGCAGCCTCCGAGTTCTACAAGGACGGCAAGTATCATCTGAAGGCGGACGGTCTGACATTAACCGCTGCGCAGATCATCGACATGTACGCTTCTTGGGTGGACAAGTATCCGGTGATCTCGCTGGAAGACGGTATGAGCGAGCACGACTGGGATGGCTGGAAAGCCTTGACCGACCGTCTCGGCAAGACCATACAGTTGGTCGGAGACGACGTGTTCGTGACCAACACTAAGATTCTGAAGGAAGGCATCAAGCGCGGCATCGCCAACTCCATCCTGATCAAAGTGAACCAGATCGGCACGCTGACCGAGACCTTCGCCGCGATCGAGATGGCGAAACGTGCCGGTTACACGGCAGTGATCTCCCATCGCTCCGGTGAGACTGAGGATTCCACCATCGCCGATCTGGCGGTTGCGACCAACTCCATGCAGATCAAGACCGGTTCGCTGTCGCGCTCCGACCGCATGGCGAAGTACAACCAACTGCTGCGCATCGAAGAAGACCTCGGTGACAGCGCTTCCTACCCCGGTCGTGAGGCTTACTATCAGTTAGGCTGATGCGTGCCGTCACCTACATCCTGCTTGCCCTTCTCCTGCTATTGCAATATCCGCTTTGGTTCGGGAAGGGAAGCTGGCTGAAGGTGTGGGACAACAACCACCAGCTCGAAGCACAAAAATCGGCCAATGAACTATTGCGACAGCGCAATGCTGTGGTGGATGCCGATGTGCGTGACTTGAAGGCCGGCAGCGATGCGCTCGAAGAAAGAGCGCGTAGCGAACTCGGTATGGTCAAACAGGGCGAGGTGTTCTTTCAACTCATCGGCGAGAATGCGGCAACCTCGGCGGTCACCGCTCCACAAGCTGATATCAAGTGATCACGGTCGGACGTTCGCGTCCTGTGCGTTTCACAAGCTCCGAAATATCCAAAGCGATCACTATCAATTCTTTCAATGCATCTTGGGCATCAAGATGATGTTGTGCTGCATCGGCTTCATACGCTTCCAGATAGACCCGCAAAGTGGCACCTTCGGTGCCAGTGCCGGACAGGCGATAGATGATGCGTGATCCATCGCTGAACAGGATGCGCACGCCTTGATTCTTGCTCACGCTACCGTCCACCGAGTCGGTGTAGCTGAAGTCGTCGCAGGTCTGGATCGTGTATTTGCCGAACGTCGTGCCGGTGAGCGACGTGAAGCTCTCGCGCAGCAGCTGCATCACACCATTCGCTGCTTCGGTCGGCAAACCTTCGTAGTCATAGCGGGAATAGAAGTTGCGTCCAAATTTTGTCCAGTGCTCGCGCACGATAGATTCAACGGATTGCTTACGCACCGCGAGGATGTTGAGCCAGAACAACACAGCCCACAGTCCGTCTTTCTCGCGTACATGGTCGGAACCCGTGCCAAAGCTCTCTTCACCGCAAAGCGTTACCTTGCCGGCGTCCATCAGGTTGCCGAAGAACTTCCATCCTGTCGGTGTTTCGTAGCAAGGGATGTTCAAAGCCTTGGCCACACGATCCGCGGCAGCACTGGTCGGCATGGAACGCGCGATACCGGCCAAGCCTTGTTTGTAACCCGGTGCCGATGCGGCATTGGCAGCAAGCAGTGCCAAGCTATCTGAAGGCGTGACAAAGAAATGTTTTCCCAAGATCATATTGCGGTCGCCATCGCCGTCGGAGGCGGCGCCGAAATCAGGCGCATCGTCGCCATACATGATCTCGACGAGGTCGTGCGCGTAAGTCAGATTCGGGTCCGGATGACCCCCGCCAAAATCCTCCAGTGGTATGCCGTTCATCACACTGCCGGCTGTAGCGCCCAAACGATTTTCAAGGATCTCCGTTGCATAGGGGCCATTCACCGCATGCATGGCATCGAACTTGATACGGAAGCCGCTCTTCAGCAAGGCACGGATCGCATCGAAATCAAACAGCGACGCCATCAGTTCGGCATAGTCGTTGACCGGATCGATCACTTTGACCTTCATGGTGCCAAGCGTCGTTTCACCCAATTCATCCAATGACACATCGGCAGCATCAAGGATGCGATAGCTACTGATGCTCTTGCTCTTGGCAAAGATGGCATCGGTCACGGTCTCGGTAGCCGGGCCGCCATTGCTACTGTTGAACTTGATGCCGAAGTCTTCCTTGGGGCCGCCCGGGTTGTGACTGGCGGAAAGGATGATGCCGCCGAAGGTATTGAACTTGCGTATCACGCAGGAAGCGGCCGGCGTGGACAGGATGCCGCCGCGACCGACCAGCACTTCGCCAAAGCCATCCGCCGCCGCCATTTTCAGGATGATCTGGATTGCCTCGCGATTGTAATAACGACCATCACCGCCTACCACCAGCGTTGCGCCCTGCGGTGCGGCGATGCTGTCGAAGATGCTTTGTACGAAGTTCTCCAGATAATGCGCTTGCTGAAACACAGGGACTTTCTTGCGCAAGCCGGAAGTGCCGGGTTTCTGATCGGGGAAGGGCTGGGTGACTACGGTACGGATGCTCATATCGCTCCTTGATGGGGTTCTTGATTTGCGACCATCATACCATCGGCGCATGACTGGGATTTAATCGGCCCTGTCGGCAACAAGGGATGTGCGAGATAATCGCCCCCCGCAGATCAAACCACTTCCATGAAACCCGACAGCGCCCATCAGATACTCAGTGACACCTTTGGCTACAGCGCATTTCGAGGTGCGCAGCAGGCTATCGTCGAACATGTGGCGAGCGGGGGGGATGCGCTGGTTCTGATGCCGACAGGCGGCGGCAAATCGCTGTGTTATCAGATCCCTGCATTGTTGCGCGACGGTGTCGGCATCGTGGTGTCGCCGTTGATCGCGCTGATGCAAGACCAGGTGGATGCGCTCAAACAACTCGGGGTGTCCGCCGCCTTCCTGAATTCAAGTCTGGATGCGGATACCGCGCGCGAGGTATCGCGGCAGTTGATGCGCGGTGAATTGAAGCTGCTGTATGTCGCGCCGGAACGGTTGATGACAGAAGGGTTCCTGAATCAGCTGGAACGTTTGCAGCAGGAGCGCCTCATCGGCCTGTTCGCTATCGACGAGGCGCACTGCGTGTCGCAATGGGGGCACGACTTCCGACCTGAATACCGCGCGCTGACGGTGTTGCACGAGCGCTTTCCCGATGTGCCGCGCATCGCGCTCACCGCCACGGCCGATGCGCCGACGCGGCGCGAGATCATCGAACGTCTGGCGCTGGAGCAGGCGCAGCAGTTCGTCTCCAGCTTCGATCGTCCCAATATCCAATACCGCGTCGCGCTGAAGAACAATGCGCGCCAGCAGTTGCTGTCCTTCCTCGAAGCCGAACATGAGGATGATGCCGGCATCGTGTATTGCCTGTCGCGCAAGAAGGTGGAGGAGACCGCCGCTTGGCTATCGGCGCAGGGACGGGATGCCTTGCCGTATCACGCGGGATTGGATGCTGCCGTGCGCAGCAAGAATCAGAAAAGATTCCTGCGTGAGGAAGGCGTCATCATGGTCGCCACCGTCGCGTTCGGCATGGGCATAGACAAGCCCAACGTGCGTTTTGTTGCCCACCTCGATCTGCCCAAGAGTATGGAAGGCTTCTATCAGGAAACCGGACGCGCCGGGCGCGATGGTCTTCCGGCCAATGCATGGATGGCCTACGGGTTGGGTGATGTGGTGTCGATGCGGCAGATGCTGTTGTCCGGCGATGCACCGGAGGAGCGTAAGCGCGTCGAACTGCAAAAGCTCGACGCGCTGCTCGGCTTCTGCGAATCCACTGAATGCCGTCACCAGAGCATCCTGCGTTACTTTGGCGAAGAACATCCCGGCGATTGCGGCCAGTGTGATAACTGTCTGACACCGGTGGACACCTGGAATGCGACGCAGGCCGCGCAGATGGCACTGTCGTGCATCTATCGCACGGGGCAACGTTTCGGTGTCGCGCATCTGATCGACGTGCTGTTGGGGAAAGTCACCCCCAAGATCGAACAATTCCATCACCAACAACTCAGCACTTTTGGTATCGGCAAGGAACTGGCGCAGCAGCAGTGGAGCAGCGTCTATCGTCAGCTGACGGCAGGCGGCTTCATCGAAGTGGACATCGAAGGCTATGGCGGTTTGCGTTTGGCCGAAGCGGCGCGTCCGGTGCTGCGCGGTGAGCAGGAAGTCTGGCTGCGTCGCGATGCGGCACCGGCCAAACGCACATCCAGCAAAGCCGAACGCGGCTCGCGTCTGCGTGAAGCCTTCGCGGGTGCCAACGAAGACCCCATGTGGCAGGCGCTCAAAGACAAGCGTATGGAATTGGCGCGCGAGCAGGGCGTGCCACCCTACGTCATCTTCCACGACAGCACCTTGCTCGAGATACTCAACCAAAGACCGCAGACGCTGGACGAAATGGGACGTCTCAGCGGCATCGGTCAGGCCAAGTTGGCCAAGTATGGCGATACGTTCCTGCAGGTGGTGGAAGACGTCGCAAACGGCAAATAGAGGGCATGATTTGGTTCGTGTGTGCAGCCTGAATTGAACTATGATGTAGTTCCATATTTCAGCGATTTTTGTACGCCGGTCAATCTCTTGCTCCATATGCGAACCGCCGGTAATTCCTGAAAAAAATGAGATCACGCCTTACAATCCGAACGCAGTTGTTGGCACTGGTGTTGGCCATTGCCCTGCCGATGGTAGGTATCCTTGCGTATACGATCTACGACAATGCCCAGCAGCGCGTCCTCCAAGCCAAACTGACATCGCGCATGCTGGCAGCAGCTGCTGCTGCCGACGTCGACCGGGTATTGAATTCCAACCAAGATTTTCTGGTGCAGATGGCCAAGCGCCCGCTCATCCGCAAGATGGATGTGAAGCACTGCGATCAGGTGCTGTGGGATTTCCTCCAGTTGTTCCCGAGATCCGCGAACATGACCGTGATCGATATGCAGGGGACGGCGATCTGTTCGGCGGTTCCCCAGCCAGGCGGCAAGCCGGTGTCGGTCGCCCAAGCGCCATGGTTTAAAAAGTCGCTGACGATGGACGGACTTGTGGTGAGCGATCCGTTCTTCGGCCCCATCACTGGCAGATGGGTGACAGTGCTGACCTATCCGATCCACGATGGCCAAGGCAAGAAGATCGGCTTCCTCGGCTTGCCGCTCGATCTGGCTTTGTACGAACCCAATCTATCCAATGCGCCGATGATCCCCGGCACGACCATCGGGATCGTGACGGGAGGCGGAGTTTTCGTATGGCGCAACCTTGATACCGAGAAGTGGGTCGGGAAAAAATACAGCAACAACAAGACGCTGCAAAATATTCTGGCCGGTGTGGAAGGCGAGATGGAAGGTGTCGATTCGGTGCCGAGACTCTATCACGTTGACCGGGTGGAGGATTCCGGCTGGACGGTTTATGTGGGCATTCCGACCAGTTATGTCTATTCCCAACTTCGTGAAGCGGTGCTCAGAAATGTGCTGTTGGGTTTGCTCAGTCTGATATTTATCCTTGGCGTCGCCTGGTTGATCGCACGCCAGATATCGCGCCCTATCGGTGCGCTGGCATCCGCCTCGCGCGCGATCAGGCAAGGCCATGAAGATGCCCGTGCCGCGATGGATGGGCCGCCCGAGATCCGGGAAGTGGCACAGGAGTTCAATGAGATGCTCAACGTGCGCCTGCAAGCGACAGCGGCATTGCGCGCGAGCGAGGCAAAACTTTCCGAAGCATTGAAGATCGCCCATATGGGTCACTGGGAGTATGAGGTGGCCACCGATGAGTTCGTCTTCAACGACCAGTATTATTCATTGCACCGTACCACCGCCGCGCAGATGGGGGGGTACCGCATGTCGTCGGCAGATTTCGCCCGGCGCCTAGTTCACCCGGAGGATGCTCGGTTGGTTGGCGAGCATATCCAAATGGCGCGGGAAACCGGCGCAACTGATCTGCTGCAGGTCGAAGTGCGGATCATGTGCGCCGACGGGGAGACGCGCTGGGTGCATGTGAGCTACAAGATCGAGGAGAACGATCAGGGGGTGACCAGCAGGGTGATCGGCACCATGCAGGACATCACCGAACGCAAACACGCCGAACAGAACCAGAAGCGTCTGAATCGCTCGGTCAAACTGTTGAGCGATTGCAATATGGCGCTGGTGCATGCGACGGAAGAGCATGCCCTGCTGTCACAGATCTGCCGCTTGGTGGTCGAGCAAGGCGGTTATCGCATGGCGTGGGTGGGGTATGCCGAGCATGATGCGGAAAAGACCGTGCGCCCGGTCGCGCAGCATGGCAATGGCAATGACTATCTGGAAGGTCTGAAAGTGTCCTGGGCGGATACCGAGCGCGGACGCGGTCCCACGGGTACCGCTATCCGGACCGGGCAGACGGATATCAATCAGGATTATCAGACCAACCCGCGCATGCTCCCGTGGCGCGATATGGCGCTTGCCCGCGGTTACCATTCCAGCATCGCACTGCCACTGCGGGGAAAAGAGCATGCGTTGGGCGCACTTACCATCTACTCGTCAGAAGTCGATGCTTTCGGTGAGGACGAGGTGAGATTGTTGCAGGAACTTGCCACCGATCTGGCCTATGGCGTGGAAACGTTGCGCACCCGCGTCGAGCATGCGGCAGCGGAAAGGCAACTGGAGTTTCTCGCGCATCACGATGTCCTTACCGGATTGCCCAACCGTCTGCTGCTGCGTGACCGTTTCGAGCAGGCCATAGCGCAGGCCGAGCGCGAACAGTCTATCGTGGCCGTGCTGTTCCTCGATCTGGACAACTTCAAGCAGGTCAACGACACGCTCGGGCACAATTACGGCGACAAGTTGCTGGTGGCGGTGGTCGAGCGTCTGCGCGGATGTCTGCGCGACACCGACACCATCAGCCGTCAAGGGGGTGACGAATTCATCGTTTTGTTGCCGCATATGCGCGACCTGGCTGTCATCGGCGGCATCGCGCAACATATCGTCGAGGCTTTTGGCGAGTCTTTCGAGATCGAGAATTACGCGATCAATACCTCGTTCAGTATCGGCATCAGCCTGTACCCGGAGGATGGCCGGGAGTTCGACTTGCTGCTGAAGAGTGCCGACACCGCGCTTTACCAGTCCAAGGACAGCGGACGCAATACCTACCGTTTCTTCTCCGATAAGATGAACTTCGATGCGCAGGAGCAACTGCACTTGCAGGGACAGTTGCGCAACGCGGTGAAGAACAACGAATTCCTGCTGCACTACCAGCCGCAGATCAATATCGAGAGCGGGCGCCTCATCGGCGCCGAGGCTTTGGTGCGTTGGCAGCATCCCGAGCTGGGACTGATCCCGCCGGGCACTTTTATCCCGCTGGCGGAGCGCAGCGGTCTTATCATCCCGATGGGCGAATGGGTGCTCAACGAAGCCTGCCGGCAAGCGCAACAGTGGCGCGAGAGCGGACATCAACTGGTGATGGCAGTCAATCTCTCCGCGTTGCAATTCAAGCGCGGCAACTTGCTGGAGACGGTCGCTCACGCGCTCAAGCGTTCCGGTTTGCCAGCGGATATGCTGGAATTGGAGCTGACCGAATCCATCCTGTTGCAGGACATCGATGTCGCCATCAAGACGCTCCACAGTCTGAAAGACATGGGCGTGAAGTTCTCCATCGATGATTTCGGCACGGGTTATTCCAGCCTTTCTTACCTGAAGCGGCTGGCCGTGAACAAACTCAAGATCGACCAGTCCTTCGTGCAAGATCTGGCCGAGGATGCCGATTCTGCCGCCATCGTCAGGGCGATCATCCAGCTCGGGCATACCCTGCAACTGACAGTGATCGCCGAGGGAGTAGAGACGGATGCCCAGCTCGCTTTCCTGCGCAACTACGGTTGTGACGAAGCACAGGGCTTTTTCTTCAGCCGTCCGGTGCTTGCGGCTGAATTCGTGAAGCTGCTCGGATAATGGAACACCTCGATATGAAAGTCAGACTCGGCGCGGCTTTGCTGGCGACGTTCATTCCCTGCACGGTCAACGCGACTAACTGGCTGCAACTGCAGGGCAACGAGGCACCGGATGCCCCCGCGTTCCGCGTGTTCGGCTTCGTCCAGCCGACCTACACCTACATCGACGCGCAGCCCGTCACCACCCTGCAGGGGGCGGCAGCGGTATATAACGGCCAATACTCCGCGCTCAATCTGAACTGGCCGGACCTCAAGAATCCGCACCAGTTCCAGGTGATGCGTGCCGGGCTGGGCGCGCGCGGCAGATTCAGCGACGAGATCAATTATTTCGTCGCGCTCGATGCCGGCGAGAACGGCACCACCTATTACCACGATGTCGTGCTGACCGATGCCTCGCTGACCTTCAACTTCATCCCTGGGGCGCGCATCCGCGCCGGCCTGTTCAAACTGCCTACCAGCGAAGAAGCGCTGCTGGCGGTCAACACTTCCTCGCCCTATGTGTATAACTCCAATGCCGTGCTGTACATGCTGGTGGGCTTGCCGGTGCAAGCCACCGGCGCGGTGAATGCCGGCGGCACCTCCACCGCCCGGCTGACCAGCGGCTTCTCTGGTTACCGCGATTGGGGCGTGCAGGTGTACGACTGGCACAATCGCGGGCAATGGGAATATTCCTACGCGGCGATGGTCTCCAACGGCGATGCGATCGACAGTCCGCGCGACAGCGATAGCCGCAAGGATCTGACGTTGCGCGTGCAGGCTTCGTATCTGCTCGGTGGGCAAGGCCCCAATCGCGAAGATTTCAGCGCCTTTGTCTGGCGGCAGAATGGTTCGCGGTTGTTCGGCACGCAGCATCACGCACTGGTGCGCGAAGGCGTCGGCCTCAAATATCTGCAAGGAAACTACCGCGCTTCGGCCGAATATCTGCGCGCCAACGGCATGGTGGTGGGCGGGCAAGCGCCGCCCTTCGTGGGGCAATCCTTGGCGGCTGGCGTGAATGAACAAGCCGGCGGCTGGTATGTGGAAGGCGGCTGGCGCTTCCAGCCGCAATGGGAGGCAGACCTGCGCTACGACTATCTCGATTTCATGACGCAGACCCTCGCCAACGAGCGAGAGTTCGCCACCATTACGCTGGGCATGCAACACTTCATCAACCCGGCCATGCGCGTCATCTTCAACTATGAATGGCGCAACATGAAAGTATCCAATCCCGCCGCCATCGCTGCCGGTGCCGCGCGCGACAATGCCCTCGTCATCGCCGGCAACTTGGGTAACCGCGCCAGCCTGCAATTGACCTGGTCGTTCTGAGCGGATATCTACGCCTTGATCTGACCGCGATCCGCCGGTTCAAGATTGAAGCCGCCCGCCACTTAGTGCAAGATGCGGCCTCGGGATTCAGTCCCGATCAAATTTCGTAAAACCAACACAAGAGAACAGACATGGGCGCACAGTGGAAAGCCAGACACAAAGAAGTCGCAGCGAACGCCAAGGGTAAGATCTTCGGCAAGCTCGCTAAAGAGATCATGGTCGCCGCCAAAGGTGGTGCCGATCCCGATAGCAATTCGCGTCTGCGTCTGGTCGTCGAGCAAGCCAAGAAGGCCTCGATGCCTAAAGAGACATTGGATCGCGCGATCAAGAAAGGCGCTGGCCTGCTGGATGGTGGCGCGAGTCTGGATCGTTTGGTGTACGAAGGTTTCGCCCCGCACCGCGTACCGGTCATCGTCGAATGTCTGTCCGACAACATCAACCGCACCAAGTCCAGCATGAACGTGTTGTTCCGCAAAGGTCAGCTCGGTGTGGAAGGTTCCGTATCGTGGGACTTCGACTATGTCGGCATGATCGAAGCGACACCGAATGCAGCGGATGCAGACCCGGAAGTCGCCGCCATCGAAGCCGGTGCGCAAGACCTCGAACCTTCCGAAGAAGGCGCGACACTTTTCATCACCGACACCACCGATCTCGATACCGTGTGCAAAGCCTTGCCTGCGCAGGGCTTCACTGTCGTTTCCGCACAATTGGGCTATCGTCCCAAGAATCCAGTCACCATCAGCAACGAAGCCGAGCTCGAAGAGGTGCAAGCTTTCCTCGAAGCTATCGATGAAGACGATGATGTGCAGAACGTGTACGTCGGCTTGGCGGGCTAATTGACCGGATCTGAGACGGCAACGTATATTCCATCCCATGCGATCCATCTTCATCGATTCCATCAACGCCAAGCGACTGTGGCTAGCCATGCTAGCCACCAGCCGCCGCGCGTTTCTGTTTTAACGCTTCACTTTATAAACGGGCAACGGCGGGTCTTCCGCTTTGCTCCGCTACAAGACCCGCTTAGCTGAACCTTCAGGGTCTTCATCATGACAAGTCAAACTCGCAGCACCTTCGCTCAACGGGATGTTCTTCTCGGCGTCGTCTTCGCCCTGCTGGCCGCGGTAGGTTTTTCGGCCAAAGCGATCTTGGTGAAGCTGGCGTATCTGGGCAACGTGGATGCGGTGACGCTGCTGGCTTTGCGCATGGTGTTCGCGGCGCCGTTCTTCATCGGTGTGGCGATCTGGGCGCGGCGGCATCATGCCGCGCCGATGGATGCGCATGATCGCTTGCTGGTCGTGGGACTAGGGCTGGTGGGTTATTACTTGTCCAGCTATCTCGATTTCCTTGGTTTGCAATACATCACAGCAGGTCTGGAACGTTTGATCCTGTTCCTCTATCCGACCATGACGGTGATCCTCGCGGCACTGGTCTTCAAGCAGCGCATTACTGCCAAAGTGCTGGCGGCGATGGCCCTGAGTTATGCCGGCATCACGCTGGTATTTCTGCATGATGTGGGTGTGAGTCAGGGCGATGCGGTGTTGATCGGCGCGGCGCTGGTATTCGCAAGCACGCTGTCTTACGCCATCTATCTGGTGGGGGCAGGGCATGCCATCGCGCGCATCGGCGCGTTGCGTTTCACGGCTTATGCTTCATTGGTCGCCAGTGCGGCCTGTGTGCTGCAGTTCATGGTGATGCGCCCGTGGAGTGCGCTAAATCTGCCATTGCAGGTGTACGAATACGCCATCGCGATGGCGGTGTTCTCTACCGTGTTGCCGGTGTTCTTGTTGTCATTCGCCATCCATCGCATCGGCTCGGGCAGTGCCTCGCTGATTGGCACGGTGGGGCCGGTCAGCACCATTTACATGGCGTATGTTTTCCTGGGGGAGAGCGTCTCACTGCTGCAAATCATCGGTTCTGCGCTGGTGTTGACGGGCGTGCTGATCATTAGCCTGAATAGCAAGAAGGTGAAGGCATAATGCGTTATCTGTTTCATGCGAGTGTGAGGGGAAGAATATGAAGGGGCTGTTGTTACTGCTGTCGCTTGTGATGCCAGGCTATGCATCGGCTGCCGACAAGAGTCGTTGCGGCACCGATTCGTTCGGCAATATCATCTGCATGGATAAGGATGGTGTTTTGTTCAATGTGTCCCCGGACTATTTGAAGGACGAGGCAGGGCAGAGTGCATCGGGCGTGTCGGCCGCGGAGGGGAAGCGCCGAGAGGAAATCCGCGAAAAGATTCGCTGTGGCATCGATCCGTTTGGCAACAAGGTGTGTCGCTGATTTGATAACGAGAGGAGTGAAGTGATGCGAATACTGCATACGATGATAAGAAGCGGAGATCTTGCGCGGTCTATCGATTTTTATACCAAGGTGATGGGCATGACGTTGTTGCGGCAGCATGACTATCCCGAGGGCAAGTTCACGCTGGCCTTCCTGGGGTATGGAAAGGAAAGCGAACAAGCGGTGATCGAGCTGACCTA